>NZ_JAHOAA010000017.1:0-322 GCF_019039175.1 Bacillus sp. FJAT-27001
ATAACAACGATCCGTTTTCAAACTTGAAGGTGTTTTTTGTTTGTCTCATATTATGGGGTCAGTCCCTAGTATGCAAGGTTTTTTTAATGACCCGTACGGGATTCGAACCCGTGTTACCGCCGTGAAAGGGCGGTGTCTTAACCGCTTGACCAACGGGCCTTATGGCGGAGAAGGAGGGATTTGAACCCTCGCGCCGCTTACACGACCTACACCCTTAGCAGGGGCGCCTCTTCAGCCACTTGAGTACTTCTCCGTATGGCTCCACAGGCAGGATTCGAACCTGCGACCGATCGGTTAACAGCCGATAGCTCTACCACTGAGC
>NZ_JAHOAA010000017.1:401-1287 GCF_019039175.1 Bacillus sp. FJAT-27001
AATCATCATGGTGGGCCTGAGTGGACTCGAACCACCGACCTCACGCTTATCAGGCGTGCGCTCTAACCAGCTGAGCTACAGGCCCATGACAATATAAAAATGGAGCGGGTGATGGGAATCGAACCCACGACATCAGCTTGGAAGGCTGAGGTTTTACCACTAAACTACACCCGCATGTTGTTTGGGGCGATTGATGGGAATCGAACCCACGAGTGCCAGAGCCACAATCTGGTGCGTTAACCACTTCGCCACAACCGCCAAAACAATATTAAATTAAATGGTGGCTCGGGACGGAATCGAACCGCCGACACACGGATTTTCAGTCCGTTGCTCTACCAACTGAGCTACCGAGCCTTTTTATAAATGGCGGTCCGGACGGGACTCGAACCCGCGACCTCCTGCGTGACAGGCAGGCATTCTAACCAACTGAACTACCGGACCATTTTTTGGTTGCGGGGGCAGGATTTGAACCTGCGACCTTCGGGTTATGAGCCCGACGAGCTACCGAACTGCTCCACCCCGCGATGATAATTAAATTAGATATGGCGGAGGAAGAGGGATTCGAACCCCCGCGGGCTTTGACACCCCTGTCGGTTTTCAAGACCGATCCCTTCAGCCAGACTTGGGTATTCCTCCGTATAAGTGGTGGACCTTGTAGGACTCGAACCTACGACCGGACGGTTATGAGCCGTCTGCTCTAACCAACTGAGCTAAAGGTCCAATGGTAGCGGCGGAGGGGATCGAACCCCCGACCTCACGGGTATGAACCGTACGCTCTAGCCAGCTGAGCTACACCGCCAAAAAACAATTAAAATCAAGTGGAGCCTAGCGGGATCGAACCGCTGACCTCCTGCGTGCAAAGCAGGCGCTCTCCCAGCTGAGCTAA
>NZ_JAHOAA010000017.1:1518-1999 GCF_019039175.1 Bacillus sp. FJAT-27001
TGGATGGTATAGTATAGTTGGAGCGGAAGACGGGATTCGAACCCGCGACCCCCACCTTGGCAAGGTGATGTTCTACCACTGAACTACTTCCGCGTTTGGCAATGCGGATGAAGGGACTTGAACCCCCACGTCTGTAAAGACACTAGAGCCTGATTCTAGCGCGTCTGCCAATTCCGCCACATCCGCAAGAAAAACATGGTGAGCCATGAAGGACTCGAACCTTCGACCCTCTGATTAAAAGTCAGATGCTCTACCAACTGAGCTAATGGCTCTTATTACAAGAGACTTATATAGTATAACATATAAAGGTGGTGCCGGCAAGAGGACTTGAACCCCCAACCTACTGATTACAAGTCAGTTGCTCTACCAATTGAGCTACACCGGCTTAATACGCCAACTTATGTATGATAGGAATGGTGGAGGATGACGGGCTCGAACCGCCGACCCTCTGCTTGTAAGGCAGATGCTCTCCCAGCTGAGC
>NZ_JAHOAA010000018.1:0-1983 GCF_019039175.1 Bacillus sp. FJAT-27001
TTTTTGACGCAGCACTCTTGCGAGCTGATTCGACTTCTCATTGAGTTCCCGGTACGTAAGATAATGATTTCTAAACTTCACCGCTATATGATCAGGGCGTTTATCCGCTTGGTCTTCAAATAGCTCCTGTAGTGTTTTTTCTCTGTCATAATCTGCTTGTGTATCATTAAAACCATACAGGATCAGTCGTTTTTCCGATTCCGTCATCATTTCTATTTCTGATAGTTTGGCGTTTGGATTCCGACAAATACTGGCCACAATTTGTTTGAAATGCTTGATCATCCTTTCGATGGTTTCCTCTTTAAAAAGACTTATAGAATATTCAATACTTCCCCTCAATGTCCGTTTGTTTTCCGTGACATGGAGCGTAAGGTCGAATTTAGACTGATCGCTTGGTTGAAAGATCGGCTTTAACTGTAATTTGTCCAACTCTCCTACTGATGCTTCTTCATGATGATTCATCGTAAACATGACATCAAATATGGGGTTTCTTCTCAAATCCTTCCCTACATTCACTTTTTCTAGCAATTCTTCAAACTGATAACTTTGATTTTCAAAAGCTTTTATTGAATTTTCTTTGATTTCTTTTAAAAATTTAGTGAAACTTTTATTTTCACACGGATTGTTCCTTAAAGCCAGTGTATTAACAAACATCCCTACGATAGGTTCAAGATCTGGATGTGTTCTTCCTGCAGCAGGAGTTCCTACTATAATGTCTTCTTGACCACTATACTTAGCTAGCAGAATATTGAATGCTGATAAAAGAACCATAAACATAGAACTTTCTGTTTGCTTAGATATCCTTCTTAAACCCTTTGCTGTGCTTTCGTCCAATGAAAAACTTATTTTTTGCCCGTTATAACTTTGAATAACAGGTCTGTCAAAATCATAAGGTAAACTTAAGATAGGCAATTCTCCTGAGAACTTGTTAGTCCAGTAATCTTCCATCTCTTTCATATCTTTTGATTGTAAGAATTTATGCTGCCATTCAGAAAAATCCTTGTACTGAATTTTTAAAGGTTCTATTTCATGCCCATTATACATGCGGACAAAATCTTTCATTAAAATTTTCATGGATAGCCCGTCAGTTATAATGTGATGCATATCAATCAATAAATATTTTTTGTCACCAAGCTCTACTACTCCGACCCTGCATAACGGAGCTTCTTCCAAGCTAAAGAATCTAATAAAATCCCTCATTACTTGTTGTATTGTCTTTGAATCTTCTTTCTTTTCAACAATGCTAAAGGTGTATTCACTTTGGATATTCTGTACAATTTCTCCATTAATCGTGTTGAAAGAGGTCCTAAACGCTTCATGTCTTTCAATTAACTTTTTGAAGGTTTTTTCTATTCGATCTTTTTCTATGTGACCACTGAGTTCGAATACAACCGGGATATTATAAGTTGTACTTTTTGGTTCAATCTGTTGAAATGTGTATAACCTTTTTTGAACTGATGATGTTTTGTAATAATCTCGAAGTTCAGCTTTTCCTATTCCTTTATACGTTTGAATTTTCACATTGCCATCAATATGCTTGCTTATACTTCTTATCGTCGCGTTTTCAAAAAAAGATCTTAATGGCATTGCTTTATTCATCTCTTTATGAATCGTGTTTATCATTAAGCTCGCTTTAAGTGAATTTCCTCCCAAATCGAAAAAGTTATCATCAATTCCGATTATCTCTGCACGTAATATTTCACTCCATATGTCAACCAGTTTCTCTTCTATCTTCGTCCTTGGAGCAACATAGTCAGAAGAATGTATTAAACCTGCATGAGTTGCTTCAGGTAAGGATTTCTTGTCTATTTTTCCATTTGTAGTAAGGGGAAATGATTCTATTTCTATTATATAAGCTGGTACCATATAGTCCGGCAGACTCTCTTGTAAATATTCTTTAAGCTTTAGTTTATCCATAACTCCATCTGTAGTTACGTAAGCACAAAGGTACTTCTCATTCTGTTCATTTGCTTTGGCTAAAAC
>NZ_JAHOAA010000019.1:0-1073 GCF_019039175.1 Bacillus sp. FJAT-27001
TTAAGCTCTTCAGCGCCGATGGTAGTCGGGGGTTTCCCCCTGTGAGAGTAGGACGCCGCCAAGCTTTTTTATTTTATCTACCATGTTTTTGTTTATGAAGCTTATAATATTCCGCAGTAGCTCAGTGGTAGAGCTATCGGCTGTTAACCGATCGGTCGTAGGTTCGAGTCCTACCTGCGGAGCCATTGCTTCCATAGCTCAGCAGGTAGAGCACTTCCATGGTAAGGAAGAGGTCAGCGGTTCGAGCCCGCTTGGAAGCTTATCTAAATACGTTGATCTGAAGCAGTTTCCGCTTGTTATGGAACTGTTATTTTTTTTGTTCAGTTCAGTAAAAATCTGTTACTGATTGTACCAGTTAAGGTATAGGTATTTAGCGCGTCTTCTGATGAAGCCTTTCTTCAAGGGTGCAAAAGAGATTAACATAATTAATTGTTAATCGGTATTGACTTTTATCAAAACCTTGATATAATTACTTTTGTCATAATGAACAGTATGCTTTAGATTAATCTGCGGGTTATACCGTTTGGAGTTTTACTGAATAAATAACAATACAGTTTTTGGGTTATCTGATGCTGTATTCTGGCTGTACATTACATTTTTACTTGCGGAAGTAGTTCAGTGGTAGAACATCACCTTGCCAAGGTGGGGGTCGCGGGTTCGAATCCCGTCTTCCGCTCCATTTTATCCCAACGGGATATTGTGAAATTGATTGCGCCCGTAGCTCAATTGGATAGAGCGTTTGACTACGGATCAAAAGGTTAGGGGTTCGACTCCTCTCGGGCGCGCCATAATATATTTAAAAATCGGGAAGTAGCTCAGCTTGGTAGAGCACATGGTTTGGGACCATGGGGTCGCAGGTTCGAATCCTGTCTTCCCGACCATTCTCAAACTTTAAAGATAATATACTGGTTTTCTTTTTTTCTCTTTTTTTAAAAAAATGCTTGATTTATAGAGAGACACCGTGGTATATTGTTAAACGTCGCTGATGAACAGCAGACAACAACGAAAAGCTTCGGAAACAACGTAAAAAAAGTTGTTGACATAAAAGAAGCTGAGTGGTAAGATAATAAAGC
>NZ_JAHOAA010000002.1:0-90564 GCF_019039175.1 Bacillus sp. FJAT-27001
GGTCACATACCGACAGCTGGCTGCTTAAAGGTGTTTTGATCCCTGTCTCAAAAACGGGGGTCAGTCCCCTATGCAAGGTTTTTTTATTATGCGTTCATAGTGTAAATGGTAAAAGACAGGTATGTGGCAAAAGCGCTCCATAATAAATAAGGGACCAGAAGCCAGGCTGAAGCTTTACTGTATTTACCGGCAATGAGCAACAGAATGAGTGTTGTCACAGCCACAAGCAGGCAATCGATAGATGCAGCAAGCAAATTTTTCTGTGTGAATTGAAAATAGCTGAATCCTTGATTCACGATATAATTGATGAGAAGCATCACCCAAAAAGCTTTGGATTCTTTACATGAAAACTTTGGGTATATCAAGGCTGCTGAGAGCGAAATAAGCGCAAACAAAACCGCCCATATGATGCCGATCACTGATCCGCTCGGCGTCCAGTCAGGTTTTTGCAGCGCGTCATACCATTCACGGTCGATGGGAAAGAGAACCCCCGCTAAAGAAAACAAGACATATGTAATGATAAATACAATAATCGCACCGATATACTTCTTTTTCATTTGTTCCCTCCGTCATTCAATGTCAATACGTTAGTTCCCTTTTTTGGAAATATTAAACCTTTTAAAAGGTTCATGCACCATTAAGTGTATGAGTTTTCAATGTGAAAATGTAGCAAACCATTTATTTGTATTCAAAAACCCCGGCAGGCCGGGGTTTTAATCAGCATGAAGATCGCCAAAGGTCGTCATAATTCCTTCTTCGTCCAGTTCCTGTTCATATTTTTCGTGTGCTTTGCTCGGATACACGGAAATGTTTTTTCCGGTAATATCTGTCGCGATAAAGTTTTCATAATCCTCAGCATAGCCGATGTTTTCTTCTGAGTTCATTGTCATATCCCCATAGCTGAGCGGAGGATCCTCTAAATCCTGAGGCGTTTCTGAGTTTCCGTATTCCTCAACATCCTGATAAGCATCTTCACTATCGTAAGTCGCCCGGATTGATTCATCATCATCAAATTCAAACTGTCCGAACGGTGTTTCCTCTTCAATCGGCCTGTCTTTGGAAACGGCATCCTGCGAGGAATATTCCGCCAATGTCGTAGCCGTCGGCAGAGCTTCGAGTCTGTCATAAGGAATGTCCTTGCCGCTGACTTCACATGTGCCGTATGTGCCGTTTTCAATTTGTTTCAGAGAGTAATCAATGTCGCGAAGGTGTTCCCGTTCATGGTCGAGCAGAGCCAGGTCTTTTTCCCGCTCGTATAATTCGGTCGCCTGATCGCCGGGATGATTGTCATAGGAAGACAATTCGCCGGATGACTGATACGGGAATTCATCAGCTAACTGAAATTGATCATTTTCTTTAAAGCGGCTTAAAATATCATGTCTGGCTTCTTCCAATTCTTTTTTTAAGTGTGTGATCTGTTCGTTTGTAAGCACATCAATCCCTCGTTTCTATGTGATGCTTACTGTTAGTATGAACGCTTTTGCGCAGAAAAATGGTGGATAAAAATAGTCATTTTCCCATGAGGAAGTAAAAGGATACAGTGATTGCCGAGAGTGGGGAAAGAAAATTCAAGTTTGTTTCTTTATTCATTTGCGCAAAAAGGTTTATAATAAGAAATGCAGGCATTTTGTCGTGCTCACATCTGTGTGTTTGACACAAAGTCATCACAGGTGTATTGTATTAAAAGCATTTAACGGATTATGGAGGAATGTCTCATGGTGACAACGGTGCAGCATACGTTCCGAGAGGAAGCAGATCATGCATTACATAAAGCCAAACAAGTCAACCATGCTGTCTTATTGAGCTATTCAAGACGTATTGCGTCTTTAGACCCTCTATCATTTTTCAAAGACGGAGCAAAAAAATATAAAGGCAAACGATTTTTTTGGTCAGAACCCGGTAGTGAATTAACAATAGTCGGTCTTGGCACAGAAGCGCTGTTCCAATCGAATGAAAAAAATGGAAAGCGTTATCACGACGTTTTTGAACAATGGGAGCGCTTTAAAAAGACGGCTTTTCATATTCATGAAGAAGAAGAGGCGGCGCATACCGCGGTCGGCCCTGTCTTATTCGGAGGTTTTTCATTTAATCCCGCTGAAGAGAGAGGAGACGAATGGAACGGGTTCGAAGAAGGACTGTTCTTTATCCCCTCACTCATGCTGACAAAGACGGCAGATGGTGATTATTTAACCGTCAATCAATGGGCGGCAGACGGTAATCAGGCAGAAGATACGCTGAAACGTCTGAAATCTTTTTCGGAAGCTTTTTCAGTTTCTTCAATCGAGTATGAAGAATATCCTGTTTTAACAAAAGCGGAAGAACTTGATGTGGAAAACTGGCTTGAAGCCATTAAAACAGCAACAAATGATATGAAAGCAAATCAATATGATAAAGTCGTGCTGGCAAGGGAAGTCGTTTTGTCATATGATGGGCCTATTCCGGCGGAGAGCGTTGTCCGCAAGCTTTTGACGGACCAAACGACAAGCTATGTTTTTGCGATTGAGCAGGGAGATAAATGCTTTGTCGGCGCTTCACCGGAACGGCTGATCAAAAAATCCGGCAAAGACGTTATGTCCACCTGTCTGGCAGGTTCAATTAAGCGCGGAGAAAATCAACAAGAAGATGAGCGTCTCGGCAAAGAGCTGCTGCATGACGAAAAAAATCTCGCGGAACATGATTTTGTGGTTCAGATGATACACGATTCTTTCTTGTCGAGCTGCAGCGATGTGAAAAAGCCTGCAGGTCCGCAATTATATAAAACAAAAAGTGTTCAGCATCTATATACACCGATCACAGGCCATCTTAAAACGTCCGCTTCGCTGTTTGATTTAATTGAAAAGCTGCATCCCACACCGGCATTGGGCGGAGCTCCCCAGCAGAAAGCTGTTGAAGTTATCGCTGATATTGAACCGATGACACGCGGATGGTACGCGGCACCGATCGGCTGGATGGACGGCAGGGAAAACGGAGAATTTGTCGTGGCTATCCGATCAGGGCTGATTGAAGACAAAAGTGCGCGGCTTTTCGCAGGCTGCGGCATTGTTGAAGATTCAGATCCGCAATCAGAATATGAAGAAACACAAATTAAACTAAAGCCGATGATCTCTGCTTTAGGAGGTGAAAGGCTTTGACAAACCCGATTACACATTATATCGGAAGCTTTATTGATGAATTCGCTCTATCGGGTGTCACCGACGCAGTTGTTTGCCCGGGGTCGAGGTCAACTCCCTTGGCGGTTTTGGCGGCGGCCCACCCGGATATTCAAGTCCATATACAGATTGATGAACGATCCGCAGGTTTTTTCGCACTCGGTCTTGCAAAAGCCCGCCAGCGTCCGGTCATGCTGATTTGTACGTCAGGAACGGCGGCGGCTAACTTCTATCCGGCCGTGATTGAAGCTCATTATTCAAGAGTGCCTCTTATTGTCCTGACTGCTGACCGGCCTCATGAATTGAGGGAAGTGGGGGCGCCTCAGGCGATTAACCAGCATTTTCTGTTCGGTAACTTTGTTAAGTTTTTCACAGACTCGGCTCTGCCTGAGGAAAATCCTCAAATGCTGAGCTATATCAGAACATTGGCCGGCAGAGCCGTAAGTGAAGCCGGGAAGCGCCCGATGGGGCCAGTCCATATCAATGTGCCGCTCAGAGAGCCTTTGATGCCGGATTTATCAGCCGCACCTTTTGATAGAATGAGAAAGGGGCGGCACGTCTCAGTCACAACAGGGATTCAGTCAGCTGATCAAGATTCTCTCTGTCATATTACAGAGCGTCTTGCGGGGACCGAAAGAGGTATGATCGTCTGCGGCGAAATTCACGGTGAAGCAGAAAAGCAGCAAATCATCGCGCTTGCCGAGATGCTTCAGTTCCCGATTTTGGCTGATCCGCTTTCAAACCTCCGAAACGGGGAGCATGATAAGACGCTGATTATTGATGCTTATGACTCGTTTTTAAAAGATGAAGAAATAAAAGAGGCGCTGCGTCCGGACGCTGTGATCCGCTTCGGTCCGATGCCGGTTTCCAAACCGCTCTTTTTATGGCTCAGAGATGATCCTGCCATTGAGCAGTTTATCGTCGATGAAGACGGAGGATGGAGAGATCCCACCCAGGCCGGCGCGCATATGATTCATTGCCATCCGTCTGTGTTTTTGGAAGCGGTCCGTTCAGCTGAAACCGGAAAGCGGCCGTCCGGATGGCTTGAGAAATGGCAGTTTGTCAATGAGCGTTTCCGGAGTCATTTACAGGACGCGAGCATGGATGATTTATCATTTGAAGGAAATGTATATCGTCAGCTTCAGTACCTTGTCCCTGAAGGCAGTTCGATTTTTGTCGGAAACAGCATGCCGATTCGCGACGTGGATACGTTCTTTGAAAAACAAGATCGCTCCTTCCGTGTCTATGCCAACCGCGGCGCTAACGGAATTGACGGAGTTGTCTCCTCGGCTATGGGACTGTGTGAAGGTACAAAAGCTCCTGTCACGCTTGTAATTGGAGATTTATCGTTTTACCATGATTTAAACGGGCTGTTAGCGGCTAAAAAACTTGGAATTCCGCTTACGGTTATTTTAATAAACAATGATGGCGGCGGGATTTTCTCGTTTTTGCCGCAGGCATCTGATAAGACTCATTTTGAAGAACTGTTCGGTACGCCGACGGGTCTTGATTTCCGGCATGCCGCCGCACTGTACGGCGGGACGTATACTTGCCCTGAGACATGGGAAGCATTTAAGGATGCGTATCAGCCGCAGGCGGACAAGCCCGGACTTCATATAATCGAGCTGAAAACAGATCGGACATCAAGAGTTCAATTCCATCGCGATCTGCTGCAGGCCGCAGTGCGGGAAGTGAAAAAAGAATGGAAACTGTAACTGTTAAAACGGCCGACGGCGTGTGCTATCGTGCTGCTGATAGCGGACACGAATCATCTGAAGCTATTGTTTGTCTGCATGGATTTACGGGCAGCAAAGAATCATGGATGTTTTTACGCGGCATGTTTCCCGGCGAACGAATGGTGATGATTGACTGCCTGGGTCACGGGGAGACAGACGCGCCTGTGCAAGCGGCAAGGTACAGTGCGAGCCGGCAGGTTGCGGACCTTGCCGCCGTTTTTGATCAATTAAAACTTCACAAAGTGAAACTTATTGGTTATTCTATGGGGGGAAGACTTGCGTATTCCTTTGCACAGGCATTTCCGCATCGGGTGTCAGCGCTTGTTTTGGAAAGTACAACCCCGGGCCTCAGCACGCTTCAGGAACGCAAAAAGCGGATTCAGTCAGACCGGAAGCTTGCTGACTTTATATTGCGGGAAGGTATAACATCGTTTGTCGATTATTGGGAGGGCATTCCGTTGTTTGCCACGCAGCTTTCTCTGCCGGACAGCGTAAAGGCGTCCATCCGTGCCGGCAGGATGAAAAATAATCCGTCCGGACTTGCAGGCAGCCTGCTCGGAATGGGGACGGGCTCACAGCCTTCCTGGTGGGAGGCATTACACCGCATCAAAGCACCCGTTCTGCTCATATGCGGTGAATGGGATGAAAAGTTTTGCGCTATTAATCAAAAGGTGCATAACCTGCTCCCATCAAGTAAAATAGAGGTTGTCAAACAGGCGGGGCACACGGTACATGTGGAACAGCCGCGAATTTTTGGTAAGATAGTAAGTGAGTTTTTATACGGCTTGTAAAGCATAAAGAAAATAGCTTTTCGGCCGGACTCAGGCAAAAATGAAGGAGGTCATATCAATGGCTGCAGAATGGAAAAGTGAACGTCAGTACGATGAAATCCTGTACGAGACGTATAACGGTATTGCAAAAATAACAATTAACCGCCCGGAGGTACATAACGCATTTACTCCTAAGACGGTATCAGAAATGATTGACGCGTTTGCTCGTGCGCGTGATGACTCCAATATTGGTGTCATCGTTCTTGCGGGAGCGGGAGATAAAGCATTCTGTTCAGGCGGAGACCAAAAAGTCCGCGGTCACGGCGGATATGTCGGAGACGATCAGATCCCGCGTCTGAATGTGCTTGATCTTCAGCGTTTGATCCGCGTTATTCCTAAACCGGTCGTAGCAATGGTATCAGGCTATGCCATCGGCGGAGGCCATGTGCTTCATATCGTCTGTGATTTAACGATTGCGGCCGATAACGCGATTTTCGGCCAAACCGGACCGAAAGTGGGAAGCTTTGATGCCGGTTACGGCTCAGGTTACCTGGCGCGTATCGTCGGACATAAGAAAGCCCGTGAAATCTGGTACCTGTGCCGTCAATACAACGCGCAGGAAGCGCTCGACATGGGGCTTGTCAATACGGTTGTCCCATTAGAGAAACTTGAAGAGGAAACAATTAAATGGTGTGAAGAAATGCTTGAGAAAAGCCCTACAGCCCTTCGTTTCCTTAAAGCGGCATTTAACGCAGATACAGACGGCCTCGCCGGAATTCAGCAATTTGCAGGAGATGCAACGCTTCTTTATTACACGACTGACGAAGCGAAAGAAGGCCGCGATTCCTTTAAAGAGAAACGCAGTCCCGATTTCGGTCAATTCCCTCGTTTTCCGTGATCAGATGACACTACGAAACAGCTTGAGCCGCTCTGGTCCAAGCTGTTTTCTTTTCAAAAACAGTACTTTTACCTCGGAGATGATAACATGCTGACAGAACAGCCGAATTGGCTCATTCAAAGGGCTCAGCTGACACCAGAGAGAATCGCTCTCATATTTGAAAACAAACAGATGACATTCAGAGAATTATATCATGCTTCTAAACAAATGGCCGCGCGGCTGTCCAAATACTGCTCGCTTAAAAAAGGAGACCGGGCCGCGATTTTGCTTTCTAACAGACCGGAAATGGTTTATGCCGTTCACGCTTGCTTCTTATTAGGGGCGGAAGCTGTGCTGTTGAATACGAAGCTCTCAAAACAGGAACGGTTGTTTCAGCTCGAAGATTCACAGGCGAAGCTTTTATTGACGGAGGACGGTTTTTGCCGCGAAGATTATGAATCTGCGGTCGCCGCTGCGGATGTGGACGAGCTGCAGGCCAAAGCCGCGGGAGACATGGAGCCGAAAGCTTATGTAACGCTTGATGATACGGCGACTCTTATGTATACGTCAGGAACAACGGGAAGGCCGAAGGGGGTGCAGCAGACTTTCGGTAATCATTATTCCAGCGCTGTATCGTCTGCGCTGAATCTGGGGGTCACGGAGCGGGACCGCTGGCTTATTGCGCTGCCGCTGTTTCATATCAGCGGTCTGTCTGCGCTGTTTAAGTCGGTCATTTACGGCATGCCTGTCGTGCTTCATCAAAAATTTTCTGTCACTGATGTGCTGGACAGTATCAGCTCCCATCAGGTCACGATCATTTCAGCGGTGCAGACCATGCTTTCGGGCCTGCTTGCGGAAACTGAACAATGTCCTGAATCACTGCGCTGCATTCTGCTTGGCGGGGGTCCGGCACCGCTGCCGCTCCTCGAAGAATGCCGCAGGAAACAATTTCCGGTATTCCAATCTTACGGCTTGACTGAAACCTGCTCACAGATTGTCACGCTTTCTCCGGAATTCAGCATGGACAAGCTCGGCTCGGCCGGTAAACCGCTGTTTTCATGCGAAATTAGAATTGAAAAAGACGGAAACCCTTGTGCGCCGTTTGAACACGGTGAAATTACGGTGAAAGGCCCGAATGTAATGAAAGGGTATTATCATCGTGACGACGCGAACCAGGCCGCTTTTCATAATGGATGGTTTAAAACGGGCGATCTTGGCTATTTGGATGATGAAGGGTTTTTATACGTGCTGGACAGGCGGTCGGACCTCATTATTTCAGGCGGAGAAAACATCTACCCGGCAGAAGTGGAAGCGGCGCTGCTTGCCCATCCGGCTGTAGCGGAGGCCGGTGTTTCGGGAGCCGAAGATCCGAAGTGGGGGAAAGTGCCGCATGCTTTTCTCGTGCTGACTTCTTCTGTCAGTTCTGAGGAGCTGACCGCCTTTTGCCGTGAGCGGCTTGCAAAATATAAAATACCGGCTGCTTTTTTCGAGGTTGACGGGCTCCCGCGGAACGCGTCCAATAAACTGATGAGACATCGGCTGAATGAGCTTCGTAAAGGAGAATTGTCATGATTAAGATTGAAAAAATCACCCTTTATCATGTAAGTATGAGGCTGAAAAAACCGTTTAAAACAAGTATTGAAACGCTGCAGGACCGTAAATTTTTGATCGTGGAAGCGATCGATGAAACCGGGAGAACCGGCTGGGGGGAGGTATCGGCGTTTTCTTCTCCGTGGTATACAGAAGAAACGATTCAGACATGCGCGCATATGCTGAGAGATTTTTTCATCCCAAATGTCGTAGGCCGCGAGTTTTTCCATCCGTCAGAAGTGCCTGACAGTCTCGCGCGTTTCAAAGGAAACCGCATGGCAAAAGCGGGGCTTGAATCAGCCGTGTGGGATCTATATGCCAAGAAAAAGGGGATATCTCTCGCAGAAGCCTTAGGGGGCAAAAGAGATAAAGTGCCCGCCGGCGTGGCGGTGGGTCTGGCTTCGGCTGATGAGATGCTTCGGGAAATTGAGCAATACGTAAAAGAAGGTTATCAACGTATAAAAATAAAAATTCAGCCCGGCCATGACGTTGATCTGGTCAGATCCATCCGCAGCCGTTTTCCGAACGTACCGCTGATGGCGGATGCCAACTCGGCATATGAACTGAAAGACATCAGCAGGCTGAAAGAGTTGGATGAATTCCAGCTCATGATGATAGAACAGCCGCTTCAGGCAGATGATATTGTCGATCACCGCCACCTGCAGAAACACTTGAGAACCGCGGTATGCCTTGATGAAAGCATATGCTCATATGATGACGCAAGGCGGGCGATTGAGCTTGGGAGCTGTAAAATCATTAACATAAAACCGGCGCGTGTAGGAGGCCTGACAGAGGCTTTAAAAATACATGACTTATGCAGAGAGCATCACATGCCGGTTTGGTGCGGCGGAATGTTTGAAACCGGCATTTCGAGAGCGCAGACAGTCGCGCTTGCTTCGCTGCCGCAATTTACGATACCGGGTGATATTTCCTCATCAGACCGATACTGGGAGGAGGATATTGTCACTCCCGACATACGTATCGAAGAGGGATTCATCTCTGTTCCGGACGGTCCCGGACTGGGTGTTGAAGTCAATCAGGAAATAATGAGAAAATACGTCACCCAAATGGACGTTTTTACGACAAACAACTGATAAAAAGACATTTCAGCGAGTTGAGCTGCCTGTATGCTGCTGTTATATTGAAATTGTTCATTATCACCCCTTCCCCCGTTTGAACCGGCTGTATCAGCCGGTTTTTTAATAGGCGGATGCGATGATTTTTTTATTCTTCAAACAGTGTCGGCTTTACATCGCAGGTGTTGCTTTCTGGCTGGGCAAACATGTACATCTTGATAAAAAATTCTGTGCTTGTCATGAATGCGATACTGATCGTACCGTCTGCCGCCTATATTTGCCGACGAACCGCCTTTCTGCCATGCTTCTCATCCGCGCGATTTTCTCCGGCTCAGGGGCTGATTTCAAAAAGGCTTGCGGCGCGGAAATGAAAAAGAGCTGTATAAAACAGCTCTTTTCTTTTATAAATCATGCGGTTTAAAGGTTTTGCAATCCGTTTCTTCACTTTTTTCAGCGGTTTCGCCTGTATGGCTGACCACATAAATCGCGTCGGCCGTGCATTTGTTTCCTCTGCCCCAATATGAACAGTTATTGACTTCACACAGAATTTTTTGGTCCATGCTGGCTCCCCTCCAAGATAAAAGGTACGCCATTAGTATGAGCCGCCCTGATTTTTGTTATTCCTCCTGGCGGATATAACGTCTGTCTTTCATAAAGAGCTTCCAGAAGAAATAAAACCCGGGAAACAAAATGATGAAAGCGACGATATACGTCATAAACAGCGCCCTGAAGGTTGCCGGCTCCGTAAATCCTGACATGACCGTAATATCCGGATAAATCATATAAGGAAGATGCGCCCGTCCGTATGCATAGCTTGCCAGAAAGTATTGAAGCGCAATGGCGATCATGGCGATTCTCGGTTTGCCGAGGTTGCGGCCGAAGCGCTTATTCGGCAAAAACAGAGCCACGCCGGCAATGATAAATGTGATGACAGACAGAATGAGCCATGTCTTGTCTTTCATCATCCCCGTATACAGCCAGCCGGCTTCAGAGCGTAATGTCAGCATAATGAAGAAGGCGAAAAGAAGCGACAGCGGCCCTGTTAGTAAAGAGCTCCGTCTGTAGATGCGGTACGCATGCTCCTCTTCCGCAACATTTGAAAAATCGGCCAGAAGCAGTGAAGATAAAAATAAAGTGCTTAAAATGGCAAAGCCGATAAACGCATACGCATTAAGGCTTGTAAAGACATTTGCCAAATTCAGTTGATACACTCCGCCCGTCTTCTCAATAAACCCTCCGTGTGTGACCGGAAGGACCAAAATCAGCACAGCGGGAATAATGAAGCCCGAAATTCCGGAGATATATCTCATGATTTTTCTTTCCTTCGCCGTATTGGAGAAAACGAGAAAGCCGCTGCGGATGGCTAAAAGCAGCAAAATAATACTCCCCGGGATCAATAAAACGGTTCCCAGCACGAAGGTTGCCCCTGGAAAGAAGCTGAATAGGGCGACAACGATTGCGACGATAAAGACGTTGGTCACTTCCCATGTCGGGGACAAATAACGGTTGGCGATGTTTGTCGCCTTTGTTTGTTCTTTATTTAAATAAATCATCGACCAAAAGCCGGCTCCGAAGTCCATCGTTGCCATGACCGCGTAGATAAACACGAAGCCCCATACGATTGATATCGCAATGAGAGCATCCATGGTAATGTCCATTTTAATTCAGCCCTTTCTATAGTTAGGATTCCGCCGCTTTTACATCCTCCTCAACGGGATGTTTGCGGAAATAATAAAGCAGCACATAAATGACTGCGGCTGCCAAAATGGCGTAAACGACCGTAAACAGGATGAACAGCAAACCGATTGAACCGGTTGTCGTGACGACATCAGACGTTTTCAAGAGATGGTAAATCACCCATGGCTGCCGCCCCGTACAAGCGAATATCCACCCGAATTCAATTCCGATCAGACTGAGCGGTCCTGCGGTTAAAAATAAAATCAAAAGCCAAGTCGGAAAGCTGTCTTTCTTTAAAATTTTTCTCCACACGATGCCGATGATTGAGTACAAAATGAGCAGCATTCCGATGCCGACCATTCCGTTAAACAGTGTATGGATGAATAAAGGCGGCCACTCGTCTTTCGGAAACGCGTTCAATCCTTTGACGACGGTATCAAAGCTGTTTGCAGCCAAAAAGCTTAAAGCCCACGGCACTTCTATCGCCCATTTTACTTTTTCTTCTTTTGCATCAGTAAAACCCCCGATCGCAAGCGGAGCGTGTGATCTAGTTTCAAACAGCCCTTCTGCGCCCGCAAGCTTCTCAGGCTGGTATTCGTAAAGAAGCTGGGCTGACTCGTGACCGTTTAAAGAGGCAATAATGGAGAATATCCCGCCGATCGTTAAGGCGAGCAGCAGCGCTTTTCGGTGAAAGCGGTATACCTGCTCCTGTTTTCTCGTTCTCAGCATTTTATAAGCCGCAACTGACGCAACGATAAATGCCCCGGTCATGAAAGCCGTCAGAACGACATGGCCCGCGGTGGTGAAAAAGCTTGGATTAAAAAACGCTGCCCACGGTTCGACGTCAGTGATTTTGCCGTTTGAAATTTTAAAGCCGGCCGGCGTTCCTTCAAATGCGTGAACATTTGTGATTAAGACGGCAGATGCCGCGGCGCCGATCAAAACGAAAATAACGGCAATGATGCGCATCGCCGGAGTCAGCCGGTCAGCGGCGTAGACATAAATGGACATAAACAGCGCTTCGATAAAGAAAGCATAAATTTCAATCTGAAACGGGAGTGACATCACCCTGCCGATGACCTCCATGAATCCGGGCCACAAAAGGGCAAGCTGTGTACCCGCGATCGTTCCGGTCGGTATCGCCACGCCGAGCAGAACAGCCTGCGCCTTCGTCCACCTTTTCGCCATAATGGCATAATGAGGATCTTTTGTTTTTTGATAAATCAATTCAGCCATTAAAATCATCAGAGGCAAGCCGACACCAAGCGTCGCAAAAATAATATGAAAGCCCATGGTTGTCCCGAACAGACTTCTGGCTAATACTAAATCATCCACGATCATAAACCGCCTTTCTAAATTACCGTTTTATGTAATGTGGTTATATTATTTGCTGAAGCGATTAGATTATTCTTCCGATTCCATATATGTGCAGGGTTTAGAAATCAAGGGATCAGGGCATATATGATTGACAAGCGGATATTTAAGGTTTAAAATAAAACGTAATTATTACGATTTGAGAAAGGGAGATCAGCATGAAAAAAGATATTCATCCGGATAACCATCAAGTGATTTTTCAAGATGTGAACAGCGGCTATCGCTTTTTAAGCCATTCTACGAAAACGTCAGCGGAAACGGCAGAGTGGGAAGACGGAAAAACATACCCGCTGATTAAAGTGGAAGTCAGCTCAGATACCCATCCGTTTTATACAGGCCGCCAAAAGTTCAACGAAAAAGGCGGGAGAGTCGAACAGTTCAACAAAAAATACAATATGGGAAAATAAGACAAGCCCAATGGGGTTTGTCTTATTTATTGAGCACTTTGTCATCTCGTGCGGGGAGTGACGAAATGACCCGTCTTATGTTATATTGTGAATAAAAAAGCAGAAAGGAAACACCAAGATGAGTCTTCTAAACGATATCATGCAATTTAATGAGCAGTTCACTAAAAACAAAGATTATGAAAAATACCAAACATCTAAATTCCCGGATAAAAAAATGGCGATTTTGTCCTGTATGGACACACGTCTTGTAGAATTGCTTCCGCATGCGATGAATATGCGAAACGGCGATGTGAAAATTATTAAAAGTGCCGGCGCGCTTGTCGCCCACCCGTTCGGAAGTATCATGCGCAGCCTTTTAGTGGCCGTATACGAATTAAACGCCGATGAAGTCTGCGTTATCGGCCACCATGATTGCGGCATGAGCAAAATCAACAGCGAGGATATGCTCGATAAAATTATCGACCGCGGTATTCCGAAAGAGCGGATTGACATGCTGAAGCACTCAGGAGTTGATCTTGATCAATGGCTGAAAAGCTTTGATTCAGTAGAAGCGAGTGTTACAGACAGCGTAAACGTCATTAAACACCATCCGCTATTCCCCGACAATGTGCCGGTGCACGGTCTGGTGATTGATCCTGAAACCGGTAAACTTGATCTGGTGATCGACGGCTACCAGCATATGGACTAATGTTTTTGTTTTTTGTCCGGTACGGGATCAACACCGCCCGGATGAAAAGGGTGGCACTTTAAAATCCGCTTCAGTGTCAGCCATCCGCCTTTTAATGCGCCGTGAGTCTTGACGGCTTCGATTCCGTACTGTGAACACGTCGGATAAAAGCGGCATGACGGCGGCGTCAGCGGAGATATGAACTTCTGGTATCCGCGGATGAACGCAATCATTATGGTTTTCATCAAAAAACCACCTTTCTGATGCTAGTATAGAAAAAAAATTTCAGATTGAAAAGCTTCCGCCACAATTCTTATCGGAAAACTGTGTTATAATGGATGCATATTCTGAAAAAAAGGGAGTGCCATTATGCCTTCAGTAGAAAGTTTTGAGCTTGACCATAATGCGGTTGTGGCTCCGTATGTAAGACATTGCGGAGTGCATAAAGTCGGAACAGACGGCGTCGTGAATAAGTTTGACATTCGCTTCTGCCAGCCGAACAAACAGGCGATGAAGCCGGATACGATTCATACGCTTGAGCACTTGCTTGCGTTTACGATTCGCACACATTCTGAGAAATACGATCACTTCGACATCATAGATATCTCACCGATGGGCTGCCAGACAGGCTATTATCTTGTTGTCAGCGGCGAGCCGACAGCGGAAGAAATTGTAGACCTGCTTGACGCTACGCTGAAAGAAGCCATCGATATTACGGAGATTCCGGCGGCCAACGAAAAACAGTGCGGCCAGGCGAAACTTCATGATTTAGAAGGCGCGAAACGCCTGATGCGTTTCTGGCTGTCACAAGATAAAGAAGATTTGCTGAAAGTGTTCGGATAAAAAACAGGCCTTTTTGCTGACATGCAAAAAGGCTTTTTTACATATTTCTAAAAAATGTCACACCTTATGTGTAAGCGTTTGCTAAAATAGAAGCAAACATAAAGGAGTGATGGGATGAAACGGGCTGTATTGGCAGGTATGTGCGGTATGGTATTTCTATTATCTTCCTGCGGGGGCAATTCGGACAAAACCTCCGCGGATGAAGAGCCTAAAGCGCTTGAGGTCAAGCTTACAGGACCGGAAACGACTGCACCGCATGAAAAAGCGGAATACAAGGCGGAAGTTTTTTACGGCGGCAAGCGTGTCACGGATGCGGATGAAGTCATGTTTGAAGTATGGAAAGAAGGAAAAAAAGGCAGCAGCAAAACAAGCAAGGCCAAGGAGGAAAAAGGGGCGTATCACCTGCGGACTGAATTTGATGAAGAGGGTGTGTATACCGTTCAATCCCACGTAACGGCAAAACAGCAGCATAATATGCCGACTGTAAAAGTGCGTGTCGGGGGTGCTGAAGCTGCCGATGATTCCTCCGGCCATGAGGAACAGACGCATCATCATTAAGGATTTTTTTTATCCGTCAAGCCTTTTGATGCGTCCTCCGGCGGGTCAATCGTATGTTTTACATTATAAGCTCTTACAGTCGACCAGATGGATAAAAGCAGCACGGCGAGCACGATAAGAAAGCCGAAGCTCAGAAGAAGCAGCATGAAATCCCTCCTTTTTAACAAATCATAACATATTTTCCATCCGTAAAATCAAGGGCTAAAAATTTTGTTTTAACACACGATATATAGGGTATATCAATAGTAAACCAAAGGAGGAAGATAGGCATGTCAGAAAAACTATTGGACGCAGTCAATAAGCAAGTTGCAAACTGGACGGTCATGTATGTGAAATTACATAACTATCATTGGTACGTCAAAGGGAAGGACTTTTTCACATTGCATGAAAAGTTCGAGGAGCTGTATAACGAAACGGCTACATATATTGATGATCTGGCAGAACGTCTGCTGGCATTAAACGGCAAGCCGATCGGCACAATGACGGAATCATTGAAGACAGCGTCTGTAAAAGAAGCGGAAGGCAATGAGAGCGCAGAACAAATGGTACAGAACATTTATGATGATTTCACTGTCATTGCGGAAGAGCTGAAAAGCGGCATGGATCTCGCAGATGAGGTAGGAGACGAAACGACCGGTGATATGCTGCTTGCCATTCACCAGAATATCGAAAAACATAACTGGATGCTGAAAGCGTATTTGGGATAATCAACAAGGGAAGACCGGGGCTATAAAGCACTCGGTCTTTTATTTGGCTGCCGAAGAGAGGTGTTGTCCATTTTTCTGAAAAATCCAGTCCGTTCCATTCACTTTTCATAGAATAATGTAAGGCCGTTTCTGTGAAAGGATGTTGGATCAAGTGGGCAAAGACTTTGGCATCTTTTCGTTTTTTGCAGTGATCGTGTCGGCAGCGGGGTTTTTCTTCGGAGGTTTTCAGTATTCGTTTCTGATTTTGCTATCGGTCATGGCGATTGAGTTTATCAGTACAAGCTTAAAAGAATCTCTTTTGCAGCAGCTGAGCGCAAGAAAGCTTTTTGCGCGGCTGGTCAAAAAAATCGTGACCCTGGCATTAGTCTCAGTTTGCCATTTTTTTGACCAGCTGCTTCATACCGAAGGCGCCATCCGTAATTTGGCTATCATGTTTTATATCTTATACGAATCGGTTCAGATCGTGATTACGGCAAGCTCGCTGGGCATACCGGTTCCGCAGGTGCTCGTCGACCTATTGGATACTTTGAAAAATAAATTCAAGCGCAAACCGTAACATTTGCTTCAAAGGAGGCTATACTAGCGGGTATGATGGTTTTCCTCTGAATTTTTGATAAAGGGCTTCCGAACAAACGCAACTGTGGTATGATGTATGGAAGATATGAAGGAACGGATTAGAGGGATAAACATGTACGAGTTTAAAGACTATTATCAGAACACTGTTCAGCTCTCCTTTGAACACCAGCCTTTTTCAGACAGCCCGAAGCACGTATGGGTCATATGCCGATATGGAGATAAGTGGCTTTTGACTGAGCACGAAGACCGGGGGTTTGAATTTCCGGGCGGAAAAGTGGAGCCGATGGAATGTGCGGAGGAAGCGGCCCTGCGCGAGGTGAAAGAAGAAACCGGCGCCGCGGTAAGACATCTGAAGTACGTCGGACAGTATAAAGTTCTCGGCAGGGAAAAGGTAATCGTGAAGAATATTTATTTTGCCGATATTGAAAAGCTTGAACAACAGGCTGACTATTTTGAAACAAAGGGGCCGGTGCTGTTCAGCGAACTGCCGGAGAATCTCCCGCGAAATAAAAAATTCAGTTTCATTATGAAAGATTCGGTGCTTCCGATCAGTCTGAAAAAGCTGAAAGAGGACGGCGTATTTCAATCATAAAAACGAAGACCCGGCGTTTACGCACGGGTCTTTTTTAAATTTTTCCTTTCGTCCATTTTCTTTCTAACAGTTCGACTCCCTGATACATCAATGTCGCAAAAATTGCGATGATCAGAAGGCTTAAGAACACAAGAGTGAAATTGAAGACCTGGAATCCGTAAATGATCATGTAGCCCAGACCTTTTTCGGAAACGAGAAACTCGCCGACGATGACACCGACCCAGGATAAACCGACGTTCACTTTAAGCGCGGAAATAATCGCGGGAGCGCATGCCGGCAGAATGACTTCTTTAAACATGATGCTTCTTTTCGCTCCGAAGGTTTTCATCACTTTAATATAGTTTTCATCCACTTCCTGAAAAGCCGTAAAGACGACGATTGTCGTGATAATGACACTGATGACTGCTCCCATGGCGACAATGCTTGTGAAATTCGGTCCGAGTGCCACGATGAGAATCGGTCCGAGTGCGACCTTCGGCATCGCGTTTAAAATGACGAGGTACGGGTCTAAAACCCGGGCGAGCCTGTTTGACCACCATAACAGAGCGGCGAGGCATGTGCCGAGAAACGTGCCGAGCAAAAAGCCGAGAACGGTTTCCCCTAAGGTTACGCCGATGTGCGCCGCAAGGGATCCGTCCGCAATCTTTTCAACTAAAAGCCTGCAAACGGCGGAGGGTGAGCTGAAGATTAACGGATCGATCCAGCCCGCCCTGCTCGATATTTCCCATCCGGCAAAAAATACGATAAAAATGGCGGCCTGATACGCACGGATCCGGAGCTTTTCTTTTTGGTGTCTTTTCTTAAACTGCTGATGAAGCTGTTCAATCGTTCCGCTGCTGTTTTTCAAGGGAATTCAGCTCCTTCCATATGGTTTGAAACAGCGGCTGAAAGGCTGGATCCTGACGCGCGTCAAACGGATCTAAAGCCGCGAGCTCCTTAGGCACGGTGAATATTTGGTGGATGGTGCCCGGCTGATTCGAAAATAAATAGATCGTATCGCTCATGGCGATGGCTTCACCGATATCGTGGGTGACGAGCACGGCGGTTTTTTGAAAATCCTTTAATGTTCTGAAGACAAGGTTTTCCAAGGAAAGCTTCGTTTGAAAGTCCAGCGCGGAAAACGGTTCATCAAGGAGCAGCAGTCCCGGATCTGGCGCAAGAGTTCTGGCAAGTGCCGCCCGCTGCCGCATCCCGCCTGACAGCTCTTTCGGGTATTTCTTTTCAACGCCGATTAATCCGAGCTTAGGCAGAAGGCTGAGAACTTCAGCTCTTTTTTCTTCTGTTAATGTTTTTGAAATGTGTAAACCGAGCAGCACGTTTTCCTCAATTGATTTCCAAGGAAATAAATAATCCTGCTGAAGCATATAACCGATTTGGTGTTCTTTATGGTTCGGCACGCTTCCTTCAATCAGCACCCGGCCTTGCGCAGGGGTGATAAGGCCGGCCAGAATGGACAGGAGTGTTGTTTTTCCGCATCCGCTCGGCCCGAGAAAGGAGATGAAATCCCCTTTTTCAATCTGAAAATGTATATCTTTCACGGCGGTTGTCTTTTCTTTCAGCGAGAAATAAGTATGTGTTACATGATCCACATGTAAAAAAGACATTCATGTTCCTCCTATTGTTCTGAGGTGACTTTTTTGGCGATTTTTGTGTTGACGAGTTTGCTGTACGGAATGTGTTTCGGAAGCTCTCCGGCCTCATCCATAATAGATTGAAGCTGTTCCCATTCATCCTTTTGCAGAACTGGGTCTGCAGAGAATGACTTTTGTTTTTTATATCGCTCTATTGATGTTTCGATAATGGCCGGATCGGTATCGGCAAATTCCTTCTGAATCGTTTTTGCGATGTCTTTGGCCGGATGGCTTTCCACCCATTGCTGGGCGCGATAGATGGCGCGGGTGAATTTTTCCGCCGTCTTTTCATTGGTTTTCAAATAACTTTCTTTTGCCATAAAGGTTGTGTATGGCATTTGGCCGGAAGCTTCTCCGAAGGATGCGACGATATGGCCGATGCCTTCTTTTTCAAATTGGGATGCCGTCGGTTCAAACAGCTGCACATAATCACCCGTTCCGGATGCGAATGCGTTGGAAATATTGGCGAAATCAATGTTTTGAACGAGGTTAATGTCTTTTTTCGGCTCTATGTGATTCTTTTTCAGGACGTACTCACCGGCCATTTGGGGCATGCCGCCTTTTCGCTGGCCGAGAAATGTTTTTCCTTTTAAATCGCTCCATTTGAATGATTTCTCATCCTTCCGTGACACGAGAAATGTGCCGTCCGTCTGTGTCAGCTGCGCGAAGTTGATGACCGGATCTTTTGCTCCCTGCGCCTCCACGTAAATGGATGTTTCAGAACCGATCAGCGCGATGTCTGACCCGTTTGACAAAAGCGATGTCATTGTTTTGTCTCCGCCCCATGTTGTTTGAAGTGACACTTGGAGCCCTTCTTTTTTAAAGAAACCTTTTGCTTCAGCGACATACAGAGGCGTATAGAAGATGGAGTGTGTGACTTCCGCCACCTTTACCTTTGTCAGACTTTCTTCCTGTCTGCAAGCCGGAAGAATGAGCAGGAAAAAGGCGCATATGACAAAAACGCAGCCCGTTTTGAGCCATTTGTTCACGGTGTAACCTCCTTGTTTTAAGCGTTAAAATAACCTTTTCTGCTTTACATATCGTATGATGGGTATAAAAAATGTGTGAGTGCCCATATTCACGTTGGGAAAGAATAAAAAAACTGATGATATAAGGAGGCCATTGTTTTGCTGGTAGAAAAGAAAAGGTTCCCGTCTCCGAGTCCGCATATCCGCCTCTTTGAGGTATGCTATGAGTCAGAAGGGCTGAAGGTAAAGGGGCTTCTTGCCGAGCCTGCGGCGCCGGGAACATATGACGGTTTTTTATATTTGCGCGGCGGCATAAAAAATGTCGGCATGGTACGCCCCGGAAGAATCGTTCAATTCGCTTCCCAAGGCTTTGTCGTGTTTGCGCCCTATTACAGAGGCAACCAGGGCGGCGAGGGAAATGAAGATTTTGCGGGAGAGGACAGAGAGGACGCGTTTTCTGCTTTCCGCCTGCTTCGGGAGCATCCGAACGTCAGAGAAGGGCGGGTGCATATTTTCGGTTTTTCCCGGGGCGGAATCATGGGGCTTTTGACCGCGATTGAAATGAGGCATCAAGCGGCTTCGCTCGTTTCATGGGGCGGTGTGAGCGATATGGTGCTTACTTATGAAGAGCGGAAGGATATGCGGCGGATGATGAAGCGGGTGATCGGAGGCACGCCGAAAAAGGTGCCGGATGAATACAGATGGCGTTCGCCGTTTGAAAACGCAGACCGCATTCAGGCCCCTGTGCTGCTCATCCATGGAGAGAATGATGAGAATGTTTCGATCGAACACGCCCGAATGATCGAGGACAAGCTGAAAGAGGCGGGGAAACCGGTGGAAACTTGGTATTACAGCGGTTTTACGCATTATTTTCCGCCGCAGGAAAACAGACGCATTGTCCGGCGGCTGGCGGAATGGATGAAGACACGGTAAGATGCCTGATTTATGATATGATAATAAAGAATAAGAGAATGAAAGGGGATTTTCATTTTGGGAATGCCTGTTGAATTTAATACCATGATTGTGACAAAAGGCAATGAAAAACGGATAGAGGAAAATATCTTTTTATTGGAGAAAGAGGGCTACCGCGTCTATCCTCTTGATATTCCGATGGACGTGCGCAAAACGAAAACCGGCGAGAAATCCGGCACCGGCGAGGTCCAAAAGCTCGAATGGGCGAACGGCCGGACAAGCATTACATACAGACTCACGTCGCTCCATTCGACAAACTGAAAAAACAAAAGCCGAGGGCATAAACGCCCTTGGCATTTTTGATTACACGAGAGGTCCGCCGGCTTTGGCAATCGAGTCCGCATGGGAAAACTTTTTAAAGTTTTCTTTAAACTCATTGGCTAAAAACAGCGCTTTTTCGTTGTATGCTTGTTTATCGCTCCATGTGTTTTCAGGCTGAAGAACTTCATCCGGAACGCCCGGAACATGAACGGGACTGCGCAGGCCGAAAATGCTGTCTGCAGTCATGTCAGTCTGGTTCAGTCTGCCTTCAATAGCGGCCTTGACCATCGCTCTTGTATACGAAAGTTTCATCCGTTCTCCGACTCCGTACCCTCCGCCGGTCCAGCCTGTGTTGACCAGGAAGACTTGAACGCCGTGTTCGTCGATTTTATGCCCGAGCATTTCGGCATATACATGCGCCGGAAGCGGAAGGAACGGTGAACCGAAGCACGTCGAGAAAGTCGTTTGCGGAGATGTCACGCCGCGCTCGGTTCCCGCGAGTTTACTGGTGTACCCGCTTAAGAAGTGATACATCGCCTGTTCCTTCGTCAGTTTGCTGATCGGAGGAAGCACGCCGAATGCGTCCGCCGTTAAAAAGACGATCGCCTGCGGATGGCCGGCAATGCTCGGCTGCACGATATTGCCGATCATCTCAATCGGATATGCGGCTCTTGTGTTTTCCGTGTAGAAGGAATTGTCGTAATCCGCTTCACCCGTTTTTTCATCAAGCACGACATTCTCAAGAACAGACCCGAAGCGGATCGCACGAAAAATCTGCGGTTCTTTTTCCTCGCTCAGATTGATACATTTAGCGTAACATCCGCCTTCAATGTTGAAAACGCCGGAATCTGACCAGCCGTGCTCGTCATCGCCGATCAGTTTGCGGTCCGCATCGGCTGAAAGCGTCGTTTTCCCTGTGCCGGAAAGGCCGAAAAACAGGGCGACATCGCCTTTTTCACCGACATTGGCTGAGCAGTGCATCGGCAGTATATCCTGCTGCGGAAGCAGGAAGTTCATAATGGAGAATATTGATTTTTTCATTTCTCCGGCGTATTCGGTGCCGCCGATTAAAATGACGCGCTTTTCGAAAGAGACAATGATAAATGTTTCCGAATGCGTGCCGTCCGTCTCCGGATCTGCTTTAAAATGCGGAGCTGAGAGAATGGTGAAAGGCTGCGCTTGCGTGTCTCTTTCATCCGTCTCCGGTCTGATAAACAGCTGGCGCGCGAATAAATTGTGCCACGCAAATTCATTTACGACCGTAATCGGGAGTCTGTATTTTTCATCCGCTCCCGCGAATCCTTCAAACACAAACAGTTCATCCCGCTGTTTTAAGTAGCTGACGACTTTGGCGTACAGCTTTTCAAACGCCTCTTCAGAAATGGGCTGATTCACCGCGCCCCAATCAATTTGATTTTCTGTGCTTTGTTCACGGACGATAAATTTATCTTTAGGTGACCGGCCTGTATATGCGCCGGTGGTGGCGCGTACGGCGCCCGTTGATGTCAGCGTTCCTTCATTTCGGCTGATCACTTTTTCGGTAAGTTTTGGAGCCGATAAATTATGATGCACATTCGGACTTGCAAGTAATGCTTGAAGATCTGCGGTTAAATCAACTAATTTCATAAAAACCTTCCTTTGCCGGTTTATTTGTATTTCGCTGAATGTGGAATTAGTATAACATATATCTGAAAATAGTCTATACTATTTGCGGTTTTTTGTTTGTGTTTTTCCATTGCTTCCCGAAATAAAGGCGCGTAATCGCTTTAATTCATATTGACACTTTCCGCCCTTTTACGATAAGATATTTCATTGAGCGGATACTCTTATCCCGAGCTGGCGGAGGGACAGGCCCGATGAAGCCCAGCAACCGGTTTCTCTGTAAAAAAGCAGGTGAAAACACTGTGGGAAACCAAGGTGCTAACCTGATGCAAGGTTTAATATTTTCCTTGAGCGATAAGAGTGAAAGGCACACAGACCAAACCCTTTCCTCGAGTGGAAAAGGTTTTTTTATTTCATAAAATATGCCAATTAACATTCTCTGATATAGTATGACATTGTATTAAGAGGGAGCGAGTTCCGTATCATATGAAAAGGTCTTGCAAAAGATCTTTTTTCAGGAGGAAAAGTGAATGAGTAAAAACCGTCGACTATTTACATCTGAATCTGTTACTGAGGGTCATCCGGACAAAATCTGTGACCAAATTTCTGACAGTATCTTAGATGAGATTTTAAAAAATGACCCGAACGCGCGCGTAGCCTGCGAAACATCTGTAACGACAGGACTTGTGCTGGTAAGCGGAGAGATTACTACATCAACATACGTTGACATTCCGAAAACAGTCCGTGAAACGATTAAAGAAATCGGCTACACACGCGCCAAATATGGATTTGATGCGGAGACTTGCGCTGTTTTAACATCAATTGATGAACAGTCTGCGGATATCGCAATGGGTGTCGATCAGGCTCTTGAAGCGCGTGAAGGCACAATGAGCGATGCTGAAATCGAAGCAATCGGAGCGGGAGACCAAGGCCTGATGTTCGGTTATGCGTGTAACGAAACGAAAGAGCTTATGCCGCTTCCGATCTCTTTGGCGCATAAATTAGCCCGCCGTTTGAGCGAAGTCCGCAAAGAAGACATTCTTCCGTACCTTCGCCCTGACGGCAAAACGCAAGTTACCGTTGAATATGATGAAAACAACAAGCCGGTCCGCATCGACGCGATCGTTATTTCAACTCAGCACCACCCGGAAATTACGCTTGAGCAGATTCAGCGCAATCTGAAAGAGCATGTCATTAACCCTGTCGTGCCTGAGGAACTGATCGATGAAGAGACAAAATACTTCATCAATCCTACGGGACGTTTCGTAATCGGCGGACCTCAAGGTGATGCGGGTCTGACCGGCCGTAAAATCATCGTTGACACATACGGCGGATATGCACGCCACGGCGGCGGCGCATTCTCCGGTAAGGATGCGACGAAGGTAGACCGTTCTGCGGCATACGCTGCGAGATACGTAGCGAAAAACATCGTGGCAGCAGGTCTTGCTGATTCTTGTGAAGTGCAGCTTGCATACGCTATCGGCGTGGCACAGCCTGTTTCTATTTCCATCAATACATTTGATACAGGAAAAGCTTCTGAAGAAAAACTGATCGAAGTCGTACGGAATAACTTCGACCTGAGACCTGCCGGCATTATTAAAATGCTTGATCTGCGCCGCCCGATCTATAAGCAGACAGCTGCTTACGGCCACTTCGGACGTCATGATGTGGATCTTCCTTGGGAGCGTACTGACAAGGCGGATGCGCTTCGCAAAGAAGCACTAGGAGAATAATTTTATAGCCGCTTACTTAAGCGGCTTTCCCTTTTTGTAGATGCTGCCATGCTTATTTTTTACATAGCGTGAAACCAATGGCGTAACAAAGCGTCTATAAAAAGGGGGTCCAATTAGAAAATTACACTTATGGAGGCTATACTATGTGTGGATTTGTCGGTGTTTTTAATAAGCATCCATTAACTCAAACCGCAGATCAAGAAGAGCTAATCAAACAAATGAACCAAATGATCGTTCACCGCGGTCCTGACAGCGATGGGTATTATCATGACGAGCACGTCGGATTCGGCTTCAGACGGCTCAGTATTATTGACGTAGAAAACGGCGGACAGCCTTTATCATATGAAGACGAAAAATATTGGATCATTTTTAACGGCGAAATCTATAACTACATTGAATTGAGAGAAGAGCTTGAAGCGAAAGGCTACACTTTCAATACAGATTCCGATACCGAAGTTCTCCTTGCGACATACCGTCATTATAAAGAAGAAGCTGCTTCAAAGCTTCGCGGAATGTTTGCGTTTTTAATCTGGAACAAAGCTGACCGCGTCATGTACGGCGCGAGAGACCCGTTCGGAATTAAACCGCTGTATTACACAACCATCGGGGACAAAGTATATTTTGCATCTGAAAGAAAAAGTTTAATGGCCGCTCAAAACGGCATTGATCTTGATACAGCTTCTTTACAGCAATATATGTCTTTCCAATTCGTTCCTGAACCGAGCACGCTTGACGCTGAAGTGAAAAAAGTCGAGCCGGGCAGCCAGTTTACGATCCGCCCGGAAGGCGACATCGCGTTTAAAACATATTTCAAAGCGAACTTTAAGCCTGTTCAGTCTGATGAAGATAAATTGGTGAAAGAAGTCAGAGACGCAATCTTTGACTCTGTCAAAGTTCACATGAGAAGTGACGTTCCTGTCGGTTCGTTTCTATCCGGCGGTATCGACTCTTCTTTTATCGTCTCAGTTGCGAAAGAATTTCACCCGAGCCTCAAAACATTTTCCGTCGGTTTTGAGCAGCAGGGCTTCAGTGAGGTTGACGTAGCGAAGGAAACGGCTGCCGCGCTCGGGATTGAAAACATCAGCAAAGTCATTTCTCCTGAGGAGTATATGAACGAGCTTCCGAAAATCGTCTGGCACTTTGATGACCCGCTTGCAGATCCGGCGGCGATTCCTTTGTACTTTGTCGCGAAAGAAGCGAAAAAACATGTAACGGTCGCGTTATCCGGGGAAGGCGCGGACGAGCTGTTCGGCGGGTACAATATTTACCGCGAACCGCTTTCGCTTAAACCGTTTGAACGCATTCCGTCCGGTCTGAAAAAAATGCTTCTTCATGTGGCGTCCGTCATGCCTGAAGGAATGAGAGGGAAAAGCCTCTTAGTCCGCGGCTGCACACCGCTTGAGGAGCGTTATATCGGTAATGCGAAGATTTTTGAAGAGCCCGTGAAAAAACAGCTGCTCAAACATTACAATCCAGAGCTTTCATACCGTGATGTCACGAAGCCGTACTTTACGGAAAGCCGTTCATACAGCGACATTAATAAAATGCAGTACGTTGACATCCATACGTGGATGCGCGGCGACATCCTGTTAAAGGCTGACAAAATGACGATGGCCAACTCTTTGGAACTGCGCGTGCCGTTCCTTGATAAAGTCGTGTTTGACGTGGCTTCTAAAATTCCGGATGAACTGAAAACGAAAAACGGCACGACGAAATACCTTCTGCGCAAAGCTGCTGAAGGGGTAGTGCCTGATCATGTGCTTAACCGCAAAAAGCTCGGCTTCCCTGTGCCGATCCGCCACTGGCTGAAAAATGAAATGAACGAATGGGTTCGCAACATCATTCGTGAAAGTGAAACAGATGCTTATATTGAAAAGGATTATGTCCTTCAGCTTCTGGAAGATCATTGTGCCGACAGAGCGGACAACAGCCGCAAAATCTGGACCGTGCTGATCTTTATGATCTGGCACAGCATCAATGTTGAAAAAAGACTGGTGCCGGAAGAGCTGAATCATCAGCCGAAAGAAGTCATTTTCGTTTAATCCAAAAGGCTTTCGATGTTATCGAAAGCCTTTTTTCTATTGTTTTTTGTAAACCGTCTATTCCGCTCTGTTTTCGACAAAGTATTACGCAATATTCAGAAAAAGGTTATAATAGGACTAATCGGGTAGATTCCGGAAAGTGTTTTCTGGCTATTTCGTCTCGGTTTGTTGTTTCTTTGTCAAAATCAGGGGGAGGGAGAGTTATGCAAAACAAAGAAAAAACGCTTCACCGCGGCTTGGAAGAGCGGCATATCTCGCTTATGTCGTTGGGCGCCGCGATAGGAGTCGGGCTGTTTCTCGGGTCGGCTTCTGCCATAAAGCTTGCCGGACCGGGGATTTTAGCCGCTTACGCCTGTAGCGGGCTGATTATGTTTTTTATTATGCGGGCATTAGGGGAAATGGCGATTCAAAAGCCTGTAGCCGGCTCATTCAGCCGGTATGCCAGAGATTATCTCGGTCCGCTTGCCGGGTTTTTAACAGGCTGGAATTATTGGTTTTTATGGGTTGTTACCTGCATGGCGGAAATCACCGCGGTCGGCATTTATATGGGCTACTGGTTCCCTGACGTGCCGTCATGGATATGGGCGCTTTGTGCACTCGTCATTATGACGGCTGTCAACTTTCTGGCGGTCAAAGCGTACGGTGAGCTTGAATTCTGGTTTGCGCTCATTAAAGTCTTGGCGATTCTGTCAATGATCGCGATCGGTCTGGTGATGATCGTATTCGGTCTCGGAAACGGAGGCGTTGCGCTCGGAATCAGCAATTTATGGAGCCACGGCGGCTTTTTCCCGAATGGGATTAAAGGGGTGCTGCTGTCGCTTCAAATGGTCATGTTTGCCTATCTCGGGATTGAGCTGATCGGTGTCACAGCCGGTGAGGTCAAAAATCCGGAAAAATCACTGGCGCGGGCCATAGATACTGTTTTTTGGCGCATTCTCATTTTTTACGTCGGAGCTTTGTTTGTCATTATGTCAATTTATCCGTGGCAGGAAATCGGTTCAGGCGGAAGCCCGTTTGTTTTGACATTTGAAAAAATCGGAATACCGGCTGCAGCCGGAATCATTAATTTTGTCGTATTGACGGCGGCCCTTTCTTCCTGCAACAGCGGGATCTTCAGCACGGGGCGCATGCTGTTTAATCTGGCGGAGCAAAATGAAGCGCCTAAAGCATACGGTACGGTCACAAAAGGCGGTGTGCCGGGAAAAGCGGTATTGGTTTCAGCGGGCGCGTTATGCATCGGCGTTCTGCTGAACTACGTGGTGCCGGCGAAAGTGTTTACGTGGGTGACGAGCATTGCGACGTTCGGAGCGATTTGGACATGGTCGATTATTTTGCTTTCCCAAATGAAATACCGGAAAAGCTTACAGCCGGAACAACGGAAAAAACTGAAATATAAAATGCCTTTATACCCCTTTTCCTCATATATCTCGCTGGCATTTCTCGCTTTTGTCGTTGTGCTGATGGCTTTTAATGCAGAGACCCGGGTGGCCGTCATCATCGGGCCTGTCTGGTTCGGCATATTATTAGCCGCCTATTACGGGAAAGGTTTCCATAAAAGAAAAGACATAGGTCTAGAAAACGGACAGACATTCGCCGAAAAAGCGTAAAAAAAGAGCCCGGGACATGGGCTCTTTTTTTCATAGGATCGGGCCGGCGGGGGAAGAATAAAACAAATTCCTGAACATTTTGCTTCTGTTTCCTGACAATCGGGAGAATGCAAATGGTTTTTACTTAAATAATATTTTGAAAAATGGTACAGTAGTAAAACAAAGCTGATCTATTTTTATTTCTCTTGCAGTGTTTTATAGTATCGGCCTTTTTCAACATATTCCGTTCTGATTCTTTCCATGTCCCGTATGTCTTCTTCTGTCAGCCGGCGGATAACCTTTGCGGGCCGGCCGAACGCAAGACAGCCGGGAGGAATGGTTTTGCCCGGAGGAACGAGACTTCCGGCGCCGATAAACGCGCCTTCTCCGATTTCCGCCCCGTCAAGAATGACGGAGCCCATACCGATTAAAGCATTCTTTTTGATGATTGCGCTGTGCAGTGTAACCTGATGGCCGATCGTGACGTCATCTTCAATAAGAAGCGGGCGGTTCGGACTTTGATGCAGACAGCTCAAGTCTTGTATGCTGACTCTTTTTCCGATCCTTGTCGGCGCGACATCCCCCCGGATGACGGCTGAGAACCAAATGCTTGATTGTTCTCCGATCACGACGTCGCCCGTAATGACGGCGTTATCCGCAATGAACGCTTCAGGATGTATGTCAGGCGTAAATTGTTTATAAGGGTAGATTATCATGTCTCATCCTTCTTTCTCTAAATTTATGTAAGAGGTGAACTGCATGTGGACTTGGAAAGCAGACAGGCCCGTCGGTACCATTGTCATTATCCACGGGGCAAGCGAATACCACGGACGTTATAAATGGCTCGTTGAAATGTGGAGATCTTCCGGATATAACGTGGTGATGGGCGATTTGCCCGGTCAGGGAACGTCGACCCGCGCCAGAGGGCATATTCGCTCTTTCCAAGAATACATTGATGAAGTAGATATATGGATTGATAAAGCGAGAACGCTTGAAGCGCCCGTTTTCCTTTTGGGCCACAGCATGGGCGGACTGATTGCGATAGAATGGTTTAAGCAGCAGAGAAATCCCCGCATTACGGCACTCATTTTATCATCACCTTGTCTGGGTCTGCAAATAAAAGTCAATAAAGTCCTTGATTTTGCGTCTAAAGGACTGAACGTCCTCGCTCCGTCCCTCAGAGTGGATTCCGGTTTATCACCTGATATGGCAACGAGGAATGCGGATATGATTGAAGCGGATCAAAACGATTCTTTATATGTCACGAAGGTATCCGTAAGATGGTACAGAGAGCTTTTAAAAACCATTGATGCCGCTATGGTGCCGACTGATGCGTTTTTAAAGGTGCCGCTTTTGCTTATGCAGGGCGGTGATGACAAAATCGTCGATAAAATGAAGGTCCGCAAATGGTTTTCCGGTGTGGCTTCCCATAATAAATCGTACCGGGAATGGGAAGGGCTCTATCATGAAATTTTTAATGAACCGGAAAGAGAAACTGTGTTTAAGGCGGCAAAAGCCTTTACAGATCAGTATATTTGAATTCGCTGGGGGTGCATATGTTGACAGTACCGGAACATCCTTTTAACCTTATGGCAAAAGTGTATCGGGAAATTTTTCCGCTCGTTCATCAGGAATTGAACATGTGGCGGGAAAAATCAGATTCCATTAAAAATACCGAACTGCGGCAGCAGGCGGCCGCAAGTATCCGCGATAAGTCGTTTCATTGTGAAGGCGGCGGCATTTTAGCCCTGCTTTCGGGAGAACAGAAACAAAAATGCGTGCAATTTATCATCGCGTATCAGACAATCAGTGATTATCTGGACAATCTGTGCGACCGCAGCACCTCGCTTGATCCCGAGGACTTCCGCATGCTTCATCTCTCCATGCGTGACGCGCTGACGGTCGGTGCCGAGGTGCGGCCGTACTATCAGTACAGAGACGAGCAGGATGACGGCGGTTATCTTCATGAGCTGGTCAGAACATGCCAGCGGGTGCTCGGGTCAATAGAACATTACGGTATCATTAAACCTTATTTGCTTGAGCTGTGTGATTATTATTGCGACCTTCAGGTTCATAAGCATGTCGTTGAGCATGAACGCGTTCCGAGGCTTAAAGGCTGGTTTGAGCAGTACCGGTCACAGCTTCCGGAAATGGAGTGGTTTGAGTTCTCGGCCTGCGCCGGATCGACGTTAGGCATTTTCTGTCTCGTTGCTTACTCATTCCAGCCTGATTTTAACGAACATACCGCTGAGAAAATCCGCAGCAGTTATTTTCCGTACATACAAGGGCTGCATATACTGCTTGATTATTTAATTGACCAGGAAGAGGATCTGCTTGAAGGCGATCTGAATTTCTGTACGTATTATCAGTCTCATGAAGAAATGATGCAGAGACTGCAGCATTTTATTGAAAAAGCGGATGAACATTTGCAAGGCATTCCGCATGAAAATTTTCACCGGCTGATCAACAGAGGGCTGCTCGGCGTCTATTTATCCGATGACAAAGTCGCCGGCCAAAAAGAAATGGGCCGCCTCGCGCGAAAGCTGATCAGGGCTAGCGGAAAAACGTCATTTTTCTTTTATATCAACGGAAGAGCCTACCGCAAATTTCAGAAGATGGCTTGGACGAAAAGTTCGTAATGGGTGAACTGCGCCTCTCGTGTAAATCATGACGGCGCAGTTTTTTATTTATGACGTGAAGTATGAAATGAAACATTGTTTGCGCCTGCAGAATATGATACTTTAATTTTATGAAAAAATTAAAGTATTTAGCGGTCATAGCATTACTTTCCATTTCCGGAGGCTGCTCCGTCATCCATGCTTCCGCCGGCTATCATCCTGTCTTGATAGCGCACAGGGGCTCTTCTGCGATTGAGCCGGAACATACAGCTTTGTCTTATGCGCGTGCCATTAAAGACAAAGCAGATTATATTGAGATAGACTTACGGGAGACGAAGGACGGCCATCTGATTGCAATTCACGATAAAACGGTAGATCGGACAACAGATGGTAAAGGGATGACAGATGATCTGTCTTTGGCTCAGATTAAGAAACTGAATGCGGGAAAAGGAGAAAAGATTTTAACATTAGAAGAAATCATACAGAAATTCGGACAAACTGCCAATTACTATATTGAGACAAGAGAAAGCAACGGCAGCCTGGTGATGGAAAAGAAACTGATTGACATATTACAAAAACATAAGCTGATTTCCAGCCATAAAGCAGTCATTGAGTCTTTTAGCGGGAAGAGCTTAAAGAAAGTTCGATCTATGGATAAAAAAGTTCCTCTTGTCCGATTATTAAAAGATAACGAGGCTGAGGAGATAAATGATAAGCAGCTGCAAACCATCAGAACGTATGCTGATACAGTCGGGCTCAACGCCAAATTGGCAAATGAAGCAGTCGTGAAGCGTATTCATCACAATAAGATGAAAGTGCACGTGTTTTTTGATAAGGAAGACGAGCATACGCTGACGCCTATTATGCTGAAACAAAAAGCAGATGGTGTCTTTACGAACAATCCCGCTTATACACGCGGCGTGCTGCAAAACAGTAAATAAAAAGAGACATGCGCATTTTACGCTGTCTCTTTTTTTAACGGTTTCTTTTTTGCCGCAAGGTGCATTGCGAATTTGCCGATCAGCCCGATGACAAAAAATGCAGCAAACCACCAGTAATAGGTTTTTGCGAACTCAAATCCTAAATGTCTTGATAAAATGATGACGAACATCACATAGGGAACACTTGAAAATATGATGCGAAGAATATTCAAACTGCCGCTCCTCCCAGATGTTACACTTAAAAGATGAACTTTTTTCCATTACTTCATAGTAATTGATTTTTCAGAAAAAGTAAACACAAAAAGAATCGGCCCGCTTATGTCAGGCCGATTCTTTATTTGCCGGCAGATTTCTTTTCAATCGCTATAATAAACGGCGGGTCGTTTCGCTGGTTGAGAAAGCCGTAGCTCAGCACGCGCGCTTTTTCCTGATCAAGATTGCTGCAGTACTCCAGTAATGCACTTTTTTCCGTCTTGCCTTCAGGATGCCCGTGGTACACAACGAGAACGATCATCCCGTTCTCCTTCAGCAGTTCAAGGAGCTGTTCGATCGCGGAAATGGTTGAGTGGCCGTTTGTCGTAATGCTTTTATCGCCGCCGGGCAGATAGCCGAGATTAAACACGGCGCAAGCCACACGACCGTGCGCATCCTCAGGCAGCGATGCCTTTATTTGATCATGGCTCTTATGGTGAAGCGTGACGCGCGGACTGAAGTCGGCACCGAGCCGCTCCTTCGTTTTAGCGAGTGCGTCCGCTTGAATATCAAAGGCATGGACATGTCCTGTCTCACCGACAAGGCCGGCCAGGAAATATGTATCATGTCCGTTGCCCATCGTCGCGTCAACCGTGATATCACCTTCCTGTGCGGCGGACTTCAGCAATTCTTTACTGAAAGGGAGGATGTGCATCAAGGTCATAGGGCGGTCTCCTCCCCGATCTTTCTGAAGAGCTTTCCTTGATAGCTTCCCCGTGTTTCCAGCTCTTTTTGAATGGCGCCCAGTACTTCCCACTTATTGACGCTCCACATCGGTCCGACCATTAATTCGATCGGCCCGTCTCCCGTAATGCGGTGAACGATCATTTCCGGGGGAATGATTTCGAGCTGATCACATACAAGACTTACATATTCTTCTTGAGAAAGGAACTCCAGCTTTCCTTTTTCATATTGCTTCACCATCGGTGTGCCTTTTAATAAGTGAAGCAGGTGAATTTTAATGCCTTGCACATCCAAATCAGCGACGGCTTTGGCCGTCTCCATCATCATGTCCCTGTTTTCAAGCGGAAGCCCGTTAATGATATGGGAACAAACGCGGATGCCGTGTTTTCTCAGTTTATTGACACCCTCAACATAGCAGTCAAAATCATGGGCGCGGTTGATCAGAAGGGCGGTCCGCTCATGCACGGTCTGCAGCCCGAGTTCAACCCACAAATAGGTCCGCTCATTCAGTTCGGCCAAATATTCCACGACATCGTCCGGCAGGCAGTCCGGACGGGTCGCGATCGACATGCCGACAACGCCGTCAAGCTTGAGGACGGATTCGAATTTTTCTCGCAGCTCCTCTACCGGAGCATGCGTATTCGTGAACGCTTGGAAATATGCGATATATTTGCCGTCTTTCCACTTTTCGTGCATGCGGTTTTTGATATCGTGAAATTGCGTGAGTAAGTCATCGGCCCGATTGCCGGCAAAATCGCCGGAGCCCGCCGCGCTGCAGAATGTGCAGCCTCCGTGTGCAACCGTGCCGTCCCGATTCGGGCAGTCAAAACCGCCGTCAAGCGCGACTTTAAACACTTTATGCCCGAAATGCTCCCGCAGATGATAATTTAATGTATGGTACCGTTTTTCCGTATTTGAATAAGGAAAAGGGTTATTCTCGTTCAATGTTCAAAAAGCCTCCCTCACATCAGATGCATCCTAAAATTGTAGCATGAATGATGGAGCGGAACAATGAAACAATTATGGAACGGTCAGGACGTAATATCTACCTGGTTTTTCTGTTGTTGTTTTAAACGTTTTGGAGAAATATCACTGAACAATGCAAAAATAATTCCTAAAATAAGAATTACACTGCCTACTTTGAATGTATTATTAAAACTGTCACTTATTTTTTCATTATATAAATTTGAAATTTTTTTCTGGATAGCCATAACTTCCTTCTTTTGAATATTGAAGCTTTTTTGTACTTTTTCTTTATACGGATCCGGGGTTATAGAGAGAATTTCTTCCTCTTTTTTGTTTAATTCAGCAATACTTTTGCTTCGATCGAAACCTTTACTGTCTGAATGCTTTAAGTGAGTTATTATCTCGTTCTTTGCATTTTTATCAAAAACCTGATTGCTTTCCACAATTTTAATGGCTTCTTTTTTCGCAGTAGCTGTGTGATCATTTATATTCATTGTAAGCACAGATGTAAGTATGGCAATTCCTAGCGCTTGTCCAACTGTCCGCATCATATTAAGAATACCTGAGGCAATTCCTACTTTCTCAGGAGGAATAAGCCGTATCCCTGAACTCATTGCTGGTCCTATTACAAGCCCTAAAGCTAAGCCGGTCAAACATAACAGAATAATTACTGACGTTATAGAACTGTCGTATCGTATGTATCCATATAAATATGTTGTGATTGTTAAACCGAGCATACCTAGACCCGAAAGCCAAATGCCCCCGAGTTTATCAGATAGCTTTCCAGAAAGTACAGAGGTAAACATAGATGATAGAGCTAATGTAGAAACAATTAACCCCGCTTCTAATTCAGTTTTTCCCATTAAATTAGTGAGGAGTAAAGTAATAATAAGGGTACCGCTTGTTAATCCAAGGCCCTGCATAAAGAGGGTGAAAGAACTGAAACTAAACGTACGTATCTTCAGCATGGATAAGGGAATCATCGGGTTTTTAATTTTAGATTCAATAAAGAAAAACAAACAGAATAATAATACAGAGATTACAAAAAGAGAGATAATTAATGGTGATGACCAGCCTAAGTCAGATACTTTTGCAAAACCAAAGGTTAAACAGAAGAGAGCTCCGGATAAAATAAGAATCCCCATGTAATCAATTTTTTTACTCACTGTTTCATCATAACTCTCAGTAATAAAAAATGCTGCTAAAAAAAGAGAAATCAGACCTAAAGGAATATTTATGAAGAAGATAGCTTGCCAATTAAAATTTTCAGTTAATAATCCTCCAAGTACAGGTCCTAATGTAGCTGCTAATCCTGAGAAAGCACCCCAGATTCCAATGATCATTCCTTTTTTATTTTGAGGTACGATAGCTAAAGCTATAGGCATTGTAACAGGTACAATGAAAGCAGCAGATAATCCCTGAATCACTCTAATTGTGACAAGCATTTCAATTGAAGTGCTCAAACATGCAATAACTGATGTCAAAATAAAAAGTGCTAATCCAAACATAAAAGCTTTTTTTCTTCCAAAATGGTCTGCCAGCTTTGATGCACCTACTAATAAAACCGCAAAAGCTAAAGTATAACCTGTAGCCACCCATGCTACTTGAGAAAGGTTACTCGAAAAATAATCCAGCATCTTAGGTAAGGCGATATTTACTATAGTGGTGTCCATTACTGAAATGAATGTACCTAATAATAATGCAGATAACATAATTAATTTTTGAAAATTCAAACCTATAACCTCCATTAGATATTAATCTAAATTTAAATTCGATATATATCTAAAAACATGATAAATGTAATCTTAAGAGGTGTCAATATTATTCATAAATTGTTTTTTCATCCACTTTTCTCGAAATCATATTTTTATAATTCAACAATTTTGTAACTTGAAATAACTCAATAAGAGCTAAAATTGACCTGTAAATTAGCTGAGATGATGAAGGATTTCTGAAGAGTGTGACATGAGGAGAACACTCAGCAAGAGGTGAGGCAAGTCTAATAAATCTAGGACTGCTCTTGATAATGCTCAGTCAGGTATGTGCTTAAAGGAAAATTCTTTAAAATTAAAAATGAATATTCTTTGAAAGTTCCCTTTTGATTGATAATATTAAAAATGTAAAATGTCTGAAATGAAGATAGTACAACGTTTTCCTTGTGGAAAAAGACTTTATGGGGTGTGAAAAAGTGCGGTTAATAATTAATGACAGTGTTTCAGAATTCTTTGACAAGATATCCTCTATTCTATTCTTGGAACACGAGGAATTCTTCAAAGATTATACAACTAAATTGGGTATAAAATTAGATAATGAATATTTTGTATTACTAGATGATCTTAAAAGAATAAAAGAGTTAGATAGTGAGTTTTTAAATTTTTATTTTGGCAGCTTTTGCGACTACAAAGATGTTAGGAATGCAAATATTTTTTGTTTAGCCACAACCTTTTTTAAAATCCCACAAATTTATACGAAAGATTTTTTTGAAATTATTGATTATTTGTCTGCAGTTACAGAAGAAGAGATAAGAAAAAATATTTTAGAGTCTCTAATTTATTTACAAGGAGATCTTAAAACTGAACCATCTACCCAACAGTATTTAAATGATAGGGAAAGTTTATTTGAGCTACTTAATAATCTAAATATCAAGCCCGAATACAAGTGGATCATATTTAAGGTAATGAAATCTCCTAAAACTTATGTAGATCAATTTTGCAATAAATTAATGTTGGTGAATGGTTATCTTAACGAGGCGATTTATAATTTAATTAAATTTAGAGATGAGTGGATGAATCAATTAAAAAACATAAATATGGATTTTCCAAAAAAGATAATCAGTACGTTAAAAGGTAAGGAATATTTATCTTGTGATTATATTAATATATATCCAACGCTTTTACCTTACACTGCAACTATTACGAAAAGTGAAGATAACATTTATGTTGGACTTGGTTATAAAGTTGATAAAATTTTTGAAAATACATTAGAGAAAGCTGAGATTAATCACATCATTGATTTTTTGAAGCTTTTATCGGATAAAAGTAAGTTCAAGATATTAATCTTACTTAGTCATAAAAAAATGTATGCTAATGAGATTGCTGAACAGCTAAATTTAACCAACGCAACGATTTCACACCATATGAGAATTTTAACGTTGCAAGGTTTAGTTGAGAGTACGAGAAATCAAAATAAAACATACTATTATCTTAATTCTTCAAAATTCGATTCTCTTTTGAACGGTTTGTTGAAAAAATTTAAAGCTGTTCCAGGCTTAGACGGGGATGAGTAAAAAAGGTTTTGGTTTTATAGTTGGTGTTAGTTTCGGGATGATAATTAAAGCTAATAAAAACAGATCGTCTAATGAATTGGATACCCTAAAAAATATGATGAATCCTGGGTGTTTTACACAAAAAAGATAATTTGATGGTGAACAATTTAAAGCGAACCGAAAATCTTGTGAGTGATGTGGGAAAATTTTAATGTTTTTAATAAAAGAAGAATTAAGTTATCGTTCTAAAATGAAGGATTTTTATAAAGAGTTAATTCTGTCTTGATTAAATTATACATTTAATCGTATTTTATACCGTTTCTGTCTTGTGAATGAATTACCTGATATTTCTTGTGAGAATTTATTTGGAATAAGAAATACTATTGATATGACATTATCAATAGGAGGACTGTTTAATGGCAACAAGACAATCAGTAGATGAACATCTCCAAAGAAGCGAACAGGCGTATGAATTTGCGAATGAGCAATTTATGACCGCTTCAAAACAAGAGCATTATAATGATAATGAGTACAGTGAAGCGCAAATGATGCTTGAAAACGCGGTGAATGAATTAAACAAGCTGTCATTATCTGCGAATGATCAGCAAAGAGAGCAGCTTTATCGAATGAGATTGCAGCTGCAGACCTTGCAAAACAATATGATTTTGCAGCGTAATTTTGATTACTGACCGCGCCGTTTCAAATGGTTCAGCAAACCTGCCGGAATCCCGGCGGGTTTTTTGTATTTTTTTAAAAAAAGAATTGACAATAGGGCGGAGTGTGTTTATTGTATTACGTGTACTACTTGATGTAATACACATAAAACACTCAAAAAATGAAATCGACATATAAATGTTAAGCATAGGGAAGGGGAACTTTCATGAAAAACAAAAGATCCGTAAAACAAGATGTGCCTCTTATTATCGCCGCCTCGGTTTTGGCAAGCAGTCTGTTTGTCGTTCTTGTCGTCATCGGTTTTCAATGGCAGAACATTTAAAGAAAGAGAGCAGCTCGTAAAAGAAAGAAGGGAAGTAAATGATTCAAATCGATCCGAGAAGCTCAACTCCGATTTATGAGCAGATCATACAGCAATTGAAAGAGCTTTGTTTAAAAGGGATCATGAAGCCGGGGGATAAACTTCCTTCTGTCAGGGAATTGGCAACGATCATTATCGCCAATCCGAACACAGTCAGCAAAGCGTACAAGGAGCTCGAACGCGATGGTGTCATTGAAACGCTGAGGGGAAGAGGAACGTATATATCGGAGAATGCAAAAACGACATTGGTTGAAGGGAAGATGACGATGATAAAAGAGCAATTGAAACAGCTCATCATCGATGCCCATTACGCGGGAGTTGAGCTGGAGAAGCTGCAGGAATGGATAAAGGAAATCAGCGCTGATGTGAAAGGAGGCAAGGATCATGATTGAATTGCGGAATCTCTCAAAAACGATAGACGGTAAAGAAGTGCTCAAGGATATTTCGCTCACCATCGGAAAAGGGGAAATTTTCGGGCTGCTCGGGCGAAATGGATCAGGGAAAACAACACTGCTCCGACTCATTCAGCAGATTCTGCTGCCGGATCAAGGGACGGTTTTATTTAATCAGGTGGAAATAAAGCGGCATCCGAAAGTAAAACAGAACATCATTTATATGCCTGTTGAAAATCCTTTTTATGACAAGTATACATATAAACAGCTTGTTGCGATTGTAAGCAGAATCTATCCGAATTTTGATGTGACTTACGCCAATGAGCTGATGAACAGGTACGGCATTCCGGAAACGAAGAAATACCGTGAATTATCGACAGGCCTGAAAAAACAGCTTGCGCTCGTCCTTGCCTTTGCTTCACGCCCGGCTCTTATCCTTTTGGATGAACCGACGGACGGAATTGACGCCGTAACGCGTCATGACGTGCTGCAGCTTATGGTGGATGAAGTGGCTGAACGGGAAACGAGCATTCTGATTACCTCACACCGTTTAGAAGATATTGAGCGAATGTGCAACCGGATCGGGTTTTTGGAAGGAAATCAGCTGACGAATGTGATGGACTTGGATGATATGAAGGAAGAGTACATGAAAATCCAAATGGCATTTGAAGAGGACGTCGCCTTGAAGATCAGAGAACAAAACATACCGATTCTCGACCATGCCGGTGTGTTTTATACGGTGCTGATTCAAAAGAACGATGAGAAGAAAAAGAACTTTCTGCAAGAGCTGCAGCCGAAAGTATGGAACGAGCTTCCTGTGAACTTAGAAGAAGTTTTCATCGCGAAGTTTGGAGGGAACCGGAGATGGTAGACAGGGGATTGCTGTACAAGGAATGGGTGCAGAATCGAACTGTTCTTGTGATGGTCGGCATTTTTTTAGCGGCGGTCAATCCATTTGAAGTGTTAAATACCTATCTGGTTTATCAAGGCTGTCTGGACACCCCGGAAGCATATTGTAACTTTTATGTGAATTCTCTGGAGAGCGGAATGCTGAACTTGAACTGGGCGCCCGCTGTCATCTTAGCGGTTTGCTTATTCGGACTGGAGCGTACGAAAGGAACGATTGATGCGCTGTTCAGTCTGCCTTATTCCCGCGCTCAGGTGTTTCACACTAAATTTTGGCTCGGGGCGGCGGTCATTACCGGCGCTCAGGTGATCGGCTACGGGCTGGCTGAACTGCTCATTCTTCTGTTAAAGCCTGAGCGCGTATATTTCTTCCACCATTACAGCGTCGGAGAGATTATTGTGAGTGTTTTGGCTTTTACATTGGTCGCGAGCGCAGGCTGCTTAACGGGGAATACGTTCGCTCAGCTGTTAACGGCGTTTGCCGTGTCGATAGCGCCTTACCTGATTATTACGTTGCCGCTATCCAATGTAGAAGTCATCTTCGGAGTCAGCATATATGAGCTGATGCCGTCAGTCGATGCTTACCTCGAAGTATACAATCTTTTTCAATACTTGAATCCGATCATGTACGTTAATACGGATTGGGTATCTGCCAGCAAGTATATATTAATCATCCCGGCAGTGATGAGCATTGTATTTTATGCCATCGGGTACTTTTGCTATGTCAGGCAGCCGGTGGAACGGAACGGCCGTTTTTTCCTCTGGAGACAGCTTGATAGGCCTATTCAGATTGTGATGATCATAATGGGCGTTCTCGGTTTTGGCCTGGCGGGGTACTCGACGGACCGTACGATGACAGGATATGTGGCCGGGATGATTGTCGGGGGAGCGGTCGGATTTTTAGTCAGTTATTTTGTGATTTATAAAAAAACGAAGCATGTGTAAGAGAGGAGGACCGGAATGATACCGCGGGGATTGTTGTACACAGAATGGAAAAAAAATCAGTGGTTGTTTTTATGCAGCGGCATTCTTTTAATGGCGGCAAACCCTTTTATGGTTTATAACAACTACTCAACATATCAAGAATGTTTGAATAACCCAGCTCTTCAAGATTGTGAATTCGTTGTCAATTATACGAATGGGTCACCTCTTTCCTTCAGCTGGATTGTGAGTGTCATCATTGCCGTCTTCTTATTAGGCTTGGAACGGACAAAGGGAACGATGGATGCTTTGTTAAGCATGCCTTACAGCAGAGGCCAAATCTTTCAGACGAAATTTTGGCTCGGCGGGGCAGTCATTGTTGTTCCTCAGGCGATAGGCTATGGAGCGGCGTCATTGCTGATATCTTTGCTGAAACCGAGCCATACGTACGATTTTGATCATTTTTCAATCGGAATGATTGTCATCAGTTTTATGGCTTACGCCTTGTTAATGGCATCCGGCGCATTAACGGGACAGATATTCGCCCAGCTGTTAACGGCGTTTACCGTCACGGTACTGCCCTTTTTACTCATCGGTCTGCCGGCCGCGAATTTGGAGGTTGTTTTCGATTTTAGTGTGGGAGATCAATTTTCTTTTATCAGCAGTTATATCGAATCCCGTCTTTTTATATTTGTAACCCCTATTGGATATGTGTTTAACGACTGGATCAGAGAAAGGGATTTGGTTTTAATCATTCCGATTGTGATGAGCCTTGTCTTTTATCTGATCGGTTATGTCAGCTTTCTGAAACACCCGAATGAACGGAACGGCAGATTCTTTCTTTGGAGAAAATTGGACCGTCCGGTGCAAATCTTGGTGATTGCCTTTGCTGTTATGGGTTTCGGCGTTTTCGGATATGGGGTCACAGACACGATGTTCGGCTATTTAGCCGGCATTATCTTCGGCGCGATTATCGGGTTTTTCATCAGTTATTTTACGGTTTACAGGAAGTCAAAGCATATGTAGATCTGTTTGAAAATGAGCAGTTTGGAGGAAGGCAAGGTGCCGATTAGCGGTTTGCTTTATAAAGAATGGAAGCAGCGGCAGACGCTGCTGCTCCTTACAGCGGGGTTCTTAGCTATTTTAGGCCCTTTGGCAATTATAAATGAGTATTTTCACTATAAGGATTGTTTGAGTGCGCTTCATCAATATTCAGGTTCAGTTTGTACGTTCAGCATTGATTACAGCAATCGGAATTTGATTGGGCTTCATTTCATTCCTCCGGTTATGATGGGGCTTTTTCTGATAAGAGGAGGCCGGGCTGAAAGGATGTTTACACTGAGTCTTCCGTATTCAAGAAGCCGGATATTTCATACGAAGTTTTTCTTGGGAGCAGCCGTGTTAGCCGGCTCGCAATTTGTTTCTTGCGGAGTATCTGACATATTGTTTCTAGCGCTTAAACCTGACGCTGTCCATCATTTTCAATCATTCAGCGCAGGGGTGCTGGTCATCAGCTTGATGATTTATGCATTAGTGACAGCTGCCGGCACGATAACGGGCAATTTAGCGGCGCAGCTGATCACAGCGTTCACGGTTTCCGTCTTTCCGATCGTGGTTATGACGATTTACCTGTTAAACGCTGAGTTCCTTTTTGGCAGGCAGGCTGTGCCGGATATTGATTTCCCTTGGAGCGGATTTCTGATCTATTTCATGCCTGCCGCTTACATCCATACATCATGGATGTATTACATGAAACACGCATTGTTAATCTCCGCATTAATGGGATGTTGTTTCTATCTATTCGGCTATGTGAATTTCCTGAAAATGCCGAGTGAACGAAGCGGACATTTTATCCTAAGCAAACACATTGAACGCACCATTCAAGTGCTCGTCATGGTGCTCAGTATGCTGGGAAGTGCGGGGGTATGCGGATATGCTTATAACGGTTCGTATACCGGTTACATATTCGGCATGCTTATCGGCGCGGTTATCGGGTTTTTCATCAGTTATTACTTCATCTATAAAAAAACGAAACAGATATAAGGGGGAGTGGTGTACGTGATAGAAGTACAGCATATTGATCATTCATTTAAAATCGGCAGGAAAGGCAGAGAGAGTGAGGTTCCGGTATTGAAGGATGTCTCTTTGACCGTTGAAAAAGGGGAAATTGCCTGTATCGTCGGTCGGAGCGGTTCCGGAAAATCAACGCTTCTGAATTTAATATCCGGATACATAGCGCCGACGAAGGGCCGTATCGTCATTAACGGCACTGATGTGACGGGCTTCAGTGAAAAAGAGTGGGCGCAGTTCCGCCTCGGGCATTTCGGCTTTATTTTTCAAAGTTTTCAGCTCATTCCGAGTCTGACAACCTATGAAAATGTTGAAATGCCGCTTGCCTTAAAAGGCGTCAAACCGTCTGAACGCAAGCAGAAAGTCGCGGACATGCTGAAACGGGTCGGACTTGAGAATCATGCGAATCATTATCCGAATGAGCTGTCAGGCGGCCAGCAGCAGCGTGTCAGTATCGCAAGAGCCCTCATTTTAAATCCGTCAATTATTTTAGCTGATGAGCCGACGGGAAGCCTTGATTCAGAAACGGAACTTGAGGTGCTTGCATTAATTCAGCAGCTGAACCGGGAGCGCGGGATTACATTTGTCATCATTACGCATGACGATGAAGTCGCTTCGATCGCGCATTCAAAATTCCAGCTGCATGACGGTGTATTAAAAGGGGGCGTTACTGTTGAGATTTAAAGATCAGATTCACTTTATCAGAAGAAATATGAAGAAAAACCGGCTGCGCGTTTTCATGACGGTGCTGGCGACGACAATGGCGTGCGCGTTTTTAGTGGTGCTGGCGTCCGTCGGATTCGGCATCCAAAAAACGATTACAGACATTACGATGAGCCAGCAGATTGTTACGGAAATCAATGTGCTCGGCCAAGAGAACGGAAAAGCCGTGAAGAAATCAGACTTGGAAAAGTATAAAAATGTCAAGTCTGTCGTTGAAAGAACACAAGTGTATGAACCGAACAAAGCGTCATTGGGAAACCGAACAAATGAAGATTCAGCCATTGTGCTGACAAACATGAACGATGAAGTCAAAGCCAATATGGAGCTTAATCAGGGAAGGGTCGCCCGTACAGAGAATGAAATCGTGGTCGGCTATGATTTTGCGAAGAACCTATTGACGAAAAAAGAGGCTGACGCTTACGACAAAGAGTTAAATGATCACCAAGGCGACATGTCGGAGGTGAAAAAACCAAAAGGCTATACGAAAGACCTGCTTAATAAAACGATACAGCTGAGCATCTCCAAAACAAACAAAGACGGAGACGTTGAGAAAACGAAAACGTACGACTTTAAAGTAGTCGGAATTACAAAAAAACCGTCCCAAGATTGGATGGAGGATACAAATATTTTTGTGAGTGATCAATTCAAGAAAGACTTCTCAACATTCTTGGATCTGAAGAATGGAAATGCGGAAAAAAGCATCAATGTGTATGCGGACAAATTCGATCATGTCGATCAGCTTACCCATGACCTCACGGATGACGGCTTTTATGTCAGATCTGTCACTACCGAGCTGAAGGGCGTCAACACCTTTTTCCTTGTCTTTAAAATCGGCCTGATCTTTGTCGGCTTTATCGCCGTCGTGATTTCTGCCATCGGTATTTTCAATACGATGACGATGGCGGTGACGGAACGAACGCAGGAAATCGGGATTATGAAAGCAATTGGCGCAAGCCCGTCCATCATCCGCAGAATGTTCCTGATGGAAAGCGCCTATATCGGGATATTAGGTTCTGTCATCGGGATTATCATTTCTTACGGAGTGAGTTTTGCCGTCAATCTGGCTGTGCCGGTTATTTTGAAAGCGGTAGGGGGAAACACCGGAGCCGAAGATCTTCATTATACCTTCTCCTATATCCCGCTCAGCCTCGTTGTGATCGCAGTTGTCATTTGTGCGGGGGTCGCGGTGATTTCCGGTATGAATCCGGCCCGCAAAGCGACAAAAACCAACGTTCTGACTGCATTAAGAAGAGAACTGTAAAGGAAAAAAGCCGGCTGGACATCAGCCGGTTTTTCCTCTATCTATCAGAAAAGGGCGGATACCATGTTTCACATTTTGTTAATAGAAGATGATAACACTTTGTTTCATGAGATGAAAGAGAGATTAACGGGCTGGTCATTTGCGGTGCACGGAATAAAAGATTTCAGCCGGGTCATCCGGGAGTTTTCCGAAATTAAGCCTGATTTGGTGATCATTGATGTACAGCTGCCGAAATTTGACGGCTTTCATTGGTGCAGAATGATACGCTCCCTATCAAACGTGCCGATTCTCTTTTTGTCCTCGCGCGATCATCCCGCGGATATGGTCATGTCGATGCAGCTCGGGGCAGATGATTTTATTCAGAAGCCTTTTCACTTTGATGTGTTAATCGCGAAAATACAGGCGGTGTTCCGCCGTGTGCATCAATACGGTACAGAACCTGCGCTGATGAAAAGATGGTGCGGGGCGGTCATTGACACAGAAACCAACACGGTAAGCCGTAAAAACGGTTCGGTCGAGCTGACCAAAAACGAAATGCTGATCTTAAAACTGCTGGCTGAGCAGAAAAATAAAATCGTCAGCCGGGAAGAACTCATCAGAAGCCTATGGAATGATGAGCGTTTCGTCAGTGATAATACGCTGACGGTGAATGTCAACCGGCTGCGGAAAAAACTCGATCAATTAGGCATCGGGAAAATGATTGAAACCAAGGTGGGGCAGGGATACATCGCAAAGGAAGAAGACGGTCTTTATGATTAAGTCATTTCTGCTCGAAAGAAAAAGCTGGATCGCGATGTTTCTTTTGCAGCAGGCTGTGCTCCTTTTTGCGGCATATATTGATCCGTCTATTCCGTTTTTTTCGGTGCTGTATTTCGTTTACCTGTCGCTTCTTGTGTTTCTTGTATTTCTCTTGTTCCGCTATCGTAAAGAGACCGCCTATTATAAAAGCTTAAGAGAGTGGGACGCCAATTTAGACATGTCTTACCTTAAAGCGCCTGACAGTCCGTTTGAGTCTATCGTTGAAGAAAGCATTGAAGGGCAGACAGAGCAGTTAAGAAAAAGCTCACTTGATCTTCGGGCGGCGTCAGAGCATGAAAAGGACGATCTGATGTCATGGATTCACGAGGTCAAAACACCGCTGACAGCGATGCATCTCATGATTGAGCGCCTTGATGAACAGCCGCTCAAAGCCCCTTTGCTGTATGAATGGCTGCGGATTCACCATCTTCTGGACCAGCAGCTTCATCAGAAACGATTGTCCTTTATTGAAAATGATTTATCATTCCAGCGAATTCAGCTCAGGCCGCTCGTTTTCAAAGAAATTAAAAATCTGCAATCATGGTGTATACAAAAAGGGATCGGGTTTGACATTCAGCTTGATTCACCAGACGTTCACAGTGACGGAAAATGGCTTTCCTTCATCATCAGGCAGCTGTTAAGCAATGCCGTCAAATACAGTGAGGCGGATGACATTACCGTAAAAAGCTATGAACAAAACGGCCGGGTGCATGTGGATATCGAAGACCGCGGCATCGGCATCGAGCCCAAAGATCTTCCGCGCATTTTTGAAAAGGGATTTACCTCGACGCGAATGAGGCGTGATCACGCGTCAACGGGGATGGGCCTGTATTTGGCTCAAAAAGCCGCGGCTCCGCTTCTTATCCAGATCAGCGTGCGCTCTGAGCCGGAAAGCGGCACGGTTTTTACCTTGGTGTTTCCGAAACAGAACGATGCCGTCAGCATGTTCAGTGTGTGACAAAAGTGTCACATGCTTTTCTCTTTTGTTCGCTTAATCAAACGAAAAAAACGGCTTCTGTTTTTAAAATAAAGATAACCAATGTAAAAGGAGAATCAGAACGTGATGATTTTAGAAGCAGGCAATATCCAAAAAAGCTACGGAAACAAGCTGAATAAACAAGAGGTGCTGAAAGGAATTGATCTTCAGATTCACAAAGGGGAATTCGTCAGCATTATGGGCCCGTCGGGATCAGGGAAAACGACCCTTTTGAATGTGCTTTCCTCCATTGATAAAGTGAGCGCGGGCACCATTAAACTGAATGAGACGGAGATTACATCCATGAAAGAAAAACAGCTTGCCGAATTCAGAAAACGGCATCTCGGCTTTATTTTTCAGGATTATAATTTATTGGACACCCTGACCGTGAAAGAAAACATACTCCTGCCGTTATCCATTACGAAAATGTCTAAGAAAGAGGCGGACCTGCGATTTGCCGAGACGGCAGAGGAGCTTGGGATCTATGATTTGCGACATAAGTATCCGAGTGAAATTTCCGGCGGGCAAAAACAGCGGACGTCTGCCGCAAGAGCTGTTATTCACGAGCCGGGCATTATTTTTGCTGATGAGCCGACCGGAGCGCTCGATTCAAAGGCTGCCATGGATTTACTGAATAAACTCAGCCGCCTGAATCAAAAACGCCGCGCCACCATTGTGATGGTGACGCATGATCCGGTTGCCGCCAGCTATTCCGGACGTGTGGTTTTCATTAAAGACGGCCGTGTGTATACACAGCTGAATAAAGGCGGCCAGGACAGACCGGACTTTTTTCAGGATATTATGAAAACGCAAAGTGTATTGGGCGGGGTTCAGGCATGAGTATTCATCATTTGATCTTCCAGAACCTGAAAAAGAATTTGAAAAACTATTACCTTTACGTTTTTGCGCTGGTGTTCAGCGCCGCCCTTTATTTCGCGTTTGTCACGATGCAATACGATCCGGCGCTTGATGAAATGAAAAGCTCCATAAAAGGAGCGGCGGCAATCCGGGCCGCCTCTGTACTGCTTGTGGCGATCGTGTCGGTATTTCTTTTATACGCCAACACCATTTTTATTAAACGGCGCGGCCGGGAAATCGGCTTATTCCGATTAATCGGCATGACGAAAATGCACATTTTCCGCATACTCAGCACAGAAAATTTCATTTTGTATTTCGGATCGATTTGGATCGGTATTTTTGCCGGCTTTTCTCTCTCGAAATTATGTATGATGATGCTGTTTCATACAGTCGGTGTGAAAGCCTCTGTCTCACTGTTTTTTTCAAGCAAGGCGCTCGTTCAGACGTTAATTGTGTTCGGGGCGATTTACGTGCTGATTATGATGATGAATTACTTATTTATTAAACGGCAAAGCATTTTGTCTTTATTTAAAACCGCGTCATCGTCAGAAAGCGGCATAAGACGGCTTTCTTGGGTGCAGATGTCGATCGGTGTTGTCGGTATTGCGGCCATTATCGCCGGCTATGCCGTGTCCGCGGATTTATTCGGAGGCAGTTTTACGAGCATGAATGAACTGTTTTCGGCCATGGTGTTTATTCTCGGCTCGGTCATTATCGGAACCTATCTGTTTTATAAAGGTTCGGTCAGCTTTCTGGCAAATCTCATCCGGAAATCAAAAGGCGGGTATCTGAATGTCAGTGAAGTGCTGTCTTTGTCATCCATCATGTTCCGGATGAAGTCAAACGCCGTCCTGCTGACGATTATTACGACTCTTTCGGCGCTGGCAATCGGTTTGCTGTCTTTAAGCTATATCTCGTACTATTCCGCGGAAAAATCGGCTGAGCAAAATACAGCCGCGGACTTTGCGTTTGATAACCAAAAGGAGACTGACTCATTTACCGCTTTATTGAAGAAAAACGGAATTGAACACAAAGTGAAAACAATCAAGACCATTCAAGCCGGTGTCAATATGAAGAACATCATAAACGGCGACATGAAAAGCTTTCAACAAGACCCGTCCAGCTTGGCGCTGCCGATTATAAGCGAGAAAGACGCAGAAGGGACGGAGCTTTCTGACGGAGAAGCCGTGTTTACCGGATATAATGATATGATGAAAAGATTTCTCGACCTGAAAACGTCAGGTTCCATTGATATAAACGGCAAAACGGATAAAATACCGCTGGCGTATAAGGGCTTGAAGAACGACTTCCTTCTGTCATATACATTTACAAGCGGAGGGCTGCCGACCGTTATCGTCACGCAGCAGGTATTTGACCGGATCGAGAAAGATATCGACCCGTCCATTCAGGGAAAATCAAATCGGTTTTTCGGCATTACACTCAAACGTGAAGAGGACATCCAAAAAGCTGATGGTCTGTTTCAGGCGCAGCACTATTCTGACGGCGCGCTTTCACAATTTGAAACGGCTGACACCCAAAAGAAAAACATGGGGCTGATCATGTTTATTGTCGGCTTTTTGGGGTTAACCTTTCTGATCACCTCAGGCTGTATCCTTTATTTTAAACAAATGGGCGAGTGTGAGGATGAGAAGGCTGATTACACGATATTGCGGAAGCTCGGCTTCACAACGGGGGATCTGCTGAAAGGCATCCGCCGGAAGCAGGCGTATCATTTCGGGATTCCGCTCGTTCTCGGGCTGTTCCACAGCTATTTTGCCGTTCAGTCAGGATGGTTTTTATTCGGAACGGAAGTGTGGACGCCGATGATCATCGTCATGGCGCTGTATACGCTGCTGTACTCCATCTTCGGCATGCTGTCGGTGCTATACTATAAAAAGGTCATTCAATCCGCATTGTAAAACAAGTTGAGGAGCCTCCGCATAAGCGGAGGCTTTTTTTGTATGAATAGAAGAAAGCGATTTTTAAAAGAATAGACATACGTCATTTTCTCGCGCGGGGGAGCCTTATGCAGAAGTATTTTCAATTGAAATCTGAAACAGGAGCCTTTCATCTTTTTTCCAAGGAACACATTTTCACGCTGTTGATCATCGGATTGCTGGGGGCGGGCGTGATCGTATTCCGGAAAAAGCTCAACTACGGCCGGCCGAATCGCGTTTTCCGCTATGTACTGTTCATTCTCCTTGCCGTGTCGCAGATCAGCTATCATATATGGCTGCTTTGTCATCATGCCTGGTCGCTGAAAACAGCTCTGCCGCTGCAGCTGAGCGACCTTTCCGTCTATTTGGCAATGCTGATGGTCATGACAAAAAGCAAAAAACTGTTCGCCTTCCTCTATTTTGCCGGTTTGGGCAGCGCCGTACAGGCGATGGCAACACCTGATTTAGGGGCGTATTCTTTCCCGCATTTTCGGTACATCGTGTTTTTCGTCTCCCACGGCTGTGTTTTTCTTACCTGTCTATTCATGGCCGCTTCAGAAAGGTACAGGCCGTCGGCGCGCGGACTGTGGGTATCGGTGCTGATCGTAAATCTGTACGGGGCGTGTGTCTTTTTTATTGATCGTGTGCTGAATGCAAATTACTTATATTTAATGAAAAAACCGAAGACCGCTTCGCTTCTGAATGTTTTCGGACCTTGGCCGTGGTATCTTCTATCAATGGAAGCGGCGGTGATATTGAGCTTTTTCATTCTGTATATCCCTTTTTGGCTGCTGAGGAAAAGAGCATGAGGCCGGCCTGTTTTTGTGAATCCAATCATTTGTAATTTTTTCAACATTCCGGCATTATTTTTTTCAGATTCTGATGTTGAAAAAAGACGTCCGCGGCGATAGAATGAATGTGCTATGATAACGTGTTCGATACGGAGCCGCGGCTTGCGGTTTCCGTTTTTTCATGGGGTTTTTTATAGAGAGAGGGGGATCGGTATGCCGCGCGCTTTGAAGATATTAATCATCGGAATGTTTATCAATGTGACGGGCGCATCTTTTTTGTGGCCGCTGAATACGATCTATATTCATAATCATTTAGGGAAATCGCTGACTGTTGCGGGGGTTGTTCTGATGCTGAATTCCGGGGCCAGTGTGGCGGGGAATTTATGCGGCGGATTTTTGTTTGATAAAATCGGCGGATTCAAATCCATTATGCTGGGCATTATGATCACATTGGCAAGTCTTCTCGGACTCGTTCTGTTTCATCAATGGCCCGTTTATATTTGGCTGCTCATCATTGTCGGCTTCGGTTCCGGTATCGTGTTTCCGGCCAGTTACGCCATGGCGGGAGCGGTATGGAAAGAAGGCGGGCGGAGAGCTTTTAATGCGATTTATGTAGCTCAGAACGCAGGTGTCGCCGTGGGCTCGGCACTCGGCGGGATGGTTGCGGCGTACTCGTTTACGTACGTGTTTTTAGCCAATGCTATGCTGTATGTGCTGTTTTTCCTTATCGTATTTTTCGGGTTTCGAAATATCAAAACCCAAAATGCGAGCCAGGTTTCTGTTCTGGACTACGAGCCTGTCAGCAGCAGAACGAAATTTACGGCGCTTCTCATATTGAGCGGCGGGTATGTTCTCGGGTGGATCGCCTATTCGCAGTGGTCCACAACCGTTGCGTCACATACTCAAAGCATCGGTATGCCGCTTTCATTATACAGTGTGCTCTGGACCGTAAACGGAATATTAATTGTCGCCGGACAGCCTCTCATGGGAGCTGTTCTGAAAAAATGGTCCGGTGCGTTAAAAACGCAGATGGTCATCGGCTTTTGTATTTTTATCGTCTCGTTCGGCGTGCTTCTCAGCGCCAAGCAATTTCCGATGTACCTCACCGCAATGGTGATTTTAACCGTCGGAGAAATGCTTGTCTGGCCTGCCGTGCCTACCATTGCCAATCAGCTTGCGCCTAAGGGGAAAGAAGGATTTTACCAAGGATTCGTCAACAGTGCGGCGACGGGCGGCAGAATGATCGGGCCGCTCCTTGGCGGCGTGCTGGTTGATCAGTACGGAATGAGCGTGCTGCTGTTGATCCTGATGGTGCTTCTTGTTGTCAGCATCGCAGCGACGGTGCTGTACGACAAACGCCTGAAAACCGTTAATAAACAAAACGTCCAAGTGCGATGACGACATAAAAAAATCCCGCTGTTTCGGCGGGATTTTTTTGTTTATACGACCGGAAGCACGTTGACCGCGTCCTTAACGTTTAAATACGTCTTTAATGAAGAAAAGCTGGCATCAAGCTGATTCATTCTCATGGCGAGGGTAGGCTTGATCCCGGTGATAATCAATTCCGTGCCGATTAATTTAAGCAGGTGGTGCAATTTGAAAATCCGGTCTGCGGTCTGTTCGTTTACCTCGGCCAGACCTGATAAGTCTATAATTAAGTAATCATCTTTAGATGCGGTTAATATGTCCGTCAAAGTTGTCACAATTGAATCAAATCGTTCTTCCGTTAAGTTTCCCACTAACGGCAAGGCGGAGATGCCGTTTCGGATCGGAACAATCGGTGTAGACAGCGTCGTGATTTCTGTGAGGGAATCCTCAAGGAGCTTTTCGTATTCTTTCTGCTCTGTAATGTCTTTTTGAAAACCGACAAAATAGAGCTTGTCTTCAACATAAAGAGGATCAATGTTGAGTTCATTCCAAAACGGGGTGCCGTCTTTTTTGACATTTTTCAGCCGCACCGTGATCTTTTCTTTCTGGGTTAAGCTCTTTCTGATTTTCGCGACTTGTTGACGGTCGGTTTCTTTGCTTTGCAGAAATCTGCAGTTCTTACCTAATATCTCTTCGGAAGAGTAGCCTGTCATATCCATAAATCCCTGATTTGTATATATGATGGGATTGTCCTCAAGAGAGGGGTCTGTAATCACCACGCCGATGCGTGCGTGATCAAGCGCCTTTTTGATAAGCTCCAGCTGCTCCAGTTTTCCGAATACATTTGAGTCAGCCATGTAAAACCCCCTTTTGGCCGTAAAGCTGCGCGCTTTTTCAGCCATTGTTTCTCCCCTTTTTAAATGAATCTACAGTAACCGTAGCATAACATATGTTCTGATTCAAGCAGCCGAAGTTTGCAATTTGTCATTCGGGCTTGTCCTCATATACACTGAATATATAAGGGGAAGGCACATCATCGCTAAGTAAGTGACTAGGTCATTGTCACTGGGTGAAAAATGAATCTAATGCATCAAGCTTACCGATCATGTGTTCACATATAATGGAAGAAACAAGCTTTTTACTTTCCTGCTCAATCGCCGGTATGTAGATATCGAAAATCATCGTATTCGTAAGGGGGCTGGATGGCCTGAAGTCGCTTTACTAAATAAGGGCTTTAGGAAGGTGATGAAGATGCTGCATCAGGTAATAATTGCTTGTGTAATTGGAGGAATCATGGGGGTTCTCGGTCATGTGAAAAAGAGAGGCAGGCTGGAGAAACCCAGAATGACAAAGCGGTTTATCTATCTCGGTTTTTTGGAAGATGGTTTTATCGGAATGGCTGCTTCCATCTTACTTGTCTTATCCGCTGACCCCGATTCAGGAATTCAACTCGTCATCTTATCCATAATCGCAGGCTACGGCGGAGAAGCTGTTCTCAGGAGCTTTGATTTTGTCAGAGAACAAAACAGTAATTCGGCCGAAGCAAAACCACACCAGCAAAAAAATCCTCCATCAAAATAATATCCCCGCTCATGACCCGTTCCGGGTACATTCCCATTGTATACAAACCTGCTTGCACTTATGAACAGAATTCTATAAAATACAGGTAAGATTACGGTAGCGATAAGAACAGTGAAGAGGAGCAGTAAGAAGCAGATTTTGCAATCAGAGAGTTGACGGCCGGTGCAAGTCAATCAAGTCTGTTTCCGAACTCGCCTCAGAGTTGCAGCGGCAAAACCGCTGACGCATAACTGCGTTAAAAGTATCAAGTGAGTGCGGCTCAAAACCGTGCTAACGAGGGTGGTACCGCGGGAAATAAAAATCTCTCGTCCCTTTTTGGGATGAGGGAGTTTTTTTAGTTTTAGAATAATCTGAATATAATCTTTCTCATCCCGTCAATACTTGGACTACATACGCCGTATTCAATCAGAAGGAGGTTTTTACGTTGAGTTTTCAGCACGAAAAAATAGAAAAGAAATGGCAGAATTACTGGTTGGATCATAAAACGTTCGCCGTCAGTGAAGAGAATGACAAGCCGAAGTTTTACGCGCTTGACATGTTCCCGTATCCTTCAGGAGCCGGCCTTCATGTCGGACATCCGGAAGGCTATACGGCAACCGATATCCTTTCGCGCATGAGACGCATGCAAGGATACAATGTGCTTCATCCGATGGGATGGGACGCGTTCGGGCTTCCTGCCGAGCAATACGCGCTTGACACGGGGAATGATCCGGCTGAGTTCACAAAACAAAATATAGATAATTTCCGCCGCCAGATTCAATCGCTCGGATTTTCATATGATTGGGATCGTGAAATCAATACGACTGATCCGGACTATTACAAGTGGACGCAGTGGATCTTCACCAAGCTGTACGAAAAAGGGCTCGCTTACGTAGACGAAGTGCCGGTCAACTGGTGCCCGGCGCTCGGAACGGTGCTTGCGAACGAAGAGGTCATTGACGGCAAAAGCGAGCGGGGCGGCCATCCGGTTGAACGCCGTCCGATGAGACAATGGATGCTGAAAATCACCGCTTATGCGGACAGGCTTCTTGAAGATTTAGAAGACCTTGACTGGCCAGAAAGCATTAAAGACATGCAGCGCAACTGGATCGGACGCTCAGAAGGCGCAAACGTGCATTTCGCGATCGACGGCACTGATGACACGTTTACCGTGTTTACGACAAGACCGGACACGCTGTTCGGCGCGGCTTATGCCGTACTGGCTCCTGAGCATGAGCTTGTGGAGGCCATCACGACGCCTGAACAAAAAGAAGCGGTAGACGCTTATGTTAAAGAAGTTCAGGCGAAAAGTGACCTGGAACGGACGGATCTTGCGAAAACAAAAACGGGCGTCTTCACGGGCGCATATGCCGTAAACCCTGCAAATGGGGAAAAGCTGCCGATCTGGATAGCGGATTATGTCCTCGCCTCTTACGGAACAGGCGCTGTAATGGCCGTGCCGGCGCATGACGAACGTGATTTTGAATTCGCAAAAGTGTTCAGCCTGCCTGTCAAAGAAGTCGTAAAAGGCGGAAATACGGAAGAAGAAGCGTACACGGGGGACGGAGAGCATGTCAATTCCGGCTTTCTGAACGGACTGAATAAAGCGGAAGCGATTGAAAAAATGATCGCCTGGCTTGAAGAAACGAAAAACGGTGAGAAAAAAGTGACATACCGTCTGCGTGATTGGCTGTTCAGCCGCCAGCGCTATTGGGGCGAGCCGATTCCGGTCATTCATTGGGAAGATGGCACGTCAACAGCCGTTCCGGCGGAAGAGCTGCCGCTGATTCTGCCGAAAACCGATGAGATCAAACCGAGCGGAACAGGTGAATCACCGCTTGCCAACATTAAAGAGTGGGTGGAAGTCACTGATCCTGTAACGGGCAAAAAAGGCAGAAGAGAAACGAACACGATGCCGCAATGGGCGGGAAGCTGCTGGTATTTCCTCCGCTTTATCGACCCGAAAAATCCGGATCAGCTCGCTTCACCTGAGAAACTGGATAAATGGCTGCCCGTTGATATTTACATTGGAGGAGCGGAGCATGCCGTGCTTCACCTTCTGTACGCGCGTTTCTGGCATAAATTCCTCTACGATATCGGTGTCGTGCCGACGAAAGAACCGTTCCAAAAGCTGTATAACCAAGGAATGATTCTCGGGGAAAATAATGAAAAAATGAGTAAATCCCGCGGAAACGTCGTCAATCCGGATGAAATTGTGGCGTCTCACGGAGCAGATACGCTCCGCCTGTACGAAATGTTTATGGGGCCGCTTGATGCATCTATCGCCTGGTCTGAATCAGGCCTTGACGGAGCGCGCCGCTTCCTTGACCGCGTATGGCGTTTGTTTATCGAGGAAAACGGCGAGCTGACGGGCAAAGTGACAGAAGGCGCAGGCGAAACTCTTGAGCGCGTCTATCATGAAACGGTCATGAAAGTGACAGAAAACTTCGAAGCCCTTCGTTTTAACACGGGCATTTCTCAGCTGATGGTCTTCATTAATGAAGCTTACAAAGCGAATGAACTGCCGAGAGAATATATCGAAGGTTTTGTGAAGCTGCTTTCTCCTATTGCGCCGCATTTGGCGGAAGAACTGTGGGAAAAACTCGGCCACGAAGGTTCGATTGCATACGAGGCTTGGCCTGCTTATGACGAATCAAAACTGGTGGACGATGAAGTGGAAATCGTCGTCCAGCTGAACGGAAAAGTAAAAGCGAAATTAATGGTTCCGGCTGATGCTGATAAAGCAGCGTTAGAACAGCTCGCACAAGCTGACGAAAAAGTAAAAGAGCAGCTTGAAGGAAAAACGATCCGAAAAATCATTGCCGTACCGGGCAAGCTTGTCAATATCGTGGCAAACTGACCGGGCGAAGCCCCTCTCCTACAGAGAGGGGCTTTTTTATCAGTCTCTATCATAGAAATTGCACCGCGGGCTTTGGTATACTTAACACCATAAAGATGAATGGGAGTGTCACACATTGAAAATAAATGAAATCAGCACAGCCGCACTGGAAGAAAAATTAAAAGCGGGAGAAGAGCTGTATCTGATTGATGTCAGAGAAGACGAAGAAGTTGCCGAAGGAATGATTCCGGAGGCCGTTCACATCCGCATGGGGGACATCCCTGAGAAGATGGATGCGTTAGACAAGGACAAGGAATATGTATTTATCTGCCGTTCCGGAAAAAGAAGTATGAACGTTTGTATGTATTTACATGAGCAGGGCTTCCGTACGGTTAATGTTGAAGGCGGCATGCTGGAGTGGGAAGGCGAAACAAAGCCGAAGAAATAACGCTTTGAAGTGAAAGAAGAAAAGGGACGTGCGTCTTTTTCTTCTTTTTTTATAAAAAAACGGGAGGCGAATCAGGTGAAACCGATGATCCGCGCGATGAAAACAAACGATATCAAACAGGTCCGGCAAGTCGCAGAACGAAGCTGGCATCATACGTATGAAGGGATTATTCCCAGACACATTCAGGATCAGTTTCTCGAATCCGCCTATCAGGATGAGATGATGGAACGCCGGCTCTTGCATTCTCTGTTCTTTGTGGCAGAAGAAGAGGGGCGAGTGCTCGGTTTTGCAAATGCCACCCCGGTTCAAAAAGACGGAAATGCGGAGCTGACCGCCATCTATATTGACCCGGATTGCCAGGGAAGCGGGATAGGCACGGCACTCCTTAAAGAATGCATCAGGCAGTCCGGCGGGGTAAAAAAGCTTTATGTCCATGCAGAAAAAGAGAACCGCATTGCCTTATCCTTTTATCAAGCGAAAGGGTTTCAATGGGTATGTGAATTTGAAGAAGATTTTAAAGGACACACTTTACAGACGGTCAAACTGGTACTGAACATATAAAAGCGTCCGGCCCGCCCAGGACCGGAACGCGAATGATCAGTGATAAGCCGGAAGCCGGTCTTTGTGCGCTTCAAATAAGTCATCGCACAAAGATATGATGTCATTCATGGAAAGCTCGGCGCTTGTATGCGGGTCAAGCATGGCCGCCTGATATACGGCTTCCTTTTTTAATGTAACGGCCGCTTCGATGGTTAAAAGCTGTGTGTTAATGTTTGTTCTGTTGAGCGCCGCGAGCTGCTCGGGAAGTTCGCCCGAATAGCATGGCATAATGTGGTTTTTGACGGCTGTGCAAGGCACTTCAACGACCGCTTTCGCCGGCAGATTCGGTATCAGCCCGGTATTCAGCACATTGCCGCCGAATGTGAACGGTTTGCCCGTCTCCATCGCTTCAATAATTCTCGAACCGTATTCTTTTGAGCGTTCATGCGTCAGGTTTTGGTTGTTGATGATGCCGTCTCTCATCGTTTCCCAATTGTTGATTTGTTCCGCGCATCTCCTCGGATATTCATCAAGCGGAATTTGGAGTTCATCTATCAGCTCCGGATACCGGCTTTTTATAAAATACGGGTGATATTCGGCATTATGCTCAGATGATTCCGTTACGTAGCAGCCGAATTTATCCATCAGCTCAAACCGCACCATGTCCTTATGTTTCGTCTTTTGTTTTTCGCGTGCCCGTCTTTTAATTTCAGGATATAAATCAATTCCGTCTTTTTTAATCTCCAAAAGCCAAGCCATATGGTTAATGCCGGCAATGCGTTCTTCCGTACCTTCGTGATCCATGCCGAGTGAGTCAAACAGATCTTTGGTACATACCTGGACGCTGTGGCACAGGCCGACCGTTTTGACATTCGTATGTCTGAGCATCGCTCCGGTCAGAGAGGCCATCGGATTTGTATAGTTTAACAGCCACGCATCCGGGCAGACCTCTTCCATGTCTTTTGCGATGTCAAATAAAACGGGGATGGTGCGAAGGGAACGGAAAATGCCGCCTATTCCGACGGTATCGGCAATCGTCTGGCGGAGACCGTACCGCTTCGGGATGTCAAAGTCAATGACCGTCGCGGGTTTATAGCCTCCGACCTGAATGGCGTTTATCACATAGCCGGCGTGTTTCAGCGCCTGTTTTCGGTCATCGTAGGAGATGATGGATATACTCGTATTGTAGCGGTCTCTCATGTTTTCCAGCATGAGCTGGGATTCTTTCAGCCGTACAGCGTCAATATCATAAAGCGCGAATTCAAACCCGTTTAATGCTTCAGTCAGTAAGCAGTCCCCCAGTACATTTTTTGCGAAAATCGTGCTCCCCGCTCCGATAAACGTAATTTTCTTCAACAGAAATTCCTCCCTTTTCTTCTCAGCCTTTGACCGCCCCGGAGGACAGCCCTGAGATAAAATATTTTTGAAGCGCCAAAAACAATACGACCATCGGCAGCATCGCCATAATTGCGGCTGCGGCGACTAAGTGAAGATTGTTCGCGTTTTCGCCGAAAAATCCCGCCATGGCCACGGTCAATGTCTGCACCTTTTGATCTTGTAAAAAGAAAATCGCAAATTGGTAATCGTTCCAGATAAACACACAGGAAATAATGCAGACCGTTGCGGTAATCGGTTTCAACAAAGGAAACACGATTGTATAAAAAGTCCTGATCAATCCCGCGCCGTCCATCCTGGCGGCTTCCTCAAGCTCTTTCGGAATGGAAGAGCGGATAAACCCCGAATATAAGAAAACGGTCAGCGGCATATATGCAGCCGTATTAATGAGAATGGCTGCGGCATGCGTATTGATCAGCCCCGCATCAGCGACCATCTTGTATAAAGGAACCATGGAAGTCAAAGGCGGGATGATCATGATTGAAATCAAAAGGCCGAAGACGATTTTGTTCAGCTTTGTATTTCTTCTTGCGAGCGGGTATGCGGCAAGCGAACCCATGAAAATTAATAAAGCGGCGGAAACGGCTGTAATGATAATCGTGTTCAGAAAGGATTGCCCGAGAGAGGCACGTTCCCATGCTTCACGAAAATTCTGAAATGAAAAGGCGGATGGCAGCGACCATTTTGAACTGTAGTCACCTTTTGCTTTTAATGACGTGGTCAGCAAAATATAAAAGGGGACAATATGAACGCACGAGATAACGGCTGCCAACAGCGTAAAAATCCGCATTCGGGCTGTTTTCATGACATTTCCGTCTCCTTTCGCTTGAAATACACGAGAGCCGAAAAGCTGATGACAAGAATAATGACGGACATAAACACGCCTTGGGCGGCGGCATATCCCGCATCCTGCCGTTTAAAATATAAATCATACATAAACGTTGACATCGATTGAGAGGAATTGCCCGGCCCGCCTGCGGTCAGCGCGATAATGACATCAAACAGCTTCAGCCCGCCGATGATATTGATGACCATGTTGATGGTGACAGCCGGCATCAATAAAGGCAGGGTGATGGTGAAAAACGGCTGAAGACCTCCCGCGCCATCCATTTTTGCGGCTTCGTAATAATCTTTCGGAATGCTTTGCAGCCCCGCCAAATATACAATCATCGCAATGCCTGCGTATTGATATGTGTTAATCATGACGATAATCCACGGGTTTGCCGCAGGGCTTGCCAAGGCGTTGACAGGACCGATTCCCAGTGCGCCAAGCACATCATTCAGCGCACCCCCGTCATATGAGAAAATAAAATACCAAATGTATCCCATAATCAGCGGACTGATAATGACGGGCAGGTAGACGATCGTTCTTGTGAGCGCCTTCATTTTTAAGCTCTGATTCAAAAGCAGCGCATATAAAAGTCCGAGCATATTCTGAAAAAAAGTGCTTCCGATGCCGTAAAGCAAAGTGTTTTTCACAACAAGCCACGTGTCCGGATCTGTAAAAAGCCTTTTATATTGAGTAACCCCCACCCATTGATACGTCTGTGAGAAGCCGTTCCAGTTTGTAAATGTGATAAAAGCGCCTTTGACAAACGGAAAAATCATGAAAATAAAAACCGTGGCAAGAGCGGGAACGTACATCCACCACAGTGACGCGGGTTTTACCGGCTTTTGATGTTGAAATCCTTGGGTTTCTTTTGCAAGATCACTCATTCTTTTTCAGCTCCCCGTGAATCAGATTGAAGCCGGAGCCGCTTATATTCCCTGCCGAGTTTCGCTGAAATTTCAGCGGGGGTTAAGATATCGGCCATCAGCTCCTGCCCGGCTGTTCCCATCACATCCCACATTCCGTTCGGCAAATAAAGGCGGTCAAAATAAGGCTGCACCTTAATATGCTGATAGCGCTTATAGTCATTTGCGTAGAAAATGTCCGTTTGCACATTCACTAATCCGGCCGGAAGCGAGGTCGCTTCGGCAATTGATTTTGCATGCTCGGGTCGGGCCATAAATGCGATAAACTGTTTCGCTTCTTCAAGCCGCGGGGAATCCTTGAATGCCGCCAGCGTGTAACGTTCGCCTCCGATCCAAACCGGCGCGTCTCCCTTATGGACGGCCGGGGTCGGTATGATGCCGACTTTTACCTTCGGATTGATTTGAGCGACGTCTTGGCCGAGGGTGCCGCCCTGCAGCGTAAAGGCGATTTTGTTTTGCGCCATCAGTTCAATGAGCTGGGACCGTTTTGCCGTCACGGCATCTATATTGAGCAGGTTTTCCTTTTGCATCTCTTTCAGTTTGTCAGATAAATAGGTGAAGTGTGTCCAGCGGAAGGTTCCGTTTAACAGTTGTTTTTTGTAACGGTGTGCGGGATCTGTGATGAGAAGCGGTGCGGCGAATTGATCGTAATATTGGGCAAATGAGCTTTTCTCATAGCCGGCAAACCAGAAGGGGGTGACTGTTCCGCCGCTTTTTTCTTTAATCTGTCGCAGTGCCTTCATAAAATCATCCATTGTTTCCGGCGGTTTGATTCCGTATTTTTCTAACAACGTACGATTGTAGGCCAGTCCGTCCTTTGCCTGATTCAGAGGGAAGGCGTATATTCTGCCTTTGGCGTCTTTGAGCATGCTGTTTAAATTCGGATCGAGCCGCTTCGTCCAAGACATGCCGCTGAGGTCGGCGGTATATTCTCCGTAGCGGATTTTGGCCCAGCCGTGTGTGTCGAAAAGATCGGGCATATCACCGGCCGCCATCCTGACCCTCATCATATTTTCGTAGTCATTGCCTGGGAAATGAACGTTTACTTGAATGTCCGGATGTTCTTTTTGGAATGAATCAGCCAACTTTCTGAATACGGCGCGTTCGCTGTCTGAGGATATGGTGGAATAGACTGTCAATGTTTTCTGCTTTTCTCCGGCGCCGCTCTGTTCTGCCGAGCAGCCGGGAAGTATCATGCAAGTAAAAGAAAGGAACAAAGCCAGTAAGCGTTTCATCTTTTCCTCCTTTAAATATGATATAAACGCTGCGGGACACGTCACCTCCTTTCTTGTGAGCCGCAGCTTTGTCTGACAATCAATGAAGTGGGGAGCGTCACGGCCAGCGGGACGGTTCTGCCGTTTAAACGGTCGAGAAGCAATTTGACACCCGTCCGGCCCATCTCTTCCGTGTATACTTTTACCGTTGATAACGGCGTGCTGGCGTATTCTGCCTCATCAATTCCGTTGAAGCTGACAACCGCCGTATCGCGCGGGACTTGAAGGCCGGCTTCCTGCAAGGCTTTTAAAGCGCCGACAGCCATCGAATCACTTGCGATAAAAAAGGCATCGGGGAGACTTCCGCCTTTGATGGCTTCATTCATCAGCCGGAACCCTTCGTGCATGCTGTATTCGCCGATCAGTACATGCTCCGGCTCGGCGCCGGCCATTTGTAAGAAAGCGGTCAGACGCTTATCCTCAATCGTTTTATTGCTGTTTACACCGTCTATGACGGTATGCTCCCGCTCCCGGCCGCCGATATAACCGAGCCGCTGGTAACCGAGCGACAGAAGATGTTCTATCGCCTTTTGCGCTGCGGCATAAAAATCCACGCTGACGGAATCGTAGCGGGCGGGATCGGGGGTGCCGTTAACAAATACCGCGTGCCTGAAAGCGGCGCTGATATTCGTAAGCGCCTCGTCTTGCAGGCTGCCGATGACGATGACGCCGTCCAGTTCGTGAAACATATGCTCTTGAAAAGAACCGAGATGGATAGAAGATGTGATAAAAATTTTTTGCCGAAAGCATTCTTCCTCAATGCCTTTTCGGATCGCCGAAAAATAAGGATCCTGCCGTTCTTCTTCCGGTGATAGGCAGCTGACAACGCCGATCAGGGGCGCTGAATCGCTGCGGCTGCGGTTCTTCCGTCTTTTTGCCGACGGCTGATAGCCCAGCTCATCGGCGATCCTCAGAACTTTTTCTCTTGTTTCATCAGTCACAGCCAAAGAGTCATCCTTATTCAAAATTCTCGATACTGTCGCGCTGGATACAGATGCCTGTAAGGCAATATCTTTGAGACGGACCATTTCGCATCTCCTTTTTACTAAATATTTACTAAACAGAAATGACCTGGTTATTGTTAAAATGATATTATCATACGAGAGTAAGCGTTTTCAACAACTATTTTTGGTTACTTTTAGTAAAAATCAGTAAAAAAGAAAATCTGTTTTTCTCTATCATATTTCAATTGAACCGGAATAAATTGATAGAGAAAGGAGAGGGTGATGTGCTGAAGATAGCTGTTTTTGATGAGGAGCATGAAAAGGATCTGCAGACTGAAGTCAATACATTTTTAAAGGGGATTTCTGATGAACAGCTCGTTGATATTAAATATACGGTAGCGGCGGCCTGTGATCCTGAAGGTGAGCAGCTTTATTGTTTTTCCGCTCTCATTTTATACCGAAAATAAAGAAGCCCGGACGAAATGCCGGGCTTCTTTGTGCATTATGCTTTTTTGACGCGGGGACTTCTCGGTTTTTGGTATTTCTCCGCTTGTTTGATTCCTTTTCGCTCGCTCGCTAATGACTTGTACAGAGACACAATCATCAGAAGAATCACGACTGAAAACGGAACCGCGGCGAGAATGGCGGTGTTTTGCAGTGCGGCCAGACCGCCGGAATATAACAAAACCGCTGCCACGGCGGACTGGATGACGCCCCAGATGATTTTCACCCGGTTTGACGGGTCTAATGAGCCGTAAGACGTTTGCATTCCAAGCACAAATGTCGCTGAATCCGCTGATGTAATAAAGAATACAGCGATCAGAACAAGCGTTAATACGGATGTCACCATTGTCAGCGGATAGTGGCTGAGTGCGCCGAACAGCATCGTATCCGTTGACATTCCCGCGACATTGAATACGCCTTTCTGCTGAAGATCCATCGCGGATACACCGAAGATCGCAAACCATAAGAAAGCCAATATACAAGGTGTCACCAATACCCCGATTAAAAATTCCCGGATCGTCCGGCCCCTTGATACACGGGCGATAAAAATGCCGACAAACGGCGACCAGGATATCCACCAGGCCCAATAGAAAATGGTCCAGCTGTTAATCCATTCGCGTTTTTGGGGATCATTCGGAGACAAGCGAAAGCTCATCTGCACGATATTTTGGATATATTGGCCGATAGAATCGGTAAATGAGTTCATAATCAGCACCGTCGGGCCTGCAATGAGCATAAAGATCATTAAAATAGCCGCGAGCGCCATGTTGGTATTGCTTAAGTATTTAATCCCTTTGCCGATGCCGCTCCACGCAGAAATCAAAAATAACACGGTCACGACAGCGATCAGGATCAGCTGAACGGAAAATGTTTTCGGAATGCCGAATAAATAATGCAGACCGCCGTTGATCTGAGTCGCTCCGAGCCCTAAGCTTGTCGCCACACCGACAACGGTCGCAAACACGGCGATACAGTCAATCGCTTTGCCGATCGGCCCGTTTACTTTATCGCCCAAAAGCGGTGTCAGTGTGCTGCTGATCAAACCGGGCGCGTCTTTTCTGAATTGAAAATATGCGATACATAAAGCGACAACCGCATAGATGGCCCAAGCGTGCAGCCCCCAGTGGAAAAATGTGTACCGGAGCGCATCACGAAATGCTTGGGGCGTTTCTGTTTCACCTGAGGGAGAGCTGATGGCGTAATGGCTGATCGGTTCCGCAGCCCCGTAAAATACCAAACCGATTCCCATGCCTGCGCTGAAAAGCATGGCAAACCATGATAATAAGCCGAATTCCGGTTTTTCCCCGGGTTTTCCGAGTTTTATTGTGCCGATCGGACTTACAATGAGAAAGAGACAGAAACCGACAAATATAGAAACGACCAGCAGATAATACCAGCCGAAAGAATCCGTAATAAATTTTTGTGCCGTATCAGTGACTTGCTGCAGGCTGTCAGGAGAAATGGCCCCCCATAAAACCGCAGCGGCTGTGATGACAATCACAATCCAAAAAACACTGGAGATGTTCTTCTTCAAACGTTCTCACCCTCTGACTATTTTTTTCAATACGCCATTTTGTTTTAGTATGGTCGTACGATTGCAGATCAATCCTTTCTTCCTATTCCCTCTATCAGGTGAAACAAAACGCAGAAAACTCTATCATGTTTTTGGTCAATTATCAACGGGGACGCTCAGGTAAATGCGCTCTAAACCATTTAGAGCGAGCGTGAGAAACGTCCTGCATTCAAACCGGCGAGACGACCCGTGACAAAGGCTGAAGTGATATTGTAGCCCCCGGTATAGCCGTGAATGTCGAGTATTTCTCCGCAAAAATATAAGCCTTCCATTTTTTTAGACGCCATTTGTTTCGGCTCAATCTCTTTTACGGAAACACCTCCGCCTGTGACAAACGCTTTGTCCAAAGAAAGCGTTCCGTCAGCGGCAACCGTAAATTGTTTGCAGTCTTTGACAAAAGCCCTGAATTGATCCTTCGGCAGTTCCGTAAAGCTTGTCTGCGGATCAAGACCGTTCCGTTCCAGAAGAAAAAGCAGGTACCGTTCCTGCATCCACGGCTTCAGCGCATTTTTGAGCGCTTTTTTCGGTGCGTCTTTCAGTTCCTTGTGCATCTTTTGAAATAACTCTTCCTCGTTGATGCCGGGAAACAGATCGATGCGGAGTTTGACCTCTGGCTGCTTTTTCAGTTCTTTGACGACAAATTGGCTGCAGCGGAGAATGGCGGGGCCTGACAAGCCGAAATGGGTAAACAGCATGTCCATCACGTGTGTGACGATTGGTTTGCCTTTTTTATTCAGGACGCTGACGGCCGCGTTTCTAAGAGACAGCCCCTGAAGTGTTTTTTGTTTAATAAACGGTTCTGACGACGTAACCGGCACTTCCGTCGGAAAGAGTTCGGTCACGGTATGACCGGCCGCTTCCGCCCATGCATAGCCGTCTCCGGTGCTGCCGGTATGCGGGACTGATTTTCCGCCGACCGCGATAATAACGGCGTCTGCGTTAATGTGTTCGTCATTGTTTGTCGTAATGCCTGCTGTCCTGCCGTTCTCGTACCGCACTTCTTTGATTTTTTCATTTGTGCGGATGGTGACATTCAGTTGTTTTAATCGGTTCAAAAGCGCATCGACAACGCTTTGCGCTTTGTCCGTCACCGGGAACATGCGCCCGTGGTCTTCTTCTTTCAGCTGAATGCCGAGTTTTTCAAAAAAGGCGATGATATCTTCATTATTAAATTCGGAAAACGCGCTGTATAAAAAGCGGCCGTTGCCGGGGATGTGTTTGATGATTTCTTCAACGGGGAGGCGGTTGGTCACGTTGCAGCGCCCGCCGCCGGAAATCGCCAGCTTCCGTCCCAGCTTGTTTCCTTTATCGATTAATAATACGTCCGCGCCTTCTTCGCCTGCCGCAATCGCAGCCATTAAACCGGACGGACCGCCGCCGATCACAATCACGTCATAATGTTTCATCTTTCATCAACAACTTTCTTTTTCACGTATAATAGGCGGAAATGTCCGCTTTCTGCTATTATAGCGAAAGAAAGGGAATCCTTAAACGTATTTTGTTTTTTAAAGAGTTTTCCCAAAAAGTTTCCCGCTGTAATTATTACCGTCTAATTGCCCAGTTGTGTTAAAATAGAAAAGTTGAATCTTCGTAGAAAATGGTGATGAGGAAACATGTCAAGCAAATTGTTAAGGGGCACGTTCGTGCTGACGCTCGGCACCTATATATCGCGGATTTTAGGGATGATTTATCTGATCCCGTTCGGAGCGATGGTCGGAGCGACGGGCGGAGCTTTGTTTCAATACGGATATAATCAATATACACTGTTTTTAAACATTGCCACGATGGGATTTCCCGCCGCGGTTTCAAAATTTGTCTCGAAATATAACTCCAAAGGAGACTATGAGACGAGCAGGCGGATGCTGAGAGCGGGAATGTCGGTTATGCTCGTAACCGGGATGATCGCTTTTTCAATTCTTTATATTTCGGCGCCGTTTTTTGCGGAAACATCTCTCGGCGGCACGAGTAACAACGGACTTACGATTGACCACGTCGTTTATGTCATCCGGATGGTGAGTCTGGCACTTTTGGTCGTGCCGATTATGAGTCTTGTGCGCGGTTTTTTCCAAGGTCATCAGATGATGGGGCCGACAGCCGTTTCACAGGTTGTGGAGCAGCTTGCCCGGATCATCTTTTTATTGGGCGCCACGTATTTGATTTTAAGAGTGATCAACGGCGGCCTTGTCATCGCAGTCGGATACGCGACTTTCGCGGCGCTGATCGGATCATTCGGAGGGCTTGTCGTTCTTTATATTTACTGGAATAAGCGGAAGGGCGATCTTCTGGCGATGAAGCCGAATCTCGTCCCGTCTGCGAACTTAAGTTATAAAAAAATGTTCATTGAGCTTTTCAGTTATGCCGCTCCTTACGTATTTGTCGGACTGGCGATTCCTTTGTATTCGTATATCGATACGAATACGTTTAATAAAGCGATGATTGCGGCGGGCCATAAGGATATCAGCCAGGACATGCTTGCGATTGTCACCCTTTATGTGCCGAAGCTTGTGATGATCCCGGTTTCTCTGGCGACCGCTTTCGGTCTGACGCTGATTCCGACGATTACTGAATCGTTTACGAGCAGGAATTATAAGCTTTTGAACCAGCAGATTAACCAGACGATGCAAATCATTCTGTTTTTGGTTATTCCCGCCGTTGTCGGGATGTCCGTGTTATCGGGTCCGGCCTATACGTTCTTCTACGGCTCTGAAAGTCTTCGACCGGATATCGGACAGGATATATTGTTCTGGTACGCGCCTGTCGCGATTCTGTTTTCTCTGTTTACCGTAAACGCCGCGATCCTGCAAGGGATTAATAAGCAGAAATTTGCTGTCGTGAGTCTTTTCATCGGCGTTATTATAAAAGTGGTGCTGAACGTGCCGCTGATCAAGCTGTTTCAGGGAGACGGGGCCATCTTGGCAACGGCGCTCGGTTATATCGCTTCTCTTCTGTACGGTTTTATTATGATTAAGCGCCATGCGGGCTATTCGTATACGGTACTTATAAAACGGGTCATTTTAATCGCGGTCCTGTCCGTCGTGATGGGAGTCGCGGTCAAGCTGACTCAATGGCTGCTCAGTTTCTTTGTAACATACCAAAGCGGCCAGGTGCATGCGGCGATTGTCGTCTTTGTCTGCGCTGCTGTCGGCGGTGCGGTGTACATGTTTGCCGCGTACCGAATCGGATTTTTACAGAAAATGTTTGGAAACCGTCTGCCCCGCGTTTTGAGGAGAGGCAGGCATTCCGCCCATTGAGAAATAATGAATAGTCCGCTTATCGCGGGCTTTTCTTTTTAAAGGAGAGGATCAGGATGAGACTTGATAAGCTGCTTGCCAACAGCGGATTCGGCTCAAGAAAAGATGTGAAAAAAATCGTCAAGGCCGGGGCTGTCATGATTGACGGAGAGCCGGCGAAAGATGTGAAAACCCATGTCGATCCGGAAAAACAGGACATCACGGTATACGGAGAGCCGGCAGACTATCGTGAATTTATTTATGTCATGATGAATAAGCCGCAAGGAGTCCTGTCCGCTACCGAAGACAGCCGCCAGCAAACTGTGGTTGATCTGCTGACGCCTGAAGAACAGCGATTTGAACCGTTTCCGGCGGGACGTCTTGATAAGGATACGGAAGGCTTTTTGCTTCTGACCAATGACGGGCAGCTCGCTCATCGCCTGCTTTCTCCGAAAAAGCATGTGCCCAAAACATATGAGGTCCGGTTAACCTCGCCTCTGTCACCGGAAGACATCGTTCATCTGGAAAGAGGCGTCGTCATTGAAGGAGGCTATAAGACGAAGCCGGCAGCCGTTGAAATCATTACAGAAAGCCCGGATGAAACGGTGATTCACTTGACCATTACAGAAGGCAAATATCATCAGGTGAAGCTGATGGCAAAGGCTGTCGGAAATGAAGTGGCTTATTTGAAGCGGCTTTCGATGGGGGCTGTTTCTCTTGACCCGGATCTTAAACCGGGAGAATTCCGCGAGCTGACTGAAGAAGAGCTCGAAACGCTGAGAGGCGCTGAAGTGTAATCGATATCAGAAAAGCCCAAAACAGATTTGTTTTGGGCTTTTTATATAGAGGAACAAAAAACAAGGCAAAGACGCTGCTTTGCCTTGCAGCATGTCAGGCCGAAAAGGGCCTTATGTAATTGTTCGCTTAAGATGTAATTTTCACTTTTTTTCGTGTTGTCTCCCACTTGCCTCGGCTAGGACTATGAACAAGATCATTGTATGCTAACACATTTAAGTCTCGCTGAATGGTTCTAGGTGTAATGCCGAATTCATCAACCAGTTCCTGTGTTGTCACAAGGCCTTTTTCCTGGATGAACATGTAAACTGATTTAATCCGAGTCAGCATACGATTTGTTGAAGGTTTCAAAAAACCACTCCCTATCATAAGATCGGATGGACTTGATATACCACAACTTTCGACTCTAAAACTTCGTACGAATAAGCAACAAAGGATGACATTCTGTTTTTTCTCTTTTAACTGCCTCCATTATACACGATATGGACAACATGAATCTAGGAATAAGCGCAGATAATTTTTTCCAAATGGGTGCCGCCTTGGTGCATTACTATGCCCGGTCCGCTTTTATTATTATGGAAACTGAAACTTTTTTTATACATGTCCGTATGAAAACGGGGGAGTGAGAAGTTTGGGAGAATTATTGAATGCAAACATTGTCTGCGCCGGTTATGCTGACAGGCCGAAGGTGATTTCTGATGTATCTCTGTCAGTCAACGCGGGTGAAATTGCCGGTTTAATCGGAGCGAACGGCGCGGGGAAAAGTACAGTGATAAAGGCGGTTCTCGGGCTTTCCCGGGATATAGAAGGCGGTATTGAGTGGAATGATTCATCTTATGCTTACATACCGGAGCGTCCGAGTTTTTACGATGAACTGACGCTTTGGGAGCATCTCGAGCTGACCGGGTCATTGCGGGGCATGGAAGGGGAAGAATGCCGTGAGCGTGCAGGGCGGCTGCTTGAAGAGTTTTCGCTGACGTCTGTAAAACATGATTTGCCTTCCGGTTTTTCAAAAGGGATGCAGCAAAAATTGATGCTCATACAGGCATTTTTGGCGAAGCCGGATATTTACATCATTGATGAGCCTTTTATCGGACTTGATCCGATCTCAACGAAGCTGTTTACCGACATGCTGATTGCTGAGAAAGAAAGGGGCGCGGGGATTTTGATGTGCACTCATGTTCTGGATACGGCGGAAAAAATCTGCGACCGGTTTTATTTGCTGGATCAGGGCGCTCTGCTTCTTCAAGGCACGTTAGAGGAGCTTCAGGAAAAAACGGGGAGCCGTTCACTGCTGGATTGCTTTTATTCAGCGGTTCGGAGCAGTCAGCGATGACCGGGCGGGCTTTGTTTTTTCAAAGGCTGTTTCATTATTGGCGGTATCAATGGAAGGTGTTTCAGACGGTCATTGATTGGACGGTCGCGCTGTATATCGTTCTTCCCGCTGCCGCATTTGCCGTTTATCAATATGCTGAATGGCTGAACGGCAGGGGGCTTCTTAATGGAGCGGCAGGAGTATTAGGATGGGGCTGGCTGTATGTATTCAGTGCCCTGCTATTGTGCACGGGTTTTATTCATACCTTTTTGCTGGAAGCGGATCACGTATTTTTGGTGCATGCAAAACATCTGATGCAAAAGCTGAAACGGTACGCGCTTTTGTATTCGATGTTCCTTTCCCTTATCAAATGGGGTGCGCTTGCCGTATTGTTATTTCCCTTATGGCGCCAATACGGTGACTGTACCTTACCGGCATATTCGGGTATGTTTTGCTGTCTGTTCGGCTTCCATACCGCAATATTAGCGGTGCACCGGCACAGAAAAAACAGCAGGCGGACATTCGGGAATCAGGCGGCGGGCTGGCTGAAAGTGATGGTTCTGATGGCGGGTGCGTTTTTTATGATCGTCTTTGCCGCCGAATGGTATTGGCTTTGGCCGGCGGGATGTATATTGTTCATCTGTTCCGCTCTTTTGACTTGGAAAGGATCGGAGACATTATCAGCCTTTGAGGAAGAAGTGCTTGAGGAGAACAGGCGCAAGCTTTCATTCGCGGCCTCTGTTTTGATGCTCAGCCATGATGTGCAGCTCCCGAATGGTAAACATAAAGGGCGGAGCAAGCCGTTTTTATATCCCGGCTCAAAGCACATCTTTACAAAACGGTCGGCGTATACGGCGTGGAAAGAATTGTTCTTTAAAGTGCTGATCCGAAACGGCGGGTATCTCCGGCAGCTTTACCTTTTAACCGCGGCTTTTACGGCTCTTATTCTCGTTCTTCCGCTCTTAGTGAAGCCGGCAGTCCTCATTTTGTTTGCGATCGTCAGCCGCTATGCCGCGTCGCTTTTATTTGACCGGATCACGGACAAACCGGTTTTAAGCGGTATCAAGAGAGACAGTGATGACTATTTCAGGGCGCGAAACAGCGCATTAACCGTCATCCAAGTCATCTGTTCCGCCTGGTGTCTCATTGCCGCGATTCTTTCCGTTCTTTATATGTGAAAATCCCTTTCCGAAAAAGGAAAGGGATTTTTCTTAATGTCCGTTCAAAATAAAAAGCTGAATAAAAAACAGCACGGCGAAGATGATGACTAAAGGATGGATTTCGCGCCATTTTTTCTTAGCTGCTTTAACAAGCGGATATGAAATGAAGCCGAGTGCGATTCCGGTTGAAATACTGGACGTTAAAGGCATCGCCAAAATGACGAGAAAGGCCGGGAACGCTTCATCAAGCTCATTCCAGCGGATATTCGATACCGCACCCATCATCAGGCTGCCGACAATAATCAGAGCCGGTGACGTAATCGCGGACACTTCCGATAAGACGCTGACAAGCGGGCTGAAAAACATGGAAACGGCAAACATAACCGCAATCGTCAGCGCCGTCAGACCCGTTCTTCCGCCGGCCGCCACACCTGCTGAAGATTCAACGAACGCGGTCGTCGGGCTGGTGCCGAAGATGCTTCCCACCGTCGTAGCGGTCGAATCAGCCAAAAGCGCTCTTCTGGCATTCGGCAGCTGATTGTTTTTGATCAGTCCCGCTTGTTCGGCGACACCGATCATGGTGCCGGTCGTGTCAAAAATCGTAACGAGAAGAAAAGAAAACACAACGGCGTACAGACCGTGATGCACGACATCCCCGAGGGCTCCGAACGGATTTGTGATCAAAAGCCCCTCCGGCAGGTGCGGGAAGGACATGAATCCTTTCGCGAAATGAATCTGCCCCGTCAAAAAGGCAATGACGGCGGTCAGCGCCATGCCGATGAACAGAGCCCCGTTAACATTCAGCACCATCAGTACAATACTGATGATAAGCCCGATAAGCGTTAAAATGACGGCGGGCGAATGAAGATCGCCGAGTGCGACCAGATTAGATTTATCAGCCGTGATGATTCCGGATTGGCGTAAGCCGATAAAAGCGATAAATAAGCCGATGCCGGTCGTAATTCCGTATTTTAAATTGTCCGGAATCGCTTCTATAAGTTGTTTTCTTAAAGGCGTTAACGATAAAATAATAAAGATGACTCCCGCGATAAAAACGGCGCTGAAAGCCGTCTGATACGTAATGCCGCTGCCTGTGCCGACAACGTGAAAGGCAAGATACGCGTTTAAGCCCATGCCGGGGGCAATGGCGATCGGAAAATTCGCAGTGAGAGCCATCCATAAAGTTCCGACAATGGAAGCGATAATCGTCGCGGTGAACACCTGGTCAAACGGAATTCCCGCATTGGAAAGGATCACCGGATTGACGACAATGATATACACCATTGTGAAAAAGGTGGTCAATCCCGCGGTAATTTCTCTTTTTATTGTCGTTTGATGCTTGTCGAGATGAAACATAAGTACCTCCAATGACGAACATTTTTTCAAAACATCATCTATATTATTCGTTTTATCGACATTTTGCAAGTCTTTATCAAGAAAGGGGATTTGTGATGAACTGGGAAGTTGAAGTCATCAGAAACAAAGAAGATCTGATCCGTGACACGCAGAAGTTTTTGCAGATCAACAGCGTAATGGACGAATCAACAGCCGGTCCCGGCCGGCCGTTTGGAGAAGGCGTCAATGCCAGCCTGACGTCACTGCTGGAATTCGGTGAAAAAGAAGGCTTCACCGTAAAGAATCTTGATGGCTATGCGGGCCATATTGAATGGGGAACGGGTGACGAAATCGTCGGCGTTCTGTGCCACGTCGATGTCGTTCCGCCCGGAGACGGCTGGACGAGCGATCCGTTTTCAGCCGATATCAGGGACGGCCGGATATATGCCAGAGGCGCCATAGATGATAAAGGGCCGACAATGGCGGCGTTTTATGCGCTGAAAATCGTCAAAGACATGCAGCTCCCTTTATCCAAACGCGTGAGAATCATCATCGGAACGGATGAAGAAAGTGATTGGAGATGTGTGGATCACTACTTCAAACACGAAAAAATGCCTGACATCGGCTTTGCTCCTGACGCGGATTTTCCGATCATTAACGCGGAAAAAGGAATTATAGATGCGTCACTGCGCATTGCAAAAAGCGCTTCTGACAAAGACGCAAAAAACGGGCTTCTGTCATTCCGTTCAGGACTGCGCTTGAACATGGTGCCGGATGCGGCTGAAGCGGTTATTGAAGGGGACGGTCTTGATGCCGTGCACGCATATTTCAGCAAATGGCTTGAGCAGTCAAAAACACAGGGTGAAGCAGTTTCGGAAAATGGAAAACTGACGCTTCGGGTATACGGAAAATCATGCCACGCGATGGAACCGGATAATGGTGTTAATGCCGGCTTAAAGCTTGCTGAATGCCTTAACGGAACAGAGCTGGATGAAGCCGGAAAGAACTTTGTCAAAACCGTCAGTGACTATTTTTTAAATGATACACGAGGCAAAAAACTGAAAATTGATTGCAGGGATGACATCAGCGGAGAGCTTACATTGAATGTCGGCACCTTTACATACAGAAAGGGTGAGGAAGGAGAACTCGGCATCAACATCCGTTATCCCGTCACTTCAGACAGCAAAGTCATCCGTGATGCTTTTACGTCTGCTGAAGAATTCCGGCTTGAAGAATTTAAAGACAGCAAACCGCACCACGTTTCTGCCGATCATCCGCTCGTAAAGACGCTTCAAAAGGTTTACGAAGGACAGACGGGAAAGAAAGCGGATCTGATTTCAATCGGCGGAGGAACGTATGCGAGATCCCTTTCGGCGGGCGTCGCGTTCGGGCCGCTGTTCCCCGGCCGGCCTGACAGCGCGCATCAAAAGGATGAGTACATTGAAATCGATGACCTTCTCCGGTCAACCGCTTTATACGCCGAAGCCATTTATGAGCTTGCCAAGTGATAATAAAAAGGGACGCCGAAAGCGGCATCCCTTTTTATCATTCAAATGACCATAAATCCGTTGATAAATAACGTTCTCCCGTATCGGCCGTCATACAGATGACGATCTGTTCGGAAGGGAGGCGTTTTGCGGTTTCAATGGCGGCGAAGCAGGCGGCGCCTGAAGACGGGCCGACGAGTATACCTTCTTCCCGGGCCAGACGGCGTGTTGTCGTATACGCATCTTCATCAGATATTTTCATGATTTCATCGTAAACGTCCTGATTCAGTATGCCGGGAATAAATCCGGGGCTTGTCCCGACAAGCTTATGGGCTCCGGGTTTTCCGCCAGACAGGACGGGAGATCCCGCCGGCTCGGCGACATGAACAATCATATCCGGGAAAAGCTCCTTCAGCGTTTCTCCGGTTCCGGTAATGGTTCCGCCCGTTCCCGCCGTTGCCACAAAAGCACCGAGCGGTCTGTTAAGCTGCTGAACGGCCTGATAGATTTCAATGGCGGTCGTTTTTCGGTGGGCATCTGGATTTGCGCCGTTATCGAATTGCATCGGGATAAAACTTCCCGGAATCTGTTCGGCGAGTTCTTTCGCTTTTTTGATGCTGCCGGGCATTCTTTCCGCCCCCGGTGTTAACACAACCTCCGCGCCGTACGCTTTCAGGAGGTTGATGCGTTCTTTCGTCATCGTGTCAGGCATGACGAGGATTGCCTTGTAGCCGCGCGCCGCCGCGTTCATCGCCAGGCCGATGCCTGTGTTGCCGCTTGTCGGTTCGATGATGACAGAGCCGGGTTTTAAATGCCCGCTGTTTTCCGCTTCAATGATCATATTGTAAGCCGCTCTGTCTTTGACACTGCCGCTCGGGTTAAACGATTCTAATTTTAAATAGACCTGTGCTGCATGTTCTGGCTGAAGGCGATTGAGCTTTACGATCGGTGTGCCGCCGATCAGCTCCGCCGTGCTGTTTACGATTTTCAAGGCCGGCTCATTCCTTTCTGTATAAAACGTTCGGTACATAATATCCTATCATAATGAGCGGACAGGGTTCTCCTCTCCGCTTATCCGTTTTATAATAACACCATAACCAAAGAGGGGGAGATCCTCGTATGAAAGCTTCATTGCCGCATTATTTTATCGGCATTCCGATTCCGGCTGACATTGCTGAACCGATTTGGGAAGCAGCCGAAAAGGAGCCGGCGTTAACATTCAAAAAATGGGTGCACCCGCATGACTATCATATTACACTCATTTTTCTCGGAGCCGCGGATGAAGAACGGCTTGCGAAATTATCGTCTCTGCTCGCAGATGCTGCGTCGGCAGCGCAGCCGTTTACCGTACAGTTTCAGCATCTGGATATTTTCGGCGACCGCAGACAGCCGAGAGTGCTTCACCTTGAGCCCGAACGGAATGAACTGCTCTTTGATTTGCGGGAAAAAACAAAACAGGCTGTTTTGAAAGCCGGTTTTCAAGTGGAAAAACGCCCGTATCACCCTCATATGACGATGGCGCGGAAGTGGGCGGGAGACCGGCCGTTTCCTGACGATGTGCCGTTTGAAAGCGGCAGGGTGCAAAGTGCCGTCAGCCGGTTTTCCCTGTTTCAGACCCATCTTGACCGGTCGCCTAAATACGAAGAAATCGCACAGTTTCAATTGACATAAACAAATATTCGGAGTGGAGAAATCACATGGCACAGATCATCAAAATTCACGACTGCATATCCAGATATGAACTTGATCCATATCATTATATGAACCAGTTTATCCGGCTGAAGAAAGAACGCTGGGAGGCGCTTCTTGAAGCGTTTGACCGGATGACGGAAGAAAAAGAAACGGAAACGGCTGCAGGCGGGGAAACCGATCAAGCGCCGGCCAGGAAAAAATTTTCCTTAAAAAAGAGAAAAGAAGAAAATACGGCCGATATAAATGAAAAGAGGCACCAATGGTTTGATGAGCCGGAGGGAGAAGAGGCGCTGTTCGGGAATCTTCCGTCTCGAAAGTCTGAGCTCGCCCCTTTTTTCAAAGATCAGCTGTATGACTTTCAATTAAAATGGGCGAGCTCCACGCTTTCTCAAAAGTCTGTGCTTTCACAGGCGGTTAAAAGGGACGGGATGTTAAAAATGCTGGCTCAAAAGCTGCCCGATTCCTATTTTGTGATGTATCATCCGGTTCTGCAAATTCAGCAGGCGTCCGTCGAACTGAGCATGATCATCATCTCGCCGCTGGAGATTTTCTGCGCTGCTTTTATGGAAGCGGAAGAGGACAGCGTATATATCGGATCAAAACACCGTTTTTGGGAAGAAAGAGGCTCCGGCAGCACGCGCCAAGTATTGAATCCGTCTCTCAGCCTGCACCGGACGGGCTCGGTCGTTTCGCAAATCGTAAAAGAAAAGCAGGCCGACATTCCCGTGCGGAAGCTTTTGCTCAGCAGAACGTCTTATATTGATTATCCGGAGCCGCCGTACGGGCTGGAAATAGCTGATAAACGGACTGCCGCAGAGTGGCTGGAAAAGCAGCAGAAAAATACGGCGCCGATCAAGCACCACCAGCTGAAGGCGGCGAAGGCTCTTTTGTCTTACGGCTTGAGCGATTCAAGCCGGAGACAGGAATGGCTTGATTAAAACGGACGTTTGCCGGCTGTCTCTTCATCTATGAAGCAGGTGAAAACAAACGATGAGTCAATGGTTTTTTATTATTAATCCGGTCTCAGGAGGCGGACGGGGCCGGCGTGTCTGGAAATCAGTTCAAAAAGAGCTGACCAGGCGCGGGGTCAGCCACCGCTCTTTTTTGACCGGGCATCCCGGACATGCGGAGGTGCTGGCGAGGCAGATTTCAATGATGCAGGATCATAAGCTTAAGCGGCTGTTCGTCATCGGCGGTGACGGGACGATGCATGAAGTCATTAACGGACTGAAAGGAACGGATCAGATTGAGCTGACCTTTGTGCCCGCCGGTTCGTACAATGACTTTTCCAAAGGGCTCGGTATTAAGAAGTCGGCGCTCCTCCAAGAAATCAAAAGTCTGCACCGCCCGCTGACACGGAAATTTTTTGCGGGAAACATCAACTTTTTTCATGACAAAGCGCAATCACTTTATTTTATTAACCACCTGTCTGTCGGCTTCGATGCCTCAGTTTTGAAGGCAGCGGCGAATTTTCCGTTATCGCGCGTTCTTCGGTTTTTGCGTCTCGGCTTTGTGATTTACCCGCTCGCGCATTTACATACGGCCTCGGGGTTTCAGCCGTTCAGATTTGTTTGCACGGCAGACGGCCAGAGGCGAGAATTCCGCAATGTCTGGTTTGTCATAGCGGCTAATCACCCTTATTACGGAGGCGGCATGAAAGCGGCGCCTTCAGCAAATCCCCGTCAAAACCATTTTGATATTGTCATCGCAGAAAACCTGTCCTTTTTCTCGCTGTATCGTTTTTTATGGGCGATGAGCTTCGGCCGGCATATCAAAATGGACGGAGTGACGATGATAAAGGGGAAGGAATTCGTTTTTGAAACAGATGGGAAAATTCCGTTTCACGCTGACGGCGAGCTGATCGGAACGACGCCGTTTCGGCTTATGCCGGGCGGTACGCCGTTGAAAATAAAAACATAATAAACAAATGAAACCCGTCAAATGTTTCACGGCAAAGAGCGGTTCGCGGCATAAATCTTCAGAATTCACAGGTGTTCTTGCTAGTTTTGCTTGACGAAGTTTGTGCTGTAGCGCTAAAATTTATAGGACGGCTATTGATTAGCATATGAGACTCTCAATAGCTGTCTTTTTTATTCTCATGAAATTGTTTATGACAGGCCGCTCCGCCAATAGAGAAAGGCTGGAGGCCTATTCTAAAATATTTTAAGAAATGATGGGTTGAACATTGATATGAACTGGTTGGGACAATTACTAGGTAGCGATTGGGAGATCTTCCCCGCCGGAGGAGCTACAGGAGATGCATATTATGCGAAACATAACGGCCAACAGCTTTTTTTAAAACGTAATAGCTCGCCCTTTTTAGCCGTGTTATCCGCCGAAGGCATTGTTCCGAAGCTGGTTTGGACAAAACGGATGGAAAACGGAGACGTCATTACGGCTCAGCATTGGATGGCGGGCAGGGAGCTGAAGGCAAAGGATATGAGCGGACGCCCGGTGGCTGAGCTGCTCCGCAAAATCCACACATCAAAAGCTTTGCTCGACATGCTGAAAAGATTGGGAAAAGAACCGCTTGATCCGGGCGCCCTTTTGTCGCAGCTGAAGCAGGCCGTCTTTGCCGTGCGGCAATTTTCGCCGCTTATTCAGGAAGGCCTTGCTTATTTGGAAGCTCATGTGGATCAGGTGCAATTCGGTGAAAAAGTCGTTTGCCATTGTGATGTGAATCATAATAACTGGCTTCTGTCTGAAGACAACCAGCTGTATTTAATAGATTGGGACGGCGCCATGATAGCTGATCCGGCCATGGATCTCGGCCCTTTATTGTATCATTACGTCGAAGAGCCAGCGTGGGACAGCTGGCTTGGGATGTACGGCATGAAGCTCACGGAAGGGCTTCGGCTGAGGATGGCGTGGTACATGTTATCGGAGACCATCACCTTCATCGCCTGGCACAAATCAAAAGGAAACGACAAAGCGTATCATGATGCCATTGAAGAGCTTCATGCCCTGATGAAGCGGATTGTCAAGTAGTCAGGAGTACGAATCCATCTGCTCCACCCATTGGGACAAATGGTTTTGGTGCTCCTGAATATGCGTGTCGATGGAATCGGCCGTGATGCCGGACTGGCTGTAGCGGTAGACATCCTCGAGCACGTTTTTTATATTTGAATCAAGCCCGGTGTTGGCCATCAGTGATTTGATGACGCGCTCCAGCTGTTCATACTCGGCAACCGTGCCGCAGCAATCCAATTGATGGTCGGCCAGTATGTCCTTTAATAACCGGACCTGATGTTCGCTTGTTAAGCCCATGATTCATATACACATCCTTTCTGTGTCATACATTGTGCAAAGCGGTGCGGTTTTATGCATCACATGAGTGTTCCGGACCGGGGAGCCTCTTTTTTTATGCAGCCGGCGCCTTTAAAAGGCGCTTGCGGCTCTTTATGTTTCATGGTATGTTGTTACTCGAAATTATAGATAGAGGTGTCAATCATATGAGAATGCGCCATAAACCTTGGGCGAATGATTTTCTGGCAGAAAACGCTGACATCGCCATCAGTGATCCGGCCCAGTATAAAGGGCGGTGGAACACGGTCTTTGGCAATGACAAACCGATCCACATTGAAGTCGGTACGGGAAAAGGGCAGTTCATTTCAGGAATGGCCAAGCAGAATCCGGATATCAACTATATCGGGATTGAGCTGTTTAAAAGCGTCATCGTCACTGCCGTCCAAAAAGTTAAGGACAGCGGGGCTCACAATGTCCGTTTGTTAAATATAGACGCGGAAACACTGAATGACGTATTTGAACGGGGAGAAATCAAGCGCGTATATCTAAACTTTTCTGACCCGTGGCCGAAAAACCGTCACGAAAAGCGCCGTTTAACATTTAAAACGTTCTTGAAAAAATACGAAGAAGTGATGGGCGAAACAGGTGAGATTCATTTTAAAACCGATAACCGCGGTTTATTCGAATACTCTCTGAAAAGCTTTTCCGAATACGGCCTGCTTCTGACGGAAGTCAGCCTTGATCTGCACAACAGCGATCCGAAGGGCAATATTATGACAGAATACGAAGAAAAATTCTCCGCGCTCGGCCAGCCGATTTATCGGGCCGAAGTTGAATGGAGAACAAAAGACAGACTCTGATGCGGGAGTCTGTTTTTTTATGCCGCCATTTGCTACCATTACATCAGGAGGGATCAAGATGGAGACATTGAATATTGGGAATATTTCATTAACATGGCTGGACGGCGGTGTAACGCATATGGACGGCGGAGCGATGTTCGGCGTTGTTCCGAAACCTTTATGGTCGAGAAAATACCCCGTAAATGACAAAAACCAGATTGAATTAAGAACAGACCCGATTCTGATCAGAAAAAACGGCCTGAATATATTGGTTGACGCGGGTATCGGCCGAGGGAAATTCTCAGATAAACAAAAAAGGAATTACGGCGTAACACAGGAATCCAATCTGAAACAATCTCTTCGTGACCTCGGGCTTTCCTGTGAGGACATTCATATCGCCGCGATGACCCATCTTCATTTTGACCATGCATGCGGCCTGACGGAGTACAGCGGAGAGGAGCTTGTCTCTGTTTTCCCGAATGCCCGCATTATCACTTCTGCAACAGAGTGGCGCGAAATGAGAAACCCTAATATCAGATCGAAAAATACATATTGGAGAGAAAATTGGGAGGCGATACAAGATCAGGTCGAAACCTTTGAGAACGAGTATCAGCTGACAGAAGGCATTACGATGCACCACACCGGCGGCCACAGCGACGGCCACAGCGTCATCGTCTTAGAAGACGGTGGGGAGGCGGCTGTGCATTTTGCCGACCTGATGCCGACGAATGCGCATAAAAATCCGTTATGGGTGCTGGCCTATGATGATTATCCGATGACCTCTATTCCAGAAAAGCAGAAATGGCAGACGTTCGCGGCAGAAAAAGACGCCTGGCTGATTTTCTATCACGACGCGATTTACAGAGCGGTAAAATGGGGAGAAGACGGCGAAGTGGCTGCATCTGTCAAACGGGAGAAAAAATAAGCGGATCGATGATTTGCCTGTATGAATTTCGGGAATAAAAGCAAACCTAAGACAAATTGCTTTGAAAGGAAGAGACAGGTGAATCAATTTCAAGTGACGAAAGATGGAGAAATCAAAACAACTCTGCGCGGATTAGAAGTGCTTTCTACGCCTTTTTTAAATAAAGGGGTGGCCTTTACACAGGAGGAAAGAAAGGAACTCGGGCTCGAGGGCTTTCTGCCGCCGAAAGTATTGACAATCGAAGAGCAGGCGAGGCGGGCCTACGAACAATTCAGTTCGCAGCCTGATGAGCTGAGCAAAAATGTCTACTTGACCGCTCTCCATGACCGGAATGAAACGTTATTTTACAGGCTGTTAAATGATCATTTAGGCGAAATGCTGCCGATCGTATATACGCCGACCGTCGGCACTGCGATCCAGCGTTACAGCCATGAGTACAGAAAACCCCGCGGTCTGTATTTGTCAATAGATGATCCTGAAGGAATGCGCGCCGCATTTCAGCAGTTCGGAAAAAATGAAAACATTGACTTAATCGTTGCCACAGATGCCGAGGGCATTCTGGGAATCGGTGACTGGGGCGTCGGCGGCATCGCCATTTCTGTCGGAAAACTCGCGGTGTATACGGCGGCGGCCGGAATTGATCCGTCACGAGTGCTTGCGGTCGTATTGGACGCGGGGACAAATCAGGAAAGCCTCTTAAATGACCCGCTGTATGTCGGAAACCAGCATTCAAGAGTGCGCGGCGAGAAATATGACCGCTTTATTGATGAGTATGTCTCGCTTGCCCGGGAAACATTCCCGAATGCGCTGCTTCATTGGGAGGATTTCGGTACGGCTAACGCCCGCGGCATATTAAAACGGTATAAAGATAAAGTCTGTACGTTTAACGATGACATTCAAGGAACGGGCGCGGTATCGCTTGCAGCTGTTTTAGCGTGTGCAAAAGCATCAAAAGTGCCTTTAAAAGAGCATAAAGTCGTCGTCTTCGGCGCGGGAACGGCCGGTATCGGAATTGCTGAGCAGCTGCGCGAAGCTATGGTGCATGACGGATTAAGCGAAGAAGAATCCTACAGCCATTTTTGGTGTATCGACAGAAACGGATTGTTAACGGATGATATGAAGGACTTGCGTGATTTTCAGGTTCCGTACGCGCGCCCTGCTGATGAAGTGAAAGAGTACGGCCGCAGCGGTGAAGGCGGATCAATTGATCTGGCGGAGACGGTGCGTCAGGCCAAGCCGACGATTCTGATCGGCACATCCACCGTATCAGGCGCATTTACGGAAGAAATCGTCAAAGAAATGGCCTCGCATGTCAAACGGCCCGCTATTTTGCCGATGTCAAACCCGACGACATTATCAGAAGCAAAACCTGAAGATTTGATTAAATGGACGGAAGGCCGCGCGCTTGTCACTACGGGTAGTCCGTTTCCGCCTGTTGCGTATAACGGCGTTACCTACCATATCGGACAGGCGAACAACGCGCTCGTATTCCCGGGACTCGGACTCGGCACGATTGTGACAAAAGCAAGGCTCATTACGGACAATATGTTCGTTGCCTGCGCGAATGCCATCGCCGGTATGGTGGACGTCGGCAAGCCGGGGGCGCCGATGCTTCCGAAAGTGGAGGATCTCAGGACGGTATCGGCAACTGTGGCGGTAGCTGTAGCTAAAGCTGCGATTCAGGACGGTGTAGCGGAAACGGAACCCGAGGATCTGATCCAAGCGGTGCAGGACGCGATGTGGCACCCCGTATATAAACGAATTCGGCCGATGTAACCGAATAAAGCCCAAAACGCTGATGGTTTTGGGCTTTATTTTTTGCTTGTCCGAATTATGAGGCGACAGAATCAATGACATCGACAATCTGGCCTGTTTTTGCATTGACCATAACTTCATATTGCTCCAGTTCGCCGAATGCCGAACGTGTCACGCCGGTCTTGTATACCTGGATGGTTTCTCCGTTTACCTGGTAGGGCTCGGGCTCTGTGTAAATCCATGATCCGTCTATCGGCCCGCGCTGTTTAAAAGCCGCTTTCACGATACGGAGCGCTTTTTCTGAAGAGATATAAGGTTTCATCGCATACTTTTTCACTGCGATGGCAGCGCATAATCCGACTCCTGCACCTAAGAGAAAATGACGTAATTTCAATATGAAGCACCTCCAATTATGTCGTAGTTTTTATTATACAGAAGATGCCAGACGGTGTTAAGTAAAGCGTCGGTTTTCCAGCCCATTCAATCTGAGCGCTTGGAAAACGGTTGTTTTTCTAATAAAATAAAAGCATTACATAGAAATGAGGGGAAAATATGAATGAGGAAACGAAAACGCTTTTCCGGACGCTGACGCAGCTTCCCGGTGCACCGGGAAATGAACATCAGGTCCGCTCCTTTATGAAACGGGAGCTTGCGAAATATGCGGATGACATCGTGCAGGACAGACTCGGAAGTGTTTTCGGAGTAAGGCGCGGCGCTGAAGATGCGCCGACCGTTATGGTAGCCGGCCATATGGACGAAGTCGGGTTTATGGTAACGCAGATTACGGATAACGGCATGCTGAGATTTCAGACGCTCGGCGGCTGGTGGAGTCAGGTGCTGCTTGCCCAGCGCGTCGAGGTGCAGACGGATAACGGACCGATTATCGGCGTCATCTCAAGCATCCCGCCCCACATTTTAACGGATGCCCAGCGCGCAAAGCCGATGGAGATCAAAAATATGATGATTGATATCGGTGCCGATGACAGAGAGGACGCGGTCAAAATGGGGATCAGACCGGGACAGCAGGTCGTGCCTGTCTGCCCGTTCACCCCGATGGCCAACGAGAAGAAAATATTGTCCAAAGCGTGGGATAACCGCTACGGCTGCGGGTTAAGCATTGAACTATTAAAAGAGCTGCACGGAAAAGACCTGCCGAACAATCTGTACGCCGGGGCCACCGTTCAGGAGGAAGTCGGCTTGAGAGGGGCGCAGACAGCGGCCAACATGATTCAGCCTGATCTCTTTTTCGCGCTTGATGCCAGCCCGGCAAATGATATGAGCGGCGATAAGGAGCTGTTCGGCCGTCTCGGCGAGGGGGTGCTGCTCCGCATTCTCGACAGAACGACGGTCATGCACCGCGGGATGAGAGAGTTCGTCCTTGATATGGCGGAAACGCACAATATCCCTTATCAATATTTCGCTTCAGGCGGGGGAACGGATGCCGGACGGGTCCACATATCAAACAGCGGGGTTCCGTCTGCCGTCATTGGCATTTGTTCAAGATACATTCATACAAATGCCGCCATCATCCATGTCGATGATTATGCCGCGGCGAAAGAAATGCTCATTAAGCTGGTCATGGCGAGTGACAAACAGACGGTCGAAACGATCAGAGAAAATGTGTAAAAAAATAAGCAGGACCGCATAAAGGCGGCCTGCTTATTCTGTTTCAAATAAATAAGAGAGTGCTTTCATCGCTTGATTGACGGTTTCGACCGTGATATTCGCTTTTCCGGAAAGCTCTTTCAGCGGATGATGAAGTTCTTTCGGACGGATGAGAATGAGCGGCTTTCCTTTTGCGATGGCATAAGAAGCATCCATCGCGGTATTCCACTGCTTATATTTCTCGCCAAACAGGGCGATCACAAAATCGGCTTTTTCCATCAGCACCTCTGTACGGAAATTGTTGATATCAGAAGCTCTGGCGTCTTTTAAAACAGAATCGGGCTGCACGCCCATAATCTCTTCTCCGATATTGTCTGAGCGTTCATGGTTTTCCATCGGGCCGACAAACGTAATCGGCAGGTCCAGCGCCGTTGCTTTTTGCTTAATCTCATCCCGCCAATTACTGTGGATCTCACCTGCTAAATACACGACAAACTGCATCTTTTGCCCCTCCTTATGTACATATTCAGATTTTCGTACGGCTACAAGCAAAATGGTAAACGAAACTTGCTTGATAATGCAAATGAAATATGATAATGATATTGCATATAGTTGGTCTTGCCGTAAACAGTCTGGTATGATCCAATTGGACAAACATCAGCATATAAAAAACTCATAATCCAGATGGAGGAATGACAATGAAAAAGATTGAAAGCACGGAAGAATTGCAAAAAGCGGTACAAGACGATTGGGCGGTATTTATGTTTTCAGCGGATTGGTGCCCGGACTGCCGCTTTGTGGAGCCGTTTCTCCCTGAGCTGGAAGCGGACTTTCCTGAATTCACTTATTACTACGTAGACCGCGATCAATTTATTGATACATGCGCGGAATGGGAAATTTACGGCATTCCGAGCTTTGTTGTGTTTAACGGAGGAAAAGAAGTGAACCGCTTCGTCAGCAAAGACCGTAAAACAAAAGAAGAAATTGAGCAATTTTTAACCGATTCCCTTGCTAAAGCATAAAGGAGGCCACGGGCTTTGAAAATGACGTCAAGGAAGCTGGCGGATTTATTAAAACAGCGCCTGCAGCACGAGAACCGATCCTTCTTTTTTGACAGAGAAAAAGACACCCTCCGTGTTGAGGATCAAACGACCAAAAAAGGCATCACATTGGAGCTCCCGCCGATCATTGCGAAGTGGGAGACGAAAAAAGAAGAAGCGATCGACGAAATCGTCTACTATGTGTCAGAAGCAATGGAGGCGATGGAAGGCAGCGGACAGGAGATGTCCGGAAAGGAAGCCGGTATCTATCCGGTCATCCGCTCCACATCATTTCCCGATCAAACGAGCGACGGCATTCCCCTCGTGTATGATGACCATACGGCCGAAACGAGAATCTACTACGCGCTTGACCTCGGCAAGACGTACCGCTTAATTGACAGCCGTATGCTCGAGAAAGAAAACTGGACAAAAGAACGGATCAGGGAGACGGCGTCATTCAATCTCCGCTCTCTTCCTTCAGTAGTGAAACAGGATACGGTTGCGGACAATTATTTTTATTTTTTCAGGGCGAATGACGGCTATGACGCCAGCCGGATTCTCAATGATTCGATTCTTCATGAATACAAGCAGGCCGCTGAAGGCGAATTGGCGATTTCCGTCCCGCATCAGGATGTATTAATACTTGCTGACATTCGAAATGAATCGGGTTATGATATTTTAGGGCAAATGTCCATGAGCTTCTTTGCAAGCGGCACGGTGCCGATTACGGCCCTTTCATTTCTGTATAATGAAGGCAGACTGGAACCTGTGTTTATCATGGCGAAAAGCCGGCCGAAAAAGGATTAGAAAGGATTTTTCTTATGAACGCTTTTTACAATAAAGAAGGTGTGGGAGATACGCTTCTGATCTCTCTTAAAGATGCAGCACGCGAAGAAATCGCCTATGAAAAAGAAGGCGATGTCATCAGAATCTTTAACAAAGAAACAAAAGAAACGACGGGCTTTAACATTTTTAATGTGTCTTCTTATCTACAGATTGAGGACAACGGCCCCGTCGCTTTGTCTGAGACATTCGTTCAGGATGTGAATGAAATACTGAACAGAAACGGCGTTTCAGAAACGCTGACGGTTGACCTTTCTCCGAAATTTGTTGTCGGTCACGTTGAATCGAAAGAAAAACATCCGAATGCGGATAAACTGAATATCTGCCAAGTGAATGTCGGAGAGGAAACCCTCCAAATCGTTTGCGGCGCGCCGAACGTGGACAAAGGGCAAAAAGTCGTCGTCGCTAAAGTCGGCGCGGTGATGCCGAGCGGACTTGTGATTAAAGACGCTGAATTAAGAGGCGTTCCGTCAAGCGGCATGATCTGCTCCGCGAAAGAACTCGCTTTGCCGGATGCGCCGGCGGAAAAAGGGATTCTTGTTCTTGAAGACAGCCGCGAGGCCGGCGAAGCATTTCAATTCTAACTCCCATAAATAAGCGCACAGAATCGAATGATGTGAGAGAAAGCCGTTAAGCAGGCCTGCTTAACGGCTTTCTTCAGTTGGGAGCTTAATCTTTTCTGAGCCGCCCGGCAATGGTATACTAAATATCGTCCCAGACTACTAAAAAGGGAGTTAGAGAGTGATTAAACATGAGTTGGCTGAATAAATTTTTTGACTTATTTTTAGGTGAAAAAGAAGAAGAGCATGAACGTGAACCAAACACGCATGCCCAAATCCCGAAACAGCAGATACCGGATCAGCCAGAAGGCAAATTCACGCGCATGGAAGATCCTAAAATATATTACGAATATCCGAAAGGGAATTTCCGCTTCCCTGTCGTTCCGGACGGCTATAAGCGAACGGAGCAAAACCAAAGACAGCGGGAAAGGCACGAACGCCGCCAGCCGTCCCGGGATTATGCCGCCGGGAAGGAGCAAACCGAGCGGAAACAGCATACACATAAAGAGCCTGATACGGTGAAAAAGCCCTTTAAACCGTCATCCATTCCTTCACCGGTTTACGGCTTTCAATCTCAGCACAGCATAAAAAAAGCGCCTATATCCGAAAAGCGGCGTGAAGAGAACGTAACATTGCTGTCAGAGGAGCAATTTGTTCCGCCAAAAGCCGGTCAGGAAACGGAAAAAGAGCCCGTCTTCACAACATCCGGCATAACAAAACAGACGAATGACCGGCCAGAACCGTTTGCGAAACAAGAAACGGAAGAAATCCCGGTCTTTAAAAAAGAGGAGCTTCACACCGAGGCTGAGAATGCAAAAGAGCAAGTGTTTGCAGCAGCAGAACCGCAGCAGACTGAAGAGCGGGAGCACACGGAAAGCGCGGAGTCTGCCGGCTTTACAGAAGAACAAGAGCATGAACAAACCCGCCCGCAGCCTATTAAAGAGCCTGAGTATGAAGTATCCCGAACGGCTGAAAACACAGAGGAACAAGCGGCGCCGCAGGAGGAATATCAGGAGCCTGAGCCGGAAAAAGCACCGCCTTTTGAAACCGCAGAAGAACCGGTGTATACATACACAGAACCCGGATACGATGAGGAAGTTCAGCCGCAGTCTGAAGACAAGCCCGAATCAGCTGAAACCGACGCGGAACAGGAAACAGACTCGCAGCCTGAGTACAATGAAGTCACGCGGCATTCAGACCCCGAGCCTGAACCTGCAAGCATCGAGACTGCCGATGCCCCGTCCCGGCCTGCCGAAGAAAAAACGGAGCATCACGGACAGCCTCAGCCTGTGAAAAAAGCGGAGCGGCCGAAAGAGCGCAATGTTCCGTTTAACGTCATGATGCTTAAAAGTGATAAACACAAGCAGACGAAGACGTCAGAGGGCGGAGCGAGCTATGCCTTTCCGAATCTGTCGCTTTTGGACGTACCGCCGGCGCAAAGACATGACGACCAATCCTGGATTGAAGAACAGCGCGAGCTTTTAAACGTTACACTGAAAAACTTTAATGTGCGCGCCCAAGTCGTTCATGTCACACAAGGCCCGTCCGTCACACGTTTTGAAGTGCATCCTGAGCCCGGAGTGAAAGTAAACAAAATTACAAACTTAGCAGATGATATTAAACTGAGCCTGTCTGCCAAGGATATTCGGATTGAGGCGCCGATCCCCGGTAAAAACACGATCGGCATTGAAGTTCCGAACCGCGTAAGCAAAGTCGTTGATTTAAGGCAGATGATCAGAAGCGCCGCTTTCAGGACGAATCCGTCTCCGCTTACAGCCGCGCTCGGTGTCGATATTTCCGGAAACCCGGTCGTCATTGATTTGAAAAAGATGCCGCACGGGTTGATAGCGGGTGCGACAGGATCGGGAAAAAGCGTCTGCATCAATACCATTTTGGTCAGTCTGCTTTATAAGGCGGATCCGAGTGATGTCAAAATGCTTCTGATTGATCCGAAAATGGTCGAGCTTGCGCCTTATAACCAAATTCCGCATTTGGTCAGCCCCGTCATCACGGACGCCAAAGCCGCGACCGCCGCGTTAAAATGGGTTGTGGAAGAGATGGAACGGCGATATGAACTGTTTGCCCATTCGGGTGTGAGAGATATCGGCCGCTTTAATGAATTAACCGCCGATCATAAGACAGGCGAAAAGCTTCCGTACCTCGTAGTGGTCATTGATGAGCTTGCTGATTTAATGATGGTTGCGCCGAACGATGTGGAAGAAAGCATTGCCAGAATCGCGCAGAAAGCGAGAGCCTGCGGCATTCATCTGCTTGTCGCGACACAGCGTCCGTCTGTCGATGTCATTACCGGAATGATCAAGGCAAACATACCGACGAGGATTGCATTCTCCGTCTCAAGCCAGGTAGATTCCAGAACAATCATCGACATGGCGGGAGCGGAAAAGCTGCTTGGAAAAGGCGACATGCTGTACTGGGAAAACGGTACCGGAAAACCGGTGCGCCTGCAAGGCAACTTTGTATCCGACAGAGAAATTGACCGCGTCGTCTCTCATGTCAGAAAGCAGCTGCCGCCTTCTTATTTGTTTGAACAGGAAGAACTGATCAGGCAGGGAACCGCCCTCAAGGAAGAAGACGAACTGTTTCCTGAGGCGTGCCAATTCGTCGTGGAGCAAAACAGCGCCAGCACCTCAAGCCTTCAAAGAAGGTTCAGAATCGGTTATAACCGCGCCGCGAGGCTGATTGACATGATGGAAGCCGAAGGCATGATCTCAGAAGCGAAGGGCAGCAAACCCCGTGAAGTGCTGATTACGGCCGCTGACATTGCTCAAGAATAAGAATATCGTTCATTTTTCTCACAAACATGGTATGATAGTGGATGGACCATCAAAACTGCATCACTGTCACGCGCTGAAATATCATGCGGCAGGTTTAATCAAAAAGAAAGTTACAGATACTGACGATAACGTAAAAATAAATGGAAGCGCCGCTGTGCGGGCTTTTTGCCCGCGGCGGTCGCAAAATGAAATGAGCGTCATATACTGGGGAACAGATAGACGTTTGTTGGAGGTACGATTATGACTGTTTATCATTTTGTTGGAATAAAAGGGACAGGTATGAGCCCGCTTGCTCAAATCCTGCATGATACAGGGTATCAGGTGCAGGGATCGGATATCGAGAAGCAGATTTTCACTCAGGCTGCCCTTGAAAAAAGAAATATCCCGATCTATCCGTTCAGCGCCGATAACATCAAACCGGGCTTAACGGTAATCGCCGGAAACGCATTCCCTGATTCTCATCCGGAAATCGCAAAGGCGCTCGCTGAAGGGATTCCTGTCATCAGATATCATAAATTTTTAGCTGAATATATGAAAAAATACACAAGTGTCGCGGTAACGGGCGCACACGGCAAGACGTCCACAACGGGCCTCTTGGCACACGTGATGCAGCAGGCGAAGCCGACTTCGTTTCTTATCGGGGACGGAACGGGCAGAGGAAATGAAAGCAGCGAATACTTTGTATTTGAAGCCTGCGAGTACCGCCGTCATTTCTTAAGCTATCAGCCTGATTATGCGATTATGACGAATATTGATTTTGACCACCCTGATTATTTCGCCAACATTGACGATGTGTTTGATGCTTTCCAAAACATGGCGCTTCAAGTCAACAAAGGCATCATTGCCTGCGGTGATGACGAGTACCTGCCGAAAATTCACGCCAATGTGCCTGTCGTGTATTACGGCACGGGAGAAGAAAATGATTTTCAAGCGAGAAACATCGTGAAAAATACGGAAGGCACGACATTTGACGTCTTTGTCCGCAATACGTTTTACGATACGTTCTACATCCCGGCATACGGGCATCACAATGTCCTCAATTCCTTAGCGGTCATTGCAATCTGCCACTATGAAGAGATAGACGTGAACATGATTAAGCGCGGACTTGAATCATTCGGCGGCGTCAAACGCAGATTCAATGAAAAAGTGATCGGCAGCCAGGTATTGATCGACGACTACGCCCACCATCCGACTGAAATCAAAGTCACGATTGAGGCGGCGCGCCAAAAATATCCCGAACGTGAAATCATCGCGGTATTTCAGCCGCATACGTTTACACGGACGCAATCATTCCTTGATGAATTCGCAGAAAGTTTAAGCGCGGCCGATCGCGTGTATCTGTGTGACATTTTCGGCTCAGCCCGCGAGAACGTCGGCAAGCTCACGATCACGGATCTTCAGGAAAAAATCGATAACGCAGAACTCATTGAAGAAAATGACACATCCGTGTTAAAAGCGCATGAAGGCGCAGTGCTGATCTTCATGGGCGCCGGAGACATTCAAAAATATATGAGAGCCTATGAAAACGTCATAGCGTAACGAAAAAGCAGTGGGGCTCTCACTGCTTTTTTGCGCGTGCTGCAAAGGGATTTACCGAGAAACGGAGAAATAGTATACATACAGATCTTTCATATATGTTTATCATTTTAAGAATTGGGTATATACCACTATATCCTGCATTAAGGAGGTATTAGATGATCATCATTCTTTACTTAAGTGTCGCACTCATTGCCGTTGCATTTCTCATCCTCGTCATCTATCTGTCCAAAACATTAAAGTCCGTGCAGATGACTTTAACAAACGTTGCCTCGACTTTAGACGGCCTTGAAGGGCAGATGAAAGGTATTACCGCAGAGACAACCGAGCTGTTACATAAGACAAACCGTCTCGCGGAAGACATTCAGGAAAAATCAGAGAAATTAAATACGGTTGTCCATGCTGTCCAGGAAGTGGGAACTTCCGTCCAGCAGTTTAATACATCCATAAAGCAGGCAGCAGGTTCCGTTACGGCCTCTGTAAGAGAGAATCAGGATAAGATCAGTCAGGTTGTCACCTGGAGCCAGGCCGCTATGGAAATATGGGACAAGTGGAAGCAAAAGAAAAAAACATCGCTTTAATCATAAGAAAAATCCACTAAGGAGGAATCATAATGAGCAAAGATGGAATCAATAGTAAGGATTTTTTAATCGGAACGCTGATCGGGGGAATTATCGGCGCGACAACGGCGTTGTTTCTGGCGCCTAAATCAGGTAAGGAGCTGCGCGACGATCTCGGCAGTCAGGCTTCTGCGTTAAAGGATAAGACGGACAGAATGACGGCCGACGCGAAAGAAAAAGGCTCTCAATATGTCAGCATCGCCAAAGACAAAACATCTAATATCACCCAGCTGGTAGCTGATCAGTCAGGCCAGATTATGAATAAAGTGAAGGATTTAAAAGACCGTTCTAAGAGCACACTAACCGAGAAAGCCGAAGAGACGAGAAGCGAAATGCAGGACACGGCCCAAAGCATCAAGGCCGAAGCGGAAGACGCCGGGGAAAAAGCCGGTCAGGCAAATCGCTGATCCTCAATAAGGAGAGATAACCGACATGACAAAACAGCTGATATCGTCTGAGGAAGAGTTCAAAAATGCCGCTGAGAAAGAAAACACGCTCGTGTTTTTGAAACACAGCACAACCTGCCCGATCAGCCAAGCCGCGTTTCAGGAGTTTGACGCCTTTGCATCGGCGCATTCGGAAGTGCCTTCTTATTACCTGCAGGTGCAGGACAGCCGGCCGCTTTCAAACTATATCGCCGAGACATACGGCGTGAAACATGAAAGCCCGCAAGTATTCGTCATTGCAAACGGCGAAGTGAAATGGCACGCGTCTCATTCACAAATCACAAAAAACGCAATAGAGCAGCACCTTTCATAATTGCTGGCCGCCGGTTGATACCGGCGGTTTTTTTTTTT
>NZ_JAHOAA010000002.1:90685-109839 GCF_019039175.1 Bacillus sp. FJAT-27001
AACGCATAAAAGCTTAAAAGCGTTTTGGTGATAAAGCCGAATGTGAAAAAATTTATTATTTCATATTCCTATTTTCGCATAACTGTAGTAAGATGCATGTTAACCATTAAAATAAATCATAGCATAGAAGGGATGAAAAAGATGAGCAACAAGGAATTAGAGAGCCTAAGACAGCAGGCAGACGCACTAAACTTAGAAATCCTTAAATTAATCAATGAACGCGGAGCCGTTGTAAAAGAAATCGGTAAAGCAAAGGAAGCACAGGGTGTCAACCGATTTGACCCTGTCAGAGAGCGTACAATGCTTAACCGCATAATTGAAAGCAATGACGGCCCATTTGAAAACTCAACAATCCAGCATATTTTCAAAGAAATTTTCAAAGCCGGACTTGAACTTCAAGAAGAGGATCACAGCAAAGCGTTGCTCGTCTCCCGGAAGAAAAAAGCAGAAGATACGATCGTTGACATTAAAGGTGAAAAAATCGGTGACGGCGATCAGAGATTCATCGTCGGACCTTGTGCCGTAGAAAGCTATGAGCAGGTTGCCGAAGTAGCGGCCGCAGCGAAAAAACAAGGCATTAAAATCCTGCGCGGGGGCGCGTTTAAACCCCGCACAAGTCCGTATGATTTCCAAGGTCTCGGCGTAGAAGGCCTGCAAATTCTTAAACGCGTCGCTGATGAATATGACCTCGCGGTGATCAGTGAAATCGTAACGCCCGCCCACATTGAGCAAGCGATTGATTACATTGACGTCATTCAGATCGGCGCGCGGAACATGCAAAACTTTGAATTGCTGAAAGCCGCCGGTTCCGTTAAAAAGCCGGTATTGTTAAAACGCGGTCTTGCCGCAACAATTTCAGAGTTCATCAATGCAGCTGAATACATCATGTCACAAGGAAACGACCAAATCATTCTTTGTGAGCGCGGAATCAGAACGTACGAAACGGCAACGAGAAACACACTCGACATTTCTGCCGTGCCGATTTTGAAACAGGAAACTCACTTGCCGGTGTTTGTTGACGTCACACACTCAACAGGCCGCCGCGATCTCCTGCTTCCGACAGCAAAAGCGGCGCTTGCGATCGGCGCTGACGGCGTGATGGCCGAAGTTCACCCTGATCCTTCCGTTGCCCTTTCAGACTCTGCGCAGCAGATGGATATACCTGAATTCGAGAAATGGCTGAACGAATTAAAGCCAATGCTGAAAGTAAAAGCATAATACAACGTTCCGCTCTTTAAAGGCCGCCTCGCGCGGCTTTTTTTCGTATCTTCATTTTATTTAATTATAAAATGAAAGTGAACGTTTTCATCACTGGGAAAAACGTGTATAATTTCATGAGAGATATTTAAATTTGATGAATAATGAAAAATAATGTACACTACTGACTTACGCTTACAATCATAAACGACAGAATGCGAAATCGTACGACATTTCTTTACATAAAGTGTTTATGCTATAGATAAGGATAAGTGTATCCAGTAAAAGGAGTGGTTTCAGTGAGCAACATTACGATATACGATGTGGCCAGAGAAGCAAATGTCAGTATGGCGACTGTTTCCCGCGTCGTGAACGGCAACCCGAATGTAAAACCGACGACCAGAAAAAAAGTATTGGAAGCCATTGACCGGCTCGGCTATCGCCCGAATGCGGTGGCAAGAGGGCTTGCAAGCAAAAAAACGACTACGGTCGGCGTCATCATCCCTGATATCTCAAGCATTTTCTACTCTGAACTTGCGCGTGGAATTGAAGATATCGCGACGATGTACAAATATAATATTATTTTAAGCAACTCGGACCAAAATCTTGAGAAAGAACTGCATCTGTTAAATACGATGCTTGGCAAACAAGTGGACGGTATCGTATTTATGGGCGGCAACATTACGGACGAGCATGTCGAAGAATTTAAGCGCTCTCCTGTGCCGATTGTCTTGGCGGCATCAGTGGAAGAACAGGGCGAGACGCCTTCTGTCGCCATTGATTATGAACAGGCGATTTATGATGCCGTTAAGCTTTTCATTGATAAAGGGCATCGCGATATTGCATTCGTCTCCGGACCGATGCAAGAGCCGATCAACCGTTCGAAAAAACTGCAAGGGTACAAACGGGCGCTTGAAGAAGCGGCGATTCCGTTTAACGAGCAATTCGTAGCGGAAGGCGATTACACCTATGATTCCGGTATGGAGGCGCTTCAAAGTTTGATGGGCCTTGACCGGAAACCGACGGCGATTCTTTCTGCGACGGATGAAATGGCCCTCGGCATTATCCATGCGGCCCAAGATCAAGGTCTTTCGATACCTGATGATCTTGATATTATCGGTTTTGACAATACGAGATTGAGCCTGATGGTCCGCCCTCAGCTTTCAACAGTCGTGCAGCCTACGTACGATATCGGCGCCGTGGCGATGAGACTTTTGACAAAACTGATGAACAAAGAGCCGGTTGAAGAGCATATCGTCGAATTGCCTCACCGCATCGAATTAAGACAATCAACCAAGTCATAAAAAAACGGAAAAGCAAGCTTCACTCTGAGGGGTGGAATCTTGCTTTTTTACTTGAGTAAGGAGAAGATATGAAACGTTTTGATTATCTGACGCCCGTTGGCTTTATGTTAGGCTGTATTATTGTCGCAATCGGTATTCTGTCAGGGACGGGACTGGCGGGAATCAGTTCATTTTTAGATCTGACTTCTTTTTTAATCGTCACAGGCGGCCTTGCTGCGGCGATCTTTATCAGCTTTCCGCCGAGGGATTTAAAGAAAACCCCTTCTGTTCTGAAACAGGTATTCTCCCGTCAGGATGACAATGTGAAAGAGCTTGTCAGAGTATTTGTCAGCCTTTCGGAGCAGGCGCGCAGGCAGGGGCTTCTGTCTCTGGATGACCAGGCGCGTGAGATCAAGGATCCGTTTTTAAAAAAAGGGCTTTTGCTTGCGATTGACGGCTGGGACGAGGAAACGATCCGGCTGGTGATGGATTCTGAGATCGCCGCGATGGAAGAAAGACACAGAAAAGGAAGACGCGTTTTTGAAAAAGCCGGTGATTTCGCACCCGCCTGGGGAATGATCGGGACGCTCGTCGGACTCGTTCTCATGCTCAAAAACTTAAATGACCCGCATACCCTCGGACCGAACATGGCTGTTGCGCTATTGACGACGCTGTACGGAGCGCTGCTTGCCAACTTGGTATTTATCCCAATCGCGGCAAAGCTTGAAGAAAAAACGGAAAGTGAAATTTTCATCAAACAGGTCATGATCGAAGGGGTTGTCGGCATCCAATCGGGCAAAAATCCCCGCAACCTCGAAAGTCAGCTCGTCGTCTTCAGCTCAAGAGAAGACTGGCGTAAAGGACAGCCTGCGAACAAGAAAAAGGGCGCTGTCCATGAAGCTTAGAAAAGAGCGTTTTGAAAGAAGAAACAAACCGGAACATTCCGGCGGTTCACCGAGATGGATGGTGACGTTCGCTGACTTGATCACGCTCATTCTCGTGTTCTTTATATTGCTTTTTTCGATGTCGCAAATAGACGCGGAAAAATTTCAATCTGCCGTTTCATCGATTCATACAAAAGGCAGCGGGGGTGAACCGGCGTCATCAGACAAAGCAAACGAAAATAAAGAACAGGATTTGCTGTTACAAAACGTGAAGACATACATAAAAGCGCATCATTTGAGTTCGAAATTGACGGCGAAGCGCGATGAGCGCGGAGTGGTTCTGGTGCTGCAGGAGGCCGTTCTGTTTCAGACGGGAAAAGCGGATGTGCTGAAAAACGCCGAGCCGGTTCTGCATCAGATCGCGGTGCTTTTAAAAACAATTCCGAATGACATACAGGTAGAAGGCCATACGGACAGCCGCCGGATTTCCACCTATCAATTTCCGTCAAATTGGGAGCTGTCGTCTGCAAGAGCGGCGAGTGTGATCCGGTATTTTACCGCGAATGAAGACTTTTCCGCCAAACGGTTTATCTCTGCCGGGTATGCGGATACGAAACCTGTGAAGGACAACAAAAGTCCCGGACATATGAAAGAAAACCGCCGTGTAGAAATTGTGATCAAAAAAACGACCTCCTCATAAGGTCGTTTTTTATTTAGTCTTATACCGCTGCTCAGACCGGATGGCAAAAAGTGCTTTTTCCACGGTTTGGGCATTTTTTTCTGAAATTTCTTCTTTGCGGGGAATCGGAGGATATAATTGTTCAGGATCACTCCAAAAAGCGGGCAACGTGCAGGGGGAGTGCTTCTGCCATTTATCAATCCATTTCTGCGGTATGCGCTCCCCGGGATCAATCCCTTTCATCTCAAGCCAAATGCGGCTCCATGCTCTCGGGACGACTCTCCAAATATCGTATCCTCCGCCGCCGACCGCGATCCATCTGCCGCTGCAATATTGATGGGCTAATGAATGAGCGAGCCGCGGGATCTCCTGATAAATGGAGATTGTATTGGACAGGTGTGTCAATGGGTCGTAATAATGGGCGTCCGCACCGTTTTGGGTAAGAATCACATCCGGCTTGAAAAAAGCCGCGATTTCTGAGGCGGCCGTATTGTAAGCGTGAAGAAAGGAATCGTCCTCTGTGAAAGCGTCCAGCGGAATGTTAAAAGAATAGCCGTAGCCTTGCCCGCTTCCTTTTTCCAGTACCTGTCCCGTCCCGGGAAATAAATAACGCCCGGTCTCGTGAAAAGAAACAGTGCAGACATCAGACCTGTCGTAAAACGTAAATTGAACGCCGTCGCCGTGATGAGCGTCTGTATCAATGTATAACACTTTTGCCCCGTAGTTCTTCTGGATGTATTGGATGGCCACGGCGCTGTCATTATAGATACAAAAGCCTGAGGCCCTGCCGCGGAAGCCGTGGTGAAGGCCGCCTCCTAAATTGCAGGCGTGCCTTGCTTGTCCCGTCATGACATAATCAGCCGCCGTTAAGGTGCCGCCCACCAGAAGTGACGCGGCTTCATGCATGCCGGCAAAAACGGGGGTGTCTTCCGTTCCGAGACCGTAGCTTTCTCCTTCTGCGGCAGGGAGCCGGCCCGCACCCGCTAGTTCCACCGCCTGTATATAATCCTCCGTATGAACGAGAGCCAGCTCTTCTTTAGCGGCCGCGCGCGGTGTGACGATATCTCCTTCGTCAAACGCATCCGCCGCCTGAAGCAGATCGTATGTTAAAAGCACACGACGCTGATTGAACGGATGTTCCTGATGAAATTGATACGTCTGATAAGAAGGCGAGTAAACAAAAACGCTGTCTCTCATGGCTGATCCCTCAAATGTTTCGGCCATAAGACATTGTATCCGGCTTCTTGAACGGCACGGATAAAAGGGAGCGGATTCATCGTCTTCACCCGGAAGACGAGAATGTTCGACCCGGCGGACTCATGGGGATAGACGAGCACACTCAGGATTTGCAGCTGAAGATCACGGCACATGCAGCTGAGATCAGCAAGGCTTTTTGTCATATCCGTCACCAGGATTTCCACCTGTGATCCCGGCTGGGCCGCGCCTGTCAGGCTGACGAAAGTCCGGAGCACGTCGGTTTTCGTTAAAATGCCCGTCAGCTTATGGTTTACCGTAATCGGCAGACAGCCGATGCCGTGCTCATAAAAGGAAGCGGATATTTCTTCCACAAAGTCAAGCGGATGGGCGCAGATGACATTGCGCTTCATAATGGTCTCCACTTTGTTTGTCAGAAACGCGCCGCGTTCCTTTTGTTCAAAGCTGCCGGGGCCGGCCTGTTTAATGTCTCTGTCTGTGACAATACCGATGACGTGCAGCTCGTCGTCGATGACAGGGAGATGGCGGATATGATATATCTTCATTTTACGGACGGCTGTTTCAATGGAGTCGTGTTTTGAGACGGTGATGACGTCCCGTTTCATGATTTGTTCTGCAATCATCTTTTTATCCCCTTTGTATGTCAGTCAATACATAAATCGCTGATAAAAACGAAGCCTGTCGAACTGTTCAATTGACTCCTGACTGACGTGCCTGCCGATGCGGGCCATCAGACAATTGGCCGGATGAGAGCTGATTTCCGGTTCATCCGTTGCGAACCAGACAAGACCCCCGGCATTCATCATCTTTTCCATGATCTTTCTGTATTCCCACACATCTTTTTTCATTCCTTTTAAATCCCAATGCCAGTAATATTCCGTCGTCATGATGATGTACCGTTCCATCTGTTCATCCATCATGCTGACTGTCAGCAAAGTTTTTCCGACAGAACAGCCCCTGTAGCCGGGAGCGACCTCGATCGCCCCGAGTTCAAGGAGGTCTTCCATATTTCCGTCAGACCATCGTTCAAGCGGATCAGGATATAAATACGTCACATAGCCGATAATCGTCTGTCCGTCCCTGGCAATAATGATCCGACCTTCAGGAAGCCCGGCGATCTCGATTAACGCTTTGTGCTGTTCATGAGGAAGGCGAAAGGCTGTCAGGCCTTCATGAAACTCATACTGTGCTAGATCCCCTGGAGGAACGGGCCCTTCTACTAAAAGAGGGCCGGCTGCTGTCTGAATTGATGAAGAATGGTACGTTTTATGATGTTTCACTGATTCACCGCCTGTCGGTTCTTAATAAAAACACATCTCTTTTAAGCATAACAAAATATAAAGCGTTTTCAATAGTGTTGTAATTTATATTTTAAAAATTGAGAAAACTGTGAACATCTACTATAATTAGTCTATAGATAAGCAAAGGGGGATGTTGCATGAATTTGAAAGCGTTGCCGGCGGAAAAGGGGAATTATCATCTGCGAAATTATGAGGAAACGTACCGCAGCTTCGATTGGAAAGAGGTCGAAGCGGCATTTTCCTGGCATCAGACGGGGAAGCTGAATGCGGCGTACGAAGCGATTGACCGTCATGCCGAATCATTTCGAAAAAACAAAGTAGCGCTATATTACAAGGACGCAAACCGGGATGAAAAATACACATTTAAAGAAATGATGGAGGAATCGAACCGGGCGGGAAATGTACTGAGACGGTATGGAAACGTGGAAAAAGGGGACCGCGTTTTTATTTTCATGCCGCGTTCGCCGGAGCTTTACTTTATCATGCTCGGCGCAATTAAAATCGGTGCGATCGCCGGTCCTTTATTTGAAGCGTTTATGGAAGGCGCCGTCAAAGACCGCCTCTTGAACAGCCAGGCAAAGGTTGTCGTGACAACACCTGAACTGGCCGAACGGATTCCGGCGGACAGCCTGCCCGACCTCGAGCATATTTTCATTGTCGGCGGCAGCAAAGAAGCGGGAGATAAAATCATTCATTATGATAAAGCGGCTGAGGGAGAAAGCACGAGACTTGATATCGAATGGATGGACAGAAGAGACGGCTACCTGCTTCACTACACATCAGGATCTACCGGAACGCCTAAAGGTGTGCTCCACGTTCATGAAGCCATGATTCAGCAATACCAGACCGGCAAGTGGGTGCTTGATCTTAAAGAAGACGATATTTACTGGTGCACTGCGGACCCGGGCTGGGTGACCGGGACGGTGTACGGGATATTTGCGCCGTGGCTGAACGGAGCGGCGAATGTGATCGTCGGCGGCAGGTTCAGTCCGGAAAACTGGTACGGCACGATCGAGAAGCTCGGTGTCAGCGTCTGGTACAGCGCTCCGACGGCTTTCAGAATGCTTATGGGCGCCGGAGATGAAATGGCATCCAAATTTGACCTTACTTCACTTCGTCACGTCCTGAGTGTCGGAGAACCTTTGAACCCCGAGGTCATCAAGTGGGGACATAAAGTATTCGGCAAGCGCATCCACGACACGTGGTGGATGACAGAAACGGGCGGACAGCTCATTTGCAATTATCCTTGCATGGAGATCAAGCCGGGTTCAATGGGGAAACCGATTCCGGGAGTGGAAGCGGCGATCGTTGACAATCAGGGAAATGAGCTTCCGCCGTACCGAATGGGAAATCTCGCCATTAAAAAGGGCTGGCCGTCGATGATGGATTCCATTTGGAACAATAAAGAGAAATATGATTCTTATTTCATGCCGGGCGGCTGGTATGTTTCCGGAGATTCTGCTTATATGGATGAAGACGGTTATTTCTGGTTCCAAGGCAGAGTCGATGATGTCATCATGACATCCGGCGAGCGCGTCGGCCCGTTTGAAGTCGAAAGCAAACTTGTTGAACATCCGGCGATTGCCGAAGCCGGCGTCATCGGAAAGCCGGACCCTGTCCGGGGAGAAATTATTAAAGCGTTTATCGCGCTCAGAGAAGGGCATGAGCCATCCGATCAGCTGAAGGAGGACATTCGCCTCTTTGTAAAACAGGGGCTTGCCGCGCATGCCGCACCGCGGGAAATTGAATTCAAAGATAAACTTCCGAAAACACGGAGCGGAAAAATCATGAGACGTGTGCTGAAGGCGTGGGAGCTGAACCTGCCGGCAGGCGACCTGTCCACAATGGAAGATTAAAGACGGCGTTGACATCGTATCTTATTTATGTTAAAAATGAGTAAGCTTCATACGAAAAGGTTTTGATTGAGACAAGTAGGATATCTGATTGTTCAAGAGAGCTGATGGCCGGTGAAAATCAGCACATAAGATATGCCGAATACACTCATGAACCGCTTTTGCGAACAAAGCTATTCCAAGGCTTTCAGTAGTGAAAGAACGGACACGGTCCGTTATCAAAAAGAGTGATAAAAGCTTTTTTATGCTTTTATTAGTAGGGTGGTACCGCGATTATATCGTCCCTTCGTTTTAAACGAAGGGGCGTTTTTTATTTTCATAAACAAAGGAGCAGACAAAATGACTAACTTATTAGAGGATTTATCATTCCGCGGCTTAATCCAGCAAATGACGGATGAAGAAGGACTGAATAAACAGCTGAACGAAGAAAAAATCCGTTTATACTCAGGGTTTGACCCGACGGCTGACAGCCTGCACATCGGACACCTTCTGCCGATATTGACACTGCGCCGTTTCCAGCTTGCAGGCCACCATCCGATTGCGCTTGTAGGCGGCGCGACGGGACTGATCGGCGATCCGAGCGGCAAAAAAGCGGAACGTACGTTAAATACTCAGGATATCGTTGTCGAATGGTCGCAAAAAATTAAAAATCAGCTTTCCCGATTTTTAGATTTCGAGGCCGGAGAAAACCCCGCTGTCATAGCGAACAACTTTGACTGGATCGGAAAGCTGAGCATTATTGAATTTCTCCGTGACGTCGGAAAGAACTTCGGAATTAACTACATGCTTGCGAAAGATACTGTAAGCTCAAGAATTGAAACCGGAATTTCTTACACGGAATTCAGCTACATGATCCTGCAATCCTACGATTTTCTGAATCTGTACAGAGAAAAGAACTGCAAACTCCAAATCGGAGGCAGTGACCAGTGGGGCAACATCACGGCCGGTCTTGAACTGATCAGAAAATCAGAAGAAGGAGGGGCGAAAGCTTTCGGTCTTACCATTCCGCTCGTCACAAAAGCTGACGGCACGAAATTCGGCAAAACGGAAGGCGGCGCCATTTGGCTTGATAAAGAAAAAACATCGCCGTACGAATTCTACCAGTTCTGGATCAATACAGATGACCGTGACGTCGTCAAATACTTAAAATACTTTACTTTCTTATCAAAAGAGGAAATTGAAGCTTATGCTAAAAAAACGGAGACGGCTCCTGAGAAAAGAGAAGCGCAGAAACGTCTCGCTGAAGAGGTGACTGTTCTTGTACACGGCCGCGAAGCGCTTGAGCAGGCCGTTCATATCTCCCAGGCGCTGTTCAGCGGCAATATTAAAGAGCTTTCCGCTCAAGACGTCAAGGTAGGATTTAAAGATGTACCTTCGTTTGAAAAAGACCGCTCTGAAGAACTGTCTTTAGTAGACGTGCTTGTGGAATCTAAATTGTCGCCTTCAAAACGGCAGGCCCGCGAAGACATTCAAAACGGAGCTGTTTACATTAACGGCGAGCGCCAGACGGACATCGGGCATCTTCTGACTGCGGAAGACCGCATTGAAGATCAATTTACCGTACTGCGCCGCGGAAAGAAAAAATACTTCCTGATCACGTACTGAAAATAAAAAGCAGTCCGGCCGCTCAATGCGGCAGGCTGCTTTTTTATGTTTTGTGAATACTGCACGGGGAAATGAGTACAGTACATAGTATAAGCAAAACAGGGAAGGGGTGCTGCGCCGTGAATTTCATGTTTACCATCGCAAAAGAAAGATTGCAGCGGGATCATTGGGAACAGCAGCAAAGCATAAACGCCGAAGCCAAAGCCGAGGAATCAGAGACGGAAGAAGAAAATCCGACATCATAAAGGGAAAGCCTCCATTCTGCGGAATGGAGGCTTTTGATTGTCACCATATCAGCCTGACGGCGGCCATCAGCACGACTCCTGTGATGACCGTGATGGATAAGCTTTTTGTCCGCATCGCGCAAAGCAATGTCGGGATGAGAACGATCATTGCTTTCCAATCAAAGGTCAAAGCGCTGTTTGTTTTCACAATCATGCTTTCCGTTACCAGAGCCGTCAAAATGCAAAGCGGAATAAAGGAGAGCCATTTTAAAGCCAATTCAGGCATCTGAATGTTCCGGACAAATATAAACGGAACAATGCGCGGCACAAGTGTAACAATCATGCAGCCGAGTATAATCCAGATCATTTGTGTGCTGATGCTCATTTGTCCGTCACCACCCCGATCGTTGCCACAATCACGGTTGAGACGATGACCGCGATGTGTGACGGGACGAAATACGATAACAAGACCATAAAAATGATCATATAGAGAATTAAGGAGAGGCTGTGCTTCAGTTTTTCCGAAGCGGACGACTGCAATTGCAGCACAAGCAGCGCCGCAAACATAGCGGGCAAAGCAAAGTCCAGGCCGAGCGCGTAAGGATCAGATATCCATTGTCCGAGAAGCCCGCCCATCACGCAGGAAATAACCCAGCACATGTAAGCGGTTATATTGAGGCCGTTCATCCACTTATCGTATAACCTGCCGTTCTGAGCCGCTTTGTTCACCGCTACTCCGAAAGATTCGTCAGTAAGCAAAGCCCCGAAGCCGATATTTTTCGTCAAAGAGTATTTCGTGAAATACGGCGCGATGGTCAGGCTCAGCAGAAGGTGCCGCAGATTGACGATAAACGTCGTTAAAATAATGGCGGAAATCGGACTCCCGGAAACAAGGAGCGAGCAAATAATAAATTGGGCGGCGCCGGCATAGACACACAAAGATAACAAACAAATTTCAAGAATGCTTAGATGAGAGGCAACGCCAACGATGCCGAAAGCAAAACCGATGCTCATATAGCCCAGCAGCGTAGGCACACAATCCCGCACCCCCTGTAAAAACGTATCGTTCATTTCCCGGGAAACGGCGGTTTTTTGCACTTCTGTGTTAATCATTTTTTATACTCCTTTCATAGAGATTATAATGATAACGACTAATGAAAAAATCAAAGAAAATACGGTTCACATTTATATGAACCGATTTCCGGTGACGACATGAAATAACGAATGGTTTTGTTTCATCAGGCCTTCAACTTTCTCAGCCCCGACTTCTTTCACAAGCTCCGCGAACATCAGATCGTGCCTCATATATTCCATAGCCACGAGAACGAGAGCGGGATCTTCTGATTTAATGGCCCAGGCATTCGTCTGCGGAGAAAAATTGGCGATTAAGACTTCTTTATTATCGCGGGCAGCTATCGTTAATCTTCCGCCCATCCGTTTCTCCGCCACTTCAGGAGACATATTATGATTTGTCGTATTTCCGAGCTTCACTTCCGGAGGGCCGAACACAATCGAAAAGACGGGCAATTGTTCGGCGGCGCGTTTGTTAGCGGCTTCTTGAATAAAGGGAATCTGCTGTTCCCAGACAGACAGCCACAACTCTTCCTCGGCTTTTTCAATCATATCCTTCATCTCATTGATGACATGATCATTCGTGCTGATGCGGCGGATGACATTCATCTCCTGCTCGCTTTCCAGTGCCAATAACTTTTCCTCAAGGTAGCCGAATGAACTCTCGAAATCATGCCGGAGCCGGTCGATTAATTCCTTTCCGGCAAGCGGGGCATATGTAACCGGATCAGACGGCACAATATGGACAGCGCCTTTATCAACTAATTTCCCCAATACCTCATAGATCATTGAGCGGGGAACGCCTGACCTTTTGCTGATTTCATATCCGGTAACAGGCGAGTGTTTCAACAAGCCGATATATGCTTTACATTCATATTGAGAAAATCCAAATTTCTGTAATTCTTTCAGAACATCCTCCATAAACATCCTCCATAAACATCCTCCGTAGTGGTTATTCATGAAACTACTATAATGTAAGCGGTTATATCTTGTCAATGGGACTTGAGTGCTGAAAGAAAGGTGCGCCTGTTTTTGTCGCTTTCCAACTTAGTTTATGGTGAGTTACATGTATGGCTTTTGTGAAAAACGTTGCCGTAGACCCACACGAATGCCGTTTGATACGATAAATTCAAGAAGTTAAAAAGAGGAGGATCACGGTGGAAAACACCTCTAAAATCGCTTTTTTATCGGTTATAAGCAATTCCCTGGTCGTCATGCTCAAAATAGTGGTGGGTATAATAACCGGATCTGTCGCGATACTTTCTGAAGCCATTCATTCTTTTTTAGATTTGATCGCCGCCTTCATTGCCTTTATCTCCGTCAGGATTTCAAAAAAGCCGGCTGATACAGGGCATCCGTACGGTCATGGAAAAGTCGAGAATCTGTCGGGAACTATCGAGACGATTCTGATTTTTGCGGCAGGGATTTGGATGATATATGAATGCGTTCAAAAACTGGTGAACCCGGCGCCGGTTCATCTGCCCGTATTGGGAATTGTTGTGATGCTTGCGGGGGCTCTCATTAATTTGATCGTTTCGAAGTTCGTAAAAAGAGAAGCCGAAAAGGTTAATTCCGTGGCAATGAAATCAAATGCCCTGCATTTACTGACTGACGTGTACACATCATTAGGCGTAGCGGCAAGCCTTTTGGTCGTTACCTTAACGGAGTGGTACATACTTGATCCCATTATAGGTATGGTGCTGGCGGTGTATATCATATATGAAGCGTTTAAGTTAATGAAAGAAGCATTCCCGCCGCTGATTGATACCCGTTTGTCGGAAGAGGAAGAAAAAACAATTTTAAAGATTATCGAAACATTTCAACAGGAATTTATTGAAATTCACGATTTTCGTACAAGACGCTCCGGCCCGCAGGAGTATATTGATTTTCACCTGGTCGTAGCCTCTCACGTGACGATTAAAGACGTGCATGACCTGTGTGACCGCATTGAAAGAGATATTACGAATGAATTCAAACAAGCACAGGTAATGATTCACCCCGAGCCGGAGAGCGAGAGGAAGAAATAAATCGATCTTAAGTTTGCTTTTGTTCCCGGCAAAATGCCTGCAAAAGGCCCGTTCCCACGGGTCTTTTTGTTGTATAAATGACTATTTCTCGCTCATATGAGAGATAAGCTTATACACGTGAGGGGTTCATTTCATACGTTATGTTGTAAAGAAAAAGGGAGGTGAACAGAATTGAACGCTATTTCTGTTAAAGAAATTGAACATGGAGTTGCCGTTGCGGAAAGAGAAGGTTTAGGGGAGTATTTATACCAAGAACCGGTTTCTAAAAAATGTTCGCGCCGTTCCCGCAGCAGAAAACGGACACACCGTTCTCGCAGCAGAAGACGGACGCATCACCGGACACACCGTTCCCGCAGCAGAAGACGGACGCATCACCGGACACACCGTTCCCGCAGCAAAAGACGGACGCATCGCCGGACACACCGTTCCCGCAGCAGACGGTCTCATCAAAAACGTAGCCGCAAACGCTGTTTTAAATGCTGACTGCAGACTCTATTACAAGTAACGGGGATCTGCTATAATGGCAAGAGAACTGCATAAAAGATCCAGTATCATCATCTGCGGACACTGAACTGACAACATGGCGCTGTTTGTTCGTGTCCGTTTTTTATGTCAAAAAAGATGCCGGAGGATAAAAAGGAAGGGATGACGCCGAATGAAGCTGAATGAGGATTTTTATAACTCTGAAGGAAAGACAGTCTCTTTGCCAAACATCAGCAGCAAGCTTTTGCATATCACGGACAGCGGGCATATCAGCGTTGACTTTATCAGCATAAGCAGGCTGCGGAAGGCTTCGAAAATCGCGATCTTAGGTGACAGCGTCGCCCGGGGGCTGCGTGCGGAATACGGCTTTGGTGACATTCTCAAAGACCGGACAAACGCTGAAATAACCAATCTGTCTGTCAGCGGCGTTAATATGAGCAACAACGGAAGCGATAACATTTATCAGCAAGCGCTTAAAACAAAGGGACATGATGTCATCATTGTCCAGGGAACAGATGATGATTGGTGCAACCACATTCCCATCGGCACAGATGAAAAGGATATCACCACATTTTACGGAGGCTTCTGCCAAGTGATTCAGCAGCTGCGAAGCGGAAATAAAGGCGCGAGCATCATTGTGGTGACCCCAACGAGACAAGCAAAAATGTCAAAAGGAAAAATCGTCCGCCGTGATACTGATAAAAATAAACTGGGCCTGAAGCTGGCTGACTATGTGAAAGCCCAAAAAGAAGCCTGCACACTCCTCTCTGTACCATATGCCGATCTATTTGATACTGATCTCATCGACCCATATAATCCCGCTTTCCGCAGCATGTGCATGTCAGAAGGTCTTCATCCGAACGAGAAAGGGCATCAAATCATATTTCAGGAAATCTGCCGGAATTATTATTACTATTATGGGTAACACAGCGCTAACAGATTATTTTCGGCTTTGCTTTTCTAAAAGCTCAATTATTCTTTGAGATGCGTGTTTTTGCGCTCTCAAAAGCGAGACGATATTACCGGTAAAACCGATTAAAATGATAAGCAGCAAAATGATCATCCACATAGCGAACCTCCTGTCGGGTTTTAAAACATTCTCTTTTTATTTTACTTATGATGGATGGGCCGGAGAATAGTCTAACTGATGGTGTTTTTTGAGAGCCGGTGAAAAGTCCATAAAAAAAGCACAGACTGAACGGGTCTGTGCTTTTTTTCTCTTATTTCAGCAGGTTCAATGATTCACGATTAAAGGCTTCCAAATCGTCAGGTGTTCTGCTTGTTACGATGTTATGGCTCACGACGACTTCCTCATCTTTATAATGTGCGCCGGCATTGATTAAATCTTTGCGGATGCTGCGGAATCCCGTGATATCTTTTCCTTTAAGAAGGTCGGTATCAATCAGCAGCTGCGGGCCGTGGCAGATCGCGAAAACGGGTTTCTGATTTTCCACGAATGCTTTAGTGAATTCACCCGGGCGGTCATCTCCGCGCAGAAGATCCGGTGAAAAGCCTCCGGGAATCAATAACGCATCGAATTCCTTGGCGTCTGCGTCTGAGATCGCTTGATCGATCTTTACTTTCTCACCGTGCTTGCCCGTCACTTCTTTCCCAGCTTCCAAATCTATTGTCACCACACTGTGGCCCGCTTCTTTAAATGCTTCCGCCGGGCTTGTATATTCAATATCCTCAAATTGATCTGTCATCAGAACTGCGATTTTTTTGCTCATACATCATGCCTCCTGTGAATTTGTATATGACAAGAATATCAGGCAGATTCCCGCCTCACAACGTATTTGCTTATGAAAAAAGACCCCTCTGAAAAAGAGGAGCCAAAAGGTACGGAGGTCTGTTTAAACTTACGTGTTTAACCTGAGATAAGGCAAGAAATCGAACCAATTACTTTTTGCGTCTTTTTTTCTGCTTTTTACACCCGCATTTCCCCGGATCGCCCGGATCAATGACTTCGTGAATTGTTTCTTCCTTATAAACGTGGCGGGGAACATAACGGATATGCTCTCTGTTAATGTGTTTGATGGGATGGACGTAAACCACTTCTTTGTCAGTATACTTGTCAGTCACAATATACTTAGGGTCACAGTAATACACTTTCGATTTTTTACCCATTCATCTCACCTCCCGTACTTTATTAAATGCTGAAAAGGAGGATTTTGCATCGGACAAGTACACCATGGCAAGTCCACAATTTTTCATATGCAATTTCGTTTTTCTGGTTTTTCCTGAATCCGCCTCATATTGGAATGGCTAACCCTTTTTGAACGGGGAAATCTATAAAAAAGAATTCAAAAACGATTCTTTTCTCAGGTCAATCGAGATGCATACATCTTTAGGGGGATTTCAGAATGCTCGATGAAAAAACGATTGAAATCATTAAAAGCACAGTGCCGGTCTTAGAAGAGCATGGTGAAGAAATCACAGGCCGATTTTATGACCTGCTGTTTCAGCATCACCCTGAGCTGCTGAATATCTTTAATCAGACGAATCAAAAGAAAAAAACACAGCGTACGGCCTTGTCGAATGCTGTGATTGCAGCCGCAGCCAATATTGACCGGCTGGAAAACATCGTTCCCGTCGTCAAACAAATCAGCCATAAACACCGGAGTATCGGTGTTAAACCCGAGCATTACCCAATCGTTGGAAAGTACTTGTTAATCGCGATAAAGGATGTGCTAAAAGACGGGGCTGCTCCTGAGGTCATTCAGGCATGGGAAAAAGCATACGGCGTCATTGCAGACGCTTTTATCGGAATTGAGAAGGACATGTATGAACAAGCGGAAACGCAAAAAGGCGGCTGGAAAGACTATAAGGCGTTTAAAATTGATAAAAAGGTAAAAGAAAGCAAGGAGATAACGTCGTTTTATTTAAAACCGGAAGACGGACAAGTTCTCCCCGAGTTCAAAGCGGGACAGTATATCAGTGTAAAAGTATACATTCCGGACACGGGTTATACGCATATCCGCCAGTACAGTTTGTCGGATGTATCCGGTAAGGATTATTACAGGATTTCCGTGAAAAAAGACGGAATTGTTTCTTCATATCTGCATGACCAATTACACGAAAAGGATTCAATTGAGATCAGCGCTCCGGCCGGGGATTTCGTATTAGACCCTGATTCCAAAAAGAATCTGGTTCTCATCAGTGCCGGTGTCGGAATTACCCCGATGATCAGCATGTTAAAGACGGTTGCCAAAACCCAGCCGCAGCGAAACGTTCTCTTTATCCATGCGGCAAGGAGCGGAGAGTATCATGCGTTGCGGCATGAAGCTGAAGAAGCCGCGGAACACTCATCCGTTGACACCCTCTTTATTTACAGCGAGCCGTCCGAACAAGACCGTTCAGAAAACATTCGTTTTCGGGAAGGCCGGATTGACAAACAGCTGTTAGAAGAAGTGATGACAGATAAAGATGCTGATTTTTACCTGTGCGGATCACCGTCATTCATTAAAGAAATGAAAAAGCTGATTTCTGAATTCAATACACCGCCGGAATCCATTCACTATGAATTATTTGAACCGCAGCTGAGTATGGTGTGATTGAAGAAGGAAGGCCGATGATTTTAATGTATGAAGCATCCGGACTGGGTGCTTTTTTTATTCTCTTGCAAGGAAGGGTTGCTGAGGAATCACTCTGTAGAGGAAAACCACTTTTTGTCTCAACTCGCTTAATTATCGAATGAAATAAGTGCCGCATGTTAAAAACACATGGCCCGCGAGTTTATTGCTCACTTATCCTGCTGCTCGGATTTTTGGTGTGTGAGAAAAAAACGGTACGGCTGCATAATCCGGAAGAGACGCTGACCTTTTACTTGTAAAAGAAGTTTAAAGACAGGATGAACGCTTATTTGCTAGTGTACGAGCGGCAAAAGCAAAAAGAGGAATCGATATTTTAAAATTAAAAATAACAACTGATAGAAATGAAAGTTTCAGGATACAATGGGATTTATATATTCGGGTTTTGTGATAGCAGTATAGGGAGGGGAATAATAGAGTGAGTAACTTTTTTGAGGAATCGGTACAGGGAGGGGTTGTATCTATGCTTACTGATATTAAACAAAAGGTTTGGGGATGCTCTTTTATCTGAGAATCGATTTGAGATGAAGCGGGGATGCCGAGGGGATCAGAGGGCGAACGTCAGGCAGAATTACGCCAAGTGGACCGCCGAGAAAAATGGCTCTGGAAATGTGAATCTATTGTTGATTTTCTTGATTGAGCTACTGAAGAAATAGTTGACGAGAAACACCGGACTGTCTTTGTAGTAGACGGGGTGAAATATCGTGAAATCGCTCTGCATTCTGGCGTTTCCCGCGAAACGGTCAGACGCATCAAAGAGAAGATTTTTTGCCAAATATGTAATTTTTATTGTTGAAACAGATAAAATCCGCAGTGTAGACTGGAAGGCAAAATATTTCTGCGTCCCCATCGATTCAAATAGGGATTACAATAATGTGAAGAGTTATTTATAAACAGAAATTGATAAATAATATAAGATCAGCTGACAAACTTAATGAGGATCAAACTAGTGCTCACTTATTTATAAATTAAACATATTATAATGATATATTAATCATTAAGGGAGATGAGCAGCTGATGGGTTATGATCAGCATAGAAGATGCCCTAAATGTAAACAAAAACTACCGAAACCAAACTGCTGTAAGTGCTGTCCCATCTGTTATACAAAAGTTATTGTAGGACAACGAGGATTACGAGGGGTGCGAGGGATTCCAGGGGTTACAGGACCAGCCGGACCAGTCGGAGCCACGGGACCAGCCGGACCAGCCGGAGCGACCGGAGCCACGGGACCAGCCGGACCAGCCGGAGCGACCGGGGCCACAGGAGCTATCGGTCCAGCCGGAGCCACCGGAGCAACCGGGGTAACTGGAGCAGCGGGAGTCACAGGAGCGACCGGGGTAACTGGAGCGGCGGGAGCCACCGGAGCGACCGGGGTAACTGGAGCGGCGGGAGTCACTGGAGTGACCGGGGCCACCGGAGATATCGGTCCAACCGGACCAGCCGGAGCCACAGGAGTGACCGGGGCCACCGGAGATATCGGTCCAACCGGAGTCACAGGAGCGACCGGAGATATCGGTCCAACCGGAGTCACAGGAGCCACGGGAGCAGCCGGAGCCACGGGAGCGACCGGGGTAACTGGAGCGGCGGGAGCCACAGGAGTGACCGGGGCCACAGGAGATATCGGTCCAACCGGAGTCACAGGAGCCACGGGAGCAGCCGGAGCCACAGGAGCCACGGGACCAGCCGGAGCCACGGGAGCGACCGGGGTAACTGGAGCGGCGGGAGCCACAGGAGTGACCGG
>NZ_JAHOAA010000002.1:110179-569011 GCF_019039175.1 Bacillus sp. FJAT-27001
AACTGGAGCGGCGGGAGTCACTGGAGTGACCGGAGCCACAGGAGATATCGGTCCAACCGGAGCCACCGGAGCCACAGGATCTGGGCTATCAGAATATGCTTATGTGTACAATCTAAGTGCAGAAACGGTAGCTATAGAGGCTCCGGTAATTTTTGACTCAACTGGAATCACTACTGCTGGCATTACACATGCCCCTGGAACAGCTCAAATTATAGTAACCACTCCAGGAGATTACGAGGTCACTTTTTCAGTCTCGGGTGTAGAGCCTAACCAATTCACTTTATTTGTAAATGGAGGGCCGGTGACGAACACAGTTTACGGTTCAGGAGCTGGTACTCAACAGAACAATGGTCAGGCCATAATTACTCTAGCAGCAGGTGACATTCTTACTCTTGTAAATCATACTTCTGCAGCAGCAGTTACTCTTCAAACTTTAGCAGGGGGAACGCAAACAAACGTAAACGCTTCTATTGTTCTCAAAAAATTAAATTAGATAAGTGGTTTAAATCTCCATATTAAACAAGAAATGCGAATGACTTAAAAAAGCTTATAGAGCTTAATATACAGCTTTAGAAGGATGAAGAAATTTAAAATATAAGCAAACTCATCTAATTTTTTTATATAAGGTATTATGGTAATAGGTAATAAACAGGCAGGCGCTTTCCCGCAGGGGAGGGTGCTTTAAATTTAAGGACAAAAGCCTCCAACTGTTAAGCGAGTCAACACAGTAGGAGGCTTTTCTCTTATGGGTGGTACAGCAGCAGTATTCTCTTACAAATCAAATATTCCCAGAAAGTTATGGCAGTATTCGTCTCTCGAGTAATGAAAAAAGTTTTATGTTCTCTGTAAACTGCGTCCGGTAAATCTCGGGATAAACGATTGGCGGTTAACGACTGAGTACGGGGGCAGTTTAGAAAGAATATGATTGGAGGGATTACATAAAATAATTAGTCAAGCCTTAGAGGAATTAGGAAAGAATGTGAGGTGTGCGGCTGAAAGGGTGCCCAATCTCAACCCTGTTATTATCCATAAAAAAGACATGGCAGCGCAACTACAGGAATTCAGTTCGGATTTAGGCTTGTCAGCAGATCTCCATCATTGCCTAGATAAAAAGGTAAAGAACTTATTAACGGCGTATATGGCTCACAAACGGCATATGCAATCCATGATTCCTGACGGCATTTAGGGTTAAAACAAAAGCAAAGCGCGAATCTCTACTAAACAGTTACTTTAGGACTTCTCAAAAAGGAACTCCTATTAAAGGGAGCAGGGTTAATTTTCAAATTGTTTAAATAAAAGTAAAAATATAGTATGTTAGACCAGAAAACAAATGAAGGAGGATTTGTATGAGGTTGTTAAAAAACTCAATCTGTTTACTTGTCGCAACTCTATTGTTTGCTATTGGATTTTCGCCGCAAACGAAAGCAACACAAGAGCACTCGTTTGGATTAGCAAAACCAGTAACCTTTGAAGAAAAAGAAACTTTAACAGTAAATAAGAATGGAGTGGCTAAGAGCAATAATAATGGCCAGGCTTCCGTCATTAAGGAGGCACGACAACTTGCCAAACAGGATAGCCACAATGAAATAACCTATAAGAGCCCCTTAGCTAAAGAAGAAAACAACATTGTTAATGTGCCAGTCGTTGAGAAAAAAGAAGAGAAAGCGCACACTAAAGCAGCTAGCTTAGTTACGATGTCCTACACAACAATATATGACCCCAACAAAAAATCCACACAACCACAATTAAAATAGCAAGCATAGTTGGCGAAAAGCCTATAGTCATTGAAGCCAGAAACGATTTATATGAAAGTAACACTTATAGCGGAAAATATGGAAGGGTTTTTCTCCATAACAGAGAATTTTTAGGAAAAGACATTAAAGTAGGTAAATCATATTCAAAGTCGTATTATCCTAAAAAGACAAAGTTGATCCAAAGTGGAATTGGAGTTGATTCGATATTCACCATGTGCTTCCGCTAAAGTATGGGGAAAAAATAACTTTAATAATTTGTATCCTCTCCCTCGTGATATGCACCAAAATCTATTAAATCCTTGGTGGGATAAATATTAATAAGTAAGAGGTGGCTCAATGGCAGTTTTTGTTGAAAAAACGCTCCAAGGTCTAAAAGAATTAATTGATGAAAAAGGCCGCTTAAAAATTTTAGGGAATGAAGGAACTCTTTTAGAGACAGAATGTACTTTCTCTAAAGGTGCAACAGATCTGGAGATTGAGAGTTTTGAGAAGAAAATAAAAGTCTCACTTCCTGAAGATTATAAAACCTTTTTAAAATTGCATAACGGAGCCAGAATATTTGATTTGTTGATTTACGGTGAGAATGTGGGTGGGGGTTTGCATATTCTTAATTTAGAAGAGATTGAAAAGTATATGCAAAATGGTTTTTAGAGCCTCAGTTTATTCCTGTCGCACATCTGTTAGACGGATGTTATTTGTTAATTCACAAAACCAAAATGCCAGAGATCCAAACTATTTATGGTTCCGCGGATTTATTGAATATGAACCCATGAAACTTAATTTTGAGATATTTTTAGATAGGTATATTTTGTCTCAAGGATCAAGTTTTTGGGAATGGAATATCTATACTGCTGAGAATTATTATAGGACTCACCAGGGTGATGAGGATTAACCTTTCCTACAGTTGGGTTGGTTCATTTTTACTATTAGACTTCGATTTGAACTTTTAAAAATAGGTTTAATTTAGGAGACGAACCGATTAATTGGTGTATAGAGGATTTATAAAAAGCGCAGATACTCTGCGCTTTTTTATTTAAGTATTTTCCGAATCATTCGCAGCCCGTTTTTGGAAGAAGGATAACGGAAAGCGAAGTCGAAGCGGTTCGTTTGTTTGACGACGCTTTTTTTGTGCGTAAACGTGTTAAAGCTGTCAAATCCGTGATAGCTGCCGATGCCGCTTTCCCCGACGCCGCCGAATGGCAAATACGGCGTCGCAACATGCATTAACGTATCATTGATACAGCCTCCGCCAAACGACAGGTTCTCTAAAACAGCGCGCTCAGTTTCTTTGTTTGTGGTGAAGAGATACAGGGCGAGCGGCTTTGGGCGCGATTGGACTTTCTCGATGACTTCATCGATATCGCCGTATGTAAACAGCGGAAGAATCGGCCCGAAAATCTCCTCCTGCATCACTGGAGAGTCATCCCTCACTTGATCTAGAATCGTCGGCGCTATTTTGTGGTGATCAGGATTAAATTGTCCGCCTGTAAGCGGGACGCCATCATTCAGAAAGCTGAGCAGCCGCTGATAGTGGCGTTCACTGACGATTTTGCCGTACTGCGGATTTTGTTCAGGCTGAGGGCCGTAAAATTCGCTGATCGCACGCTTCATTTCTTCTGTGAGCTTCATTTTGATATCTTGGTGGACAAATAAATAATCCGGTGCGATGCAGGTTTGCCCTGCATTTGTAAATTTCCCGAAGATAATGCGTTTGGCGGCAAGCTGTATATCAGCATCCTTATGGACAATGCAGGGACTTTTGCCGCCGAGCTCCAAGGTAACGGGAATTAATTGTTTGGCGGCGGCCTCCATGACGATTTTTCCCACGGCAACGCTTCCAGTGAAGAAAATATAGTCAAAGGGCTGCTGTAATAACACAGTGCTGACGTCGGGCCCGCCCTCCGCCATAGCGACATAGTCACTAGGAAAAACGCTGCTGATGAGTTTGGAAAGAACAGCGGAAACCGCCGGCGTATATTCTGACGGTTTGAGAACGACCGTGTTTCCCGCTGCAATGGCTCCAATCAACGGAGAAAGCGCCAGCTGCAAGGGATAGTTCCAGGGCGCAATCACCAAAACGGTTCCATATGGCTCAGGGATAATTATGCTTTTCGAGCCTAGGTGAGTCAGAGGCGTTTTGACTCGTTTCGGTTTGACCCATTTTCCCAGCCGCTTCATCACAAAACTGATTTCCTCCAGTACAATTCCGATTTCTGTCGTGTACGACTCCTGTTCGGATTTGTGGAGATCCTGATAGAGAGCGGCTGTTATATCGGCTTCTTGTGTTTTGATGGCTTGTTTCAGCTTTTGCAGCATGTTCAGTCTCGATTCTAGCTGTCTCGTATGCCCCGCCGCAAAATAGGCTTTGTGTTTGCTGACGATAGAGGGGATGCTGTTCATTCAGTCGCTCCTTTTTTGTAAGGTATGATGATTCATTATGTAAAAAATCGCTTCTGCTTGTCAAATGGGTTTTTCTAATGTACATGTAGCTGAAAAGCCAGTTGGCACATAAAAAAAGCCCCTGTCCGGGGCTTTTTTTAATAAAGAGAGGGAGCATCTGTCCATTATTCTGACAGCCCAAAAGAAAAACCCCGGAAACATTGTCATCACAACATGTCCGGGGTTTAATCCAATGCTCTTTAAAGAGCGTTTTACTTAACGGGAGTAGAACTCAACGATAAGCGCTTCGTTAATTTCCGGAGCAAGCTCAGAGCGCTCTGGAAGACGAGTGAATGTACCTTCAAGCTTTTCAGCGTCGAAAGTAAGGTACTCAGGAACGAAGTTGTTTACTTCTACAGATTCTTTGATGATAGAAAGGTTTCTTGATTTTTCGCGAACACCGATTGTTTGACCAGGTTTTACTTGGTAAGACGGAATGTCAACGCGGCTTCCGTCAACAAGGATGTGACCGTGGTTAACTAATTGGCGAGCTTGACGGCGAGTGCGTGCAAGACCGAGCTTGTACACAACGTTATCAAGACGTGCATCTAAAAGAATCATGAAGTTTTCGCCGTGTTTACCAGTCATTTTTGCAGCTTTGTCAAACAATGTGCGGAATTGACGTTCGTTTACACCGTACATGTGACGAAGTTTTTGCTTTTCTTGCAATTGCAAACCGTATTCTGATAGTTTTTTACGCTGTCCCGGACCGTGGGGGCCTGGTGCGTAAGGGCGTTTTTCTAATTCTTTACCTGTACCGCTAAGAGAGATTCCTAAACGGCGAGACAGTTTCCAAGATGGACCTGTATAGCGAGCCATAATGTGACTCCTCCTTTGGTTTTATTTTGTGGAAAATAAAAACCGTCTGTTCGATCCGACCGTGCACATTTTGTTTTCATGTATCCTCGCTCCAGCAGCAGAGAGTTACACGATACACCTTAAAGCTAAGGAACAAAATGCAAACACAGAAGCTGAACAAAAAGGCTGCAATATTTCACACAAAGAACATTATATGATTTTTCCCCACCGCCGTCAACCATTTCTCCATGAAGAGTGCCGGTTTATGATATAATGTACAAAAATGAGTAGTACATGTTTAGGTGATAAAAATGAAAAAACAAACAATTGATGAAGTGACGGCCTTTCATCAGAAAATGCTTTCTTTTTTCTTAACGAAATCTGAATCCGTCTCATTATCCGACTCGCTGTTATGGCTGGCCTCAGCTCTAGAATCCTGCTTTACATCTCTTTCATTGACCCTTTCACCGGCAGAATCAACACGTTTCACCATAAAAACAGAAGATGAACCGCATTATGCTCCGCTGAAAGAGAGTGACGGCCGTTTTATGATCAGGAATCAGACCTCCGGCAGATCCTTTTATCTGTGCTCGGAAGGCGGGCTGCCGATCCCGGAATCATTGCCTGAGATCGTTACTCAGTTTATTAATCAATCTGTGAGACAAAGCGGGCTGTTTGACAAAACGAAGCATCAGCGGAAAATTCACAGAATGACAGAAATGTTCCATTCGCTTTTGGACCAAAATGAGGTTTTGGAAAAACTGCAGGCAAGTTTGAGTACGGCTTTCCGGTCTTTCCGTTTTTCACTGTTTATCACGCAGGATCAGGATACGGACAGACAGCTTCCCGCAAAAGAATTACATATGGACGGAAAAGATGCCGATCCGTCTGCCCTGAAGGTTTATTTATCGGGGAGACTGCTCAGAAAAGGCAGGTCATCTGCTTATCTGCCGATCAAAGGCCAGCAGGGGACTTACGGGGTTCTGAAGACGGAGGGGCTGCAGGATGCTGTTCTTTCGTGCAGTACTCTCAGTGAAATGCTGCTGCTTGCGGGCGCAGCGGGAAAAGCATTTGAAAATGCGCAGCTCTATGAGCAATCGAAGAAAAGCATTGCGAATCTGGAGCTCATTAATGAAACATCGCGCCAGCTGAATCAGCGCCTCAGACTCACTGATACGATGCGGGAGCTCGCCGCCATTATGACCCAATCGTTTCATGCGGAAGAAGTGGCTTTTTTTCATATTGATCATTTTGAGACGCAAAATCTGCTTCCGGGACATACCGCTTTTTTTAAGACAGAACGTGCGAACCCCTATATCAGCATTGTGAAAGAAAAGCTGTTCGAGGGAGAAAAGGGCGTGTTTATCGGCAGCGGAAAGACTGTATTCGGCGAAAACGGTTTCGGCTCGCTGATGGCGGTGCCGATGATCGAAAATGACACCGTCTTCGGGTTCGCGATTTTATTGAAAAAGGATTTGTATGCTTTTACGTTTGAAATGTATAAACTTTTTCAAGCGCTCATTCACCATGCGACATTGGCGGTTACGAACTCCATGCTGCGCGACAGGCTTGAGCATCTTGTTCAGACAGACCAGCTGACGGAGCTGTATTCAAGAACCTATCTGGATGAGAAAATTCAATACAGCATGAAAATTCATAAACGGGGTGTATTCATCCTCGTTGATATCGATAATTTCAAAAATATTAATGATACATACGGTCATCAAACGGGAGATTCGATCCTGATTCAGGTGGCCTCCGTTATGAAGAACCATATTCGTGAGCATGATGTCGCTGCGAGGTGGGGGGGCGAGGAGCTGGCTGTCTATCTGCCGAATATCAACGTGTCATCCGGAGAACGCATCGCTAAAAGGCTGGTTCGCGCCATCCGGGAAAATACCGAGCCGCGCGTGACGATTTCCTGCGGCGTTTCCTGCTGGTCAAAGACCGGCCCGATGCCGTTGAAATTGCTCGTTCAGCAAGCGGATGAGGCGCTTTATATCGCCAAACGGAACGGCAAAAACCGGCTGATCATCCATCAAAACAGCACGACGACATAAAAAAGGAGCCGACCTGCCGGCCGGGCTCCTTTTTTTATCCTAATCGTTTTTCAAGCGTTTCAACAAACTTTGCTAAATAGGTTTCATCCGTTTCATCAAAACGGTTTTTCACGGGGCTGTCAATGTCCAGCACACCGATCACTTCACCGTTTACGCGGATCGGGAGAACGATTTCTGACTGGGAAGCCGCGTCACAGGCGATATGTCCCGGGAACGCATTCACATCGGCAATCCGCTGCACGTCGCCATTAGAGTAGGCAGTGCCGCATACGCCTCTGCCGAACGGAATGCGCACACAGGCAGGAAGTCCTTGAAACGGTCCGAGCACGAGCTCGCCCTCTTTAGCGAAGTAAAACCCCGCCCAGTTGACTTCATGTAATGAATGGTATAAAAGCGCTGACGCATTCGCGTAATTTGCGATCGCATCCGTTTCATCTTCTGTCATGGCTTCGAGCTGTTTAAGCAGAAGCTGATAACTTTTTTCTTTATCTCCGGATTGTTTTTCGACATGAAACATGGAAAACCCTCACTTTTTCTATAATATCAAACAAAGTTCCGGCCGTTCTGCCGGCATTTGTCGAGAAGTTCTTACAGGAACGGCGCCTTTCTGCTTGAATTGTTACACATAAAGGGGTGAGCCGTATGAAAGTAAGCACCAAAGACAAAATTATTAACGCCGCTGTCCAGCTGTTTAACCAAAAAGGTTATTCCGGCACGTCCGTCCGTGAAATCGCAAAGTCAGCTGATGTAAATGTTGCGCACATCTCCTACTATTTTAAAGGGAAAGGCGGATTAATGGAACATTTAGTTTCCGAGTTTTACGAAGGCTATACTGAAGCGCTGGAAAAAGCCGCCGTCAGTATGAACGGTGAAGACGCGCAGGAACGCATCCTGCGGGTGATTTTCGATATTTTATCCTATCAGCACGATAACCGTCAATTAACGCGGTTTGTATACCGGGAAGTGACGATTGATTCCGTGCTTATCAGGGAAATTATGTCTACTTACTTAATGAAAGAAAAATATATTTTCCAGCTGGTGATTGAAGAAGGGCAGTCACGCCATAGACGGCTGACGCTGCCCGTGCCGCATTTTATTCTGCAATTGAAATCCCTCTTGATGATGCCGTATCTCCAGCCTCAATATATTACGGAGGTGCTCTATATGCAGCCTCATGAGCCGTACTTTTATAAAAGGTATTTTGAAGAGGTGAAGATCTGGATCGAAAGCGTGTTCCGACGGCCTGATGCGGCGCTTATGAAGTAATGATGTTTTTGTACGTTTCGTAGGAACTGCCGACATCTTCCGCTTGATGGGCGTCCGACCCGAATATGAGCGGGATTTTTTTTTGCTTCGCCGTCTCAGCCATCCAATCCTCCATGTATACTTCCCCGGCAAACTTCTTTCTGAGCCCGGATGTATTCACATCCAGCTCCATTCCGTGTTCTTTCACGGCGTCAAGACAGCGGGCCGCAAGCTCTCTTATTTGAGGTGACATGCTATAAGGGAAAAGGCGCACGAATTTTTTGACGAGCGTGATATGGCCGACCCGTTTTGGCTTAAAGGGGCCGAGCGGTGTTACAATGGAAGAATACACAGTTTCATAGTATTGTTCATATACGGCTTCAACGCTTCCGAAGCGGTCGGCAAGCTGCTGAAAGGCGTGCTCGTCAAAATCGAGGCATATATAAGACGGGCCGGTCTTCAAAAAATGAACGGATAAAATGCCGTCATCCAGTGAGGGGCCGTACGTGTTCAGAAACGCCGCAGTTTCCTCTTCATACCCTGTGATAAAATCGGTTTCTAGCCCAGTCAGAATGCTGATTTGTCCATCGTATTCCTTTTTCAGCTGTGACAGCCGCTCCAAATAAACCTCCATCTGTCTGAGATCCATCGCGCTGTCCTGAAGCGGTACGGGATCTTGAAATGACGGAGGAAGGGGGGCGTGCTCTGTAAATGTGATCGAGTCAAAGCCTCTTTCCAGGGCCTTTTCGACATATTGTTTCAGCGCATCCTTCGAGCCGTGAGGGCAAAAAGGGGTGTGGATATGAGCGTCTCGTTTTTCCATTTGTGTCACTCCATTAAAAAATTGCAGAATCCTGCCGAAATTATGCAAAAAGTTTTTGATTTCTGGTCAAAAAATGTTGGTTACATGGTATCATAATAACAATGAAAACGACAGATTTTCTCAATACATATATTGAAATCTTTCTGAATACATAAAACACCCTGACAGATTAAGAGAACAACAAGGGGGCTCATTATGGAGTTAGTCATCGGATTATTGGTTATACTGCTCGCGCTCTTTGCGGCGGGCTACTTTTTCAGGAAAAAAATTTATACGGAAATTGACCGGCTGGAGTCATGGAAGATTGAAATTTTAAACCGTTCGATAGTGGAAGAAATGTCCAAGATCAAACATCTGAAAATGACCGGAGAGACGGAAGAGTTCTTTGAAAGATGGCGCGAAGAGTGGGATGAAATTGTCACAGCCCATCTGCCGAAAGTAGAAGAGCTCCTTTATGATGCCGAAGAGAACGCCGACAAATATCGGTTTAAAAAAGCGAATCAGGTGCTTGTCCACATCGACGACCTCCTCACTGCTGCCGAATCAAATATAGAAGGCATACTGCGTGAGATCAGCGACCTTGTGACGAGCGAGGAAAAAAGCCGCGGAGAGATTGAACAGGTGCGTGAGCGGTATTCAAAAGCGCGGAAAAACCTTCTGGCGTACAGCCATCTCTACGGAGAGCTTTATAACAGCCTGGAGACGGATCTCGACGAAATCTGGAGCGGCATAAAAGAGTTCGAAGAAGAGACGGAAAGCGGCAATTACATCAAAGCGAGAAAAGTGCTGCTTGAACAGGACCGCAGACTGGATCAGCTTCAGACATACATAGATGACGTTCCGAAACTGCTTGCGGACTGTAAACAGACCGTGCCGAACCAAATTGCCAAGCTGAAAGACGGCTACCGGGAAATGACGGAAAAAGGCTACAAATTGGAGCATATTCAAATCGAAAAAGAGCTGGAGACCCTCACAAATCAATTGAAACGGGCCGAAAACGCGCTTTTAGAAGAATTGGATGTCGACGAAGCGTCCGCCATCCTTCAGCTGATTGATGAAACCATTCAATCGATGTATGAACAGCTGGAAGGCGAAGTGGAAGCCGGACAGTCCGTATTAAGCAAAATGCCTGAGCTGATCATCGCGTATGAGAAGCTTGAGGAAGAAAAAGACCGCACAAAAACCGAAACGGAGCTCGTCAAGGAAAGCTATCAGCTGACGGCGGGAGAAATCGGCAGACAGCATGCCTTCGAAAAACAGCTGGAAACGATCGGCCGGCTCCTTGAGCAGGCGAGAGAAAAGCTTGACGGCGAGCATGTAGCTTACTCGCTGCTGATTGAAGAAGTCGAGGCCATCGAAAAGCAGATGGAAGAGGCTCAGAAAGAACATGCCGAATACCGTGAAAATCTGCAGGCGCTCAGAAAAGAAGAACTGCAGGCGCGGGAAACGCTGATGCATCTTCGGAAAACCATTTCTGACACGGCCCGAATGCTGCAAAAAAGCAACGTGCCGGGAATTCCTGAACAAGTCAAGGACAAGCTCGAGACGGCAAATCATCATATAGAAGAAACCGTCAGCCAATTGGAAGAGCTGCCGCTGAACATGGAGGAAGCCGCCAAACATCTGGCTGAAGCCGAAAAGGTGGTTGAGGAAGTCAGTGAAGAGGCGGAAGATCTTGTGATTCAGGTGAAGCTGATTGAGCGGATCATCCAGTACGGCAACCGCTTCCGAAGCCAGAATCATATTTTATCCGAACAGCTGAAAGAAGCGGAACGGCTGTTTTATGCTTACCGCTATAATGAAGCTTATGAGATGGCGGCAGATGCTGTTGAAAAAGCAGCTCCCGGCGCCGTGAAAAAAATTAAAGCTGATCAATCTGCTTCATAGACGCATAAGCAAAAACTGCACCCTGATGGAAATCAGAGGTGCAGTTTTTTAGTTTCTCACGGAATATAAAAAGCGCCTGCGGCTGATATACATCAAACCGCAGGCGCTGAATGTTACGATTTTGCTTTATTTAATTCGATGGGCGGGCTGGTAAAAAATGTGATGATGCAGCCGATGATCGCTCCGGCAATGCCCGGAAGCACCCAGCCGATTCCCATGCTGTAAAGCGGAAGATTTGCGTTTAAGAATGAATCTAATGATCCGAGCGGAATGCCGGCTGCCTTCAAACCGTCCAGGATACTGAACAGCCCCGTTCCGATCAGGCAGGCGATATAGACTTCGCGTCTTTCCTTGAACATTTTATCAATAAAGGAAAGGACGATAATGACAATCGCCAGCGGGTAAATGGCTGATAAAATAGGAACTGAAAATGCAATAATTTCAGCAAGTCCGAAATTTGAAATCGCCAGGCTGAAGAGCGTGACAATCGTCACCACCATTTTGTATGATAAAGCGGGAATCAATTTTGAAAAATATTCGCCGCAAGATGTGACAAGCCCGATGCTTGTCGTTAAACACGCAACGGTGATGGCGGCGCCGAGAACGATGTTTCCCAGTGAACCGAACAGGTAATCAGATGAAGCTGATAAAATCTTTGCGCCTTCGCCGAGCGGCCCCACAGCGTCCGTGCTTGTCGCTCCCAAATAGGCCAAAGATAAATAAATGAATGTCAAACCTGCCGCTGCAATCAGACCCGCTTTAATACAAGCGGCGGCGAGCGCTTTACGCTGGGTGACGCCCCTGCTTTTAACAGCGTTGACGACAACGACGCCGAAGACGATTGAGGCGAGCGCATCCATTGTTTTATAGCCTTCCAAAAATCCTTTGAACACCGGCGTTCCGGAATATGCCTGATGTACGGCGCCCAGCCCGCCCATCGGAGTGACAATGGCTTTTACGACGATGATTAAAATAATACCGAATTTAATAGGAGTCAAAATCTTTCCGACTCTGTCCACGATTTTGGACGGGTTAAGAGCTAAATAATACGTAATAGAAAAAAAGATCAACGTGAAAACAAATAAAGATAATCTTTCCGGAATGCCGCTTAAAAACGGAACTGCACCGATTTCATATGAAACGGTTCCGGTTCTCGGAATCGCGAAAAGCGGCCCGATTGATAAATAAAGCACAACGGTGAAAATAGTCCCGAATACCGGATGAGCTTTATCGGCAAGCCCTTTCGCGTCTTTGCCCGTTAATGCGATGGCGATAATACCCAAAAGCGGCAGACCAACGCCGGTCAGTAAGAAACCGCCCATCGCTTTCCAGACATTATGCCCCGCCGCTTGCCCGAGCTCCGGCGGATATATCATATTTCCTGCCCCGAAAAAAAGTGCGAAAAGCATGAAACCGATAATAACGGTATCTTTGACAGGTAGTGAGTGTTTCATAAAAATCCTCCTAAATACTATGTTGAAATATTCTGTCAATTAATTGTCAGATAATATAACAAAACGAACATTACTTATTATATGGCAATGTACAGAGAAGTCAATACTCGATTTATTGCGAATTTATATTTACTTTTGTTATGGTAGCATAAATATCATACGATGTACCGTTTTCATTAAAGGAGTAAAAAAAATGATATATTTAGACAACAGCTCAACGACCGAGCCGTATGAAGAGGTATTGGATGTGTACAAACAGACGAGCAGCCGTTATTTCGGCAATCCTTCGTCTCTGCACCGGTTAGGAACTGAGACGGAACAGCTCCTTGAAGCGGCCGCTCAGCAAATAAAAAAAACCTTGCGTTTAAAAAATTATGATATTGTATTTACATCAGGCGCGACTGAAGCGAATAACGCTGCGTTAAAGGGAGCAGCCTGGGCAAACATGAGTAAAGGAAGACATATCATTGCTTCGGCGATTGAGCATCCTTCTGTGACGGAGACGCTTGATCAGCTGACAGAGCTGTTCGGCTTTGAAGTCACATATCTTCCGGCCGATCAAAACGGCTTCGTTTCTTTGAAAGACGTCAAATCGGCTATCAGGCCGGATACGATAATCGTCAGCGTCATGCATGTCAATAACGAAGTCGGCTCCATTCAGCCCGTAAAGGAAATCGGCGGGTTTTTAAAGCAGCACCGGAATATTCTGTTTCATGTTGATCATGTGCAGGGCATTCATAAAGTTCCCCTGTCTATAGAAGAAGCGGGCATTGACCTTTGCACCGTTTCAGGGCATAAGTTTCACGGCTTAAAAGGGACCGGAGCGCTTATCGTCAAAAAAGGAACGCGGCTCATTCCGCTTATAACAGGCGGCTCGCAGCAAAAAGGCGTCCGCGCCGGAACGGAACACACGGCAGGCGCCGTTTCCCTTGCGAAAGCGATCAATCTTTCCGCGCGTGACATGAACGAGCAGCTTTCTTCCGTGGAGGCTGCCAAGAATGCGCTCATGGAAAGGCTGAGCGGGACGGACGGGGTCGTCATCAACACCCCCGCTGAAAGCAGCGCGCCGCATATCATTAATTTTTCCGTTCCGGGCGTGAAGGCGGAAGTGCTGCTGCACATGCTTGAGGAAAAAGGAATATATGTCTCCACAACCGCGGCATGTTCGGCAAGAGAGCACAAACCGAGCCGTGTTCTTCTGCAAATGAATAAAGGCGAACAGATTGCATCAAGCAGCATAAGAGTCAGCCTGAACTTCAGCCATACGGCTGACATCACGGAGCCGTTTATGGCCGCGCTGGTGCCGGCTGTTCAAAAACTAAAAAAAATGATGAGGTAGCATATGAATTACGATCATATTTTAATCCGTTTTGGTGAAATATCCACAAAAGGAAAAAACAGACGCAGTTTTATTGAAAGATTAAAACAGAATATCCGCCTGGTATTAAAGGATTATAAAAAAGTAAAATACTTTTCAAACCGGGACCGGATGTCAATTACACTTAATGGAGAAAACCCGGAGGAAATTTGTTCCTTATTAAAGAATATATTCGGCATTCAAAGCTTTAGTCTCGCAATTAAATGCGAAAGCAAGCTGGAAGACATTAAAAAAACGGCTTTAGCCGCGATAGAAGGCGAATATAAACCGGGGAATACGTTTAAGGTCGAGACCAAACGGGCTTACAAACAGTTTGAATTAGATACGAATGCGATGAACGCTGAAATCGGCGGCCATATTTTGAAAAACACGGATGGATTAACCGTCGATGTGAAACATCCCGATATTCCGCTTCGGATTGAAATCAGGGAGGAAGCGACATTCCTGACGATTCGCAACGAAAAAGGCGCCGGAGGCCTTCCTGTCGGTTCCGCGGGTAAAGCGATGCTGATGCTTTCCGGCGGTTTTGACAGTCCGGTCGCCGGTTTTTACGCGATGAAACGGGGATTATCAGTTGAAGCCGTACATTTCTTCAGTCCGCCGTATACGAGTGAACGGGCAAAGCAGAAAGTCATGGATCTCGCGGGATGCCTCGCGAAGTTCGGCGGCAGTATGACACTTCATATCGTGCCGTTTACAAAGACGCAGGAACTCATCCAAAAACAAATCCCGGAGAACTATACGATGACGGCGACGCGGCGTCTTATGCTGCAAATCGCGGACAGAATCAGAGAAGAACGGAAAGCGCTCGCGATCATTACGGGAGAAAGCCTCGGGCAGGTAGCGAGCCAGACGCTTGAAAGCATGTATGCGATCAATGCGGTGACGGCAACGCCGATTTTGCGCCCTTTAATCGGAATGGACAAAACAGAAATCATCGAGAAATCAAAAGAAATCGGCACTTATGAAACAAGCATTCAGCCGTTTGAGGACTGCTGCACCATCTTTACGCCGCCAAGTCCGAAAACACGCCCGAAAAAAGAAAAAATCGAGCACTTCGAAAGCTTCGTTGATTTTGAACCGCTGATTGCAGAGGCGGCCGCCGGCATCGAAACCATCACTGTTTACTCAGAGCAGGAAGCTCACGATAAGTTTGCCGGCCTGTTTTAAAACTGTATACAATTACCAAAGTTTTTTTGAATGAAGACATGTGTTTTATCACATTCTATACTCACAAGGAGGTGATACACATGTCACAACAATCAAACAGCGGAAACAGCAACCAGCTTTTAGTGCCAGGCGCTGCTCAAGCTATCGACCAAATGAAGTATGAAATCGCTTCTGAATTCGGTGTAAACCTTGGACCGGAAACAACTTCTCGCGCCAACGGTTCTGTCGGTGGAGAAATCACAAAACGTCTTGTCTCTTTTGCTCAGCAAAGCATGGGCGGAAGCAGCCAGCAGCAGTTTTAATCACAACTTCACATAATGGCTAAGAGAGCGGGGAATTCCCCGCTCTTTTTTCATGAGTATAGATAGAAGGCGGGAAGCAATTTATGCATATTTTTATTGTAATGGCCTATGTTTATGTATAATGGGGAAAGAAAGTGAGGAGTTGTTCGTGTTAAAACGAGAAGATTTAATCGCCCCAAAGAACTATAACCTTGTAAATGAAATCGAAAAGTTCAGCCGTTCCAAAGAGAAGAACGCGCTTATTTGGGAAGATCAAACAGGCGGCAAGAAAGTCTGGACGTATGAAAAATTGATGGAAGAAACGAATAAAATCGGAGCCCGCCTGAAAGGTCTCGGATTTGAAAAAGGCGATAAGCTGATTGTCATGGTTCCGAGAGTGCTTGAAGCGTATGCCGTTTATTTAGCGATCTTAAAAGCGGGGATGGTCGTCATTCCTTGCTCGGAAATGCTGCGCGCCAAAGACCTTGAATACCGGATCAAACACGCCGAAGTGAAAGGCGCTATCGTTTATCCTTCATTTATAAACGCGTTTGACGAGGTGAATACCGAACAGCTGGTGACATTGTCAATCGGTGAAAATGATGCCGGCTGGAAAAACCTCCTAACGATTGAAGCGGATGGAGACAGTTTTCAAACAGCTGATACAACAAGAGAAGACATGGCGTTTTTGTCCTATACTTCAGGCACGACCGGCCAGCCTAAAGGCGTTGTACATACACACGGCTGGGCCTTTGCCCATTTAAAAACATCAGCCGGTGCATGGCTGGATATTTCTGAAGACGATACAGTGTGGGCCACCGCGGCGCCCGGCTGGCAGAAATGGGTGTGGAGCCCGCTGCTCGCAATTCTGGGAAGCGGCGCGACAGGAGTCATTTATCACGGCAGATTCAGCGCCAAGACGTATTTAGAGCTGCTGGAGCGCCATCAAGTAAATGTCTTCTGCTGTACCCCGACGGAATACCGCCTGATGGCAAAAGTGGAGGAGTTGGACAAATATGATCTTTCTGCCCTTCACAGCGCAGTTTCTGCGGGTGAGCCATTAAACCGGGAAGTCATTGACGTATTCCGGAAGCATTTCGGCATTAAAGTGAGAGACGGATACGGCCAAACGGAGAGCACCCTGTTAGTCGGCGTCCTGAAGGATATGGATATTAAGCCGGGAAGCATGGGCAAACCGACCCCTGGAAATCAAGTGGAGATTATAAACGATAAAGGCGAAATATGCGAAACAGGCGAAACGGGCGATATCGCCGTGCATCTGAGCACACCGGCCTTATTCAAGGAATATTATAAAGATCCCGAAAGAACGAAAAAGCAGATTCGCGGAGATTACTTTCTTACAGGAGACCGCGCGAAAAAAGACGAGGACGGCTACTTTTGGTTTGAGAGCCGCAATGATGACATCATCGTCAGCTCCGGATATACAATCGGGCCTTTTGAAGTAGAGGACGCGCTCGTGAAGCATCCGGAAGTGAAAGAATGTGCCGTCGTGGCGAGCCCGGATGAAATCAGAGGTTCAATCGTAAAAGCCTATGTCGTTTTACAAGACGATGAAAAGCGCAGTGATGAACTTGTCAAAGAACTGCAAAACCACGTAAAAACGATTACGGCGCCTTACAAATATCCGAGAGAAATTGAGTTTGTCGAAAGCCTGCCGAAAACGGCGTCCGCAAAAATCAGACGTGTGGAGCTGAGACAGCGTGAAGAACGGCTGAAGGCTGATAAAAAAGCATAATACAGGATAAAGGGTGAGCGGGGATGAAAGCGATTTGGCACGGCGGCACCATCTATACAATGCTGGACAAGAATCATGTCACTGAAGCCATTTATACCGAAGAAGGCGTCGTCAGGCAGACGGGCAGCTTCCGGGAGCTCCAAGGAACATACGGTTCGCCTGATACGGAGGAAATCGATTTACATGGGGCTGTCATGTTCCCGGGGTTTACGGACAGTCATATGCATTTAATCGGACACGGGGAAAAACAGCTTCGCCTCGATTTGTCGCAGCTGACGTCAAAAGAAGCGATACTGCGGGCCGCAAAAGAAGCAGAGCGTGAATTGGAAGATGGCGAATGGCTGATCGGCGAAGGCTGGGATGAAAATCTGTTTGAACAGCCGGATTACGTCACGAAGCATGACCTTGACCCGCTCTTTCCCGACCGCCCCGTCCTGCTGAAGCGGGTATGCCGGCACGCCGCGGCGGTTAATTCGGCCGCATTGCGCGCGGCGGGAATTACAAACGAAACACCTGATCCAAACGGCGGGATTATCGTCCGGGACGGCACCGGTCCGACAGGCCTCCTGCTGGATAAAGCCCAAGAGCTTGTGACACAGGCCCTGCCGCCCGTCTCACTTCACTATGTCAAACGCGCGCTTCAAACGGCGATTACGGACTGCTGGTCAAAAGGCCTGACCGGCGGGCATTCAGAAGATCTGGCATACTACGGAGACGCGTCCGTTCCCGTTGCCGCGTACGAGTCATTAACCGGCAGCGGCCTTTATCCTTTTCGCGCCCATCTGCTCGTACATCACGAAGCCGTCGACAGCTGGAGCGCTCTGGATAAATCGACCGGACCTTATTTGGAATACGGAGCGATGAAAATTTTTGCTGACGGTGCGCTCGGAGGCAGAACCGCTCTATTGAAAAAGCCTTACCATGATGATCCGTCTGTTTCCGGCGTTCAGGTGCATGATGACGAAACACTTGCCGCTCTTGTTTATAAAGCGAGAGAGAAAGGGATGGAGATCGCCGTGCACGCGATTGGCGACCTTGCATTTGAAAAGGTGCTGGATGTTATCGAAAGATACCCGGCAAAGCCCGGACAGCTAGACAGGCTCATTCATGCGCAAGTATTAGATGACGGATTGATTGAAAGAGCCGCCCGGCTGCCGATCGGACTTGATCTTCAGCCGCATTTTGTGGCCAGTGATTTTCCGTGGGTGATTGACAGGCTCGGAGAAGAGCGGATGAAAACGGCTTTCGCCTGGAAAACACTGCTGTCAAAAGGGCTGCTGTGCGCCGGAGGTTCAGATGCCCCGATTGAGCCGGCCGATCCGCTTCTGGGCATTCAATCGGCTGTGCTCCGTACAAGCAAACAGCACCCGGAAGGTCCGGCCTATTATGAAAAAGAGTGTCTGACCGTGTGCGAAGCCATTCAGCTTTACACGGAGGGAAGCGCGGCCATCATCCATAAAGAACATAGCCGCGGACGGATCGCCCCCGGCTATGATGCCGACTTTACCGTACTCAGCGGTGATCCGTTCAGGACGGACCCGAAAAAGCTTCATGAATTGGAAGCTGTCAAAACCGTCGTCGGCGGCCGTATCGTATATGAAAAAGAGGACAGGCAGTGATGCCCGTCCTCTTTTTTTATGATAAAAATGATCGCTTTACTTTTTCCCAGAAAGAATTGTCTTTCAGTTTCACCGTTTTGATTTTTTTATCGGATAGTCTAATCTCAACCTTTTTGACATTCCGCGTGCTGAGCGCTTCATTATCAAGCCCGATAATCGGATGCTCATTGCCGCCTTGCACCACCTGCAGTGTCAGCTTCCGGTCTGAGCTTAAAATAAACGGAGATCCGAGTGTACGGTATGTGTTGTTGTTCAACGACGCCAGTTCGGATACCTGCATGCAGGAAATCAAAGGATCAACAACGGCGCCTGAAACAGATTTATTGTAGGCAGTGCTGCCCGTCGGGGTGGAAATGATCATCCCGTCTCCTCTGAACGTCTCAAAATGAAGATCATCAATTAACACATCCATCACAAACGTTTTAATAATGCTTGAACGGATGGAAACCTCGTTTAAACAGTGAAAATGATTGCTGCCGTCCACCGTTACGTGAATGAGCGGGTATTTTCTGACCTCAAGCTGTTCCGCGGTCATGCTGGCCGCCATTTTTTCAGGATCATCGCTGTGAAAATCACAGTACAAATGGGCTTTCCCTTTTTTAGCGATGCCGACATACAGGCAGTCATCACGGAATCCGGTTTTTCTGACGGCTTGCAGAAATGAGCCGTCGCTGCCGATGCTGGCGATAATTCCGGCATCCTCCGGTTGAGCCGCAACTGTAAAACCGTGCGATTCAGCAAGCTGCTTCAAAGAGCTGACTTGTTCTTTTGTTTCGTTGTTTTGTTTGTGAAAAAAATAAACATTGCGGCGAAGATCGGTCATATCCCCATTCCCCTTTGCTGTCATATTTACGTTTTTCTCCCAGCAGGTATTGTGTTAAAATACCTGTGGCAATAGTGTAACATGTTTCCTGTTTATCCGTTAAGGGAAAGCGCTTCATGAAAAAAATGAATCTTTTTTTACGGGGGAACGTACGAATATTGACAGAAAAGGAGGAGAACAAATGAATGCAAAAAGATGGATTGCGCTCGTCATCGCGCTCGGCATTTTCGGCGTATCAGTCATTGCAAGTGTGACCGTCGGGGTGCTGAAGAATATCGGAGATACAGGGTCTGACTTTGCATCACTGACAGATGACACAGAGGAAGTGACGCTGGATAAGGGCAGCCCCGGCAGTAAAATCGCCGTGCTTGAAGTGGACGGCACGATTGAGGATAACGGCGGGTCCGCTGGCCTGCTCAGCTCAGGCGGGTATGATCACAGATTATTTTTAAAACAGGTTGAGCGTGCGAAAGAAGACAAAAGCGTCAAAGGAATTGTGCTGAAAATCAATTCCCCTGGCGGAGGCGTGTACGAAAGCGCGGAAATACATAAAAAACTGGAAGAACTAAAGAAAGAAACCAAGAAACCGATTTATGTATCCATGGGCTCCATGGCGGCATCGGGAGGCTACTATATTTCAACGGCCGCCGATAAAATCTATGCTTCACCGGAAACGCTCACGGGTTCACTGGGCGTCATCATGGAAAGCGTCAATTATTCCAAGCTCGCCGATGAACTCGGCATCAAGTTTGAAACCATTAAAAGCGGCGCGCATAAAGACATCATGTCCCCGACCCGCGACATGACGAAGGAAGAAAGAAAGATCATGCAGACAATGGTCAACGATTCTTATGAAGGATTTGTCAATGTCATTTCAAACGGCCGGCACATGTCAAAAGCGGATGTGAAAAAAATTGCCGACGGCCGTGTTTACGACGGCAGACAAGCGAAAAAAATCGGCCTCGTTGATGAGCTCGGTTTTTACGATGATACGATCAGCGCGATGAAAAAGGACCATAAAAATATGAAAAACGCTTCAGTCATCACATACGAGGAAGGATTCGGATTAGGCTCGCTCTTTTCCATGAGCGCAGCGAAAATGTTTAAAAGCGAAATTGATTTTCTGAATATGAAAGAACTCATTTCGCAATCCGGTTCGCCGCGGATGATGTATCTCTATGCAAAGTAGGGGGGAAGAAAGAATGGACGCGACTTACGAAGGCTTTCACGGCAAAGAAGAGGAAGCCGAACAACAGAGGGCGCCCGAGCAGGCATATGCGGGCTTTTGGATCAGGTTTTGGGCGTTTCTTCTTGATTGGCTGGTGGTCTGGGGACTTAACCATCTCATCGTTTCACCGATTTTCACGCTGATGAAGCTCCCGGCAACAAGCGGAATGTTTACAATCTCAGCTTATTCCGTCACAACCCTGATCGTCTACCTCGCCTATTTTGTGTTCATGACGAAATGGTTTCATCAGACACTCGGCAAGATGGTCTTCGGGTTAAAGGTCACTTCTTTGACGCCCGGAAAGCCGCTGACTTGGAGCACCGTCATTTTCAGAGAAGCGGTGGGGCGTTATATCGATAAAATCTGGATTCTCTATATCGTCATTGCGTTTACGCCCAAAAAGCAGGGCATTCATGATCTGATCGCCGACACAACGGTGATTCACGAAGCGCTGTACCGCAAATAAAAGCAGTAAACCCGGAATAAACGTCCGGGTTTATTTTTTTTGGTTTTGGCGATAATGCTGCTAAGGAAGTGAAGCTTATGGGATATGCCGCAGCAGCTGTTATTCTCATTCTCATTTTGGCCTGGCTGCTCATGAGGATGAAAATCCACCTGACTTTCGAATATCTTCACGATAAAGATAACGACAAACTGACGTTTAAAATCTCGGCCTTATACGGGCTGATCCGTATTAAAAAAACGCTGCCCGTCATTAAAGTAAACAGCGAAGACGCGTCAATTGATGTCAAACAGGACACAAAATCAGAAATGAAAGGTCAGAAAAAAGAGAAGAAAAAAATCACATATGAAGATGTCAAACAGAGCATTCACAGAATAGAAATGATTCTGCACCAAGTCTTTCAGATGCGCCAAATCGCCGCTTCATTTCTTGCGGGAGTCCGTGTTACGAAGTTCGAATGGGTGACGGTTATCGGAATAAAGGACGCCGCCGTTACTGGAATCGCCGCCGGCGGATTGTGGGCCGTAAAGGGAGGACTTACGGCGATGCTGTATGATCATCTGCGTTTCATACATAAACCGGTGTGCGAAGTCATTCCGTCTTTTCAAGTGCCTGCATCCAAGACGCATTTGCAGTGTATATTCTTTTTTCGTTTTGGACATCTTATAGGTGCAGCTTTCAAATTGCTCAAATACGGGCGGAACGGACTTTCTATCATACGAAAGAAACAGCCGGTTCCGGTTGCTTCAAAGAATGATTCATCAGTTTAAGGAGGAGCGCATATGGCAGACCATCCCATTCAAGGTTTAATGAAAACCGCTATGGAAAATTTAAAAGAAATGATTGACGTGAATACAATCATCGGCGATCCTGTTGAAACGCCTGACGGCAGCGTAATCTTAACGGTTTCAAAGGTCGGCTTCGGATTTGCGGCGGGCGGAAGCGAGTTTGGAGGAAAGCCGGCTGAAAAAAGAACCGATGATGATGAAAGAAAAGAGCAGAAGCTCCCGTTCGGCGGCGGAAGCGGCGGCGGAGTATCCATTACGCCGATTGCGTTTCTGATTGTCGGAACAAACGGCGTGCGCATGCTTCATTTAGACGAAAACACCCATCTGATTGATAAACTGTTAGACTCCGCGCCTCAAACGATTGAACGCATCCAGCATATGTTTAAAAAGAATGAAAAAGGCCGGAACCAAAAAAGAACGGATATCGATTTATAACAGAAAAGTTAACTGCCGCCCGCAGTTAGCTTTTTTTACGATGCGGCATAACCTTTGCAGTTTGCATAAAACTCGACTATGATAGAGCTATACATAGATAAAGGGAGGAATCAGAATGGCTGAAATTACATTTAAAGGCGGAGCCGTGACGCTGATCGGACAAGAAGTGAAACCGGGGGACCAAGCTCCTGACTTCACGGTTCTGACAAACGGATTAGAAGAGAAGACATTAGCAGATATGAAAGGGAAAGTAACGATCATATCCGTTATTCCTTCCATTGACACAGGCGTATGTGACGCGCAGACACGCCGCTTCAACGAAGAAGCCGCAAAACTCGGTGATGTGAACGTTTATACAATCAGCGCCGACCTTCCGTTTGCACAAGCGCGCTGGTGCGGAGCGAACGGAATTGATAAAGTTGAAACATTATCGGATCATAAAGAGATGTCATTTGGTGAAGCATTCGGTGTTTATATCAAAGAACTTCGTCTTTTGGCACGTTCCGTATTCGTCCTTGATCAGGACGGAAAAGTCGTTTACGCGGAATACGTAAGTGAAGCGACAAACCACCCGAATTATGAAAAGCCTATCGAAGCTGCAAAAGCGTTAATCAAGTAAAGAGAGAAAAAGAGCTCCGGGTGCTGCCGCGGAGCTCTTTTCATGGCAAGGAGGAAACAGCATGCAACACGACCATGTCGGTCAGATTTATGAACTTTTAGATGAAGCCGCCCAAGTGATAGCAGAAGGCCTTCAGATTTCTTATATTGAGGGGCTTGCGGAAGCGGGAGAAATGTATTTTCTTGAAAAGGCCGACCAGCTTCCGCTTCAGGAAAAGCAAACCGGCGAGCTTAACAGCCTGCTTGCGAAAGCAGACTTCAGAAAATGGGAGCATGAATGGATCCGCAAGGCGTTCCAGCTCGCCATTTTAAAAGGGCTGAAAGATAAGTCCCATCCGAACAGACAGATGACGCCTGATACGATCGGCATTTTCATCAGTTACCTCGTGAATAAATTTACGGGCGGCCGAAAAGGCCTGACATTGCTGGATCCCGCCTGCGGCACCGGAAATCTTCTGCTGACCGCGGCAAACCAGCTTTCGGACAAAGCGGCAAAAAGCTTCGGCATTGAAATCGACGATGTCCTTCTGAAGATCGCTTATGCTCAGGCGAATCTGCAGGAAAAAGAAATGGAGCTGTTCTGCCAGGACAGTCTTCAGCCGTTATTTATCGAACCGGCCGATGCGGTCATCTGCGATTTGCCGGTCGGCTACTATCCGAATGACGAAGGCGCTGAAGCGTTTGAGCTGAAAGCGGATGAAGGCCACTCTTTTGCTCACCACTTATTTATTGAGCAGAGCGTCAAACATACAAAACCGGGCGGATACTTATTTTTTATGATTCCGAACCATCTGTTTGACAGCGCGCAAAGCGATAAACTGAAGCGGTTTTTTGCGGAAAAAGTGTATATCAACGCCCTTCTTCAGCTGCCGGCTACTATGTTTAAAGACGAAGCGCAGGCAAAGAGCATTTTAATCTTGCAGAAAAAAGGCGAAGACGCAAAGCCGCCGAAACAAGCGCTTTTGGCGAATCTTCCTTCTTTTGCGAACCAGCAGGCGATGCGGGAGATGACGGCAAAATTGGATCAATGGATTCAAAAAGAAAAATAATGGCGAAAAAGCAGTGTGAGATGCAAAATCCCGCGCTGCTTTTGCTTTTTAAAATGAATGGAAATCAGGAAGATAACACAAATTAAGGAAAGAAAATAACATTCCGTAAGGCCGTGCCGTCCATTTGGCACAAATGAAATTTATCAGAAAATATCGACTTCATATTGTAAACGGTACCAATGTGGATGTTGACTTGAAATGCTGAGTTGACAATGTTTAAATGGAAAAGTCAGATATTTTTTGGACTGCAGTTATGGTCTGGGAAAAAAGAACGAACAAACGAAGAAGAATTTTGATAGGAGCGTCATTTATGTCTAAAATTATTGCAATTAACGCAGGAAGCTCATCTTTAAAATTTCAGTTATTCGAAATGCCTTCAGAAAAGGTGCTAACAAAAGGTTTAGTAGAACGGATCGGTATCGCCGACAGCGTTTTCACAATCTCTGTTAACGGCGAAAAAAATACAGAAGTGACAGATATTCCGGATCATGCGGTTGCGGTGAAGATGCTGCTTCACAAGCTGACTGAATTCGGTATTATAAAGGATTTAAATGAAATTGACGGAATCGGCCACCGTGTGGTTCACGGCGGAGAAAAATTCAGCGATTCTGTTTTGCTTACGGATGAAACAATCCGTGAGATTGAAGAGATTTCAGAACTAGCGCCGCTTCACAACCCGGCTAACATCGTCGGCATTAAAGCCTTTAAAGAAGTGCTTCCGAATGTGCCTGCGGTTGCAGTGTTTGATACGGCGTTCCACCAAACGATGCCTGAACAATCTTACCTGTACAGCCTACCGTACGAATACTACGAGAAATACGGCATTCGCAAATACGGTTTCCACGGCACATCTCATAAATACGTGACACAGCGCGCAGCTGAGCTTCTCGGCCGCCCGCTTGAAGATTTGCGTCTGATTTCCTGCCACCTCGGTAACGGCGCAAGTATCGCGGCGGTAGAAGGCGGAAAATCCATTGATACGTCAATGGGCTTCACACCGCTTGCGGGTGTTGCGATGGGAACACGTTCAGGAAACATCGACCCTGCATTGATTCCGTACATTATGGAAAAAACGGATCAGACGGCAGATGAAGTATTAAATACGTTAAATAAAAAGAGCGGACTGCTTGGCGTATCCGGTTTCTCCAGCGACCTTCGCGATATCGTGGAAGCTTCAAAAGAAGGAAACGAAAGAGCGGAAACGGCTCTTGAAGTGTTTGCAAGCAGAATCCATAAATACATCGGTTCTTACGCTGCGAGAATGAGCGGCGTTGACGCGATTATTTTCACTGCGGGTATCGGTGAAAACAGCGTTGAAGTCAGAGAACGCGTGCTTCGCGGCTTAGAATTCATGGGTGTATATTGGGATCCTGCGCTGAACAACGTGCGCGGCGAGGAAGCGTTTATCAGCTACCCTCACTCTCCTGTCAAAGTCATGATCATTCCGACTGACGAAGAGGTCATGATCGCACGCGACGTTGTCCGCCTTGCACAGTAATGATCAAAAAAAGCACATCCTTTTAGGGTGTGCTTTTTTATTGAATGCCCCAGGATCAAACGTTACGATATGTTTAATACATAAACGATGAGGTGAAGCAATGAGTGTGCATGAACATAAACAAGAAGCCCCGTCAGCCGTGCGCTGCAAGGTGATCACAGTCAGCGACACGAGAACGAAAGAAACCGACAAAAGCGGGCGCGTCATGATGGACTTCCTCAGGGAAGCGGGATTTGAAACGGTCGCTTATGACATTGTTAAAGATGAAAAAGATGAATTGCAGAAAGCCGTTTTATCCGGCTGTATGGATGAATATACAGATGCGGTGCTGTTAAACGGAGGGACGGGCATTGCCGAAAGGGATGTCACAATTGAAGCGGTCACGCCGCTGTTTTCAAAAGAACTTCCGGGATTCGGCGAGCTGTTCCGCATGCTGAGCTATACGGAGGACATCGGTTCCGCCGCCATTTTGTCCAGAGCGGCAGCGGGTGTGATCCAAAATACCGCAGTCTTCTGCACGCCCGGCTCCTCAGGCGCCGTAAAGCTTGCAATGAGTAAACTGATTATTCCTGAACTGCCCCATGTGCTCCGGGAAATCCGAAAAGATTTATAAATGTATAAAAAGGCTCTGCTCCGCTCAAAAAATTGGGTGGGGTTTTTTTTATAAAAGGCTTGAAAAAACAGAATTTACTTGTTACAGTGTATACATACAAAATGCATTTTTATTAATTAAAACTAATTTTTATACAAAAGGGAGCTTTTAACATGGCAGAACAAAAAAAGGTTGTATTGGCATACTCAGGAGGTCTTGATACTTCTGTAGCGATAAAATGGCTGCAAGAACAGGGATACGATGTTGTTGCCTGCTGCTTAGACGTAGGGGAAGGAAAGGATTTGGCATTCGTTCAGCAAAAAGCGCTGGAAGTAGGCGCCGTAAATTCCTATGTGATTGATGCGAAAGAAGAATTCGCCCGGGAGTACGCGCTCATTTCTATGCAGGCCCATACAATGTATGAAGGCAAGTATCCGCTCGTATCTGCACTATCCCGTCCGTTAATCGCGAAAAAACTCGTTGAAGTCGCGGAAAAGGAAAACGCGGTGGCCGTAGCGCACGGCTGCACGGGAAAAGGCAACGATCAGGTGCGTTTCGAAGTATCCATTAAATCATTAAATCCTGATCTGGAGGTCATTGCTCCGGTCCGTGAGTGGCAATGGTCGCGTGAAGAAGAAATTGAATATGCTGCAAGCCGCGGCATACCGATTCCGATCAATCTTGACAGCCCGTATTCCATCGACCAGAACCTATGGGGACGCGCCAATGAATGCGGTATATTAGAAGATCCGTGGGCGGCGCCGCCTGAAGGGGCATATGACCTGACAGCATCTCTTGAAAACACGCCGGACGTTCCGGAAATCATCGAAATCGCATTTGAAGCCGGTGTTCCGGTTTCAATCGACGGCGTAACCTATCCGCTCGCTGATTTAATTCTCAAGCTGAACGAGACTGCCGGAAAACACGGCATCGGCCGGATTGACCATGTGGAAAACCGCCTGGTCGGCATTAAGTCCCGTGAAGTTTATGAGTGCCCGGGCGCCATGACTTTGATTACGGCTCACAAAGAGCTTGAGGATCTGACTTTAGTGAAAGAAGTGGCCCATTTCAAACCGGCAATTGAACAAAAACTGTCTGAAATCATCTATAACGGTTTATGGTTCTCGCCGTTAAAAGACGCGCTGCTTGCATTCCTGAAAGAAACTCAAAAACACGTCACCGGCGTCGTACGCGTCAAGCTGTTTAAAGGCCATGCCATTGTAGAAGGACGTAAGTCGGAATATTCACTCTATGATGAAAAACTTGCGACATATACAAAAGACGATGCTTTTGACCATCACGCGGCAATCGGTTTCATTGAGCTTTGGGGGCTGCCGACAAAAGTAAACAGCATTGTGAAAAAGAAGGAGCAGATTGAAGCATGAAGAAGCTTTGGGGAGGCCGTTTTCAAAAAACACCGGAAAAGTGGGTCGATGAGTTCGGCGCATCCATCACGTTCGACCAAAACTTAGTCAAAGAGGATATTACAGGGTCTCTCGCTCATGCGGCAATGCTGAAAAAATGCGGCATTCTGACGGAAGAAGAAGAAGGCGCCATCCGACAGGGGCTGCAGACCCTCCTGCAAAAAGCAGAGGAAGGAACGCTTGAATTCTCTGTTGATTATGAAGATATCCATTTGAATATTGAAAAAATGCTGATCGAAGAAATCGGACCGCTAGGCGGCAAGCTCCATACCGGCAGAAGCCGGAATGACCAGGTGGCGACCGACATGCATTTGTATTTGAAAGATCATGTCTCACATATCATCGTGCTGATTGAACAGTTCCAAAAAGCGCTGATCGAAAAAGCGGAGGCCAATGTCGAGACCATTCTGCCGGGGTACACCCATTTGCAGCGGGCTCAGCCGATTTCTTTCGCCCACCATCTGCTTGCTTATTTTTGGATGCTTGAACGGGATAAAGAGCGTTTTCGCGATGCTATGAAGCGGATTAACATATCGCCGCTCGGATGCGGGGCGCTTGCCGGAACCACGTTTCCGATAGACCGTAACTATTCGGCGGAGCTGCTCGGTTTTGACTCCATTTATGAGAACAGTCTTGACGGAGTCAGTGACAGAGATTTTATTCTCGAGTTTTTAAGCGGCAGCAGCATGCTGATGATGCACCTTTCGCGTTTATCAGAAGAAATCATTCTATGGTGCTCGCAGGAATTCAGATTCATTGAACTGGATGATACGTATGCGACGGGAAGCAGCATGATGCCGCAGAAGAAAAACCCCGACATGGCGGAGCTGATCCGCGGTAAAACCGGACGCGTATACGGTGATATGATGGGGCTTTTCACGATTATGAAAGGGCTCCCGCTCGCTTACAACAAAGACCTGCAGGAAGATAAAGAAGGCATGTTTGACACGGTGAAAACCGTTGAAGGCAGCCTTCAGATTTTCACGGGCATGATTGAAACGATGAAAGTAAACAAAGACATCATGAAACAAGCGACAAAACAAGATTTTTCAAACGCGACGGAACTTGCCGATTATTTAGCTAAAAAAGGCATGCCGTTCAGAGAAGCGCATGAAGTGGTCGGCAAGCTTGTGTACAGATGCATTGAAAAAGGAATCTATTTAAGTGATATGGCATTTGAAGAATTCCTTCAAGCCAGCAGTCTCTTTGAAGAAGATATCTATACCGTGCTCGATCCGCATCATGCAGTTGAAAAAAGAATGAGCGCCGGCGGAACGGGTTTTCAGCAGGTAGAACAGGCGCTCGTAAAAGCAAAAGCCTGCGCCGGCATTTAATTTGCTGAAATTTCCTTCATATTTTCCCGGCATATCAGACACCCTACATCTATAAAGATGGGAGGTAGAAGGAATGCGCAAAGAACAAGACCGTTACATCTATGATGAAAAAGAAAGTGAAGAAACGGCCAGGCTCATCTCAGAGGCATACGAAAGCGGTTATGTCGGCATGGAGGAAGCCTCTGCTCCTTCAGAAAATTAAGCTGTCTGTAAAGACGGCTTTTTTTTTCGTGCGGACGAAGTGCAAAAAAGTGATATTGCCGTTTGTTTATAGTAAAGTAGAGGGAGAAACGTCTTGATTTTATTGAAGCGGCAACGTTGCCTGGGGAGGGTATTCAATGTGCGACATGCTCTAATCACTGCCGGTACAAAGGGATTGGGCCGAAAAGTGACTGAAATGCTTCTGGAAAAAGGCTTTTCTGTCACAGTGAATTACAGACAAGACGAAGAAGCGGTCGCCTGTCTGAAGGCGGATTATCCCGGGTGCCATGACAGATTGCAATTCGTTAAGGGCGATGTAACCCGGAAAGAAGATCTCATGCGGATCGCCGATGCAGCCCTTCAGCGGTTTGGAAGGATTGACATACTGATTAACAATGCCGGACCGTACATATTTGAGCGCAAAAAGCTTGCCGATTACTCCGATGACGAATGGTATGGCATGCTTGAAGGGAATTTAAGCGCCGTTTTCCATCTGTTTAAAGCGGTTATCCCGGTCATGAGACAGCAGCGGTTCGGCCGGATTATTACATACGGTTTTCAAGGAGCGGACCATGCCCCCGGCTGGCTTCACCGTTCCGCTTTCGGAGCGGCTAAAGTCGGATTGGCTTCGTTAACGAAAACCATTGCGATTGAAGAAGCTGAATCAGGCATTACGGCCAATATGGTCTGCCCGGGTGATATTGTAGGAGATATGAAAGAAGCGTCTATAGAGGAAGCAAGACGGAAAATCGGCAAAGAAAAGACGCCGATCGGCAGGTCCGGAACCGGAGAGGACATTGCGAGAATCATCGCCTTTTTATGTGAAGAAGATTCCGATCTTGTAACCGGAACGGTCATTGAAGCAACAGGCGGGCTGAATGTGATTAACAGGCATCAATCCCTGTAAGTTTTTTCGTTTGTCAAAAAGGGAACTTAATAAATATTAATTTTTTATGAGGTGAAAACGATGAAAGTGACTTATCACGGACATTCTGTCATTCAAGTGGAAACGAAAACCCATAACATTATTTTTGATCCGTTTCTGACCGGAAACAGTCTGACAAATTTGAAACCGGAAGAAGTGAAAGCTGATGTCATCCTGCTTACTCACGGACACAATGACCATGTCGGAGATACAGAGCAGATCGCTAAACAAAACGATGCGCTCGTCATTGCGCCGAATGAGCTGGCTGTTTATCTCGGCTTTAAAGGTTTAAAGGTCCACCCGATGCATATCGGCGGGGCGCGCCAATTTGATTTCGGTAAAGTGAAACTGACACAGGCATTCCACGGATCGGCGGTCACTGATGAAGAAAACAAAACCATTACGTACACGGGGATGCCGGCCGGGATTTTATTGACGATTGACGGCAAAACGATTTTCCACGCCGGGGACACGGCGCTGTTCTCTGATATGAAACTGATCGGGGAACTGAATCACATTGACTTGGCGTTTCTGCCGATCGGCGATAACTTTACCATGGGCCCTGAAGACGCGAAACTCGCGGCTGAATGGCTGAGAGCGAAACAGGTCGTTCCCGTTCATTACAATACATTTCCTGTCATTGAACAGGACCCTGACGCTTTCGCCGAAAGTCTGCCCGGAGGCGTCGGCAAAGTCATGGCGGTCGGCGAGACCATTGAGCTTGCCTGACATATGTGTCAAAGACCTTCTGAATCAAGCATTCAGAAGGTCTTTTTGTGATGCCGCCTTTTTTCGGGCGTCTCATTGCGAATGAATCCCCCGTACCCTTATAATAAAAGCAGAAGACTGTCCTTAGAGGTGAAACGCTTGGCAACAAAGCATGAACAAATCCTATCATACATAGATTCGCTTCCTGTCGGTGAAAAAATTTCGGTCAGAAGAATTGCGAAAGAAATGAAAGTCAGTGAAGGAACGGCTTACAGAGCCATTAAGGAAGCCGAGAACAAAGGATTCGTTTCCACTATTGAACGTGTGGGGACCATCCGGATTGAACAGAAGAAAAAAGAAAATATTGAAAAGCTGACATACGCCGAGGTCGTCAATGTGATAGACGGCCAGGTGCTCGGCGGAAAAGCCGGTCTGCATAAAACGTTGAATAAGTTTGTGATCGGCGCGATGGAGCTTGACGCGATGATGCGTTATACGGCGGCGGGGAACCTGTTAATCGTCGGGAACCGAATCAACGCCCACCGCCAGGCGCTTGAAGCGGGCGCGGCTGTTTTGGTAACGGGAGGGTTTAATACCGACGACAGCATTATCGAGCTGGCCGATATGCTTGAGCTTCCGATTCTCTCCACGAGTTACGATACCTTTACGGTAGCCGCGATGATCAACCGGGCGATCTATGATCAGCTCATAAAAAAAGAGATTGTGCTCGTGGAAGACATTTTGACGCCCGCAGATCGGACAGTGACGCTGTCCCCTAAGGATAAGCTGGAGAAATGGTACGAAAAAAACTATGAAACCGGACACGGCCGCTTCCCGGTGATCGATCAGCAGATGAAAATCCACGGAATCCTCACATCGAAAGATATCGCGGGGCATGACCGGTCAGTTCCTATTGAAAAAGTAATGACCAAAAACCCTGTCACGGTGATCGGGAAAACATCTGTCGCCTCAGCGGCTCAAATGATGGTTTGGGAAGGAATTGAAGTGCTTCCGGTGACAGACGGGCATCACAAACTGATCGGAATGATCAGCCGCCAGGATGTCTTAAAAGCGCTTCAAATGGTTCAAAAGCAGCCTCAGGTCGGGGAAAAGCTGGATGATATTGTTTCAAGGGGATTTAAAGAAGAGGAAGATGACAAAACGCCGGCCGTTTATCAATATGAAGTCACGCCGCAAATGACCAATCAGCTCGGCACGATTTCTTACGGGGTGTTTACGACGATTTTAACCCAGGCCGCCAGCCGATTTTTACGCTCCCGCAAACGCGGCGAGCTGGTCATTGAAAGCATTACAATTTTCTTCCTGAAGCCCGTACAGATGGAGTCGGTCATTGAAGTGAAACCGCGCATTTTAGAGGCGGGCCGGAAATTCGGGAAAATGGAAGTGGAAGTGTCAAGCCAAAGCGGCATCGTTTCAAAAGCGATGCTCATGGTGCAGCTGATGGAGAGAAGTTAAGGGACGCACCCGGGTCCCTTGGCATTCATTATGCGTGGTCCCTCTCCGCTTCCTTTGCATGGATGGGCTCATAATGCTTATAGGCTTTATACCCGGCCCATGCGCTGCCTGCTCCGATTAAAATGAAGACGCCGCCGATGACCAGGGTCAGGACGGAGTGAAACAGAATCATTTGGTTTACTCCGTACAAAAACACCAGCGCGCCTAATGCCATACTTGATTTAGCCGAAAAACATTCCTTCTCCAGCGCCCGTTTCGTCTGGATTCCTTTTACTTTGTAATACACGTAAAAGCAGGCAGAAAGCCCGATGAGAAAAACAAAAACCAGCATAAATGAAATCCTCCATTATATGAGTTTGCAAAACCGTTTATACCGTTGCTGAAAGATTTTCCTTTTCCATGGATAAAGAGTATGATTAAATGAATAAAAACGAAAAGGAGAAAACGATGAAATCCGAACTGATCAGAACCATATCATTATATGACACCATTATCTTACATAGACATGTGAGGCCTGACCCGGACGCCTACGGTTCACAGTGCGGCCTTACGGAAATCCTGCGGGAAACGTATCCCGAAAAAAATATTTTTGCCGTCGGACAGCCTGAGCCGTCCTTGTCTTTTTTATATTCCCTCGATAAGGTGGATGACGAAACCTATAAAGATGCTCTTGTCATCGTGTGCGACACCGCAAACCAAGGCAGGGTCGACGATCAGCGCTACCATTCCGGCGCAAAGCTCATGAAAATAGACCACCATCCAAATGAAGATCCGTATGGCGATCTGTTATGGGTCGATACGAATGCAAGCTCCGTAAGCGAAATGATCTATGAGCTGTACCTGGAAGGAAAGCAGCACGGCTGGAAACTGAATACGAAAGCAGCTGAGCTGATCTACGCGGGTATCGTCGGTGATACGGGGCGCTTCTTATTCCCGAACACCACAAAAAAGACATTAAAATACGCGGGAGAGCTCATTGAGTTCCCATTTTCATCGTCAGAGCTGTTCAATCAATTGTATGAAACAAAATTAAATGTGGTGAAGCTTAACGGCTTTATTTATCAAAATGTGTCACTGTCTGAAAACGGCGTCGCTTCCGTGTTCATTAAAAAAGACATTTTGGAGACATATGGAACCACCGCTTCTGAAGCGTCGCAGCTTGTCGGAACACTCGGAAATATTTCGGGTATCCGCGCTTGGGTGTTTTTCGTAGAAGAAGACGATCAAATCAGAGTCCGGTTCCGTTCAAAAGGTCCGGTCATCAACGGAATTGCCCGGAAATACAATGGCGGCGGACATCCGCTTGCGGCCGGCGCATCCATCTTCAGCTGGGATGAAACCGATCAGATTCTTGCTGATCTGGAAGAGGTATGTAACGAACACAAGTAGAGGGGAGACCCTCTTTCTTAGTGTTCATCTGTCACGGGGATGAACCAGCAGCCGAAATCAGTCAGGTCTTCGTAGACGCGGAGATTACAGATTTGGAGTTCTTTTTTTATGAGGGAAGCGAGTGTGTCTGTTTCTGCATATGCGGAATAGCCTTGTCTGATTCGGGCTGCATGATCTTTTGCCAAGCGTCGTTCACTAAAAACCTCCATTTTCCCTTCCTCCCTTCAGAATCATTGAAAATGTCTCATCTACAGTTTATAAAAAAGCGGAGAAAAAAGCGACAGATCTATGGAAAATTTTTAAAAATGACATAATTACGTCGCAAAAGAAATATGAATTTCGACAGACAATCTCGTATAAATCGTCAGTTCCTTTACTTCAGCTTTAAATTCCTTCTCATTTATGGTGTATATTTTGTTTTCGATCGTCCGTTTTAAAAGCTCCTTTGTTTTATACACGCTTTCAATATCTTTTGTGATGACTTCAGAAATATTATCTTTCACTTGTTCCTCAAATTTCATCTTGTCAGGCTGGGCGATTCTGTATTTTTCCCCATTGATCAGCTTCACATCAACACTTTGGATGAGAAGTCTTTGCTTATTATCCTCATTTAATTTATGAAGATCCTTCTGATAGATGGAGATTTGGTTTTTTAAATCCCGCGCGTGCTCACGCTGCTTTTCAATTAACGTCACTTGTTCTTCCTGAAACGTTCCGTATGTAAACAGAAAGAACAGCCAGCTGACGATGGCTCCGCACATCATTCCCGCGAAAAAACGCTGCCATCCCGGTTTTTTATAATACTCGGGAATTCTCATGATGACATATTCTCCTGGGTCAGCCATGAAATGATCAGCCAGCCGGTCTGCGCGCCGCCCATTGCTGAAATAATTAAAAGAAGCTGTTTGAAGATGTCGCGCGTGTTGCCTTCGAACAGCCCCCGCTCGAAACTGTATACCGCGTCAAATGTTCCCCCGATGGCCGCGACAAGCGCCCAGATCTTCAGTCTGTTCGCCAATTTTGTGATCGCCGTCAGCGGAGGCTCGCCTGATAAATAAGCTCCGAGGCCGCCGATCAGCGCGCCGCCGAGCAACACACCGAGGGCGATAAAATAACTGCTGATGAAATTCGCCATAAATCCGGCTTCCTGATCCATATATACACCACCTCACTTTTCTATCATATTGAGCGAAACGGACAAGTATGATGATGAGTCAAAAAAGAACATTTGTTTCTTAAGAAAACCCGTCTTATAATGTAGAAAGGCAAAATGAACGTATGGGAAAGGAGTGGCGGCATTGTCTTTTGTTCACCTGCAAGTACATAGCGGCTACAGTCTGTTAAACAGCGCCGCTTCTGTAAAAGAGCTTGTTACACAAGCGAAGGAACTCGGATATTCATCATTGGCGCTGACGGACGAAAATGTGATGTACGGCGCCATTGAGTTTTATAAAGCATGCAAATCAAACGGAATGAAGCCGATTATCGGTCTGACGGCTTCTATATACACGGACGATACGGAGCTTGAAGCACACCCGCTCATTCTTTTAGCAGAGACAAACACCGGATATCAGAACCTGGTGAAAATCTCAAGTGCGCTGCAATCCATGGCAAAGGGCGGCATGAAGCGAAAATGGATGAAGAGCTATCATGAGGGGCTGATCGCCATTACGCCCGGTGAAAACGGCTACATTGAAAGCCTGCTTCAAGCCGGGAAGTTTGAAGAAGCGGTCCGGGCTGCCGAAGGATTCCGGGAGCTGTTCGGAGACGGCCGTTTTTATTTAGGGTACCAGCCGTTTAAAGGACATGAGACGTTATCAGAAGAGATTCTCCGCCTGTCAGCCGAGACGGAAATCGCTGTCTGCGCTGCGGGGGATGTCCGATATATCAAGAAAGAAGATCAAGATGCGTACCGCTGTCTGTGCGCTATTAAAGCCGGAGAGAAGTGGGAGGATCAGAGCGGGAATCTGCCGGACTTATACTTGAGGACGCCTGAAGAAATGGCAGAGCTTTACACGCAGCATCCGGAAGCGATTGAAGCAGCCGCGCGTATCGCCCGGCAATGCCGGGTCGATGTCAGCCTCGGACAGACACAGCTTCCGTCTTTTCCGGCGCCGGACGGCAAATCAGCTGATGACTATTTAGCGGAGATCTGTCATGAGGGGCTGCGCCTCCGTTTCGGCACTCCTGATGAGCGCGCTGTCCGCCGGCTTGAATATGAGCTGGACGTCATCAGGCGCATGAAATTCAGTGATTATTTTCTCATCGTATGGGACTTTATGAAGTACGCGCATGAAAAGGGCATTGTGACAGGCCCGGGAAGGGGGTCCGCGGCAGGCTCGCTTGTCGCTTACTCCCTTTTCATTACCGACGTGGATCCGCTTAAACATTCTCTGCTGTTTGAGAGATTTCTTAATCCCGAGCGGATCAGCATGCCGGATATTGATATCGATTTCCCTGATACGAGAAGGGATGAGGTCATTCAGTATGTACAAAATAAGTACGGGGCCATGCACGTCGCCCAGATTATCACCTTCGGGACATTGGCCGCAAAGGCGGCGTTAAGGGATACCGGGAGAGTGTTCGGAATCAGCCCGAAAGAAGCCGACCAGCTTGCCCGCCTGATTCCGTCAAAACCGGGAATGACGCTTGAGGAAGCGAGGCGGCAGTCCGCTCAGCTGAACAGGAGGCTGTCCGAATCCGCCGTTCTTCATAAAGTGTTTCAGATCGCAAGGAAAATTGAAGGTCTTCCGCGGCACACGTCAACACACGCGGCGGGGGTCGTTCTCAGTAAAGAGCCGCTTTCGGAAGTTGTCCCTCTTCAAGAGGGGCATGACGGCGTGTATTTAACGCAGTATGCGATGGATCACTTGGAAGATCTCGGTCTTTTAAAAATGGACTTTTTAGGTTTGCGCAACCTGACGCTTATTGAATCCATTAAAACGATGATTGAAAAAGAGACGAATACGAAAATTGATTTTTCCGAGATTTCTTATCAGGATGAAAAAACGTTCTCACTATTGTCAAACGGTGATACGACGGGTATTTTCCAGCTGGAATCATCAGGAATGAGAAACGTGCTGAAGCGCCTGAAGCCGTCAAGACTGGAAGACATTGTCGCGGTTAACGCGCTTTACAGGCCGGGACCGATGGAAAATATTCCGTTATTTATCGATCGGAAGCACGGGCGGGCGCGTGTGGAAGTGCCGCACGAGGACGTACGAAATATTCTCAGTGACACTTACGGCGTCATCGTCTATCAAGAGCAGATTATGATGATCGCCTCGCGCATGGCAGGGTTTTCATTAGGTGAAGCGGATCTGCTCAGACGGGCTGTCAGCAAAAAGCAAAAGGACATTCTGGACAGAGAGCGAAGCCATTTTGTTGAAGGGTGCTTAAAAAAGGAGTATTCTGTAGTCACTGCAAACGAGGTCTACGATCTGATTGTAAAATTCGCTAACTACGGATTCAACAGAAGCCATGCTGTCGCATACAGCATGATCGGCTATCAGCTCGCCTATTTAAAAGCGCATTATCCGTTATATTTTATGTGCGGGCTGTTGACGAGCGTCATCGGCAATGAGGACAAAATATCGCAATATCTGCATGAAGCGAAGGGGAGCGGGATTCAAGTCCTTCCGCCGTCAATAAACAAAAGCGGTTTTCCGTTTGCGCCGGAAAACGGAGCCGTCAGATACAGTTTGCGGGCCGTTAAAAACGTAGGCGTCTCGGCAGTGAAAGATATTTATAAAGCAAGAACACATAAACCGTTCGAGGATCTTTTCGATTTCTGCTTTCGCGTACCTGCAAAAAGCGTGAATCGGAAAACCATCGAAGCCCTTATATTTTCTGGCGCCATGGACGAATTCAATCAAAATCGCGCCGCCTTGCTGGCCTCCGTTGATGTGGCTTTAGAGCACGCTGAACTTTTTCGTGCAGACGATGACCAAATGGGATTGTTTTTGGAAGAATCGTTCTCCATTAAGCCAAAATATGTAGAGGCTGAGGAATTTCCGCTCGTGGACAAGCTTCGGTTCGAAAAAGAAGCTCTCGGTGTTTATTTCTCAAGCCATCCTTTGTCTGCTTTCAGGGATCTCCTGAAAAAACGGGGGGCGAAAGCGATCACAGCAGCGCGGCAGATGCCGAAGGGGCAGCTGTCAATCGGCGCTTTGCTCGCGGGCATTAAAACGATTCGGACAAAGACAGGTCAGCATATGGCGTTTCTCACATTAAGCGATGAAACGGGAGAAATGGAAGCCGTCGTGTTTCCTGACCAATATAGAAGGCTGTCTCCGCTGTTAGAAGAAGGCGCGCTTTTATTCGCCGCCGGAAAAATGGAAGAGCGTCAGGAGAAGACACAATTCATCATGTCATCCGCCTCTCTTCTTGAGCAGACGGAGGCAGACAGAGCGCCGTCTGTTTACATCAAAATCGAAGGCAGCCGGCACAATCAGGAGTTTTTGGAAAAGATGAAGCGTATTTTACTGGAGCATAAAGGGGAAACCGGCGTTTATCTATATTATGAAAAAGACAAGCAGACGATCAGGCTGCCGGATACTTTTCATATTCAGGCGGACCATCAGGCGTTATACCGTTTAAAAGAGCTGCTGGGCCGCGAAAACGTCGTGTTAAAATAGTGGTAACAATAATCGTTTTGTTATACAATTGAAACAATTGTGCTATCTTATTTAAAGATTCTGAAATTTTTCACCTCCAGCGATTGTACCAGTCTATGCGGCAGAATATGTAACAAAGTACTTAAAAGGAGTGTTTAGAATGTCATTAAGAGAAGAAGCGTTACATTTACACAAAGTAAATCAAGGAAAGCTGGAATCAAAAGCAAAGGTAGAAGTCAGAAACGCAGACGACTTAAGCCTTGCATACTCTCCCGGAGTAGCTGAGCCTTGTAAAGAGATTTATGACGATAAAAACAAAGTATATGATTATACAATGAAGGGGAACATGGTAGCAGTCGTAACAGACGGATCAGCCGTTCTCGGACTCGGTAATATCGGGCCTGAAGCTTCACTTCCGGTCATGGAAGGGAAAGCGGTGCTGTTCAAAAGTTTCGCGGGTGTGGATGCATTCCCGATCGCGCTTGACACAAACGATGTGGACAAAATCATTGACACTGTGAAGCTGCTTGCACCGACATTCGGCGGAGTCAACCTTGAAGATATTGCGGCGCCGAACTGCTTCATTATCGAAGAGCGCCTGAAAAAAGAAACAAACATTCCGGTTTTCCACGATGATCAGCACGGCACTGCCATCGTAACCGTTGCCGGACTTGTAAACGCGCTGAAATTATCAGGAAAATCCATGTCATCCATTAAAGTTGTGGCAAACGGAGCGGGAGCGGCAGGCATCGCGATCATCAAGCTTCTTTACCATTTCGGCGTACGCAACATCGTAATGTGCGACTCTAAAGGGGCGATTTACGAAGGGCGTCCGGCCGGCATGAACGCAGTGAAAAACGAAGTGGCGAAGTTTACAAACCAAGACCGCAACGACGGTTCGCTTCAGGATGTCATTAAAGATGCAGACGTCTTTATCGGCGTATCAGTCGAAGGCGCGCTGACGAAAGAAATGGTGGAAAGCATGGCGAAAGATCCGATTATCTTCGCAATGGCCAACCCGAATCCGGAAATCATGCCTGAAGACGCGCGCGCAGCCGGCGCAAGCGTAATCGGAACAGGCCGTTCTGATTTCCCGAACCAGGTCAACAATGTTCTGGCATTCCCTGGAATTTTCCGCGGGGCGCTTGACGTTCGCGCGACTCACATCAACGAAGAAATGAAAATTGCTGCGGTTGAAGCGATTGCTTCCCTTGTTTCAGAGGAAGAATTAAGCGCTGATTATGTCATCCCGGCTCCATTTGACAAACGTGTGGCTCCTGCCGTTGCGAAAGCTGTTGCGAAAGCAGCGATGGAAACGGGCGTCGCCAGAATTACGGTCGATCCTGAGGAAGTGGCTGAAAAAACAAGACAGCTCACGGTTATCGGCGAATAATAACACAAAAATGAAATGGCAGCGCGTTGGAAAAAAACAACGCGCTGCTGTTCAATATACGGACTGCTGGCATTTTTTTAAGGGCAGGTCTTAAAAAAATTTCAGCAGAATCCTTATTTCTTTTGAAAACGCTGACAGATAAGGCTGAACAACGCTTTTTACGGTATGAAATCCGTCCGTTTCCGTCTGTTTTGCAGCAAAAAATGTCGAATGGAGGATGACACCGTTTGACAAAAAAAGTACAATAGTTTCGGTAAAGTTATTATTAAGTCTATCTAATCGGAAGACATGCAGTGAAGAGAACCCTTCACAAAAGGGAGGTAATCATTTGTTAAAGGATATATTCACAAAAAAGAAAAAATATGCTTCCGTGCCGTCTGAGCAGGCAAAACATGATGTTCCGGAAGGCATTATGACAAAGTGCTCCAAATGTAAAAAAATCATGCTCACAAAAGAGTTAGATAAAAACCTGCGCGTCTGCATGAACTGCGGGCACCATTTCCCGATGAATGCAAAGCAGCGCATTGAAAGCCTCCTGGATGAAGAGTCATTCGAAGAATTCAACCAGGGAATGATATCTGAAAACCCGCTCGGTTTCCCGGAATACTTAGAAAAAATCGAAAAAGACCGTGAGAAAACATCGCTGAATGAAGCGGTGGTTACCGGAAAAGGAACCATCAGCGGATTCCCGGCCGTGATCGCGATCATGGATTCAACATTCCGAATGGGCAGCATGGGTTCGGTTGTCGGCGAAAAAATCACGCTTGCAATTGAAAAAGCAAAAGAGGAAAAAGTCCCGTTTATCATCTTTACCGCTTCAGGCGGCGCACGTATGCAGGAGGGGGTCTTAAGCCTTATGCAAATGGCCAAGACAAGCTCTGCATTAAAACTGTTCAGTGAGGAGCAGGGACTGATTATTTCTGTCATGACCCATCCGACGACAGGCGGCGTATCGGCCAGTTTCGCGTCTCTCGGTGATTATAATTTCGCTGAACCGGGCGCCTTGATCGGATTTGCCGGAAGACGTATTATTGAACAGACGATCGGGGAAAAACTGCCGGAAGATTTCCAGACGGCGGAATTTTTATTAAAGCACGGCCAGCTTGATGCGGTGATTCACCGAAACGACATGAAAGACAAACTCGCATTTCTGCTGGACATGCACCAAACAGGAGGTGAGCATGAGTGGCTGCAAGATTAGAATTTGAAAAACCAGTGATTGAACTGCAGACGAAAATCGCCGAACTGAAAAAATTCACCCAAGATTCGGAGATGGATTTAAGCGCTGAAATCGCAAGGCTTGAAGACCGGCTCAGCAAGCTTCAGGATGAGATTTATAAAAACCTGAAGCCGTGGGACAGAGTGCAGATCGCACGCCTTCCCGACCGGCCGACGACGCTTGATTACATTCAATACCTGTTTACCGACTTTTTTGAGTGCCACGGAGACAGAACATACGGAGATGATGCGGCGATTGTCGGCGGAGTCGCCAAATATCACGGCATGCCGGTCACCGTTATCGGACATCAGCGCGGAAAAGACACGAAAGAAAACCTTGTCCGCAATTTCGGGATGCCTCACCCTGAGGGCTACCGCAAAGCGCTTCGTCTCATGAAGCAGGCGGATAAGTTCAACCGCCCGATTATCTGCTTCATCGACACGAAGGGAGCGTACCCGGGTAAAGCGGCGGAGGAGCGGGGACAAAGTGAAGCCATCGCCAAGAACCTGTTCGAGATGGCCGGCCTGACAGTGCCTGTCGTTTGTATCGTCATCGGGGAAGGCGGCAGCGGAGGCGCGCTTGCGTTAGGTGTGGGCAACCGCATGCTGATGCTTGAGAACTCGACGTATTCCGTTATTTCTCCTGAAGGAGCCGCATCCATTTTGTGGAAAGACTCCAGCCTTGCGAAAAAAGCGGCCGAAACCATGAAGATTACTGCGCCCGATTTATTAGAATTAGGAATTATTGATGATATGATTAAAGAAGTGAAGGGCGGAGCTCACCATGATATCAAGCAGCAGGCGGGCTACATTGACGGTATACTTAAAGAAACGTTAAAATCTCTTCTTCAATTGAACGCCGAAGAATTGATCTCACAGCGATATGAAAAATATAAAGCAATCGGGAAAGTTTCGGTTGAGGATCAATATATCGGGGTAAACTGAATAGACGTGAAGCCTATGGCTCACGTTTATTTTTTGTGATTTTTGTGATATTCCTTAAATTTTATTTAAAAACAATTTATTTAATTGTATAATAGGTAAGGTTTCATGGGAGCTCAGGCGTCCCTTTTCATTGTTTTAGGGCAATGATCATGATATGTTTAACATATATATGTTGCTGAGGTGAATAGGAAATGAAGCGTATAGGAGTTTTAACGAGCGGCGGGGATTCCCCGGGTATGAACGCTGCGGTGCGCGCGGTTGTGCGGAAAGCTATCTACCACGACGTCGAAGTGTACGGAATTTATAACGGTTATTCAGGATTAATCAGCGGAAAAATAGAGAAACTGGAGCTTGGTTCGGTCGGTGACATCATCCACCGCGGCGGAACAAAGCTGTATACGGCCAGATGTCCTGAATTCAAAACAGTTGAAGGCCGTGAAAAAGGAATCGAAAATTTAAAGAAACTCGGCATTGAAGGTCTTGTCGTCATCGGCGGAGACGGTTCATACATGGGTGCGAAAAAATTAACGGAACACGGGTTTCCGTGTGTAGGTGTACCGGGTACGATAGATAATGACATCCCGGGAACTGATTTTACGATCGGATTTGATACGGCGTTAAACACCGTAATTGATGCGATTGATAAAATCCGTGACACCGCTACGTCTCATGAGCGTACATACGTTATTGAAGTGATGGGGCGCCATGCGGGCGACATTGCTTTATGGGCAGGTCTTGCAGGCGGAGCGGAATCAATTTTAATTCCTGAAGCGGACTACGATATGCAGGAAATTATCGGCCGTTTGAAGAGAGGGCACGACCGCGGCAAAAAACACAGTATCATCATCGTTGCAGAAGGGGTAGGCAGCGGGGTTGAATTCGGAAAACGCATCGAAGAAGAAACGAACCTTGAAACACGGGTATCCGTTTTAGGGCACATCCAGCGCGGCGGATCTCCAAGCGCTTCTGACCGGGTTCTTGCAAGCCGCCTCGGCGCTTACGCGGTTGAGCTTCTGCTTAAAGGAAAAGGCGGACGCTGCGTAGGTATACAAAACAACAAGCTTGTAGACCATGATATTATAGAAATTTTAGAATCAAAACATACTGTTGAACCAAACATGTATCAGCTTTCAAAAGAACTGTCTATTTAAGGCGGAAGAAGCTGAAGATTTCAGAAGGAAGTGAACGAGTTGAAAAAAACAAAAATCGTTTGTACAATCGGTCCGGCCAGTGAAAGTGTAGAAATGCTGACAAAATTGATGGAAGCGGGTATGAACGTTGCTCGTCTGAATTTTTCACACGGTGATTTCGAAGAGCACGGCGCAAGAATCAAAAACATCAGAGAAGCAAGCAAAAAGCTCGGCAAAAACGTGGGGATTCTCCTCGATACGAAAGGTCCGGAAATCCGCACGCACGATATGGAAAACGGCGCGCTTGAGCTTCAGGCGGGAAATGAAATTATCGTTTCTACGAAACAGGTGCTGGGAACGCTTGAAAAATTCTCAGTTTCTTATGAAGGCCTGGCAGACGACGTGTCAGCAGGGTCTATCATCCTGTTGGATGACGGTTTAATCGGATTGGAAGTGCTAGAATCAAATCCGGAAAAACACGAAATCAAAACAAAAATCTTAAACAGCGGCACGCTGAAAAATAAAAAAGGCGTAAACGTTCCCGGCGTCAGCGTCAACCTTCCCGGAATTACTGAAAAAGACGCCAAAGACATCGTATTCGGTATCGAGCAAGGCGTTGATTTCATCGCTGCGTCATTTGTACGCCGTTCTACGGATGTCCTTGAAATCCGCGAACTGCTTGAAGAGCATAACGCGTCTGACATTCAAATCATTCCTAAGATCGAGAACCAGGAAGGCGTGGACAACCTGGACGCGATCCTGGAAGTATCTGACGGCTTAATGGTAGCGCGCGGAGACCTCGGCGTAGAGATTCCGGCCGAAGAAGTGCCGCTCGTGCAAAAAGAAATGATCAAAAAATGCAACGCGCTCGGCAAACCGGTTATTACTGCGACACAAATGCTTGACAGCATGCAGCGCAACCCTCGTCCGACACGTGCTGAAGCAAGTGACGTTGCCAACGCCATTTTCGACGGCACAGACGCTATCATGCTTTCCGGTGAGACGGCTGCGGGACAATATCCTGTCGAGGCGGTTCAAACAATGTTTAACATCGCCACACGCACGGAAGAATCTCTGAACTACAAAGAAATTCTGTCTAAACGCAGAGATCAGGTCGGCATGACGATTACCGATGCGATCGGCCAATCAGTTGCGCACACGGCGATCAATCTGAGTGCGGCAGCTATCGTTACCCCTACAGAAAGCGGCCATACGGCGCGTATGATCGCGAAATACCGTCCGCAGGCTCCGATTGTAGCCGTTACGGTTAATGAGTCTGTATCACGCAAACTCGGCCTTGTATTCGGTGTATTCCCGGCAAGCGGCCAAAACGCGAATTCAACCGATGAAATGCTTGAAGACGCGGTTCAAAAATCACTTGACAGCGGCATCGTGAAACGCGGTGATCTGATTGTCATTACAGCAGGTTCTGTCGGTGAATCAGGCACGACGAATCTGATGAAAGTCCACACTGTCGGCAGCGTTATCGCGAAAGGGCAAGGCATCGGACGCAAATCTGCATTCGGTCCGGTCGTTGTTGCAAAAAATGCGAAAGAAGCTGAACAAAAAATGACAGACGGCGCAGTATTGGTTGCTTCAAGCACTGACCGCGACATGATCGCTTCACTTGAAAAAGCATCAGCGCTCATCACTGAAGAAGGCGGTCTGACAAGCCATGCAGCCGTTGTCGGTTTAAGCTTGGGCATTCCGGTTATCGTCGGTCTGGAGAACGCAACTTCAGTTTTAACAGAAGGACAGGTTATCACAGTTGACGCTGCCCGCGGCGCTGTGTATGAAGGCCGCGCCAGCGTTCTTTAAACAGCTTTAAAAAAGAGAGGGGGGTTCTCCCTTCTCTTTTGTCTTTAGGTTGATTTTCCTATTCCCATGCGGGCGGTGACGCGCTTTTAGAAGGGCAGGAGGGCAGAAAAATGAGAGTGTTATTCTTACTGTTTATCGTGTGTCCGGCAATTGAAATCGGTTTGTTTCTGCTGGCGGGAAAATGGCTCGGTATTTTTCCGACCTTCCTTCTCATCATTTTGGCAGGCGTGTTAGGCGCCTTGGTGGCAAAAAGACAGGGAACCGATGTGTATCATCGGGTGATGCGCGACCTGCAGCACGGCAAAATGCCGGGGGAAGCGCTTCTTGACGGAATATGCGTCTTTTTTGGAGGCCTGCTTTTGATGCTTCCGGGTTTTCTGTCCGATATTGCAGGGGCCTGTCTTCTGATTCCGTTCACTCGGAACCGCATGAAGCCGCTTTTGTTCAAATGGCTGAGAGGAATGTCAAAAAACAAGCGGATCATTATCAAATAAAAACGGCAGCCTTCTTACAGGGCTGCTGTTTTTATTTGGACTGAACAGTAATATAGGCCCATATTTCTTTTAAAGCGCCCGTTGTGATAAAGGCCTGAATGAAAACGAGCAGCGCGGGCCCCGCAGCCAGTCCTAAAATTCCGAACAATTTAAAGCCGGCAAACAGAGCGATTAAGGTCGCAAGCGGATCAAGTCCGATTGACTTGCTTAAAATTTTCGGCTCCGTCAGCTGGCGCTGGATAAGAACCACAATATATAAAACACCGAGACCGATCGCTTGAGGAAGCTGACCGGCAATGGCCAAATACATAATCCAGGGAACAAAGACCGACCCGGCGCCGAGATACGGGAGCAGGTCCACCAGGCCGATAAAAAAGGCGATGGTTGCCGCATGCTCAATCCCTAAAAGAAAAAGTCCGATAAAGACAATGATCATCGTGAAAAGTATGAGCACGGCCTGCGCCTTAATGAAACCTGCCATCGCTTTTTTCAGCTCTCCCGATACGGCCTTGGCGTTTGCCGAAACCCGTTCCGGAAGAATGGAATAAAGCAGCGCCTTCAGCTTATGCCAGTCCTTTGTCATAAAAAAAGTCGCCAGCATTGCGAAAATGAAGACGGCAGCTGTATTGGGAAGGAAGGCAATCCATTTCGGCACCAGCTCCAAAAGATGTGAAAGCATCAGCCCCGCATTTTTAGCGGCTGTATCACCGAGGGTCTGAATATGCGTCACGATGGATGCCTGCTGATTGGTTTCAAGCCCGTTAAATAAGACGGTCAGCTCGTGGTACAATGGCTGAATGCGGGAAGTGAACAGCTCTTCGCAATACGTCATAAAGGCGCTGATATGGGGAGGGAGCGTTTTGGCCAGATAGGCGGTTCCCGAAATGATTTCCGCAACGAGAAATGTCGCCGCGCCGAGAAGAATAAGCAAAAAGAAGACCAGGACAATGACTGTATTGACTGACCGGGGCAGCCCCGTCAGTTTGTCCAGCCAGTCAACAACGGGAATGATCGCTGATGACAGAATAAGGGCGATCAGAAACGGATAAGTTAACGGAAATGAGGCGTAACCGGCCGCTAAAGCGCCGCCGGCCGCAGCGAGTACAAACAGCGCGCGGAAAAAAACAGTTGCATAGTGCGGATTCACATCGATCCTCCTCTCGATGGCACGTCCTATTACATTAGTTTATTCGTCAAAAAAAAGGATATGAATACAGATATGATGAAAGAGGGTGCTTTCAGGATGTTTACACAAGCGAATTTATTTTTACTATTATTGCTGGCCATCGCATTGATAGCCAAAAATCAGTCATTGCTTTTTGCCGTCGGCTTTCTCATTGTGATAAAAGCTGTCGGTCTTGATCAGAAACTATTTCCGGTTATTCAGTCAAAAGGCATCAACTGGGGGGTCACCGTCATTACAATCGCCGTTTTAGTGCCGATTGCCACAGGTGATATCGGTTTTAAACAGCTCGGAGAAGCGATGAAATCATATTATGCGTGGATCGCTCTCGGTGCCGGGATCGCGGTTGCCTTAATCGCCAAAAACGGTCTCACCTTATTGGAAAACGACCCTCATATTACAACGGCGCTGGTCATCGGCACGATACTTGCCGTCGCGCTTTTCGGAGGCGTCGCCGTAGGCCCGTTAATCGGCGCCGGAATCGCCTACTTGGCCATGCAAATCGTTAAAATATTCACTTCGTAAAGTAAAAAAGCGGCGTAAAGCTGCTTTTTTTGTGGAGAAAATTAGAGTTTGCACTTGCGCATTTTGTAGTTCAGACAAATGCCATTTACATTATTCCGATGAATGAAGCGGCTTACCATGTAACAAAGAGCTTCGGGATTGACGGCGCACATGGAGCGAAAACAGCGATTGCAGTAGATTAAAAGCTGATGGGATTTATGGGCCTGATACCAAAGCAAAACTTGAAGTGTTGTTAAAATAAGCGGAGACCCTTTCCTTCAATTTGAAAGTTTGTTAAATTTATAATGAGAATGAAAAAACACAATTCGGTTGGTAGTCCGGATGCATGATTTAAAATGTCAGTAACCTTCCCCTCCTCGGGATGTCCATCATTCTTCAGTAAATTTAGGAGGAGGGAATCGTTATGAAATTAACGGTTTACTACGATGGTCAGCTTTGGGTAGGAGTCATTGAAGTTGTGAATGACGGGAAATTAAGAGCAATTCGTCATTTGTTTGGACAAGAGCCAAAGGATTCAGAAATAATGCATTTTGTTAATAATCAACTTTTACAGACTCTCTCCCACACTGAACAAGAAGGGGTTTGTGTTAAAGCAAAATCTAAGAAATTAAACCCAAAAAGATTGCAACGACAAGCTTCTAAAGAGATGAAAAATATCGGGATATCAACTAAGGCACAAAAAGCGATAAAACAGGAGCTTGAAGCAAGAAAAGAAAAGAAAAAACAACTGAATAGAAAACAAAGAGAAAAAATAAAGGAACAAAAATATTTAATCAGAAAACAAAAAGCAAAAGAAAAGCATAGGGGAAAATAGTTGGAGAGCCCGATGAAGCCCTTCGATTGAAAAGTTGAGCGGCATCAGTTAGTTTCTTCGGACTGATTTAGAGAAAAAGAAGTATAAGTCAGAGCCCTTCTCGAGATGAGGAGGGTTTTTCTGCCATTTATTTAAATTCACTTATATCAGTAAATGAGTCAGTTTCAATTGATGAACGGTTTGATGAGGATATTTACAGCCCGAAAACAGCGCAAATGCAGTCAAACGATTCCAGTCCATGTGCGTGGAGCCAACTAAAACCAAGACATGGATTTCTGAAGCTGATCCGAACATTGATTCAGTCGAGTAAACAAAATAACCCTCTTCTCCGGTAAAGAAGGGGGTTAAATTTGCGGTGAAGTTGTCGCGCCTGTCCTTTTAAAGTCTCCTCCAAAACTCCCCCAAGTGAAAACATGAGAATACATGGTTTTACAAAGCGCCTGAAAGCAAGCGATTAAATTTATCAACGCAAAACCTTGATATATAGGGCTTTTAAAACATTTTTAGTTAAAAGTCTACAAATTAATCAGATTATTGTTTATAATAAGAATAGGCTTAAACTTAAATAAGCTTATAAGAATTTGTTATGTTCCTCTATAAGCATATCGGTTATGTAACCGCAATCAGTGAAATGTAAGCATTTTCTTGAAGGGGAAAGGGATTGTTTGCATGACTCATTTTAAGTAAGCCGTATGTTTTATATACTCTTTAAAGGGGAATTTTGATTGAAAAGGAGAGGTTGAATATGACAGCAACACGCGGTCTTGAAGGGGTTGTAGCAACAACATCATCTGTAAGCTCTATTATCGACGATACCCTTACATATGTAGGGTACGATATTGACGACTTGACAGAGAATGCAAGTTTTGAAGAAATCATTTATTTGCTGTGGCATCTGCGCCTGCCGAATAAAACGGAACTTGCTGAACTGAAAAAACAGCTTGCGAAAGAAGCTGCCGTTCCACAAGAAATCATTGAGCACTTCAAATCATATCCCCTCAATAACGTACATCCAATGGCTGCGCTCCGGACGGCGATTTCATTACTCGGTCTGACTGACAGTGAAGCCGATGTTATGAATCCGGAAGCGAACTACAGAAAAGCCATCCGTCTGCAGGCGAAAGTGCCGGGCATTGTCGCCGCTTTCTCAAGAATCCGCAAAGGACTTGATCCTGTTGAACCGAAGGAAGAGTACGGAATCGCGGAGAACTTCCTTTACACCTTAAACGGTGAAGAGCCTTCTCCGATCGAAGTGGAAGCGTTTAACAAAGCGCTCATTCTTCATGCGGATCATGAGCTGAACGCATCAACATTTACGGCGAGAGTATGTGTCGCCACCTTATCTGATATTTACTCAGGCATCACTGCCGCCATCGGCGCTTTAAAAGGACCGCTTCACGGCGGAGCCAATGAAGCCGTCATGAAAATGCTGACAGAAATCGGCGAAGTGGAAAACGCCGAGCCTTATATCCGCAGCAAAATGGAGAAAAAGGAAAAAGTAATGGGCTTCGGACACCGTGTGTATAAGCATGGAGACCCGCGCGCCAAACACTTAAAAGAAATGAGCAAACGCCTGACGAATCTGACGGGGGAAAGCAAATGGTATGAGATGTCAATCCGTGTCGAAGAAATCGTGACGTCGGAGAAAAAACTCCCGCCTAACGTTGATTTCTATTCCGCATCTGTATACCACAGTCTCGGCATTGATCACGATCTGTTCACGCCGATCTTTGCGGTCAGCAGAATGTCAGGATGGATCGCCCATATTCTTGAACAGTACGATAACAACCGCCTCATCCGCCCGCGCGCTGATTACACGGGTCCGGATAAGCAGACTTTTGTTCCGATTGATGAAAGAGCCTGATCAAACGGGAGGCTGGTGATTTTCATGTCGTTAGCCTCTTGTTAATCAAGCCCGGATTGGTTTACAATTTTGATAGAATCTTGAGAAAAGTCATTTTATTTTCTATACAAGAAAAATAAAATGTTTTCTAAATATGAATTACATACTGGGAGGTAATATTGTGTCACAAGGTGAAAAAATTACAGTCTCTAATGGAGTATTAAACGTACCAAATAATCCGATTATCCCGTTTATTGAAGGCGACGGCACAGGCCCTGATATTTGGAACGCCGCTTCTAAAGTATTGGAAGCCGCTGTTGAAAAAGCATATAAAGGCGAGAAAAAAATCACGTGGAAAGAAGTTTATGCCGGTGAAAAGGCTTATAATAAAACAGGTGAGTGGCTTCCTGCCGAAACGCTGGAAGACATCAGAGAGTACTTCATCGCCATCAAGGGTCCTCTGACGACACCGGTCGGCGGCGGTATCCGTTCTCTGAACGTGGCGCTCAGACAGGAGCTTGATTTGTTTACGTGCCTGCGCCCTGTCAGATATTTCACGGGAGTGCCTTCTCCGGTCAAACGACCTGAAGATACGGATATGGTCATTTTCCGCGAGAATACGGAAGATATTTATGCCGGAATTGAGTATGCGAAAGGTTCTGAAGAGGTTGAAAAGCTGATCAGCTTCCTGCAAAATGAAATGGGTGTTAACAAAATCCGTTTCCCTGAAACGTCAGGAATCGGCATCAAACCTGTTTCTGAAGAAGGCACAAGCCGCTTAGTCAGAGCTGCCATTGAGTATGCGATCGAAAACGGCCGTAAGTCTGTCACGCTTGTCCACAAAGGAAACATCATGAAGTTCACTGAAGGGGCATTTAAAAACTGGGGCTACGAGCTTGCCGAAAGAGAATACGGAGATAAAGTATTCACTTGGGCAGAATATGACCGCATTGTCGAAAAAGACGGAAAAGAAGCGGCTGATAAAGCGCAGAGCGACGCGGAAGCGGCAGGAAAAATCATCGTCAAAGACAGCATCGCTGATATTTTCCTTCAGCAGATCTTAACCCGTCCGAGCGAATTCGACGTCGTGGCGACAATGAACTTAAACGGAGACTATATCTCTGATGCGCTTGCCGCTCAGGTAGGCGGAATCGGAATCGCGCCGGGAGCGAACATCAACTATGAAACAGGGCATGCGATTTTCGAAGCGACTCACGGAACGGCTCCTAAATATGCCGGCCTTGACAAAGTCAACCCGTCATCCGTCATCCTTTCAGGAGTGCTTCTTCTTGAACACCTGAACTGGAATGAGGCTGCTGACTTGATCATTAAATCTATGGAAAAAACGATTGCTTCAAAAGTAGTAACGTACGATTTTGCTAGATTAATGGACGGCGCAACTGAAGTGAAATGTTCAGAGTTTGGTGAAGAGCTAATCAAAAACATGGACTGAACCTAAAGCAGACTTCTAATGAAGCCAAAAAAGGAGAAGAGAATCATGGGAAAAACACGCAGTAAAGTTTCTGTTATCGGAGCAGGATTTACGGGAGCGACAACAGCCTTTCTTACAGCTCAAAAAGAGCTTGCGGACGTTGTGCTCGTTGATATTCCGCAATTAGAAAACCCGACAAAAGGAAAAGCGCTAGACATGCTCGAAGCAAGTCCGGTCCAAGGATTTGACGCGAAAATCACAGGCACGTCCAACTACGAGGACACAGCCGGTTCTGATATCGTCGTCATCACAGCCGGAATTGCGAGAAAACCGGGCATGAGCCGTGATGATCTCGTATCTACAAACGAAAAAATCATGAGAAGCGTCACACGTGAGATCGTGAAATATTCTCCTGACTGCATTATCGTTGTATTGACAAACCCTGTTGATGCGATGACATATGCGGTGTACAAAGAATCAGGCTTCCCGAAAGAACGCGTCATCGGACAATCCGGAGTGCTTGACACTGCACGATTCAGAACATTCGTCGCTGAAGAATTAAACCTGTCTGTAAAAGATGTGACCGGTTTTGTTCTTGGCGGACACGGTGACGACATGGTTCCTCTCGTCCGTTATTCCTATGCGGGCGGCATTCCGCTTGAAACGCTTATCCCGAAAGACCGTCTTGATGCGATTGTAGAACGTACAAGAAAAGGCGGCGGGGAAATCGTCAACCTTCTCGGCAACGGAAGCGCCTACTACGCGCCTGCTGCATCACTGACTGAAATGGTAGAAGCCATTTTGAAAGATCAGCGCCGCGTGCTTCCGACCATCGCTTACTTAGAAGGCGAATACGGTCATGAAGGCATTTACTTAGGCGTACCGACGATTATCGGAGGAAACGGCCTAGAGCAAATCATCGAGCTTGAACTGACAGACTATGAAAAAGCGCAGCTGAGTAAATCAGTTGAATCTGTCAAAAATGTGATGAAAGTATTGTCATAAGAAAAAAGGGAAGGCTTCCGAATCAGAAGCCTTCCTCTTTTTACAATTAATGAAAGCGTTTTCTTTTTCCCTGAGCGATCCTTTCTCTGAAAATGATCAAAAAGGCGAATTGTCTGAACGGGCAGTATTGGATAAAATGAAATCATAAAGTGATATGCAGCACATAAAATAGAGAAAATTGGATGTCGGGGAAAATAGACAGCGGAGGGCGCAGCATGAACAAAAAAATTTTAGTTGTAGATGATGAACAATCTATCGTTACTCTTTTACAGTATAATCTGGAACGGTCCGGCTATGATGTCATTACCGCATCAGACGGAGAAGAGGCTCTGGAGCTGGCAGAGAATGAAAATCCGGATTTAATCGTACTGGATGTCATGCTGCCGAAAGTGGACGGAATCGACGTCTGTAAGCAGCTCAGACAGCAGAAAATGATGGTCCCGATCTTGATGCTGACAGCAAAAGATGAGGAGTTTGATAAAGTGCTGGGACTGGAGCTCGGAGCGGATGATTACATGACAAAGCCGTTCAGTCCGCGGGAAGTCACTGCGCGGGTGAAAGCCATTTTAAGAAGGGCTGACATTTCTTCGCTGTCACAAGGCAGAGAAGAGGAAAAGGACGGGCAGATCCTCATCGGCGAGCTGAAAATTCTTCCGGAGCATTACGAAGCGTACTTCAAGTCAGAACAGCTGGAATTGACGCCTAAAGAATTTGAACTGCTTCTGTATTTGGGAAAACATAAGGGAAGAGTGCTGACGAGAGATCTTCTGCTGAGCGCGGTCTGGAACTATGATTTTGCCGGGGACACCCGGATTGTTGACGTTCATATCAGTCATCTGCGCGACAAAATCGAATCAAACACCAAAAAACCCATCTATATTAAAACAATCAGAGGTTTGGGGTATAAACTGGAGGAGCCAAAAATGAATGAATAAAGTCCGTGTGCGTCTGTTCGCTTTACTCGTTGTATGTATCATATTGGTTTTCAGTGTTCTCGGCCTTTTTTTACAGCAGCTTATTTCTTCATCCGCTGAAGAAAGAACGGCGGATCAGCTGAAAAAGGAATCGGTATACATAGCGGGCCTTCTTGACGCCGGCAGAATCGGCAATAAAAGCAATGAAACGGTAATCCGTGACGCCGGCCGCACCCTCGGTATAAACGTCGCCGTGCTCAACGAGAAGGGTGACGCCGTATACCATTCCGGCAGTCGTGCTGATGATTCAGCCGTAAAGGAGTTCATTTCTCACAATAAAAGTGAGGAAGCCGTACAGTCGAAAAGCAAAGTCATCCGCGGCACTGCCGTAAAAAATGACGCCGGGAAAATTGCGGGGTATGTACTCGTTTCCTCTGAGATCAACGGCGGTTCAAGCGTTACCGGAGAAATGTGGGGCATGCTGGCAGCAAGTCTTTGTACCGCTTTTATCATTATCGTTTTCTTTTATACAAACATGACGTCCCGTTACAAAAAATCAATCGACGCCGCGACAAAAGTGGCGACGGAGCTGTCCAAGGGGAATTATGACGCCCGCTCCTACAGCGGTTACGCAAGGCGGTCGGACCGTCTCGGGCGTGCGATGAACAGCCTGGCGGTCGATTTAATGGAAATGACGAGAACGCAGGATATGCAGCGCGATCGTCTGTTAACCGTCATTGAAAATATCGGATCCGGTTTGATTTTAATAGACGGGAGAGGTTTTATCAATCTCGTGAACCGGTCATACACGAAGCAGTTTCATACAAAGCCTGAACGTCTGCTTCGGCGCCTTTACCATGATGCGTTTGAACATGAGGAGATCATTCGGCTTGTCGAAGACATTTTTATGACGGAGACGAAAAAATGCCAGCTGCTCAGACTTCCCATCAACATTGAGCGGCGCTACTTTGAAGTTGACGGCGTTCCGATCATGGGCCCTGACGATGAATGGAAGGGCATCGTCCTCGTCTTTCACGATATGACGGAAATTAAAAAATTGGAGCAGATGAGAAAGGACTTCGTCGCCAATGTCTCCCATGAACTGAAAACACCGATCACCTCGATTAAAGGCTTTACGGAAACACTGTTAGACGGAGCGATGAAAGACGAAAAGGCGCTTTCAGACTTTCTGTCTATCATTCTGAAAGAAAGTGAGCGGCTCCAATCTCTCGTGCAGGATTTACTGGATTTATCCAAGATGGAGCAGCAAAACTTTACGATGCGCGTAGAGTCCTTTGACGCCGCAAAAATCCTCCATGAAATCGAAGCCCTTTTACAGCATAAGGCTGAGGAAAAAGGCATCAGTTTTCAGCTCGATCTTCCGGAGGAGCCGATTTTTGTGATGGGTGATGTGCACAGGCTGAAGCAGGTATTCCTGAATCTGGCGAACAACGCTTTAACCTACACGCCTGAAAAAGGGACGGTGGCGATTTCGGTAAATGTGAAAGAAACCGCTGTCGATATCAAAGTGTCCGATACGGGAATCGGCATTCAGAAGGAAGAGATTCCGCGGATATTTGAGAGATTCTACCGCGTGGATAAAGACAGAAGCCGCAACTCGGGAGGAACCGGGCTCGGTCTTGCCATCGTAAAGCACTTAATAGAAGCCCATGAAGGTAAAATCGAGGTCACAAGCGAGCCGGGACAGGGGACTGTATTTACCGTGACGCTGAAGCGGCAGCCGGAAGCGTGATCAGCTTTACAAAGGATTAACAATTTCTTCATGACCTGTTAAACCTATCTTGTTAGGATGTAACAGAACCCCTTCATCCAAGGAGCCAATTTTGACGGCGGGAACGTGTTTTCTTGTTCCCGTCCTTTTTTGCGTTTTCACGGGGTTCGCTCATTTTCCTTTCAAATTGAACTTTGTTAAAATAAGAGAAGCTGTGAGATTAAAAAATAGAGGAATGACGAGCTTTTGCTCTTAGGAGGATATTGAATGACGGAACGAAAAAAATTAGTGCTTGTCGACGGAAACAGTCTGGCGTACCGAGCGTTTTTTGCATTGCCGCTTTTAAGCAATGAAAAAGGCATCCATACAAATGCCGTATACGGGTTTGCGATGATTTTAATGAAAATGCTGGAAGATGAAAAGCCGACCCACATGCTGGTGGCTTTTGATGCGGGGAAAACCACTTTCCGCCACAGCACGTTTAAAGAATATAAAGGCGGAAGACAAAAAACGCCGCCGGAGCTTTCAGAACAGATGCCGTTCATCCGCGAGCTCCTTGATGCCTATAACATCAGCCGCTACGAGCTTCCTGAATATGAAGCGGACGATATTATCGGCACCCTTGCTGTATCTGCTGAAAAAGAAGGCTTCGAAGTAAAGGTAGTTTCGGGGGACAAGGACTTAACCCAGCTTGCAACCGGGAAAACGACCGTTGCCATTACGAGAAAAGGCATTACTGACGTGGAAGATTACACGCCGGAGCACGTGCAAGAAAAGTACGGTCTGACCCCTTTGCAAATCATTGATATGAAGGGATTAATGGGGGATTCATCCGATAACATACCGGGCGTCCCCGGCGTCGGAGAAAAAACCGCGATTAAGCTCTTAAAGCAGTTCCATTCGGTTGAGAAACTGCTTGATTCCATTGATGAAGTCAGCGGAAAAAAATTAAAAGAAAAGCTTGAAGAATACAAGGAACAAGCCCTGATGAGCAAAGAGCTGGCGACGATTATGACAAATGCGCCGATTGAAGTCAAGCCCGAAGATTTAGGTTACCAAGGGTTTGACCGTGAACAAGTTGTTGCCATTTTTAAAGACCTGGGTTTTAATACGCTTCTTGAGCGGCTCGGTGAAGAAAGCGGGGAAACGGCGGAAGAAAATTTTGAAGACATCAATGTCGAAACGGCAGAAGAAATCACCGAAGATATGCTCGTTTCGCCGTCCGCTTTGGTCGTCGAACAAATCGGTGATAACTATCACGAAGAACCGATCCTCGGCTTTTCCATCGTGAATGAAACAGGTCTTTATTATATTCCGAAAGAAATCGCCATTCAGTCTGAAGCTTTTAAATCTTGGGCTGAAGATGAATCGATGAAAAAGTGGGTGTTCGACAGCAAACGTTCCGTCGTCGCTTTGCGCTGGCAGGGAATTGAGCTGAAGGGAACGGAATTTGACGCGCTTCTTGCTGCCTACATTATAAACCCGGGCAATTCGTACGACGATGTCGCGAGCGTAGCGAAAGAATACGGGCTGAATATCGTTTCAAAAGATGAAGCGGTATACGGAAAAGGCGCAAAGCGCGCCGTTCCGGCTGAAAAAGAGCTTGCCGATCATCTCGCGCGGAAAGCGTCTGCTGTTAACAGCCTCCGTGACAAACTGCTCGACGCTTTGGAAGAAAATAATCAGCTTGAATTATATGAAGATCTCGAACTCCCGCTTGCGCTTATTCTCGGAGAAATGGAATCAATGGGCGTCAAAGTGGATGTTGAAAGACTGAAGCGAATGGGCGAAGAGCTTAAGGCGAAGCTGAAAGAATATGAAGAAAAAATCCATGACATCGCCGGTGAGCCGTTTAACATCAATTCACCAAAACAGCTCGGCGTCATTCTGTTTGAAAAGCTCGGCCTGCCGCCAGTAAAGAAAACAAAAACAGGCTATTCCACTTCAGCTGATGTGCTTGAGAAGCTCGCAGACAAACATGATATCGTCGCGCACATTCTGCAATACAGACAAATCGGCAAGCTTCAATCGACTTATATAGAAGGGCTGCTGAAGGTCACGCGCAAGGATTCTCATAAGGTGCATACACGATTCAATCAGGCGTTGACTCAAACCGGACGCCTCAGCTCAACGGATCCGAACCTGCAAAATATTCCGATCCGGCTGGAGGAAGGGCGGAAAATCCGTCAGGCTTTCGTACCGTCCGAACCGGACTGGCTTATTTTCGCCGCCGATTATTCACAAATTGAATTAAGGGTGCTTGCGCATATTTCAAAAGATGAAAATCTGATCGAAGCGTTTACGAATGACATGGACATTCACACAAAAACCGCCATGGACGTATTTCATGTCAGTGAAGATGAAGTGACACAAGCGATGCGCCGCCAGGCAAAGGCCGTCAATTTCGGCATTGTTTACGGCATCAGTGATTACGGGCTGTCACAAAACCTCGGCATCACCCGGAAAGAAGCGGGCGCTTTTATAGACCGCTATTTGGAGAGCTTCCCGGGCGTCAAGGCGTATATGGAAGAGTCGGTGCAGGAAGCGAAGCAAAAAGGATATGTCACGACACTTATGCAGCGCCGCCGCTATATTCCTGAGCTGACCAGCCGCAACTTCAACCTGCGGAGCTTTGCGGAACGGACGGCCATGAATACGCCGATTCAGGGAAGCGCCGCCGATATTATTAAAAAAGCCATGATTGACATGGCAGCTGAGCTGAAAGAAAAAAACCTGAAGGCGCGACTGCTGCTTCAGGTGCACGATGAATTGATTTTTGAAGCGCCTAAGGAAGAAATTGAAATATTAGAGAAGCTGGTTCCTGAAGTGATGGAGCATGCTTTGGCATTAGACGTGCCGCTGAAGGCGGATTATGCTTCAGGGCCGTCTTGGTACGATGCAAAATAAACAGAGAAAAAGGAAGTGATGATTGTGCCGGAATTACCAGAAGTTGAAACGGTCCGGCGCACTCTGACCGGTCTTGTGAAGGGGAAAACGATTGAATCGGCGGATATCAGATGGCCGAATATCATCAAAAAACCCGCCGAGCCGGAGGAATTCGCGCGGCAGATTGCAGGAGAAACGATCCGATCCATCGGAAGAAGGGGAAAGTTTTTGCTTTTCCATCTGGATCATTATGTCATGGTGTCCCACCTGCGGATGGAGGGGAAATACGGTCTTCATCAGGCCGATGAGCCTGACGATAAACATGTGCACGTCGTGTTTCACATGACGGACGGAACACAGCTCCGCTACCGGGATGTCCGGAAATTCGGCACGATGCATTTGTTTGCGCCGGGAGAGGAATTGAATGCATTACCGCTTTCACAGCTCGGGCCCGAACCCGATGATGAAGCATTTACCGCTGCTTATTTAAAAGAGCGGCTTGTAAAAACGAACCGCGCGGTGAAAACAGCCCTGCTCGACCAAAAAGCGGTCGTCGGCCTCGGCAATATTTATGTCGATGAAGCTTTATTCCGGGCGCGTATTCATCCTGAGACAAAAGCGAACAGTCTGTCAGACGGGCAGATAAAAACGCTTCATACAGAAATTAAAGACACCCTTCAGGAAGCGATTGACGCGGGCGGGAGCACCGTCCGGTCTTATATCAATTCTCAAGGGGAGATCGGAATGTTTCAGCTCAAACATTACGTATACGGCAAAAAGGATGAACCGTGCAAAACGTGCGGCACGATGATTTCTAAAATCGTGGTCGGCGGAAGGGGTACGCATTTTTGCGCCCGCTGCCAAAAAAAATCATAAACTGAAGCGGTTCAAGCAGGCGGCAGCAGAATGACTTTTTTCTAACACAGTTGATGACCTTTCTCCATATATATATTGTGATTCACCCAATAGGCATATGTCACAATTGCCGATCAAGAGAAAGGGAGAAACGGATATGGAGATTGTTTCTTTGCTGCTTTTGGCTTTTGCTGTCAGCTTGGACAGTTTTTCAGTCGGGTTTACGTATGGTTTGAGAAAAATGAAAATCCCGTTCAAAGCGATTGCCGTGATCGCTTGCTGTTCAGCCTCTGTGATGTTTATATCCATGCTGATCGGCCATTTTCTGACAAAGATTTTTCCCGTATCCGTCACGGAAAAACTGGGCGGGCTGATCTTAATCGGAATCGGGGCATGGGTCATCTGGCAATTTTTTAAACCGGCTAAAGAGCCGGATTACTTATTGCATGAAAAAACGCTACTTAATCTTGAAGTGAAATCGCTCGGCATCGTCATTCATATTTTGAAAAAACCGACCAGCGCCGATATTGATCAATCCGGAACCATTAACGGAGTCGAGGCGCTTCTGCTCGGTATCGCCTTATCCATTGACGCGTTTGGCGCCGGGCTGGGAGCGGCCATTCTCGGCTTTTCTCCGGTTATGATGAGCGTGACTGTCGGGCTGATGAGCTCGCTGTTTGTTTCACTCGGCATAAACTCGGGGCATTTGCTTTCAAGATGGAATTGGATAGATAAAATGACATTTTTGCCGGGAGTCCTGCTGATTATCATCGGGATTTGGAAAATGTAAGAAGGAGTGGGCTTTTTGAGCTTGGTCATCGGTTTAACGGGAGGCATCGCAAGCGGCAAAAGCACGGTAGCGCGTATGCTGATCGACAAAAAAATAACAGTCATTGATGCGGATGTCATCGCAAAACAGGCGGTGGAAAAAGGAATGCCGGCTTACGGACAAATTGTGGAAGCATTCGGAAAAGACATCCTGCTGGAAAACGGCGATATTGACAGAAAAAAACTCGGTTCTATCGTTTTCACGGACGAACAGAAGCGTCTGATGCTGAATCAGATCGTTCATCCGGCGGTGCGTGCGGAAATGCTCAAACAGCGAGATGAAGCCGTTGCGAGAAAAGAGCGGTTCGTCGTTTTGGATATACCGCTTTTGTATGAAAGCGGGCTTGATTATCTTGTCGGCAAGGTGCTCGTCGTCACCGTACCGGCAGACATTCAGCTTAAACGGCTGATAGAGCGGAATTCCCTTACAGAAGAAGAAGCGATGAGCCGGATAACGTCGCAAATGCCTTTAGCGGATAAAACAAAAAAAGCTGACGCCGTCATTGATAACAGCGGCAGTCTTGAATATACAAAGCACCAGCTTGAGGAAGTATTGAGCGGCTGGGCATAAACAAACACCGTTCGGAAAGCCGAACGGTGTTTTTCTGGTTAAAAATCAAAATTGTCAGGATCAGGACCGACACGGAGATTTTCGTTCAGATCATCAATCCGCTTCATATCGTCAGCTGACAGTTCGAAATCAAAGACATTTGCATTTTCTTCAATACGGTGTTTTTTCGTTGATTTCGGAATGGTGATGACACCGTTTTGCAAATCCCAGCGCAAAATCACTTGGGCGGCTGATTTGCCGTACTTCTCAGCGATTTCCTGTAAGACGGTGTGATCAAGCAGCTGACCTTGCATCAATGGCGACCACGCTTCAAGCTGAATGCCTTGTTCAGTGCAGAAAGCAAGCAGTTCTTTCTGTGTCAGACGAGGATGGTACTCCACCTGGTTGATCATCGGCTTGATTTCCGTCTCTTTCATGAGATGTTTCAGATGGTGAATTTGGAAATTGCTGACCCCGATCGCCTTAATGCGTCCATCCCTGTAGAGGGTTTCGAGCGCCCGCCACGCATCGATGTACTTTCCTTCGACAGGCCAATGGATCAAATATAAATCCAAATAATCTAAACCGAGTTTTTCTAAGCTTGTGTCAAACGCTTTTAACGTTTCTTCATATCCTAAATCGGCATTCCACACTTTTGACGTGACAAAAATGTCTTCACGTTTTAATCCCGCTTCTTGCAGCCCTTGGCGGATGCCTTCGCCGACACCTTCTTCATTTCCGTAAATCGCGGCGGTATCAACGCTACGATAGCCGTGCACCAATGCCGTTTTCACCGCGTTGACGAGTTCCGCGCCTTCCTCTACTTTGAAAACTCCGATGCCGAACCAAGGCATCTCTACTCCGTTATGCAATGTTGCTTTTGCTTGTAAATGTGTTGTCATGTATATATTCCTCCTATTAGTTGTCTGTTGAAACAATCAAAATGCGCTGAAGAAAAACTCACCTCCTTTCAAGGGCAGTGCGATCCCGCTTTTCAAGCTTCCTGCTCCATCCGGTTAATACGACCGCGCTGAGCACCATCAGCGCCCCGATCCAAGCGGTATGAATGATTCCGATTGAGTCTGTAATGATTCCGCCGGCAAACGAGCCGATCGCGATTCCGGCATTAAATGCCGCGATATTTAAGGCTGATGCTGTATCAACGGCGCTTGGCGCAAAACGTTCACTCAGCATCACGACATATACCTGAAGCCCCGGCACATTCATAAACGCCAACAGCCCCATGAAAATAATGGTGATCAGCCCAGCTGTTTTAAACGGCGCGGTAAAAGTCAGAACAAACAGCACAGCAGCCTGGACAATGAACATATAAAACAAGGCTTTCAGCGGATTTCGGTTTGATAAACGGCCGCCAATCATGTTTCCGATGGCAATCGCAATTCCGTAAATGAGCAGGATGGCCGCGACGGTTTCTTTCTGAAAACCGGTTACCTCCTGAAGAAGCGGAGATAAATACGTAAACACGACAAACGTTCCGCCGTAGCCTAACGCGGTAATGATAAATAAAAGCAATAACCGGCCGTTTGTGACGAGTTTGACCTGCTCGGCAAATGCGGTTTTCGTCCCTTTGCGCAAATGTGACGGAACGAGAAGCGCGTTTGTGAGGAATGCGATGATTCCTACTGCCACAATGACGGCAAATGCGATTCTCCATCCGAATTGCTGGCCGAGATAGGTGCCGAATGGAACGCCGGTCACCGTAGCCACCGTCAGCCCCGTAAACATGATAGAAATCGCGCTTGCTCTTTTATGCTCCGGCACGATATTGGCGGCGATTGTTGCCCCGATTGACATGAAAATGCCATGGGAAAAAGCCGAAATGACCCGTGCCGCCAGTAAGACGCCGATTGAGGAAGCGCTCGCTGCGAGTGTATTTCCGGCGATAAAAATTAACATCACCCAGAGCAGCAGCGTTTTCCGCGACATGCCGGATGTGAGAGACGTTAAAACCGGCGCGCCGAATGTCACGCCCAGAGCATACATGGAAACGGTAAGTCCCGCCGTTGTCACAGGTATATGCAGATCTTGAGATATAAGCGGCAGCAGCCCGACGCTGATAAATTCGGTTGTGCCGATCGCAAAAGCGCTGACGGCTAATGCCAGCAGCGCTGGTAAATAGCTTTGGCGATGTGAAGACATCTGTTTTCCTCCTTGAACGATAATGTATGGTTGAAATGATGCCGGGTAAACGATATAAGTATAAGAGTACATTCCTTTTCAGCCGGCAAATGTCATTATGATCGATAGAAGTGTCATTGAAAAGAACGTACTTTTAAGTGCCATAGGCACTTTTTAGTTCCTATAGATGAGGAGGAATTACCGTTGCTGAAGAAAAAATACAATATATCCGTAGAGGCGGCGCTTGAAGTGATCGGCGGAAAATGGAAGTGTGTGATCCTCTGCCACCTCATGCGCGGAAAAAAACGGACAAGCGAATTGAAGCGGCTTATGCCGGACATCACCCAGAAGATGCTGACACAGCAATTGCGGGAGCTGGAAGCTGACGGCGTCATCAACCGGATCGTGTACAATCAGGTGCCGCCGAAAGTTGAATACGAGCTGAGTGAATACGGGCACAGTCTGGAAAGAATTTTAAACGCGCTGTGCGACTGGGGCGCGATGCATATTGCTAAACGGTACGGCGAGGTGTCTTCCGTTTTAGAGGACAGCATTTTAAATGACAAATTTAAAGAACCGGGACAAATATAAGAAAAAAGCAGGCAGCCTGAGACGCTGATCCTGCTTTTTTTATGGAAGAAAGATCATTTTATATGCAAAAAAACCGATTGAACAACATATTGATCGGTATAAGGGTGGATTTTTATCAAGTTGTACTGGCGGATTTCTTTTAATGTGTTATACTATATATAAATAAAGGTAAATTAGAGTGGCATATTAAAAAGGGGTGACCTGAGCATGAAGGTAAAAGTAGCAATCAACGGGTTTGGAAGAATCGGAAGAATGGTGTTCAGAAAAGCAATGGAAGATGATCAAATTCAAATAACAGCCATTAATGCAAGCTATCCCCCGGAAACGCTTGCTCATTTGATAAAGTATGACACAATTCACGGCAAATACGATCAAGAAGTTGAGACCTCCGACGACAGCCTGATCGTCAACGGAAAACATATTATGCTGTTCAATCGCCGGGACCCGAGAGAGCTTCCGTGGAAAGAATGCGGAATAGACATCGTCGTAGAGGCAACGGGGAAATTTAACTCAAAAGAAAAAGCGATGAGCCATATTGAAGCAGGGGCGAAAAAAGTCATTTTAACGGCTCCGGGCAAAAATGAAGACGTTACCATTGTCATGGGAGTAAATGAAGAGCAGTTCAATCCCGATGAACATGTCATTATTTCAAATGCATCCTGCACGACAAACTGTCTTGCGCCGGTCGTCAAAGTGCTTGATCAGGAATTCGGGATTGAAAGCGGCCTGATGACGACTGTTCACGCTTACACGAATGATCAAAAAAATATCGACAATCCGCATAAAGATCTGCGGAGGGCGAGAGCGTGCGGAGAATCCATCATTCCGACTTCTACTGGCGCCGCCAAAGCGCTGTCGCTCGTGCTGCCTCATTTGAAAGGAAAACTTCACGGTCTCGCTTTGCGTGTTCCCGTTCCGAATGTGTCATTAGTGGACCTTGTCTGCGATCTGAAAACAGATGTGTCGGCCGAGCAAGTGAACGCCGCTTTCCAAAGAGCCGCAAAAACGTCGATGTACGGAATTCTTGATTATTCGGATGAGCCGCTCGTTTCTTCGGATTATAATACGAATTCACACTCTGCGATCATCGACGGTCTGACAACGATGGTGATGGAAGACCGAAAAGTAAAGGTGCTCGCCTGGTATGACAATGAATGGGGATATTCCTGCCGGGTCGTTGATCTTATCCGTCACGTCGCCGCGCGAATGAAACACCCGTCAGCTGTGTAGACTAAAGATCATGGACATTTGTTAGAAAAAAACCCTTAACGGCATATTCGCAAAAAACACACCTTGCAAAATAAACTTAAACACAGTATACTATCTTTCGTGAACTTCTTGCTCGTGACTGCTTCGGAATTACTTAAAGGGTTAGGACCTCTCCGGACTAACTTTCCCCCGTGGTAAATGGCCGGGTCAGTTCTCGGAAATTCACTTTTTTAATTCTTGTTAAGGGGGGTCCATGATTATGGAAACAATGGGGCGTCACGTCATCTCCGAGCTGTGGGGATGCGATTTTGATAAGCTCAATGACATGGATTTTATTGAAAAAACGTTTGTAAATGCTGCTTTGAAATCAGGAGCTGAAGTGCGCGAGGTCGCATTTCACAAATTTGCACCGCAAGGCGTAAGCGGAGTCGTTATTATCTCTGAGTCACATTTAACGATTCACAGTTTTCCTGAACACGGATATGCAAGCATTGATGTTTATACTTGTGGAGACCTGGATCCTAATGTGGCTGCGGATTACATTGCGGACGCATTACATGCAGATACAAGAGAAAACATTGAAATACCGCGAGGAATGGGGCCTGTACAGATTAAACAGGCACAAGCGAAAGTACTGTAATTTTCAAAACGCAAACACAAGGGAGCTAAGCTGAAAAAGCCATTACGCGCTTTGAAGCTGATGCTCCTTTTCTAATGTAAAAAAACAGCATTGCTTTTTCTTTAAGCATTTTTTTTGTAAAATAGAAAAGATAAGGCCGGTCTATCGGCTCTCCCAACAAATAGGCTCATCCTAGAAACGTTGGCGGGCATTTACCGGAAGCTTGCGAACCGCATTACAGCAACGAAACAGATGGGAGCTGATCCAATTTGAAATGTCCTTCATGCCAGCACAACGGTTCCCGCGTACTTGATTCACGGCCTGCGGACGAAGGGAAATCAATCCGCAGAAGGCGGGAATGCGAAGCCTGCCATTACCGCTTCACTACATTTGAGAAGTTTGAAGAGATGCCTCTGATCGTCGTGAAAAAAGAAGGCGTCCGGGAAGAATTCAGCCGTGAAAAAATGCTGCGCGGGTTAATTAAAGCTTGTGAAAAAAGGCCCGTTCCTTTAAAAACATTGGAAGACATGTGCTTTGACATTGAAAAAGAGCTGAGAAACCAAGGTGTATCTGAAGTCAAAAGCGAACTTGTCGGAGAAATGGTAATGGACCGTCTGGCGAAAATCGATGAGGTGTCTTATGTCCGCTTTGCCTCCGTCTACCGGCAGTTTAAGGATATAAACGTGTTTATCGATGAATTGAAAGATTTAATAAAGAAAGAACGCTGAGAGAGCTAAGAGATTGTGTCTGGCTCTTTTCTCATGAGCAAAATTGGCATTTGATAGATCGCAGAAACGGTGTAAAATGAGAGTAGAAACATATCGGAAGGTTTGAGAATCATGGCTGACTATTGGAATGACGTATTACCTGTAGATCCTTATACGGTCAAAAGCCGTTCGCTTCTTCAGGATGTCGACAGACAGGTTTTGACACATCTGTACCAGCCGCTGATCGGTTCTTTTGCATTCTCCCTTTATATGAGCTTATGGGGGGAGCTTGAGCAGAACCGCTTGTGGGGAGCGGAATCCACGCACAGGCAGCTGATGGGCATGATGCAGTCAAATTTAAAAAAGATTCATCATGAACAGGGAAAGCTTGAAGGAATCGGGCTGCTGAAAGTGTATATCCGGGAGTCCGAGCAAAAAGAGCGGATGTTTATTTATGAGCTGCTGCCCCCGCTCAGACCGAATGATTTTTTTGAAGACGGCATGCTGAATGTCTTTCTTTATAACAGAGTCGGTAAAACGAAATACCAGCAGCTGAGACAATTTTACACGCACCCTTCCGTCGGCGCGGGCGCAAGGGAAATTACCCGTCCGTTTAATCACGCCTTTGCCTCTTTTCAGCCGAGTGAATGGAAAATGACGCCTGATATGGAAGAGGCGATGAAGCTCCCCGAGGACTATGAGACGGCGTCTGTCGGACAAGCGCCTTCCTATACGGTGACGGAAGAAGTATTTGATTTTGAGCTTTTCATGGCGGGACTGTCAGAAACGATGATACCGCGTAAATCAATCACGCAGGACGTGCGGGAGAGCATTAAAAAGCTTTCATATTTATACGGAATAGATCCTATCTCCATGCAGCACGTCGTCATGACCGCAATTAATGAACAGGATACGATAACGGCCGAAGCGCTGAGGAAAGCGGCCAGCGACTGGTACCAAATTGAAAGAAGCGGTAAGCTTCCGGAACTGATTGATAAAACACAGCCTGTCACTTTGAGAGAAAACCGGACGGAAAAGGACGATTCATTGAACGGCGAACTCATTGCACAGCTTGAGACCATATCACCGAGAAAGCTTCTTCAGGACATTGCGGACGGGACCGAGCCGTCAAAAGCCGACTTGCAGATTATCGCCGATATTATGTTCGAACAAAAGCTTGAGCCCGGCGTCACCAATGTGCTGATTTATTATGTCATGCTGAAAACGGATATGAAGCTGTCCAAAAACTATATCCAAAAAATCGCCGCCCACTGGGCCAGAAAGAAAGTCAAAACGGTACGGGAAGCAATGAAGCTCGCAATAGAAGAGCACAGGCAATATCTTGATTGGGCGGACGGCAAAACAAACGGCGCGGCGCGCGGTAAAAAAACCGTCCGGGAAGAAAAGCGCCCTGATTGGATGAAAGAAGAAGAAACCGGGAAGAAACAAGAACAGCCGGCTCTTTCCGCGCAGGATCTTGAAGAACAGAAGAAAAAAATGATGGAAGAAATGAAAAAACTGAAAAAATACTCTGCCTATTGAGACAGAGAAGCGGGGTGATATTGAATGGAACCGATCAGCCGATCCTTAGAAGGCGTGACGAAAAGACCTGACTTTCAAAAACGCCTGGAACGAATGCAGCAGCAAGTCATGGCCGACGAAGACGTCCAGGCTTTTTTGAAGGAACAGAAAGATGTAATCAATCAAAGCATGATTGACAGAGGGTTAAATAAACTGTACGAATTCGTTCAGCAAAGCAAACAGTGCGCCTTCTGTTCGAAAGACAGCCGGACGAACAGCCTGCTTGAAGGCTATCATCCGAAGCTTGTGATCAACGGGCGTTCCATCGATATTGAATATTACGAATGTCCGGAAAAGAGAAAGCTCGACCGCCAGAAAAGGCAAAAGTCCCTGATGAAGAGCATGTATATCCAGCAGGATCTTCTCGGCGCGACGTTTCAGCAGATCGACATTACCGATCCGAGCAGACTCGGCATCTTCCAGCATGTGACGGATTTTCTGAAGAGCTATAATGAAACGGGAAAAGGCAAAGGGCTGTACCTGTACGGAAAATTCGGAATCGGAAAGACATTTATTTTAGCCGCCATTGCCAACGAACTGGCGGAAAAAGAGTATTCATCAATGATCGTATATGTTCCCGAATTTGTCAGAGAGCTGAAAAACTCGCTCCAGGATCAGTCGTTGGAGGCGAAACTGAATATGGTAAAAACGACGCCCGTACTGATGCTTGATGACATCGGAGCGGAGTCAATGACAAGCTGGGTCAGAGATGAGGTCATCGGCACCGTGCTTCAGCACAGAATGAGCCAGCAGCTTCCCACTTTCTTCTCGTCTAATTTCTCACCTGACGAGCTGAAGCATCATTTTACGTATTCACAGCGGGGAGAAAAGGAAGAAGTAAAAGCGGCAAGACTGATGGAGCGGATTTTATATTTGGCTTCGCCCGTCCGTCTTGACGGGGAAAACCGCCGCCGTTCATGATGCCGGCGTCCAATGGGAAGGATTTGAGGGAATGAGGAATAAGAAGGCTGTCACTTGGGCTGCGGCTGCGGCGGGAGCGGGCCTTTTGCTGTGGGCAAACCGCAAATATCTGAATCTGTCGCCTAAGGAGATACGGCTGTGGGTGTTATCGTTCGGTGTTTTTGCGCCGCTTGTGTTTATCGGAATTTCCATCGTCAGGCCTTTTGTGCTGTTTCCCGTATCAATCGTTTCCGTCGCCGGAGGATTGGCGTTCGGCCCGTTTTTCGGCACCGTGTATACGCTGGCGGGCTCAATGGGCGCTGCCGCCGCGTCTTTTTTTGCGGCGGGGCTGTTTGCCTTTAATGAGAAAAGCCGTCATGGAAAAATGGAAGCCATTCAAAAGCAGATGAAAACCAATGGCTTCTTTTATATTTTTATCCTGCGTATTCTGCCTGTTAACTTTGATGTGATCAGCTATGCCGCGGGCCTATCGAAAGTCAGGCCGATGACGTATTTTTTGGCGACCGCAGCGGGCATCATTCCGGGGACGATCGTCCTGAATGTGCTCGGCGCGAGCTTTATGTCCGGAAATGTGCTGACCGTACTCGGCGTGATCTGTCTTTACATCGTATTTTTATCGCTTCCCGTTATATTTAAAAAGAAGGTGCGCCATTTGTTCGGCGGTGAAAGCTAACCTTTACGTCTATTTTAAAAACATCCCCCATATACTTGTAACAGATGCCGTAAGGGGGGACAAATATGCTTGAAGTGATCTTTGAAGATGACCATGATACCGCCGCTTTTTTACATCTCATTCAGCAATCGGACGACCGGAGACATTTTATTGTCCGTGAAGGCATAAAAAAAGTCGGAATCGCAAGGTCTGAAACGGCTTTTTGCGTTCAGCGCTTTATTGAGCCGATACTTGTCAGGTTTTTTTTGGAATGCAAAGAAGACGAGCATATGCTTTCGCTTATTGAGGATGCATACTGCTTCACCGATCAGGATGAACAGCAGCAAATCCTTCAGCTTGCACACAGCATTATGGAAGGAGAGCTTGATGATCATCCGTTCGAGCCGAAGAAAGAGCCGCGCACACAGTTTATTTCAGATGCGCTCCAGACGATTTCACTTGATGCGGGTGTTTTTTCCGTGCGTTCGTTTCAGACGTTCCGGCTCGGCAGGTATTATGAGCGGCTCAGAGAATACGCGGAGGCTGCGATAGATGAATATCGGATGGAACAGGAATATCAAAACTTTATCCAGTCTCTGAGAGATTATGTGACATCCAATCCGCCGCGGATGAAGAAAGTCCGCATCGTACATGACCAAGCTTTTACGCTGTGGGAGCTGCGCTATTTGTCAGAACGGGAACAGAAAAAATACATAGACAGACGGTTTGTGCGGGAGCACCCGATGTATATAGATTCCCATCTCCTTGCGCCGCTGATCTCCATTGCGCCTGAGACGGTAGAACTGTATACGGACAAACCGGAGCATATGATGTCCAGAACGATTCAAAACGTGTTTCAGGAGAGGGTGCGCCTTTTTCCGCTGGGCGCATTTGCAGCCGAGAAGACGGAAGGATAGCCGCACGGACGGCCTTGTGTAAGCGGCAGGGCTGTCTGTGCGAAATCAGACGGAAAACCGAGTTGCATTTTTCTCACAGACATTTTATAATACATAAAAGATTAATGATTGCTACACGTATTGATAAGGACATGAAGCATTGATACCGGCTTTATAAGAGAGGAGAGCCTAGGCTGAAAGCTTTCCAGCTATGGGTCATTGTCTTTACCGCCTTTGAACTTCAGCTGTGAACGCCGGAAGAAGCGCCAGTAATAGCTGACGGGAACTCCCGTTACAGAGTTTAGAGCCGCAGGTGCCGAAACAATCGGCCGCGCGGAAAAAAGGGTGGAACCACGATTCCGTTTATTTAACCTCGTCCCTTTCATAGGGGGCGGGGTTTTTGATTTGCATAAAAAAAGGAGTGACGAAGATGTCAGATATGATCAACATCACATTTCCGGACGGAGCGGTAAAGGAATTTCCGAAAGGAACAACAACAGAAGATATCGCGGCATCCATCAGTCCGGGATTAAAGAAAAAGTCTTTAGCCGGAAAACTGAACGGACAGGAAATTGATTTAAGAACACCGATTCAAGAGGATGGTGCCGTAGAAATCATTACAGAAGGCACAGAAGAAGGTTTGAACATCATGCGGCACAGCACGGCGCATTTATTGGCCCAGGCGATAAAACGCATTTATAAAGATGTGAAATTCGGAGTCGGCCCCGTCATTGAAAACGGGTTCTATTATGACATTGAAATGGAGCAGGCGCTGACGCCGGATGACCTTCCGAAGATTGAAAAAGAAATGAAACGCATCGTCGGTGAAAATCTGCCGATTATCCGAAAAGAAGTGAGCCGTGATGAAGCAAAAGCCATGTTTGCGGAAATCGGCGATAATCTGAAGCTTGAACTGCTGGATGCCATCCCTGAAGACGAAACGGTCTCCATTTATGAGCAGGGCGAATTTTTTGACCTGTGCCGCGGCGTGCACGTGCCGTCTACAGGCAAAATTAAAGAATTTAAGCTGCTGAGCCTTGCGGGCGCATACTGGCGCGGCGACAGCAAAAACCAAATGCTTCAGCGCATTTACGGCACGGCCTTCTTTAAAAAGGATGACTTGAAAGAGCATTTGCGGATGCTTGAAGAAGCGAAAGAGCGTGACCACCGAAAACTGGGCAAAGAATTAAAATTGTTCGCCAACTCTCAAAAAGTCGGACAAGGCCTGCCGCTCTGGCTGCCGAAAGGCGCAACCATCCGCCGCGTGATCGAGCGCTACATTGTGGATAAAGAGCTGAGCCTCGGTTATGAGCACGTCTATACGCCTGTTCTCGGAAGCAAAGACCTGTACGAAACATCGGGCCACTGGGAACATTATCAGGAAGGCATGTTCCCGCCGATGGAAATGGACAATGAAACACTCGTGCTCCGTCCGATGAACTGTCCTCACCATATGATGATTTACAAACAGGACATTCACAGCTACCGAGAGCTTCCGATCCGCATCGCAGAGCTGGGAACGATGCATCGTTATGAAATGTCCGGGGCGCTTTCAGGTCTTCAGCGCGTACGCGGCATGACGTTAAATGACGCGCACATTTTCGTCCGCCCTGACCAGATTAAAGAAGAATTCATCCGCACGGTCCGTTTGATTCAAGACGTATACGAAGACTTCGGCCTGAGTGATTACACATTCCGCCTGTCTTACCGCGATCCTGAAGACACGGAAAAATATTTTGATGATGATGAGATGTGGAACAAAGCGCAATCCATGCTGAAGGCGGCAATGGACGAAATCGGCCATGACTACTATGAAGCGGAAGGCGAAGCGGCGTTTTACGGCCCTAAGCTTGACGTGCAGGTGAAAACGGCGATCGGCAAAGAAGAGACATTGTCAACTGTACAGCTTGACTTCCTTCTTCCGGAACGCTTTGATCTCACTTACGTCGGAGAAGACGGCAAACAGCACCGTCCTGTCGTTATTCACCGCGGCGTCGTGTCAACGATGGAGCGTTTCGTTGCTTTCTTAATCGAAGAGCACAAAGGCGCCCTTCCGACATGGCTTGCGCCGGTGCAATTCCAAGTCATTCCTGTATCACCGTCCGTGCATCTTGATTATGCGAAAAAAGTGCAGGAGCGCCTGCAGCGTGAAGGCCTGCGTGTCGAGCTTGACAGCCGGGATGAGAAAATCGGCTATAAAATCCGTGAAGCGCAAATGCAAAAAATCCCGTACATGCTTGTGGTCGGTGACCAAGAAGCGGAAAACGGCGCGGTAAACGTCCGGAAATACGGCGAGCAGAAATCAGAAACCGTCTCATTGGACGATTTTGTGAAAAAGGCTGTAGCCGAAGCGAAAAAATAACCGGAAATACAAAAACCCCGTTCATTCAGAATGGGGTTTTTTTGCGTATAAAATTATCTTTCTTTTTGTTTCTCTATAATCGCAAACAGCTCGTGAAGATCGCTGATCACGTAATCAGGCGCAATGTCCGTATCATTTTTCTTTTGCGTCCGGTTTACCCAGACTGTCGTAATGCCTGCCCGTTTCGCTCCCAATATATCAGTATTGAGGTTATCTCCGACCATAATGGCGTCTTCTTTTTTCAGGTTCAGGAGGCCGAGGCAATGTTCGAATATGGAGGCGTCGGGTTTCCCTTTTCCGAAAGCGCCTGAGATGACGATTTCATTAAAATAAGGCGCGAGCTCAGGAACGCCGGCGAGTTTTTCTTTCTGCAGGCTGGGATCGCCGTTTGTCAGCAGAAGCAATTCATAAACACCTTTCAGCTTATCAAGCACCGCAAACGTTTCATCATACACGTACGGACGCTGTCTGCGTTCCGCCGCGAAAAACTCCGCCAAATATTCGCCGTAAGCCGCATCTTCTATACCGACGCTTTTTAAGCCGTTCGTCCAGGCGTTTCGTCTGTATTCCGGCGCTATCCGATTCAGCTGTTTAAATCCTTCGCTGACCGGCTCGGAAAAATTCGCCCATAATCCTTCAAACGGATTAATGCCGATCATGACCGTATAAGGATAGGTTTCGTATGACATATACAATTCCCGTGCCGCTTTCCGAACCGCATCTTCAAATGTATGCGGGTCAAGGCCATATTTTTTTTCCGCTTGTAAACATGTTTCCCTGAATGTTGTTCTGACGCTTTTTTCATCCCATAACAGTGTATCGTCCAAATCAAAAAATACGGCTTTCATGATCTTCTCCTCTTTGTTATATTCTGAAACTCTCTGCCGCAAGGCTCCCGTTTATTCTACAATAGATATATAGACTGTGAAAGATTTGTTTTCAGATGATTTGAAAAAAACAGGCAGGTTTGTGTCAGATTCTGTCTCAGGCTCTAAAACGTGATAAAATAAAATTTGAAAGAACAGGTGAAAAGTATGCTGCATTTGATCATCATGATGCTGGAAAGAGTCGGAATTATCGTCATATTGGGATTTGTTCTGGCTCATACCAGATTGTTCAGACAGGCGCTCCAGCAGCCTGAGAGCTATAAAGGCAAAGCGGTGCTGATTTCAATTTTCTCGCTGTTCAGTATCATCAGCAACTATACGGGAATAGAAATTCAGCGGAATACAATCATGAATAATGACTGGGTGTTTCAAATTAATCCGTCCGGTTCAATTGCCAATACAAGAATTATGGGCGTTGAAATCGGCGGACTCTTAGGCGGCCCGTATGTGGGGATCGGCGTCGGCATACTGGCCGGCCTGCATCGTTTATCACTCGGCGGCGCGACCGCAGTCAGCTGTGCCGTCTCATCCGTTTTAGCGGGCATTTTGTCCGGCTGGATCGGACGGTATTTCAGAAAACGCTATGCGATGCCGACACCGCGGGTGGCCGCGCTTGTCGGACTCGGAATGGAATCGCTGCAAATGCTGCTCATCCTCTTGATGGCCAAGCCGTTTTCTGATGCTTGGACGCTTGTGAGCATCATCGGCATCCCGATGATATTGGTAAACGGGTCAGGGACTTTTATTTTTCTTTCGATCATTCAGTCGATTATCCGGAAGGAAGAACGGGCGAGAGCCCTTGAAACCCACAGGGTGCTGATGATTGCCGATCAGACGCTTCCGTTTTTCCGCCAGGGGCTGAATGAAAGCTCATGCAAAAGCGTCGCCGCCATCATTCACAGGCAAACAGGAACGGACGCGGTATCGCTTACGGATAACGAAAAGATTTTGGCGCACGTCGGCGCGGGTGCCGACCATCATATTCCGTCTGAAAGCCTGATCACCGGATTGTCAAAACGCGTCATTAAAACGGGTCATATTATGAAAGCGACATCGAAGGAAGAAATTGAATGCACGCACGATCCCTGTCCGCTGCATGCGGCGATCGTATTGCCGCTGACGTCAAACGGCAAAACGATCGGGACGTTGAAAATGTACTTTAAAAGCCCGTCAGGTTTAAGCCGGGTTGAAGAAGAGCTTGCAGAAGGACTCGCCATGCTGTTTTCCACCCAGCTTGAACTCGGCGAGGCGGAACTGCAGAGCAAATTGCTGAAAGACGCAGAAATAAAGGCGCTTCAGGCACAGGTCAATCCGCATTTTCTGTTTAATGCGATCAATACGATTTCTGCTCTTTGCCGTACGGATGTGGAAAAAACCCGAAAGCTTCTGCTGCAGCTGAGCGTCTATTTCCGTTCCAATCTGCAGGGGGCAAGGCAGCTGCTCATCCCGCTTTCTAAAGAACTGAACCATCTGCAGGCGTATTTATCATTGGAGCAGGCCCGTTTTCCCGGGAAATATAAAATCAGTCTTGAAATCGAACGCGGTTTGGAGGACATCGAAATTCCTCCTTTTGTGCTGCAGATTCTCGTCGAAAATGCGCTCCGCCATGCATTTTCAAGAAAGCAGGACAGCTGTGCCGTCAATGTCAGCGTGGTATCCGCCGGTCAGTCGGTTTTAATGCGGGTTGGAGATAACGGGCGGGGAATTGATCCGGAATTGCTGTCCGTGCTCGGAAACCGTCCGCTCCCGTCTAAAGAAGGGACGGGAACCGCGCTTTACAATTTAAATCAGCGGCTGATCGGGCTGTTCGGCCCCAAAGCAGCCCTGCGATTGGAAAGTGAGGCCGGCAAAGGTACGGACGTATCTTTTGAGCTGCCTTTGAAACTGATGACTAAAGGAGAAGAACATGCTGAAGGTGTTAATCGTTGATGATGAAATGCTGGCAAGAGATGAATTAGCTTATTTGCTGAAACGGACGAATGAAGTAAGTGACATAAACGAAGCTGAAAATATTGAATCCGCTTTTGACAGTATGATGGATCAAAAACCGGATCTGCTGTTTTTGGACGTTGATTTGTCAGGAGAAAACGGATTTGACATTGCCAAACGGCTGAAAAACATGAAAAATCCGCCGGCCGTCGTTTTTGCGACGGCGTATGACCAATTTGCTTTAAAAGCCTTTGAAGTCGACGCGCTCGATTATTTAACGAAGCCTTTTGATGAAGAAAGAGTGCGCCAGACGATCAGAAAGTTTAAAAGAGTGAAGCGGGACAGGGCAGGAGCCGTCTCAGAGCAGCCGTCCGCAGCCGGAGCGCATAAACTGGCTGTATCAGCCGGTGAATCTATTGTCATTTTAGATACGAAGGACATTATTTTCGCCGGCATGGAGGACGGACACGTTTCCGTTAAAACGTTTGCCGCGTCTTATTCCGTTCATGAAACTTTGGCGGTCATTGAGAAAAAACTGCCTGATACGGGTTTCTTGAGAGTGCACCGCGCGTTCATCGTGAATACGGAGCATATTACGGAAATTCATCCGTGGTTTAATTCGACGTACAATCTTATCTTAAAAGACGGCTCTAAAATTCCCGTCAGCCGTACATACGCCAAGGACTTAAAAAAGCTGCTTCATATTATATGAGGCGGCTTTTGCATTTCAGCAGCCGTTTTTTGCATTTCAGAATGAATATTCAGCCGTTTGTTATGAAAGCGCTTTAAAAGTCGATTTCTTTTTTATAATGGACCTAACAAAGAGAAAGAGGTGAAGAAAATGAGTGCGAAAAAAGTGTACGGATTTCTGACACAAGCATTTATTTTTGCCGTGATTATGCTCATATCTAATGGGATTGCAGCGATTGTCCCCATTCCTATACCCGCTTCCGTAGTAGGTTTGGTGTTATTATTTGTCCTCTTATGCCTGAAAGTGATTAAGCTTGAACAAGTAGAAACGCTGGGAACATCATTAACGTCACTGATCGGATTTTTATTTGTCCCGTCGGGCATCTCCGTGATGAATTCACTTGGCGTCATGCAGCAGTACGGCGTGCAGATCGCACTCGTCATCTTACTCGCTACCATCATTCTGTTAGGGGCGACGGGCCTTTTTTCTCAGCTGATCTTGTCTGTCAGCCAAAAACGTCAGAAGGCAGCTCCTGAAAAACAAACGGTGCGCCGTTCCAATCAGGAAAAAGAACTTGTGCAGCATTAGGAGGGAAATCGGATGAGTCCATATTTCGGTATTGTCGTTTCACTTGCGGCCTTTGGCATCGGCACGTATTTATTTAAAAAAACGAGAGGCTTTTTCCTCTTCACCCCGCTGTTTGTCGCGATGGTGCTTGGAATCCTTTTTCTGAAGCTCGGCGGTTTTTCATATGAAGATTATAAAAGCGGGGGAGACATTATTAAATTCTTCCTGGAGCCCGCGACGATCGCTTTTGCGATCCCTTTATACAAACAGCGTGACAAACTGAAAAAATACTGGTGGCAGATCATGTCTTCTATCATTGTCGGCTCTATCTGCTCAGTCACGATTGTCTATTTGATCGCAAAAGGCATTCATCTTGACGCGGCCGTTATGAAAAGCATGCTTCCGCAGGCGGCGACAACGGCAATTGCCCTTCCGCTGTCAAAAGGAATCGGAGGCATCACCGACATCACCGCTTTCGCCGTTATTTTCAACGCCGTTATCGTCTATGCTCTGGGCGCTCTATTCTTAAAATTGTTTAAAGTGAAACACCCAATCTCTAAGGGACTGGCTCTCGGCACATCCGGACACGCACTCGGTGTTGCGGTCGGTATTGAGATGGGGGAAGTAGAAGCGGCAATGGCAAGTATCGCGGTTGTCGTCGTAGGAGTGGTGACGGTGCTGGTCATTCCGGTATTCGTTCAGCTCATCGGAGGATAAACCCGGGTCATAGACCCGGGTTTTTTTATTGTGTTGGCACGTCCGCGTGCGGCAAAGAACGAAATTTCACATTTTTCCTTGCGCTCGCCCCGGCATCGTGTTAAAATGAAAAAGTTGATCCGGAGAAGTCATTCTTGACTAATGATCCGGTATTGTGTAGAATAGTTATTGAATTGAATATAAATCACAAGCAGAGGCACCCGCTTCTCACCTGATTGACACATTCATGTAGTTGGCAGGTTGACCGTACATTTTTATTTATGCAGATGTTCGTAGTGTGGGTGTGTTGTCATGCCCGCACTTTTTGTTTGCCTGCAGAATGCAGTCAACAAGCGTTGTGAATCAATTCGAAGAAACTATGGAGGTGGCTCATTATTAGCAAAGATCAATTGGTTAATGAGGGTATCCGTGCACGTGAAGTTCGTCTGATCGGACAAAATGGCGATCAGCTCGGCATCAAGTCCCGTCAGGAAGCACTTGAAATCGCCGGCCGCGCAAATCTTGACCTTGTGTTAGTTGCAGCAAATGCAAAACCGCCTGTCTGCCGCATCATGGACTACGGTAAGTTCAGATTCGAGCAGCAGAAAAAGGACAAAGAAGCACGCAAAAATCAAAAAATCATTAACTTAAAAGAAGTTAGATTAAGTCCGACGATCGATGAGCATGACTTTAACACGAAATTGCGCAATGCGATTAAATTCCTTGAAAAAGGCGATAAAGTGAAAGCTTCTATCCGCTTTAAAGGGCGCGCAATCACTCATAAAGAAATCGGCCAGCGCGTATTGGACCGTTTCTCTGAAGCATGTGCGGAAGTTGCGACAGTCGAAACAAAACCAAAAATGGACGGCCGCAGCATGTTCTTAATGCTCGCGCCGAAAAACGAAAAGCAATAAGGAGGAAATCCCATGCCAAAAATGAAAACTCACCGCGGATCTGCTAAACGTTTTAAAAAGACAGGTTCTGGGAAGTTAAAACGTTCTCATGCATACACAAGTCACTTATTCGCCAACAAATCCCAAAAGCAAAAGCGTAAGCTTCGCAAGGGTGCTATTGTGAGCGCAGGAGACTTCAAACGCATTAAACAACAGCTTGCCAACATCAAGTAATCGGACAAGGAACAATTAGGAGGGAAATCTAATGCCAAGAGTAAAAGGCGGAACTGTTACACGTAAGCGTCGTAAAAAGGTTCTTAAATTAGCAAAAGGTTATTTCGGTTCAAAACATACATTATACAAAGTAGCAAACCAGCAGGTCATGAAATCAGGAAACTATGCATTCCGTGACCGCCGTCAGAAAAAACGTGATTTCCGTAAGCTTTGGATCACTCGTATCAACGCTGCTGCACGTATGAACGGTCTTTCTTACAGCCGTTTAATGCACGGTCTTAAGCTTTCAGGCATCGAAGTAAACCGCAAAATGCTTGCTGATCTTGCTGTAAACGATCTTACTGCTTTCAATCAGCTTGCCGATGCTGCTAAAGCTCAGTTAGACAAGTAAGTTGAAAAAGCCGCTCTCTTTCCGGGAGCGGTTTTTTTACGTAAAGGGTGACAATCATGGCTCTCCTCATTTACGCCGTGTTGATAAACGGATACGGCTTTTGGATCATGGGCGCTGATAAAAGAAGAGCAAAGGCGCACAGGTGGAGAATATCAGAGAAACGAATATGGCTCACAGCCGCCATGTTCGGCTCACTCGGCGTATGGATCGGCATGCGCACCTTCAGGCATAAAACGAAACACAAATCCTTTTTATACGGGGTGCCGCTGCTTTTTCTCACTGAAGCCGCCCTTGTGCTGATGTATTTGGTGTATAAAACATAAAAAGCAGGAGAGCTTATCGCTCGCCTGCTTTTTTCGCTTTTTTGATGGGCTGGTCCCAATCAATCTTGCAATTCGGATACCGCTCCAATACCTTTTTTTCGACTTCTTCAAAATCACCTGCAGAAAAGCGGTTCAGCTTTTCCGGATTTTCGGTCCATACAAATATCGTATGAATAAACAGCGGATGATCTTTGGAAGGGATATGCTTTTCTCCTTCAAAGAGCACTCCTTTATAAGTAAGCTGGAGATTTTTTCGCGTGTTTTTCTGTTCGTCAATAAAATAAAAATTCTCTTTTGATTGCGCCAGTCTGAGCCTTCTTTTCGGGTTTGCGTAGAATTTGACGCCCATGTAAATAAAATAAATAAGAAGTGCAAGCAAGACAATCCTCAATACTGTAATGGCCATATGTGTGAAGGCACCTCCTCACCTTTGTCATGATCTGATGTAATACGAAAAACAAAACAAAAGGTTTCATTTTTTTAAAAGAAATAGATAAAAACATTTACCCGTTTTTCAGGCGAATTAATCGTATGCTTCAGCATTGGTTTTGTATAATAAGAAGGGTAGTGAAAAAAAGGAGGTTTATTGATGACAAAATTAGATGAAACGCTCACCATGCTGAAAGCGTTAACGGATGCAAAAGGGATACCGGGAAATGAGAGAGAAGTAAGACAAGTGATGAAATCATACATAGAACCATTTGCCGATGATGTCACAACAGACCGGCTGGGAAGCTTAATCGCCAAAAAAACCGGCAAAGAAAACGGTCCGAAAATCATGATCTCAGGGCATTTAGACGAAGTCGGTTTTATGGTGACGCAAATCACTGATAAAGGCTTTCTCCGCTTTCAAACCGTCGGCGGCTGGTGGTCTCAGGTCATGCTGGCCCAGCGCGTCACCGTCGTGACAAAAAAAGGGGACATCACGGGGATCATCGGTTCGAAACCGCCTCACATTCTGCCTCCTGACGCCAGAAAAAAAGCCGCCGATATTAAAGAGATGTTCATCGATATCGGGGCGTCCAGCCGTGAAGAAGCAATGGAATGGGGCGTTCTTCCGGGTGACCAGATTGTGCCGTATTTTGAATTTACAGTGATGAACAATGAAAAACATTTATTGGCGAAAGCATGGGACAACCGTATCGGCTGCGCGATTGCCATCGATGTATTAAAAAATCTGAAAAACAGTGATCACCCGAATGAAGTATACGGGGTCGGAACGGTTCAGGAAGAAGTCGGGCTTCGCGGGGCGAAAACAGCGGCACATACGATTCAGCCTGATATCGCGTTCGGTGTGGATGTCGGAATTGCCGGAGATACACCGGGAATTTCTGAAAAAGAGGCGCAAAGCAAAATCGGCGAAGGGCCGCAAATTATTCTGTATGACGCGTCAATGGTATCTCACAAAGGGCTGCGCGACCTTGTCGTGAACACGGCGGAAGAAGCGGGAATTCCGTATCAATTCGATTCCATTGCCGGAGGGGGCACGGATTCAGGTTCCATTCATTTAACCGCAAACGGAGTGCCAGCGCTGTCCATTACGATCGCGACGCGCTACATTCACACTCATGCCGCTATTTTGCATCGGGATGATTATGAGAATACGGTAAAATTGATCACAGAAGTGATTAAAAAATTAGACCGGGAAACGGTTGACCGTATTACTTATCAATAAAGATACGGAAGAATCTGCTTTTTTTAAGCAGATTCTTTTTTTTGTCTGTACAAATATAAGCCATGCGTCTACAATAAGAGAAGACATAGAAAAATCTGACAACATGTTTTTGAAAGCGCTTTAAAAAAAGGGGGAGGGTTTACAAATGAAAAACAGATTCAGACGCATGATCCGCTTTTCATGCGCAGCCGTTACAGCCGGTCTGCTGCTGATGTCTTCATCTCCGGCATCTGCCGCGTTTTGGGGGGCATCAAATGAATTGCTTCACGATCCGACAATGGCGAAGGAAGGAAACACGTGGTACGCTTTCGGAACCGGTTTGGAAGGGGAGAGGGGGCTTCGCGTCTTAAAGGCGGGCAGCGGCGGCGTATGGACCGTTCAGAAATCAATCTTTACTTCCCCGCTGTCATGGTGGGGCAATTATGTGCCGAATTACGGGCTGAATCAATGGGCCCCCGATGTTCAATATTTTAACGGAAAGTATTGGCTGTATTATGCCGTTTCTTCATTCGGCAAAAATACCTCCGCGATCGGTCTTGCATCATCTACAAGCCTCAGTTCGGGAAACTGGAAGGACGAAGGGCTCGTCATCCGTTCAACAAGCGCCGATAACTACAATGCAATTGATCCGGAGCTGACAATTGATAAAGACGGAAACCCTTGGCTTGCCTTCGGTTCTTTTTGGAGCGGCATTAAGCTGACAAAGCTTGATAAAAATACAATGAAACCGACGGGATCACTTTATTCCATCGCTGCCAGACCGAATAACGGCGGAGCTTTGGAAGCGCCGGCCATCACCTACCAGAACGGCTACTATTACTTAATGGTGTCGTTTGATAAATGCTGTTCAGGCGTGAATAGTACGTACAAAATCGCTTATGGAAGATCCAAAAGCATCACCGGACCATATCTCGATAAAACCGGGAAAAGCATGTCAGAAGGCGGAGGGACGATTCTTGACTCCGGCAATGACCGCTGGAAAGGCCCGGGCGGTCAAGACATTGTGAACGGGAATATTTTAGTGCGTCATGCGTATGATGCCGAAAACAGCGGAATTCCGAAGATGCTCATCAATGATATCGATTGGAGTTCAGGCTGGCCTTCCTATTAATTGATCAGCCGGGCATGTGTGTCCGGCTTTTTTACTTGCAATAAAAGATTGACAGTTTGATTCCTCCTTAACTATAATAAAATTGTTCGTACAAATAAAAGGATAAGAGTTTTGTGGTTTATATTCATACGTATATTTTTAAAAATGCAAGCGCTTTATTTTGATAGGAAGGGGAAATGAATGTGCTTCAGAACAAAGAATATGAATTTTGGTTTGTAACGGGAAGCCAGCACTTATACGGAGAGGAAACGCTGCAGCTTGTCAATAAACACGCAAAGGGAATATGTGACGGCCTCAGCGGGGTGTCATCAAGATACAAGATCAGGCATAAACCGGTTGTCACGTCATCTGAAACGATCAGAGAGGTTTTGCGGGAAGCGCAGTATCAAGAAAACTGTGCCGGGGTCGTGACATGGATGCATACATTTTCCCCTGCGAAAATGTGGATTGAAGGTCTTTCCGCTTTTCAAAAGCCGATGCTTCATCTTCATACCCAGTATCATCGCGACATCCCGTGGGAAACGATTGATATGGACTTTATGAACAGCAACCAATCCGCTCACGGAGACCGGGAATACGGATATATCCAGTCAAGAATGGGGCAGACGAGAAAAGTCATCGTAGGCTATTGGGATGATGAGGAAGTCAAACATGACATTTCGCAATGGATGAACACGGCTGCCGCCTGGAATGAAAGCAGGAATATTAAAGTAGCCCGGTTCGGCGACAATATGCGGAATGTGGCGGTCACTGACGGAGACAAAGTCGGCGCCCACATCCAATTCGGCTGGCAGGTTGACGGGTACGGAATCGGCGATCTTACCGAGGTGATGAACAACGTCACCGACGCAGAAATTGAGGCGCTTTATGAGGAATACGACAAATTGTATGTCATCAGCGGCGAAACAAAACGGGATGAAGCAAAAGTTGCTTCCATTAAAGAACAGGCGAAAATTGAACTCGGATTAACGGCCTTTCTCGAACGGGGCGGATATACAGCGTTTTCGACCTCCTTTGAAGTTTTGCACGGAATGAAGCAGCTTCCGGGTCTTGCCGTTCAGCGTCTCATGGAGAAAGGTTACGGATTTGCCGGCGAAGGCGATTGGAAAACGGCTGCCCTTGTGCGAATGATGAAAATAATGGCGGACGGAGAACAAACCTCCTTCATGGAAGATTATACGTACCATTTTGAACCGGGGCGTGCGATGATTCTCGGATCACATATGCTTGAAGTATGTCCGACGATCGCCCTTGATCAGCCGAAAATCGAAGTCCATCCTCTCTCAATCGGAGGGAAGGAAGATCCGGCCCGGTTGGTCTTTAACGGAATCGGCGGTTCAGCCATCATCGCCAGCATCATTGATATCGGCGGGCGATTCCGTCTCATTCTGAATGAAGCGGAAGGCAGGGAAATTGATCATGATATGCCGAATCTCCCTGTGGCGCGGGTGCTGTGGAAGCCGGAGCCATCGCTGAAAACAGCTGCAGAAGCATGGATTTTGGCGGGAGGCGCCCACCATACTTGTATGTCCTTCCGGCTTACGGCTGAACAGATGCTTGACTGGGCTGAGATGGCAGGCATTGAAAGCATCTTTATTTCCCGCAATACCGAAATACATGAGCTGAAAAAAGAGCTGAAATGGAATGACGTATTATACCGGCTGGGAGGGAATTGATATGGCGTATACGATTGGTGTTGATTTCGGCACATTGTCCGGCCGGGCGGTGCTTGTCAATGTCCGCACGGGCGAAGAAATCGCGTCTGCGGTAAAAGAATATACTCATGCCGTCATCGACCGCACGCTGCCGAAGACGGGTGAAAAACTCCCTCGGGACTGGGCGCTTCAGCATCCTGCCGATTATATCGAAGTTCTGGAAACGGCGATTCCGAACCTGCTTCAAGAGGCGGGCGCTGATCCAAAAGACGTGATCGGCATAGGAATTGATTTTACCGCCTGCACGATTTTGCCGATAGACGGTGCGGGGCAGCCGCTTTGTATGCTGCCGGAATTTGAACGGGAGCCCCACAGTTATGTGAAGCTGTGGAAGCATCATGCGGCTCAAAAACATGCAGACCGTTTGAACACGATTGCCGAAGACACAAAAGAAACATTCCTTAAAAGATACGGCGGTAAAATTTCTTCTGAATGGATGATCCCGAAAATCATGCAAATCGCGGAAGAAGCGCCGCATATATACAAGGCGGCAGATCGGATTGTGGAAGCGGCAGACTGGATCGTCTATCAATTGTGCGGTTCATTGAAGCGAAGCAACTGCACGGCCGGCTACAAAGCAATCTGGAATGAGGAGACGGGGTATCCGCCGGATCATTTTTTTGAAAAGCTCAACCCGTTAATGAAAACGATTACAAAAGATAAATTAAGCGGCACCATTTATTCAGTCGGGGAAAAGGCAGGAGGTTTGACCGAAAAAATGGCGGAGCTGACCGGGCTTCTGCCGGGGACGGCCGTTGCCGTCGCCAATGTCGACGCCCACGTGTCAGTGCCCGCGGTCGGTATTACAGAGCCGGGGAAAATGCTGATGATTATGGGAACGTCTACCTGCCATGTGCTGCTCGGCGAGGAAGAACATATCGTCCCCGGTATGTGCGGGGTCGTCAATAACGGCATCTTGCCCGGATATGCGGGATATGAAGCGGGACAGTCCTGTGTCGGCGACCACTTTGAATGGTTCGTCAAAACGTGCGTTCCGAGAGACTATGAGAAGGAAGCTGAGGATAAACACATAGACATTCACGAGCTGCTCAGCAAAAAAGCAGCTGAACTTGTTCCGGGGGAAAGCGGCCTTCTCGCGCTTGACTGGTGGAACGGAAACCGGTCAACCTTGGTGGACGCCGATTTGACGGGCATGATGCTCGGCATGACGCTGCACACGAAGCCGGAAGAAATCTACAGGGCATTGATTGAAGCGACGGCGTTCGGAACGAGGATGATTATCGAAACGTTTCGGGAAAACGGCGTTCCGGTCGAGGAGCTTTACGCAGCCGGAGGAATCGCCGAAAAAAATCCGTTTGTCATGCAGATTTATGCAGACGTCACAAATATGGACATTCAATTATCCGGGTCTCCGCAGGCGCCGGCACTGGGCTCCGCGATTTTCGGAGCGCTCGCCGCGGGACGGGAAAACGGGGGATACTCCAATATTGCTGAAGCATGTGCGCATATGGGGAAATTAAAAGACGGCTCTTATGTCCCGGATCGAAAAAGAGCTGAGATTTATGACAGCTTATATGCGGAATATAAAGAGCTCGTTCACTACTTCGGCAAAGAAAACAATGTCATGAAACGCCTGAAAGCCATTAAAAACCGTGATTTTGCGAAAGGGGGGAGCCGCCATGCTTGAAGCGTTAAAAGAAGAAGTGCTCGCCGCCAATCTGAAGCTTGAGGAACATAACCTTGTCACGTTTACATGGGGGAATGTCAGCGGCATTGACAGAGAGAGCGGGAGAATCGTCATTAAACCGAGCGGTGTCGATTACAGTGAGCTGACCGCTGACAAACTGGTCGTCCTGAATGAGGACGGAGACATTCTCGAAGGCTCGCTGAAACCGTCTTCTGACACGCCGACCCATCTTTATCTGTATAAAGCGTTTCCGGCTATCGGCGGAATCGTTCATACGCACTCCCGCTGGGCGACGAGCTGGGCGCAGTCCGGAAGAGACATACCCGCTCTCGGAACGACTCACGCGGATTACTTTGAAAGCGCTATACCTTGCACGAGGGAAATGTATGAAGAAGAAATTGTGAAAGAATACGAATATCATACAGGCAAAGTCATAGCCGAAACTTTTCAAAACGAACCGTATGAACAAAATCCGGGTGTCCTCGTCCACAGCCACGGCCCGTTCTGCTGGGGAACGGACGCGCTGAATGCCCTGCATAACGCCGTTGTGCTCGAAACGGTAGCGGAAATGGCCTACCATTCGCTTATGCTGAACAAACAGCTCAGTCCGATCGACAGAGTGCTGCATGATAAGCATTTTTACAGAAAACACGGGGCGAATGCTTATTATGGCCAAACTTGACGCAGCCGGGTTTCTGATTGATTTAGACGGAACCGTATTCAGGGGGCGGGAGCTGATTGACGGCGCAAAAGAAGCCGTTCATACCCTTCAGTCACTGGGCAAAGCCGTTGTCTTTTTAAGCAACCGCGGCAATCTATCAAGAGCAATGTGCCGAAAGAAACTGCTGGGTGCCGGTATCCGCACGGATGAACGGAGCATCGTGCTGTCCTCCAGTGTGACGGCATCATTTTTAAAGAAGCATTATCCTTTGTCAAAGGCGTGGGTGTTAGGAGAAAAAGGGCTGACTGATGAACTCGCTTTAGCGGGTGTCGCCCTGGCGCAAAACCCGCAGGCGGCAGACTGGCTTGTCATCTCCCTGCATGAAACCGTCACCTATGAGGATCTGAATCTCGCTTTTAAGGCGGCTTCCTCCGGCGCGCGCATCATCGCCACGAACCGGGACCGCTCCTTTCCGAATGAAGGCGGCCATGCCATGGACGTCGCGGGAATGATCGGGGCCATTGAAGCATCCGCCGGAGCAAAAACGGAGCTTGTCATCGGCAAACCGTCTTGGCTGATGGCTGAGGCGGCATGTGAAGCGCTCGGACTTCCCCCTGAGGAATGCGCCATTATCGGAGACAGCCTCGAATCAGATATCGCAATGGGCAGCCTGTACGGGATGAAAAGCGTATTGGTTCTGACGGGGTCGGCCAAACTTGGGGAGCCCCGTCTATATGAACCTGACATCGTCCTTGATTCTATTAAAGACCTGACAGAATTAGCGAAGGAGGGAATCCTTTTATGAAACGTTCTCCTGAGGACATTCAATCCGAGTTTGACAAGGAAGGGGCCAGCCGCTCACCGATTCAAATAGAAGATATCGTGATCGGGGCGAATGCAAAAGAAGAGCTTCTCAGATTTCTGCAAAAAAAATGCTGGAATCATCCGGTCATCGTCTGTGACCGGAACACGTACGAGGCGGCGGGGCGTCTGCTTGCGGACGAATTGAGGGCAGGCGGGATCAAAGCGTCAAAAGTCATTATTCCGGAGCATGAAGCCGGGGCCGCCGCGGCTGATGAGAGGACATTGGTCTATACGCTGATCAATCTCGCGGAAGAGACGGATGTCATCATTGCGGCCGGTTCAGGAACGATTCACGACATTACGCGGTTTGCCGCCTGCCAGCGCGGATTGCCGTTTATCTCATTCCCCACCGCTCCGTCAGTCGACGGTTTTACGTCGGCGGGAGCGCCGCTCATATTAAACGGAATCAAAACGACGATTCAAACGAAAGCGCCGATCGCCTTATTTGCGGATACGAATGTATTAAAAGAAGCGCCCCGTTCAATGACAGCCGCGGGCTTCGGAGACATGCTCGGAAAAATAACATCGCTGGCAGATTGGGAGATTTCCCGCAGGCTTGCGGGTGAGCCGTACTCAGAAGCCGGGGCGAAGCTTGTGAAAGACGCGCTTTGGCAGTGCATTGATCACCGCGCTGCCATTGCCATGGGAACGGAGGCCGGCATTCAGATGCTGATGGAAGCGCTGATCGTTTCGGGTCTTGTCATGCTTGCGCTTGACCACTCCCGCCCCGCCTCAGGAGGAGAACATCACATCTCGCATTGGATTGAGATGGAAATGCTGAAGGCAAAACAGCCTCCGATTCTCCATGGTGCGAAGGTCGGCTGTGCGTGCGCGGTGCTGAGTGATATTTACAAAGAACTGGCTTGTCACGAAAAGCTTGCTGAACTGCCGCCGCACTTTCGCGAGGCGATTCAATCTGCATATGAAGGGCTTCCCGACGGCAAGACAATTGCCGGGTGGCTCGCATCTGCGGGAGGTCCCGCCTGTTTCGATGAGATCGGTGTAAAACAGGACCTTGTCAGCGATGCGCTTAAGCATGCGCACACACTGAGAGACCGTTATACCGGTTTAACCATCATAAATGAAAATGCAGCGCTCTTTGCACATCATTTGCATCAATAGCCGCACAGCCTAAAGTGGAAGGGGTAATGACATGAAAAAAACGACCGCTGTATGTTTGGTGCTGATGATGCTCTTCTTGTTTACCGCCGGCTGTTCACAAAAACGGACTGCCGGCCGGCCGGGAGAAACAGAGCTGACGTTTTGGACGTTTAACGGTCTGCACGAACAGTTTTATCAGGAAATGGTCAAAGAATGGAATCAGAAATATCCGGATCGCAAAATCAAGCTGAATACCGTTGTTTATCCTTATGGACAAATGCATGATAATTTATCGGTTTCGCTGATCGCGGGTGAGGGGCTTCCCGATATAGCCGACGTGGAATTAAGCCGGTTCTCGAACTTTCTGAAGGGGAAGGATATCCCGCTTGCCGATCTGACGCCGCTGATTGAACAAGACCGCGATAAGTTTGTGGAAGCGCGTCTGGCCTTATACAGCAAAAACGGAAAATTGTACGGCCTTGATACACATGTGGGGACGACCGTCATGTTTTACAACATGGATATCATGAAAAAAGCGGGCGTTGATCCCGCCTCCATTAAAACATGGGAAGATTACCGGCGGGCAGGGAAAAAAGTGCGTGAAGCCGCTGGGAAACCGATGGGAACGGTTGAAACAAACGACTCCGCCACATTTCTATCCATGATTTCGCAGCAAGGGTCAGGCTACTACAGCAAAAACGGAAAATTGATTCTGAACAGCAAGACGAATACAGACACACTGAATTATGTAAAGGACATGGTAAATGATAAAACCCTTCTGCCGGCTCCCGGCGGCGGCCATCACAGCGAAGAATACTACGGTTTTATGAATCAGGGCGGGGCAGCCTCAGTGCTGATGCCCATTTGGTACATGGGACGGTTTATCGATTATATGCCTGATTTAAAAGGAAAAATGGCGATTTACCCTATGCCGGCCTGGAAAGAAGGCGGTGACAGATCAGCGGGTTTAGGCGGAACAGCCACCGTCGTGCCGAAGCAGGCTGAACATCTGAAGCTCGCGAAAGAATTTCTCGGTTTTGCGAAAGGTTCGAAGGAAGGGAATATAAAGCTTTGGACGGTGCTCGGCTTTGACCCGCTCCGCTGGGACGTGTGGGATTCAAAAGAATTGAAGGAGAAAAACAAGTACACGGATTTCTTCCGGAACGGTACGTCAATTTTTTCCTCGCTCCTTGAAATAAAAGATGAGATCAATCCGATTTATCTGTATGAAGACTTCTCTAAAGCGGCTGATCTCGTTGTCAGACAAGTGCTGTTCGATGCGCTGAAGACGCAGGAAAAAACACCTAAGGAAGCCTTGGACGAGGCGGCAGAGCAATTAGAGAAATAGGAGAAGCCGTCCTATTTAACAGTGAAAGCGGGGGAGCTTTTATGAGACCTGTAAAGACAGAGACAGCGCAAACCGTTTCTGCAGTCCGGAAGAAGCCGCGCCGGCGCAATGTGCTGTATTCAAAAAAAGCGGCGCCTTATCTTTTTACGGCGCCATTTATCATTTCGTTTCTCGTTTTCTTTTTGTATCCGATTATCAGCGTGTTTATCATGAGCTTTCAACGGATACTGCCGGGAGAAATTACATTTGTCGGGTTTTCCAATTATACCGCTCTTCTTAATCCAACCTTTTATACGGCATTATTTAACACATTGGAATATACCTTCTGGACGCTGATCGTGCTGATTCCGGTGCCGCTTCTTTTGGCGGTGATTCTGAATTCGAAGCTCGTCAGGTTCAGAAATGTGTTTAAATCGGCTCTGTTTGTACCGGCTTTAACATCGACGATCGTAGCGGGGATTATTTTCCGTCTGATGTTCGGAGAAATGAATACGTCGCTTGCAAACGAGCTGATGATGAAGCTTGGCGCATCACCCCAAAACTGGCTCAACAACAAAGGTACCGGCATGTTTTTAATGGTGCTGCTTGCGTCATGGAGGTGGATGGGGATTAACATTCTTTACTTTCTGGCGGGATTGCAAAACGTGCCGAAAGAATTGTATGAAGCGGCTGAAATTGACGGGGCGAGCACGTGGAAAAAGTTCCGGCATATTACCCTTCCATTTTTAAAGCCGGTGTCCGTTTATGTGTTAACGATCAGTATTATCGGCGGTTTCAGAATGTTTGAGGAAAGCTATGTGCTTTGGCAGAATAATTCCCCGGGCAATATCGGCCTCACGCTTGTCGGTTATTTATATCAGCAGGGGCTTGCATACAACGAAATGGGGTACGGGGCCGCAATCGGAATTGTCCTTTTGCTTGTCATCTTACTAGTCAGTCTTGTTTCACTGAAACTGTCCGGTTCGTTTAAAGGGGAGGGATAAGCGGTGCGTAACAATCACATGTTTTCCGTGTACAGAGTCGCGTTTACCTTGTTTTTTATCATGCTGAGCCTGTTGTATATCTTTCCGATGATCTGTCTATTGCTCGGTTCTTTAAAGCCGTCATCTGAGCTGATGCGTATCGGGCTGAATCTGCGCCTTGATCCGGATGTGATGAGCCTTGATAACTACACCTATTTGTTCAACGGGGGGAGCATTTATTTCAAATGGTTTTTTAACAGCCTGCTGCTCGGCGTTCTCACCACGGTTCTCACGCTGTTTTTTTCCTCTTTGATCGGCTACGGACTCGGTGTCTACGAATTTAAAGGCAGAAATATTATTTTCGTTCTTGTGCTGATCATTATGATGGTGCCTCTTGAAGTGATGATGCTCCCGTTGTTCAAATTGACGGTGGGTCTTCATTTGATCGATTCTTATACGGGAGTGATTCTGCCGTTTATTGTGTCACCTGTCGCCGTGTTCTTTTTCCGGCAATATGCGCTCGGACTTCCGAAGGATCTGCTTGATTCAGCGAGAATGGACGGCTGCACCGAATTCGGCATTTTTTTCAGAATTATGGCGCCGCTCATGAAACCGGCATTCGGGGCAATGATCATTCTTCAATCTTTAAACAGCTGGAATAACTTTTTATGGCCGCTGATCGTGCTTCGGTCGAAAGAAATGTTTACGCTTCCAATCGGACTTTCAGGGCTGCTGAGTCCGTACGGCAACAACTATGACATGCTGATTTCCGGGTCCGTTTTTGCGATACTGCCGGTGATCATCATATTCTTGTTTTTCCAAAAATACTTCATTTCCGGCCTCACAGTAGGCGGAGTGAAGGGATAGAGAGAGGGAGGAAATATAATGAAAAAAGCGGGGATTACAGCAGATAAAGAATATATCATCGGTGAAGTGGACAAACGGATGTACGGATCATTTATAGAACATATGGGCCGGGCGGTGTATGAAGGCATTTATGAGCCCGGACACCCGAAAGCCGACAAGGACGGCTTCAGAACAGACGTGCAGGAGTTAATCAAGGAATTGCAAGTGCCGTTCATCCGCTATCCGGGAGGGAATTTTCTCTCGGGCTACAATTGGGAAGACGGCGTCGGGCCGGTGAAGGACCGCCCGCGGAGGCTAGATTTGGCATGGCAGACGACAGAAACGAACGAAGTAGGGACGAATGAATTTTTAACGTGGGCGAAAAAAGTGAACGCCGAAGTGAATATGGCGGTCAATCTCGGGACGAGAGGGATCGATGCCGCCCGGAACCTCGTCGAATACTGCAACCATCCTGAAGGGTCATACTGGAGCGACTTACGAAAATCGCACGGATATGAAAAACCTTACGGCATCAAAACATGGTGCTTAGGAAATGAGATGGACGGCCCTTGGCAGATCGGTCATAAAACGGCGCATGAATACGGACGGCTCGCCGCTGAAACGGCAAAGGTGATGAAATGGACGGACCCGACGATCGAATTGGTGGCTTGCGGAAGCTCAAACAGCGGCATGCCGTCCTTCATTGAGTGGGAGGCCGAGGTGCTTGAGCATACGTACGAGCATGTGGATTACATCTCACTGCATACGTATTACGGCAACCATGAAAATGATCTTGAGAACTATTTGGCGAAGTCGATGGATTTAGACCATTTTATTAAATCCGTCACAGCCGTATGTGATTATATGAAAGCGAAAAAACGCAGCAAAAAAACGATTCACCTTTCTTTAGATGAATGGAATGTGTGGTATCACTCAAATGAAGCGGATAAAAAAGTGGAGCCATGGATTACGGCCCGGCCGATTCTTGAAGACATCTACAATTTTGAAGATGCGCTGTTGATCGGTTCACTGCTGATCACCATGCTGCAGCATGCGGACAGACTAAAGATCGCCTGTCTCGCCCAGCTTGTCAACGTGATTGCGCCTATCATGACTGAAAAGGGCGGAGAAGCATGGAGGCAGCCGATCTTTTACCCTTACATGCACGCCTCTGTCTACGGGAGAGGGACTTCGATGAAGCTGCTGATTACCTCCCCGAAATACGACTCGGCGGACTTTACGGATGTGCCGTATGTTGATGCCGCGGCCGTTTACCATGAAGAGGATGAAGCACTGACCATTTTTGCCGTCAACAAAAGCAAGGAACTGATGGAAACGGAGATCAAACTGAGAGGGTTTGAAGATTACCGCATCATTGAGCATATCGTGCTGGAGCATCACGATATGAAAGCGACCAATCAAAAAAACAGAAATGAAGTCACGCCTCACTCCAACGGGACGTCTTCCGCAAACGCCGAAGGAATAACGGCTCATTTTAAGCCGCTGTCCTGGAATGTCATCCGTTTATCAGGAAAATAGCGTTCCGAAAAGCCGGGCTTAGTCGCCGGCTTTTTTTTACGCAAAAATCATCTACTGTTATCTGATAATTGTGATAATATTTAGAAAAAGAGAAAAGGGGCTGGGATTAAATGAATGCGATTACAATCGTCATAGCGTCTATATGTATTCTGGCGATCGCCTATCGGCTTTACGGTACCTTTATGATGGTCAAAGTATTAAAAATCAATGATCAGACACCGACTCCGGCCCATGTGCTTGAGGATGGGAAAGATTATGTGCCGACGAATAAGTGGGTGTCATTCGGCCACCACTTCGCGGCAATCGCCGCTGCCGGCCCGCTTGTCGGACCGATTCTGGCAGCTCAGTTCGGCTATCTGCCCGGGCTTTTATGGCTGTTAATCGGGGCGGTGATCGGAGGAGCCGTGCACGATATTGTCGTATTGTTTGCATCAATGCGGAAAAACGGGAAAACGCTTTCTGAAGTCGCCAAAGAAGAGCTTGGCCCGGTGGCGGGCTTTTGCACGGGTCTTTCCATGCTGTTTATCATTACGATCACGATGGCGGGTCTGTCCATGGTTGTGCTGCACGCGCTTGAGAAAAACCCGTGGGGAACGTTTGCGGTGGGGATTACGATTCCGATCGCGATGGGGGTCGGCCTCTACTATAAAAAAACGGGCAATCTCAAACTCGCATCAACTGTCGGGTTTCTTTTGTTAATGGCCGGTGTTGTCATCGGGCCGTGGCTGCAGACAACGGCTCTCGGGGACATGCTGACACTGGATGCGAAAACGCTTGCAGTGGCGCTTCCTGTCTATGCGTTTTTCGCCGCGGCGCTTCCGGTTTGGCTTTTGCTGGCTCCGCGTGACTATTTAAGCAGTTTTATGAAAATCGGGGTTTTTGCCGCTTTGATCGCAGGCGTCTTTTTCGTCAATCCCGCCATTAAATTTCCGGCCGTAACGGAGTTTATTCACGGCGGAGGGCCGGTGATCGCGGGTCCTGTCTGGCCGTTTATTTCAATAACGATTGCCTGCGGCGCCATTTCGGGCTTTCATGCATTTGTCGGTTCCGGCACAACGCCGAAAATGCTGGATAAATGGAGTGATATAAAGCCGGTTGCTTTCGGAGCGATGCTTGTGGAATGTCTCGTCGGAATTATGGCGCTCATTGCAGCTGCCGCTCTTGAGCCCGCCGACTATTTTGCTATTAACAGCACGCCTGAAATATTCCGCACCCTCGGGATGAATGTCGTCCATCTGCCTGAATTGAGTAAAGAAATCGGGCTCAGTCTGGAAGGAAGAACGGGCGGCGCTGTTACGCTTGCCGTCGGAATGACGTATATCTTTACGGAGATTCCGTTTTTCAGTCATTTGGCTTCATACTTTTTTCAATTCGTCATTATGTTTGAAGCGGTGTTTATTTTAACGGCGATTGATGCGGGAACCCGTGTCGCCCGGTACTTGATTCAAGAGTTTTTCGGAGAGGTCTATAAGCCGCTGAAAAAAACAGACTGGCTGCCGGGCTCGATTTTCTCAAGCGCGCTCGCCTGCCTGCTGTGGGGCTATCTTCTGTATTCGGGCGACATCAGCTCCATTTGGGCGCTGTTCGGCGTATCCAATCAGCTTATGGCGTCTGTCGGCTTAATTATCGGTGCGACCGTCGTATTAAAAATAGCGGATAAGCGGCGCTATATGCTGACATGCCTGATTCCTCTCGCTTATTTGTACGTGACCGTCAACTATGCGGGTTATTGGATGGTGCGGTATGTGTATTTGAACCCCGAAGCGGCGGGATACAACGTGCTGAATGGCGTTTTATCCATTATCATGCTCATTCTCGGGCTTGTGATTATCATTGCGGCTGTGAAAAAATGGGCGAATGTATGGCGTGATCCGAGTGCCAGACTGGAAGCTTCAATACCCGGATAAATCCGCGGCCGTCCGAACATTGCAGCATCATAAAAAAAGCAGAGAGCCGATCGGTCTCTCTGCTTTCATCTTATGACAAATCCGCCGCTTCCAAAAGGTAATCCGCCAAATGAACCGCGCGGACACGGCCTGTTAATCCTTCGCGTAAAATGCCGAGCTGCATTTGCAGAAGGCATCCGGGATTGGCTGTCACGATGACGGCCGCCTCCGTTTTTCCGGCGGCTTTCATCTTACTGTCTAATATTTTCATAGACATCTCCGACTCTGTTATATTATAAATTCCCGCCGACCCGCAGCAGCTGTCGGCCTTTTCCATTTCTCTGTACTCAGCCCCTTTAATGCTTTTCAAAAGCGTGCGCGGTTCCTCTGACGTATGCATCACATTGCGGAGATGGCAGGAGTCCTGATATGTGACGATATGAGGAGACTGCGCCCGCAGGTTTTTTTGATGGAACTTCAGATCAACCAGTACGGATGAAAAGTCTTTGAGCTTCCGGACGAATTGTCCGGCACGTTCCGCCCATCCAGGTTCATCTTTCAGTAAATGCGGATATTCCTGAAGAAAGGCGCCGCATCCGCCGGCGTTTGTAATGATATAATCAGCGTCAAGCGCCTCAAAAGCCGCGATATTCCGCTTGGCCAGTTCTTTTCCCATCTCTTTTTCTCCGCTGTGCCCGTGAAGCGCGCCGCAGCACGCCTGGCCGTCCGGAACCGCGATTTCACACCCGGCCGCCTGTAAAAGCGCCGTTGTCGCATGATTTGTCGCTAAAAACATCGTATCCATTAAGCAGCCCGAGAAAAAAGCGGCCCGTTTTTGGACGGGACCCGCGGCAGGAAGAAAACGCGGCCTTTCCTTCATGTCTTTCCGTTTCGGGGCGGGCGGGAGCACTTGTTCCATTGTGCGCAGATGTTCAGGCAAAACGCGCAGCATACCGGTTTTTCTGACGGCGGTCTGCAGTCCCGATCTTTGGTATATTCCGAGAAGATTCACGGCTGTCTGCATGCGGTTTTGATGAGGGAAAAGCCCGGTGAAGGCGGCTTTCCGCAAGAGGCGCACGCCCGGCTTATGTTTTTTATTTTGATGAATGATATCCCTCGCTTCTTCAAGCAGCTGTCCGTAATTGACCCCTGCCGGACAAACGGGCTCGCATGCCCGGCATCCGAGACACAGCGAAAGTGAGCGCTCGACATCTTCATCCGGCTCGATCAGTCCGTCAGTGACGGCTTTCATCAGGGCGATCCGGCCGCGCGGCGAATGGGATTCTTGAAATCCCGATTCAATATAGGTCGGACAGGAAGGAAGGCAGAAGCCGCAGCGCATACAGTTCAGCAATTCACCTTCATCCATGCGGTTTTTGAATTCTGTTTGAATTTGTTGCTGCTCTTTAGCCGTTGTCATTTCATCACCACCACGCGTTTCCTTGATGAATTGGCGAATATTTTTCCCGGATTCAGCAGATTTTGGGGATCAAGCGCTTGTTTGATCGCTTTCATGGCGGTGATGCCTTCTGTTTTCAGCTTCATTTCTAAATACGGCGCTTTTACGATGCCGACCCCGTGTTCACCCGTTATCGTCCCGCCCAGCTCAATCGCTTTTTCAAAAATGGCGGCAAAAGCTTTTTCGACACGTTCCATCTCCTCTGTATTTCGGATATCGGTGGTGCACGTCGGATGCAGGTTGCCGTCTCCGGCATGGCCGAATGTGCAGATGGACAGGCCGTATGTTTCTGCAATCTCGTTAATGGCTTTGACCATGCTGGCAATTTGTGATCTCGGCACGGTCGCATCTTCCAGAATCGTTGTCGGTTTCAGCCGGGCAAGGGCTGATAATGCGGACCGTCTGGCCTCTGTAAGCGCGAATGCCTCTTCCTCGGTTTCAGCCGTTTGGACGGATACGGCGGCTCCGTTTTTACAAATCGCTTCGATTTTTTCCATATCTCGTCTGACCGTGTCGATGTCACCGTCCTGTTCGATCAGCAGCACCGCTTTTGCGTCGGTCGGAAGCCCGATCTTGGCGTAATCTTCAATGACCTGCAGTGTCGGCTGATCCAGAAATTCGAGTGTCGCCGGAATGATTTTTTCAGCGATGATGGCAGAAACCGATTCCGCAGCCGCTTCAATATGTTCATAGAGTGCAAGCAGCGTTTTTTTCGTTTCCGGCTTCGGAACCAGCTTTAAAGTCGCTTCCGTCACAACGCCGAGCGTCCCTTCTGATCCGACGAAAAGCCGGGTCAGATCATAACCGGCGACATCCTTTGTCAGCTTTCCTCCTGTGCGGATGATATCGCCTGAAGCCAATACGGCTTCAAGGCCGAGGACATAATCCCGGGTGACGCCGTACTTCAAACCGCGCAGCCCGCCGGAATTTTCATTAATATTCCCGCCGATTGTCGATATTTTCATGCTGCTCGGATCAGGCGGATAAAATAAACCTTTTTGTTCAACCGCACGGATCATATCTTGCGTAATCACGCCCGGCTGGACGGTTGCCGTCAAATTTTCTTCATCGATTTCAAGAATGCGGTTCATATGTTTGAATAAAAGCACAAGCCCGCCTTCAGACGGACATGTGCCGCCGCACAAGTTTGTGCCTGAACCCCTCGGCACGATCGGAATGTCATGCCTGCTGCAAATCGTTAATATACGGGACACGTCATTCGCACTGCGGGGGGCGATTACCGCATCCGGCATGGCTTGCAGCTGAGGAGCCGCATCATAAGAATACACAAGACGGCCCGCCGCCGAATCATCATAATTCTCCTTCCCGACCGTCCGGATGAACGCTTCTTTTGCCTCTCGTGAAATCATGTTCTCCCAACCTCCCTGATAAGAAAAGCGTTTTCATTTAATTGTAAAGAAAAACGATTCCGCACACTATGGAGAAACGTATGAAAAATGATGATATGATTACGTGCTTTTTGTATGTTGATCTAAAAAACGCAGCGCCAAATAAAAAGCCGTTATGTCTTCAGGGCGGTCCAGCTTCATATTTGTCAGTGATTCCAGTTTGGAAAGACGGTAGCGCAATGTATTGATATGAATATGCATGTCGTCGGCGGTGCGCTTTAACGATAATTGCCGGTCAAAAAAGGCGCGCAGCGTATCCAGAAGTTCTTCCCGGCCGAGTACATGCTCGAGAACCCGCCGTGAAAATTCCGACCTCGTGCGGGGTGTGATATCGGCAAGACACATATCCAGTTTTAAATCTTCTTCAAAGACGGCCTGCTTGTCACCGATTCCGGCTGAAAGTGCTTTATCTGCCTGTTCGTATGATTCCGTGAGGCGCTCTCCCGGAACGATCCGTCCGATGCCGGCGGTGACAGGCTGCCCAAAAACGACGCCGATCTTTTTAATGAGCTGTGTTTTGGAACCCGAATTTGCTTCATGATTAATGAGAATGCGTTCATTTCCCCAGCGGACAAACAGGTCTTCAGGGCATTCGTACTGCCAGAGCCGCCCGAGCTCCTCCGCTTTATATTGCTCATAACGGCCTTGAATGAGTATGATCCGGCGGTATGCGTGAAGGTCTGCGCCGATGAGCTTTGCTTTTTCTAAAAAGCCCGGAGACCATTCTTTCAGCTGCAGCCAATCAACCATAAAGGATTCAAGCATTCTCGCTCGCCACTGCGCTTCTTCCATATGGCGCGTTTCTTTAATAAACAGCTCCGTCATTTTTCTGAGCAATTCTCCGAAAGGCAGGATATCGTCAGGGTCTCCTGTCAGGCCGAATACTCCGATCACTTCATGGCCTGAAAAAACGGGGAGGTTCAGTCCTGCTTTTACGCCCTCGAGCCGTTTTTCATCTTCTTTCGTAATGATGACATTCCGTTTTTCGCGCGCGCAGATCAGTGCGCCTTCATGAAACCATCCGGCGCGCGCCTCGTTGGTGCCCGCGATGATTATCCCTTTTGTATCGGCAATAATCACTTCGCGGCTGTACATATGTTTGACTTCGGCAATCAATTTCTTTGCCAGTTCCGGCTGTAACTGCATGGCGATCCCCCTCGCCATTATTATACAAAAAAAACCGGGTGTCCCATCACCCGGTTCATGCTTATTGCGCAGGTTTTAATCCGCCTTCAAGTGTTTTGAGCATTTCATTTTTTTCTGAGTCTGACGCATGCTGCCAAAGAACTTCGAATAAGACGCCGAGGCCCGGAAGCATTTTTTCTTCACCGCTTTGGATGGCGTCAACGATCGTATGCTCCAGCTGATCCTGGTTATTGCCGGTTACATTGGCAATAACGGCGTTGCGTAAATTAAGATCCATTACAACCGCTCCTTTTTCTGAATGTGATACGCATATTCTTACCGCGCACGCGGTTTATTATGTGCTGTTCTTAAGATATAATAACAACATGCATGAAAAAAGGAGAGCACAGACATAAAGTGAAACGAATCGACTCTGCAAAAAACCAAAAAGTGAAGGACTGGAAAAAACTTCACACAAAAAAAGAGAGACTTAAAACGAATACATTTCTGATAGAAGGAGAGCATCTGGCAGAAGAAGCGCTCAAATCAAAGGGAACGGTAAAAGAAATTCTCGTAAACGATGAGAGCGCCATCCCGGCCGATCTGGACATGAGCATTCCGTGCTACGTGCTGAGCGAAGACGCGTTTTCAGCCGTGACGGAAACAGAAACGCCGCAGCGGATCGCCGCGGTCTGCCATATGCCGGATAAGCAGCCTGATCAGCTGAAGCGGCTGCTTCTGATTGATGCCGTGCAGGACCCGGGGAATTTAGGAACAATGATCAGAACGGCAGATGCGGCGGGAATCGACGCCGTTGTCCTTGGTGAGGGAACAGCAGACCCGTACAATGGAAAAACGCTGCGTTCAGCACAAGGTTCTCATTTTCATATTCCCATTTTGAAACGTCCGCTTGATGAGTTTACCGCTGAGCTGAAATCACAAGGCGTCGCGATCTACGGCACGGCGCTTGAAAACGGTGCGGCTTATCAAAGTGTGAAGCCTGAAGAATCGTTCGCGTTAATCGTCGGGAACGAGGGGGCGGGAGTGGACGCCGGCCTTCTGCAAAAAACCGATCTCAACCTGTACGTTCCGCTGTACGGACAGGCGGAATCGCTGAATGTGGCGGTAGCGGCCGCCATCCTCGTTTATCATCTCAGAGGATAGGTTGCGAAAAGCCTTGGATTTCACTATAATAGATAGCAATAATGTAAAAACCGTGACAGAGGACGTCAATTTTTGCACACACTGCCTTCCAGGGAGAAAATGCCGCTGACTGAGAGCATTTTTATCGCAGCACAAAAATTGATTTTCACCTCTCGAGTTGTCACCGGGACCGCGCCAAACGCGCGTAAAGGTGAACCGGAACGATCGTTTCCGTTATGTCAATGAAGCTGTCGGCAGATGAAGTCTGCCTTAAAAAGGGTGGTACCGCGGCCACAACTCGTCCCTTCTCTCAAGGGGCGGGTTTTTTTGTTTTCTGAAAAAGGCATAGAATGGTTTGGTTTACATAAAAGGAGGATGCATGATGGAAGAGAAGCTTAAACAGCTCGAACTGGAAGCTGCAGAAAAAGTAGAAGCGGCGGGTTCATTAAAAGAAGTTAACGACATTCGGGTGCAATATCTCGGAAAAAAAGGGCCGATTACAGAAGTTCTCCGCGGCATGGGCAAACTGTCCGCCGAAGAGCGCCCGAAAATGGGAGCGCTCGCCAATGAAGTGAGAGAGCGCATTGCAGCAGCCATTACGGCGAAAAATGAACAGCTTGAACAAGAAGAAATGAATAAAAAACTCAGCAGCCAGACGATTGACGTCACGTTGCCGGGCAGTCAGGTAAACATCGGCGGACGCCATCCGCTGACGGTCGTTATTGAAGAAATTGAAGATTTATTTATCGGCATGGGATATACCGTCGAAGAAGGCCCTGAAGTGGAAACGGATTATTACAACTTTGAGGCGCTGAACCTGCCGAAGGAACATCCGGCCCGCGACATGCAGGACAGCTTTTACATTACAGAAGAAATGCTGATGAGAACGCAGACGTCACCGGTGCAGACGCGCACGATGGAAAAGCATAAAGGAAAAGGCCCCGTCAAAATCATTTGTCCCGGTAAAGTGTATCGCCGCGACAACGATGACGCGACACATTCCCATCAGTTCATGCAGATTGAGGGTCTCGTCGTCGACCGCAAAATCAGCATGAGCGACCTGAAAGGCACGCTTGAATTGGTCGCCAAAAAAATGTTCGGCCAAGATCGTGAAATCAGGCTCCGTCCGAGCTTTTTCCCATTCACAGAGCCTTCTGTCGAGGTGGATGTGACCTGCTTTAAGTGCGGCGGACAAGGCTGCTCCGTCTGCAAAAAAACAGGCTGGATCGAAATTCTCGGCGCCGGCATGGTTCACCCGAACGTGCTGAAGATGGCTGGATTCAATCCTGAGGAATACCAGGGTTTTGCTTTCGGAATGGGTGTGGAGCGTATCGCGATGCTGAAATACGGCATTGAAGATATCCGCCATTTTTATACCAATGATGTCAGATTCATTTCGCAGTTTAAACAGGCGTAAGAGGAGGATACACATGTTTGTTTCTTATAAATGGTTAGAAGATTACGTTGACTTGCAGGGAATCGACCCGGCCGTGCTTGCAGAAAAAATTACGAGAGCCGGTATTGAAGTTGAGGGTATCGAGTATAAAGGGGAGGGCGTAAAAGGCGTTGTCATCGGACACGTGCTTGAGCGCGAACAGCACCCGAATGCCGACAAACTCAACAAATGCCTTGTTGATATCGGTGCGGAGGAACCCGTGCAGATTATCTGCGGCGCCCCGAATGTTGATAAAGGACAGAAGGTTGCCGTTGCAACGGTCGGAGCCGTGCTTCCCGGCAATTTCAAAATTAAAAAAGCCAAGCTGCGCGGCGAAGCGTCTCACGGCATGATCTGTTCCCTTCAGGAGCTCGGCATTGAAAGCAAGCTCGTGGCGAAAGAATATGCGGAAGGCATTTTCGTTTTTCCGAATGATGCTGAAACGGGAGCTGACGCAATGGTGGCCCTTCAGCTTGATGATGCGATTTTAGAATTGGGTTTAACGCCGAACCGCGCCGACGCGATGAACATGCTAGGCGTGGCTTATGAAGTTGCGGCTATCCTCGGCGCAGAGGTAAAGCTTCCGGAGGCTTCATATGAAAAAGCGGCAGAAAAAGCGGCGGATGCTGTTTCCGTTAAGGTTGAAGATACGCAGGCCAATCCGCATTATGCCGCAAAAATCATTAAAAACGTCAAAATCGGCCCGTCACCGCTTTGGATGCAGACGAAGCTGATGAATGCAGGCATCCGCCCGCATAACAACGTCGTGGACATTACAAACTTCGTCCTCCTTGAGTACGGACAGCCGCTTCACGCTTTCGATTACGACCGGTTCGGTTCAAAAGAGGTCGTCGTCAGAAAAGCGGCAGAAAACGAAACCATCGTAACGCTGGATGAACAAGAGCGAAAGCTGTCAAGCAGCCATTTGGTCATCACAAACGGAAAAAAAGCGCAAGCCGTTGCGGGAGTCATGGGCGGAGCTGAGTCTGAAGTCCGTGAAGACACCACTGCGATTTTACTGGAGGCCGCTTATTTCGACGGACAGACCGTCCGCAAAGCGTCGAGAGACCTCGGATTGAGAAGCGAAGCGAGCGCCAGATATGAAAAAGGCATTGATCCGGCCCGCGTTTTGCTGGCGGCTGAACGGGCCTGCAGTCTCATTCAGGCATATGCCGGCGGAGAAGTGCTCTCAGGCACGGTTGAAGAAAACCATCTGAAAATTGAAGCAAACAATATTCACGTGTCTGTTGAAAAAGTGAACGCCGTGCTCGGCATGACAATCGCTAAAGAAGAAATCATCAGCATTTACAAGCGCCTCGGGTTTGCAGTCGGTGAAGCTGAAGACGTTCTCGTCGTAACGGTGCCGTCGCGCCGCGGAGATATTAGAATAGAAGAAGACCTGATTGAAGAAGCGGCGAGATTGTACGGGTATGACAATATTCCGTCCACGCTTCCGGAAACGGCCGGCACGACAGGCGGCTTGACACCGTATCAGGCAAAACGCCGGAAAGTGAGACGTTTCCTTGAAGGAGCGGGTCTTTCACAAGCGACCACTTATTCATTAACGAATGATAAAAAAGCGGCCGCTTTTGCGATCGAAAAATCATTCAACACGATGCTTGCTCTGCCGATGAGCGAAGAAAGAAGCATTCTCAGACACAGCCTCGTGCCGAATCTTCTTGAAGCCGTTTCATACAATCTGGCCAGACAGACTGATTCCGTTGCTTTATATGAAACGGGTTCTGTATTTCTGACGAAAGAAGAAAACACAAAACCGGTTGAAAAAGAACGGGTTGCCGGAGCTGTAACCGGATTGTGGCGCAAAAATTTATGGCAGGGTGAGAAAAAGCCGGTTGATTTCTTCGTCGCCAAAGGAATCGTTGAAGGCCTGCTGCATCAATTGAATGTGTCAGACCGGGTTGAATTTGTCCAGTCAGAACGCAAAAACATGCATCCCGGCCGGACGGCAAACATTCTGTTGAACGGTTCGCTTGCCGGATTTATCGGCCAGGTGCATCCGGCAATGGAAAAAGAGCTGGATATCAAAGAAACGTATGTGTTCGAGCTTGATCTGCACGCGCTTCTGACCGAGGAAACAGAACCTGTCGTGTATACGCCGATTCCGAAGTACCCGTCCGTCACGCGCGACATTGCGCTTGTGGCAGATAAAACCGTTACAAGCGGACAGCTTGAAGCCGTGATCAAAGAAGCCGGCGGCGCGCTGCTGAAAGAAGTCACCGTGTTTGATGTGTACGAAGGTGAGCATATGGAAGAAGGCAAAAAATCCGTCGCCTTCTCGCTCCAATATGTTAACCCTGAACAAACATTGACAGAAGAAGAAGTGACAAAAGTTCATGAAAACGTGCTGAAAGCGCTGGAAGAAACGTATCAGGCCGTATTAAGAGGATAAAGAAAAAGCTTGCAGATCACTCTGCAAGCTTTTTTATTATGACCGCTTCCGTTCAACAAGGCGTTTCGCTTTTTGCGTATTGGCAAAATGAAGTTTGGTGAACGTTCTGAGCGCACCTTCTCCCTTATTGATGATCAGCTTGGCGGCAGCTTCATCGACATGCGGCCCCGCGCCTTTCGGAATCGTCATCCCAGCCTCACGGGAAAGCTTATCCATTTCAATTAAGAAAGAATATCGCGCAATGATAGAGGCTGCGGCGACGGAAAGATGTATGCTTTCCGCTTTCGTGCTGAAAAACGTTTTTTCTTTTACGATATCCCGTCCGGAAAGATGCTTAAAATAAATGCCGGGCTCTGCGAATTGGTCAATCAGAATCGCTTCCGGTTTAACGCCGTTCATTTTTCTCAGCAGATTGGAAATCGCCTGATTATGAAGGAGCGCCTTCATTTTTCCTTGGCTCATGCCTTTTTCCTGCATCTGATTGTATTTTTCGTTTTTTAACACAAGCAGGCTGTAAGGAATGGTTTTAATTAACAGTTTGGCGATTTCAATAATCTGCGGATCTTTTAAATCCTTCGAATCCTTCACACCGAGTTCTTTCATTAAAGAAAGCTTTGATTTGTCGGCGTAGGCGCAGGCAACCGTTATCGGCCCGAAGTAATCGCCTGTTCCGACTTCATCAGAGCCGATCACTGACATGGAGGCAATGCCCGCCGGGGGAGCGTAAAGCGGGTCGGCCGCTTTTTTGACGGTTTTCTTTGCTTTCGGCGCCTCAGCCGTTCCCCAGCGGGCCGCTTCTGTGCCGGCGTTTTTTCCTTGAAAGAGAACCTTGCCCGAGCGGTAGGCTGTAATGGTACAGCCCGGAGGCTTGGCCTGGAAGACGGCGCCCTGCGGAACGGCGGGAGTAAGGGAGCCGGCATAGGATTGTTTCATTTGTTCCATAGCGGAAGCGGATACTTTTATAACAGAATGGGACACGATATAATCTCCTTTTTTGGCACTTTTCACTGTATATACCAGTGTATCATAACAGCCCGAGGCTCGTCTTTCCATTCAAACGATAATCGTGGTATGATAGGAACTAGGATTCTCGCGGAATGGAGGAGAAACGTTGTCTGACGGCAAAAAAACCAAAACGACAGTAAACATTTACGGCCAGCACTTCACCATTATCGGGGAAGAAAGCAAAGCGCACATGCGCCATGTGGCCGGAGTGGTTGATGATAAAATGAGAGAAATCAACGAGAAAAATCCATATCTTGATATAAATAAGCTCGCTGTATTGACTGCGGTCAATGTCGTGCATGATTATATGAAACTGCAAGAAAAATATGAAATACTGGAGCGGCAGCTTAAAGAAAAGGAATGAACACCATATGATAGATATCATCATCTTAGTTTTGCTCTTAATGGGCACATTGCTTGGATTAAAAAGAGGATTTATCCTCCAATTTATATATTTAACGAGTTTCATCCTCTCGATTGCGTTTGCGGCGCTTTTTTACAAAAATCTGGCCCCGCATCTGAGCTTTATACCCGCGCCTGATTTTTCCGGCGGGCAGGCGGCTCTGTCTTTTATTAAAGGAAACGTAGAGACGGCTTATTACAACGCGATCGCGTTTGTCATTTTGTTTATCATCGCAAAGATTCTGCTCCGGATTATCGGAGCGGCGCTTAATATCATCGCCGGCATTCCGGTCATTAAACAGATCAACAAACTGCTGGGCGGGGTGCTCGGATTTCTGGAAGTCTATTTATTTGCGTTTATCCTGTTATACGTCGCATCCGTACTGCCGGTAAGCGCGCTTCAGGATATGCTCGCACAATCGACGCTTGCAAATATCATCACACATCATACGCCGTATCTGTCAGGGCTCCTGCAAGAACTGTGGGCCCAGTACGGGGCATAAAAAACTTCTCTTGACCGGAGAAGTTTTTTTCAAGCTCTGCGTCAGTTGTGCCGGAGGAGAAAAATTTGTATGATGAGAAGCAGGAAACGACTGGGGGTTAACAGTATGCATAAAAAAGATATCATCAGGCTGCTTGAAACGATTGCGGTCTATATGGAACTGAAAGGGGACAACCCGTTTAAAATATCAGCCTTCCGAAAAGCGGCAGCGGCGCTTGAGCAGGATGACCGCAGCCTGTCGGAAATCGACGACATGATGTCTTTATCCGGAATCGGAAAAGGCACCTACGGCGTCATTCGTGAATATATGCAGGAAGGTGTGTCCGGCACGCTTCTCCAATTGCAGAAAGAAGTTCCGGAAGGCTTGGTTCCTCTTTTGAAGCTTCCGGGCCTCGGCGGCAAAAAAATCGCCAAGCTGTATCAGGAACTGGGCGTTCATGACGCGGAATCGCTGAAAGAAGCATGCGAGCAGCAAAAAGTACAGGGGCTCGCCGGTTTCGGCAAAAAAACGGAGGAGAAAATCCTCCAGGCTCTCGGAGAAGCCGGAAAACAGCCGGAACGGTTTCCGATCGGCTATGCGCTCAGCATTGCTTCAGTAATTGAAGAACATTTGGCCCGGCTGACGGATATTCAGAAATATTCCCGGGCCGGCAGTCTCAGAAGAGCGCGGGAAACCGTAAAAGATCTCGATTACATTATCGCTACAGATCATCCGGAGGCTGTCAGAGAACAGCTTCTTTCCCTCCCAAACGTAAAAGACGTGATAGCGAGCGGGGATACAAAAGTATCAGTCATCCTGACCTTTGAATATGAGACGAGTGTGGATTTCCGGCTTGTGACAGAGGAACAGTTTGCCACCACACTGCATCATTTTACCGGTTCTAAAGATCACAACATTAAAATGCGCCAGCTGGCGAAAGAGCGCGGTGAACGGATCAGTGAATACGGAGTAGAAACCATAGAAACGGGAGACGTCAAAACATTCCCGAGCGAAGAAGCGTTTTACGCCCACTTCGGTCTGCCGTTTATTCCTCCTGAGCTCAGAGAAAGCGGTCAGGAGGTCGACACGTACCGGGAAGAAACGGATCTTGTGGAGCATAAAGCGATAAAAGGCGATCTCCACATGCACTCAGCCTGGAGTGACGGCGCTTTTTCCATCAGAGAAATGGCAGAAGCGTGTATGGCAAAAGGCTATCAGTACATGGCGATCACCGACCATTCCCAATATTTAAAGGTAGCCAACGGGTTAACGGCCGAACGGCTCAAAAAACAGGCGGAAGAAATTGACGCGTTAAATGCTGAATTTGAAAATTTTCATATTTTTAAAGGCGTAGAAATGGACATTCTCCCCGACGGTTCGCTTGATTATGATGACAGTGTTCTGTCGGAAATGGATCTTGTCATCGCATCTATTCATTCAAGCTTCAGCCAGCCGGAGCATGTCATTATGAAACGGCTTGAACAGGCGCTGACGAATAAGCACGTGGACATTATCGCCCACCCGACGGGACGCCTGATCGGCAGACGGGCCGGCTATGAAGTCGACATCGACATGCTGATTGAACTCGCCGCCAAAACAAATACGGCGCTTGAACTGAATGCAAACCCCGCGCGCCTTGATTTACGGACTGAGCATCTGATCAAAGCAAATGAAAAAGGCGTGACTTTGGTCATTAATACCGATGCCCATAATATCGAGATGCTCGATGATATGAAAACGGGCGTGACCGCTGCGCGCAAAGGGTGGACGGAGACAAAACATGTGTTAAACGCCCGGCCGCTACACGAGGTCAAAGCATTTCTGACGCGCAATGATTAAGTAAGGAGGATCACAAAACCGTGCAGCAAAAAGTGTTATCATCACTTGAATTTCATAAAGTAAAAGAACAGATTACCGCACATGCCGCCTCATCGCTCGGCCGGGAGAAGCTTCTGCAGCTGAAACCTTTGACGGATCTCTCAGACATCCAAAAACAGCTGGATGAAGTCGAAGAAGCATCCGCGGTCATGCGCTTGAGAGGCCATGCTCCGTTCGGCGGCCTGACTGACATAAGATCCGCTTTACGGCGGGCGGAAATCGGCAGTGTGCTGACGCCGGCGGAATTTACCGAATTGTCCGGGCTGCTGTATGCCGTTAAACAAATGAAGCACTTTATCAGCCAAATGACAGAAGACGGCGTCAGCATTCCGCTGATACAGGCCCATGCAGAAGAACTGATTACATTGGGCGATTTGGAAAGGGAGATTAACTCCTGCATTGATGATCACGGCGAAGTGCTTGATCATGCATCCCCCGCTTTAAGGGGAATCCGCACGCAGCTCAGGACACTTGAATCAAGAGTCAGAGACCGGCTTGAATCGATGCTGCGTTCATCTTCCGCTTCTAAAATGCTGTCTGACACCATCGTTACGATTCGGAATGACCGCTTTGTCATCCCGGTCAAACAGGAATACAGATCAAGCTACGGCGGAATTGTCCACGATACATCTTCATCCGGTGCGACACTGTTTATTGAACCGCAGGCGATCGTAGATATGAACAACTCGCTTCAGCAGGCGAAAGTAAAAGAAAAACAGGAAATCGAACGGATTCTCCGGATGCTGACGGAGCATACGGCTGAACACACACAAGAAATCGCTCAAGATGTGGAAGTGCTGCAGACACTGGATTTCATTTTCGCCAAAGCGAGATACGCAAAAGCAATGAAGGCGACAAAACCACTCATGAACGGAGACGGTTTTATCCGGCTGAAAAAAGCGCGCCATCCGCTGCTGCCCCAAGATCAAGTCGTGGCCAACGATATTGAACTGGGCGGAGATTACTCAACGATCGTTATCACGGGACCGAATACGGGCGGTAAAACCGTTACGTTAAAAACACTCGGGCTGCTGACGATAATGGCGCAGGCAGGATTGCACATACCGGCTGATGAGGGATCGGAAGCAGCAGTATTTGACAATGTGTTTGCCGATATCGGCGATGAACAGTCGATCGAACAAAGTCTGAGTACGTTCTCATCCCACATGGTCAATATCGTCAATATTTTAAAAGACGTGTCTGAAAACAGTCTTGTGCTGTTTGATGAACTCGGTGCCGGAACAGATCCGCAGGAAGGAGCGGCGCTTGCCATGAGCATCCTTGACGAAGTTCACCGGACAAACGCCAGAGTGCTTGCGACAACCCATTATCCGGAACTGAAAGCATACGGATATAACAGACAAGGCGTCATGAATGCCAGCGTTGAATTTGACATTGAAACGCTTTCGCCTACCTATAAGCTTCTGATCGGAGTGCCGGGCCGAAGCAACGCATTTGAAATCTCAAGACGCCTTGGGCTTCCGGAGCATATCATCGGCCAGGCGAAGTCAGAAATGACCGCCGAACATAACGAAGTCGATCTGATGATCGCATCGCTTGAAAAAAGCAAAAAAAGAGCGGATGAAGAGCTTTCTGAAACCGAATCAATCAGAAAAGAAGCAGAAAAACTGCACAAAGAACTTCAGCAGCAAATCATTGAGCTAAACGCCCAAAAAGATAAAATGATGGAAGAAGCCGAGCAGAAAGCTGCGGAAAAACTGGAAGCCGCCGCAAATGAAGCCGAACAGATCATCCGCGAGCTCAGGTCTATCAAGCAAGAACACAGATCCTTTAAGGAACACGAGCTGATTGACGCCAAAAAACGTCTCGGAGACGCGATGCCGGCTTTTGAAAAATCAAAGCAGCCGGAAAGAAAAACAGAGAAAAAACGCGAGCTGAAGCCGGGCGACGAAGTAAAGGTGCTCACATTCGGACAAAAAGGGGCACTGCTTGAGAAAACCGGCGAGAAAGAATGGAACGTCCAAATCGGCATCCTCAAAATGAAGGTGAAGGAAAAAGATCTTGAGTTTCTCAAATCGGCTCCTGAACCGAAAAAAGAAAAAGCAATCACCGCCGTAAAAGGGAAGGATTATCACGTATCCCTTGAACTTGATCTCAGGGGAGAGCGTTACGAAAACGCCCTCAGCCGCGTCGAAAAATATTTAGATGACGCGGTGCTTGCCGGCTATCCGAGAGTGTCCATCATTCACGGAAAAGGCACGGGCGCCCTCCGAAAAGGGGTGCAGGATCTTCTGAAAAACCACCGCAGCGTGAAAAGCTCGCGGTTCGGGGAAGCGGGAGAAGGAGGATCAGGCGTAACGATTGTCGAACTAAAATAAAAAGGGAGTAAACGTCATGAATGCTTTTTGGGAAAATGAGCTTGTTGAAATCGCGGCTTATTACAGTGTAGCCGTCTTGTGTCTCGTCATTTTTCTGACCGTGTTTGAATTGGTGACATCCTATAAAAACTGGGTGGAAATCCAAAAAGGCAATCTTGCGGTGGCAATGGCGACCGGAGGGAAAATTCTCGGTATCGCGAATGTCTTTCAGCACAGCATCGCCCAGCATAATTCGCTTTTGCAAATGATCGGCTGGGGCGTATACGGATTTATTATGCTTTTAATCAGCTATTTTATCTTTGAATTTCTGACGCCCCGGTTTAAAATTGATAAAGAAATTGAAAAAGATAACAGAGCTGTCGGCTTTATTTCATTTGTCATCTCAGTCGGCCTGTCATTCGTGGTGGCCGCCGGGATTTAAGGGGACGGGGAAAAATGGAGAAGCTTGCGAAAGTGCTGCTGTCGGCAGCGGGAATTTTTCTGTTCATCGGACTTATTTATCTGGTCATGACATCTTAATACTGAAAAAAGGCTGCCGAACTAGAATCGGCGGCCTTTTTTATTGAGAATACCAGTTTATGCAGGCCGTATCAGAGCAAATGACGGCTTCCCAACTCATGGCGCGGATGACAGACGGCATGTCTTGATCTTCCATGAGAAAGAGTGTCGTAAAAGAATCATATATGCTCATAAAAGCGGCGCGCCGTTTTTCGTCGGCAATGATCATGTCAGCCCGCAGCAATCCGCATACATCCGAAGCCGCCGTTTGATTGAGTGAAAATATGCCTTTCTCTTCGACAGGCTCATAATAAGTGCAGCGCTTTATGCCTTTTGAACGGAACACATCCAAAAGTCCCGGTATCAAAAATGGCGAAGTGACATCATCGCTCGGCAAGTACAGATCGGGATGATGAAGCCGATTTAACAGCTCGGCGGATTCAGGATGTGCATATTCATCCCGAAGTGCCATGACAGCGCTCATAAGCGCAAGCGCTGTCTCTTTTTCAGAGCGCAATCCGCAAACGGTCATGACGGATTTCCAGGAAACGGGTCTGCCCATCGCGATGATCTCCTCATCACTCGGATATATATGTTCATAAGGCCGTTTGCGCTTTTGCTCTTCCCACCCATCAGGCATCCGGACAAAGGGATGAAGCAAAAAGGCGGCCGACGTAAACGGCTTCGGCAGCTGGCGCAGGATAGGAACTCCTTCTTCAAAATGCAGCGTTTCCAGCAAGCTCAACACCTCCTGAAACTCGAAATTTCACATGAAACGCTTTCCCATTCCAATCACCCTTCTGCTATAATAATAGCGTATAGGAAAACAGAAGGGAGAGGTATTATGCAGTCTGAAAAGCCATGGCTTTCTCAATATCCCGAAGAGATTCCGCATGAGCTTGAATTTACCGATCAAACCCTGCCATCCAATCTGACAAACTCCGCAGCTCAATTCCCGAACCATACCGCCATTTATTTTCTCGGAAAAAAACTCACATTTCAAGACGTTCTCACAGATTCATTAAAGCTAGCCGCTTTTTTACGCAAAACAGGCCTGAAAAAAGGTGACAGAGCCGCCATTATGCTGCCCAATTGTCCGCAGTCGGTCATCGCTTTTTACGGCGTATTGTTTGCCGGGGGCATTGTCGTTCAGACCAATCCTCTCTACACGGAACACGAGCTTGAGTATCAGCTGAAAGACAGTGCGCCGCGCGTGATCATCACCCTTGATATGCTGTTTCCGAAGGTGATAAAAATGAAAACGTTATCAATCGTCGAACGCATTATTACAACAAGTATAAAAGACTTTTTGCCGTTTCCGAAAAATATGCTGTATACGCTCACGCAAAAACAACAGGTGCATATTGATTATGACGGCTGCGAACAAATTCACAAATTAGCGGATATTTTAAAAAACGAAAGCGCGGAGGAGGCAGAGCCATTTGATATTGACCCTGCGCATGACATCGCCGTGCTTCAATACACGGGCGGAACAACCGGCTATCCGAAAGGCGTCATGCTCACACACCGGAACATTCAGGCTAATACAGAAATGTGCGCCGCCTGGATGTACAAAATGAAAAAGGGAGCCGAAAAGGTGCTCGGCATCGTGCCTTTTTTTCATGTGTACGGATTGACCGCCGTGCTCAATTTTTCCATTATGCAGGGATGTGAAATGATCCTTCTTCCTAAATTTAATCCTTTGGATACTCTGAAAACAATCGACAGGCTGAAGCCGACGGTTTTTCCCGGGGCACCGACGATTTACATCGGGCTGTTGCATCACCCGGAGCTGAATAAGTATGATTTGTCCTCCATTGAAAGCTGTCCGAGCGGTTCAGCGGCGCTGCCGGTTGAGGTCAAACAGAAATTTGAAAAAGTGACCGGAGGAAAGCTTGTGGAAGGCTACGGATTATCCGAAGCATCACCGGTTACCCATTCAAACTTCATTTGGGGAAAAAATAAACCCGGCAGCATCGGCTGTCCCTGGCCCAATACCGATGCCGGAATCTATTCAGAAGAAAAAGGCGGGCTTGCGGGGCCGTATGAGCACGGCGAGCTGATCGTAAAAGGCCCTCAGATCATGAAAGGATACTGGAATAAGCAGGAGGAGACGGCGCGTGTCATCAGAGACGGCTGGCTGTTTACCGGAGATATGGGATATATGGATGAGGAAGGATTTTTCTACATCGCCGACAGGAAAAAAGACATCATCATTGCCGGCGGATACAACATTTACCCCCGGGAGGTGGAGGAGGCGCTTTATGAGCATGAAGCCGTTCAGGAAATCGTCGTAGCGGGCGTCCCTGATTCCTACAGAGGGGAAACGGTGAAAGCATTTATCGTTTTGAAAAAAGGTGCCGAGGCCGATGCCGATGAGCTTGATGCGTTTGCAAGAGAGCGGCTTGCGCCGTACAAAGTCCCGAAGCTTTACGAATTCAGAAAAGAGCTTCCGAAAACGGCCGTCGGAAAAATATTAAGAAGGCGTTTAGTCGAAGAGGAAGATGCTTCCCGTGAAAACAAGGTGCCTTAAAAGAAAAACTTGACAAAATCCGGATTCCTTTTTATCATGAAGTTATGAATGAATAGTCATTCATTTATCGAAGGAAGGAACGATGACATTGAACCAAAAACGGCCAAAGTATATGCAGATTATTGATGCAGCAGTAGAAGTCATAGCGGAAAACGGCTATCACCAATCACAGGTGTCCAAAATCGCCAAGCAGGCCGGCGTTGCGGACGGCACCATCTATTTATATTTCAAAAACAAAGAGGATATACTCATTTCTCTTTTTAAAGAAAAGATGGGCCAGTTCATTGAACGCATGGAAGAAGAAGTGAAAGAAAAAACGACGGCAAAAGAAAAACTCGCCCTCGTTATTAAGCAGCATTTCACACTGCTCGGCAATGACCGCCACCTCGCGATTGTGACCCAGCTTGAGCTCAGACAGTCAAATATCAAGCTGCGCCTGAAAATCAATGATATTTTAAAAGGATATTTAAACATGCTGGACACCATTTTGACCGAAGGAATCAAGTCGGGGGAATGGAAAGACAATCTCGACGTCCGCCTCGCCCGGCAGATGATATTCGGGACGATAGATGAAACAGTGACAACATGGGTGATGAACGATCAGAAATATGATCTTCCGGATTTGTCAGACAAGGTATTGGAGCTGTTGGTGTCAGGAATTCATCAAAACTAAAGGGGGTTGACGGATGAACAGCCTTTCGATGGCGGTAGAACAATCTGTTGCGGTGATCACCATTAATCATCAGCCGGCCAACGCGCTGTCCGGTGCGGTTTTAGACGAGTTGTCCGGTCTGTTCGACCGGTGTGAAACAGATGACAGCGTCAGAAGCATCATCATTCGCGGTGAGGGGAAATTTTTCTCGGCGGGCGCCGATATAAAGGAATTTACGTCGCTTGAAAATCTTGAGCAATCTTCTGCCATGGCGGATAAAGGCCAGCAGCTGATGGAAAGAATTGAAGGGTTTCCGAAGCCCGTTATCGCAGCGATTCACGGCGCTGCGCTCGGAGGCGGTCTTGAGCTAGCCATGGCCTGCCATATCAGAATCGCTACATTAGATGCAAAGCTCGGCCTGCCCGAGCTGAATCTCGGCATTATTCCGGGCTTTGCCGGGACGCAGCGGCTTCCCCGGTACGTCGGTACGGCGAAAGCGCTTGAAATGATCGGCACTTCAGAACCTGTGTCCGGAGAAGAAGCGCTCAGCCTCGGGCTTGTCACGATAGGCGCCGAACATGAGGAAGAGCTGCTGAAAAAGGCGAAAACGCTCGCGGGCAAGTTTGCGGAAAAAAGCCCGCAGTCGATGGCTTCTCTGCTTGAGCTCCTTTATTCAAATAAGATCTATTCTTATGACGGCGGCTTAAAGCTTGAAGCAAAGCGCTTTGGGGAAGCATTTGCATCAGATGACGCAAAAGAAGGCATTCAGGCATTTCTCGAAAAAAGAAAGCCTCAATTCGGTGGGCGAAGATAAAGGGGATAAGATTATGAATCTATTTGTACTGATGAAACGGACGTTTGACACAGAAGAGAAAATCGTCATTGAAGCAGGAAAGATTCAGGAGGACGGAGCCGAATTTATTATTAATCCGTATGATGAATACGCCATTGAAGAAGCCATTCAGCTGAAGGAAGAGCACGGCGGAACCGTTACCGCCGTAACCGTCGGCGGAGAAGATGCGGAGAAAGAACTGAGAACCGCCCTTGCGATGGGCTGTGACCAGGCGGTGTTAATCAATATTGAAGATGATCTGAGCGATCCTGACCAATACTCCATTTCAACTATCTTATATCATTATTTCAAGGACCGGGAATATGATCTGATTCTCGGCGGAAATGTCGCGATTGACGGCGGTTCAGGCCAAGTGGCTCCAAGGCTTGCCGAACTGCTGAACATTCCTTGCGTCACAACGATCACAAAACTGACAATCAGCGGCGATGAAGCTGTGGCAGAGAAAGACAATGAAGGGGATACCGAAATCATTAAAACCTCACTTCCTTTAGTCATCACGGCACAGCAAGGCTTAAACGAGCCGCGCTATCCGTCGCTTCCGGGCATTATGAAGGCGAAGAAAAAACCGCTGGAAGAACTTGAGCTCGATGATCTCGACATTGATGAAGATGATGCCGCACCGAAGCTCAAAACGATCGAACGTTTTCTGCCGCCGCAAAAAGAAGCGGGCAGACTGATCGAAGGAGAAGCCGCTGAGCAGGCGAAAGAGCTTGTGTCACTGCTGAGAAAAGAAGCCAAAGTCGTATAAACCGATATTAAAGAAACTGGGGGATGTCAGAATGGGAAAAAAAGTGATCGTACTCGGAGAAATTCGTGACGGCGCCTTACGGAACGTCACCTTTGAAGCCATAGCCGCAGGCAAAACCATTTCCGGCGGAGGAGATGTCATCGGCGTGCTGATGGGAAAAGGCGCAGCTGATGCAGCACCAGAACTCATTCAGTACGGCGCAGACAAAGTATTTACGGCCGATTCGCCGGGGCTTTCTCAGTATACGGCGGACGGATATGCCGCGGTTCTCGGGGATTTGATCGAAAATGAAAAGCCTGATGCGGTCATTTTCGGCCACACTTCTATGGGAAAAGATTTGTCACCTAAGCTTGCGGCCCGGTTTGAAACGGGGCTGATTTCAGACAGCACGGATGTAAGCGTTACCGGAGACAACATCGTTTTTACAAGACCGATCTATTCCGGCAAAGCCTTTGAACAGGTGATTTCAACTGATCCGTTCATTTTGGCGACGATTCGTCCGAATAATATTCAGGCATTAGAAAAAGACGCGAGCCGGACGGGTGATATCGAAGAGCTTGCGGCGCCTCCGGCAGATTTGCGGACGGTCATTGAAGAAGTAGTCAAAAAAACGGCGGACGGCGTGGATTTATCAGAAGCGAAAATTATCGTAGCAGGCGGCCGCGGTGTAAAAAGCAAAGATGGATTTGAACCGTTAAAAGAACTTGCCGAGGTGCTCGGAGCAGCGGTGGGCGCTTCACGCGGCGCGTGTGACGCGGACTATTGCGATTATTCTCTTCAAATCGGCCAGACGGGAAAAGTCGTCACGCCGGATTTGTATATCGCCTGCGGCATTTCCGGAGCGATTCAGCACTTGGCGGGCATGTCAAACAGTAAGGTCATTGTTGCCATTAACAAAGACCCGGAAGCGGAAATATTTAAAATAGCGGACTACGGAATTGTCGGCGATTTGTTCGAAGTGGTTCCGCTTCTGACGCAGGAATTTAAAAATGCCAATATTCATTCATAATCATAAACCCTCTGGCTTATTTGTCAGAGGGTTTTAATTTGTGTTAATTGGTTCGTACAAATTAAAGGTTGATAAAATAAGAGATTGACATGTACGAACCAATATAATAAGCTTTTGTAAAGCGCTTACAAACTTATCCATTCAGCATACATCCCAGATACATAGATCGGCTTTAGTGCTTTCATTCTTATTAAGGGAAAGGAATGATCAAGTTTGTCTCACAATACGGCAGTTATTCAAACTGATATCACACGGGGAACCATTAATAAAAACATATACGGACATTTCGCGGAACACCTGGGAAGAGGCATATATGAGGGCATCTGGGTCGGAAAAGATTCCGATATTCCGAATACCGGCGGGGTCAGGACGGATGTCGCCGCCGCCCTCAAACAGCTTCAGATTCCCGTCCTCAGATGGCCGGGCGGCTGTTTTGCAGATGAATACCATTGGGCAAACGGCGTAGGGAAACGCAAAACCATGCTGAATACCCATTGGGGCGGGACGATTGATTCCAATGAATTCGGCACGCACGAGTTTATGATGCTTTGTGAACTGCTCGGCTGCGAACCGTACATCGCCGGAAACGTCGGCAGCGGAACGATTAAAGAAATGGCTGATTGGATTGAATACATGACGTTTGAAGCGGGCACGCCGATGTCCGACTGGAGAAAAGAAAACGGGCGGGAAAAACCGTGGAAGCTGACATATTTCGGAATAGGGAATGAGAACTGGGGCTGCGGCGGAAACATGCATCCTGAGTATTATGCCGACCTTTACAGAAACTTTCAAACCTATGTCCGCAATTACAGCGGCAATGAAATCTATAAAATTGCCGGCGGCGCGAATGTCGACGATTACCGCTGGACTGAAACTTTAATGAAAAAAGCCGCTGATCTCATGGACGGGCTGAGCCTGCATTATTACACAATACCGGGCGACTTCTGGAAGGGGAAAGGATCAGCGACGGAGTTTACGGAAGATGAATGGTTCATCACGATGAAAAAAGCGGCGCATATGGATGAATTGATCACAAGGCACAGCGCCATCATGGATCAGTACGATCCCGAAAAAAGAGTCGGGCTGATCATTGATGAATGGGGCACGTGGCTTGATCCTGAGCCAGGCACGAATCCGGGCTTTCTGTATCAGCAGAATACGATCCGCGACGCCCTTGTCGCAGCCACGCATTTTCACATTTTTCATCAGCACGCAGACCGCGTACAGATGGCCAATATCGCGCAAACCGTCAACGTGCTTCAGGCAATGATCCTGACAGAAGGGAAAGACATGCTGCTGACGCCGACGTATCATGTGTTTGATATGTTTAAGGTGCATCAGGACGCTTCTCTTTTGGCGACAGAAACAAAAGCAGCCGGGTACGAATGGAATGACGGCCGGCTCCCGCAAGTCAGCATTTCAGCGTCCAAACAGCAAAACGGAGACATACATATCAGCCTTTGCAATATCGATCATCTGCACAAAGCTGATGTGAAGATTGAACTGCGGGGCATGAAAAAGGCAGGGAAGCCTTCGGGAACGATTCTGCACGCGGAAAAAATGAATGCCCATAATACATTCAGCAGTCCGGAAAACGTCAAACCTAAGCCGTTTTCCGGGTTTTCTCAAAAGGGCGGAAAACTTGAGGCGGAGCTTCCTCCGATGGCGGTTGTACTAATCACGCTGCCTGCGAATCCATCTTAAGTTTTGAACGCCTGCCGCCCGGTTATAATACACTGTATAAATAAGATTATTTTCGGCGGGATCGGGAGAAAATAATATAAGCATTAAATTAGCATGAACGAATGGGAGATGCTATACTAAAAATCATCATTTGACAATTGGAGGAATAACAAATGGCTATCGTAAAAGCAACTGATCAATCGTTCTCAGCTGAAACAAGTGAAGGTGTCGTATTGGCTGATTTCTGGGCTCCTTGGTGCGGACCTTGTAAAATGATCGCGCCCGTTCTTGAAGAGCTTGATCAAGAAATGGGAGACAAACTGAAAATCGTCAAAATCGACGTGGATGAAAACCAAGAAACTGCCGGTAAATACGGCGTCATGAGCATCCCGACACTTCTCGTATTGAAAGACGGAGAAGTCGTTGAAACATCTGTCGGTTTCAAACCGAAAGAAGCTCTTGAAGAGCTTGTAAACAAACATCTGTAAGCCGAAAGCTTCCGTTACGGCAGGGCGATTCCTTTGAAAGGGAATCGCCTTTTTTGATCTTCCAAAAGCTGAGAATGGAGAAAAACAAATGTTCGTGATACACTGAATGGACACGAGAAATGAATGTAAGGAAGGGTAACGTATGAATAAACAACTGAAAGAAAAGCTGGCCCTCCTTCCCGATCAGCCGGGCTGTTATTTAATGAAAGACCGTCAAAAAACAGTCATCTACGTGGGGAAAGCGAAAGTCTTGAAAAACAGGGTGCGATCTTATTTCACCGGTTCTCACGACGCAAAAACCCAACGGCTTGTGTCGGAGATTGAGGACTTTGAATATATCGTGACTTCCTCCAATCTTGAAGCGCTTATTTTGGAAATGAATCTGATTAAAAAATACGATCCGAAATACAATGTCATGCTGAAAGATGATAAAACCTATCCCTTTATTAAAATCACCCATGAACGCCATCCGCGGCTGATTGTCACCCGGAATGTCAAAAAAGACAAAGGACGCTATTTCGGCCCGTATCCGAATGTGCAGGCGGCGCGGGAAACGAAAAAACTGCTGGACCGCCTTTACCCGCTCAGGAAATGCTCAAAGCTTCCGGACCGCGTCTGTCTCTATTATCATCTCGGACAATGCCTCGCCCCATGTGTAAAGGATATATCTGAGGAGACAAACCGCGAGATTGTTGAAGACATCACCCGTTTTTTAAAGGGAGGGCATAACGAAATCAAAAAAGAGCTCGAAGCGAAAATGGCAGAAGCGGCGGAAAAGCTTGAATTTGAACGGGCTAAAGAATTCCGCGACCAGCTTGCTCACATCGAATCGACGATGGAGAAGCAAAAAATGACCATGAATGACCTTCTGGACCGCGATGTGTTTGCATATGCCTACGATAAAGGCTGGATGTGCGTCCAAGTCTTTTTCATACGCCAAGGAAAACTGATCGAACGCGACGTCAGCATGTTTCCGATGTATCAGGAAGCGGATGAAGAATTTCTGACCTTCATCGGCCAGTTCTACTCTAAAAACAATCACTTTCTGCCTAAGGAAATTCTGGTGCCTGACAGCGTTGACAGGGACATGATCACCGAACTGTTGGAAACCGCCGTGCATCAGCCGAAAAAAGGCCCGAAAAAAGAGCTGCTTTTGCTTGCGCACAAAAATGCGAAAATCGCTCTGCGGGAAAAATTCTCGTTAATCGAGCGGGATGAGGAACGGTCAATCGGTGCAGCCGAACGGCTTGGCGAAGCGCTGAATATTTACACGCCGCATCGGATTGAAGCGTTTGACAACTCCAATATTCAAGGCACAAACCCCGTATCGGCCATGATTGTCTTTATTGACGGAAAACCGAATAAAAAGGAATACCGCAAATATAAAATTAAAACCGTAACAGGGCCTGATGATTACGGCTCAATGAGGGAAGTCGTCAGAAGAAGATACACGAGGGTGCTTCGCGAAAATCTTCCGCTGCCGGATTTAATCATCATTGACGGCGGAAAAGGGCAGATTAACGCGGCGCGCGACGTGCTCGAGAATGAGCTCGGCCTTGATGTCCCGGTAGCGGGATTGGCGAAAGATGATAAACACCGAACATCCAACCTTTTGATCGGCGACCCGCTTGAACCGGTGTTTCTGGAGCGGAACAGCCAAGAGTTTTACCTGCTTCAGCGTATTCAGGACGAAGTTCACCGTTTTGCGATCAGCTTTCACAGACAGATCCGGGGAAAAAGCGTCTTTCAATCCGTTCTGGATGATATCCCCGGAATCGGTGAAAAACGCAAAAAAATGCTCTTAAAACATTTCGGATCTGTCAAAAAGATGAAGGAAGCAAGCCTTGACGATATCAAAAAAGCGGGTGTGCCGGCCGCGGCGGCCCAGCTGCTGTTTGAAAAATTAAAAAAATAGTATTGTGCTTTTCTGAAAAATCTGCTAGAATGTGAACTAATTTCATAAGATCGTGTTATATGGTGAAGATAGAGGTGCGAACTTCAATAGTAAGCCTTTGGAGAATGATGGATTCTGCGAAAAAGGCTGAAAGGGGAGCGTCGCCGAAGTGTATCACATCCCATCGGTGTGATTCGCTGGCCTTGCATTAAATAAATGTAAGGCTGTCAAGAATTCATTTTCTTGGAGGGCTATCTCGTTGTTCATAATCAATCGTAATGATATGAAAAAGCAATGAGAGCTATTCCTCTCATTGCTTTTTTTATTGTGGACAAAACGCTCTTTTCTCCTCACCCGCACGAACCAAAATGTAAAGGGTGGTCTAGTATGGGTCTTATCGTACAAAAATTCGGAGGCACTTCCGTCGGCTCTGCCGAAAAAATTCAAAATGCCGCAAATCGCGCCATTGCTGAAAAGCAAAAAGGCCATGATGTCGTAGTCGTCGTTTCGGCAATGGGAAAATCAACCGACGCGCTCGTTAACCTCGCGGCTGAAATCACATCTGAACCAAGCAGACGCGAGATGGATATGCTTTTGTCTACGGGAGAGCAGGTCACGATTTCGCTTTTGGCCATGGCGCTTCAGGAAAAAGGATATGACGCCGTCTCTTATACGGGCTGGCAGGCGGGTGTCCGCACGGAAGCCGTTCACGGCAATGCGAGAATTACGGATATTGATATCACGGCGATTCGTTCGCAGCTTGCAGAAGGCAGGATTACAGTCGTTGCCGGTTTTCAGGGCGTAACGGAAGACGGAGGCATCACGACGCTCGGACGGGGCGGTTCCGATACGACGGCGGTCGCTCTTGCCGCAGCGCTGGAAGCGGATAAATGCGACATTTATACAGATGTTCCGGGCGTATTTACGACAGATCCGCGGTATGTCCGGTCAGCGAGAAAACTGGCGGGAATCTCTTATGATGAAATGCTGGAGCTTGCAAATCTCGGAGCGGGTGTTCTTCACCCGCGGGCGGTTGAGTTCGCGAAAAACTACCAAGTGCCTTTGGAAGTGCGGTCAAGCACGGAACATGAAGCGGGAACATTAATTGAGGAGGAATCATCAATGGAGCAGAATTTAATCGTCAGAGGAATTGCATTTGAAGACCAGATCACAAGGGTGTCCGTTACGGGCCTGACAAGCGGACTGACTACTCTTTCAACAATCTTCACCGCGCTGGCAAAACGAAACATCAACGTTGACATTATTATTCAGACACAGTCGGACGATGGGGAAGCGGATATTTCTTTCTCAGTGAAAACGGAAGATGCCGCGCAAACGGTCGCCGTGCTTGAAGAATATAAAAACGCGCTTGACTATGAAAAAATTGAAACCGAAAGAAAACTGGCGAAAGTCTCCATTGTCGGGTCGGGCATGGTTTCAAATCCCGGCGTCGCCGCGGACATGTTTGCCGTACTGGCGGAAAAAAATGTACAAGTCAAAATGGTGAGCACATCTGAAATAAAAGTATCAGCGGTTGTCAGCGAAAATGATATGGTGAAAGCGGTCGAAGCGCTTCATGATGCGTTTGAGCTTTCTAAACAGCCGTCTGCTGTGTAAACGGGCAGGCAAAAAGGCGGGACTTGGAGTCACCGCCTTTTTTCAATTATACAGGGTCCTTCATATCCCATTTTACAGTCAGGACGACTTTATCCGCTCTCTTTTTTACCTGTTCATAAGATTCTGCGATCTGATCGTTCATCAATTGAATCTGTTCGGCTATAAAACCGGCTTCAAGCTGAAAACAAGGCTCTTTCTGATGTTTGAGTCTGCTGGATACGAGCGGTCCTTCCAGTTCAAATTCCAGTTCTTGTTTTTTTGATCCTGCGTTTGTCAAAGTTCCCCAGCCGGCTTTTTCAAAAAAGGCGGGGATTTCTTCCCACGATTGAAGAGGAAATTTGCGGGCGAGGCGTTTTCCCGCCCAATACATCATCGATGAATACTCCGGGCCGAGGATATCCGGAAGCACGATTTCCCGGATTAATTCGTAGCCGTATGCGCTGACGTCGAGTTCAGTTAAAGGTTCTAAAGCTGCTTCATAATTATTCTTCATATTATGTATTCCCCTCTCTCCTTCGTTTATTATAGCTTAAACAGGGGGGAGGATTACAGGATGATCCTATAAAACACGCGAAAAAATGTGAGAAAGATATCGCAGGAAAATAAAATTTTCCCTCCAGATAATCAATTCCGAAAATTATAATTTATGTACACGTTTTCTTGACGCCCTTTTGAGGGAGGAGTAAAATGAAATTGTCAATAAATTTTAATAAAGTGCTTACAATTGAAACGAAGTGGGGGCAGAGATTTTAGTACATTTCGCACTTAAATCAAACAGGGGGTAAAGTAATGTCTGGGAACAGAGAGTTTTATTTTCGAAGATTGCATTCCTTGCTCGGTGTTATTCCGGTCGGCATCTTTTTGATCCAGCATTTAGTCGTCAACCAATTTGCCGCAAGGGGAGCGGATGCGTTTAACAAGGCGGCCGGCTTTATGGACAGTCTGCCGTTCAGGTATGCGTTAGAAATTTTTATTATTTTCTTACCTTTAATTTATCATGCGGTTTACGGTGTGTACATAGCATTTACTGCGAAAAACAACGCTGGCCACTACAGTTATTTCAGAAACTGGATGTTTGTGCTTCAGCGTGTCACTGGTATTCTCACCCTTATTTTCGTCAGCTGGCATGTATGGCAGACGCGGATTGCCGCGCAGATGGGCGCTGAAGTCAACTTCGATATGATGGCGAATATTTTGAGCTCGCCGTTTATGCTCGGTTTTTACATTGTAGGCGTTTTATCGGTCATTTTTCACTTTTCAAACGGCTTATGGTCTTTTGCGGTCACATGGGGGATCACGGTCACGCCGCGTTCTCAAAGAATTTCGACTTACGTGACGCTGATTATATTTTTAGCGCTTTCATACGTAGGTTTAAAAGCGATTTTTGCGTTTGTGTAAGAGAACTAGATTACTAGAGGGAGAGGGGCTATCATGAGTCAATCAAGCATTATCGTAGTCGGCGGGGGTCTTGCCGGCCTCATGGCAACAATTAAAGCAGCGGAATCAGGCACGGCCGTTAAATTGTTTTCCATCGTTCCGGTCAAACGCTCTCACTCGGTCTGCGCGCAGGGCGGGATAAACGGAGCTGTCAACACAAAAGGGGAAGGAGACTCTCCGTTTGAGCATTTTGATGACACGGTATACGGAGGCGACTTTTTGGCAAACCAGCCTCCTGTAAAAGCGATGTGTGAAGCGGCGCCGTCCATTATCCACTTATTGGACCGCATGGGGGTTATGTTTAACAGAACGCCGGAAGGGCTCTTGGACTTCCGCCGTTTCGGGGGTACACAGCATCACAGAACCGCATACGCGGGAGCGACGACGGGTCAGCAGCTTCTTTACGCACTGGACGAGCAGGTGCGCAGATATGAAGTGGCGGGTCTCGTCACAAAATACGAAGGCTGGGAATTCCTCGGCGCCGTTCTTGACGATGAGCGCACGTGCCGCGGTATCGTAGCCCAAAATCTGACCAATATGCAAATCGAGTCATTCCGTTCTGACGCCGTTATTATGGCGACGGGAGGTCCCGGAATCGTATTCGGCAAATCAACAAACAGCATGATCAACACGGGATCTGCCGCATCAATCGTTTATCAGCAGGGCGCTTATTATGCAAACGGCGAATTTATCCAAATTCACCCGACAGCAATCCCGGGGGACGATAAACTGCGTCTGATGAGTGAATCGGCGCGCGGCGAGGGCGGAAGAGTCTGGACGTATAAAGACGGAAAACCTTGGTACTTCCTTGAGGAAAAATATCCGGCTTACGGAAACCTCGTGCCGCGGGATATTGCGACACGTGAAATCTTTGACGTGTGCGTGAATCAGAAACTCGGCATCAACGGAGAAAACATGGTGTATCTCGATCTGTCGCACAAAGATCCGAAAGAGCTCGACGTTAAGCTTGGCGGCATTATCGAAATCTATGAAAAATTCATGGGCGATGACCCGCGCAAGCTTCCGATGAAAATTTTCCCTGCCGTTCACTATTCAATGGGCGGACTGTGGGTTGATTATGATCAGATGACAAGCATCCGCGGACTGTTCGCAGCGGGGGAATGTGATTATTCAATGCACGGAGGAAACCGTTTAGGGGCGAACTCTCTGCTTTCCGCCATCTACGGAGGAATGGTGGCCGGACCAAATGCGGTGAAATATGTTTCCGGACTTGAAACATCAGCGGAAGACCTGCCTTCTTCATTATTTGATTCCTATGTGAAAAAAGAAGAAGAAAAATGGGCCGATATTATGAAGATGGACGGCGACGAAAATGCCTACGTGCTTCACCGTGAGCTCGGAGAATGGATGACGGCCAACGTCACGGTGGTCCGCCACAACGACAAGCTTTTGAAAACGGATGACAAAATCCAAGAGCTGATGGAACGCTTTAAGAAAATCAATATCAACGATACGACAAAATGGAGCAACCAAGGGGCGATGTTCACCCGCCAGTTCTCCAATATGCTTCAGCTTGCCAGAGTCATCACGCTCGGCGCATATAACCGAAATGAAAGCCGGGGAGCGCACTATAAACCGGATTTCCCTGAAAGAAATGACGATGAGTGGCTCAAAACGACGATGGCTAAACATGCCGGTCCGTTTGAAGCTCCGGAATTTGAATATCAGGATGTCGATGTATCACTGATTGCGCCCCGTAAACGCGACTACTCGAAGAAGAAGGTGGCGAAATAATCATGAGTGAGAAAAAGATACGGTTTATCATTACACGTCAGGATACGCCCGAAAGCGCGCCATACGATGAAGAATTCGAAATCAATTACCGCCCGAACCTGAACGTGATTTCCGCCCTGATGGAAATCCGCAGAAATCCCGTGAATGCAAAAGGAGAGAAAACCACTCCGGTCGCATGGGACATGAACTGTCTTGAAGAAGTATGCGGCGCCTGCTCCATGGTCATCAACGGAAGACCGCGCCAGTCATGTACGGCGCTGATTGATAAGCTGGAACAGCCGATCCGTCTGAAGCCGATGAAAACATTCCCGGTTGTCCGTGACCTTCAGGTTGACCGCAGCAGAATGTTTGATTCACTGAAAAAAGTGAAAGCATGGGTGCCGATTGACGGAACTTACGATTTGGGGCCGGGGCCGAGAATGCCGGAAAAACGCCGCCAGTGGGCATATGAATTGTCTAAATGCATGACATGCGGCGTCTGCCTCGAAGCCTGCCCGAACGTCAACAGCAAGTCGAAATTCATGGGGCCTGCCCCGATGTCGCAAGTTCGTCTGTTTAACGCCCATCCGACGGGCGCGATGAACAAAGCAGAACGTTTAGAAGCGTTAATGACAGACGGCGGCCTCGGAGATTGCGGGAATTCACAAAACTGTGTTCAATCCTGCCCGAAAGGCATTCCGCTTACGACTTCAATCGCCGCTTTGAACAGAGATACCAATTTACAAGCATTCCGTAATTTCTTCGGAAGCGACAGAGTATAAGAAAGAGAAAAAGAGCCTCTTCCGCACGGGAGAGGTTTTTTTATAAGGAGCTGAAGGTGATGAAACAACCGCAATATATTGATGTCCCGTTTGAAGAATGGAGACAGTCGTTTTCTTTCTTTACTGAAGTATCGGTTCGTTTTTCAGAAACGGATATGTTCGGCCATATGAATAATGTAACCCCTTTCATCTATTTTGAAGAAGCGCGGATCGCTTATTTCAAACAGCGAGGCATAACGGCGCAAAACTCGGAAACGATGACGGTCGTCGCAAGCCAGCAGTGCGACTATATGCGTCAGGTGATGCCGTATGAAAATCTGCGGATTTATGTGAAAGCAAGCGCTGCCGGAAATGCGTCCGTCACCCTTCATTACCTTGGAGAAAATGAGTCGGGCCTGCCGTGCTTTACAGGTTCCGTCGTTATGGTTCAAGTGTCGAAGAAAAGCGGCAAAGCGGTCAGCTGGACGGAGCGGGAGAAAGGCATTCTGCTCGCCTGAACGGATAACTATTTCTCTAAGAGACGTCACCTCCGAAGCGCCCTTTACATATGATATCTTGACTATATAAACCCATTCGTTTCAGATTCGCTCTCACCTTAGCAAGGAGGGTTACAATACTTGAAGGAGAAAGATTTTCAATCAAAGCCGCTGCTGACCAAAAGAGAAAGAGAAGTATTCGAATTGCTCGTTCAAGACAAGACAACAAAGGAAATTGCAAGCGAGCTATTTATCAGTGAAAAAACTGTACGGAATCACATTTCAAATGCCATGCAGAAGTTAGGTGTGAAAGGGCGTTCGCAAGCTGTTGTCGAGCTTCTTAGAATGGGTGAGCTAGAGCTCTGATTCTTGCCGGTTTTCCTTCTTTTCGAGAAGGAGCCGGTTATTTGCGTTGGCGCCCGGGCTGATGGGCATGCGGTGAAAATCCCGGTTTTTCCTTTTTCTCCGTCAGTCTTGCATTTTCTTAAAAAAAGAAGGAAAATAGACACGGAGCGCATAGCCCAGAAAGATCCTTGAGTGAGGGATGGACAAATGACATCAAAATCTGTAGAGCATGTTGCGGATATCGAAAAATCACTCCGCCATATCGCTGCGATCATTAAACAAAAAGGAAGAGAAATCCTTAACCAATATGCAATTACACCGCCGCAATTCGTGGGGCTTCAATGGCTTTATGAATTGGGGGATATGACAATAGGCGAATTATCAGGCAAAATGTATTTGGCTTGCAGCACGACGACGGATCTGATAGACCGCATGGAAAAAAATAAGCTTGTCGAGCGGGTGAAAGACCCGGCTGACAGACGGGTCGTCAGAATTCATCTTCTCGCTGAAGGAGAGCGCATTATCCAAGAAGTGATTTTGAAAAGACAGGCTTATTTGCGGGATATGTTTGCGACATTTTCCGAAGAAGAAACAGCCGCTTTCGAAAAATCATTATTGAAACTGCAGCATGAAATGAAAAGAAAATGAGGCGATTTTGTTGGAACAGCCGATAGGAGTCATTGATTCCGGGGTTGGCGGGTTAACCGTTGCTAAGGAAATCATGAGACAGCTACCGAAGGAAAATATCATCTATGTGGGAGATACAAAACGCTGCCCGTACGGCCCGCGTCCTGAAGAAGAAGTTCTTCAATACACGTGGGAAATGACCGATTACCTGCTGGAAAACCACCATATCAAAATGCTCGTGATCGCCTGCAATACGGCCACGGCCATTGCCTTGGAGGATATTCAGCGCAAAACGGATATTCCGGTTGTCGGCGTCATTCAGCCGGGTGCGAGAACGGCGATAAAGGTCACGAAAAATCAGCATATCGGCGTCATCGGCACGGTCAATACCATTAAAAGCAGAGCGTATGAGCAGGCGCTGCTCGGATTAAACGCAGAACTTCAAGTTAAGAACACGGCTTGTCCGCTGCTCGTGCCGTTTGTGGAAAGCGGACGGTTTCTTCAGGAATCAGCGGAGGAAGCGGTTGAAGCATCGCTTGAGCCTTTAAAAGGTACATCAATTGACACCTTGATTTTAGGATGTACGCATTATCCGATTTTAAAAGATCCGATTCAGAACTATATGGGAGAGCATGTGAAAATCATTTCCTCCGGAGACGAGACGGCGAGAGAAGTGAGCACCATCTTGTCTTATAAAGGTTTGTTAAACCAATCGAAACATGCACCGGAGCATCAATTTCTTACAACGGGAGAGCGGAACGGTTTCGCAAAAATTGCCGAAGACTGGTTCGGCCACGAAATCGGCCATGTCGAGTGCATCTCCCTTCAAGAGCCGGTCAGAAAATAAATCAAAAAAACCCGCTGTTTACGGCGGGTTTTTTTGCGCTTCCCGGTCTATTTCCCGGACAGGGCTCGTATACATCATAGTACAAACAGCCTTAGGAGGGAAAAGTATGCTGAAAAAAGGACCTGCAGTCATTGCTGCAACATGTCTTACTTCGGCTTTTGTGTTATCTGGATGCGGTTTGTTTCAATCCGATAAAACAGCCGGGGAAATTGACCCGCCTCAAGACATTTCATATGTAAAGGATGAAGCGGGAATTCAGGCAAAACCAAAGCAGTCAGAGAAAAACGGCACTTCTAAAGCCGACCAGCCGGCCAATACAGTCATGCGAGAGCTGTATCTGATTGATAAAAACGGCTATGTCGCAGCACAGACACTGCCTCTTCCGAACAGTGAGGGAACCGCAAAGCAGGCCCTTGAGTATTTGGTTCAGGGAGGGCCTGTGTCAGAAATCCTGCCGAACGGCTTCAGAGCTGTGCTCCCTGCGGATACGACGGTAAATGTCGATATTAAAAAAGACGGCACTGCCGTCGCTGATTTTTCGAAGGAATTTAAAAACTATAAAAAAGAAGACGAACAAAAAATCCTGCAATCGATTACATGGACGCTTACCCAATTCAGCTCAATAGATAAAGTTAAAATCAGAATCAACGGGCACGAACTGAAAGAAATGCCTGTGGGCGGCACTCCGATTACGGGCGATTTAAGCAGAAAAGACGGGATTAATATTGAAACGGCCGGAGTGAATGATCTGACAGACACCCATCCGCTGACTGTCTATTATCTGGCGGAAACAGAGACAAGCGAATACTACGTGCCTGTCACAAAGCGGATTGACAATTCGGAAACAAATGACATCACCGCTGCCGTTGAACAGCTCGCCGACGGACCGGGCAAAGCAAGCGGGCTTTTGACGGACTTTAATAACGATGTTAAGCTTCTCGGCAAGCCGAAAGTAAAAGACGGCCAGGTTACACTGGACTTTAACAGCTCCATTTACGGAAGCGCCGACGAAAAAACAAAAATGGTATCATCGGGCGTACTGGACAGCATCGTTCTCACGTTAACCGAACAGCCGTCGATTAAAAGTGTTTCTATAAAAGTAAACGGAAAATCAGAACTGGTGAATGAAAAAGGAGAATCCCTTTCAAAACCTGTTTCGAGGCCGTCACAAGTGAATACGGGTAGTTTTTAATTTGCGATTTTTGATATACTAGTAAAAAAGAGGTTAGCGTTCCGGCTGCCTCTTTCTTTATTCACAATCCGGAACAAAAGGTTTATGTACATATAATCGGAGGTAAAATATGAGACACGACGGAAGACAGCACGATGAGCTGCGCCCTATCACATTTGATTTGGATTTTATCACTCACCCGGAAGGCTCTGTTTTAATTACAGCGGGAAATACGAAGGTCATCTGTAATGCATCTGTGGAAGACCGGGTGCCGCCATTTTTACGCGGCGGAGGAAAAGGCTGGATCACAGCGGAATACAGCATGCTTCCCCGCGCGACGAATCAAAGAACGATAAGAGAATCTTCAAAAGGAAAGGTCTCCGGCAGAACGATGGAAATTCAGCGGCTGATCGGGCGCGCGCTCCGGGCCGTCGTTGATTTGGAGAAGCTTGGCGAACGCACGATCTGGATCGACTGTGACGTCATTCAAGCTGACGGCGGAACAAGAACGGCTTCCATTACCGGCGCCTTCTTGGCAATGGCCATTGCGATCGGCAAACTCGTAAAAAGCGGCGTTATCAAAACCTCTCCTGTGACAGATTATCTCGCGGCCATTTCTGTCGGGATGGATAAAGAAGAAGGCCTTCTTTTGGATCTGAATTATGAAGAGGATTCGGCGGCTGAAGTCGACATGAATATCATCATGACGGGAAGCGGACGTTTTGTAGAGCTTCAAGGGACGGGCGAAGAAGCCACATTCTCCCGTGAAGATTTAAACGGACTGTTAAGTCTTGCCGAAAAAGGAATCCAGACGCTTATTCAAAAGCAAAAAGAAGTGCTGGCAGAAACATTGCCTGAACTGAAATAAGAAAGAGAGGCCTGATCAGCGTGAAAGAAGCCATTATTGCGACACACAATCAGGGAAAAGTGAAAGAATTCAAGGAAATACTCGAACCGAAAGGCTACAGCGTCTCTTCTTTGGCGGAAATCGGATTTACGGAAGAAATTGAAGAAACCGGACATACCTTTGAAGAAAACGCCATCTTAAAAGCGGAAGCCGTGGCAAAAGCCGTCAACAAAATGGTCATTGCAGACGACTCCGGTTTATCGGTGGACAACCTTGGAGGCAGACCGGGCGTTTATTCAGCCCGTTATGCCGGAGAAGCAAAAGATGATAAAGCGAATATGGACAAGGTGCTGTCAGAATTAAAAGGCATCGAAAAAGAGCAGCGCACGGCCCGTTTCCGCTGCGCCCTTGCCGTCAGCATGCCGGGGCAGGAAACAAAAACGGTCGAAGGTCATGTTGAAGGGTATATTGCGGAAGGACCCGAGGGGGATAACGGGTTCGGCTATGATCCCATTTTTATTGTAAAAGATAAAGATAAAACCATGGCCCAGCTGACAAGCGCTGAGAAAAACAAAATCAGCCACAGGGCTGAGGCGCTCAAGAAACTGTCAAAGCTGCTTGATTCATAAGGGGGAGCGTATGCAATGAAAGTGCTGATAATAAGTGACAGTCACGGCCTTGAAGACGAGCTGGAGACGATTGCAAAGCGGCACGAAGACGAAGCGGATCTGATGATTCATTGCGGTGATTCAGAGCTTGACGCCGCACATCCGGCGCTTACGCCGTTTCACACGGTAAAAGGCAATTGCGACTTTGGCGGCGGGTTTCAGGATGAACTTCTTCTGGACGCAGGTTCAAAGAAAATTCTGGCCGTTCACGGGCATCTTCACGGCATTAAACAGTCACTTTTAACTGTTTTTTACCGGGCGGAAGAGCTTGGGGCGGATATCGTCTGCTTCGGCCATTCACATATTGCCGGGAGTGAAGAGCTTCGGGGCAAGCTTTTGATTAATCCGGGCAGCATCCGTCTTCCGAGAGTCCGCAATGTGAAAAGCTATGCCATTCTTACTCTTACAGAAAGAGAAGGCGCCGTGACATTTTACGATGAAACGGGTCGGGAATTGAAGGACTTTGGGAATACAATCAGTTTTTAACAAGTGATGGGGGAGATTTCATTCTTCCCCATCAAAAGTTTTAAAAAAATATTGACTTATGATTTGAACCTGTATATAATAAATCTTGTCGCTGATACATAAAGCAAAAGCTGTCCCAGTAGCTCAGCTGGATAGAGCAACGGCCTTCTAAGCCGTCGGTCGGGAGTTCGAATCTCTCCTGGGACGTATAAAAAAAGAGCTGGTGACATCAGAGTGAAAACTGATGCCGCTGGCCTTTTTTATCGGATGACTATATTGTCAATTCGCTGATATCATGGTAAAATGATCAGCAGAACAATTTGATTTTCATGTCCCAGTAGCTCAGCCGGATAGAGCAACGGCCTTCTAAGCCGTCGGTCGGGAGTTCGAATCTCTCCTGGGACGTATAAAAAACCTCAAGCCCTGACAATGGGTTTGAGGTTTTTTTGTATTTTATTTTTTATTTTACGAAACAAAAGTTTCGTATTTGATGAAAATTGTAAAGTGATTTTAATATAAATGAAACTTAATGTAATATTTATCGTAATAAATATATGTATAAAGATACTTAAGGCGCCCTTGAGTGATAAATTATCTAATTTCTATCATACATTTTGTCAATGAATGATAGAAAGACAGCAGGAGGAATTAGCTTTTGAAGTACGCATTTGCATATAAAAATCACAATATAGAAACGATCTTTTGCGGAAAAGACGAGCTGTTTGAGGAACTGAAGCAATTTTTAATCACTCAATGCGGTTTAATCATCGTTGAGGTTTCAAGGGCTGATTACTATACGGAGCAGGAAATGAATCAGTGGAATGACCGTTATACTCTGTGAATAAGAAAAGAAACCGGCCGTGGGAGGCCGGTTTTTGTATCATCTGAATCCGCTCGGAGCGCTGAAGCCCCCGGCATGGCCGCTGAAACCGCCCCCGAGCGCGCCGGGATGGGCCCCTGCGCCGAGGCTTCCGCCGACGTCACTGAAGGTTTGGCCGTAGTACCCGGATGTATAAGGGTACGGAACGAATTGCTGTCCGGCGAATGACAGCGTGCTTTGCGGGGTCTGCTGTCCGTATCCGGATGACGGGAATCCCTGCTGAAAAGAAGGGCCGCCTTGATATGGAGCTGTATGCATCGGGGCCGGGGGATAATAAGACTGCGGCGGTAAGACCGGTAAAGGCGGAAATCCAGGAGGCAGGCCCTGCATGCCTGATAACATCTTATTCATGACATCACTCATTTCTTACGAGATAAGAACAGTGTATGCGTATGTCTGTAGAAAGAGCCTGTTCAATCGAACGGAATATCTGACAAGCATGCCGGAAGGACAGAGAAAAATCGTGTAATAAAATGTGACATATTCGTATATGAACGGAAAAATTTCATGTAATCTTGAGAGATTAATAAAAAATGATAAAAACTTTTAATATTTACAGATCCCTTTGTACCAGTAATGAAAGCGTATACAAAGTAGATTGATTAATCTAAATTGTCTAATAATTATAAAAATGCTGTTGACACTGTCTGCAAACGGGCGTAATATGAGTTCAAACAAAAATAAATAAATGATTCACGCTAAAAAGAAAAATCATAAAACACTGAAAAAACAAACAAGTGAAGGTTCTTTTTTAATAAAAGAGCTGCCATAATAAAAAGCGCAGAAGAGGATAAGTAGCTTTGCTGAAGTTTTTCACAGAGAGCCGGTAACGCTGAGAGCCGGTAAAACAAATCAAAGTGAACTCCCCTCAGAGTGCCGGTCTGAAATGTAAAGAGTAGGACTCGGCCGAGTGAACACAATGTTTACTCGTTATCAAAACGGATAATCATTATCCATGAGACGGTCTGCATATGACCGTAAACAAGGGTGGTACCGCGGAAAGCAAAGCCTTTTCGCCCCTTTTGGCTATCGCATGAAATGCTTGGCTGAATGTGGGTGGGAAGGCTTTTTTATTTGCGTCAGCCGGCGCTGCGTTTTATGAATTGGATTTTAGAAGGGAACATTGAAAAGGAGGAACTGAAAATGGGCACAAATGTACAGGCGGATTCTTTGTCTGCCGAATGTACAAAAACAATGAACGGGGCTCTGATGCTGATTGAATCATTAAAGAAAGAAAATGTCGAGATGATCTTCGGCTATCCGGGGGGAGCTGTCCTTCCGATTTACGATAAACTGTATCAATCAGGATTGGTTCACATCCTGCCCCGCCACGAGCAAGGCGCGATTCATGCGGCAGAAGGGTATGCGAGAGTCTCCGGAAAGCCGGGGGTTGTGATTGCTACTTCCGGACCCGGAGCGACAAATTTAGTTACCGGTCTTGCGGATGCGATGATAGATTCATTGCCGCTCGTAGTGTTTACCGGTCAGGTGGCCACTTCGGTCATCGGCAGCGACGCTTTCCAGGAAGCCGACATTTTAGGAATTACGATGCCGATTACGAAACACAGCTACCAAGTCCGCCGTCCGGAAGATCTCCCCCGTGTGATTAAAGAGGCGTTCCATATCGCCACGACGGGAAGACCGGGCCCGGTATTAATTGATATACCGAAGGATGTCGCAGCATTTGAAGGAGAGTTCAGATATGATCACGAGATCAGCCTTCCGGGTTATCAGCCTGTAAAAGAGCCTAACTATCTGCAGATCCGAAAGCTCGTGGAAGCTGTCAGCAGTGCGAAAAAGCCGGTTATTTTAGCCGGAGCGGGTGTTTTGCACGGTAAAGCTTCAGAAGATTTAAAAAATTATGTCGAACAGCAGCAAATTCCGGTAGCGCACACGCTTCTCGGTCTGGGCGGTTTCCCGGCAGACCATCCTCTTTTTCTGGGAATGGCGGGGATGCACGGCACATACACAGCGAATATGGCGCTTTACCACTGTGACTTGTTGATCAGCATCGGAGCGCGGTTCGATGATCGCGTGACCGGAAATCTGAAGCATTTTGCAAAGTCGGCCAAAGTGGCGCATATCGATATTGATCCTGCTGAAATCGGAAAAATTATCGAAACGCAGATTCCGGTGGTCGGCGACAGTAAAATCGTCCTTCAGGAATTATTGAAGCAAAACGGAAAACAGGGACAGACAGAGGAATGGAAACAGCAGCTTTCAGAATGGAAAGAAGAATATCCGCTTTGGTATACAGACAACAGAGAAGAGGGCTTGAAACCCCAAAAGCTGATTGAGTATATTCACCAATTCACAAACGGTGAGGCGATTGTGGCGACGGATGTCGGCCAGCACCAGATGTGGGCGGCTCAGTTTTATCCTTTCCGAAAGGCTGATAAGTGGGTGACCTCGGGGGGACTCGGCACAATGGGCTTCGGCCTTCCGGCGGCTATCGGAGCGCAGCTGGCCGATCGTAACGCCACGGTCGTTGCCATCCTCGGAGACGGCGGTTTTCAGATGACCCTTCAGGAATTAGATGTCATCCGACAGCTGAATCTTCCCGTCAAAGTGGTTATCTTGAACAACGAATGTCTGGGCATGGTCAGACAGTGGCAGGAAATCTTCTATGAAGAGCGCTATTCTGAATCCAAATTCTCGGCGCAGCCTGACTTTGTCAAATTGTCAGAAGCCTACGGCATTAAAGGCGTCCGGATTTCATCGGAGGAAGAGGCGGAAGAAGAGCTTAAAAAGGTGCTTTCATCAAAAGAACCGGCCGTTATTGACGTCCGGGTCGCCAAAAGCGAGAAAGTATTCCCGATGATTGCGCCGGGTAAAGGACTTCATGAAATGGTGGGGGTGAAACCTTGAAACGCATTATCACATTAACGGTGGTCAACCGCTCGGGAGTATTAAACCGGATCACCGGCCTGTTTACAAAAAGACACTATAATATCGAAAGCATCACTGTAGGCCACACGGAAACAAGCGGTGTTTCAAGGATTACATTTGTCGTCCATGTGGAAGGCGAAAATGACGTAGAGCAGCTGACAAAGCAGCTTAACAAACAAATTGACGTCCTGAAAGTGACGGATATTACAAACCAATCGATTGTACAGCGTGAGCTGGCATTAATCAAAGTTGTTTCCGCACCGTCGGCCAGAACGGAAATCAATGGAATCATTGAGCCGTTCAGAGCTTCCGTCGTTGATGTCTCAAGAGACAGCATCGTCGTTCAGGTTACCGGCGAATCTAATAAAATCGAAGCGCTCATAGAGCTTCTCAAACCTTACGGCATTAAAGAAATCGCGAGAACGGGCACAACGGCTTTTGCGAGGGGAACCCAGCAGAAGACGTCATCCAATAAAACAATTTCAATTGTATAACACAAAAAAGGGAGAGATTAAAATGGTAAAAGTATATTATAACGGTGATATCAAAGAGAACGTATTGGCAGGTAAAAAAGTAGCGATTATCGGTTACGGTTCACAAGGTCACGCACATGCGCTGAACTTAAAAGAAAGCGGAATTGATGTCATTGTCGGCGTCAGACAAGGAAAATCATTTACACAGGCCCAAGAAGACGGTCATCAAGTCTTTTCGGTAAGAGAAGCGGCTGCCCAGGCTGATATCATTATGGTTCTTCTTCCGGATGAACAGCAGCAAAAAGTATATGAAGCTGAAATCAAAGATGAATTGACGGCGGGCAAGTCATTGGTATTCGCACACGGATTTAACGTCCATTTCCATCAGATCGTGCCTCCTGCTGATGTGGATGTATTCCTTGTCGCCCCTAAAGGACCGGGACACCTTGTCAGAAGAACATATGAACAAGGCGCGGGCGTACCGGCATTGTTTGCCATCTACCAGGATGTATCAGGCGAAGCGAAAGATACGGCTCTTGCTTATGCAAAAGGAATCGGCGGAGCGCGTGCGGGCGTTCTTGAAACAACATTTAAGGAAGAAACGGAAACGGATTTGTTCGGTGAGCAGGCTGTTCTGTGCGGAGGTTTAACGGCGCTTGTCAAAGCGGGTTTTGAAACGCTGACAGAAGCCGGCTACCAGCCTGAACTCGCATACTTCGAGTGTCTGCACGAACTGAAGTTGATCGTAGACTTGATGTATGAAGAAGGATTGGCGGGCATGAGATACTCTATCTCCGATACGGCTCAATGGGGAGATTTTGTCTCAGGGCCGCGCGTAGTCGATGCAAAGGTAAAAGAATCGATGAAACAAGTATTAACAGATATTCAAAACGGTACATTCGCGAAAGAATGGATCGTGGAAAACCAAGTGAACCGTCCTCGCTTCAATGCGATCAATGCAAGTGAAAACGAGCATCAGATTGAAAAGGTCGGCAGACAGCTTCGTGAAATGATGCCGTTTGTCAAACAAGGCAAAAAGAAGGAAGCGGTGGTCTCCGTTGCGCAAAATTAATGTTTTCGACACGACCCTTCGTGACGGTGAACAATCCCCCGGGGTCAACCTCAATTCCCGGGAGAAACTGGCGATAGCCAAGCAGCTTGAAAGACTCGGGGTGGATATTATTGAAGCGGGATTTCCCGCTTCATCCCGAGGTGATTTTTTAGCCGTGCAGGAAATCGCAAGAACGATTAAAAATTGTTCGGTAACAGGGCTTGCCCGATCTGTCAAAGGTGACATCGACGCAGCCTGGGAAGCGCTGAAAGACGGGGCCAGCCCGCGGATTCACATCTTTATCGCCACCTCTGACATTCATCTGAAGCATAAGCTGAAAATGACGCGGGAAGAGGTTAAGGAAAAAGCGGTTGAAATGGTGAAGTATGCAAAAGAACGCTTTCCGATCGTTCAATGGTCAGCAGAAGACGCATGCCGCACCGAACTTCCGTTTCTGGCTGAAATCGTTGAAGAAGTGATTGATGCCGGCGCGAGCGTCATCAACCTGCCGGACACTGTAGGTTACCTGACGCCGGCTGAATACGGAAACATCTTTAAATATATGAAGGAACACGTTCCGAATATCAGCCGGGTAAAGCTATCAGCCCATTGCCACGATGATCTCGGAATGGCGGTTGCCAACTCACTTTCGGCAATTGAGAACGGCGCTGATCAAATTGAATGCGCCATTAACGGCATAGGAGAAAGAGCCGGGAACGCCGCGCTAGAGGAAATCGCCGTTGCGCTTCATGTCAGAAATGACGCGCATCAAGCCGATTCATCTCTCAATCTTCATGAATTGAAGCGGACGAGTGATCTTGTCAGCAAACTGACGGGTATGGCAGTTCCCCGCAACAAAGCAATCGTCGGAGATAACGCTTTCGCACATGAGTCCGGCATTCACCAAGACGGTTTCCTGAAAGAAAAATCAACATATGAAATCATTTCACCGGAACTTGTCGGCGTGACTGCTGATGCACTTGTACTCGGAAAGCATTCCGGGCGCCACGCGTTCAAAGACCGCCTGAATACGCTTGGATTCCAGTTTGATAGTGATGAAATCAATAAATATTTTACGATGTTTAAAGAACTGACCGCAAAGAAAAAAGAAATCACTGATGATGACTTGATTTCTCTTATTTTAGAAGAAAAAGTGACAGACAAAAAAATCGGCTATGAATTTTTGTCTCTGCAAGTGCATTACGGGACGTCTCAGGTGCCGACTGCAACAGTCTCTTTAAAAAATCAGGAAAACGAACAGCTGATGCAAGAGGCGGCAACGGGGGCGGGCAGCGTAGAAGCCGTTTATAATACGCTCGGGCGCTGCATCGATAAAAATATTGAACTGACAGACTACCGCATCCAATCCAACCGGAAAGGCGAAGACGCGCTGGCTCAAGTTTTTGTCAGAGTGACCGTGAACGGAAAAGAAACATCAGGGCGGGGAATCGCGCAGGATGTTCTGGAAGCTTCTGCTAAAGCTTATCTGAACGCCGTGAACCGGCAATTGGTGCTGGATTGCAATATAGACGGATTAAAGAGACAGACTGCGGTCGGCTCGTAATAGAAAGGAGAACGTTTGATTTGAAAAAACGCATTGCTTTGCTTCCCGGTGACGGAATCGGACCGGAAGTGGCGGAATCAGCGGCAGATGTATTGAAAAGCGTTGCCGAACAATTCGGACATGAATTTGAATTTGAAAACGGACTGATCGGGGGAGCGGCCATTGACGCCCATCAAAACTCCCTTCCTGAGGAGACGGTGGCTCTTTGTGAAAGATCCGACGCCATCCTGCTCGGGGCAGTCGGCGGGCCGAAATGGGACCAAAATCCTCCGGAGCTCAGACCGGAAAAAGGCCTGCTCGGCATCAGAAAAAAACTCGGCCTGTTTGCCAATCTGCGTCCCGTGACCGTATTTGAAAGCTTGTCTGAGGCGTCTCCGCTGAAAAAAGAATATATCAGCGGCGTCGACTTTGTAATCGTCAGGGAACTGACGGGCGGCCTCTACTTTGGAGAACCGAGCAGACAGTATGTCAATGAAGCGGGAGAAAAGGAAGCGGTCGATACCCTTTTTTATAAGAAAGAAGAAATCGCACGCGTTGTAAGAGAAGCTTTTAAGATGGCTGCCGGCAGAAAAGGAAAAGTGACGTCCGTTGATAAGGCGAATGTGCTTTCTTCAAGCAGGCTTTGGCGGGAAACAGCGGATGAAATCGCAAAAGAATTTCCTGATGTGACGCTTGAACATATGCTTGTCGATAATGCCGCGATGCAGCTCATCTACGCTCCGAGCCAGTTTGACGTCATCGTAACTGAGAATATGTTCGGCGATATTTTAAGCGATGAAGCCTCCATGCTGACAGGCTCGCTCGGCATGCTGCCGTCAGCCAGCTTATCAAGTTCAGGTCTTCACTTGTTTGAACCCGTGCATGGATCTGCGCCTGACATCGCCGGTAAAGGGATGGCCAATCCGTTTGCGGCGATTTTATCAGCGGCGATGCTTTTGAGAACATCTTTCGGGCTTGAAAACGAAGCGCAGGCGGTGGAAAAAGCGGTCGCAAAGGTGCTTGCAGATGGCAGCCGTACACGTGATATCGCCCGGGACGGCCAATATGCCGGAACGCATGACATTACTGAAAAAGTAAAAGCCGCATTAGCCGGCTCGAATACAAAATCTATAGTGTGACGCTTTAAAGAAAGCGGTCTTAGTTCATAGGTAGAGGGAGGAAACAAAGATGATGCCTCGAACAATCATCGAAAAGATTTGGGATCGGCATGTTGTAAAAAGCGGTGAAGGAAAACCCGACCTTCTCTATATTGATCTGCACCTAATTCATGAGGTGACGTCTCCTCAGGCGTTTGAAGGGTTAAGGCAGAAGGGAAGAAAGGTCAGACGGCCGCAGAACACATTCGCGACGATGGACCACAATATTCCGACCGTCAACCGTTTTGACATTAAAGATGAAGTCGCAAAGCGCCAAGTAACCGCGCTTGAACGGAATTGCGAGGAGTTCGGCGTCCGTCTTGCGGATCTACACAGCGCAGACCAGGGAATCGTTCACGTAGTCGGGCCTGAGCTTGGTCTGACACTACCGGGGAAAACGATCGTTTGCGGAGACAGCCATACATCGACTCACGGCGCGTTCGGAGCGCTTGCCTTCGGTATCGGCACAAGTGAGGTGGAACATGTTCTTTCCACTCAGACATTGTGGCAGCAGCGGCCGAAAACGCTTGAAATCCGCGTTGACGGAACGCTCCAAAAAGGAGTGACCGCGAAGGATGTCATCTTGTCGGTCATCGGAAAATACGGGGTGAAATTCGGTACCGGATATGTCATTGAATACACCGGGGAAGTATTCAGAAACATGTCTATGGACGAACGCATGACCGTCTGCAATATGTCAATAGAAGCGGGAGCACGGGCGGGACTGATCGCTCCTGATGACACGACGATTGAATATTGTAAAAACCGTAAATACGCGCCAAAAGGCGAGGAATTTGAAAAAGCCGCCGCAGAATGGAAAGCGTTAAAAACCGATCCGGGCGCCGTATACGATCATTCCATCGTGTTAGACGGCAGCGAGATTTCTCCAATGGTAACATGGGGCGTCAATCCCGGCATGGTTCTTCCGGTCGATGCCCAAATACCGGCGCCGGAAACGATTGATTCTGAAGACGGTAAAAAAGAAGCCATCCGCGCATACGAATACATGGGAATCTCACCGAATCAAAAAATTGAAGATATTAAAGTCGAGCATGTGTTTATCGGCTCCTGTACAAATTCGCGGATGACCGATCTTCGCCAGGCTGCGGATATGATCAAAGGCCGAAAAGTCGCCGACAGCGTCAGAGCCATTGTGGTGCCGGGTTCTCAAAGCGTGAAACAGCAGGCCGAAGAAGAAGGGCTGCACCGCGTGTTTCTCGAGGCCGGATTTGAATGGAGAGAATCAGGCTGCAGCATGTGCCTCAGTATGAACAATGATGTTGTGCCTGAAGGGGAACGATGCGCTTCCACTTCCAACCGCAACTTCGAAGGCAGACAGGGAAAAGGCGCGAGAACACACCTTGTCAGTCCGGCGATGGCGGCAATGGCAGCCATTCACGGGCATTTCGTCGATGTAAGAAAGTTTTATCAAGAAAAAACAGTTGTGTAAGGAGTGCGCGAAAAGATGGAACCTTTAAAAACGCATACGGGAAAAGCGGCCGTCTTAAACCGGATCAACGTCGATACGGACCAGATTATTCCGAAACAGTTTTTGAAAAGAATTGAAAGAACCGGATACGGCAGATTCGCGTTTTTTGATTGGAGATACCTTGAGAACGGTGAGCCTGATCCTGAATTTGAGTTAAACCGCAAAGTCTATGAAGGCGCGTCCATATTAATTGCCGGAGAGAATTTCGGCTGCGGGTCATCCCGTGAGCACGCTCCTTGGGCGCTGGATGATTACGGCTTCAAAATCATCATTGCTCCGTCATTTGCCGATATTTTTCATCAAAACTGTTTTAAAAACGGTATGCTTCCCATCCGTATGCCGTATGATCAGTGGAAAAAACTCGCCGGTCAATATGAAAATCAGTCTCTTAACATGACGGTTGATTTGGAAAACCAGCTCATTCACGACAGTGAAGGCAAAGAGATTTCATTTGAAGTCGATCCTCACTGGAAGGAAATGCTGATAAACGGCTATGATGAAATTTCATTAACGCTTCTGCTGGAGGACGACATTCAGCAGTTTGAATCGAAAAGAAGTTCATGGCTTCAAGCCTGAAAAAAGCCGCCCGGCATCTGTCCGGCGGCTTTTTTTACCGTGCGCACCATCCTTTCTTGTGTTTCCTGACGCGTGTTGATACACTTGAACAAAATAGCGCCTGAAAGGAAATAAAGTATGACGCATGACAAGAAAAAAGCTGATATCATTCCTTTCCCCCGTCTGAAAGAACGCTTGGTTGATAAAGGGATGGCCGCCATGAAGGATAAACAGTATCAGGAGGCCCTCGAACTGTTTTCAGAGGCGGTAAGCCACGGCGATACCGAGTCCGACGTGCATTTAGGCATGGCGATTTGTTTTCTGGAACTCGGGGAATTGGAAGAAGCAAAACAAGTTTGCGAGAAAATGCTGAATGAAGGGTACGGCCATTATTTCACCGTACTGCAGGTGTACATGACCATTTTAATTCAGCTGAAACAATATGAAGAAGTCAAAAGCACAATTGAAGCTGTGCTGGAAGAAAACCAGCTGCCCGCAGAAAGTGCGGAGCAATTCTACCGGCTGCTCGAATTCAGCCGCAAAATGACCGATCCCGACCAGCAGGATGAAGCGTGGGAGGAGGAATACGAGGACATTCTTGATGCGGAAAAAGTGCTGAACAGCCCCGCTGAACAAATGAATCTGATTCATTCTCTCAAAGACCGCAATATTGCAAAATACACGGGTCTCTTAAAAACGATTCTTCAAGATCCGGGCGCTCATCCTCTTATCAAGACGATGATTTTGACGCTGATGGCGGACCATGACTACAGCAAGCCGGTCCATATTACAAAATTCGGCGATTCAATGACCGCGGTTCCGAGTGAAACGGTTCAGCCTGATGCGGCTCCGGTTTTGCATCGCGTTCTCCGGGTGCTTGATGAAACGCTCGGCAATGAAAACCCTACATTATACGCTGCCGTCGAGGAGCTGTGGAGAAGGCATCTGTACGTCCTGCACCCTTTTATGCCGAAGTTTTTGAACGCAGATTTATGGGCGGCGGCGCTTCATAAGGTCGGTTACGAGATGCACGGCATTGACATTGAGCCGGAGGAACTTCACATGATGTACGAGTTTGACAGCCGCGAACTTGAAGAAGCCTGCACGATGATTAAGGATATTGAAGAAATTTCTTATTTGTAAATCACACCATATAGTTGAAAGCGGTAGGCGTTATGTTATAATATAGTGGTTGTATTTATGTATAGCGGTTTAACTGAAATGAGAATTACGGTTGGACAGGCTGCCAGTTCATTACATAATGATTCTGATTCAAGCGGTTTTTTCTTTGACAAAGCCGCGGATTGCTTTAGAATGGAAGACCGACACAACCTGAATAGATTTTTGGAGGGAAACACATGTCTGTAAAATGGGAAAAACAAGAAGGCAACGAAGGCGTATTAACGGTTGAAGTTGACGCGGATACGTTCAAAACAGCTCTTGATGATGCATTTAAAAAAGTAGTAAAACAGGTTTCTATTCCTGGATTCCGCAAAGGGAAAGTTCCCCGCGGTTTATTCGAACAGCGTTTCGGCGTTGAAGCTCTTTACCAGGATGCTTTAGATATTTTACTTCCTGTAGAATACCCTAAAGCGGTTGAAGAAGCCGGCATCGAACCTGTAGACCGCCCTGAAATCGATGTTGAAAAAATCGAAAAAGGCGAAAGCTTGATTTTCACTGCAAAAGTGACTGTAAAACCGGAAGTGAAACTTGGCGACTACAAAGGCTTAGGAATCGAAAAAGATGACACTGCCGTTACTGACGAAGATGTACAAAACGAACTTAAAGCTCTTCAAGAGCGTCAGGCTGAGCTTGTCGTGAAAGAAGAAGGCGCTGTTGAAAACGGCGATACAGTCGTTCTTGACTTCGAAGGTTTCGTTGACGGCGAAGCGTTTGAAGGCGGAAAAGCTGAGAACTACTCACTTGAAGTAGGATCAGGTTCATTCATCCCGGGCTTCGAAGAGCAGTTAACAGGCCTTGAAGCAGGCGCTGAAAAGGATGTTGAAGTAACATTCCCTGAAGAGTACCACGCTGAAGAGCTTGCCGGAAAACCAGCTGTTTTCAAAGTGAAAATTCATGAAATCAAAGCGAAAGAGCTTCCTGAGCTTGACGACGAATTCGCAAAAGACATTGACGAAGAAGTTGAAACGCTTGCTGAATTAACTGAGAAAACAAAAAAACGCCTTGAAGAAGCAAAAGAAAACGAAGCTGACGCTAAATTGCGTGAAGAGCTTGTTCTGAAAGCATCTGAAAACGCTGAAGCTGATGTTCCTCAAGCGATGATCGACACTGAGCTTGACCGCATGCTGAAAGAATTCGAACAGCGTCTGCAAATGCAAGGCATGAACCTTGAGCTTTACACTCAATTCTCAGGCCAAGATGAAAACGCGTTAAAAGAGCAAATGAAAGAAGATGCCGCAAAACGCGTAAAATCAAACCTGACTCTTGAAGCGATCGCTCAAGCTGAAAACCTTGAAGTAACGGACGAAGAAGTTGAAGCTGAGCTGACTAAAATGGCTGAAGCTTACAACATGCCGGTTGAAAACATTAAGCAGGCAATCGGTTCAACTGACGCGATGAAAGAAGATTTAAAAGTTCGAAAAGCAATTGATTTTCTTGTAGAAAACCGTTAATATGGTTCATAATAATAGACATAATAAAACAGGGCGCGATTAATTCGTGCCTTGTTTTGTACAATTATGATATAACTCTTTTTCTTGGGGCAAGATAGTCATTGCCGGGCTGTTTTTCGTCATACATATAGAATGTGCAAGTGCGAAACACATTGTTACCGTCTTACTGGAAAGTATGGTAAAATGCAATACATACTCGATCGTAGCAAGAACCGTTTTCTTTTGCCCTTCAGGTAAAAGAAAAAGTGAGACAAGATTAAGGGGTGAAAGAATGTTTAAATTCAACGAGGAAAAAGGACAATTGAAATGCTCGTTCTGCGGAAAAACGCAAGATCAGGTTCGTAAGCTGGTTGCAGGACCGGGTGTATATATATGCGACGAATGTATTGAGCTCTGTACAGAAATCGTAGAGGAAGAGCTTGGTACGGAAGAAGAAGTCGAATTTAAAGACGTTCCGAAGCCGCAGGAAATCCGTGAGATTCTGAATGAATATGTCATCGGACAGGATCAGGCGAAGAAATCACTTGCGGTTGCGGTATACAACCATTACAAACGCATCAACTCCAACAGTAAAGTGGATGATGTCGAGCTTTCTAAAAGTAATATTTCTTTAATCGGACCGACTGGAAGCGGGAAAACACTTCTTGCCCAGACGCTTGCGCGTATTCTGAACGTGCCGTTTGCGATCGCGGACGCTACATCTCTGACTGAAGCCGGATATGTCGGTGAGGACGTGGAAAACATCCTCCTCAAGCTGATTCAGGCAGCAGATTATGATGTGGAAAAAGCAGAAAAAGGCATTATTTATATCGATGAAATCGATAAAGTAGCGCGAAAATCTGAAAACCCGTCCATTACACGCGACGTATCAGGCGAAGGCGTTCAGCAGGCGCTGCTGAAAATTCTTGAAGGAACGGTTGCAAGCGTGCCGCCTCAAGGAGGACGCAAACATCCTCATCAGGAATTCATCCAGATCGATACGACGAACATCCTGTTCATTTGCGGCGGTGCATTTGACGGCATCGAACAAATCATCAAACGCCGTCTCGGACAAAAAGTCATCGGCTTCGGCTCTGATAATAAAGCGGCAGACCTGGAAAAAGAAGAACTGCTTTCTAAAGTTCTTCCGGAAGACTTGCTCCGTTTCGGTCTGATTCCTGAATTCATCGGCCGTCTTCCTGTCATTGCAAGCCTTGAGCAGCTTGACGAAACGGCACTGGTTGAAATTCTGACTAAACCGAAAAACGCACTCGTCAAACAATACAAGAAAATGTTAGAACTTGATGATGTCGAGCTTGAATTTGAAGACGAGGCATTATCTGAAATTGCGAAAAAAGCGATCGAGCGTAAAACAGGCGCACGCGGCCTGCGTTCTATCATTGAAGGCATCATGCTTGACGTCATGTTTGATCTGCCGTCCCGCGATGATATTGAAAAATGTGTCATTACCGGAGCGACAGTCGCAGACGGTGAAGCACCGCGTCTTGTATTAAAAGACGGCACAGTTGTCGGCCAAGATAAAACATCAGCATAACATGACAAAACCTCCTGACCCGAATTGATCAGGAGGTTTTTTTTCTTGTCCTGACCCTTCTGAAAATGTTTATTCCGGGCTTTGCTGGGAGATACTAGCGGACAGAGGAATGAATTGGATACATAAATCGTTTTTTCAGGAGGGACCAGCATGAGTTGGACAGGGATCGCATTATTTGTACAGCTGTTTTTCGGAATAGTCATCGGATTATATTTTTGGAATCTGCTCAAAAACCAGCGTACACAAAAAGTGACGATAGATAAAGAATCAAAAAAAGAAATGGAACAGCTGCGCAAAATGCGCGCCATCAGTTTATCAGAACCTTTATCAGAAAAGGTGCGGCCGAAAAGCTTTCAGGACATTGTCGGCCAGGAAGACGGAATTAAAGCGTTAAAAGCAGCGCTTTGCGGACCGAACCCGCAGCACGTCATTATTTACGGTCCTCCGGGAGTTGGTAAAACGGCTGCGGCGCGGCTGGTATTGGAAGAAGCGAAAAAACATAAACAGTCACCGTTTCAAAAGCAGGCTGTTTTTGTTGAACTTGATGCGACGACCGCGCGGTTTGATGAACGGGGGATTGCCGATCCGCTTATCGGTTCAGTGCATGATCCGATTTATCAGGGAGCGGGAGCGATGGGCCAGGCAGGCATTCCGCAGCCGAAACAGGGGGCTGTGACCCATGCTCACGGCGGGGTATTGTTTATTGATGAAATCGGCGAGCTTCATCCGATTCAGATGAATAAAATGCTGAAGGTGCTTGAAGATCGAAAAGTATTTTTAGACAGTGCGTATTACAGTGAAGAAAATACGCAAATACCGAATCACATTCATGATATTTTTCAAAATGGGCTTCCGGCAGATTTCCGTTTGATCGGAGCGACAACGAGAATGCCGAATGAAATTCCGCCGGCCATCCGTTCGCGCTGTCTTGAAGTATTTTTCCGCGAGCTGGAAAAGGATGAACTTAAAATCGTTGCGAAAAAAGCAGCCGACAAAATTCAGAAAGAGATTTCTGACGAAGCTCTCAGTGTGCTGACCACATATACGAGAAACGGACGTGAAGCCGTCAATATGATCCAGATCGCCGCCGGCATGGCGGTGACTGAGGACAGAAAAGAAATTACGACAGAAGATATAGAATGGGTTGTTCATTCCAGTCAGCTTACACCTAAAAATGAGCAGAAAATCGCCGATGAACCGCAAGTCGGCATCGTGAACGGACTTGCCGTCTACGGGCCGAACAGCGGCGCATTGCTGGAAATCGAAGTGAATGTCACACCTGCGCAGGACAAAGGAAGCCTGAATATCACGGGAATTGCAGAGGAAGAAAGTATCGGCAGCCAATCGAAGTCGATCCGCCGCAAAAGCATGGCAAAGGGATCTGTGGAAAATGTTCTGACGGTTCTGCGCACAATGGGCATCAAACCTTCAGACTATGACATTCACGTGAATTTTCCGGGCGGAGGCCCGATTGACGGACCTTCAGCAGGTATCGCGATGGCCGCGGGGATTTTTTCCGCGATTCACCGCATCCCGATCGACCATACGGTGGCGATGACGGGAGAAATCAGCCTGACGGGGCTTGTCAAACCGATCGGCGGCGTCATTCCGAAAATTAAAGCCGCAAAACAGGCCGGAGCAAAAACGGTCATTATCCCATATGAAAATCAGCAGTCCATTCTGAAACGAATAGACGGAATCACCATTAAAGCGGTAAAAACGTTCCAGGAAGTGCTGGACGTCATATTGGTTGACCCTCCTTCAGAACAAAAACCGTTTGATATCCAAATGAATAAAGAATCCGTATAAACCCCATTTTTATAATGGGGTTTTTTTATGGAGGACATCTTTTCCTTTTTCAGAACAGAAAGAAAGGGTATACTACGAAGAGACTGTTTTATATACAGGGCAGGCGGATAAGCCGATTAAAGCCCGATCCCGGAATTGTACAACGATGAAAAAGTTGTATTATAATGGTTCATACTAAAGTCACGGAGGTGTCAGTCACATGGCAGAAGATACAAAACGCAGCATCCCGCTCCTCCCTTTAAGAGGCTTATTGGTATACCCGACAATGGTTTTACATTTAGATGTAGGCCGTGACAAGTCGGTTCAGGCTCTTGAACAGGCAATGATGCATGATCATATGATTTTTTTAGCCACTCAGCAGGATATTTCGATAGACGAACCGGGTGAAGAGGATATTTTCGCCGTCGGCACTTATACAAAAATTAAACAGATGCTGAAGCTGCCCAACGGTACGATCAGAGTGCTCGTAGAAGGAATTAAGCGGGCGCAGATCCTTGAATACACCGAGCTCGAAGATTATACTTCGGTCGATATACAGCTGATGCAAGAGGATGATTCAAAAGACGTGGAAGACGAAGCGCTTATGCGGACGCTGCTGGACCATTTTGACCAGTACATAAAAATTTCTAAAAAAATCTCCGCAGAAACGTATGCGGCTGTGACTGATATTGAAGAGCCCGGCAGAATGGCGGATATCGTCGCTTCTCATCTCCCGCTGAAATTAAAGGACAAGCAGGACATTTTAGAAACGGCGGATATTAAAGAACGTCTGAATAAGGTCATCCGTTCCATTCATAATGAAAAAGAAGTGCTGGAGATTGAGAAAAAAATCGGTCAGCGCGTCAAACGTTCGATGGAACGCACTCAAAAGGAATACTACTTGCGTGAACAGATGAAAGCCATTCAGAAGGAGCTTGGCGACAAAGAAGGAAAAACCGGCGAAGTTCAGTCGCTCACGGAAAAGATAGAAGAAGCAGGCATGCCCGAGCGTGTCAAAGAAACGGCGCTTAAGGAATTAAGCCGTTACGAAAAAGTGCCGTCAAGCTCAGCGGAAAGCTCTGTTATCCGCAACTATATTGACTGGCTCATCGCCCTTCCGTGGTCGGATGAAACAGAAGATAAACTTGATATTAAAAAAGCCGGGGAAATCTTAGATAAAGAGCACCACGGCTTAGAGAAAGTGAAAGAGCGGATTTTGGAGTATTTGGCCGTGAAACAGCTGACGAAAACGCTGAAAGGGCCGATTCTTTGTCTGGCCGGACCTCCGGGAGTCGGTAAAACATCTCTTGCAAAATCAATCAGTACGAGCATGGGGCGCCGTTTTGTGAGAATTTCACTGGGCGGAGTGCGCGATGAGTCTGAAATCCGCGGGCACCGGCGTACATACGTCGGAGCGATGCCGGGCCGTATTATACAGGGGATGAAAAAAGCCGGCAAACAAAATCCGGTCTTTCTCCTGGATGAGATCGACAAAATGTCGTCTGATTTCAGAGGCGATCCTTCTTCGGCGATGCTTGAGGTGCTGGATCCGGAACAAAACAGCACATTCAGCGACCACTATATTGAAGAGACGTTCGATTTATCGAAAGTGCTGTTTATCGCGACTGCGAATAACCTTGCTTCCATACCGGGACCTCTCAGAGACAGAATGGAGATTATCAGCCTGTCAGGCTACACTGAAAACGAAAAGCTGGAGATCGTGAAGGACCACCTGCTTCCGAAACAAATCAAAGAGCACGGGCTCACAAAGAGCAACCTGCAGATTCGGGACCAGGCGATTACGGACATCATCCGCTACTACACGAGGGAAGCCGGCGTGAGAACGCTTGAACGCCAGATTGCCGCCATTTGCCGAAAGGCTGCAAAAGCCATTGTGTCTGAGGAGAGAAAACGCATTACCGTTACAGAGAAAAATCTGGCCGACTATCTCGGAAAACGGATATTCAGATACGGACAGGCGGAAACCGAAGATCAAATCGGGGTTGTCACGGGGCTTGCGTATACGACGGTCGGCGGAGATACGCTGTCAATCGAAGTGTCATTGTCACCGGGAAAAGGAAAGCTGATTCTGACCGGGAAGCTTGGAGATGTCATGCGGGAATCAGCGCAGGCCGCTTTCAGTTATGTCCGCTCGAAAGCGGAACAGTTCGGAATCGATCCGAAATTCCATGAGAAGTATGACATTCATATCCATGTCCCTGAAGGAGCGGTGCCGAAAGACGGCCCTTCTGCCGGAATTACGATGGCCACGGCGCTCGTTTCAGCATTAACGGACCGTGCGGTAAAACGCGAAGTCGGTATGACGGGAGAAATTACGCTGCGGGGCCGCGTGCTTCCGATCGGCGGACTGAAAGAAAAGGCGCTCGGCGCGCACAGAGCGGGCCTGACCACTATTATTGCGCCTAAAGATAACGAAAAAGATATAGAGGATATTCCAGAAAGCGTCAGAGAAGGACTGAAGTTTATATTCGTTTCTCACCTGGATGACGTTTTGGAACATGCCTTAGTAGGAGAGAAGAAATGAAAGTCACAAAGTCAGAAATCGTGATCAGCGCGGTCAAACCCGAACAGTACCCTGATGGGGGGCTTCCGGAAATCGCGCTGGCGGGAAGATCAAATGTAGGAAAGTCATCTTTTATCAATTCATTAATCAATCGGAAAAACTTGGCCAGAACGTCATCAAAACCGGGGAAAACACAGACCTTAAACTTTTACATCATCAATGATGAATTGCATTTTGTCGACGTTCCCGGGTACGGATTTGCGAAAGTTTCCAAAAGCGAGCGGGAAGCATGGGGGAGAATGATTGAAACCTATATGACGACCCGCGAAGAGCTGAAAGCCTGCGTGCAGATTGTCGACCTCAGGCACGCGCCGTCTGCTGAAGACGTGAACATGTATGAATTCCTGAAGTATTACGGCATTCCCGTCATCGTTATCGCGACAAAAGCGGATAAGATTCCAAAAGGAAAATGGGACAAGCACTTAAAGGTTGTCAAACAGACGCTTGATATGGATCCTGAAGACGAGCTGATTTTATTTTCCTCTGAAACGAAAAAAGGCAAAGATGAAGCATGGGGAGCCATTAAAAAAATGATCAGCCGGTAATGAAAAACCCAAAACGCAGTGCGTTTTGGGTTTTATCGTATAGTTTTGTTCCGCTTGATAAACAATAATAAAAGGCTGATTCCGATGAAAACATACGGCCAGTATGTTTTGAAGTGTTCCGTCGGAATATGGACGGACTCCAGCCACGCCGTAATTTGTTTAAAGAAGTATAAAAAGAGGGAAAAACCAATCATGGCAACCGCTTCGTATACATATTCTTTTCTGGCTGCCGCAAATAAGGAGAATCCGAAGACGAAGAGAATCATTTCAAAATCTCCCGGCCACCATGAGAGCTCAGGTTTGGTGAAAAAGTGTAAACCTATGCCGAAAAGAAGCATGCCGATCAGGACGTGAGGCCCGGCCGCTTCCTTTTTGCCCTGATACAAGAGCGCAGCGCCCAAAAGCATAAGGAGCACCGGCCATTCCCCCTGATTCGCAAACAGGTGAACCTGTCCGCTCTGAAGCCATGCGAATAATGAAGCGGCAAGCAGAAGTCCCGGTAATAAAATTGATGTTTTTTTCATCCTGTCACCTACCCGCAGTAAAGGATTTTTAGTATGATGATTACAGTGGAAACGAGCTTTTTATACTATAGCATAACATTTTTGAAATCTGTTCACATTTTCCCGAAGAAACTATGTTATAATTATTATAAATAATAAATTCTATGTTAGAATGATTATAAATAAATTGCGATGTACGGGGGTGCATGAAAGCGATGCATATTCTTGTTGTGGGAGTAGATTATAAATCCGCCCCTATTGAAATACGCGAAAAAATAAGTTTTCAGCCGGATGAGCTTGCAGAAGCGATGCTCCGTTTAAAAGGAGAAAAAAGTGTTCTTGAAAACATTATCGTGTCAACCTGCAACCGCACCGAAATATATGCGGTGGTCGACCAGCTTCATACCGGCCGTTATTATATAAAGACATTTTTATCCGAATGGTTCTCGCTGCCGAAAGAAGAGCTGTCTCCGTTTCTGAAATTTTATGAGAGCGACGCGGCGATCGAGCATTTATTCCGTGTGGCATGCGGCTTGGATTCCATGGTCATCGGAGAAACGCAAATACTCGGCCAGGTCCGCTCGAGCTTTAAAACGGCGCAGGCCGAAAAGACGATCGGCACCATTTTCAATGAGCTGTTTAAACAGGCGGTGACCGTCGGCAAACGCACGCATGCTGAAACCGATATCGGCGCCAATGCCGTTTCCGTCAGTTACGCCGCCGTTGAACTCGCGAAAAAAATCTTCGGCTCATTGTCAAATAAGCACATTTTGATTCTCGGTGCGGGAAAAATGGGCGAGCTTGCCGCAGAAAACCTGCACGGTCAGGGCATCGGCAAAGTAACGGTCATCAACAGAACGTTTTTGAAGGCAAAAGCGCTTGCTGACCGTTTCTCCGGAGAAGCGCGCAGCTTAAACCAGCTTGAACATGCACTTGCTGAAGCTGATATTTTAATCAGTTCGACAGGCGCAAGTGATTTCGTCGTGTCTAAAGAAATGATGGAGAGAGCGGGCAGACAGCGGAAAGGCCGTCCGTTATTTATGGTGGATATCGCTGTGCCGCGAGACCTCGATCCGGCGCTGAACGATCTTGAAGGTGTTTTTCTGTACGATATTGATGACCTTGAAGGAATCGTTGAAGCCAACTTACAAGAACGCCGTGAAACCGCTGAAAAAGTCGAGCTGTTTATTGAAGCGGCAATTGTTGAGTTTAAGCAGTGGCTTAATACGCTCGGCGTTGTGCCGGTCATTTCGGCGCTGCGTGAAAAGGCGCTGTCCATCCAGTCCGATACGATGCAGAGCATTGAGCGCAAGCTGCCTCATCTGACGGTAAGAGAGAAAAAACTTCTCAGCAAACATACGAAAAGCATCATTAACCAAATGCTGCGCGACCCGATTCTGAAAGCGAAAGAGCTTGCGGCTGAAGCGGATTCAGATGAAAAGCTGAAGCTGTTTATGCAGATATTCGATATTGAGGAAGAGGCCGGCCGCCAGCTGGACAAAAGCCTGGGTAACCGCCAGACGGTTCATTCGTTTCAAAAGGCAGAAGCAAAAACGGGCTTACGTCCGCTTGTAAGTGAGTGAGGGCTGTATGATTGATACAGCAATGGCAAGACTTAATGAAGCGACAATTGTTATTTATGCAGTAAGCGTCCTTTTTTACTTTATAGATTTTCTTCAACACAACCGGAAGGCTGGGAAAATGGCCTTCTGGTTGCTTTCTATTGTCTGGACTCTGCAAACCGTCTATCTTTCTTATTTCATGTGGCAGACGGGCAGATTTCCGGTCTTGAATATTACAGAGGCCCTTTACTTTTATGCGTGGGTGCTTGTCACGCTCTCACTTGTGGTCACGCAGATTCTGCGCGTTGATTTTATCGTGTTTTTCACGAATGTCATCGGTTTCTCGATGATTGCGATCCATACGTTTTCACCGACGGATCAGCATTCGGCCGCTTTTTCCGGCCAGCTGGTCTCAGAGCTTTTGGTCATTCATATTACAATGGCGATTCTGTCTTACGGCGCTTTTTCCCTTTCTTTTGTCTTTTCGCTTCTTTATCAGTTTCAATATTCTTTATTAAAGAAGAAAAAGTGGGGAAAATGGCTGTTGAGAATTGAAGATTTGTCAAAACTTGATTATATGGCTTACGTTTTAAATGTCATCGGGGTTCCGATGCTGCTGTTGAGCCTGATATTAGGCGTGATCTGGGCGTATGTGTCGCTGGAAACGCTGTACTGGTTTGATTCAAAAGTGCTCGGTTCGTTTATTGTGCTGCTTTTATACAGCTACTATTTATATATCAGAATGATTAAGGAACTGCAGGGAAAAGTGGCGGCGTTATGGAATTCAGCATGTTTTCTCGTGCTGATGATTAATTACTTCCTGCTCGGAAGCCTGTCGCAATTCCATTGGTTCAGTTAACGCACGCGCCCAAACAGATTCGGGAGGAAAGAAAATGAGAACGATTAAGGTAGGTTCCAGACGGAGCAAACTGGCTATGACCCAGACAAAATGGGTGATTAACAAACTGAAGGAATTGAACCCTTCCTATAACTTTGAAATCCGGGAGATTGTCACAAAAGGCGACCGCATCCTTGATGTTACACTGTCAAAAGTGGGCGGCAAAGGTTTGTTTGTCAAAGAGATTGAACAGGCGCTGCTGCATCAGGAGATTGATATGGCGGTTCACAGCATGAAAGACATGCCCGCCGTTTTGCCTGAGGGTCTTGTCATAGGCTGCATACCGAAACGTGAGGATCCGCGTGATGCGCTGATTTCAAAGGGGCATCAAAAGCTGGACGACATAAAAGAAGGAGGCATCATCGGCACCAGCAGTTTAAGAAGAAGCGCCCAGATTCTTGCTGAACGCCCAGATCTTACAATTAAGTGGATCAGAGGCAATATTGATACGAGACTTCAAAAGCTTGAAACGGAAGATTACGATGCTATTATTTTAGCGGCTGCGGGACTTTCGAGAATGGGCTGGAAAGATGATGTCGTATCTGAATTTCTCGAACCGGACCGCTGTCTGCCTGCGGTCGGCCAAGGCGCTCTTGCCATTGAATGCAGAGAGTCGGATGAGGAGCTTTTGAAGCTGTTTGCGCAATTTACCGATGAGTATACGCAGCGCACGGTGGCAGCCGAACGGGCTTTCTTACACGCGATGGAAGGCGGCTGCCAAGTGCCGATAGCCGGGTATGCGTCCGTCAATGACCGGGATGAGGTTGAATTGGTCGGTCTTGTCGCGTCTCCGGACGGAAAGACGATTTATAAAGAAACAGCGGCGGGACATGATCCGGAAGAAATCGGAAAACGCTGTGCGGCGATGATGTCTGAAAAAGGAGCCAAAGCACTAATCGACAGCGTGAAACAGGAGCTCGATCAGGATGGCAAATGACCTTCCTTTACAAGGAAAGACCGTGCTTGTCACTCGGAACAAAAGACAGGCCGCACCGTTCCGAAAAAAAGTGGAGGCGCTCGGCGGAACGGCTGTTTCCGCTTCGCTGATCGCTTTTCAGGAAGCGCTCCCGGATGAATGTGCGGACAGTCTGCGGGAAGACCTTTCTGAGCCGGGCTGGCTTGTGTTTACAAGCGTAAACGGTGTCCGGTTCTTTTTTTCCTATCTTGATCGTCACGGTCTTGCGCTTTCGGGACGGAAAAAAATCGCAGCCGTCGGTGAAAAGACTGCGCGCGCCCTGAAAGAGCGGGGAGCCCGGACGGATGCGATGCCTGACGAGTATGTGGCGGAATGTCTGGCTGATACTTTAAAACGGCACGCATCAGCTGCCGAACCCATTTCAGTGATAAAGGGCAATTTATCACGCGATGTCATAAAAGCGGAGCTTGAGCCGCTTGGCTATCAAATAAGGGAATGGGTGTTATACAATACCATTCAGGATGAAAAAGGCATGGACGAGCTGAGACGGGCTGCATCCCGCTCTCATTTTGATTTTATTACGTTTACCAGCTCATCGGCGGTGCATACGTTTATGCACGCGGTCGGAGACGGAGAAAAAGCGTGGGAAAACAGCGGTGCGAGCTATATCAGCATCGGCCCTTTGACAGAGAAAGCGCTCTTGGAATACGGGATCTCATCCCATGTGCCTGAGACTTATACGATTGAAGGCATGCTGGACGTCATGTGCAGCATGTCGGGAAAGGATTGATAATGATGAATCAAACATTTAACAGACACCGCCGTTTGCGCGCGAACGCTGCGATGAGAGATTTAGTAAAAGAAACACGTCTTCACCCCTCAGATTTTATTTACCCGTTATTTGTCGTTGAAGGACTCGAAGGAAAAAAAGAAGTTCCTTCCATGCCGGGGGTTTATCATGTATCACTCGATTTGTTAAAGGATGAAATGGCTGAGCTGATATCGCTCGGCATTAAGTCGGTCATCGTTTTCGGCGTGCCGGAAGAAAAAGACGCCTGCGGAACCCAGGCTTTTCACGATCACGGCATTGTGCAGAAAGGGATTGCTGAAATTAAAAAGCATTATCCTGAAATGATCGTAATCGCTGATACGTGTCTCTGTGAATACACGGATCACGGCCATTGCGGGGTCGTGAAAGACGGAGAAATCCTCAATGACGAGTCGCTTGAACTGCTGGCTCAGACAGCCGTCAGCCAGGCCAAAGCCGGCGCTGACATCATCGCTCCTTCAAATATGATGGACGGTTTTGTCACAGTGATCAGGGAAGCGCTCGACAAAGAAGGATTCACGAATATTCCGATCATGTCTTATGCCGTAAAATATTCAAGTGAATTTTACGGTCCGTTCCGCGACGCGGCTGACAGCACGCCGCAGTTCGGAGACCGAAAAACATATCAGATGGATCCGGCCAACCGCTTGGAAGCGCTCCGTGAGGCTGAATCAGACGCGGCAGAAGGCGCTGACTTTTTAATCGTCAAACCGTCTATGTCATACTTAGATATTATGCGTGATGTGAAAAACCGCCATCACCTGCCGCTGGTCGCATATAATGTGAGCGGGGAGTATTCCATGGTGAAAGCGGCAGCCCAAAACGGCTGGATTAAAGAAAAAGAAATGGTGCTGGAAATTTTAACGAGCATGAAACGTGCAGGAGCCGATCTGATTATGACGTATCATGCAAAAGACGCAGCAAAATGGCTTGCTGAGTAACGATTTCATTTGACGGGAGCTGAGGCAGATGAGAAGCTATGAAAAATCAAAAGCCGCTTTTAAAGAAGCGCAGAAACTGATGCCGGGCGGAGTGAACAGCCCGGTGCGCGCGTTTAAATCAGTCGATATGGATCCGATTTTTATGCAGCGCGGAAAAGGATCGAAAATATTTGATATTGACGGCAATGAATATATCGACTACGTCCTGAGCTGGGGGCCGCTCATTTTGGGTCACACGAACGACCGGGTCGTTGAAAGCCTGAAAAAAGTAGCCGAGAACGGGACAAGTTTCGGAGCATCTACTGAGGTGGAAAACGAACTGGCCAAATTGGTCATTGACCGTGTGCCGTCTGTTGAAATCGTACGGATGGTCAGCTCCGGCACAGAGGCGACAATGAGCGCCCTGCGTCTGGCAAGAGGATATACCGGCCGAAACAAAATTTTGAAATTCGAAGGCTGTTACCACGGCCATGGTGATTCACTGCTGATCAAAGCGGGATCCGGGGTGGCGACACTCGGCCTTCCGGACAGCCCGGGCGTGCCGGAAGGAATAGCAATGAATACGATTACCGTTCCATACAACGACTTGGAAAGCGTTGCACTCGCATTTCGGGAGTACGGTGAAGATATTGCCGGGGTCATTGTTGAACCGGTAGCAGGCAATATGGGCGTTGTTCCGCCGCAGGAAGGCTTTTTACAAGGACTTCGCGACATGACGGAACAGTATGGCGCGCTGCTCATTTTTGATGAGGTCATGACCGGTTTTCGCGTGGATTATAACTGTGCGCAAGGGTATTTCGGCGTGACGCCTGACTTAACGTGTCTCGGCAAAGTCATCGGCGGCGGTCTTCCTGTCGGTGCGTATGGCGGAAAAGCTGACATTATGGAACGAATCGCGCCGAGCGGTCCGATCTACCAGGCGGGAACATTGTCAGGAAATCCGCTTGCCATGACAGCGGGACTTGAGACGTTACAGCAGCTCACACCTGAATCTTACCAAGAATTTGTGAAAAAAGGCGATATGCTTGAAGAAGGCATTTCAAAAGCAGCTGAAACACATGGCATTCCGCACACGTTTAACCGGGCGGGTTCAATGATCGGATTCTTTTTCACCAATGAGCCTGTCATTAACTATGAAGCAGCCAAATCATCTGATTTAAAGCTGTTTGCTAAATATTATAAAGGGATGGCTGATGCAGGCGTATTTCTGCCGCCGTCTCAATTTGAAGGATTGTTTCTCTCCACTGCACATACAATGGAGGATATTGAAAAAACCATTCAAGCCGCTGAGAAAGTGTTCCAGGCGATCAGCCGCTGATACAGAAAAGCCGATGCAAGCAAGACTTGTATCGGCTTTTTTCAATGCCTCCATTATCATATTTTTCCGGATTGCGGCATACACCTTTAGTGACATCTAATTGTATGGATTAGATGAAAGGAGGATATGAACTTGCCGCATAATCACCGATTGCAATTTTCTGTTGAAGAATCAATCTGTTTCCAAAAAGGACAGGAAGTTTCTGAATTACTTTCGATTTCATTAGACCCTGACATCAGGGTGCAGGAAGTAAATGATTATGTCTCAATTAAAGGCTCATTAGAACTTACTGGCGAGTACAACATAGATCACAGCAGTCATTTTGAAGAGCTTGACAGGGAGCTGAGGCATGTAGAGGAAGTGAGGGCGAGGGAGGATGGCACGGCCGAGCTCATTCATTGTTTCCCGGTGGACATCACGATTCCGAAAAATAAAGTGAGCCACCTCAATGATGTTTTCGTATTTATCGATGCCTTTGATTATCAGCTGACGGATTCAAGGATCTTAACCATTCAGGCTGATTTGGCAATTGAAGGGCTGCTTGAGGAATCCGAGCCAAAAGAGCCGGAGATCCCTCTGTACGTGGCACCTGAATTTGCCAGAGAAGAAATGATCAATCTTGCCGGACATCATTCGGAGGACGAAAACGAACCAGAATTAATGATACGCCATGAGCCTGAAATACCTTTGACTGTGTCAAAAGAAGCAGCACAAGAAACCGAGAAGAACGAGGAAGAAACCCCGCCTTTACTCAGGCAGGAGGAAGAAGAGCAGGAAACTGCCTCTATTCTGAGGGAACGGGAAGAAGAAGAGCAGGAAACTGTCCCGATTCTGAGGGAGCGGGAAGAAGAAGAGCAGGAAGCTGCCCCGATTCTGAGAGAGCAGGAAGAAGAAGAGCAGGAAGCAGCCCCGATTCTGAGGGAACGGGAAGAAGAAGAGCAGGAAGCTGCCCCGATTTTGAGGGAGCACAAAGAAGAAGAGGAAGAAACTGCCCCGATTCTGAGGGAGCAGGAAGAAGAAGAGAAAGAAACTGCCCCGATTCTGAGGGAGCGGGAAGAAGAAGAGCAGGAGACTGCCCCGATTTTGAGGGAGCAGGAAGAAGAAGAGCAGGAGACTGCCCCGATTCTGAGGGAGCGGGAAGAAGAAGAGCAGGAGACCGCCCCGGTTCTGAGGGAGCAGGAAGAGGTGCCGAAACCTGTTTCCTTTACTGAGCCTCCTCCTCCCGTTTCTTTCCAACACGAAGAAGAGCCGGAAGAAGCTGAGGAGCCTGCAATCATGTCGTCTGTGAGGAATGAACCTGTATTTGAGGATGATTCAGCAGAAGTGCAGGAAGAGCCAAAAGATGATAACGAGCCGGTTTTCCCTGCGTTCACTCTGACTCCGCATGCAGAAAAACCAAAAATTGCGGAACAGCCCTTCCTTCAAAAAGAAGAGCAGCCAGAGGCCGAGCCGCTTCTCCGTCAGAGTGATCATGAGGCGGCAGAAGACGAAGATGAGCCTGCGGTTTTTCAAGAAGAGCAGGCGCCCGTTTATCGCGAGTTCGTTCCGGAACGGCAGGAAGAGGAGTTTTACAGCGCTCCTAAGCTGCTTGAAGAAGAGGCTCATGATGAAGAAGGGTTTGAAATTGAGGTAAGGAAGATGGCGCAGCCGGAGGAGGAAACCGGAAAGCCTCTCGATTTGTCTTTTCAGTTTTCCAAACTGCCGCCTGAGGAGCCGGCGCAAGCTGAACCGCCTGAGCCGCTTAAGTCTGAAAGAAAGAATGAAGAAGCGGCACCGGGAACCGAGCAGAAGGAAAATGACAACTCTCATTACTTGACAAAATTATTTACAAGGGAAGAAGAAAAGTTTTCAAGAATGAAAATTTGTATCGTACAGCAGCAAGATACTATCGACCGGGTGTGTGAACGATATGACATAACATCCCAGCAGCTCATCAGAACGAATGCTTTATCGTTTGATGACGAGCTTGAAGAAGGTCAGCTTCTGTATATACCTGAATATAATAACAGCCATGCGTAAGCACAAAGAGGCCGTAAAAATGTGGTGAATGGAATGGAAGCAGTCCAATCAGTGCTTCAGGAATACGGGCTGGCGGCTGAGTATATTGAGCCTGTCAGCCCGCATGTTTGGAAGGTCTACTCAAACTACGGCATTTTTGCTTTGAAACAGCTCAAGCCGGCCCGCAGCAGTGAATTTACGGATCTTATGATTGAGATTGAGGAGAAAGGCTACCGATCATTTGTGCCGATCTGCCGCACGTATGCCGGCGATTTTTTTGCGGGAAGACAGACGGAGAATTCTTATTATTTAATGCCTTGGCTTCAGTACGATCAGGAAGAGGAACGGGATCAAAAACATGTTTACCTTTTTAAAGAGGTCGCGAAGCTCCATTCTGCGACTGTGCGGGACATCCAAATCCGGACTGAAGATATCAGCGGCTTTTATGAAGCAACGAAAAGAGATTGGGAAAATGATAAGCTTGTCTATGAACAATTCGCCGACCGGGCGGAAAAAGAGTGGTATCTTTCACCTTTTGAACTGCAGGCTGTTACGTATCTTACAGAAACGGTTTCCGCCGTCAATTTCGCTCTGGAACGTCTGGAAGAATGGTTTGACGCGGCAAAGGATCATGACAAGACGAGAACGGTGATCAACCACGGCAGCTTATCGAGCCGCCACTTTCTGTATAATGATGCGGGATCGGGCTTTTTCACGAATTTCGAGAAAGCTGCGCTGGGCCCTCCGCAAAATGACCTGCTCGGCTTTTACTCCAGAATGTTCAGAAGCTATCCGAAAGCATGCCCGGAGTGTCTGGACTGGTTTTATACGTATCACAAATCATTCCCGCTCCGTGAAGCGGAAATCAGCCTGTTTCTCAGCTATATGGCTTATCCGTCCGCCATGTACAAAGTGCTGAAACGGTATCAGACCGGCCAAAGGGGCTCTGAAAAAGAAGAGTGCACGCAATTATTAAGAGCGTTTTGGCAGATGAAAAATGTTGAGCCTTTTCTCATGAAGGTTCATCAGATTGAGCGGGAGAAAAAAATAAAAGCGGAAAACGAGTCCTCTTCATAACGGGACTCGTTTTTTTATATCCATTCCAAATGCAGGGCGCACGCTAAAAACAGCAGGATGGCAAGCAGCAGGACATCAAAAGTCGTCGGAAAGAAAATCGTCCTGATCCCCTGAAAGATCGTAATCGGGATAATGACTTGCACGGATACAAGGCGGACCTGTCTGGCCCACTGGGGGAGCGAATAAGAATTGAATTTTTTTCTCACGGGCAATTCCTCCTCACATTCGCCTTTCTATGTATCGTATGTAAGGGAAAGGGCGGGGTGCATGCCCATTTATGTATGACGGCAGCGGTTTTTGGAAAAGATGATTGACGAATCAAAAACACTTTTACTATAATAAAGAACATAATAAATAAGATCATGAGCTGATATAAATACACCTGCTTTGAACGGGAAGAGTACAAGAAAGACGCATGAAGAGAGAGAAGCTACTGTGCTGAAAGGCTTCTTATGCTGTCTCATTGGAAGGTCGCCCGGGAGCATAATTTCTTGAACATACAGTAGAGAAATTCGGGCCGCACCCGTTATCCGTTTAAGTGCATGAACAAATCTGTTCATGAAAAAAGGTGGTACCGCGAAAGAGCTTTTCGTCCTTTATCAGGATGAAGGCTCTTTTTTAGTTGCTCAGCCATTTCTAAACATGCTGGAGGGTTATCATGGATACAAACGAACAAACAATGCCGACAAAATATGATCCGTCTGCGATTGAAAAAGGCCGCTATGATTTTTGGCTGAAAGGAAAATATTTTGAAGCGGGCGGCGATCAAACGAAACAGCCGTATTCTGTCGTCATTCCGCCGCCGAACGTGACGGGCAGGCTGCACCTCGGACATGCGTGGGATACGACGCTGCAAGATATCGTTACGCGTATGAAACGCATGCAGGGCTATGACGTGCTCTGGCTTCCGGGCATGGACCACGCCGGCATCGCCACTCAGGCAAAAGTCGAAGCGAAACTCCGCGAACAGGGCACAAGCCGTTATGATCTCGGCCGTGAAAAGTTTTTAGAAGAAACGTGGAAGTGGAAGGAAGAGTATGCTGATTTCATCCGCAGCCAATGGGCCAAGATGGGACTCGGACTCGATTATTCACGTGAACGTTTCACTCTTGATGAAGGGCTGAACAAAGCCGTGCGGGAAGTATTCGTCAAGTTGTACGAGAAAGGCTTGATTTACAGAGGCGAATATATCATCAACTGGGACCCTGCCACAAAAACGGCTTTATCCGATATTGAAGTGATTTACAAAGACGTACAGGGCGCGTTTTATCATTTGCGCTACCCGTTAGCAGACGGTTCAGGCTCAATTGAAATCGCGACCACCCGTCCGGAAACGATGCTTGGCGACACGGCTGTCGCGGTTCATCCTGAAGATGAGCGCTACAAGCACTTAATCGGCAAAACGGTGATTCTGCCGATTACAAACCGCGAAATTCCGATCGTCGGCGATGATTATGTTGATATGGAATTCGGATCAGGCGCCGTTAAAATCACGCCTGCCCATGACCCGAATGACTTTGAACTCGGAAACCGCCACAATTTAGAGCGGATTCTCGTCATGAATGAAGACGGAACAATGAATGAAAAAGCGCTGCAATATAACGGCATGGACCGGTTTGAATGCCGCAAAAAACTCGTCAAAGATCTTCAGGAATCCGGTGTTCTCTTTAAAATCGAAGACCATATGCATTCTGTCGGACATAGTGAGAGAAGCGGCGCCGTTGTTGAGCCGTACCTGTCCACACAATGGTTTGTCAAAATGCAGCCGCTGGCCGATGCTGCGGTTGACCTTCAGTCAAAAGAAGAGAAAGTTCACTTCGTTCCAGACCGTTTCGAGAAAACGTACCTGCATTGGATGGAAAATATCCGTGATTGGTGTATTTCCCGTCAGCTGTGGTGGGGCCACCGCATCCCGGCTTGGTATCATAAAGAAACAAAAGAAGTGTACGTCGGCCTTGAGGCGCCTGAGGACAGTGAAAATTGGGAACAGGATTCAGACGTGCTTGATACATGGTTCAGCTCCGCGCTTTGGCCGTTTTCTACAATGGGCTGGCCTGATGAAAACGCTGAAGACTTTAAGCGGTATTACTCAACCGATGTTCTTGTAACGGGATATGACATCATTTTCTTCTGGGTATCCCGGATGATTTTCCAAGGTCTTGAGTTTACCGGCGAGCGTCCGTTCAAAGCCGTGCTGATTCACGGCTTAATCCGTGACGAGCAGGGCAGAAAAATGAGTAAATCCCTTGGGAACGGCGTGGACCCGATGGATGTCATCGACAAGTACGGAGCGGATTCCCTGCGCTATTTCCTGGCAACCGGAAGTTCACCGGGACAGGATCTCCGTTTCAGCTATGAAAAAGTGGAATCCACATGGAATTTCGCAAATAAAATTTGGAACGCCTCCCGTTTTGCATTAATGAACATGGACGGCATGACGTATGACGAGCTTGATCTGTCCGGTGAAAAATCAGTTGCTGATAAGTGGATCCTCACAAGACTGAATGAAACGATAGAAGACGTAACACAGCTTGCGGATCGTTATGAATTCGGCGAAGTCGGACGCCACCTGTACAACTTTATCTGGGACGATGTGTGCGACTGGTATATCGAAATGGCGAAGCTTCCGCTGTACGGGGAAGATGAAGCGGCGAAGAAAACAACCCGTTCTGTTCTGGCATACGTGCTTGACCAGACGATGCGTCTTCTTCACCCGTTTATGCCATTCTTAACGGAAGAAATCTGGCAGCACCTTCCTCATGAAGGCGAGTCAATCACGATCAGCTCTTGGCCGGTTCCGGTGCCGGAGCATACGGATAAAGAGGCAGCGGCGGATATGAAACTGCTCGTTGAATTAATCCGTTCTGTCCGCAATATCCGGAGCGAAGTCAACACGCCGATGAGCAAGCAGGTTGAGCTTTATATTAAAACAGCTACCGAAGACATTGCCGGCCGCCTTGAGAAGAACCGTTCTTACGTTGAGCGCTTTACGAATCCGAGCACGCTGAAAATCGGGACGGATATCACTGCGGCAGACAAAGCGATGACAGCGGTCGTCACCGGAGCGGAAGTCATTCTGCCGCTTGAAGGGCTGATTAACATTGATGAGGAGATCGCCCGTCTGCAAAAAGAATTCGACAAGCTGACAAAAGAGGTCGAACGCGTTCAGAAAAAACTCGGCAACGAAGGATTCATTAAAAAAGCTCCTGAGCATGTCATTGAAGAAGAACGCGGAAAAGAGAAAGACTACACGGCAAAACGCGAAGCTGTCCGGCAGCGGATTGCAGAGCTGAAAGGCTGATAAAACAGCGGGGCGGTTTCCTAAGAAACCGCCTTGTCGTATAAAAGAGGGGATTTCATTGTTTAATACGTACAAAGAAGCGATCAGCTGGATTCATGGCAGACTCAAGTTCGGCGTTAAGCCGGGCCTTCTCCGTATGGAAAAGCTGATGGAAAAACTGGAACACCCGGAAAAGAACATTCGCGCCATTCATGTGGCGGGCACAAACGGCAAAGGATCAACCGTCGCTTTTATCCGTTCCGTGCTTCAAGAAGCCGGTTATAAAGTCGGCACGTTCACATCGCCTTACATCATTACGTTTAATGAGCGTATCAGCGTCAACGGCACGCCGATTTCTGATGAGGAATGGAGAACGCTCGTTAATGACATAAAACCGATAGTCGATGAGCTTGATAAGACCGATGCCGGAACGGTGACAGAATTTGAAATCATTACAGCGTGTGCATTTTTATATTTTGCGAAGCGGGCTGATATCGATTTTGTCATTTTTGAAGCGGGGCTCGGCGGCACATTTGATTCAACCAATATTGTGAATCCGCTCCTGTCGGTCATTACAAGTATCGGACATGACCATATGGCGATTTTAGGCAATACCATCGAGGAGATCGCCGGGCAGAAAGCCGGTATCATTAAAAATTCCATTCCGGTCATTACGGGCGTCAATCAGCCGGAAGCACTCGGCGTTATTGAAGCGGAAGCCGAAAAAAAGCAGGCTCCGTATCAGTCACTATATAAAACGTGCAGACTGTTTAATGAAGCGGCGCTTCCTTCCGGTGAAAGCTTTTCGCTGGAAACGGAAACGAAATGCTATGAAAACATTCAAACGTCGCTGATCGGCATTCACCAAAGACAGAATGCGGCATTGGCGATATTGGCCGCTGAATGGCTGAATCGCATGGAAGCCGCAGCCATTTCTGAAGAAGCGATACGAAACGGCCTGAAAAAAGCATCGTGGCCGGGCCGGTTTGAACGTCTTCAAAGCCGCCCTTTAGTGTTTGCGGACGGCGCGCATAACGAAGAGGGCGTTGAAACGCTGACAGAAACGATCCGGCAGCGCTTTGCCGGTAAAAACGTCCATGTCGTATTCAGCGCATTAAAAGACAAACCGTATCAGGAAATGATTAAAAAGCTTGAAACCGAAGCGGATTCCATTCACTTTGTATCATTTGACTTTCCGCGTGCTTCAAGCGCCGAAGCCCTTTATAACGCAAGCAGTCTAGCGGATAAGAGCTTCGATGAGAACCCGGACAGTGTGAAAGAATGGATAGAACAAAAAGACGGGGCGGATGATGTCATCATCATTACCGGCTCCTTATATTTTATTTCCGAAATGAGAAAGCGGCTTATCTGACAGCCCCTCGGATGCCCGGCGGACCATTTTACGGTTTTGCCGGGTGTTTTTATGCTGAAAATATATTTTCAGCCATTTCAGTCATGGTGTTTTTCTTTGCTATAATCTGAGCCAGATTGATAGTAAAGGTGTGGTCTGAGTGCTTTTGATTCTGTTTTTTCTCGGCTTGATTTTCGGTTCTTTTTTTTATACAGCAGCGTGCCGTATCCCGCTGCGAATCTCGGTTATTTCGCCGCGTTCAGCCTGTTCGTTTTGCCGCTTGCCGCTCTCCTGGGGGGAGCTTGTGCCCGTCGTTTCCTATATTCTGCAAAGAGGCAGATGCAGAAACTGCCGTGCAAAGCTGTCGGTTATGTATCCGGCGGCGGAATGCTGGACGGCGTGTTTATTCACGGCTGCAGGCATTCATTTCGGTTTCTCAAAAGAACTGTTAGTCGCGCTGTTATTTCTGTCTCTGCTCATGATTGTTACCGTGACGGATCTGCAATATATGCTGATTCCTGACAAGGTTCTGCTGTTTTTTCTTCCGCTTTTTATCGCCGGCCGTATGTTTTCTCCGCTGGATTCATGGTATGCAGGGTTTGCCGGAGCCGTTTGCGGATTTTTTCTGCTTGTTTTTATCATGTTTGTCAGTAAAGGAGGCATCGGCGCAGGTGATGTGAAACTGTTTGGGGTGATCGGCCTGACGCTCGGCGTGAAGCTCGTGCTCATTGCATTCTTTCTTTCCGTTATGATCGGAGCCGTATACGGTATGTGCGCCGCAGCCCGGGGCAGGCTTGGTAAAAAGCAGCCATTTCCGTTTGCGCCGGCCATCTCAGCCGGGAGCGCTTTGAGTTATTTATACGGTGAAGAGCTGTTTTCGTTTTACATCAAGCTCGCTTCAGGCGGGGCTTGAAAAATTTGGCGAACGTTTTTTGGACAAGACGACAAAAGTCTTGTTCTTTTTTTTTTCGCCTATGCTAAAGTGTGAACCATGATCAGTTCAAAGTACGGCCAAGACGAATGCAAGGGGGAAGAGACGTTGAAAAAAAGGAAGAGCAAAAAGCACAGCAACGCAAAAAACAATGCCCTTAAAGTAACCATTAACGGACAAGAAGAAACGATGTATGGACAAGAAGATGTGAAAGAAGGCGGGGAGAAAACCGTCACATTTTCAAATTGGGAAGAAACAAAAAAGGCGGAGCAGGAGACCGCTGCATCCCATGAAGATCCGAAAGAAGAAGATTTCAATTGGGATCATGAGAAGAATTCTGAGGTATTTGAAGATGACCCGAAAGTCGTTCCGCCATACCAGAAGAAAAAAAACGGCCCTCATTTTCCGAAAACAAAGCAGCCGTCTTCTCCAGTTAAAAAAGCGGTCACGACAATTGCTGTTGCGGCTGTTTTAGGCACCGGGCTCGGCCTTGTCGCCTTAAATATGTCGGGAAGTAAAGAAGCCTCCGCTCCAGCATCAGCTGACAAAGGTTCACAAGGGCAGACGGCGAAAGCGGGAGATGTTTCTAAAGACAAATCTGAAACAGCCGGCACAGGAGATGCGGAATCTTCAGAGGGAAACTATAAAACATATGCGGTGCAGGCCGGAAAATTTTCATCAGAAAAAGGAGCGCAAACCCTTGTTGACCAGCTGACTGAAAAAGGATACTCGGCCGTCTCTCTGGCTAAAGAAGACGGATACACATACGTGATCGCCGGGCTTGCAGCGGAAAAAAGCCTATCACAGCAATTGGGTCAGACACTGATAGACCATGATTTTGAGGCTTGGGGCGGAAAAGAGCTCAGCTTTGCGGTCGATTCAGGACTGGAAGACTCTTTTAAACAAGCATCTGAGCTCTCCGCCAAAGCGATTACCGGCAAAGATCTTTCAAAAACGGAAGTGGCTGAAGCGGCAAAAGCGGCAGACGGTGCAGACGCCGCTGACAAAAAGCAGAAAGAGGCCGTGCTTCAAGCGCTGAAAGAACTGGAAACGCCGGGTTCAGAATCCGGCTGGAAAGCCCAAAAAGAGCTTTTAAGTGTTGTAAAATAGTATCTCATTCCCCGTCATCCGGCGGGATTTTTTATTTTGTCATCAAAAAGTTATTTTTCTGAAATTGTGGTTGCCCGTTTGATTTGGTAGGATAGACAAGTATCTTTTTTTCTTAAGCAAACCCTGAAAGGATGACAATCATGACAAAACGCTTAATACTCGCATCACAATCTCCGCGAAGAAAAGAACTCCTTACTCTTCTTCAGATTCCTTACAGCATTATTGCAAGCCGCACAGAAGAAAAATTAAATCGAAACCTTTCGCCGGAAGAAAACGTCCAATGTTTGGCCGAGCAAAAAGCCGGTGCTGTATTGGCCGAAAATCCCGATGCAGTCGTTATCGGGGCTGACACGATGGTGTGCATAGACGGCGAATGCCTCGGCAAACCGCATGACAGAGAAGAAGCGGCACACATGCTGCGGAGGCTTTCCGGCCGAAGCCATCAAGTCATTACGGCGGTCAGCATTCAGACGCATGACCGGAAAGAAACGTTCTGTGACACGACGGAAGTGACGTTTTGGCCGCTCAGTGAAGACGACATACAGCTCTACATTGAAACAAAAGAACCGATGGATAAAGCAGGTGCATACGGCATCCAAGGAAAAGGCGCGCTTTTAGTGAAAAAAATAGACGGTGATTTTTATTCTGTCGTCGGGCTTCCTGTCGCTAAAACAATGAGAGCCTTGAAAGAATTTAATATAAAAGCTTGATGTTCAAACCGGGAAGGGGAACAAGGAGGGGTTGATCATCCGTGATCTGCCGTTAAAATTAAGAGATTTCCCCGAAAAAGAAAAACCGAGAGAGCGGCTTCTGCACTTCGGAGCCGAACATCTCTCTAACAATGAATTGCTCGCCATCCTGCTGAGGACGGGAACGAAACATGAGTCCGTCATGAACCTCGCTCACCGGCTGCTGCGGACGTTTGACGGGCTGCGACTGTTAAAAGGCGCCTCTGCCCAGGAGCTTTCCAGCATTCCGGGAATCGGCACGGTGAAAGCCGTTCAGATTCTTGCCGCAATTGAGCTGGGGAGCCGCATTCATAAGACATCCGCCGGGGAGCATTGCGTCATCCGCTCTCCGGAAGACGGGGCGAAGTATGTGATGGAGGATATGCGCTTTTTATCCCAGGAGCATTTTGTCTGTTTATATTTAAATACCAAAAATCAAGTCATTCATAAACGCACCGTTTTTATCGGAAGTCTGAATTCATCTATTGTCCACCCGCGGGAGGTGTTTAAAGAAGCTTTCAAACGATCCGCCGCGTCCTTCATTTGTGTTCACAATCATCCTTCAGGAGATCCTACACCGAGCAGGGAAGATATAGAGGTAACCAGGCGGCTTTTTGAGTGCGGAAATTTAATCGGCATCGAGCTGCTGGATCATTTGGTCATTGGTGACAAAAAATTTGTGAGTTTAAAGGAAAAAGGATATTTGTAACACTTTTTTTTTCGTTGATTTAAGATATAATAGATTTTATGAGTTTTTCCCTTTAGGGTATTTTTGCTTTAAGAAAGGAAGATACATACATATGTTCGGAATTGGTACAAGAGACCTTGGTATAGATTTGGGAACCGCGAATACGCTTGTGTTTGTTAAAGGAAAAGGAATCGTAGTGAGAGAGCCGTCTGTCGTTGCTCTGCAAACGGATACGAAGTCCATCGTTGCGGTCGGTAACGATGCGAAAAACATGATCGGAAGAACTCCGGGCAACGTGGTCGCGCTCCGTCCGATGAAAGACGGCGTTATCGCTGACTATGAAACAACTGCGACAATGATGAAATACTACATTAATCAGGCTGTGAAAAATAAAGGATTGTTTGCGAGAAAGCCTTACGTTATGGTGTGTGTGCCGTCAGGTATTACGGCCGTTGAAGAACGGGCGGTCATCGATGCGACAAGACAAGCGGGCGCACGTGACGCTTATCCGATTGAAGAACCGTTTGCGGCAGCAATCGGCGCGAATCTTCCGGTATGGGAGCCGACGGGCAGCATGGTCGTTGATATCGGCGGCGGAACAACTGAAGTGGCGATCATTTCTTTAGGCGGCATTGTCACGTCTCAGTCAATCCGCGTAGCCGGTGACGAAATGGACGACTCAATCATCAGCTATATCAGAAAAACATATAATCTGATGATCGGTGACCGTACGGCGGAAGCTATTAAAATGGAAATCGGTTCAGCAGAAACCGGTGAAGAAAATGCGTCAATGGAAATCCGCGGCCGCGATCTTCTGACAGGTCTGCCGAAAACGATCGAAATCACGGGAACGGAAATTGCAAATGCACTGCGTGATACAGTTCTCTCAATCGTTGACGCGGTGAAGAGCACGCTTGAAAAAACACCGCCTGAGCTGGCCGCTGATATTATGGACAGAGGTATTGTATTAACAGGGGGAGGCGCCCTGCTCCGCAATCTCGACAAAGTCATCAGCGACGAAACGAAAATGCCTGTTCTTATCGCTGAAGATCCGCTGGATTGTGTTGCGATCGGCACTGGAAAAGCACTGGAGCACATCCATCTTTTCAAAGGAAAAACAAGATAATCAGGAGTTAAATAGAAGAGGTGTATCACGATGCCGAACAAACGGTTAATGCTATTACTTCTGTGTATTATCATATTGGTGGCTATGATTGGATTCTCGCTGAAGAACGGCCGTAATACCACCTGGCCTGAAAAGCTGATCGGTGATACGACGGGAGTATTTCAAAACATTTTTCACACGCCTGCCGAATATTTTGCAGGGTTCTTCGGGGACATAAAAGACCTGAAAAACACGTACAAGGAAAACGAACGCTTAAGACAAAAGCTGGACGGACAGACACAATATGAAGCGAAGCTCCAAGAACTCAAAGATGAAAACAAGAAGCTGCGTGATGAACTCGGGCATGTCAAATCAATTTCCGACTATGATCCGATTTTAGCGACCGTTATCGCCAGAAACCCTGATCAATGGTACAAGCAGATCATGATCAATAAGGGAACGAAGCAGAAAGTGGCCAAAGACATGGCTGTCACGAACGAAAAGGGTGCGCTGGTCGGAAAGATCAAAAGCAGCGGACTCAACAGTTTCACATCCGCCGTTCAGCTGCTGAGCGATGTTGACCGCAATAACAGAGTGGCCACCAAAATCTCCGGCAAAAAGGGCAGCAAAGGCTACGGTTTAATTGAAGGGTATGATAAAAAGAAACAGACTCTGAAAATGACCATCCTTGAGCCGGATGAAAAACGTGAAGTGAAAAAAGGTGACCTCGTGGAGACATCCGGAACGGGCGGCGTATTTCCTCAAGGGCTGACGGTTGGGGAAGTGACCGATGTAGAATCAGATGCTTACGGCCTGACGAAAATCGCTTACGTGAAACCGGCTGCCGACCTGTACGATCTTGACCATGTCATCGTCGTGAACCGAAGCGTAGCAACAGGGGAGGAAGGATCGTGAAACGTTTCCTTCTCCCTTTGATTATGATTTTGGTCTTTTGTGCGGAAAGCATCTATACGGATCTGGTGCGTTTTCCTTTCGTTTCCGTCGAGCAGCAGGTCGTTCCGCATTTTCTTTTGCTTGCGCTGATTTTTATGTCCGCTTATATCAACCAAAAGCATGCGGTGATCTACGGTTTGATTTTCGGATTTCTTTATGACATCAATTATACGGGTGTTTTAGGCGTTTATATGTTTGGTTTTGCCGGTTTATGCTATCTGGCGGCCAAAGCGTTTAAAGTGCTGCAGACAAACGCCCTGATGGTCATTCTGGTTGCGGTGCTGAGCGTATGTGTGCTTGAATTTTACGTCTACGGCATTCAGACGTTAATCCGCAGCGGCACAATGACATTTAACGATTTTGTCATTCAGAGGTTCTTGCCGACCGCTTTGCTGAATATTGCGGGAGCCGTTATATTAGTCCTGCCCTTCAGGCTGTTTTATATAAGTCTGAAGAAAGAATTAAGAGATGAGTAAAAAGGATTTTATCTTTTTTTGACGAAAAGAGTATGTTGTTGAGGTGAACATTGATGAAGACCAAAAAGCAGCAATATGTAACAATAAAAGGAACAAAAAACGGCTTAACATTGCATCTGGATGATGCGTGTTCTTTTGATGAGCTTCTCGATGGTCTTCAAAACATGCTGTCGATTGAACAATATACTGATGGCAAAGGCCAAAAAATCAGTGTTCATATTAAACTCGGGCATCGGTATCTGTATCAGGAACAGGCAGAGCAGCTGACTGATCTGATCGCGTCAAAGAAAGATTTAGTCGTGCATTCAATTGACAGTGAAGTCATCGCCAAAGAAGAAGCGCAGCGGATGAAAGAGGAGCAGGAAATTGTTTCTGTTTCCAAAATCGTCCGTTCGGGCCAGGTGCTTCACGTGACGGGAGATTTGCTTTTAATCGGAGATGTGAATCCCGGCGGTACGATCAGAGCCGGAGGAAATATATTTGTTCTCGGTTCATTAAAAGGGATTGCCCACGCGGGTTATAACGGAAATAACCGGGCTGTGATCGCCGCATCAGAAATGATGCCGACACAATTGAGGATCAATCACGTGTTAAATCGCTCCCCAGACCACATTCAAAAAGGGAACGACATGGAATGTGCTTATTTAGATACTGACGGAAATATGGTCATTGAACGCCTTCAGCAATTGGCTCATTTAAGACCTGATCTAACAAGGCTTGAGGGAGGAATGTGAAATTGGGTGAGGCTATCGTAATAACTTCGGGAAAAGGCGGAGTAGGTAAAACAACAACATCTGCAAACCTCGGTACCGCCTTAGCCATTTTAGGGAAGCGCGTCTGTTTGGTAGACACAGATATCGGACTGCGCAACCTTGATGTCGTAATGGGTCTTGAAAACAGAATTATTTACGACTTAGTAGATGTAATTGAAGGCAGATGCAAGACGCATCAGGCGCTTGTCAAAGACAAACGTTTTGATGATCTGCTTCATTTAATGCCGGCTGCCCAGACAAGCGACAAGACGGCTGTTGTCCCTGAGCAGATCAAATCGCTTGTGCAGGAGCTTAAGCAGGAATTTGATTATGTCATTATTGATTGTCCGGCCGGAATTGAACAAGGCTATAAAAATGCCGTCTCCGGAGCTGATAAGGCGATTGTTGTGACGACGCCGGAAATATCAGCGGTGCGGGACGCTGACCGCATTATCGGACTTTTGGAGCAGGAAGATATCGAACCGCCGCGCCTTATCGTGAACCGCATCAGAAATCATCTGGTGAAAAACGGTGACACGATGGATGTGGATGAAGTTGTTCATCATCTGTCTATTGATCTCCTCGGAATCGTTGCTGACGATGATGAAGTGATCAGGGCTTCAAATATCGGCGAACCGATTGCCATGAATTCCAAAAACCGCGCCAGCATTGCGTACCGCAATATCGCCCGGCGCATTTTAGGAGAATCCGTTCCTTTGCAGGTGCTTGAAGAGCAGCAAAAAGGGATGATGGCGAAAATCAAGTCATTTTTCGGCGTGCGTTCATAATATATACCAGAATACAAAGATCTGATGAAGCCCAGCTTATCAGGTCTTTTTTGTTTTTCAAGAGCGCATATTTGCAATGGACAAGACATAGGATGTACAAACCCAACGATTGCAAAGGATGATGGCGATGAGTCACAGAGCTGATGAAATTAGAAAAAGACTGGCCAAAAGAAGAAAACAGCGGCCTGAATCAAAACGGACTTTCGTTCAAAACGCCCAAACGCAGAATTTTCCCGCGTGGCAGACGGTCAAGGAGCAGGAAAAGCACAAGCTTCTACCGGACTACGAATATCAAACGGAACACCCGCCCGAATTTAACGGACGGCATCCATTGATCAGTGCTCATTCTATTATTTTAAAATGCCTGCTGGCCGCCTGTCTCGTACTGATCTCCGCTATTGCCTATAAAACTGACAAACAGCCGCTGAGTCAGATCAAACCGGCGATCGCACAAACCTTTCAAAAAGAATTTCAGTTTGCTGCCGTAAGCAATTGGTTCGTATCTTCCTTCGGAAACCCGCTCGCTTTTCTTACGCCGGGAACGAAAAAGAAGGACGGTCAGGTGGCGGTCAGTCAGGATATGGCCGTTCCTGCCGCGGGGAAAATCCAGCAGGACTTTCAAAATAACGGAGAAGGCGTCGTCGTCGAAACCGCCAGCGAAGCCATTGACAGCGTAAAAGAAGGCTACATTATGGAAGTGAGCAAAGATAAAAAAACAGGACTGACGGTGAAGGTGCAGCACGCCGACAATACCAGCAGCATTTACGGCCGGCTAAAAGATGTTAATGTTTCATTGTACGACTTTGTCGATAAAGGGAAAAAGATCGGTTCGATCAAGCTCAACGATAAAAGTAAAGGCCAGTACTATTTCGCGATCCAGGATGGCGATAAATTCATAGATCCGATCCAGGTGATCACATTTGATGAATAAATGGCTCATCCTCCTTTTTAAAATTCATGTCCATCCTTTTCTTTGGATTATCATGGGGCTTGGTCTTATGACGGGGCACATCAAAGCGCTGCTGTGTCTTTTGCTGGTCGTATCCGTTCATGAGCTGGGGCATGCTGCTCTGGCTGTGTTTTTTTCGTGGCGCATTAAACGCATCTTTCTGCTCCCTTTCGGCGGGACGGTTGAGGTGGAGGAGCACGGAAACCGGCCGCTTAAAGAGGAATTCGCGGTCATTCTGGCGGGCCCGCTTCAGCATGTGTGGCTTCAGGCGGCAGCCTGGCTCTTTTTCATGTCAGGCTTTGCAAGTGAGCAGACATTTGAGATGTTTACCTTTTATAATCTCTCCATTCTTTTCATCAATCTTTTGCCGATCTGGCCGCTTGACGGCGGAAAGTTCGTGTTTTTATACTTCTCTAAACAAATGGCTTTTCAAAAAGCGCATCTCCTCAGCCTGCAGACATCGGCCGTTTCCGCGCTTTTGCTCTGCTGCTGGATTGTGCTGGCCGTCCCCCTTCAGGTCAGCGCATGGGTGCTGTTCGTCTTTCTCGCCGCTTCTTTATGGGATGAATACCGGAAGCGGCATTATATTCAGCTGAGGTTTCTTTTGGAGAGATACTACGGCAAAAACCGCGATGTCGCCATGCTGCATCCTTTGACGGTCGCGGCCGATGCCAAAGTAAAGCATGTCATGGCCGAATTCAAACGGGGATGCAAGCACCCCATTATCGTTGAAAAAGCCGGCGAAAAGCTCAGCCAGCTCGATGAAAATGAAGTGCTTCATGCGTATTTTGCCGATAAACGGACAGATTCCTCTATGGAAGACCTGCTGCTGCCTTACTAGAAATAGATTGACATATCCTTTTGGTTCTGATATATTTTTTAATGTTATGGATGTAGCACCAATGCTACAACCGCTCGGGACAGGTGATAAGAGCTTTAAAGCCCCCTGTTGCTGGCGAGTCTTAGTCTAATAGGAGGTGCAGAGAATGTACGCAATCATTAAAACAGGCGGAAAACAAATCAAAGTTGAAGAAGGTCAAACTGTTTACATCGAAAAACTTGCTGCTGAAGCAGGTGAAACAGTGACGTTTGAAGACGTATTGTTTGTTGGCGGAGACAGCGTGAAAGTCGGCAACCCAACAGTTGCAGGCGCGACAGTTACAGCTAAAGTTGAAAAACAAGGCCGTGCGAAAAAAATCACTGTTTTCCGTTACAAGCCAAAGAAAAATGTTCATAAAAAACAAGGTCATCGTCAGCCTTATACTAAATTGACAATCGAAAAAATCAACGCGTAAGCATGATTGAGGCAACAATTCGAAGATCCCGGAATGACGGGGGCATATTGTCCTTTGAAATGACGGGACATGCCGATTTTGCTGAACATGGACGAGATCTCGTATGCGCCGGGGTCACGGCTGTCGTTTTCGGAGCGGTCAATGCGGTTATCGCGCTGGCTCCTCTCGAACCGATTCTTGATATAGGCGAGGACGGGGGTTATTTCTACTTTGAATTCCCTGAAGCCGCTGATCAGGAAGCTTTGCAAAAAGCGCAGCTGCTGATTGAAGGCATGATTGTTTCTCTTGAAACGATCGAGCGGGATTACAGTGAACACTTACGGTTGACTGCAAACCAAATATAGGAGGTGAGTTACATGCTTAGATTAGATCTTCAGTTTTTCGCTTCTAAAAAAGGTGTAGGTTCTACAAAGAACGGACGTGACTCTGAATCTAAACGTTTAGGCGCTAAACGTGCAGACGGTCAATTCGTAACAGGCGGATCTATCCTTTACCGTCAACGCGGAACGAAAATCTACCCAGGTGAAAACGTGGGCCGCGGAGGAGATGACACTCTTTTTGCTAAAATCGACGGAACTGTTAAATTCGAACGTTTCGGCCGTGACCGCAAAAAAGTGAGCGTATATCCTGTAGCTCAATAATGACACAAAAAACTCCGGTCGTTGACTGGAGTTTTTTTTGCAGTAAGCGGAGTAACATCAAGAATGAAAAGCAGAGGATGCGTGAGTGAACCCCGCCTTGAATGAGGACATCAGCTTCCCATACCCACTGGATATGTTCCCCAAGCAGTGATACCAAAAATGTTTCTGCCTGGCATCCGCATTGTATGCGATCCGAAAAAGGAACATGATGAACCAGGAAAAACAAGTGTTTTTTTAACAAAGCCTTCTCTGTTATAATTCATAGTACACACTTATCAAGACTCCTAAAAAGAAATTAAACGATTGGGAGTGCGAAAATGAAGGATGTATCGAAGAAACAAGAAGAACCTGTAAGCGATGCGGCTCTGATCAATGAGCTGATCCAATTAATGGGCCATTTCCGTCATGATTGGATGAATAAGCTGCAGCTGATAAAAGGAAACTTAAGTTTGCAGAAGTATGACAGGGTCGTTGAAATTATTGACGAAATGGTCATAGATGCAAAGCACGAATCAAAGCTCTCAAACCTGAAAACCCCGCACTTGGCGTTTGACTTTCTTACATTTAATTGGAAGTCCCGTTATATGAGGCTCGAATACGAAGTGCTCGGAGAAATTAAAGATTTATCGGCATATGATCAAAAGCTGTCGAACCTGATGAGAAAACTGTTTCATCTGTTCGGTCTGGCGGTAAACAATGAAAGTGAAAATCATCTGACCGTATCGCTGCAGACGGATCACCCTGACAGACAGCTTATTGTATATCTCGATTTTCATGGAACGATTGCAAATGCAGATGTGTTTGATGAATTTCGCAAATCCCGGCATGAGGACTTTGATGTCATGCAATTTGAGCTGACCGGCCATGAATGTGTGGCCGAAATTGGAATGAACTAGCGGTTTTTTACGGTTTAGAACGGAGGATATTATGTTTGTAGATCAGGTGAAAGTATATGTAAAAGGCGGCGACGGCGGTAACGGAATGGTTGCGTTCCGCCGTGAAAAATATGTGCCGAAAGGCGGGCCTGCCGGCGGTGACGGAGGTAATGGAGGCGACGTCGTTTTTGAGGTTGATGAAGGACTGCGCACGCTCATGGACTTCCGGTACCAGCGGCATTTCAAAGCGATACGCGGCGAGCACGGCATGTCTAAAAACCAGCACGGCAGAAATGCGGACGATATGGTTGTTAAAGTTCCGCCCGGCACAGTCGTAACGGATGACGATACAAAACAGGTCATTGCCGATCTGACTGAGCACGGGCAGCGTGCCGTCATCGCAAAAGGCGGACGCGGCGGACGCGGAAATACCCGCTTTGCGACACCGGCCAACCCGGCACCGCAGCTGTCAGAGCACGGAGAGCCCGGAAAAGAGCGCTATATCGTGCTTGAACTGAAAGTGCTTGCAGACGTAGGTCTCGTCGGCTTCCCGAGCGTCGGAAAATCTACGCTTCTGTCTGTCGTTTCATCGGCAAAGCCGAAAATCGCCGATTATCATTTTACAACGCTTGTTCCGAATCTGGGCATGGTGGAAACGGATGACGGAAGAAGCTTCGTCATGGCGGATCTGCCCGGCCTGATTGAAGGAGCGCACGAAGGAGTCGGCTTAGGCCACCAATTTCTCCGCCATATCGAACGGACGCGCGTCATCGTTCACGTCATTGACATGTCAGCGATGGAAGGCCGTGATCCGTATGAGGATTATGTCACCATTAATCAGGAGCTCAGTGAATATAATCTGCGGCTGACGGAGCGTCCGCAAATTATCGTTGCGAATAAAATGGACATGCCCGAAGCGGCTGAAAATCTTAAAGCGTTTAAAGAAAAGCTTCAGGATGACCATCCTGTCTTCCCGATCAGCGCTGTGACGAGAGAAGGGCTCCGCGATCTTCTGTTTGAAGTCGCCAACCAGCTGGAAACAACGCCTGAATTCCCGCTGTATGATGAAGAAGAACTGGCGGAAAACCGCGTAATGTACACGATGGAAGATGAAGAAATTCCATTTAACATTACCCGTGATCCGGACGGCGCGTTTGTGCTTTCAGGTGACAGCCTGGAACGCCTCTTTAAAATGACTGATTTTTCCCGTGACGAATCCGTCAAGCGTTTTGCAAGACAGATGCGCGGTATGGGCGTTGATGAAGCGCTCAGAGAACGCGGTGCTAAAGACGGCGATATCATCCGGCTTCTGGAATTTGAATTTGAATTTATTGATTAAAAAAACGGAGAGCTTGCAATGCAGGCTCTCTGATGTAAAAGGGAGGGGTGCAGGTGAAAGAAGAGACATTTTATTTAGTGCGTGAAGACGTTCTGCCTGATGCGATGCGAAAAACCCTTGAAGTCAAAAAGCTGCTCGACAGAAAAAAGGCTGAATCGGTTGCAGATGCTGTGCAGAAAGTTGATTTAAGCAGAAGCGCTTTTTACAAATACCGAGATGCGGTTTTCCCTTTTTACACGATGGTTAAAGAACAAATAATCACACTTTTCTTTCATTTGGAGGATCGGTCAGGCGCGTTATCCCAGCTATTGCAGGCGGTGGCTGACTCAGGAAGCAACGTGCTTTCCATTCACCAGACGATTCCGCTTCAGGGCAGGGCGAATGTCACGCTCTCAATCAGTACGTCCGCAATGGAAGAAAACATTCATACGTTAATGAATAAACTGAGAAAATTTGATTTTATAGAAAAAGTTGAGATCTTAGGGTCAGGCGCGTAAGGAGAGAAGAGACATGAAAGTCGGTTATTTAGGGCCAGAAGCCACATTTACACATCTAGCAGTCAGTTCCTGCTTTCAAAACAGCGTGACACAAGCACCTTATCAAACAATACCGGCATGCATGGATGCGGCGGTTGCGGGAGAAGTTGATCTTGCATTTGTTCCTTTGGAAAACGCGCTGGAAGGCTCGGTTAACTTAACGATTGACTATTTGATTCATGAGCAGCCTCTTGCGATCGTGGGGGAAATGACGCTGCCGATTCACCAGCATCTGCTCGTTCACCCTTCGAGAGAAAATGAGTGGAAAAAACTTGAGAAAATTTATTCTCATTCCCATGCGATTGCGCAATGCCACAAATTTCTTCACCGGCATTTTTCGTCCGTTCCTTATGAGTATGCGAAGTCAACAGGTGCGGCTGCTAAGTATGTCAGTGAGCATTCGGACCTTCCGATCGGCGTGATTGCAAATGAAATGGCCGCCGCTACATACGGATTGAGCATCGTGAAGCGGGATATACAGGATTATCAGGACAACCACACGAGATTTGTCATTCTTTCGCCTGAAAAAGACGTCTCATTCGAAGTGAATGCGAAACTGTCTTCACGGCCGAAAACGACGATGATGGTAACGCTTCCCCAAGATGACCAATCAGGTGCGCTGCACAGGGTGCTGTCCGCTTTTTCATGGAGAAACCTGAATTTATCAAAGATCGAATCGCGGCCGACAAAAACGGGTCTCGGCAACTATTTCTTTATTATTGATATTGAACAGGCGATGGATCAGGTTCTCATTCCCGGTGCCGTTCAAGAGATGGAAGCCCTCGGCTGCCGGGTCAAGCTTCTGGGAACATATCAATCCTATTCGAGATAAAAAAAGCCCTTCAGGGGGCTTTTTTTTAATCTTTTATTAAAATACCCGCGTCGTCCAGCGCTTGGCAGGCTTGGTCAATCCGCTCTTTTGTCGGGGCGCTTAACGTATGGAGGTGCACGCCTCCGGTCAGCTGTGAAAGGTAAGCGGCATTTGTCGAGTTAATGTGATCCATGAATTGTTTGACTTCTTTCCGTGTACTGACTCTTATGGCGGCGGTTAAATCGCCGTATACGGGGTGTTCAATTATGACGTCCTTTATGGTGACGCCTTCATCGACAATAAGTGCAAGCTCTTCTTCCGTCCGCTCCGGGCCGTGCAGACAGGCGACAATCCGTTCGGCATTTTTTTCGCCGCCGGCATTCATGCTGATGTATAAGTAGCCTTGGCTCGTCGCGATAATCGGCTCGTTTTTTGCTTTCAAAAGCGATATGTCCTGCACGATCACCTGTCTTGAGACATTTGCTTTTTTGGCCAATTCGCCTCCTGTTAATGGCGAGCCGGCTTCTTTCAGCCAATGAAGCAGCATGTCGCGTCTTTTCTCCCCAGTAAGCTTCGTTCCTTCTGTCAAATTGCTGATTCTCCTTTCTTTTGCTCCCATAGCGCCGTAAATGTATGTATCAGCATATCGAGCTGTTCACATGTTGTTTCGTTTCCGAATGAGATCCGGAAAAACTGCCGCGCTTCCCGTTCGGTTTTTCTCAGCGCCTTCATAGCTGAAGAAGGGCCGTGGCTGCCGGCGGAACATGCGCTCCCGGTTGAGATGCAAATATCGTTACGATTACATTCTAACATAATATATTGTCCTTCAAAGGAGTGAAAAAAACACCCGACAATGTGGGGCAGGCATTCACCGCCGGTTTCTTCCTCTGAAAATGAAATGGGGAGGCCTTGACGCCGAATTTGGTCATACAAATAATTCCTCAGCCTGTCAGCATGCTCACGGTGTTCCTCCATATGTTTCACTGCATACTCCGCAGCAGCGGTAAAAGCGCCGATGGCCGGCACATTCACCGTACCGGGCCTGAACCCGTTTTCATGCACGGTATGCGGATAAACCGGGTTCCAGCTGACACCGGGCCGAATGTAAACAGCCCCGGTGCCTTTCGGGCCGTATACTTTATGACCGGAGACGGAAAGGGCGTCGATTCCCGCCTGATCCGCATCAATCGGCAGTTTGCCGAAACTTTGAACACAATCGCAATGCAGCAAAATGTTTCTCTGGTGAAGAAAAGCGGCCAGACGATTCACAGGCTGGATGAGGCCGGTTTCTGAATTGGCGTGCTGTATGGAAACGAGCCCCGTGTCAGGACGGATATGAGCCGCCAGTATGTCCTCGGTTATAAGGCCGTTTTCGTCAGGATATATGATGGTGACATCAATTCCACGGTCAGCTAAAAACGCAGCGGCATTATGGATCGAATGGTGTTCCATTGCGGTCGTAATAAAATGTTTTTTGTGATCGGGCAGGCCGTGCAGCAATGATTGGACGGCCAGGATGTTCGCTTCCGTTCCGCCGCTTGTAAAGTAAATGCCGTCTGCCGCTCCGCCGATCAATTTGCCTGCAGAATGTCTGCAATATTCCAGCACGTCCGCCGCTCTTCCTCCGGCGTCATGAAGGCTGCTTGCATTGCCGTATACCTCTGTGCTGAGATGCTGAAAGACTTTCGCGGCTTCTTTGCTTAAAGGCGCTCCCGCCGCGTAATCAAGATAAATCATACAGCCCGTCTCCTATCCGTTTATGTTAAAAAAAGCTTGAGTTTATTTTATCGTTGTGTAAATATAGGTGTCAAGACAGGTGTAAATAACAGGAGGGTGATGTATGTCTGAAAAAACAATTATCGTCATTGGTTCGGGGACGGCGGCCCTTGCCTGTGCTTCCTCATTTCCTCCGTCATACCAAGTGACCGTCATCACAAAAAGAAACGTAACGAACAGCAATTCGCATTATGCTCAAGGCGGGATTGCTGTTTCATACGCAAAAGATGACTCGATAGAATCCCATGTGAACGATACACTGTATGCGGGATGCGGACACAATGACGTGACAGCCGTGCGGCATTTGCTGAAAAGCGGACAGAGCATGATAAACAGGCTGATAGAAGGCCATTTCCCTTTTGATACGAAGTCGGACGGAACGTTTTGTCTCGGCAGGGAAGGCGCTCATTCCAAAAGGAGGATTCTGCACGCCGGGGGAGATGCGACCGGCCGGATGTTGGTTGAGTTTCTGGTTCAGCAGCTGAGGGACGGCATACGGATCATTGAACAAGAGACGGTTGTTGATCTGCTGATTGAACACGGACGATGCGCAGGCGTTGCCGTAAAGGATGCTTCAGGGACTGTTTCTTACAGAAGAGCGGATTGTGTAGTGCTTGCATCAGGCGGCTGCGGCAGTCTGTACCAATATCACACAAATGATTCCGCCATAACGGGAGACGGCATCGCTCTTGCCTTCCGCGCTGGAGCTGAGATCACGGATATGGAGTTCACCCAGTTCCACCCGACCCTCCTTGTGAAAAACGGGACTGTGTACGGCCTGATTTCTGAAGCAGTGAGAGGAGAAGGCGGATATTTAGCGGATCGCTTCGGGCGCAGGATCATGGCTGGCAGACACGCGCTTGAAGATTTGGCGCCCCGGGATGTGGTTTCACGGGCGATTTATGAAGAAATGATGAAAGAGAATCCTGTTTTTATAAATTGCAGCCGAATAGCCGATTTTAACAAACGTTTTCCGACCATAACAGGTATTTGTCAAACAGCCGGTGTTGATCTTGAAAGCGGGATTCCCGTAGCACCCGGAATGCATTTTTTAATGGGCGGAGTAAAAGCCGATACCTGGGGGAAAACGTCCGTGCCTGATTTGTACGCCATAGGCGAGACCTCCTGCACAGGATTGCACGGGGCGAACCGCCTTGCGAGCAACTCACTGCTGGAAGCGCTGGCAAGCGGGAAACGATGTGCTGAACATATCATTCAAACACCGTTAAACGGAAGATATAAAAAAACCCCGAAGAAATCTGACGTCATCTTACAAGTGCCGGACACAACGCTTCATGTGCTCCAAGCCAAAATGACAACCGGAGCGGGCATCGTCAGGGAAAAAGAAAACATGCAGGCGCTGGCATCCTGGCTTAACAACGTATCTGTGCGTCATATAAATGTGAAGGATATCACAATAGAACAAGCCGAGCTATCCTGCCTATGGAAGACTGCGCAACTTGTTGTGACCTCTGCCCGTATTCGGGAAGAAAGCAGGGGGGCTCATTTTCGCGCTGATTTTCCCGGGACGGAGAAAGAGTGGCACGGAAAACAAATCATTCATTCAACATCTGGAACAGTTATCAGAAAAAACGAAAGGATTGGGGAACTATGGACATTCTGCAGCTGAAACAAATGCTGACTCATTTTTTTCAGGAAGATATCGGAACGGGTGATGCGACGTCACAAGCGATTTTTTCTTATCAGCAATGTAAAGCGCGAATCATCGCAAAAACAGACGGCGTGTTTGCCGGAGAAGCCGTTATCCGTGAAGGATGGAAGCTTTTACACGATGATATCCGCATCCGCTCCCTGAAAAAAGACGGAGAACGGATGAAAAAAGGAGACGTGCTCGCTGAAATAGAAGGCCAGGCGGCGGCTCTTCTTACGGGGGAGCGGGTCATTCTGAATCTCATACAAAGAATGTCAGGCATTGCGACAATGACGGATGAGGCCAAAAGGCGTCTTGATGATCCGACTATCAAGCTTTGTGATACGAGAAAAACGACACCCGGGCTCAGAATGCTGGAAAAATACGCCGTTCGGGTCGGAGGCGGCTTTAATCATCGCTTCGGCTTATATGACGGCATCATGATAAAAGATAATCATATTGCCGCCTGCGGATCGATAAGGGCGGCCATGGAGCGGGCAAGAAAAACGGCGGGGCAGATGCTTGCGGTGGAAGTCGAAATCGAATCCGAACAGCAGCTGCTCGAGGCAATAGAAGCGGGTGCAGACGTTATTATGTTTGACAACTGTCCGCCTGAGTCCGTCCGGCGTTTTGCAGGTATGACACCGGGCCATATCAAAACGGAAGCATCCGGAGGCATAACGCTCGACACGTTGCCCGCTTATAAAGGAACGGGGGTCCAATATATTTCACTCGGATTTCTGACTCATTCAGTAAAAAGCGCCGACATCAGCATGGATGTTGAGGCTGCGGAACAGGGGGATTTTTAAGATGTCTATTTTTGACGTGCTAACTGCATCAGCCGAAATGATGCCGAGCCATTATAAAGACATGAGCACAGGAGAAATGGAAAAGCGGGTCGCCGCCATTAAACGGGCTTTCGGAAAGCGCCTGTTCATTCCGGGGCATCACTATCAAAAAGACGAAGTAATACAATTCGCCGATACGGCAGGTGACTCTCTGCAGCTTGCTCAAGTGGCAGAAAAAAATAAAGAGGCGGAATATATTGTGTTTTGCGGCGTGCATTTTATGGCGGAAACCGCTGATATGCTGACTGATGATAACCAAACCGTCATTTTGCCCGACATGCGCGCCGGATGCTCGATGGCTGATATGGCAGATATTCAGCAGACGGACAAAGCATGGCAAGAGCTTCAAGAACTGTACGGTAACACCATCATTCCGTTAACATATGTTAACTCGACGGCGGAAATTAAAGCATTCGTCGGACGGCACGGAGGAGCGACCGTCACCTCTTCGAATGCCCGGAGTGTGCTGAAATGGGCTTTTAAACAAAAAGAGAGAATTTTATTTTTGCCGGATCAGCATTTAGGCAGAAATACGGCCTATGACCTCGGCATTCCGCTGACAGAAATGGCTGTATGGGACCCGGTGCAGAACCGATTGCTTACTGACCATCCGGAAAACATTAAGGTTATCCTTTGGAAAGGGCATTGCTCCGTACACGAAAAGTTTACAGCGGAAAATATTTCTCAGCTGCGGCAGCGGGATTCCGGCATCCGCATTATCGTTCATCCGGAATGTTCGCGGGAAGTGGTCTCGCTCAGTGACGACAGCGGGTCTACCAAATACATTATTGATACGATCGAACAGGCTGAACCGGGAAGCAAATGGGCGATCGGCACGGAAATGAATCTTGTTCAGCGCCTCATTCACTTGCATCCGGATAAACAGATTGAATCATTGAATCCCGATATGTGTCCGTGTCTGACAATGAACAGAATCGACCTGCCGCATTTATTGTGGTCGCTTGAGCAGCTTGAAAAAGGCGAGCCGAAAGGTGTCATTAAAGTTCCGGAAGCGGTTCGGACAGAAGCGCTTCGTGCTTTGAACAGAATGCTGAGTCATACGTAATTATAAAAATTCCCCTCCTTCCCAAAATTTTTTATCATCATGCCCAGTCCATCGGCATATAGTGTGAAGAAACGTATTGTAATGACAAATGTACCGTTCACGTTTTGTGCATAGGAGGGGAAAACGTTGAAAATTCATATCGTTCAAAAAGGCGATTCGCTCTGGAAAATAGCTGAAAAATACGGAGTTGATCTTGAAGAGTTAAAAAAACTGAATCATCAGCTTAGCAATCCAGACTTAATTATGCCTGGAATGAAGATAAAGGTGCCTTCAGAAGCCGTTCCGGTCAGAAAAGAACCTAAGGCCGGCTTCGGAACGTCTGCGCATAAGCATGAGCATCCATATGCCAAAGAAAAACCGAAATCAGTTGTGGACATTGAAGACACCATACCGGAAGAACCAAAGCCGTCAATTCCGTATGTGCCGCCAATCCCTGAAAAGCATGAAAATGTGCTGCCGGAAGCTGATATGAACCAATATTACCCGTCCAATCAGCTGTTTCAGCCGTGGTCGCCTCCTAAGCCGGAGGAACCGGTGACACATTTTGTCGAGCCGAAAGAAAAAGAGCATGACAATAACATTCCACAACAGGAGGAAATGATCAACATGGAAAACGCGAATTACCCGAATATGCCAAAGGCGCCTGAAGCCGGAAAGATGGAAGAAGAAAACGCCGCTTATCATCTGCCGAACATGCCAAACATTCCGAATGTCCCGTTTCCGAATATGCCGGCCGTTGAACCGTCTTTTATGCATTACCCGATGCCGTGCATGCCTTGTCCTTGTCCGGTTCCGGTGACACCGATGCTGCCGGGTTCGGGACTATGCCATCCGTGCTTCCCGGTAGGCGGAGGTTTCGGCGGTTTTGGAGGAGGTTTTGGAGGCTTTCCGGTCATGCCGATGCCGTTACCGTACGGATTCCATCATCCGGGATTTGGGCCGCAAGCGGGTTACGGTGAATATGAAAACCAGGCCCATGAAAATGCAGAGCATTATGATGGTTCTGCATCTGGTTTCGGCGGTGCTCCGTACGGTCAAATGCCGTATTACGGCGGATATTCGTCACATTACGCAAACGCGCCTCATCATGATGGAAAATATAAGGATGATGATTGCGGCTGCCATGATTCACATCATCACCACCACCATCACCACGGTTCACATCACCATCACGCAAATATGCCTGTGCAGCCGTATCCGAATATGGGTGCAAACGCCGGATATTTTATGCCTTACGGCGGAGCAAATCCCAATACCGCGCCGAATCAGCCGAGTCCAAATCAAGTATTCGGACGGCCGGAGGAAGAAGAAGATTAATGTTTCGGGACGATGTATGTCGTTCCTTTTTTTATGTCCAACTGAGGAATGGACATAACTGACAAGCTTAAACCCGCCGCCCGCCGCACATCCTAAACATGAGCGGAAAACGCTCAAACAGCGATGAATCCACGGGGGGTTTTTCCATTGGGTAAAAAACTGATGACGATCGCGGGCGTTTTAGCCGTGACGGCAAGCTTAACGGCATGCGGAGCAAATAATGCCATGAATGACGGACGCTACAATCAGTCAACACGTCCGGTCGGATATTATTCGAATGATAATGGTAACGGCAGAGGCCAGTACGGAATGGATCATCAAGGACCCGTTTCTGAAATGATGGAAAACCGAAACGGCCGTCATAATACGACAAACGTGTCCGACCAGTACGCGCCTAATGACGGGGTTCCGTTAACGACGGACGGCACATATAACGGCCGAAATGTCAATACGCCGCCGGCAGCAATGTCTTATAATGGGTATGACAACGCCGAAAACATCAGGTTGGCGGCAAAAGTTGCAAACCGCGTGAAAAAAGTAAACGGCGTACAGGATAGTCAGGTCATCGTGACTGACACGAGAGTCGTCATTGCCGTCAGAACAAATCATCCTTTTACGAAAAATGATGATAAACATGTCAAACATGCGGCCAAAAAATTCGCGGACGGCCGTACAATTCAAGTGTTTACCGACAACGCTACTTTTACAAAGCTGCAAGACATGAACAGAAACAGCCGTTAAACGGGACTGCCGGATGATTTCATCCGGCAGTATTTTTATGGATAAAGCTTCATCATTTCTTTACATATTCTTAAAACGCTCTTTATATTGCGGTGTTAACATAAAAGTAATAAAACGTAACGGAGGGGCCGGAATGAAAAAAACGGAGCATGACAAAAGCCGCGGAGCAAAAACTGTGTATCTGACCGTAAGGGGATACCGGCTCAAACTGACGCCCGGACAAATGAAACTGATTTCAGCCGGCCGGGCATAATCATCGCAGCAGCCCTCATTTAGAGAGCTGCTTTTTTTCGGCTGAAACAGACAAATGAAAGAAAACGGTTAAGCACCGGCATCTTTGGTCAAACTAGCATCAAGAGTTTGATTGAATAAAGAGGTGTTATTGGTGAAACGAATTTGCGGTGCTCGTCTATTGTTTATGCTTATCTTATCGGCTGCAGCCCTGATTTGCGGAGGAAAAGGCGCATACGGGGCGGAGGTCGAGCATTACGGGCCGCTTCGGGTGCACGTCCAGCTGGAAAAGGTCTATCTTGACGGTGATGTCGGCATTGAACATACGGATGAAACCGTTTTGGCGATGGAGGATTTTTGGGCCGCATATGCGGGCTGGACGCTCGTTGAGCAGAAAAAAGGCTTCGTCCTTTTCCGTAAGCATGTTGATGACATTTCTCCGCTCAGTAAGGTTAACGGTTATATCGGCGTCACGGACGGGGGCGTCATCTCCACTTTTCACGGCCGTCCCGGATCGCTGGCCGAGCCGATTCAATCTTTCTTCCAGATTGATATAGAAAGACTGGAAAGCCGATTGCAAAAGCACTTGGAACACGGCATACCGTACAGGACAAAAGCGGAGTTTGAGAGCGTGATCGATCATATTAAGACTTACAGCGGCTGACTTTGACGCAAGACATGTGACACATGTCTTTTTTTTCTGAATGGAAGGTGTCAAAGCGAACATACGTTAACTTTTCTATAAGACTTTGGCTGTTTTTGTGTTACAATGATAAGCAGTCAAAGAGGTGAATAGGTGTGATTGAATTCGTGAAGGGGACGATTGATTATGTATCTCCCCAATACATCGTGATTGAAAACGGCGGAATCGGCTATCAGGTCTTCACTCCGAATCCGTTTATTTATAAGGTAAGCAATCAAGAGACCATTTTTACGTATCATCATATAAAAGAAGATGCCTTTTCTTTGTACGGTTTTTCAACCCGGGAAGAAAAAGCGCTTTTCACAAAGCTGCTGAACGTCACCGGCATCGGGCCGAAAGGGGCGCTCGCCATCCTCGGCTCCGGTGATCCCGGAGCCGTCATCGAAGCGATCGAACAGGAAGATGAAGCCTTTTTGGTGAAATTTCCGGGTGTGGGCAAAAAAACGGCGCGGCAGATTATTCTTGATTTGAAAGGCAAACTGGCCGACGTCGTGCCTGAAATGATTGACAACCTGTTCAATCATGAAGCGCGCATTGAAAAACAAGAGGCTGAAACGGCGCTTGACGAGGCGCTTGAAGCGCTCCGGGTTCTCGGCTACGCCGAAAAAGAAATTAAAAAAGTGCTTCCTCACTTAAAAGAGGAAACGGCGCTTTCAACAGATCAATATGTGAAAAAAGCATTGCAAAAATTATTAAAGTAAGGTGATGTTCATGGATGAACGGCTCGTTTCAAGTGAAGCAGACAGCCATGAATCAATAATCGAGCAAAGCCTCAGGCCGCAGAATCTCGCCCAGTATATCGGCCAAAAGAAGGTGAAAGAAAATCTGCGCGTGTTTATCGATGCGGCGAAAATGAGGCAGGAAACGCTGGACCACGTTCTTTTATACGGGCCTCCGGGTCTCGGGAAAACAACGCTTGCGTCTATCGTGGCCAATGAGATGGGTGTGGAGATGCGGACGACGTCAGGTCCCGCCATCGAAAGACCGGGGGATTTGGCAGCCATTTTGACGGCGCTCGAACCAGGGGATGTGCTGTTTATAGACGAAATTCACAGGCTGAACCGCTCAATTGAGGAAGTGCTGTACCCGGCGATGGAGGATTTCTGCCTTGATATTGTCATTGGAAAAGGCCCGTCCGCCCGCTCCGTCCGTCTCGACCTTCCCCCTTTTACGCTTGTAGGAGCGACGACAAGGGTCGGATTATTGACCGCACCGCTCAGAGACCGGTTCGGGGTGCTGTCGCGCCTTGAATACTATACGCAGGAAGAGCTGACAGATATCGTGTCAAGAACGGCTGACGTTTTTGAAGTGGATATCGAAAAAGCCCCGGCTCTGGAAATCGCCAGACGGTCAAGGGGAACGCCGCGGGTTGCAAACCGTCTGCTCAGAAGGGTGAGAGATTTTGCCCAGGTGCTCGGCGACAGCCGCATCACGGAAGAAATCGCTCACGACGCGCTCGAACGTCTTCAAGTCGATGCGCTCGGCCTTGACCATATCGACCATAAGCTGCTGATGGGCATGATCGAAAAATTCAGCGGCGGTCCCGTCGGCCTTGATACGATTTCCGCGACAATCGGCGAAGAACCGCATACAATAGAGGATGTGTACGAACCGTATCTGCTGCAGATCGGATTTCTTCAGAGGACGCCGAGGGGACGGGTCGTGACGCCGGCTGTGTATGAACATTTTCGATTGGAGGCGCCCGCCCGTGACTGACTTTCCGAAGGTTCTCATGGTTCTCGGTGCCGTTTTGCTTATTGCCGGCGCAGTCTGGCACTTTGTCGGAAGGCTGCCCGGAGATATTTTCGTTAAGAAGGGAAATGTTACATTTTTCTTCCCCGTTGTCACTTGTATTGTGATCAGTGTGATACTATCCATTCTGCTTAATTTTTTCGGCAGAATGAAATAACAATAGACAGAATAAAGGTGAAATGATGAAAGTCGATTTATTTGATTTTGAACTGCCTGAACGCCTCATTGCCCAAGTGCCGCTTAAAGAGCGTGACGCATCGCGGCTGATGGTGCTCGACAAACAGACGGGCGGGCTGACGGACAGTTCATTTAAAGAGATTGTAAGCTTTTTTAATGAAGGGGATTGCCTCGTCTTGAACAATACCCGTGTGCTGCCTGCAAGATTATTCGGCACAAAAGAAGATACGGGAGCGAAAGTGGAGCTTCTGTTATTAAAACAGGAAGAAAATGATACATGGGAAACGCTCGTAAAGCCGGCGAAACGCGTAAAAAAAGGAACGGTCCTGACATTTGGCGACGGCCGGCTGACAGCGGTCTGCACAGAGGAGCTTGATCACGGAGGCAGAAAAATAGAATTCCGGTATGACGGGATTTTTTACGAAGTGCTTGAATCACTTGGTGAAATGCCGCTGCCTCCTTATATTAAAGAGCAGCTTGATGATAAAGAACGGTATCAGACCGTCTTTTCAAAAGAAATCGGATCTGCCGCAGCTCCGACGGCCGGACTTCATTTTACGGAAGAGATTCTGGACGAGCTGAAGCAAAAAGGTGTGCGGATTGAATTTATCACACTTCATGTGGGACTCGGCACATTCCGCCCGGTCAGTGCGGATGATGTGGAAGAGCATAACATGCACGCGGAATTTTATGAAATGACGGAAGAAACCGCCGCCTCTTTAAACGAGGTCAGAAAGGCGGGAGGGCGCATTGTGTCGGTCGGGACGACATCAACGCGCACCCTGGAAACCATTGCCGGCGAGCATGACGGCGTATTTACAGCTTCAAGCGGCTGGACGTCCATCTTCATTTATCCGGGATATGAATTTAAGGCGATTGACGGCATGATCACCAATTTTCATCTGCCGAAATCTTCCCTTATCATGCTCGTTTCTGCGCTTGCCGGCAGAGAGCATGTTCTTTCCGCCTACCGTCATGCGGTAGAAGAGGAATATCGTTTCTTCAGCTTTGGCGACGCCATGCTGATTATCTAATTTGAATGACAGGAGGCCTCATACAAAGTGGCTGAACAACCGATACGTTATGAATTTATAAAGGAATGCAAACAAACGGGAGCGCGCCTGGGCAGAGTCCATACGCCCCACGGCTCCTTTGAGACGCCTGTATTTATGCCGGTCGGCACGCTTGCTACGGTAAAGACGATGTCTCCGGACGAGCTGAAATCTATGGATGCGGGCATTATTTTAAGCAATACGTACCATTTATGGCTCCGCCCGGGACACGACATTGTAAAAGAAGCGGGCGGGCTTCATAAGTTTATGAACTGGGACCGCGCGATTTTAACGGATTCCGGCGGTTTTCAGGTCTTTTCATTGAGCAAGTTTCGTAATATAGAAGAAGAAGGCGTTCATTTCCGCAATCACTTAAACGGAGACAAGCTGTTTTTATCTCCGGAAAAAGCGATGGAAATTCAAAACGCCCTCGGCTCTGATATCATGATGGCGTTTGATGAGTGTCCGCCGTATCCGGCAGAGTATGATTACATGAAACGCTCTGTGGAACGGACCAGCCGCTGGGCGGAACGCTGCCTGGAGGCGCACGGGCGCTCAGATGAGCAGGGGCTGTTCGGAATCGTACAGGGCGGAGAATACGAAGATCTGCGGACACAAAGTGCAAAAGACTTGGTTTCGCTTGATTTTCCGGGTTATGCCATAGGCGGATTATCTGTCGGCGAGCCGAAGCACGTCATGAACCGAGTGCTTGAGTTTACAACTCCGCTTTTACCGAAGGACAAGCCGAGATATTTAATGGGTGTGGGTTCACCGGATGCCTTAATTGACGGCGCCATCCGCGGCGTGGATATGTTTGACTGCGTACTGCCGACCCGGATTGCCCGAAACGGCACGGTGTTTACGAATGAAGGGCGTCTGAATATGAAAAACGCCAAATATGAGCGTGATTTCCGTCCGATTGATGAAGAGTGCAGCTGCCATACATGCAAAAATTACTCCCGCGCTTACATCAGACATTTGATCCGCTGTAATGAAACGTTTGGAATTCGATTAACAACTTACCATAACCTTCATTTTCTGTTACACTTAATGGAGCAGGTCAGACAAGCCATCCGGGAGGATCGTCTTGGTGATTTCCGAGAAGAGTTCTTTGAGCGTTACGGCTATAATAAGCCAAATGCGAAAAGCTTCTAAATAAAACCATTCTTGAAGGGAGGGAAACAGATGGGTACTTTAGGCACAATCGTTCCTATTATTTTAATGTTTGCAGTGCTTTATTTCCTGCTCATCCGTCCGCAGCAAAAGCAGCAGAAGGCCGTACGCCAGATGCAGGAAGAGCTGAAAAAAGGGGATACAGTGGTGACAATCGGAGGATTGCACGGCACTGTAGATTCAATTGATGAAAGCAAGGTCGTCATTAAAACAGGTGATAACACCCGTTTAACATTTGACCGCCGCGCAATCAGAGAAGCTTCCGCTGAATAACAGCGAAGCTCATACATACAAAAAAAGAGCGGAGAATCCGCTCTTTTTTTATTACGCTGATCTGCTTCCTTTCAAATTCACTCCGAAAATGCCGCCCAGCATGCTGACTCCCAAAAAGCCGAGATGAAACAAAAGCTGACCGGATGTAAACGTTTTTCCGAACCCTAAATATTGAAACAGCAAGATGATTAATGAAAAACAGACGGCGGTTAACGCTCCGATCATCCAGCCTTTTTCCTTCGCTTTGCCGCCCGATATAAAACCTCCCGCAAATAAAGAAAGAAAAGAAAGCGCGGTGATCAGCCAGCTGAAAGATGATTCTTCCATTGAGGTAACTGTCAGTAAAAGCGAAATCGCCAAACTCGTAAGAAGCATCACCGCAAAGATAGCCACTAAGCCGTACAAGACGCCTCTTCCCACTTGTTTCGTTTCTTCCATTTTTATCTCCTCTCCGCCCTGCGGCCTGATATATGACAAGCCGGAGCCCGTCTTTTTCTAAATGTATTCTCTGAATGTTCGAATTAGACGTAAATGCATGATGTTCAGCCCGTTTCTTACATAATTCAGAGCCGATGGCAAATGCTATGACCGTTGGAGGTGCGATATGGAAGATATTTTCATTATTACGTTTCGTACGATTGTGCTTTATTTTATCATTCTTGTGATTTTCAGACTGATGGGAAAACGGGAAATCGGAGAACTGAGCATTTTAGACCTTGTCGTCTCCATTATGATTGCCGAGATTGCCGTATTGGCAATTGAAAATGTAAAAGATAAGCTTTTGCATACGATTGTGCCGATTGTCGTTTTAATGATTATTCAAGTAAGCCTTGCTTTTATTTCGCTCAAAAGCCAAAAAATACGGCAGCTGCTTGACGGAAAACCCACCATTATTATTAAACAGGGAAAAATTGATGAACGGGCGATGAGATCGCAGCGCTACAATTTTGACGATCTTCTTATGCAGCTGAGGGAGAATAACATCGATAGAATCTCTGACGTGTCATATGCCATTTTGGAGTCTTCAGGCAAACTGTCGATCGTCAAAAAGAAAAACAATAAGGATAAGCAGATGGAAACATCGCTTATCGTTGACGGGGTCATTCAGAACGAGCATCTGGACAGAATCGGGAAAGATAAACACTGGCTCGAAAAAAATTTAGCAAAAAGAGGATATCGCGATCTTTCGGTTATATCATTCTGCACGTTTACGGACGGCGCTTTTTTTATTGATCTTAAAGATGAAAAAGGGGAGCCATGAATCGGTTTCACCGCGTCACGAACTTGCCGATGACCGGAATCCGGATCAGCTCTTCCCTTTTAATCAGCCTGAATAACAGAAGAAGCGCTATATACAAAATCGCGGTCATTGCAATCCAGCCTGTGAGATTAACAGCCTCTGACCCTGAAAAATGAACGGCGTGTTTGATGATGCGGCTGACATAGCCGCAAATGAATATGACGGCAAAACAGAGCGCGTATTCTTTTATTTTAATGCTGATCGGAAGCACCTTGCTTACGGTGGCCGCATGCAGCAGGGTGACAAGGACCATCCCCGTTACAATCGCAAGTGCGGCGCCCATGATGCCCAAGGAAGGCCTGGTCGCCAAAACAAAAATTAGACCAGTTTTGACAGCGGCGCCGATAAAACTGTTCATCATGGCGGCCCCGGCTAAATTGAGAGCCTGCAGCACCGCCTGAAGGGGCCCCTGAAAATAGTAAAGCAGAAAAAACGGCGCCATCACTTTAACAAATACCGCCGCATTAGTTGATCCGTACATGACGGACATCAGTTCATCAGCGAAAGAGAATAAAATAACCACCGAAATGCCTCCGCTTAAAAGACACAGCCGCATCGCCTGTTCCAGACGGTATTCGACAACTTGCAGCTTTTTTTGCTCCATTCCTTCACTGATCGCAGGAACAAGTGCCGTTGACAGAGAATAGGTTATAAAGCTGGGCAGCGTCAAAACCGTCATGGCAAATCCGGTCAGCTCCCCGTACTGGCTGGTGGCGGCAGCGGTGGCCACTCCTGCAATCGCAAGGCTTTGCGCGACGACAATAGGTTCAAAAAACCAAGATAAATTTCCGATGAAGCGGCTTCCGGTTGTTGGGAGCGACACGCTCATCAGCTGGCGGAAGGTTTCTTTTCCATTTGCGATCGACTTGAAAAATTGTTTTCTGATTCTGATTGTTTTATTTGCTTTAAAACAAATGAATAAATAAATAAGAGAGGCAAGCTCCCCGATGACAGACGAAATCATGGCTCCGGCTGCGGCATATTCAATCCCGTACGGCAGAAACACCGTCGTGCAGACTGCGACAAGTGAAATCCGCACGATCTGCTCAAGCACTTGGGAAAACGCCAGCGGGTTCATATTCTGCCTTCCCTGAAAGTAACCGCGCAGCACGCTGGAGATCGCGATAATCGGCACGACGGGCGTAATCGCCAGAAGCGGGTAAACCGTGCGCTGATCCGTCAGCATCGTTTCGGACATAATCGGCGCAAAGCATAAAAACAGCGGCGTGAAGATGAGACTTAATATCCCGGTTACGGTAAGCGACATCACTAAAATGTGTTTCATTTTCTGCCGGTCCCCCCGCGCGCTTGCTTCAGCGACAAGTTTGCTGATGGCAACGGGGAGGCCGAATTGAGTCAAAGTGGTGGCCAAGAAAAATGTCGGGGCAGCCATCATGTATAAACCGACCCCTTCTTCACCGATAAACCGGGCGATAACCACCCGGTTGACAAAGCCGAGCATTCTCGTAATCATCCCGGCTGCGATGAGAATAAGAGTGCCCCTTAAAAAAGTCTGTTTTGCCATTTTATAAACCCCTGCCTTCTCAAACTACCTGGAATCATATACAATAAAGATATGCGCCGATGTCGTCCGAGCATGACAAGTCTTCGAGAAAAATGGAAAAAGGAGCGAGCGCCCAGTGGAGAAACATCCCGCCGAAATGTACAAAGATCATTTGCGGCCTTTCTTGTACAGTAAACTTGAAGAGTTCAAAATCCTCGGATACGATGATGTTGAGCACGAGAGTTTATGGTCATACTTAATACATAAAAAGTGGAAACAGAAAAAGGAACTGCCGCTGCATGAATTGGCCGGTCATATTTTATCAGTTAAAATTGGCGATTTTATGAACTATGCAACCGTTGAAGCTTTTAAGTCGTCTAATTGGCTGGAAAGCGATGAGGGTCAGGAAGCTTTAGATGAACTGCTGAGATAATGATTTGACGGCATAGGTTTAAGGAGGAAATACATAATGAAAAAAGGACGCTTGATTGCGTTTTTCCTGATCGTATTATTGATCGGCACAGGGCTGGGGTATTTTACAAAACCGGCTGCCAATAATATTACGTTAGGATTGGATTTACGCGGCGGGTTTGAAGTTCTGTACGATGTGCAGCCCGTCAAAAAAGGCGATAAAATCACAAAAGACGTGCTCGTCAGCACGGTGCAGGCGCTGAACCGCCGGGCTAACGTTCTCGGCGTAAGCGAGCCGAATATTCAGATTGAAGGAAATAACCGCATCCGCGTACAGCTGGCGGGCGTCACGAATCAGAACAGGGCGCGCGAAATTCTGTCAACGGAAGCGCAGCTCTCGTTCAGGGATACGAATGATAAAGAGTTGTTAAACGGCTCTGATCTCGTGGAAAACGGCGCGAAGCAAACCTTTGATCCGACGACGAACGAACCGATTGTCAGCGTTAAGCTGAAGGATGCGGATAAGTTCGGCGAAGTGACGAAAAAAGTCAAGAAAATGGCGCCTAATAATCAGCTTGTGATCTGGCTTGATTACCAAAAAGGCGATTCTTTTAAAAAAGAAGTCGGCAAAAAACATCCGAAATATGTATCCGCTCCGAATGTGAGCCAGGAATTAAACACGAAGGATGTCACAATTGAAGGCCAGTTTACCGTTCAAAAAGCGAAGGACTTGGCCAATATTTTAAACGCGGGCGCGCTGCCTGTGAAACTGACCGAAAAATACTCTACTTCAGTAGGGGCGCAATTCGGACAGCAGGCTTTGCATGATACGGTAGAGGCCGGCATCATCGGTATTGCAATTGTTTTCTTATTTATGCTGCTTTATTACAGACTGCCTGGACTCATAGCGGTAATTACGCTTTCTGTATACGTGTATATTACGCTTCAAGTGTTTGACTGGATGCAGGCGGTGCTGACGCTTCCGGGTATTGCGGCGCTCATTTTGGGTGTCGGGATGGCGGTTGACGCCAACATCATCACCTATGAACGGATAAAAGAAGAATTGAAACTCGGCAAATCCGTCCGCTCAGCTTTCCGTTCAGGGAACAGACGTTCATTCGCGACGATTTTCGATGCGAACATTACAACGATCATCGCAGCGGTCGTGCTCTTTATTTTCGGGACAAGCTCTGTAAAAGGGTTTGCGACGATGCTGATTTTGTCAATTCTGACAAGCTTTATTACAGCTGTCTTCCTTTCAAGATTCCTGCTCTCCCTTCTCGTGGAAAGCAGATGGCTTGACCGGAAAAAAGGCTGGTTCGGCGTCAAGAAAAAACACATTATGGATATTCAGAAGACCGACGAAAATACTGAACCGCATACGGCATTCCAAAAATGGGATTTCACGAGCAAGCGAAAATATTTCTTTATTTTCTCAAGCGCTGTAACCATTGCGGGAATTATCATCTTACTGGTCTTTAAACTCAACCTGGGAATCGATTTTGCAAGCGGCGCGCGGATTGACGTGCAGAGCAATCATTCTTTGACGGCGCATCAGGTTGAAAAAGATTTTGATTCTCTCGGCATGGAGCCGGAAAACATCGTGCTTTCTGGTAAAGAGAACCATGTTGCCGCGGCCCGGTTTGTCGGAGAGCCATCTAAAGAAAAAATCGCTGAAATCAAAACGTACTTTAAGGACAAATACGGATCTGAACCGAACGTCAGCACGGTATCGCCGACAGTCGGAAAAGAACTGGCCCGTAATGCTTTATATGCTGTCGCCATTGCATCAATCGGCATCATTATTTACGTATCAATACGTTTCGAGTACAGAATGGCTATCGCCGCGATTGTATCCCTGCTGTATGACGCTTTCTTTATCGTCGCGTTTTTCAGCATTACAAGGCTGGAGGTTGACGTAACCTTTATCGCCGCTATTCTCACCATAATCGGTTACTCGATAAATGATACGATCGTTACATTTGACCGGATACGTGAGCAGATGAAAAAACGCAAGCCGAAGTCATTTGCCGATCTGGAACATATCGTGAATCTGAGCTTGCAGCAAACCTTTACACGTTCGATCAATACGGTCTTGACCGTTGTGATTGTTGTCGTCGTGCTGCTCATTTTGGGCTCATCGTCAATTACAAACTTCTCCGTCGCCTTATTGGTCGGTTTATTGACGGGCGTTTATTCCTCTCTTTACATCGCCGCGCAGCTGTGGCTTGTATGGAAAGGTAAAGAATTTAAAGGGAAAAAATCAATCGAAGAGTAAAATGGGAACAGGCTGTCTTCCGGAAGGCAGCCTGTTTTTTTAGGCCGCATTGAACTTAAAACCTGCATTTGCTATAATGACATACGCTTACATAATCAATCATCATTGTAAAAACATGTAGGAGGGTTCTTATGAACGTTCGTGAGTCGGAGCTTCCGGGCATCGGCCAGAAAGTAGAAGTCATTACGAAAAATCACGATAAAATCAGTATTATTCTTCATGATGACGGCAGAAAAGAGCTCTATTACTTCGATGAGAATGATCATGACGAATGCTTGGCATCCGTTGAATTTAACGACGAAGAGGCGAGGCAGATTTCCGCTATTTTAGGCGGGATGACGTATAAGCCGAAAGCGCTGGAATCTGTGGAAGTTGCGCTTGATGACCTCGTCATTGAGTGGTTTAAAGCCGAATCTCATGCACCGGCTGTCAGCCGTACAATCGGAGATTTGGAGATCAAGAAACATTACAACGTCCAGATTATTGCGATCGTAAAGAAAAACCGGCAAAAACAGCTGAGCCCCGGCATTGATACCGTAATTGAAGAAGGGGACACCCTCGTCATATCGGGAGAAAGAAGCGGACTGAAAAAGCTGGTCCGCGAGCAATTAACGGCTCGGATTTCCTGAGACCGGGGTTTACTCCCGGGGAAATGGGGGAAAAGATAAGAATGAACAATTGGGGGCAGACGCATGAATAAACAATGGACTATTATATTCGCTTTACTATTTACTTTGATTGTCGCCATCTTTGCTGTCATTAACGTGCGGGCGGTTGAGGTTGATTATCTGTTCGGAACCGCTGAATGGCCGCTGATTTTAGTCATTTTAGGCTCTGTGTTAATGGGAGCGCTGATCGTGTTTTCAGCCGGTATCTTTCAAGTGATGAAGCTGAAGCGCGAAATTAAAATCCTGCGGAAAGAAAACAGATCTGCGGCTGAATTGACGGATGATTCGGACGGCAAAAAAACAGCCGCGCCGCCGGAAGAAATGCTTGAAGAGAAAAAAGGATCAGAATAACATTTGAAACCCCTCAGTCCGCTCTAGTATAATAGGGTGGTTGAGGGGTGAATTTATGTTAGCGTCAAAAATGCGCTGGGAAATCCAGCAGCCGGATCAGGAAAAAGTCAAATCACTCACAGAACAATTGGACATAACACCTCTTGTGGCATCACTGCTTGTAAAAAGAGGTTTTGATACTGCCGAAAGCGCAAGGCTGTTTTTACATACAAAGGATGCAGACTTTTATGACCCGTATGAATTAAAGGGAATGCGGGAAGCAGTTGATCGGATAAAACTGGCGGTTTCTCAAGGGGAACCGATTATGATTTACGGAGATTACGATGCAGACGGCGTTACAAGCACGTCGGTGATGCTGACGGCACTGAGACAGCTGTCGGCGGACGTTGACTTTTATATTCCCGACCGTTTCACAGAAGGCTACGGCCCGAATGAACAAGCTTTCCGCTCCATAAAAGAGCGGGGATTTTCGCTGATCATTACAGTGGATACGGGAATCGCCGCCGTCCATGAAGCTGAAGTCGCAAAAGAGCTGGGCTTAGACGTCATTATTACCGACCACCATGAGCCGGGACCCGAGCTTCCTGACGTATTTGCGATCATCCACCCGAAGCAGCCGGGATGCGGCTATCCGTTTAAAGAATTGGCCGGCGTCGGTGTGGCGTTTAAGCTTGCCCACGCGCTTACGGGTTCTTTGCCGGAAGCTATGCTGGACTTGGCGGCAATCGGTACGGTTGCAGATCTGGTGCCTCTTCATGATGAAAACAGATTAATTGCGTCACTCGGAATCGAAAGGCTTAGGACGACAAATCGGCCGGGCCTCAAAGCCCTGATTAAGCTTTCCGGCGGAGATATCGGACAAGCTGATGAGGAAACGATCGGATTTCAGGTCGCGCCGAGGCTCAATGCAGTCGGAAGAATAGAACAGGCCGATCCCGCCGTCCATCTGCTGATGACCGAAGATCAGTTTGAAGCGGAGGAACTGGCTTCGGATATTGACCGGCTGAATAAAGAGCGGCAGAAAATGGTGAAAACCATGACCGAAGAGGCTGTTGAAATGGTTCAGCAGCAAGGCGGAAACCCGTCTGCCATTGTAGTGGCAAAAGCCGGCTGGAATCCGGGAGTCGTCGGTATTGTCGCATCGAAGCTGACTGAACGTTTTTACCGTCCCGCTGTTGTGCTTGGGATAGATGAGGAGCAGGGAATCGCTAAAGGGTCGGCGCGAAGCATCAGAGGCTTCAACCTGTTTACGAGCCTTTCACAGTGCAGAGACATTCTTCCTCATTTCGGCGGGCATCCGATGGCGGCAGGAATGACGTTGAAGGCTGAAGATGTGGCGGAATTAAGGGACAGGCTGAATCAAATGGCTGAAGAAACCCTTACGGAAGAGGATTTTATTCCCGTTCAGGAGGTTGATCTTGTGTGCGGCGTTGAAGACATAACCGTTGAAAGCATTACAGAATTGAATATGCTGTCGCCGTTCGGCATGCTTAACCCTAAACCGCATGTGATGGTGAAAAATGCCGTGCTTGATGAAGTTCGCCTGATCGGAGCGAATAAAAACCACGTGAAAATGACGGTGAAAAGTGATTCCGCCGTCCTTGACTGCGTCGGCTTTAACAAAGGAGAGCTTGAAGCCGGAATTGTCCCCGGATCAACGATTTCCATTGTCGGCGAGATGTCCATTAATGAATGGAACAACAGAAAGAAGCCCCAGCTGATGATTAAAGACGCTGCGGTGCCGGAATGGCAGCTTTTTGATATCAGGGGCAAGCGGACGTGGGAAGACACGGTCACCGCGCTGCCGAAGGAAAAACGGGTGCTCATCAGCTTTAACGAAAAAACCGCTCAGAAGCTCCGTGCAAAAGAGCTGTCGGGCGAGCTGGCCGGGATCACATCGGAATCCGAGGCGGAAGCTCTCCAGCTTGACGGAAAATATGCCGTTTTTCTGGATGTGCCGCCGTCAGCGGATCGCCTGCAGCATTTGCTTGACGGAAAGAAGCCGGAACGGATTTATTTTGTTTTTATCAATCATGAAGAACATTTCCTGTCCTCATTTCCATCGCGAAATGATTTCAAGTGGTTTTACGCATTTCTCTTGAAAAGGGGCGCTTTTGACTTCGGCAAGCATGGTTCAGAGCTTGCGAGACATAGAGGATGGTCAATTGACACAATCAATTTCATGACAAAGGTGTTTTTTGATCTCGGTTTTGTTAAAATAGAAGATGGTGTGCTGTCTGTCGTGAGCGGCGCGAAAAAACGCGACCTGGCAGATTCGCAAACCTATCAGGTAAAACAGCAGCTGATGGAATTAGACCAGAAGCTCAATTATTCCGCAGCCCATGAGCTGAAGGAATGGCTGAATAAGCTGATGAACCAAGGTTCAGAAGCTTATGAAAGTACGAGGAGGACATAGAACAGATGGATCTTAAAAAATACGTAACAATTGTGCCCGATTACCCGAAAGAAGGCGTACAATTTAAAGATATTACGACATTGATGGACAAAGGCGACGTATACCGTTACGCCACTGACCAAATTGTTGAATATGCAAAGGAAAAAGAAATTGATTTAGTTGTCGGGCCTGAAGCGCGCGGCTTTATTATCGGCTGTCCGGTTGCATACGCTCTCGGAGTCGGCTTTGCCCCGGTTCGGAAAGAAGGAAAACTTCCGCGTGAGGTCATTAAAGTCGATTACGGTTTGGAGTACGGAAAAGACGTACTGACGATTCATAAAGATGCGATTCTGCCGGGACAGCGCGTGCTGATTACTGATGATTTGCTGGCAACAGGCGGCACGATCGAAGCAACGATTAAGCTAGTCGAAGAACTGGGCGGCGTCGTAGCCGGTATTGCGTTCTTAATCGAGCTGTCTTACCTTGACGGCAGAGACAAGCTTGACGATTACGATATTTTAACATTAATGAAATATTAACCGCATATGGAAAAAAGCACTCGTGTCAGGGTGCTTTTTTCCTATTATTTCATCATCCTGACAGATTCTTTAGGTGTTTTGAACTTCTGCCCTTTACATCTCTCGTTTTTTTCTTGATAATAAACTAATACAGTTTACATTTAAAAAAGGTGATTCCATGGCGAACGAACAAGTATTGACTGCCGAGCAAGTAATAGATAAAGCGCGCACTTATCTGCCGGAGGAGCAGATTGCGTTTGTTGAGAAAGCTTACCTGTATGCGCAAAACGCGCATCGCGAACAGTACCGCAAATCAGGTGAGCCGTACATCATTCATCCGATTCAGGTGGCGGGGATCCTCGTCGATCTGGAAATGGACCCTTCCACAATTGCGGGCGGATTTCTGCATGACGTGGTAGAGGACACGGATGTCACCCTCGACGACCTGAAGGAAGCATTTTCTGAAGAAGTGGCGATGCTTGTCGACGGCGTGACGAAGCTCGGTAAAATTAAGTATAAATCTCAAGAGGAGCAGCAGGCGGAAAACCATCGAAAAATGTTTGTCGCTATGGCTCAGGATATCAGAGTCATATTGATCAAGCTGGCGGATCGCCTTCACAATATGCGGACGTTAAAGCATCTTCCGCAGGAAAAGCAGCGGAGAATTTCAAATGAGACGCTGGAAATTTTCGCTCCGCTGGCCCATCGGCTCGGGATTTCTAAAATCAAATGGGAGCTGGAAGACACCGCTCTCCGTTATTTGAATCCTCAGCAATATTACAGAATCGTCAACCTCATGAAGAAAAAGCGCGCGGAACGCGAACTTTATGTCGAAGAGGTTGTCAATGAAGTGAAAAAACGCGTCGAAGAAGTGAATATCAAAGCGGACTTTTCAGGACGTCCGAAGCACATCTACAGCATTTACCGCAAGATGGCGCTGCAAAATAAACAGTTCAATGAAATATATGATCTGCTCGCCGTCCGTATTCTTGTCGGAAGCATTAAAGACTGCTACGCCGTCCTCGGCATTATTCATACGTGCTGGAAGCCGATGCCGGGCAGATTCAAAGATTATATTGCAATGCCTAAGCCGAATATGTATCAGTCCCTGCATACGACCGTAATCGGGCCTAAAGGCGATCCGCTGGAAGTGCAGATCAGAACATTTGAGATGCATGAGATCGCTGAATACGGGGTGGCCGCACACTGGGCATATAAAGAAGGCAAGGCTGCAAACGAAGAAGCGACATTTGAGAAAAAACTGTCCTGGTTCCGTGAAATTCTGGAATTCCAAAACGAGTCTACCGATGCGGAAGAATTTATGGAATCGCTGAAAATCGATCTGTTTTCTGACATGGTATACGTATTTACGCCAAAAGGCGATGTCATTGAACTGCCGTCAGGCTCTGTGCCGATTGATTTTTCCTACAGGATCCACTCGGAGATCGGCAACAAAACAATCGGGGCGAAAGTGAACGGAAAAATGGTGACGCTTGACCATAAGCTCCGGACGGGCGACATCGTCGAGATTCTGACGTCCAAGCATTCATACGGTCCGAGTCAAGACTGGGTCAAACTGGCGCAGACGTCCCAGGCGAAACACAAAATCCGCCAATTCTTTAAGAAACAGCGCCGTGAAGAAAACGTCGAAAAAGGCCGTGAGCTTGTCGAGAAAGAAATTAAAAATCTTGATTTTGAAGTGAAAGATGTTTTAACACTCGAAAATCTTCAAAAAGTTGCCGACAAGTTCAATTTCTCAAATGAAGAGGATATGTACGCGGCGGTCGGGTATAACGGCATTACCGCTCTTCAGGTGGCCAACAGGCTCACCGAAAAAGAACGGAAGCTGCGTGACCAGGAAGAGCAGGAAAAAATCGTTCAGGAAGTCACTTCCGAGCCGAAACATTATCCGCAAGGGAGAAAACGGGAAGCGGGTGTGCGCGTAAAAGGCATTGACAACCTTCTCGTCCGCTTGTCGAAATGCTGCAACCCGGTGCCGGGCGACCATATTGTCGGTTTTATTACAAAAGGGCGCGGTGTATCCGTTCACCGGGATGACTGTCCGAACGTCAAAACGAATGAAGCGCAGGAACGTCTGATCCCCGTTGAATGGGAGCATGAATCACAGGTTCAAAGACGCAAAGAATATAACGTTGAGATTGAGATTTTGGGGTATGACCGTCTCGGGCTTTTAAATGAGGTGCTCCAAGCCGTAAATGAAACGAAAACCAACATCTCCTCTGTCTCCGGCAAATCCGACCGCAATAAAGTCGCTACGATTCATATGGCGATTTTTATTCAAAACATCAATCATCTGCATAAAGTGGTCGAGCGGATTAAGCAGATCAGAGACATCTATTCAGTCCGCCGGGTAATGAACTAAAAGGAGCGCTTGCTATGAAATTAGTTGTTCAGCGTGTAACAGAAGCGAGTGTGACGGTTGACGGCGCTGTTGCCGGCCGGATCGGACCCGGCATTATGGCGCTTGTCGGCATCACTCATGAAGATACAGAAGAAGATGCCGCTTACTTGGCGGATAAAATCGTGAATCTTCGGATTTTTGATGATGAAAGCGGCAAGATGAATTTATCGCTTTTGGATACGGGCGGGGAGATTTTATCCGTTTCCCAGTTTACGCTTTACGGCGAAACGAAGAAAGGGAGACGCCCGAATTTTATGAATGCGGCTAAACCGGATCAGGCTGTGCTCCTTTATGAAAAGTGGAACGAACTCCTTCGGGAAAAAGGAGTCAAAGTGGAAACCGGAATATTCGGAGCCATGATGGATGTTCAGCTGACGAATTCCGGGCCGATTACATTGATTATGGATTCTAAACAATAAAAAAGCTGCCGTTCGGCAGCTTTTTTTATGATTGAAAATAATGTTCCAATCCGCTTTCAATTCCGTCTGTCACTTTTTCCTGATAAGAGCCGCTATGTATGATTGTTTCTTCTTGCGGTTGACTGAGATAGCCGAGCTCATACAGCATGGCAGGCTGTTTATTTTCCCTCAGGACATAATAATCGCCAAACAGAACGCCGCGATCCGGGATAGGGGAACGCTTCACTACTTCAGAATGGACGTCTGAGGCAAGCTGGCGATCCTTAGACGGACTGTAATAATAAGCCGTGCTTCCCCGTGTTGACGTATCGGCATAGCTGTCATAGTGAATGCTGATAAAGGCATCCGCATTCCGGTAATGAGAGGTTGAAACCCTAGCCTGCAGGCTGATAAAAGTATCATCCTGTCTGGTGATATACACGTTTGCACCGGCCGCCCGCAATTTTTGGGCCAGCAGCTTAGCGGTTTTAATGGTTGCGTTTTTCTCAAACTTTCCGGAGTAGCCGATCGTTCCGCTGTCTTTTCCTCCGTGTCCGGGATCAACGACGATCGTTTTGTTTTTAAGTGAGCCGGTGCCGCCTGACGTGTCGGGAGAAGGTGCTTCACCTGTTTCCTCACCGCTTTTTGACGTTTGTACGACCCAGTTTGCCACATATGCGGTTTGTCCGTTTTCAAGCCGGACTTCATACCATTTGCCGCTTGAGCCGACAATCGGGTAGGCTGCGCCTTTATCTGCTCTTTTTACGATAGAAGCGGAAGTCGAGGCCGAGCTCCTTAAGTTGGTGCCGCCGTAAACAATATACGCTTTTTTCGAGGAGCCTGAGCCCGCAGAACCGTCCCCCGAGCCGGATGCGCTGTCCGATGAGTCAGAATCCTTTATGATGTAGTGGCTTGCTGCCCAGCCTTTTTGCCCGTTTGCTTCAATTTTCAGCCAGCCGTGGTCTTCACTTAAGATGGAAACCTTTGTTCCGCGTGATAATTTAGTCATAATCGCTGAATCATGTGACGCTGCACTTCTGACATTCAATGAAGAAACGCCGACAGTCCCGTTTTTTGACCCGCTTCGGGCGGAAGTGGCTTTCGTATCCGATCCGCCGCTGTCCGCGGTGACGTATTCGGAAGAAACCCATCCGGTTGTGCCTTGATAAGAAATGTTCACCCATCCGCTGTTCTTGTCCAGCACGGATGCATGTGCGCCTTGCGGAAGTTTGCCGATGACTTCATATGATGTCCCCGGGCCTTTTCTGATGCGGAGGTCAGGATCGGTGGAAGTGACCGTTCCGCTTGTTGCGGATGAATGGTCTGCTCCTCCGGCTGTTTTTGATATCAGCCAGGAAACGACCCATCCGGTTTTACCGGGGCTCAGCTGAAGCTGCACCCAGTCTCCCTCTTCTTTAGCGATCGGGTATCTTTCCCCTTTTTTTACTTCAGCCTTAATTCCATAGCTCAGGCCGGGACCGCCTCTGACATTGATCTTGTCTGTCGCGATGACCGCTTCTCCCTCTGCGGCGATTGCGGTGTGGAATGACGGAAGAAGCGCTGTGATGATGACGCCGCATAAAATAAGAGCAAGAGTTCTCTTCTTCATGGCTGTCCTCCTTTCTGAACTAACTAAAATACATTCTTGTATAATATCGTATTTTCCTTGCTGAATGTTAAATAAAAATAAAATGGTTTGTTTATACTAGTCATAAATACAGCGAAAAGGTGTGCAAATCATGAAATATCAACCAAAAATGGGACGCGCGCTGCACGATGCGGAAGGAAATCTGCACTTCAGTGATCAGAGCGATAGAGAAAAGGCGGGTTTTCTTGAAGAGACGGCGACGGAGTTCGGTCTTTTATCGAAAGGTGCGGTCGCAAGGAAAAACAGACGGAATAAAACTTGACAGGGGAGTGCAATCCCATTATTATAATAGAAATTGATGTACATAAGTCATGATAACGATTTTGAACCGATAATGGAGAAGAGTAGGTCAGAATGCATGGAGAAGAGAGGAACCGTCCCGGGCTGAAAGCGGATCCGCACTGCATCTTTCTCGAAACAACACTCCGGAGGTTCCCTGCTGAACGCTTTTGCAAGTCATTAGGCAGCGGACGTGAACCTGCGTTAAAGGTCAGAGCGGGGATGCTTCGGCATTCCAACTAGGGTGGCACCACGGGTATAACTCTCGTCCCTACTATACATGTATAGTAGGAGCGGGAGTTTTTTTATTTGAAGAAAGACATTAAGGAGGCCTGTAACATGGCATATCACATTCCAAGAGGCACACAGGACATACTGCCGGGTGAATCAGACAGATGGCAGTTCGTCGAACAAATTATGAGGGAGACGTGCCGCACTTATCAATATAAAGAAATCCGCACGCCGATCTTCGAACATACGGAATTGTTCGCAAGAGGCGTCGGTGAGTCTACAGATATCGTGCAGAAAGAAATGTACACGTTTGAAGACCGTAAAGGGAGAAGCCTGACGCTTCGGCCGGAAGGAACGGCCGCCGCAGTCCGCGCGTTCAATGAAAATAAATTATTTGCGAACCCGGTGCAGCCGACGAAGCTTTATTATGTCGGACCGATGTTCCGTTACGAACGTCCGCAGACGGGGCGTTTCCGCCAATTCTATCAATTCGGAATTGAAGCGATCGGCTCCAAAGATCCGGCCGTGGATGCAGAAGTCATTGCGCTTGCGATGAGTATTTACCGTAAAGCCGGTTTGAAACATGTCAAGCTTGTGCTGAACAGCCTTGGTGACCAGGAGAGCCGCAAATCCTACCGGGAAGCGCTCGTCAAACATTTTGAACCGCGCATCGCAGAGTTTTGCTCAGACTGCCAGTCGCGCCTGCACACAAACCCGCTCAGAATTCTTGACTGCAAGAAAGACAGAGAGCATGAACTGATGAAAACGGCTCCGTCCATTCTTGATTACTTAAATGAAGAATCAGCCGCTTATTTTGAGAAAGTAAAACAATACTTAAACGATCTCGGCATCCCGTTCGAAATAGATCCGAACCTTGTCAGAGGGCTTGATTATTATAACCATACCGCTTTTGAAATTATGAGCAATGCCGAAGGATTCGGAGCGATTACAACCCTTGCCGGCGGGGGCCGCTATGACGGGCTTGTTGAACAGATCGGCGGACCTGAAGCGCCGGGTATCGGATTTGCGATGAGCATCGAACGTCTGCTGGCAGCCATTGACGCTGAGAAAACAGAGCTTCCCGTCAATCAGGGGATTGACTGCTACATCGTGACGCTCGGAGAAAAAGCGAAGGATTATTCCGTTTCCCTCGTGTACAAACTGAGAGAAGCGGGCATCTCAAGTGAAATCGATTATGAAAATAAAAAGATGAAGGGCCAATTTAAAACAGCTGACCGTCTCGGCGCACGTTTTATTGCGATTTTAGGGGAAGATGAGCTTGCCCAAAATAAAATCAATGTAAAAGATGCGGAAACAGGAGAGCAGCGTGAAGTGGTGTTAGACGAGCTGATACAAGTGTTAAAGGCAGATCAAAAGCAGTGAAGGAGAGGAACGCTATGTTTGGAAGAACATATTATTGTGGCGAGATAACTGAAAAAGCGATTGGCGAAACCGTCAAACTGAAAGGGTGGGTGCAGAAGCGGCGCGATCTCGGCGGCTTGATTTTCATTGATTTGCGCGACCGCTCGGGTATTGTGCAAGTCGTGTTCAACCCTGACGTATCGAAGGAAGCCCTTGCCGCAGCGGAAGCAATCAGAAACGAATATGTGCTTGATATCGAAGGCACGGTTTCTGCCCGTGAAGAAGGCACGGTGAATCCCAACCTGAAAACCGGTAAAATTGAAATCAAAGCTGAAGCGGTGACGGTGCTCAGTACGGCGAAAACGCCTCCGTTTCCGATCAGTGACCAGGCGGCTGACGTTTCTGAAGACGTCCGGTTAAAACACCGCTATTTGGATTTGCGCCGCCCGGCGATGTTTCAAACATTGCAAATGCGCCACCAAGTCACAAAATCCATCCGCCATTTCTTGGATGAAAACGGATTTCTTGATATTGAAACACCGATTTTAACAAAAAGCTCTCCCGAAGGCGCCCGTGATTACTTAGTGCCGAGCCGGGTGCATGAAGGAGAATTTTACGCCCTTCCGCAATCGCCGCAGATTTTTAAACAGCTTCTGATGGTGTCGGGCTTTGAACGGTATTATCAAGTGGCCCGCTGCTTCCGCGATGAAGACTTGCGTGCCGACCGCCAGCCGGAATTTACGCAGATTGATATCGAAATGTCCTTTATGAGTCAAGAGGACATCATGGCTCTGGCGGAAGAGATGATGGCGAAAGTCATGCTTGAAACAAAAGGTGTTGAAGTACCGCTTCCGCTTCCGCGAATGACATATGAAGAAGCGATGAACAGCTACGGTTCCGACAAGCCTGACACCCGCTTCGGCATGCTGCTGACGGACGTGTCAGACATAGTGAAAGATACTGAATTTAAGGTGTTCTCATCAGCCGTGGCAAACGGCGGCGTTGTAAAAGCGATCAATGTCAAAGGCGCTGCCGGCGACTATTCCAGAAAAGATATCGATGCGCTCGGCGTTTTTGCCGGAAATTACGGCGCGAAAGGTCTCGCTTGGGTGAAAGTTGAAGCCGACGGCGTAAAAGGCCCGATTGCGAAATTCTTTGATGAAGAGAAGCAGGCAAAACTGGCTGAAGCGCTTGATGCTTCTGAAGGCGATCTGCTCCTGTTCGGCGCTGATAAGTTTGAGGTTGTGGCCCAATCCCTCGGCGCGCTTCGCTTAAAGCTCGGCAAAGAACGCGGCCTGATTGACGAAAGCCTCTTCAACTTCCTGTGGGTTGTGGACTGGCCGTTACTGGAGCATGACGAGGAAGAAGGCCGTTTCTATGCGGCTCACCATCCGTTTACAATGCCTGTCCGTGAAGATCTTGACCTGATTGAAACGGCGCCTGAAGATATGAAAGCGCAGGCTTACGACCTTGTCTTAAACGGCTATGAACTCGGCGGAGGCTCAATCCGTATTTTTGAAAAAGACGTTCAGGAAAAAATGTTCGGGCTTCTCGGCTTTACAAAAGAAGAAGCGGAGGAGGAGTTCGGATACCTTCTTGAAGCCTTTGAATACGGCGCCCCTCCGCACGGCGGAATCGCGCTCGGCTTAGACCGGTTGGTTATGCTTCTTGCAGGCCGCACAAACTTAAGAGATACGATCGCTTTCCCGAAAACGGCAAGCGCAAGCTGCCTTCTTACGGAAGCGCCCGGCGAAGTGAGCGACGCCCAGCTTGAAGAACTTCACCTTTCTGTCAAAAGAAAAGTGAAACAGTAAAGATCAGCAGTTTGTTTCTTGAAAATCAAAATCTGCTGTGATATGATTTTGACAAGTTAAATAAAGTCCTGATGTGTTAGTTGTACACCTAGTTTTGACCGAACATTTTTTTGATTTGGGAGCCCGCATTTTTAAATGGCGTACATGCCTCTTTTCATTCGTTAAGAGGACTTACAAGATTTAAAAAAGGGCACCCACCTGCTGAGAGCGGGTTCAAAACGAAGGAAAGCTGCAACGGCACAATTGGGACTTTATTTTTTGTGCGCTAAAACCAGCGGCTTTTTGACAAGCCGAGTTTATAAAACCAGAATGTGGAGTGAGGTTCTTGTTACATCAGTTTTCCAGAAATGAGCTAGCGATTGGAAAAGAAGGGCTGGACACGTTAAAAAACAGCACGGTGGCCGTTCTCGGCGTCGGCGGAGTCGGTTCATTCGCAGCCGAAGCATTGGCGAGGTCCGGAGTGGGGCGGATCGTGCTTGTCGATAAAGATGATGTTGACATTACAAACGTAAACCGCCAGCTGCATGCGCTCTTGTCGACGGTGGGACAGCCGAAAACAGACTTGATGAAAGAGCGGATCGCGGATATTAATCCGGATTGCGATGTCGTCGCCTTAAAAATGTTTTATACGGAAGAGACGTATGAGCAGTTCTTTGAGCATCCGCTCGATTACGTCATTGATGCGTCGGATACGATTCATTATAAAATTCATCTGATGAAAGAATGTCTGAAACGGAATGTTCCGCTGATTTCAAGCATGGGAGCGGCGAATAAAACAGACCCGACACGCTTTCAGATTGCTGATATTTCAAAAACCCATACCGATCCGATTGCCAAAGTTGTCCGCACAAGGCTTCGTAAAGAGGGCGTTAAAAAAGGCGTACAGGTCATTTTTTCTGATGAAAGCCCGATCGTCATCCGTGAAGACGTCAGAAAAGAAGTCGGGAATGATGAAGCGAAAATCCGCAAAGCGCAAATGCCGCCGTCTTCCAACGCCTGGGTTCCGTCAGTGGCCGGTCTGATTATGGGCGGACATGTTGTCATGGAGCTCTTAAAGGACATCGACATTAAACGGGTTAAAGATAAATAAAAAGAAAAACAGCCTTCTTCAGGAAAGGCTGTTTTTTTATTTGAATCCGCCGTTTACACGAAAGATTTTGGCTGGTATCAAAAAAGACAAGAACACATAGGGTGTCCTTGTCCGGTTATTTTTTCTGCTTCATCAGTTTTTCATACACTTGCTTTATGGCGGCTTCAAATTTCCCCGTTTGTTTCGGTTTATAGTATTGCTTGTTTTTTAACGGATCAGGCAAATATTGCTGTTCGACCCATCCGTTCTCGAAATCGTGAGGATATTGATAGCCGATCCCGCGTCCGAGCTCTTGGGCCCCTTTATAGTGGGCGTCTTTTAAATGTTTCGGCACATCGCCGATTTTACCCGTCCTGATGTCTTTGAGCGCCTCATCAACGGCTGAGATGGCGGAGTTTGATTTTGGCGAGAGGCATAATTCGATTACCGCATTGGCCAGCGGAATTCTCGCTTCCGGAAAGCCGATCCGTTCTGCGGTCTGAATCGCGCTCAGCACCCGGGGGCCTGCCTGCGGGCTTGCGAGGCCGATATCTTCATAGGCGATCACGAGAAGCCTTCTTGATATGCTTTCAAGGTCGCCGGCTTCGATCAGACGGGCCAGATAATGAAGGGCGGCGTTTGCGTCCGAGCCTCGGATCGATTTTTGGAAGGCGGATAAGACGTCATAATGCGCATCGCCGTTTTTATCATGAGTATAGCTTTTTTTCTGCAGACATTCTTCCGCTGTTTCCCGTGTAATCCGGATCGTGCCGTCGCTTGATTCCTTTGTGGAGAGCACGGCAAGCTCCAGTGCGTTCAAAGCGGAACGGACGTCTCCTCCGCACCCTTGTGCGAAATGATCCATCGCGTCGTCGTCCACCGAAACGCTGTAGGAGCCGAGTCCCCGGTGTTCATCTGTGAGCGCTCTTTTCAATGCCTGCTTGATCAGATCGGGTGTTAACGGTTCAAGCTCAAATATCTGGGTCCGGCTTCTGATGGCGGGATTAATGGCATGATAAGGATTGGCGGTCGTCGCGCCGATTAAAATAATCATGCCGTTTTCTAAATAGGGCAGCAGAAAATCCTGCTTTCCCTTATCAAGCCTGTGCACTTCATCAAGGATTAAAATGACCTGGCCTGACATTTTCGCTTCCTGTACGACAATCTCCATGTCTTTTTTATTATGAATGACGGCATTCAATTTCCTGAATGCGATGCTTGTCGATCCTGCGATCGCTGTGGCGATGGACGTTTTTCCGATGCCCGGCGGTCCGTACAGGATCATGGATGATAAGTGCTTTGCACGCACCATTCTGCCGATGATTTTATCTTCTTTGACCAAATGTTCCTGGCCGATAATGTCTTCGATATTGGCAGGCCGCATCCGATACGCCAATGGTTTCATGAACATCTCTCCTTACATATACAGGGTAACGGAAAACGGACGATTAGAAAAGCGAATTGCGGCGGGCCCCGTGTTTCAATGAAAATTAGGATAAGTTATGTTATAATAACAGTTGGTCTATAAGATACTAAACAGATTATTCATATCCATTTACTTGTATAAATTAACAATTAGAATTGACTGGGGTGTTCATATTGAAAATATCGACAAAGGGAAGATACGGGCTCACCATTATGATTGAATTGGCGAAAAAGCACGGAGACGGTCCGACGTCGCTCAAAAGCATCGCCCAAACAAACAGCCTTTCTGAGCATTACTTGGAACAGCTTGTATCACCGCTGAGAAACGCCGGACTCGTAAAAAGCATCAGAGGCGCTTACGGGGGTTACGTGCTCGGGGGCCAGCCTGAAGAGATAACGGCCGGAGATATTATCAGAGTGCTGGAAGGGCCGATCAGCCCGGTAGAAGTGCTTGAGGATGAAGAGCCTGCCAAGCGGGAGTTATGGATCCGCATCCGCGACGCTGTAAAAGACGTGCTGGACAGCACGACGTTAGAAGACCTTGCGAGCTACACGGACGGCGAGCAGGAAGCTTATATGTTCTATATTTAAACCAGAGGTGTACAGACAATGGAACGGATTTATTTAGATCATGCCGCGACTTCCCCGATGGATGAGCGTGTGCTCGAAGAAATGAAGCCCCATTTCTTCGGCAGTTTCGGCAACCCGTCAAGCATTCATTCATTCGGGAGAGAATCCCGGAAATGGGTCGATGAAGCGAGAGCGGACATCGCGCGCGAAATCAGTGCGAAAGAACAGGAAATTATTTTCACAAGCGGCGGCACGGAGGCTGATAATTTAGCGATTTTCGGAACGGCTGCCGCCCGGAAGAATGAAGGTAAGCATATCATTACGACCGCTATTGAGCATCATGCTGTATTGCACGCCTGCGAAAAGCTGGAAGAAGACGGCTTTGAGGTGACATACCTCATCCCCGGCCCTTCAGGACGGATCAGTGCAAATCAGGTGAAAGAAGCGCTCCGTGATGATACAATCCTTGTTACCGTCATGTATGGCAATAACGAAGTCGGTACCATTCAGCCGATTGACGAAATCGGAGAGCTGTTAAGCGGGCATCAGGCCTATTTTCACACAGATGCCGTCCAGGCATTCGGTTATATGCCGATTGACGTGAAAAAAAGCAGAATTGACATGCTGTCTGTTTCCGGTCACAAGCTTAACGGGCCTAAAGGGACAGGCTTTTTATATGTAAATCAAGAGGTGAAGCTGTCACCGATTCTTCTCGGGGGAGAGCAGGAACGAAAGCGCCGCGCGGGGACGGAAAATGTACCGGGCATCGCCGGCTTAAAAGAAGCGGTCGTCCTTTCAAACCGTGAGAGGGAAGAGAAAACAGCGAAGTATAAGGAGTTTAAGAACATCATCATGAGCACGCTGGAAAAATCCGGCGTCACAGCGGAGGTGAACGGAGATGCCGAGAAATGCCTGCCTCATATTTTAAACCTTTACTTTCCCGGTGTGCCGGTGGAAGCGCTGCTGGTCAATCTTGACATGGAAGGCATTGCCGTCTCCAGCGGATCTGCTTGTACGGCAGGATCCGTTCTTCCGTCCCATGTGCTTACGGCCATGTTCGGAAGTGAGAGCGGCAGACTGACTTCGTCAATCCGCCTCAGCTTCGGCCTCGGCAATACGGCGGAACAAATCGAAACAGCCGCCGAAAAGCTTGCCGCCGTCGTTAAACGGCTTGCTTAAAACGGCGGACTTACGTTTTTAATGGAGTGAATGCAAATGGAAAAACGGCCGGAGGATACAAGAGTCGTAGTCGGCATGTCCGGCGGCGTGGACTCTTCCGTGGCGGCCCTTCTGCTGAAGGAGCAGGGCTACGATGTAATCGGAATCTTTATGAAAAACTGGGATGATACGGACGAAAACGGTTATTGCACGGCGACGGAAGATTATGAAGACGTCATCCGGGTCTGCAACCAGATCGGAATTCCGTATTATGCCGTCAATTTTGAGAAGCAATATTGGGAAAAGGTATTTCAATATTTCCTTGATGAATATAAAGCCGGAAGAACCCCCAATCCGGATGTCATGTGCAATAAAGAAATTAAGTTTAAGGCTTTCTTGGATCATGCTCTGTCACTCGGCGCGGATTATCTTGCGACGGGCCATTACGCCCGCGTGGACAGAAGCGCAGGTACAGTGCGCATGCTCCGCGGTCTGGATGAAAACAAGGACCAGACTTATTTTCTGAATCAGCTCAATCAGGAACAGCTCAGCAAAGTCATGTTCCCGATCGGTGATCTGCAAAAAAGCCGCGTGCGGGAAATCGCCAAAGAAGCGGAACTTGCGACAGCTGCGAAAAAAGACAGCACGGGAATCTGCTTTATCGGCGAACGCAACTTCAAAACGTTTCTCAGCCAATATCTCCCCGCTCAGCCGGGCGATATGATGACAATGGACGGAGAAGTAAAAGGGCGTCATGACGGTCTGATGTATTATACTATCGGACAGCGCCACGGTCTTGGAATCGGCGGAAGCGGCGAGCCGTGGTTCGCCGTCGGTAAAGATCTTGAAAAAAACATTCTGTATGTTGATCAAGGATTCCATAATCCGCTTCTGTATTCCGATAAGATCACGGCGACAAATGTCAGCTGGACGCGTCCCGGTCTGATGGACGGCGGCGAAATGACATGCACGGCGAAATTCCGCTACCGTCAGGAAGATCACAAAGTAACGGTGAAAATGACGGGTGATGATGAAGCGGAAGTCATTTTTGACGGGCAGGTACGCGCCGTTACGCCGGGACAAGCCGTCGTTTTTTATGACGGAGAAGAGTGCCTCGGCGGCGGAACGATAGATGACGTTTATAAAGACGGAACAAAACTGTGGTACGTATAATACATGTAAAAAACCTCAACTCGCATGTTGGGGTTTTTTAGCGAAAGGAAGTTAAAAATGGATTATAATAAAATCGGGATTGACGCCATGCAGGAGGGCGATTTTGAAAAAGCGGCGGAGGCTTTTACGAAAGCGATTGAGGAAAACGGTCAAGATCCGGTGCCGTATATCAACTTCGCAAATCTGCTTTCTTCTGTGAACGAACTCGAACGGGCGCTTGCATTCTATAACAGAGCCCTCGAATTGGACAATTCGGCGGCAGCCGCTTATTACGGTGCGGGAAACGTATATGTGATGAAAGAATCGTTTTCCGAAGCGAAGGATATGTTTGAAAAAGCGCTTCGCTCCGGAATGGAAAACGGAGATTTGTTTTATATGCTGGGGACCGTTCTCGTTAAATTAGAGCGGCCGAAGCTTGCACTGCCATATTTGCAGCGTGCCGTTGAATTAAATGAAAATGACACGGAAGCACGCTTCCAGTTCGGAATGTGCCTCGCAAACGAAGAAATGCTGGATGAAGCTCTGGCGCAGTTTGAGACGGTGATCGAGCAGGACCCAAGCCACGCGGACGCATTTTATAATGCCGGGGTCGCTTACGCGTACAAAGAAAATCGTGAAAAGGCGCTTGAGATGCTGGAAGGCGCAATCGGCATACAGCCTGATCATATGCTTGCGCTTCATGCGAAACAGCTTATCACCCAGTCATAACAAAAGGAGGGAAGGCTCGTGGATCAGCTGAACATCGAAGAACAGCCGTATGTAAAAGGCGTCATTCATACGGTCATTTATCACAATGACACCAACCTGTATACAGTGCTGAAAGTCAAGGTTGCAGAAACGTCTGAGGCGATCGAAGACAAGGTCGTATCCGTAACGGGCTACTTCCCTCTGCTGCAAGAAGATGAGACCTACACATTTTACGGAAAAACCGCCACGCATCCTAAGTTCGGCCTGCAATTTCAGGCTGAGCACTTTAAAAAAGAAATTCCGACCACAAAAGAAGGGATCATTCACTATTTATCAAGTGATCTGTTTGAAGGAATCGGAAAAAAAACGGCGGAAGAAATCGTCAAAAAGCTCGGAGACGGCGCGCTCAATAAAATTCTGACGGATGCGTCGGTGCTTTACGATGTGCCGAAAATGTCGAAAAAGAAAGCGGATAAGCTTGCCGGAGAGCTGCAGCGGCATCAGGGGCTTGAGCAGATTATGATCTCTCTGAACCAATACGGTTTCGGGCCCCAGCTATCCATGAAAATATATCAGGCCTACGAAACGGAAACACTGGAGAAAATTCAGGAAAATCCTTATCAGCTTGTAAAAGACGTTGAAGGCATCGGCTTTGTGAAAGCTGACGAGCTGGGCGGAAAAATGGGTCTGTCAGGAAACCACCCGGAGCGGATCAAAGCGGCTATCTTATATACAATTGAATCGACCTGTCTTTCAGAGGGCCATACGTACATAGAAACAAAGCAGCTGATAATCAATACGCAAACGCTCCTGAATCAGTCAGCTGAAGGCGGCCGCGTCACGGAAATGGATGCGGCTGACGGCATCATCGCCCTCGGAGAGAGTAAGGATATCGTCATAGAAGGAGAACGCTGCTATTTTCCGTCCTTGTTTTACGCCGAACAAAATGTCGCAAAACGCGTGCTCGACATTGCGGCTCAGACGGAGTATGCCGATCAATTTCCTGAATCGGAATTTCTGCTTGCACTCGGTGAACTGGAAGAACGGATGAATGTTCAATACGCACCAAGCCAAAAGGATGCCATTCAAAAAGCGCTGTCTTCACCGATGCTTTTACTGACCGGAGGACCCGGGACGGGGAAAACGACCGTTATTAAAGGAATCGTGGAATTATACAGTGAACTGCACGGAGTATCGCTTGACCCCGGTGATTATAAAAAAGACGAGGCGTTCCCGGTGCTGCTTGCCGCGCCGACGGGAAGAGCCGCAAAACGGATGAGCGAATCTACGGGTCTGCCGGCTGTTACGATACACAGGCTGCTCGGCTGGAATGGCGCTGAAGGCTTTACCTACAATGAAGATCAGCCGATAGAAGGGAAACTGATCATTATAGACGAAGCGAGTATGCTCGATATCTGGCTCGCCAGCCATTTGTTTAAGGCGCTTCCTAAGCACATTCAGCTCATTGTCGTCGGTGATGAAGACCAGCTTCCTTCAGTAGGACCGGGGCAGGTGCTCAGAGACCTTTTGGCTTCTGAGGTGCTGCCAACCGTGCGCCTGACAGATATTTACCGTCAGGCTGAAGGATCATCCATTGTGGAACTTGCGCATGATATGAAAAAAGGACTGCTTCCAAAGGGGCTGACCGCGCCGACAAAGGACCGCTCATTTATCCGCTGTAATTCTTCACAGATTAAAGAAGTCGTGGATCAGGTCGTCTCGAACGCGTTAAAAAAGGGGTATACCTCCAGGGATATTCAAGTGCTTGCCCCGATGTACAGGGGAAAAGCGGGAATTAACGAGCTGAATATGCTTCTTCAAGACATCATGAATCCGCCGAAAGAAAAAAGGCGGGAGCTGAAATTCGGTGATGTCGTCTACAGGACGGGCGATAAAATATTACAGCTTGTCAACCAGCCGGAAAACAATGTGTTTAACGGCGATATCGGCGAAATCGTATCCATTTTTTATGCCAAAGAAAATACGGAAAAAGAAGACATGGTCGTCGTCTCGTTTGACGGCAATGAAATCACCTTTACGAAAAAGGATTTCAGCCAGTTTACCCACGCGTACTGCTGTTCCATTCATAAGTCGCAGGGGAGCGAATTCCCGATTGTCGTCCTGCCTGTCGTCAAAGGCTACTATCGAATGCTCAGGAGAAATCTGCTTTATACCGCCATAACAAGGGCGAAAAAATTTCTGATTCTTTGCGGAGAAGAAGAAGCGCTTGAATGGGGCGTCAAAAACAATGATGCCACCGTCAGACAGACGTCACTTAAAAACAGGCTCACAGAGCAGACTGAAGAGATGGATGCAGAACTGGCCGCCCTGCAAAAAGAGCTGCCGTTCAGTGTATATGATGCGAACATCGGAATGGAAGGCATCACGCCGTTTGACTTTATGGAAGAAAAAGCGTAAATAAAACCCAGAGCATAAACATGCGCCGGGTTTTCGCCTGTGGAAGTCATTTCAAAGTATGCTGCCCGGCTTCTTGGCAAAACCTATACGTGTTCAACAAAAGGTGGTTGATCACACTTTGAGAACATGCCATGCAGCTGAAGGACGAACAGTATATGACGAAAACACCGGGCGCAGTCTCGGGATGATATCGGATGTATGTTTCTCTCTGGACGGCCGGTTTCTCGGTTTCGTGCTGGAGCAGAAACGCCTGTTTCACAACCGCCATCTTTTTTTAGAGGCAAGTGATATAAAAGAGATGGATCAAGAAGCCGTAGCTGCCGGTCATGCTCATTTGCAGCCTTTGCCGAAGAGCTGTTTCACCTTTGAACAGATTAAGATGCAGCCGGTGAAATCGCCTGATGGTGAAATGTTCGGTTTGCTGGAAGATGTATACTTTTGTTTGGACAGGGGCATAATCGTAGCATATGAACTCTCGGACGGCTTCTTTTCAGATCTGGCTGGCAGACGCCAAGTGCGCCGCGCCGCCGATACGCTTATTGAAGCGGGGAAAGAAGGCATCGTCCTGAACGGATAAGAGGTGTAGTCTGTGCTTGTATGTCCGAACTGCAAAAGTAAAGATATCGGCAAAATCGGCGTAAACCAATACTATTGCTGGGGCTGCTTCATTGAGCTGACGGTAGCCAAAGGCAAAATTGCGACACATCAAGTAGAGGAAGACGGCACGTTAAGCAGTCTTGATGATTTGTTTTCTGAAGACGAACGCAGTATCAATTTTTAAAGTTGAAAGGAGATACGCGCGATGGGCAGAACAATGACCTCTCTGTTGGCTTTAGGAGCTGGAGCCGTTATGTATCGTATGGCTTCTCAGTCCGATATGCTGAATAAAAAAGGTATGAAACGGATGAGAAGACGAGTCATGAAAATGTTTTAAGCAGAAAAAAGGATACTTCTCCGGAAGTATCCTTTTTACGTTTGTCTCGCTTCCAGCCGTCTGGCTGCGAGAGACAGGCTGTAATTGACCGCGAAATACATCAGGGCCGCCAGCAGAAAGATCGGGAAAAAGTACCCTCCGTCAGCGCTTTGTCCGTTTAAAATCTGCGCGTTATGAATCAGTTCGGGCAGAGCGATGACGACCGCAAGTGACGTATCCTTTAATAAAGAAATAAACTGGCTCACAATCGGAGGAACCATACGCCTGAGCGCCTGCGGCATGACGATGAGAAAAAGAGTCTGCGTGTACGTCAGTCCTGAAGAACGCGCCGCTTCAAGCTGTCCTTTGTCAACGGATTGCAAACCGCTTCTGATGATTTCTGACAGCATGGCCGATTCAAAAATCGTAAGCGCCGTGATGGCGGCCGCGGTAATTTCCAGCTTGACCCCGATTTCCGGAAGGGCAAAAAACGTAAAGAAAATGATTAATAACAGCGGCAGGTTGCGGATGGTTTCCACAATGGCCGCTATAATGCCCGAGACGATAGGAATTTTCGCATAGCGCAAAGTGCCGGCGGCAAGCCCGAAAATAAAACTCAGGACAATGGAGATCAGCGCAACATAAAGTGTGACCAAAAAGCCGTCCCATAAAAACAGCAGATGGTCAGGTGTATAGGCGCCGCTAAAATCCATGTTTTTCACTCTCCTTCTCTAATAACTCTTTCCGAGACGTCTTTCCAAATAGTGAACCCCGATGCTGAGCGGGATCGTTACTATCAAATAAAAAAGCGCGACGAAAATATAGACATCAAACACGACAAGAGTGCTTGAGGAAACGAGATCCGCCTGATACATCAAATCGAGTCCCGCCACCACTCCGAGTATTGATGAGTTTTTGACAAGGTTGAGAAATTGGTTTCCGAGCGGGGGAATCACGATCTTTACGGCCTGAGGAAGAATGACGTATCTCATCGCCTGACTGTAGGTGAAGCCTGACGATCTGGCCGCTTCCATCTGCCCTTTGGAGACAGTCTGAATTCCGGCTCTGATGGCTTCTGCGATAAAGGCCGACGTGTATATCGTCAGCGCAATCGTTCCCGCCTGAAAGCCGTCCAATCTCAGCCCAGCGTTCGGAAGTCCGAAATAAAAAACGAATGTGATGAGGAGAAGCGGGATGTTGCGGATAAATTCCACATACGCAGTGCCGATCCATTGAAGGGGTTTGAAAGCCGTGATTCTCATGACTGCGATCAGAACGCCCAGCGCAAAGCTGCCTGCCAGCGCGATGAAGCTCGCAAGCAATGTGTGCAGGAAACCGTCCATATACATATCGAAGTTTTCCGTTAAAATTGAAAAGTTCATCTATGTCACTCCTTATAAAACGGGGATGAGCATGCCTGCTCATCCCGCGGTCCTTTCTATTTTGCCGGTTCTTCTTTAATCCATTTTTTATAGATTTTTTCGTACCTGCCGTCGGCTTTCATTTTTTTCAAAGAGGCGTTGATTTCCTTGATGAGTCCGGATTGGCCTTTTTTGACGGCGATTCCGTAAGGTTCATCGGTGAAGGTTTCGCCTGTCAGCTGATATTGTTTATTTTCATCTGCCATGCCGTATAAAATCGCATTATCGGTTGTGAGCGCATCTCCCTGTCCCGCTTTAAGCGCAGTGAACGCTTCGGCGTAATTTTCAAATTCCAGCACTGAGGCGTCAGGCGCTTTTTCTCTGATGTTTTGTGAGGAAGTAGAGCCTTTTACCGCCAATACTTTTGAGCCTTTTCCCAGGTCTTCGGTGCTTTTGATGCTGCTTCCTTTTTTGACGAGCAGGGATTGCCCGGCTTCAAAATAAACATCTGAGAAATCAACTTCTTTTTTCCGCTCATCCGTTATCGTCATCGTGGCGGTGATGGCATCGATATCGCCGTTTTGCAGCATCGGAATTCTCGTTTTTGATGTCACTTCTTTAAATTCCGCTTTCTTCTCATCCCCCAGAATATCTTTTGCGAGCTGTTTTGAGATATCAATATCGAAGCCTTCAATATCACCGGAGCTTGGGTTTTTCAGCCCGAATAACCTCGTGTCGGTTTTGACGCCGAAGATGATTTTGTCTCTGTCTTTAATAGAGGCTAACGTGTCTTTTCCCGTTCCTTTTGAATCTCCGGACGTTTCTTTCCCTCCGCAGGCGGCCAGCATAAAGACGGCCAGCAGTGATATCAATCCGAATGACAGCCATTTTGTTACGCGTGACATAAGCACTCCTCCGTTTCTTTTCAGTGATTTAAAATACGGCTTAAGAATAAACGCGCCCTCTCTTCACGGGGGCTTTCGTAAAATTCAGCCGGTGCAGCTTCTTCTAAGATGGCTCCGCCGTCGATAAACACGATGCGGTCCGCCACTTCTTTTGCGAATCCCATTTCATGTGTGACGACTGCCATGGTCATGCCTTCCTTTGCGAGTGTTTTCATGACATCCAGCACTTCCCCGATCATTTCCGGGTCAAGCGCGGATGTGGGTTCATCAAACAGCATAATTTCGGGCTTCATCGCAAGCCCCCTGGCGATGGCGACACGCTGCTGCTGGCCGCCCGAAAGCTGTGAAGGATAAGCGTCCGCTTTTTCCGGTATACCGACTTTTTTCAAATAGTATAAGGCCGTTTCTTTTGCTTCTTCTTTTGATTGCTTAAGCACTTTGATCGGTGCGAGCATGATGTTTTGCAGAACGGTTTTGTGCGGGTACAGATGAAAATGCTGGAACACCATGCCGATATTGCGGCGGACCTTATTTATATCCGTTTTCTTGTCATGGATGGAGACGCCGTTTACCGTTAAGGCGCCTCCATCAACTGTTTCCAGCTGATTAATGCAGCGGAGAAGCGTGCTTTTTCCCGATCCTGAAGGTCCGATGATAACGACGACTTCCCCTTTTTTAATGTGCAGATTAATGTTTTTCAGCACGTGGAAATGTCCGTAGTGCTTATTTACATCCTGAAATGAAATCATGGCCATCCTCCTTAAAAAAACATGAGTCATATTGACTGGACAGTTTTTGAAATCCTTTAACACATTACGATGGTTATACAGATTTTTATGAATATTATTTAGATTATTTCGTAATTTCTGATAATTTTTTCCGTCAAGAGGTCTGCGTCATAAGGCGGAGTTTATGAAACGGGAATAATTCCGGCTTTCTGTCAAAAGATAAAGCAAGAGGTGAAACGTCATGCTTCAAAAACCGCTGCAGCTCTTAATGTGGACGGCTGTATGTCTGCTCGTTTTGTTAACAGTGTATGTCTTTTGCATGCTCGATATGTTATGGTCTCCCATTTGGCTTGTTATAAAATCTCTCTTTATTCCTATATTCATCGCAGTATTTATTGCTTATCTTTTACTTCCGATTACTGAATGGCTTCATAGAAAAGGGATGCCTAGAACTTTAAGCCTGCTTCTGATTTATTGCCTGTTTTTCGGCGGAATCGGCTGGGGGGTTTATAAAGGGGTTCCTGTTTTAATTGAACAGCTGCAGGATCTGTCTGAGAGCATTCCCGGTCTTGCCAAAAACTACAACAGCATGCTGAAGCATCTGCATAATCACACGGATCATTGGCCTGACGGCATGCACCATCGAATGGACAAAATGATTCAGCAGACAGAAACGTTTCTTGCCGGCACGATTGAAAGCACGATCAGAAGCATCCGTTTCGTGCTTGATTATATCCTGATCGCGGCGACGATTCCTTTTCTCGTGTTCTATATGGTGAAGGATATAGACGTCATGAAAAAGACAGTCTGGTATTTGACGCCGAAGTCCTGGAGAAAAAGGGGGAGTGAATTTCTGCGGGATGTGGACGACTCTCTCGGTGATTACATCCGCGGTCAGCTTCTCGTTTGTTTTTTGCTCGGGCTAATAGCCGGCGTTTCATTTTGGCTGTTCGGGCTTCCTTACCCGCTGATTTTGGGCCTTGCCATCGGGATTACGAATGTCATCCCGTATTTCGGTCCGTTTATCGGCGCTGTACCGGCGCTGCTCCTTGCGCTGGCGATTTCTGCTAAAGCTGTGATCATCGTAATCGTCACGATTTTTATTCTGCAATTTATAGAAGGAAACATTTTGAGCCCGCTTATTGTCGGGCGCAGTCTCAGAATGCACCCCGTCGTGATCATGCTGGCGCTCCTTGCCGGAGGAGAGCTCGCGGGCATTCCCGGCATGATTCTCGCTGTTCCGGCGGCAGCCGTTTTAAAAGTGACGGCCATACACTTTTTGCGGATCAGGACGGAACATTGACATTCGGGTTCTGCTTGTCTATAATTTCGAGTAGAATACATACGAATCTCGAGTGACGGATATGAGTACGCCGAAGCCCTGTTTAAGAGAGAAGCTCCGATACGCTGAAAGGAGCTTCAGCAGAAGATCGGCCGAAGCTAATCCTGAGTGCAGTTAAAGGCTGCCGCAGTCCTGCGTTACGGGATGAAAGGTGACAGGCCTTTTTCGGCCTGTAATCAGGGTGGTACCGCGAGACAGCTCTCGTCCCTGTGTGAACGCATGGTTTGCATAGGGAGAGAGCTTTTTTGCTGTCGCAAAAGAGAATTTCGGGTAGTGATAAGGAGGAATATAGATGAAACACTTAACTTCTGCTGAAGTGCGTCAAATGTTTTTAGATTTCTTTAAAGAAAAAGGCCATGCCGTTGAACCGAGCGCCTCATTGGTTCCGCATGAAGATCCGTCTTTATTATGGATCAACAGCGGCGTTGCGACGCTGAAAAAATACTTTGACGGCCGCGTTGTGCCGGAGAATCCGAGAATTGTAAACGCGCAAAAATCAATTCGAACAAATGATATTGAAAATGTGGGGAAAACGGCGCGCCACCACACGTTCTTTGAGATGCTCGGAAACTTTTCCATCGGTGATTATTTTAAAGAAGAAGCGATCACGTGGGCATGGGAGTTTTTAACGAGCGAAAAGTGGATCGGCTTTGATCCGGAGCTGCTGTCTGTAACGGTTCACCCTGAGGATGAAGAAGCTTATACGCTATGGGCGGAAAAAATCGGCGTTCCGGAAGAAAGAATCATCCGTCTGGAAGGGAACTTCTGGGATATCGGCGAAGGCCCGAGCGGACCGAATACGGAAATTTTCTATGACCGCGGCGAGAAATACGGCAATGACCCGTCAGATTCTGAATTGTATCCGGGCGGCGAAAATGATCGCTATCTTGAAGTATGGAACCTGGTATTCTCAGAGTTCAACCACAACCCGGACGGCACGTACACACCGCTTCCGAAGAAAAACATTGATACGGGCATGGGGCTTGAACGGATGGTCTCCGTGATTCAGGATGTCCCGACAAACTTTGACACTGATTTGTTTATGCCGATTATTGAAGCAACAGAGCGCATTTCCGGAGATGCTTACGGAAAGGATGCAGTGAAGGATACGGCCTTTAAAGTGATCGCCGATCATATCAGAACGGTCGCATTTGCGGTAAGCGACGGAGCTCTGCCGTCAAATGAAGGGCGCGGGTATGTACTGAGACGCCTCTTGCGCCGGGCAGTGCGATACGCGAAAACCATCGGTATCAGCCGTCCGTTTATGTACGAACTAGTACCGACTGTTGCAGGAATTATGGACGCTTTCTATCCGGAGGTGAAAGAAAAGCAAGAGTTTATCGCCAAAGTCATCAAAACGGAGGAAGAGCGCTTCCACGAAACATTAAACGAAGGTCTGGCCATTTTATCCGACGTGATAAAGAAAGAGAAGGAAAAAGGCAGCGGCATCATCTCCGGAAAAGACGTATTCAAACTGTACGATACGTACGGATTCCCGGTTGAATTGACGGAGGAATACGCGGAAGATGAGCAAATGACGGTTGACCATAAAGGCTTTGAAGCCGAAATGGAAAAACAGCGTGAACGGGCGAGAAATGCGCGCCAAGATGTAGGAAGCATGCAGGTTCAGGGCGGCGCATTGCGCGACATTACCGCAGAAAGCACATTTGTCGGCTACAGTGCCGTAAAAGCTGAAGCGAAGGTGATCGAGCTTCTTCATGACGGGCAATTAATCAGCGAGGCGCATGAAGGGGATACCGTCCAAATCCTTCTTGACAAAACGCCTTTCTATGCTGAAAGCGGCGGACAGATCGGTGACAGAGGAGTGCTGAGAAGCGAGCAGGCTGTCGTAACCATTAAAGACGTGAAAAAAGCTCCGAACGGTCAGCATGTACACGAAGGCACGGTGGCTAGCGGCACGATTCAAAAAGGCGCAAGCGTGACGGCTGAAGTTGAAGATCAAATGAGAAGCGGCGTGGTGAAAAACCATACGGCAACCCACCTCCTGCACCAGGCGCTGAAAGACGTTCTCGGCACACATGTCAACCAAGCGGGTTCACTCGTTACCGAAAATCGCCTGCGTTTTGACTTCTCTCATTTCGGTCAAGTGACGAAAGAAGAACTTGAACGCATTGAAGGAATCGTCAACGAAAAAATCTGGGAGAGCATTCCGGTAGCGATTGATTTGAAACCGATCAATGAAGCGAAAGAAATGGGCGCGATGGCCCTGTTCGGCGAGAAATACGGCGATATTGTCCGCGTCGTACAAGTCGGAGATTACAGCCTTGAGCTTTGCGGCGGATGCCATGTCACGAATACGGCTGAAATCGGCCTGTTTAAAATCGTATCCGAATCAGGGATCGGCGCAGGGACGCGAAGAATTGAAGCCGTAACAGGAAAAGGCGCTTATCAGGAAATGAACAGCCAGCTCAGCCTTCTGCAGCACGCTGCGGACGAGCTGAAATCAAACGTAAAAGACGTACCGAAGCGAATTCAGTCTCTTCAAGCGGAGCTGAAGGAAGCGCAAAGAGAAAATGAATCATTGCTCAGCAAACTCGGCAATGTGGAAGCCGGAGCCATTCTGTCTAAAGTAAAAGACATCGGCGGCGTAAAAGTGCTGGCTGAAAAAGTAAATGCGAAAGACATGAACCACCTTCGCACTATGGTGGATGATCTGAAAGCGAAGCTCGGTTCTGCGGTCATCATTCTCGGCGCCGTGCAAAATGAGAAAGTCAACCTTTCAGCAGGCGTGACGAAAGACCTGATCGAAAAAGGTCTTCATGCCGGCAAAATGGTCAAACAAGCGGCTGAAGTCTGCGGAGGCGGAGGCGGAGGCCGTCCGGACATGGCGCAGGCCGGCGGAAAGCAGCCTGAAAAATTGGAAGAGGCGCTCGCATCTGCGGAAGATTGGATAAAATCCGTTTTATAATCCTTTCAACTAGTGTAGAATGATGATAAGATGAGGACCTCAGGCTGAACTTTGCCTGCGAATTTGGGAAAGAGGTGCAAAACGGTGAGCTCGTTTGATAAAACGATGAAATTTAATTTCTCCGATGATTCTGCTGAAACAAACGTCGAAGAAGTGCTGATTACGGTATATGATGCGCTTCAGGAAAAGGGGTACAATCCTATCAACCAGATTGTCGGATACTTGCTGTCTGGAGATCCTGCATACATTCCTAGGCATCGCGACGCCCGGAACTTAATTCGCAAACTGGAACGTGACGAATTAATCGAGGAATTGGTAAAATCCTATCTAGAACAGCATAAAGAGGCGTAAATACATTCATGAGAATATTGGGACTTGATCTTGGAACGAAAACACTCGGCGTAGCTTTAAGCGATGAAATGGGCTGGACCGCTCAAGGCATTGAGACGATAAAAATAAACGAGGCTGAAGGAGATTACGGTCTGGACCGTTTATCCGAGCTGATGAAAGACTATAATGTAGAGAAGATCGTGCTCGGTTTTCCGAAAAACATGAACGGGACGATCGGTCCGAGAGGCGAAGCCAGCCAAACATTTGCGAAACTGCTTGAAACAGCGTACAATGTCCCTGTTGTGCTGTGGGACGAGCGTCTGACGACGATGGCGGCTGAAAAAATGCTGATCGCGGCTGACGTCAGCAGGCAAAAACGAAAAAAAGTCATTGATAAAATGGCGGCTGTCATGATCCTTCAAGGATATCTGGACAGTTTAAACTAAGAGGTGAAAAAAATGGAACACGGCGAAAAACACATTACAATTGTCGATGATCAAGGCAACGAACAGCTTTGCGAAGTGCTGTTCACATTTGAAAACGACACATTCAACAAATCTTACGTACTTTATTATCCGATTGATGCTCAAGACGATGATGAAATCGAAATTCACGCTTCAAGCTTCGAACCGAACGAAAACGGTGAAGACGGCGAACTGATGCCGATTGAAACCGATGAAGAGTGGGAAATGATCGAAGAAACGCTGAACACGTTTTTAGCGGAAGAAGACGAAGAATAAAATGAACGGAAAAAGCCGGAGCGCATATGCGCTTCGGCTTTTTTTTGTAATAAATTGCCGAATGCACATGAATCATGTAGTATAAGAGCTGTTGGGAGGAAAATACTTGTATGAATATCAATCAGACTAAACATTCATTTCCGCGTAAAAACAAAAAAACGACGATAATACTGTCCTCCGTGATCGCTCTGCTTATCATCATTTGCGGTGCTTTTTTCTATGGAAAATCTCTGCTGTCTCCGGTTGACAAAGGCAGCAAAACGGCAGTCAATATTAATATTCCGAGCGGTTCTTCCGTTTCGGCAATCGCTGAAATTCTTGAGGATCAGCATGTCATCAAGAGCAAAAAAGCATTTCAGCTGTATGTGAAGTATAAAGGCGCTTCCGGGTTTCAGGCGGGATTTTACCACCTGAATAAAGGAATGGATGCGGATGCGATTATCAAAAAACTGACCGCGGGATCAACGGGATATGCCTTTCAGATCTCCGTTCCTGAAGGAAAACAGCTTACACAGATTGCGGATGCGATCGCAAAAGAAACATCATATTCAAAAGAAGAGATCATGGCGAAACTGGATGACAAAACATTCATCGGCAAACTGAAGAAACAGTTTCCTGATACGATAACGGACGCACTTTCAAACAAGAAGCTCAAGCATCCGCTCGAAGGCTATCTGTATCCGGCCACATATCCGTTTAATGATCCGGATGCATCGCTTGACACGATTTTGACGGCAATGGTTCAGGAAACAAACACCCGTATCGAAACGTATAAATCTGAACTGGAAAAAAAGAAACTTTCCGTTCATAACGCGCTGACGATGGCATCGCTTATTGAAGAAGAAGCCACCGCCAAAGCCGACCGTCACAAAATCGCCAGCGTTTTTTACAACAGGCTCGAAGAAAAAATGCCGCTGCAGACTGACCCGACGGTATTATATGCGGCCGGTAAGCATAAAAGCCGGGTCTACTACAAAGACCTGAAAATTGATTCTCCGTTTAATACGTATAAACATAAGGGGCTGCCGCCGGGACCGATTGCAAATGCCGGTGATTCATCATGGGAAGCGGCTCTCCGCCCTGACAAAACGGATTATCTCTATTTCCTTGCAAAATCAAACGGCGAGGTCGTTTTCACCAAAACATTAAAAGACCATAATAAAGCGAAGGAAAAGTATATTTCCAAAAAAGACAGCGAATAAAAGGAGGGCAAAAGCTCTCCTTTTATTCCATTCTGAAAGGTTTTATGATAAAATATATCGGGTTGTTTACTTATGGATAAAGAAGTGTCTTAAGAGAGTGTCCCCGCGGATTCGTCAGGGGCACTCCTTTTTAGAACGGAGGCTGTTTGCCGTGAATGATCGGTATGAACAAATAAACGAGTATATAAACGCGATGCTGAAGCCTCGGCCTGATAAAGTGAAAAAGCTTGAAGCCTATGCAAAAGAGCACCATGTTCCGATTATGGAAGAAGCGGGCATTGAAGTGCTGCTTCAAATGCTGTCGATTCAACAGGCGAAAAACATTTTGGAAATCGGCGCGGCAATCGGATATTCCGCCATACGGATGGCGCTTGAGCTTCCGGATGCGAATATTTACACGATTGAACGGGACGACAAACGCTATGAAGAAGCTGTGAACAATATAAAAGACTTTGAAATGGAAAACCGGATTCACGTAATGCACGGGGATGCGCTGGATCTTTCTGAGTCTGTCCGTGTCACGGCTCCTTATGATGCCATTTTTATCGACGCGGCCAAAGGCCAGTACACGAACTTTTTTGAGCTCTATGAACCGATGCTTGCGCCGGATGGAGTCATTTTTACGGACAATGTTCTGTTTAAAGGGCTGGTGGCACAAAATCACTCGGACATTGAGCCGAAAAGAAGACGGAAGCTTGTTGAAAAAATTGATCAATATAACCAATGGCTGATGGACCGGCCTGACTATCAAACGGTCATACTGCCGGTCGGAGACGGCATCGCCATCAGTAAAAAGAAGAGGTGAAGGATCATGAAAAAACCTGAACTTTTGGTGACTCCGACTTCTGTACAGGATATTCTTCCGCTCATTCAAGCGGGCGCAACGGCCCTGTTGGTCGGAGAACAGAGATACGGCCTGAGACTGGCCGGTGAATTTTCAAGAGAAGATATAAAAGAAGCCGTAAAGACAGCTCATCAGGAAGGCGCGAAAGTGTACGCCGCCGTCAATGCTATTTTTCACAACGAAAAAGTGGACGAGCTGAACGGCTATCTTGCCTTTTTGCAGGAGGCCGGCGTTGATGCGGCTGTTTTCGGTGACCCGGCCGTTTTAATGGCGGCGCGTGAAGCGGCTCCCGAGCTTAAACTGCATTGGAGCACGGAAACAACGGGAACCAACTACTATTCCTGCAATTACTGGGGACGCAAAGGCGCACGGCGGGCAGTGCTGGCTAAGGAATTAAATATGGACAGCATCATTGACATAAAAGAAAACGCCGAAGTGGAAATTGAAATTCAAATCCACGGCATGACGTGCATGTTCCAATCGAAGCGTTCTTTAGTGGGCCATTACTTCGAATACCAAGGTAAAGTCATGGACATCGAACAGAAGAAAAAAGAAGCGGGGATGTTTCTGCATGACAAGGAACGGGGCAATAAATACCCGATTTTTGAAGATGAAAACGGCACGCACATCATGAGCCCGAACGATGTGTGCATGATTGATGAATTAGAGGACCTGATGGACGCCGGCATCGATTCTTTCAAAATCGACGGAGTTTTGAAGTCTCCTGAATACTTAACTGAAGTGACCCGCATGTACAGAGAAGCAATCGATTTGTGCTTCGAAAGCCGAGAGACATACGAAGAGAAAAAAGAGAGCTGGATAGAGCGGATTGAAAGCATTCAGCCTGTGAACAGAAGCATCGACACAGGATTCTTCTTTAAAGAAACGGTCTATTAAAAAGGAGGGTGCAACGGATGACAGCCGTAAATCAAACCATTTCCAAAGTCGTAAACGGAAAACGCGTCATTACGAAAAAACCTGAACTCCTTGCTCCGGCAGGAAACCTTGAAAAATTAAAAATTGCCGTTCATTACGGAGCGGACGCGGTTTTTATCGGAGGACAGGAATACGGACTCCGCTCAAATGCGGATAACTTCTCAATAGAAGAAATTGCAGAGGGCGTAGAATTTGCCAAAAAATACGGGGCAAAAATATATGTGACAACAAACATTTTCGCCCATAATGAAAATATGGACGGTCTGGAAGAATACTTAAAAGCGTTGGGAGACGCAAAAGTTGCCGGAATTATCGTCGCTGATCCGCTGATTATTGAAACATGCCGGAGAGTGGCCCCGGACGTAGAAATTCACCTCAGCACACAGCAGTCCCTTTCCAACTGGAAAGCGGTGCAGTTCTGGAAAGAAGAAGGGCTTGACCGCGTGGTGCTTGCCCGTGAAACGAGCGGACTGGAAATTAAAGAAATGAAGGAAAAGGTGGATATTGAAATTGAAACCTTTATCCACGGCGCCATGTGTATCGCTTATTCAGGCCGATGCGTGCTGAGCAATCACATGACGGCCCGGGATTCCAACCGCGGCGGCTGCTGTCAGTCCTGCCGCTGGGATTATGACCTGTATCAGACAGACGGTGCAAACGCGGTCGCGCTCTATGACGAAGAAGACGCTCCGTTTGCGATGAGCCCGAAAGATTTAAAATTAATTGAATCCATTCCGCAAATGATCGAGATGGGCATCGACAGCCTGAAAATTGAAGGCCGGATGAAATCGATTCATTACGTTGCGACGGTTGTCAGCGTGTATCGCAAAGTCATCGACGCATACTGCGCTGATCCTGAAAACTTTGTCATTCAAAAAGAATGGCTGGATGAGCTGGACAAATGTGCAAACCGGGATACCGCGCCTGCTTTCTTTGAAGGCACGCCCGGGTATGAAGAGCAGATGTTCGGCGAACACGGAAAGAAAACAACATTTGATTTTGCCGGTCTCGTGCTCGCGTATAACGAGGAAACTCAAATGGTGACGCTCCAGCAGCGCAATTTCTTTAAACAAGGTGACGAAGTGGAATTTTTCGGTCCTGAAATCGACAATTTCACATTCACAATCGGCACTATTTGGGACGAAGACGGAAACGAGCTTGATGCTGCCCGCCATCCCCTGCAAATCGTTACATTTAAAGTAGACAAAAAGATTTATCCGAGCAACATGATGAGAAAGGGGAAGTAATCACCAATGGGTAAGAGTCCTGTAGTTATAGGCATCGCAGGAGGTTCCGGATCAGGAAAAACAAGCGTCACCCGTTCCATCTATGAACAGTTTAAAGGACACTCGATTTTAATGATCCAGCAAGACCTTTATTATAAAGACCAAAGCCATCTTCCGTTTGAAGAAAGGCTGAACACAAACTATGATCACCCGCTCGCATTTGATAATGACTATTTAATCGAGCATATTCAAGAGCTTTTGAATTACCGGCCGATAGAAAAGCCGATTTATGATTATAAACTGCATACGCGTTCTGAGGAAACCATTCCGGTTGAGCCGAAGGATGTCATTATTCTGGAAGGCATTCTCGTTCTCGAAGATAAAAGACTTCGCGACCTCATGGATATGAAACTTTATGTCGACACGGACGCGGATCTCCGTATCATCAGACGGATTATGAGAGATATTAACGAAAGAGGCCGTTCAATCGATTCTGTCATTGAGCAGTATGTGTCCGTCGTCAGACCGATGCACAATCAGTTTGTTGAACCGACGAAACGCTACGCGGACATCATTATTCCGGAAGGCGGGCAAAACCACGTCGCGATTGATCTGATGGTCACGAAGATTCAAACGATCCTTGAACAAAATGCAATTTTGTAATACCATAGCATAGACATAAATAACTCAGACCATATTATGTATAGGCTGGAAGGGAATGAGACAGTTCCCTTCTTTCCCTGTTTATAAACCGAAACATTTGCAGAAAACACACATTCAGTTTAAGATAAACAGTACCTATATGGGAGAGAAGAACGAGGACTGCCCTGTGTTCTCATTCTTGATTTTTTCGTTTATGCTCTCATACATAATCACACGTTATTGTTGAGGGACAACCACCAAGGAGTGAAGGAACATGGCACAAGAAAAAGTTTTTCCGATGACTCACGAAGGAAAACAAAAACTTGAACAAGAATTAGAGCAATTGAAAACGGTTAAACGTAAAGAAGTAGTAGAACGCATTAAAATCGCAAGAAGCTTCGGAGATCTGTCAGAGAACTCTGAGTATGATTCTGCAAAAGAAGAACAGGCATTTGTGGAAGGGCGCATCACGACGCTTGAAAACATGATCCGCAATGCGAAAATCATCGAGGACGACGGCGGTTCAAATGTAGTCGGTTTGGGAAAAACCGTATCATTCATCGAATTGCCGGACGGTGAAGAAGAATCTTACACGATTGTCGGAAGCGCTGAAGCTGATCCGTTTGAAGGGAAAATTTCAAACGACTCGCCAATCGCCAAAAGCCTGCTCGGCAGAAAAGTGGACGAAGAAGTGACAGTTCAGACGCCGGGCGGAGAAATGCTCGTGAAAATTGTGAAAATTTCATAAGATCCGTTTAACATTGAAACACCTCGTCCAAAATGTGGATGAGGTGTTTTTTTATGATCGTATCAAAAAGGCTGAAAGCGGCCGTGATTTGTTTTCTGCTCGTGTTTTTCTTTCTGCTTGCGAGGCTGGCTGAAATTCAGCTGTTTTTCACAGAATCTTTTTCAAAATCCAATATTAATCTGATTCAGGAAAGCGTCAAGCAGCGGACGGAAGAAGTCCTTATTTCAGACGGACGCGGCTCTTTTCTTGATCGGAACGGCAAAGAACTGACCGGAAAAAAGCAGCCTGCCGTCATACTGTTTCCCTTTCTCGTGACGCAGGATTGGCCGGTTGACCGGGTATCTGACATTCTCGGAATGAAACAGGGGGAGCTCAGGCAGCTGCTCACGGAAGCGAAAAAACCGGTGATCCTGAACAGCAGAAAAATAAAACATTTGACGAAACAATCCGTGTCAAATATCAATTCTTTGAAATATCCCGGCATTTACGGCGTATATATGAAAGACAGCAAAGAAACAAACATAGCCGCTCATCTGTTGGGCGCGACAAACCAGGACCCTGAGCTTTTGAAAAAGAAATACCCCGGCAGGAAGGAACTGCCGATCACGGCAAAAATCGGGACAAGCGGGATGGAGCGGACGTTTGATGAGTTTTTACTGGCGGATCAGGACACAAAACTTTTGTATCATGTCGACGGAAGGGGAAACCCTTTATTCGGAATGGACGTCAAATATACGGCTGAAGCAAACGCGTTTTATCCGCTGCAAGTCAAAACCTCCATCGACCGCAATATTCAAAAAGCAATGGAAGATGTATTGAAAGACCGCGGGTTAAAAAAGGGGGGAGCCGTCCTTTTAGACATTGAAAAAAGCAGTGTGCTCGGAATGGTATCAAAGCCTGACGCCGACATGTCAAAGCAGCAGACACTGCAAAATTACATGCTGACGCCGATTTATCCGGGATCAGTATTTAAAACGGTGATCGCCGCGGCCGCAATAGAACAAAACGAAGTGAAGCCGGGCACTTCCTTTAACTGCAATCTCAACCTGTACGGAGAGCCGGGGGATGACAAAGGCACGCTCAGTTTTGGAGAAAGCTTTGCCCAAAGCTGCAATTATACGTTTACAAGTCTTGCGGAAAAATTGATCAAAAAAGATGATTCCGTTATTGAAAACATGGCGGAAAAACTCGGTCTCACACAGCGGGCGGGCTGGGAAGGCAAGCTGTACCGGGAAGACGGATTCAGGCAGCTGTATAATGAAAAAAGCGGGGTCATTTGGGGAGATGACAAAGACAAAACCGTAAAAAAAGCCGTCGCACAGACGGCGATCGGGCAAAAAAACGTGAAAGTCACGCCTCTTGAAGTCGCCAATATGATGGCGGCGATTGCGCGCGGCGGTGAAAAAAAACAAGTCAAAATCGCGGACAAAATTGAATACAAAAACAAAACGACGATGGCGTCATTCAAAGATCAGCCGTTAAAAGGGGAAAACATCGACAAATATACGGCGCAGCAGCTTCAAAAAATTCTCAGAGAAGTCGTCACCTCACCGAAAGGAACCGGCCGAAGGTTTCAGGACCTGCCGTATGAGATAGCAGGCAAATCGGGAACGGCCCAGACGGGAATGTTCACAAAAGAAAAACAGACGCTTTACCACAAATGGTTTGCGGGATACTTTCCCGCGGACAAGCCGAAATACGCTCTGGTGGTGCTGCACATGGACACGCCGGGGGATAAGGCTCTGACAAATACAGTGTTTTATGATATTGTTAAAAAGGTACATGAAAATGAAATAAATCAGACATAGAACAACCGCTCAGCCCATGTTAAAATATATGCTGAGCAAGAGGGATAAAGGAGTGCAGAATGATTGAGCAATAAACAATCTCGTTTTGAAAACCGTGATAAGCGCAGAAAAGCAAATATGGTGCTTAACATTTTAATTGCTATCGTATCTATTCTTATTGTCGTCGTTGCCGTCAGCCTCTTCATCAACAGTCCGTCGAGCGACGTGAGCGAAAAAGCGGACACGAGCCAGAAGCAGGAAACACCTGCATCAGGCAAGACGAAGCAGACATCCGATGAAGACATAAAAGACAGCAAAAAAGATACGGCATCAGACGATGACAAAAAAGATAAACAGGATAAGGACACATCTGATTCATCTTCAGACTCTGACAGCAAAAAAGACGATGATTCATCGAAAAGTGATGACAGCAGCAAAAAAGACTCTGATTCAAGCGATCCTTTTAAAGGCGCAAAAATAACAGAGGGCGGCTCATCAAGCGATGTCGAGAAAACAATTGTTAACCCAAAATGGAAAGCGGTCGGCACAAAGCAGACGGGAGAACATACGGCGACGTATGACTCAAGCTCTGAAGACTGGTCCGAAATGCTTGACGCCATCTCTTACGCAACAGGCGTGTCAAAAGATCATATGACAGTGCTGTGGCTCGGAAACAATGGAAGCCCGCAAGATGCGAAGGGTAAAGTTTTAGACAAAACGAACGGCAAAAAATATCAGGTCACCATCACTTGGAAAGACAAAAAAGGCTGGAAGCCGACAAAAGTAGAAACCTTAAAATAACCGCAAAAAAGCAGCTGATTATTCAGCTGCTTTTTTCTGTCATACGTCAGCTGAAAAATGCACCGACGCGCTGTAAAGGATTCTGCCGTCAACGGCCGTCACCTGATGGGATACGGAACGGACGCGAAGCATAATCGCCTGGTTGTTTTCAATCTGAACGTTTATTTTTTTTTCAAGCTCCTGCAAAGATACCGCTTCGAAAAATTCTACTTTATCTTTGATTAAATCCAATTGAAAATTCATCAGTACAGATCCTCCTGATTTTTCTTCTGAGTCAATGAAAGTATAAGCCTTTCTGCCGTAATTGCGCAATAATCCCAAAGTATTTTAGTACCCTTCCATTCTTTTTTGTGATAGGATAGGAACTGTTCCACGATTAATCCATACTATACTCATAGGAATTATAAATTATGGAGAGTGAAAAATATGGGCCGTGAATTTATTCCTTTATTTGAAGATTGGGCAGCGACTTATGACGCCACAGTGCACGGGGCTGACAAACAATATGCCGCTGTTTTTAAAGGATATGACAGCATTCTTGACAACATTGTCGCACTTTCAGGTTCAAACGTTTTAGAGTTCGGACCGGGAACGGGGAATTTAACGGCGAAATTAGCCGCCGCGAACAAAAAGGTGTTTGGTGTAGAACCGTCTCCGTCAATGAGAAAACTGGCGGCTGACAAGCTTTCTGACAAAGCCGTGTTCAGTGACGGAGATTTTCTGGAGTTTCCCGCTCCGCCTTTTCAAATAGATACCATCGTCAGCTCGTACGCCTTTCATCATTTAACCGATGAAGAAAAGCGAACGGCTGTAAAGCAGTATGGCGCAATCCTTCAGAAGCATGATAAAATAGTGTTTGCCGATACAGTCTTTAAAGATCATGAAGCTTATGATGTAGCCATTAAAAAAGCAATCCGAAACGGCTATCATCAATTAGCGGACGATTTAAAGACGGAACATTATCCGACACTCGGGACAATGAAAAACATCTTTTCAGAAGAGGGATTTGCCGCGCGGTTTACGCAGCAAAATGACTTTGTCTGGATAATGGAGGCGATTAAACGGTAAATCGAAGGGATTGTGTATAAATGAAACTGGCAGTCATCGGAGCAATGGAAGAGGAAGTTACGATTTTAAGAAGCAAACTGAAAGACGCAAAACAAGAGATGATCGCTCACTGTGAGTTTACAACTGGCAGCTATGAAGGCGTCGAAGTCATCTTGCTGAAATCAGGTATCGGGAAAGTCAACGCGGCGATCAGCACGACGCTTCTGCTTGACCGTTTCAAACCTGATTATGTGATTAACACAGGCTCAGCGGGCGGTTTTCATCATACATTGAATGTAGGCGACGTCGTCATCTCAACAGATGTCCGCCATCATGACGTAGATGTGACGGCGTTTGACTATGAATACGGACAGGTGCCGGGTCTTCCGGCAGCATACAAAGCTGATGAAAAGCTGATCAGTATTACTGAGGAAGCGGTTTCTGAACTGAACGGCATTCAAGTCGCCAAAGGCACAATCGCTACGGGAGATTCTTTTATGAATGATCCGAAGCGGGTTGAAGACGTACGCGCCAAATTTGCGGATTTGTACGCGGTTGAAATGGAAGCTGCGGCTGTCGCACAGGTGTGCCACCAGTTCAAAACGCCTTTTGTTGTCATCAGAGCTTTATCTGATATTGCCGGAAAAGAATCTGACGTTTCATTTGATAAATTTTTAGAACAGGCTGCCGTTCATTCAACTGAGCTTGTCCTGAATGTCATCAAACGAATTCACTAAGCGGGGGATTCTCGTTCTCCTCCGCTTTTCCAGGAGGAGGACATATATTGAACGTGATAACAGATATTACAGAACTGATCGGAAATACACCGCTGCTCCGTCTCAAGCATTTTGATCTACCGGAGGGAACAGCGGTTTATGCTAAGCTTGAGATGATGAATCCGGGCGGAAGCATTAAAGACAGGCTGGGCGGGATGCTCATTGAAGATGCGCTTCGCACGGGAAAGGTGAAACCGGGCGGCGTTATCATTGAGGCGACTGCCGGAAACACCGGGATCGGACTCGCTCTGTGCGCCAGAAAGCATCAGCTTCGCGCCGTTTTTTGCGTCCCGGAGCATTTCAGCAGAGAAAAGCAGCAAATTATGAAAGCTCTCGGAGCGGACATCGTGCATACGCCGAGAGAAGAAGGCATGCAGGGAGCCATCCGAAAAGCGCTTGAACTGGAGAGAGAGATTAATAATTCTTATGCCGTTCTGCAATTTAAAAACCGAGTAAATCCATTGACTTACTACAAAACGATCGGACCTGAAATATGGAACGCGCTCGGCGGGGATATCCACGCTTTTGTCGCAGGAGCGGGTTCCGGCGGCACCTTTGCCGGTACGGCAGCTTATTTAAAGGAGAAAAATCCTGCCGTCAAAACGGTGATCGTTGAACCGGAAGGCTCGATCCTGAACGGAGGAGAGCCGCATGCCCATAAAACGGAAGGCATCGGCATGGAGTTTATCCCGGATTATATGGACGAGAACCATTTTGACGCCATTTACACGGTGGAGGACGATACGGCGTTTTCGCTTGTCAGAGAAGCGGCCGAGAAAGAAGGCCTCTTAATCGGAAGCTCTTCAGGGGCGGCTCTTTATGCAGCGCTTGAAGAAGCGAAAAAAGCGCCCGCCGGATCAAATATCGTCACCATTTTCCCTGACGGCAGCGATCGATATATAAGCAAAAACATTTTTCAAGGAGGCCAGTAAGATGAAGAAAAAAACGCTGATGGTGCACGGAGGAATTACGGGAGATGAAAAAACAGGAGCGGTTTCCGTACCGATTTATCAAGTAAGCACGTACCGGCAGCCGAAAGCGGGCGAGCACACGGGTTATGAATATTCAAGAACGGCCAATCCGACGCGGACGGCGCTTGAAAGCTTAATTGCGGAGCTTGAAGGCGGCGCGGCGGGATATGCGTTCGGCTCAGGCATGGCTGCGATTACTGCCGTCATGATGCTGTTTGACAGCGGCGATCATGTTATTTTGACGGATGATGTATACGGCGGCACTTACCGGGTGATGACAGGCGTGCTGAACCGCTTCGGCATTGAAGCGGACTTTGTCGATACGAGCAGTGAAGAAAAAGTCAAAAAGGCCATTCGCCCGAATACGAAAGCCATTTATATCGAAACACCGACAAACCCGCTATTGAAAGTGACTGACCTCAAACTGATGTCTGACATCGCAAAAGAAGCGGGTGTATTGCTTATCGTCGATAATACGTTTTACACGCCGTATTTCCAACAGCCGCTCAGCTTCGGCGCGGACATCGTGCTTCACAGCGCGACAAAATATCTCGGCGGCCACAGCGATGTCGTCGGCGGCTTAGTCGTCACGGCTGATAAAGAACTGGGCGAAAAGCTTCATTATGTGCAAAACTCAACGGGCGGCGTTTTAGGACCGCAGGATTCATGGCTTTTGATGAGAGGCATTAAAACGCTGGGACTCAGAATGGATGCCATCAATCACAGCGCCGGAAAAATCGCCGGGCTGCTTGAAGCACATGATGCCGTTCAGACGCTCTACTATCCCGGATCAGCGAAACACCCGGGCCATGAGCTGACAAAAGCGCAAAGCTCCGGTTTCGGCGGAATGATTTCCTTTGATGTCGGCAGCAGCGAACGCGTCGACGCGTTTTTAGAAAAATTGAACCTGTTTACGATCGCGGAAAGTTTAGGAGCGGTTGAAAGCTTAATCTCCGTGCCGTCCAGAATGACGCACGCATCGATCCCGCGCGACCGCCGGCTTGCGCTTGGCATTACCGACGGGCTCGTGCGGATCTCGGTCGGTATTGAGGATACTGAGGATTTAACGGCGGATGTGAAACAGGCGCTTGATTCACTTTTATAAAGAATGGATAGATTTACATTCTCTGTCGGCTGTCAGCTTGTATTATAATGTTGGTAGACTATAAAACTGGCAGGTGACCTTATATGGAGAAGAAAAGACTGAAATCATTAATAGAAGATTTTAAGCATTACGCATTTATTCTGCTTGCAGTCAGCACCTTCATTTATATCGGCGCGGTTCTTCCCGGACAAGGGCTGACCGCGGGCCAGAAAATGCTGATGTTTGTAACGGATTGTGTATTTTTAGCGGGCGCTTATTTCTGCGTTGACCGTTCACTTATTTATAAAAAGAGGCTGGAAGAGGCCGAAGAATAAAAAAAAGCCATTGTCTTTTGACAATGGCTTTTTCGTTTCTTATTCAGACGGGGTTTCGCGTAATTCTTTTCCCATTCCTTTTAAAAACTGCAGCCCGAAGCCGAGCGCGCGGTTAATATCAGGATCACCGACGGCTTTCATCAGTTCAAACATACTGACTTTCCTGTCCTCTTTTAAAAATCTTTGCGCCTGATCCGTCCCGGCCATGGCGCTTTCTAAAAGTCTGCCCATAAATTCGGGATCAGCTTTTGACAGCGCGCCTCCCGCGGCCATCATCGTATTCAGGAGATTGGTGACAGGTTCCCGGGAAATCTGTCCGAGTGCGATTTTGGCAATCTCCTCTTTTGCCTGGAGCATATAGCCGGCGGCATCAAAAATGCCCAAGCCATTCAGCTCTGCCATGATGGACATCGTTTTCGCGACGGCTTCTTCATTTTCTGCGAGAAGCGTCTTCAGTTCTTCCAGTTTTTCAGCTTTCAGCTGTTCCTCTGTTTTCGTTTCTTTTTGAATTTCAGTAATTGGGCTTGCCATAATGTTTCCTCCTTTCCTTAATCAGTTAAGTGCACATAGCCCGGACGGTTCCATTTTCGCTGAGCTTCCACACCGTTTTGCGGATGACGTTTTTTGTTCCGCGGATTCGTTTTCGGAAGCGGCGGAGTATCACAGGAACCGAGCACTTCCATGCGGACTTTTGTCTGCTTATAGGCAGGTGTATGTGTCCGTGAATCATACGCAGGCCCGGTCAGGAAATTAATCGCAGAATCTTTATCTGTAGAGTTCATCGGCAGATAAAGCTCATTTGCGCGGACGCGGTCTGTCACAAGCGCGTTCAATTTAACCGCCCCAAAAGGAGAGACGAGCCGGATCATTGTCCCGTCGCAAATTCCGCGTTCAGCCGCGAGCTCCGGCGATACTTCAACAAATACATCCGGAACTTTAGACTGAATGCCTTTTGACTTGTTTGTCATGTTTCCTTCGTGGAAATGTTCAAGCATCCGTCCGTTGTTAATATGCAGGTCATATTCTTCAGGGAATACGGCAGGCTCCACCCAATCGCTCAGCGCAAAACGGGCTTTTTTGTCCGGGAAGTTAAAGCCGTCTTCATAAAGAAGCGGAGTGCTTTCTCCCGTAAAGCTTCCCCACAAGAAGCTGTTCCAGCCGCTAAGAACGTCGTAGCTTGCTTTTCCGAACAGCGGAGAAAGGCTCGCCATTTCTGAGAAAATGTCGCTAGGATGCGTGTAATTCCAATCAGCGCCTAAACGATTGGCGACTTCCTGAATAATCCACCAGTCGGGTTTTGCATCGCCGAGTGTCGGAAGCGCCTGATACAATCTTTGCACACGCCGCTCTGTGTTTGTAAATGTTCCGTCTTTTTCAAGAGATGGAACCGCAGGCAGGATGACATCCGCGTATTGCGCCGTTCTTGAAAGGAAAATATCCTGCACAACAAAGAAATCAAGGCTGGATAAAATGTTATGAACATGGTTGGCGTTTGAATCGACGAGCGCCATATCTTCACCGACGAGATACATGGCTTTCATGTTTCCTTCTTCAATCGCATGGAGCATTTCGATATTATCAAGACCCGGCTTGCCGTCAATTTCAACACCGTAAGCTTTTTCGAATTTAGCGCGTGCCGCATCATCGGTAATATGCTGATACCCCGGAAGCCAGCCTGGAAGAGTTCCCATATCGCAAGCGCCTTGAACGTTGTTATGTCCCCGCAGCGGATAGGCTCCGGCGCCCGGACGGCGGTAGTTTCCTGTGGCAAGCAGCAGGTTGGAAATCGCCGCTGATGTATCAGAGCCGCCTGTATTTTGAGTAACGCCCATGCCCCAAAGAACACAAGTGCCGTCTGCATCACGAATCATTTCGGCAATGCGGATGATCGTATCCTGAGAAAGTCCGGTGATGCGCTCCGCATATTCCAATGTGTATTTTTCCAGCGTTTCTTTATAATCATCAAAGTAGTTGACATTTTCATCAATAAACGCTTGATCGTGCCAGCCTTGGTCAATCATATATTTCGTTACTGCCATGAGCCAGACCTGGTCAGTCCCTTGTTTCGGGCTGATAAAGAGGTCGGACCGTTCAGCCATTTCATTTCTGCGCAGATCGGCAACAATCAGTTTTTGGCCGTGCAGTTTATGGGCGCGTTTCACGCGTGTGGCCAGAACCGGATGTCCTTCCGCCGGATTGGCGCCGACGATGAGCACGAGGCCCGCTTTTGCGATATCTTTAATTGTGCCGGCGTCTCCGCCCATACCGACGGTGCGGAATAAGCCGTCCGTTGCCGGTGACTGGCAGTAGCGTGAGCAGTTATCCACGTTGTTGGTTTCAAATACTTGACGTGCCAATTTTTGAATGACGTAGTTGTCTTCATTCGTAATTTTAGAAGAAGAAATAAAACCGACAGAACCATTTCCGTGTTCGGCCTTGATCGAACCGAGTCTTGAAGCGACAAGATCAAGAGCTTCTTCCCATGACGCTTCAACAAATGCGCCGTTTTTCCGGATAAGCGGTTTTGTAATCCGTTCTTCCGAATTCACGAAGTCCCAGCCGAATTTCCCTTTCACACATGTGGAAATCGCGTTAACCGGAGCATCGGAAACAGGCTGAATTTTAAGGATGTCACGGCCTTTTGTCCATACTTCAAAAGAGCATCCGACGCCGCAGAACGTGCAGACTGTTTTTGTTTTTTTCGTCCGTTTATCGCGCATAGCCGCTTCCACTTCAGACACGGCGAAGATGCTTGTATAGTCGGGTTCAACATTTTTCACTAAATCAATCATCGGTTCCATGACATCTTCTTTTATTCCTGTCATAAATCCGGCTTGGCCGATCATTGATTTTTCCATCAGTGCGTTACAAGGACAGACAGTGACACACTGGCCGCAGCTGACGCAGGAAGATTCATTAATGGCGACGCCTTCATCCCAAATGACCCGCGGGCGGTCGCGCTCCCAATCAATTGAAAGGGTCTCATTCACCTGAAGGTTTTGACACACTTCCACACATTGGCCGCAGGCGATGCATTGGTTCGGATCATAGCGGTAAAACGGGTGAGACATATCAACCGCGCACTTTGAATCATCTTTCGGTGTATACGGATATTTCTGATGCTCAATTCCCATCATTTCCGCTGTATTATGGAGTGTGCAATTGCCGTTGTTGTTATCGCATACCGTACAGTAAAGCAGGTGATTCTCGAGCAGGCGGTCCATGGCCTCTGTCTGAGCCTCTTTTACCCTTCCCGACGTAAGCGAGATGGACATCCCGTTTTCTGCAGCCGTGGAACAAGAGCGCTGCAATTTCCCGTTTACTTCAACAATACAGGTGTCACATGTTTGAATCGGATCCACTTCCGGTACATGGCAAATTTGCGGAATCTCAATTCCGTTTTGGTTTAAAATATCTAAAATCTTAGACCCCTCTGGTGCTACATACTCCGTGCCGTCAATTTTGACACGGATAGACTGAACGTCTGTCACTTCCAATTCCCCTCCATCTTTTAAACTCGAAAAAAAGCCATGCACATAGATACCGGCCTCCTGTCCGGAGAACGGTAAAAATACGCATGGCGGAATAGTTCACTAGCAAGTCTTACTAACAGACCAATCCTATTTGTATAAAACGATAGACTCATAACACGTTTCCTATTACAAATCCATCTTCACTGCTTTTATTATAAGGTGATATTTATTATAATACAATACGAAAGGAAAACTTTAACCAGGTGAAATGTCACAAAGGGGAACCGGGAATGTCTTTCATAGGCTAAAATCGGAGGGGACAATATGTCTAAAAAAATTCATGAATTTAACGATATTATCCGGAAATTGCGCAAAGAATTATTTGGAAAGGGGCCTGAACGAATTCACACCGTTTTTGTGGATAACATGGCGGTATCTACACTTTACGGCAATCTAAGCGCAAGTGAGCAGTTTATCGCACGCACGCCTGAAGGAAGAGAAATGGTTCATGCGGCGCGAACCAGCTTAATTCAGGAGCTGTATTCAAAACAAACGCCTGACGGAATGGAAGAGCTCATCGGAGCAAAGCTGGTGCATCTGTTTTCAGATATAAAAATAGAGGAAAATATTGCTGTATCGGTGTTTGTCTTTGACCGCTCAATTGAAGAGCATAAAGAAGAAATCAAAAGCTGACAATATTCAATTGACACGAAATTGTCACATTTGATATGATATGAACTGCCAGCAGTGGCCTAAGGACGATTTTTTATGGAATGTGTGCATGATCTGTACATATTCTATACCGCATATTTTCATTCTGCTTGATATTGTTGTATGGGTATGCATACAAGTTAGGCAGCATTCAAACCCCGTTTTTTCAGACGGGTTAGTTGAATGCTGCCTTTTTTGTTAGGCGTCTTTGGAAACTGCGGGCTGAAATGATAAATGGAGGGGTTATTATGGCTTTTCGTAAACCGGACGAAATAGCGGAGCTTGCGGTCGAATCAGGGGTAAAAAAGGTGCATTCACCGCTTTCAGCACTGATTGTATTAGGATTTTTGGGAGGAGCGTTTATCGCACTCGGTTATTTGCTTGATATCCGTGTCATCGGCGACCTTCCGAAAGAATGGGGAAGCCTGTCGAGTTTAATCGGGGCGTCCGTGTTTCCCATCGGATTGGTGCTCGTTGTTCTTGCCGGCGCGGAGCTGATTACGGGAAATATGATGTCGGTATCCATGGCGCTGTTTTCCAGAAGAATATCCGCCGGTGCATTAGTGAAAAATTGGGTGATCGTGACGTTGATGAATCTTGTCGGCGCACTGTTTGTCGCTTACTTTTTCGGACATGTTGTCGGATTAACCGAAACAGGACCTTACTTGGAAAAAACGATTGCGGTCGCACAAGGCAAATTGGATATGCCGTTTGGAAAAGTCATTGTTTCGGCGATCGGCTGTAACTGGCTTGTCTGTTTGGCTGTCTGGCTTTCTTTCGGCGCAGAAGACGGAGCCGGAAAAATCGCGGGTATATGGTTTCCGATTATGGCGTTTGTCGCAATTGGTTTTCAGCACGTTGTAGCCAATATGTTTATCATCCCGGCTGCGATATTTGCAGGTTCTTTTTCGTGGGGTGATCTGATTGGCAATCTCATTCCGGCCTTTATCGGGAATGTCATCGGCGGGGCAGTGTTTGTCGGTCTTATTTATTTTATTGCATATTCAAAAAAAGATCAGAAAAAGCAAGGGATGAAAAGAGTTTCCTGAGGTAAGAAAGATGCCGGAAAACACGGACAATTGAAGCAGAATGCCAGCACATTTTCCGTCCAAATCTTGAAAAAAATGTTTACAAAATGGAAGCTGATGGATATACTTACAAAGTAAGAAAAAAGCAAAGGGAGGTTGAATCACATGACGACGTTAAACGGCAATCAAAATCTACAATTGAACCGATTCAGCCTGTGGAAGAGTTCGTGTCCTTCCTTAACCTCTGCCCGTCAAGCACGTTAATTTCGGAGTATCAGGACATTCGCAGCTCCCCGCAGGGAAAGAAGCACAGTCTTCTTTTGTCTGCGGATTTAGTCTGCCCGCAGCGCATATGAACTTTGCTGCGGGTTATTTTCGCTTGTGCGGATATTGAAAGGGGGTGAGCGATAATGACCATTAATCTTTTCTTTTTAACACTGACCATTTCAAAGCGTTTTAAAAGTGCGGAAGAGTATGAACGAGAACAGCAGGTCGAAGAGTTTTATAATGAAGCGAAAGAACGCCAGCTGAAACACTTTTATATGAACTGAACGGACACGAAGGGCCAAAACGGAGGAGAAGGAGGAGATTATCATGTTCAGAATTGAACTGCTGAATCATTACACAATGGAGAAGGACCAGGTTTAGCGAGGATGTTGCTGTCACGTCGCAGACGGCCTGCATACCATGGTAAAGAAAGAAAAATTGGTAAGCGGGTGATAGCATGCAAGGCGGTCAGAACAGAATTCCATCCATCGGGCACGGGTATGCGTCAATGCCCCATTCATTTAAACACGGCTACGGCAACCCGTATCGCCGGCAGAGAATGGCGGCGCTTTCCCGGCAGACAAGATATATAGCACCGTATTATTGGTACTAGAGCAGGCGGAAAACCTACGTTTTCCGTCTTTTTTTTTATGAAAACAAATATAAATTTCAAATAAATCGAAACGTTCATGAAGAGAAGTGCGTCTAGTTAGTACCTCATACTAATATGAGGTAATATTATTTCTGAATAATAAATCACAGGAATGGAAAAGCGGGTGTTATACAATGTTGCAACACACATCTTCAGCATTAAAACGAATGCGCGCGAAATACTTTGCTGCATCAGAACCGGCAGAGTCAGTCATTCAGCAAATCTTGATGGACATACAGGAATACGACCGCATTTTGGAAATCGGGACCGGAAACGGCTCAATGTTTAAACAAATCATCGGACAGCTTGAAAAGGGCAGTCTTAAAAGCATAGAAACATCGAAACGTAAAATACGGAAAACACAGCGCGCAAACCGTTCGGTTATAAAAGCCGGGCTCGGAAACATTCAGCAGGGGAGGCCGGAAAGCATACCGTTCCGCGACCGCAGTTTTCATAAAGTCTTCTCGTTACATACTGCTGAAACAGTCAGCGATTACCGGACGGCATGTAAAGAAGTGTACCGCGTTCTTCAAATTGACGGGTGTTTCTATATGGTTTTGAAACCTTCGCGGATGAGTGAAAAGGATGTGATTGAGGTGCTCTATGATCAGCATTTCAGAGACATTTCAGTTGTCAGCAGAGATTCATTCCATTTTATTACTGCCATTAAATAGAATATTTCTTGGGAAATAAAAAGAGCTGCTTAAGTCACTGCAGCTCTTTTTGTGAAATTGGGCATATTTCCTTATTTTTGGTTATTTCACATATATTTTATATTAAAAAAAGTTTTTTTCTTATACAATGGTAATCAGATGACCGTACATTTTAAATATTTTGAACAAACGGAATGAATATTCATTCCGCATTTAGAAAGGGGGATGAAATGACAGCTTCAAATAAGGTTGAACTCATTATGAAAGCGTCGCTTACTTTGTTTACAGATAGAGGATTTGACGCCACGACGATTCCGATGATTGCCGCTCAGGCCGATGTCGGAACCGGCACAATTTACCGTTACTTTGACAGTAAAGAGACACTTGTGAACGTACTGTATCAGGAAAGTGCGCAGCGTTTTATGAAAAAAGTCAAAACGGACTTTCAGGGGATATCTGTAAGAGAAGGGTTTCATCACCTGTTTTATTGTCTGATTGATTTTACGAAGGAAAGTGAGTATGCATTGTTTTTTCTTGAAACGAATAAGGACGCCTACTTTCTGAATGAAACGAGCCGTAAGCTTCTTGATGAAATAACACAGATGCTTGACGTCTTTTTTCAGCGCGGCAAGTCTGAAGGCGTGCTCCGCAATCTGCCGTCCAATGTGCTGATGGCGCTGCTGCTCGGGGCATATCTCAAACTCTATCAGCTTATCCGGACGGGAAGCGTCGAAATAACAAAACCGTTTCTGAAAGAACTGGAACAATGTTCTTGGGATGCCATCAGAACTCATTAACTATTCGCCGAAGGAAGGAAGATCGATATGAAACAGCTAAGCGCTATACCGCAGCCGAAAACATACGGGCCTCTGAAAAATCTCCCTCACTTGGAAAAAGAAAAACTGTCACAATCGCTTTGGAAAATTGCCGAAGAATACGGCCCGATCTTTCGTTTTGAATTTCCGAGCTCTGTCGGGGTCTTCGTATCAGGCCGCGAGCTCGCGGCAGAAGTCTGCGATGAAAAGCGATTTGACAAAAATCTCAGCAAAGCTTTGCTGAAGGTCCGTGAGTTTGGCGGTGACGGACTATTTACGAGCTGGACTCACGAAAAGAATTGGCAGAAAGCGCATCGGATTTTATTGCCGAGCTTCAGCCAGAAGGCGATGAAAGGCTATCATTCAATGATGCTGGATATTGCCATGCAGCTCGTGCAGAAGTGGAGCAGATTAAATCCGAATGAAGAAATTGATGTTGCCGAAGATATGACGCGCCTGACGCTGGATACAATCGGCCTGTGCGGATTTCATTACCGCTTTAACAGCTTTTACCGCGACACACAGCATCCTTTTATCACAAGTATGCTTCGTGCGCTGCAGGAGGCAATGCGCCAATCACAAAGACACAGCCTGCAGGACAAGCTGATGATCAAAACGAGACATCAGTTCCAGCAGGATATTGAAGAGATGAATTCGCTTGTAGACCGGATCATCGCTGAACGGAGGGAAAATCCGGATGAGAATCTGTCTGACCTTTTAGCATTGATGCTTGAAGCGAAAGACCCCGTAACGGGGGAAAGGCTGGATGATGAAAATATCCGTTATCAAATCATTACCTTTTTGATCGCTGGGCATGAAACCACAAGCGGGCTGCTTTCTTTTGCGATATACTGCCTGCTGAAAAATAAAGATAAATTGAAAAAAGCCGTTCAGGAAGCCGAGCGGGTGCTGACGGGAGAGACCCCTGAATATAAGCAGATTCAGCAGCTGACATATATCCGCATGGTGCTAAACGAGACTTTGCGGCTGTATCCGACTGCCCCGGCATTTTCTCTGTACGCGAAAGAAGATACGGTTCTCGGCGGGAAATATCCGATTGCGAAGGGACAGCCGGTGACGATTCTGACTCCGCAGCTGCACCGGGATAAAAGCGCATGGGGAGAAGATGCCGAGTCATTCCGTCCGGAAAGGTTCAGTGATCCCGCGGCAATCCCGGCAGATGCGTATAAGCCGTTCGGAAACGGACAGCGCGCATGCATCGGGATGCAGTTTGCCCTGCAGGAAGCGACAATGGTGCTCGGCCTTGTCCTGAAACATTTTGAACTGATTGATCATACTGATTATGAGCTTACGATTAAAGAAGCTCTAACCATTAAGCCCGGTGATTTTAAAATCCGTGTGAAAAACAAGGACGTGTCCAATCATCAGCCCGTACAAAACCATAAAGCTGAAGGCAGCGGTCACAAAGAAGAAACGAAAGAAATCCCGTCCCACGGAACGCCGCTTCTCATTCTTTACGGTTCAAATTTGGGAACTGCGGAAGGAATCGCGGAAGAGCTGGCTGATATCGGAAGAAGCAAAGGATTTTCAACTGAAACCGGCCCGCTCGATGATTATGCCGGGAAACTGCCTGTAAAAGGCGCGGTCGTTATTGTTACGGCTTCTTATAACGGGGCGCCGCCTGATAATGCAGCGGGTTTTGTGAAATGGATGGAAACCCTTGAAGATCAGGAATTAAAGGGTGTTTCTTACGCCGTCTTCGGCTGCGGAGACCGCAACTGGGCCGCCACTTACCAAAGGATCCCCCGCCTGATAGACAAAGTGCTTGAAGAAAAAGGGGCAAAACGGCTGACCTCTATCGGGGAGGGCGACAATGCCGATGATTTTGAGTACAGTCAGGAAGCCTGGGAAGACTCATTCTGGAAGGACATCATGAAGGCTTTTCATATAGAGGCCGCTCCAAAACAGACAAACAAATCACAGTTATCAATCGAATACGTAAGTGAAGCAGCCGAGACGCCGATTGCCAAAACGTACAAAGCATTTGAGGCGGAGGTCATCACGAACAAAGAGCTTCATACCGAAAGCAGCAAGCGCTCAGTCCGGCATATTGAGCTGCGTCTCCCCGAAACAGAAACGTATCAGGAAGGAGATCATCTCGGGGTGCTTCCGCAAAACAGCGGGGAACTGATCAGCCGTGTCATTCGCCGATTCGGTCTTGATCCGAACCAGCACTTTAAGATCAAGGGCCGGCAGCTGCCTCATCTGCCGATGGACCGGCCGGTTAATGCGCCGGAGCTTTTGGCGTCCTATGTAGAGCTGCAGGAGCCGGCAACGAGAGCCCAGCTTCGCGAACTTGCCGCACATACCGTGTGCCCGCCGCACCAAAAAGAATTGGAGCATCTTTATTCTGATGATGCGGCATATAAAGAAAACGTGCTGAAAAAACGAATGACCATGCTGGACCTGCTGGAAGATTATCCTGCATGTGAACTGCCGTTTGAGCGCTTTTTAGAACTTCTGCCGTCCTTAAAGGCGCGCTATTATTCAATCTCAAGCTCACCGAAGGCAACCAGCGGGGAGCTCAGTATCACGGTCGGCGTTGTGACGGCTCCGGCATGGAGCGGCCGTGGGGAATACCGGGGCGTGGCTTCGAACTATTTAGCCGGATTACAAAAAGGCGATTCTGCCGTCTGTTTCATCCGCTCGCCGCAGTCGGGTTTCGCATTGCCTGAAAATCCGAAAACGCCTCTCATTATGGTCGGAGCAGGCACAGGAATTGCGCCGTTCAGGGGATTTATCCAGGCGCGGGCTGCCGAAAAAATGTCCGGTAACAGCCTGGGTGAAGCTCATTTATACTTCGGCTGCCGGCATCCTGAAGAAGACGATCTGTACAAAGATGAATTCGACCATGCGGAGAAAAACGGCCTTGTCACCGTGCATCGGGCGTATTCCAGGTTAGATCAGGACTGTAAAGTATATGTACAGGATGTTCTGCTTCGCGAGGCTGCACAAATTATTGCCCTTCTTGACCAAGGCGGCCATCTCTATATATGCGGCGACGGAAGCAAAATGGCTCCGGCTGTCGAAAATGTACTGCTTCAGGCGTATGAAAAGGTGCATAACACCGATTCAAAAGTTTCCTTGGAGTGGCTTGAACAGCTGCAGGCGGAAGGAAGATATGCGAAAGATGTTTGGGCAGGTATGTAACAGAAGAGTGAGACAACTGAAGAATGTTTTTTAATTGAAGAAAGCCGGCACGATATTTGAAATCTACTGAATCAAAAGGAATAGTTATAGGGAGTATCGTGCCGGCCTTATCTTTAGTATCGGACAAAAGGCACAAATCTTTAATGTTTTTATTGATTTACATGCAGGCGGCTATGTCCCTTTTTTCTGAATTCCGCCAGAAATAAAACCGGATAAGACAGCAATAGCAAAACCGAAATAAATGAAATGATACCGATCCAATGAAAATGCGTCCAAAAGAAACCGCCGCAAGACCCGGCCACGCTTGAACCGATATAGTATGCAAGCAGATATAATGAAGAGGCTTGCGCGCGCTGATCACCGGCTGCGCGGCCGACCCAGGCGCTTGCGATCGAATGAGCGCCGAAAAAGCCGAAGGTAAAGACGGCAATCCCCGCGATTTTGAGCGCAAGCTGGGGCAAAAGTGTCACCGCTGCGCCGGCAAGCATAACAAAAATCGCAATCTTAATCATTTTTCCGCTTCCGAAAAGATCTGCTTTTTTCCCCATATAGACCGAGCTGAACGTTCCCGCGAGATAGACAATAAAAATAAAACCGATCACAGTCTGCGACAAATGATAAGGAGCCGCCATTAAATGAAAGCCGATATAATTATATAATGTCACAAAACTCCCCATTAATATAAATCCCAGAGATATTAACAAAAGCAGCCGTTTGCGGTGCAGGACCGCTCCGTATTCCTTACATGCCGCTTTTACGCCCGCATGCCGCTGAGATGAATGGCGCGGAGCCGGAAGAAAACGCCAAAACAAATAGCTTAATACAATAGAAAGAATGCCGATGATGGCAAGCGCCGGCCGCCAGCCGAATACATCGGTCAGAAGCCCCGTTAACAGCCTGCCGCTCATTCCCCCGATGCTTGTGCCGCTGATATACAAGCCCATCATTTTCCCGAGGCCCTTCGGATCAAACTCCTCGCCTACATATGTCATAGCGACAGCCGGAACTCCTGCCAGGAAAATACCGAGCAGCGCCCTCATCGCCAAAAGCGCCGGAAAGGCCGGACTGAACGCTGTTAATAGACCTAAAACAGAAGTAGCTGTTAACGACAGCACCATTAATTTTTTTCTGCCGAATCCGTCAGACAACGAAGCGGCGGCCAATAATGAAAATGCCAAAACGGCTGTTGAGATGGATAAAGTTAAGCTGGCAGCCGCAGCGGAAATATGAAACTCTTCCGAAAACAAAGGCATAAGCGGCTGTGTCGTGTAAAGCGTGGCGAAGGTCACAAAGCCGCTGATAAACAGAGCCAAGCTGGCCTTTCTGTAAGCCTTTGTGTGAGGCTGAATAAACGTCATGAATGTCCCTCTTTTCTCACTGTTGGTTATATATGTATCGTACGCTTTTCATTTCAATGTGTCTAATTTATAATAACTATAGAATTAATGCGTGTAGGTTATGAAGAAAGGGGAGAAGGAGAAAATGGAGCTTCATCAAATTGACAACTTCATTGCGGCGGCAACTCATCAGCATTTCACAAATGCGGCAAAAGAAAGAATGATTTCTCAGCCGGCATTAAGCCGATCGATTATCAGGCTCGAAGAAGAATTAGGCGCGCCGTTATTTTACAGAGAGACAAAAGCCGTCCGGCTGACAAGGCACGGAGAGCAGTTCTTAATAAAAGCAAAACAAGCGAGACGAGCTTTAAATGAAGGCGTTGAACAAGTGAAAAAGAATATGAGCCTGGAGCACGGCGAAATATCTGTATCTTTTCTTCATACGCTCGGGCTGCGCTTAATGCCTCAGCTGATTGCCGAATTTAAAAAGCTATACCCAAACGTGACCTTCCGGCTTTATCAAGGCGCAAATGAAACGCTTCGCAAAATGGTGGAAACGGGAGATGCGGATATCTGTCTCAGTTCCCCGCCGCTTCCCAGCGAGCTTTTACAATGGACAGTGCTGGAGAAAGAGCCTCTTTATGCGGTGCTACCTGAGAACCACCCGCTTGCAGGAAATAAAAGCATTCAAATGAAAGAGATGCAGGACGAGGATTTTGTGGGTTTTAAACCGGGATACGGGCTGAGGTATATGTTTGATCTGATGTGCCGGGATTTGAATATACACCCGCATCTCGCATTTGAAGGAGAGGAAGTGTCAACCATATTAGGGCTGACCGCCGCGGGTCTGGGGGCTGCAGTGCTGCCGAAAACCGCGGAGCATTCATACTTTCCGGTCGTTTTTCTTCCGGTTGCAGATTACCAATGCGAACGCACCATAGCGTTAGCCCAGCTGAAAAACCATGCTCTCTCTCCCGCTGCTGAGCGTTTTAAACAGTTTGCACTTGAGTATTACAAAGCACGCAACTGAGCGGTCATTTTATTAAAATCAAAGTTGAAAATAAAGCAGAAAGAAATACAGAAAACGGAGGAAAACCATGGCGAAAAAAACAGTGAAAACAAATGCTGTCCGTATCATTGAGCAGCAAAACATTCCCTATGAGCTATTAGGTTACAAAACAGAAGGGGGACAGCCCGCAGACGGTCTTTCCGTTTCACAAAAAATCGGATACGCTGCCGAATATGTTTATAAAACCTTAGTGGCATCTGCAGGAACTGATCATTATTACGTCTTTGTCGTTCCCGTTGCAAAAGAACTGAATCTGAAAAAAGCTGCGAAGGCGGCAGGTGAGAAGAAAATAGAAATGATTGCCATGAAGGACCTTTTGGGAGTAACCGGCTATATGCGCGGCGGCTGCTCTCCGATTGGCATGAAAAAAAGGTTTCCGACTCTTATTGATAGATCCGCTGAAACACTGGAGTTTATGATTGTCAGTGCGGGGAAAATCGGAATGCAGCTGAAAGCAGCGCCTCAAGATTTAGCCGAAGCAAGCGGGGCGGTATTTACAGACATTGTATAAATGTCCGATGAATCTAATGGAACACGTGTCAAGGGAGAATGATAATGAAAAAAAGATATGAAAACTTGAATGGCGTGAAGAATGAACATGGATTCAGAGACATGTGGAAATGGATGAAAGAACGAAGAGAAAAAAGTAAAGACTTAAGCGAGAACATTCCGAAAGCGGTCACAAGGGATGTCCGTGATGTTGCTGTCAATCGGACGGAAACCGCCATAACATGGATCGGCCATTCTTCATTTCTGATCCAAATACAGGGGCTTAACATAATGACCGACCCTGTATGGGCGCGGAGGATGGGTTTTCAAAAACGGCTGACAGAGCCGGGATATGAGTTGAGCGAACTGCCTGACATTGATGCTGTGCTCATCTCACATGGGCATTATGACCATCTTGATTTTCCGAGTATAAAAAAACTGAGAGGAAACCCGGATTTTTACGTGCCTGCGGGACTGAAAAAGCTGTTCAACAAAAAAGGCCGCAAAAAGGTCCATGAAATGAATTGGTGGGATCGTTTTGAGATGCGGGGGGTGAATATATCATTTGTTCCGGCCCAGCACTGGACACGGAGAACGCTTTGGGATACCGATACCTCTCATTGGGGAGGCTGGGTCATAGAAAGCAAAAACGGCGAGTCCATCTATTTTGCAGGAGATACAGGCTATTTTGAAGGCTTTAAAGAAATCGGAGAGAGGTTTCGTATTAAGGCGGCTCTGATGCCGATCGGAGCATACGAACCGGAATGGTTTATGCAAGTGTCACATATCAATCCGGAAGACGCCGTGAAAGCGTTTTTGGAGCTGAAGGCTGACAGCTTCATTCCCATGCATTACGGGGCATTCCGGCTTGCTGATGATACAGGCCCGGAAGCATTAAGCAGACTGCATGGCGAGTGGGACCGACTTGCATTACCTCCTGAAAACCTGAAAGCATTAGCGCTTGGCGAAACATTTTGGCTGTAACAGCAGGTTTTTGCTGCCGACACCAATCGTTTAAAAACGGTTGGTGTTTTGTTGTCAACCAAAGGTGAACAGCTTTAGTATAAAACATGATTTTTCCGGAATCTGCGGTAAAAAACAAAACTTTTTACTCTTTTGTTTCACTATAAAATGAAAACGGTTTCGTATGTGCAGTATATTTAACCTATCACAATTGCTCCAGCAGAAACGGACAGGAAGGATAGAAAAACAGATGAAATACATGAATTCAAGGCAGAAAAAGATTTTGTATCTGTTGTTATCTGAACCTGATGACTACTTAGTTGTGCAAGATTTCGCAGACAGGGTCCGCTGTTCTGAAAAAACGATCAGGAATGATTTGAAAACGATTGAAGATTTCCTGAATGAACATGCTCAAGCTCAGCTGATCCGCAAACCGGGATTAGGCGTCTATTTACATATATCTGAACAGGAAAGGTCACGGTTAAGCCGGCAAATTTATAATGAGCACTTTACGTGCAGGCACAAGACTGATGAAGAAAGAATACTTCACATCGCTTATGATTTATTAATGAATTCAAAGCCCGTTTCCGCAAAAGAAATTGCCGCACAGCATTTTGTAAACAGAGCTTCCATTAAAAAGGATGTAAGTGCGGTTGAAGAGTGGCTGAAGCGATTTGATCTCACGCTGGTTTCTAAACAGCGGCTCGGCTTAAAGATTGAAGGGGACGAAAAAAACAAAAGAAAAGCATTGGCGCGAATTTCAGATTTGATTGATAATGCGGAATTTACAAGCCAATTTATAAAAAGTAAGTTTTTAAGTTATGAAGCGGACTTTGTGAGAAAAGAAATCAAGTTATTACAAAAAAAACATTCTATCTATTTTACGGATGAAACATTTGAAAGTTTGCTGCTGCATACATTGCTGACTATCCGCCGTATCAAAATGAAACAGCCGGTCGCCATTTCTGCAAGACAGCTGGACGCGGTAAAAAAGAAGAAAGAATATGAATGGACACTGGCTTGTTTAAAACGGCTTGAGCCGGTATTTGCCATCCGGTTTCCTGAGGAAGAAGCCGTCTATTTAACTTTACATATAATAGGCGGGAAAGTCCGCTATCCATCGCAGCAAGAAAAGAAGCTTGATCTTGAAGATTCTGAGCTTTCCAAAGTCGTCAGGCATTTGATCAATCGTGTTTCAGAACTGAAAATGCTGGATTTTCATAAAGACCAGGAACTGATCAACGGATTGAACATTCATCTCGATCCGGTGTTGAAGCGGCTGAGCTATGATCTCTCTGTTTCAAACCCCATGCTTCACGACATCAAAAAAATGTACCCTTATTTGTTTCATCTTATCATTGACGTTTTAGAAGACATCAATCAAACATTTGATCTTTATATTCCTGAAGAAGAGGCGGCCTATTTGACGCTGCATTTTCAGGCAGCGATCGAACGGCTGCGCCGAAGCAGGCATAACCCTAAAAGGACGATCATCGTCTGCCATATGGGCATTGGCATGTCACAATTGCTGCGGACTAAAATTGAACGCAAATTTCATCACATTACGGTAAAAGACTGTATCGCAAAAGCGGAGCTGACAGAGTATATCAAAAAGCATAAAGATATAGATTTCGTTATTTCTACGATAGGGCTTGGAAATGTAACGATCCCTCATATTGTCGTATCACCGCTTTTGGAGTCTGCTGATGAAAAGAAGCTCAGCGCATTTATGCAACAGCTTGATACATCGCACCGCCGGGAGCAAAAAACGTTTAAAATGCTGAACGACACGACTCCGTTTCTCGTTTTTTTACAGCAAGAGACAGAGCACCGTTATCAGGTCATTGAAAAGCTGGCGCAGGCTTTGTATGAAAAAGGCTATGTAGAAAAAGAGTATGGCATTCATGCAGTAATGAGAGAAAAAATGTCGGCGACAAATATCGGGGCGGGTATTGCCATCCCTCACGCGAACTCTAAATATATCAAACAATCAGCCATTGCAATCGCCACCTTAAAAGAGCCGATTGAATGGGGGACAGAAAAGGTGTCGCTCGTTTTTATGCTTGCTGTCAAACACGAAGATCAAAACAAGGTAAAGCAATTATTCAGTGAGCTTTCCTATCTTAGCGAGCAGCCGGCATTTATTCAAAAACTGACGGAAGAAAAAAATGTGATGACGTTTTTATCGTATTTAAACTATTAAAAGCAGGGAATATCTCCCTGCTTTTTTTCTGTTTATAGGGAAAAATGCCGTTATTTCCGGAACTTATGGTAAAAAAACGCGCTTATCACAGGCTGATTTCAGTATAAAGTTGAGACAAGATCTTGAAATTCAGACTGCAAAGGAGGATTTATATGAAACTGTTAGCGATTACATCATGTCCGAACGGCATTGCCCATACGTATATGGCTGCTGAAAATTTACAAAAAGCAGCCGGCAGATTAGGCGTTGAGATCAAAGTGGAAACCCAAGGCGGAATCGGGGTGGAAAATAGGCTGACCGAAGAGGAAATCCGGGAAGCAGACGCAATCATTATCGCGGCGGACCGCTCGGTGAACAAAGACCGATTCGCGGGAAAAAAGCTGCTGGCCGTCGGGGTTCAGGAAGGCATCCGCAAACCGGAAGAATTAATTCAAAAAGCGCTTAGCGGTGAAGTGCCGGTCTATCAATCTGCTTCAAAAGCTGAATCCGCAAGTCAGCAGGGCAAAAAACAAAACCCGATTTACCGTCATTTAATGAACGGCGTTTCTTTTATGGTTCCTTTCATTGTCGTCGGCGGATTATTGATAGCGGTTGCATTGACGCTTGGAGGAGAAAAAACACCAAAGGGGTTAGTCATTCCGGACGAGTCTTTTTGGAAAACGATTGAACAGATCGGCAGTGCTTCTTTTTCATTCATGATCCCGATTTTAGCCGGGTACATCGCGTTCAGCATCGCTGATAAGCCGGGTCTTGTCCCCGGAATGATCGGCGGATATATTGCGGCATCCGGCAGCTTTTACGACAGTGCAAGCGGCGCAGGATTTCTTGGAGGAATCATTGCGGGATTTTTGGCGGGATATGCGGCGCTTGGAATCAAAAAATGTAAAGTTCCTAAAGCAATACAGCCGATTATGCCGATCATTATTATTCCGGTGTTTGCCTCACTGATCGTCGGTTTGGCGTTTGTCTTTCTGATCGGCGCCCCCGTCGCTCATATTTTCGCATCATTAACAGTTTGGCTTGCGGGAATGAAAGGTTCGAGCTCAATTCTTCTGGCATTGATTTTAGGAGCGATGATCTCCTTTGATATGGGAGGACCCGTAAACAAGGTGGCCTTTCTTTTCGGATCGGCAATGATCGGAGAAGGAAATTATGAAATCATGGGCCCGATTGCCGTTTCCATTTGTATACCGCCGATAGGGCTTGGGATTGCAACGTTTTTAGGAAAAAGAAAATTCGCCGCCGCAGAAAGAGAAATGGGAAAAGCATCATTTACGATGGGCCTTTTCGGTATCACGGAAGGAGCCATTCCATTTGCGGCCCAAGACCCCCTTCGTGTGATCCCGAGTATTATGGCGGGTTCTATGACCGGATCGGTGATAGCGATGATCGGCCATGTGGGGGACAGAGTGGCACACGGCGGCCCCATCGTTGCTGTACTTGGAGCAGTAGATCATGTACTGATGTTTTTTATCGCTGTAACAGCAGGCTCTCTTGTCACCGCTCTGTTGGTTAATGTACTGAAGAAAGATATGGCGAAATCCCCCGCGCCCGGCGAGGTGCTGCAGTCTGCCGCACCAAATGAAGCTGCAGCGGCAAAAGAAACAAAGGAACCATCTCAGGCTGACAGCCGAAAAGCCGGGATGACCGAAATCAAAAAACTGACTGACATTATCAGTACGGACTTGATTGAACCGCATTTATCCGGCGAAACGAGGGATGACATTGTCGACGAAATGATCGAGAAAATGTCCCGTAAAGGTATGCTGCTGTCTGACAGCGGATTTAAGCAGGCCATTTTGAGCCGGGAACAGCAGGGAACCACGGCGATAGGTATGAATATCGCCATTCCGCACGGAAAGTCTGAAGCCGTCAAAACGCCGGGTGTCGCATTCGGAATAAGACGCTCGGGTGTTGACTGGAACAGCCTTGATGGTTCTGATGCAAAACTGATTTTTATGATTGCCGTACCGAAGGAAAGCGGCGGAAATCAGCATCTGAAAATATTGCAGATGTTATCCCGAAAACTGATGGATGACAGCTATCGGGAAAGGCTGCTCTCCGTTCAGACAAAAGAAGAGGCGTATGAGCTTCTGGAAGAAATCGAATAAAGCGGGGGATGATCATGTCTACTGAACCGATATTTTTCAATCCGGTTTTCAAAGAAAGAATTTGGGGAGGCGCCGCCCTGCGTGATTTTCACTATAATATTCCGTCCGAGCGGACAGGGGAGTGCTGGGCCTTCGCCGCTCATCAAAATGGACAGAGCACAGTTCAAAACGGCATGTATAAAGGATGTACGCTCGGTGAATTGTGGGAGCATCACAGAGATTTATTCGGAAACCTTGAAGGAGATCGTTTTCCTCTTCTTACAAAAATTTTGGACGCGGACCAAGACCTGTCCGTTCAGGTGCATCCGAATGATGACTTTGCCAAAATGCATGAAAACGGGGAACTTGGAAAAACCGAATGCTGGTATATCATTGATTGTGCAAAAGATGCGGAGATCATTTTCGGCCACAACGCAACAACAAAAGAAGAACTGATATCCATGATTGAGCGCGGAGAATGGGGCGGGCTCCTGAACAGAGTTAAGGTAAAGCCGGGAGATTTCTTCTTTGTCCCAAGCGGCACCGTTCACGCGATTGGAAAGGGCACACTTATTTTAGAGACGCAGCAAAATTCAGATACGACTTACAGATTGTATGATTACGGAAGAAAAGATGCGGACGGCAGGCTGCGCGAGCTCCATTTGGAAAAAAGTATAGAAGTGATAGACGTTCCATCTGTCCGTGAACGGCCGACCGTTCAATATAAACAAACAGATGATCTGCTGGCAGCTGTTTTAATAGAATGTCCTTATTTTTCAGTCGAAAAGTGGGTTGTAAAAGGTGAAGCAAATCTATTCCAGCATCATCCCTTCCTTCTTGTCAGCGTGATCGAAGGAGACGGAATAATGAGTGCAGGCGGACATGAATATCCCTTTAGAAAAGGAGATCATATTCTCCTGCCTTCCGGTTTGGGAGAATATAAACTGGCAGGCCATGCAAATTGTATTGTGTCTCATCTGTGATCCTCAAAACCCTTCTCTAGCATCAGAGAAGGGTTTTTTATTATTTTTACAAAAAGGACGGAATTTCCAGTGTATCAGTGTTTTCGTTCCTGAATTTATTCTCTCAATTTGTATATCTCCCGAGCCATTGATTCAAGTATGTACATAGCGGGGATTTGGGTGGTGACATTCGCATTTTCAACCCATTCTTCCGTCACGTAATATGAAATATTCACATCGGACATTTTGGCAATGGTTGAATGTTTATGATTTGTAATACTGATGACCCGGCTGCCTTCTTGTTTCAGCTGATTCAGATGAGTCACCGTAGAATCTCCTTCACCTGAAACCGATAATGCGATTGTGATGCTGTTATGACGGAAATGGGAATGGGCCGGAAAGTAAGGATCTTTAATATACATTGAAAGTTTCCCTAAGCACGAAAAATATCTGGCCCCGTATTCGGCGAGAATTCCTGAACTTCCCACTCCGATAAAAATGACGCTTTCTGCATCGGCCGCAAGGGCTGCTGCTTCCTTCAGCTTTTCTTCCATCTCTCCGCTTACTGTTCTTTCAAAAAACTCGGCAACGGAATGATGGGGACTCTTTAAAATCGTTTTTTTATTTGCCTCCGTATACATTTTCAGCTTCACCTTAAACTCCGAAAACCCTTCACAGTTTATTTTTTTGCAGAAACGTAAAATAGAAGCCGTAGATACATGGGTTTCATTTGCCAATTCACGGATTCGCATATAGACGACTTTCTCGCTATTTTGGGAGATGTAGTTGTATAAAGAAGTTTCAAGCTCGTTAAATGAAGCAATCATTTCGTGTGTGAACATGCAGGGGGATTCTCCTTTTTATGAGAATGGTGAATGTACATCTAATCGTAACATATCATTTTTAAAAGAAACATAGTGTTATATTTATGTGACAAATCACTTTTTGTGTCATTCAAAACAAGACGTCAGCCAATGATTTACGGCGCAAAACAACTGCGGATATAATTCGTTCATACGCTTTATGCATGATCTCTTCAAGGGTCTCTGACAAAAGCGGCCGAAAAAAGGAGGACAATATGAGTATCAAACTGATAGCGGTTGATATGGACGGAACGTTTTTGAATGATGAAATGGCATATAATAAAGAGCGTTTTATGAATCAGTATCGTGAATTAAAATCGCGGGGGATTAAATTTGCCGTAGCAAGCGGAAACCAATATGCGCAGCTTACATCCTTCTTTCCGGAAATCAAAAGTGAAATCGCTTTCGTTGCTGAGAATGGCGCTTTCGTCGTGAATGCCGGAGAAGAATTATTCGCGGGTAGCATGTCTGAAAACACTATAAAAGCAGTGATCCTTGCTTTAGAGCAGTATGAGGTGAAAAACGTCATTGTCTGCGGAAAAAAAAGCGCGTATATTCATGAAAAGGCCGGTGAAGATGAATATCTGCATGCCAGTAAGTATTATTATGTGTTAAAAAGGGTGCCGCATTTTGAAAACATCGATGATGACATTTTAAAATTTTCCATCAGCTTTCCCGCCGAACATTGTTCCGCACTTCTGAGCCATTTGAAAAACGCCATCGGGTCTTTCGTCACGCCTGTATCAAGCGGGCACGGTGACATAGATCTGATCATACCGGGGCTTCATAAAGCAAGCGGGATTAAGCTTCTCCAGAAACAATGGGGGATGGGTGATGAAGAGTGTGCGGCCTTCGGAGACAGCGGCAATGATCTGGAGATGGTGTCCGCCGTGAAATACGGGGTCGCCATGGATAATGCGCAGGAAAGCATTAAACAGGCTGCCGCGCATATCACGCAATCAAACAATGAAGAAGGGGTCTTAAATGCGATTGATTCCATCCTCAAATGTGAAAAACCCTTTGTCTGAAAAAGACGTTTTAACTGCGGAGGTGCTGAACGATGATTAAATTAGTGATTACGGATTTAGACGGTACATTTTTAAATAATCAAGGCGATTTTGACAGAACGTTATTTGAAAAGACAAAACGAGTAATGGAGGAACAGCATGTCGCTTTCGCCATCTGCACCGGGAAGCAGTGTGAAAGGGTGGAAGCCTTATTCGGAGAAGACGCGAATGATTTTTGGGTTTTAGGAGACAGTGCCACACGTATAAAAAAGAACGGCAAGTTCGTATATGAATCTTTGATCAGCAATGAAGCGGGACTGTCAATTATAGGCGCTTTAGAAAAAATCAGCTGCGGGCATAGCATTATCGCGTGCACAAAAAATGGCGCGATCGTAAAAGAAAATCTGTCTGAAAGTGAAATGAAATATGTAAATGCCTCTTATGCACATGTAACGAAAATAACTGATTTTACTGAGATAAAAGACGATTTTATCAAGATTACGGTTCATGACCCCGACGCCAACTGTCCGGAAACGAGAGAGAAGCTGCATGAATTTTTTCACCAATTATATATCGTAGCATCAGAGGATACCTGGATGGACATATCAAATATCGGAATACATAAAGGAACAACAGTACAAGAACTGCAGCGATTATTAGGGGTTTCGGCTGATGAAACAATGGCGTTCGGAGACGGCCGCAATGACAAAGAATTGATGGAAGCGGCATCCTACAGCTTTGCGGTTAAGAATGCCATTGACGAAATAAAAGATGCGGCGCACTTTGTCATCAAATCAAATGAGGAAAGCAGCGTCATGCACACGATTATGAGAATATTAGCGCTGCAAAAACAATGATGGGCTAAAATCAATGCGGCATGACTTACTAGGGATAGAAAAAGCGGGCTATCCTCAGACTTTAATTCACTCCTGATTTTCCTAAAGTATGTTAAAAATGAATAAATATCTATATTTGACTCGATGGTATTGGTATAATATGTATAAAATGAATGAAGCGGTGTAATATCAAGATGAAAAAAATCACTTCATATCAGACAAAAAGTAGGAACTGCCTCGTTTTGAAATTCGGAGGTGTTTGTATTAGCCCGCTGTTGAGCCCCGCGTATATCATTCTTATTTTTCTTCCGGCAGCTTCTTTTCTGTTAGGGATTTTAGGATATTTCATCTTTAAAAAAGTATGGATGATGGTTGTTATTGTCTTCATTTTGTCCTTGATATTCATGTTTATTGTAATAGGTGCCGAACCGACATTTTTCATTTGGGTGGCTATGATGACGGGGAGCTGTTTTGTCTCCGGTTCAATCACTAAGACGATATGGACTTTTGCAAAGAGAAAATATTAGACAGAAGAATCCTGTTTGAACAGCTATCCTTTTTTTGTCGATTGAAGAAAAAGAAGTATAGAGGTATCCGTTATGTTCTTATATTTTGTCTGTTGTTGTCAGTTCGGGCTTTCTGTTAAAAATGTCTGTCTATCGTTTTGTTCTTTTTTAACTAAACGGAGCACTATAATTGAACTGCAGATACATAGAAAAACAAAAAAGGATAAGGAGGATTTTTATGTTTCAAACTTTAGACCATTTTTTGAAATCTTGGGAATTCGAAGCCGATGCGACACAAAAACTGCTGAATCATCTGACTGATGAATCACTTAAACAAGAAATCACTTCAGAACATTGGACTTTAGGCCGTATTGCTTGGCATACTGTCGCTGCCATTCACATCATTACCTCAAACACAGATTTAACGTTTCACGCTCCGGCCGAAGATTATCCTGTTCCTGCATCGGCGCGGTTTATTGCTGAGAGTTATCATCAAGCCAGTAATGCATTTGTACAGGCGTTAAAAACGCAATGGACTGACGATACACTTCAAGAATGTGTCAACTTTATTGGTCAGCAATTGCCAAATGGTTCACTTTTGATGTTTTTAATTCAACATCAAAACCATCATCGAGGACAAATGACTGTCCTTATGAGACAAGCAGGTTTACCTGTTCCGGGTATTTACGGTCCGGCAAAAGAGGAATGGATTAAATTCGGTTTGGAAGCTCCGAAATAGGATATTGTTGTAAGGGCTCGAAAGAATAGATGATACCAATCGATGTTGGTATCTTTTTTGTTTTAGTCTTAGAGTGATTAAACCGGTATCCATGACATGCAGACGAATCAACAGTTCAATAGATGTAAATTAAGGTCAATAAATGCAGAAAGGTGATTATGATGATAACTAAAATGACGCGATTCAATATGAAAGACTTCAATAAACCAAACGAACCTTTCGTAGTTTCAGGGAGAATCATCCCTTCATTTGAGGACAATGTTTGGACATATACAGAGGAGAAATTTGCTGAGCCTTATGTCAAAAAATATGACGATGAAGACATTGATGTCAGTTATATTGAAGAAGAGGATAAAGTTGTCTTTTTTTATTACGCAGAGAACGACTGTGTCGGCCGGAGTAAGCTTCGTTCTAATTGGAATGGATACGCACTGATTGAAGACATTGCCGTTGCAAAAGATTATAGAAAAAATGGTGTCGGGACGGCTTTATTACATAAATCGATTGAGTGGGCGAAGGAGAATCATTTATGCGGTCTTATGCTTGAAACACAAGATATTAATGTTTCAGCTTGTCATTTTTATGCCAAAAATAACTTTGTCATAGGAGCGGTCGATACAATGCTTTATTCCAATTTTTCAACAGCAAATGAAATTGCGGTTTTTTGGTACTGTAAATTTTAAATATAACAGTATTTGATGTTTCGTCATTTGCGGGTGTGTGTCGCAAAGTATTCAAAACATCGGCTTGAGGATTTATAATAAGGTATATCAATCAATGCAGGGGGAGTTATGTATGAAGTGCAAAAAAATGAACAGGGTCCAATTAAAAGAGGGAAGCGTATCAATGGCCCTATAAACTGCGTCTGCCCTCATTAATGGAGGGAAATTTGTGAATACGCCTTATTCACAGTCAGCTTTACGGCACCACCAAGTGTTCATTTGGCTTTGTGTTCTGTCATTTTTCAGCGCATTAAATGAAATGGTTTTGAACGTATCATTACCTGATATCGCCAACGATTTTCATAAACTGCCAGCGAGTGCAAACTGGGTGAACACGGCCTTTATGTTAACCTTTTCCATCGGAACTGCTCTGTATGGAAAGTTATCAGATCAGCTGGGGATCAAAAAGCTGCTCCTATTTGGAATTATGGTAAATGGCTTCGGGTCGATCATTGGATTTGTCGGACACTCTGTCTTTCCTGTACTCATTCTGGCCCGATTTATTCAAGGGGCTGGTGCAGCCGCATTCCCGGCTCTTGTGATGGTTGCAGTAGTACGCTATATTCCGAAAGAAAACAGGGGTAAAGCATTTGGTCTGATCGGGTCGCTGGTGGCAATGGGGGAAGGTGCCGGACCAGCTATTGGCGGAATGATCGCTCATTATATTCACTGGTCATATTTGCTGCTTATTCCGACAGCAACAGTTATCACCGTTCCATTCCTGATGAAACTGCTGGAAAAGGAAGAAAGAATCAGCGGGCGCTTTGATATGGCGGGGATTATATTAATGTCTGCAGGCATCGTATTTTTTCTGCTGTTTACAACGTCATATAGAATGTCTTTTCTGATCATCAGTATTCTAGCTTTCCTGATATTTGTGAAACATATTAGGAAAACTCAAGATCCCTTTGTTGACCCTGCGCTGGGGAAAAATGCCTTGTTTATGATGGGCGCCCTTTGCGGAGGCCTGATATTCGGCACTGCAGCAGGATTTGTGTCTATGGTTCCTTATATGATGAAAGATGTTCACCATTTAAGTACTGCGGCAATTGGAAGCGGGATTATGTTTCCCGGGACGATGAGCGTCATCATCTTCGGTTACATTGGAGGATGGCTTGTTGATCGGAAAGGTTCTTTATATGTGCTGACCATTGGGATTGTATTGATGTCTTCCAGCTTTTTAATCGCTGCCTTTTTCATAGATGCGGCACCTTGGCTCATGACCGTTATCATCGTTTTTGTTTTTGGGGGGCTCTCCTTCACAAAAACGGTTATATCTACAATTGTGTCTGGCAGTTTGAAACAAAAGGAAGCCGGCGCCGGAATGAGTCTGCTTAATTTTACGAGCTTTTTATCAGAGGGAACAGGCATTGCAATTGCAGGCGGTTTATTATCGATCCGCTTGCTGGATCAAAGGCTGCTGCCTGTTAATGCTGATTATTCCGCTTATTTGTACAGTAATATGCTCATTCTTTTTGCAGGAATCGTTGTTATGAGCTGGCTGGTAACCATGAATGTCTATAAACGTTCGCAAAGAAATGACTAAAAAGGGAAAAGGATCAAACTTGATAAAAGTTTTGATCCTTTTTTGAGGAGATTCCTTATTCCGGAAGCTTTTGTCGATCAATGAAAGGGGAGTTCACTGCCAATCGGGACTTTTGAGAAAGTGTTTGAGGATATTAAAATAGGCCGGAGAGAAAGTTAATCATTCTGTTTGAAAATGACCATGAAGTTCGTAAGCAGTATGGTTTTAACACGCATCTGGATTCCCCTGACAAAGTAAAGGTTTTTGGGGATTTATGTTAAAATAATAGTAAGAACCTTGTGCAGCGGACAGGGAGTTTCGTTGCTTCATAAGGAGAGGGATCTATGAAAAATAAGATTCACATACTGGGAGCCTCCGGAGTCGGAACTTCAACATTGGGAGTTGCATTATCAAAGCATTTGCCTCATACGCATCTTGATACTGATGATTACTATTGGACAGATAAATTCACTAAAAAAAGAGAAATTCCTGAAAGAAGAAAGTTGCTTGAAAAAGACTTGACAATAAATGAGAAATGGATTCTTTCTGGCGCAGTGTGCGGCTGGGGCGATGATTTAAAAAGTTATTTTGACCTTGTCATCTTCTTATGGATTCCGCAGGATATACGGCTCGAGAGATTAAGGCATAGGGAATTTCAGCGTTATGGAAACGAAGTGTTAGCCGGCGGCAGTAAATATGAACAATCAAAAACATTTTTAGAGTGGGCTTCTTTATATGATCATGCCGGAATGGAAGTTAGAAGCAAAGCTTTACACGAACATTGGATGGCAGATTTATCTTGTCCATTGTTAAAAATTGAAGGAGATTACTCAGTCAATGAAAGAGTTGATCGTGTCTTGGATTATCTGAATTCAAACTAACGGATGGAGATAACTGCAAAATCCAAAAGTCAAAGACGGTTCCGGCCATTTTAACGGAGCTGTTTTTTTATACCGCTTTCAGTTTCTCTGTTGTGAAGTGATTTATTTTCGGCAGTATCCCACAATAGAGAAGTGATTTGTTCTTCGTGAGGAAGTTTTTGGTTAAGTTGCAAGAAACGGAACTCCAATGAATAGATACACCCTGAAACCTGTCCAGCCAGCGTTTAAGCTGGTTACCATTGAGTGAAAAGCAATTGCCGCCGGCAAAGACAATACCTGGAATGAAAAGTATTGCAGGGAAAGCTAATTTGGTCATTTACCGTGAAAATACGGAAGGCTTTTACGCTGGCCGAAATATGTATATCGGTTTAGGGGAATGGCAGGTAACCCCGGAAGTGGCTGTATTGACTGGAGTTTTCACTAAAAAGGCGATTACACGTATTGCGCATGCAGCCTTTCAAAGTGCGATGGAACGCCGTAAGAAGGTTACATGGCTCGGGACTCTTTTTGAATACGTGCCGAGAAATGCCGGAACAATACCCTGAAGTGGATGATTATCATATCGATGCAATGACGGTACATTTAGTTCGTCGGCAGCTTGGGGCTTGCACTGTCAATTAATACAAATGGGAAAGCAGGCAATGGCCCAGGCTGCTCAAGGTTCGGCACCTGACATTGCAGGGAAAATATTGCGAATCCTATCGGTATTATACTTTCAACTGCTATGTTGTTTGAATGGCTCAGTACACAGTATCGTGATAAAAAGCTGAAAGAAGCAGCGGAATTAATAGAAAACTCACTTCGGGAAACCGTGAAGGCAGGAATCAAAATGGGAGATCTTAGCGGTCAATCATCAACGTCCGACTTTGCAGAAGCAATTGCAGAAAGGATCGGACGTTAAGGCGGAAAATAAGAGGTGAGAAGCAGATCATCAAAACGCAATAGGACACCTCAATTTAGATTTTCAGTAAGAACGGCTCTGCTCATTAAAAAACTCAATTCGTAGATTAATGGCATCAATAATGCTGCAGATCGGGTTAGTAACTTAAAGAGGAAGGGATGAGACCCCTTCCTTAACACCTTCAATTCCTCTAATTTCATTGTAAGATATATTACTTTTTTGAAATGGGTATCCAAATTTCACTTTTAAAAGATGGCGATGTTACATCTTTATGCTCATTCCACAGGATTTCTGGGCCTTCAATTTGTTCATAATGTGACGATGGAAACCATTCAGAATAAATCCGCCCCCATACTTCCTGCAGTGCATCCGGAAATGATCCGGCTGCTTCGAATACAGCCCACGTTGAGGCAGGGACTTCAAGCTGTGATAGGTGATTTGGGCAATGTTTCGTTGTGGCTGCGCCAATATAGTGATCAAGCTCACCGTTTTCCTCTGTCCGGCCTTCAGAAAAGTTCGTGGATGCACTGATGAGTCCTACAGGCGCTACATTAGAAAGCTCTTTTAGTTGTTTGATTGCTGTTTCATCTAAACTTTCCCACATCGATGCAATGTCAGGATTCACGCCTTTGAATAAAATAGGGACTCTTTTTTTAATGCCGACGATGCGAAATGCCTTTTTTTCTTCAATGCGATAGTTCATTTCATTTCCTCCTTTGATTGATAACTGGAAGGTCATTCGCGGATAAGCTTTAAGTGAATGGCCATTATGTTTAGCTGCTGATGGGCTTATGCCATGCAGATTTTGAAATGCTCGTGCAAAAGAATCTGGTGAGTGATAACCGTATTTTATTGCAAGATCAATCACCTTTACGCTGCTGTCTTTAAGTTCAAAAGCTGCAAGAGTAAGACGTCGTCGACGAATATATTCCGATAATGAAATACCTGTAAGGAAGGAAAACATCCTTTTAAAATGATATTCAGAGCAGAAAGCAAGCCTTGCTGCTTCTTTGAAATCAATATCGTTCGTGAGGTTTTCTTCAATATACGTTAATGCGCTATTCATCCTTTTAAGCGAATCCATTTATTTGACCTCCTTTAACAAAAGAATAACAGGAGCGAAATGTATCTGCCCGACATTTCGTGCACAGTTTTGCAGGATAACTTATATGTAATAAATTAAGTGATTCACCTGTATTTGTACAGATAAAGAAAACCACCTAATAACTGCTTGGGTTTCATAAGATGAAAGAAGTTATCATTGTTTTATATTGAAAAGAAAACAGAAAAAGACGGAGTTTTCTTGTTGGAGGGGTTTACTATCAATCAATTGAAAGTTGCTTACGCAGAGGTAGATAAAATGTCGAGAACGGTGTTCACCTTCACTGCTTGTTCAATTAGAGGAAGTGATTCTTCCTTAAGGGAGATCACTTTTTCTTATTCGACGAAAGCAGCAGTTTAGCGGAAGATGGAGAAAAATCAGTTGACTTACTTGAATACTAAATAGGTGTAAAAAGTGGTTATTCATACGGATTGAAAAAGAAGAACACGCAGCAGATTCACTTGCTCTTGTTCGGGGCAAGTGTTGACAACCCCATTACTGGTTTAATTAAAAGAAGGGGTATAAAACCTGTATCAATGGTGTTACTCGATATCTGCGACACAGGTTTTATATGCAGGTAACTAATATTCCTATATATGTAACATTGCATTTTTTATTATGCAATAGTTCACTCTATTTCTGCTTTCAATTTTTCGAACCACTCTAAATTAACCAAGTGATGTGAACGGGAATTTTCATTCATGCGGCGAAAGTAATTGATTGTGCCGGGAATTTCTTGAGTGATGGACAGGTATTCGTCAAGGAGCTCGATTCGAGTTTTAGTCTGATCGATTTGTGATTGGATCAGATCCAGTAATTTATTTTTGTCGAATTCATCGGCAAAGAGTAACGCCCCATAAAATTGCAGGTTCACATATTCCGATTTAGTGCCGTATTTGATCATTAATTTCTCGAATTCTGCCCTTCCCGATTCTGTGACGTTAAAGTTACGGATTTCACGCCCGCTGGTTGAGGGTTTCTGCTGAATCTGTTCAATCAAACACTTTTCTTCAAGTTGCTGCAGATTGTAATAAAATGAACCTTTCGTGAAGTTAACGATGTACTTGTAATGACGTTTTTCCATTAAGGCCAGAAGTTCATAGCCGTGAGCTCCGGGGTTTTGGATGAGCAAGCCAAGGATAAGTAAGGGAATCATGGTTTCATCACCTTCGCCATCCGCGCCTCAAATTCCGCGTACGTGATTTTACCCGAAGCCAAATCCATACTATGAAGGTAAATCTGTTCTGTTTTAGAATAGTCACCATTCACTTTCAGTGATTGCTCCTCTCCCGAAATGGGTTTCAGGATATGGTGCTTTTTCGAAAAAGCCTCGAAATAGCGATAACCGAATTTGCGTTGTGAAGCTGCGTCTAAATGAATGCCATCAGGATTCGCAGTCAAACCTGCCGCAGTAACAAAATAACAATTCTGTTGTTCATTAGCAAAACGCAGCAATTGTTCATTAACCTGTCGAAATTCAGTCGCGTGCTGTCCAAAACCAGTCTTCCCAAGAAAGTCACCAAGCCCTCCAATAATCAACGGTAGCTCATCTAATTCCAACTCGTTTCTTAGCGTCTCGATGATAAGAGTTAATTTCTCGTAATAAGTTTCATGCAGCGAACGATAACTGTCACTCTCACCTTGATGCCAAAGGATTCCACAAATTTGACTGGATCGGAGGGCGAAGCGGGCTTCGGACAAAGCATGCTGAAAAAGGATGCCTTCCGGATGCCAGTCATTCAATGAACTGCCGCCTTCCGCACACGGGATCAAGCCAATTTCTTCATCGGGATGAGCTTTCGACCATGCATCTGCAAAAGATGCGGCCAGGCCAACGCCTGAAACCGGACGGTCGTAATTAATCGGCTCTGTCATCATCTGCCACTGTCCATTGCGCAGCATTTTAATTTTTTCATTATAGATAGGGTCTACTTCATTCAAAAATCCACGGCCCGCCATATTCGACTGCCCCAACATTAAAAAAGACTTTATCATCTAATTTTTCACTTCTTTACATCAATATTTTAGTCTAATTAGACTATAGTCCATTCAGCTTGTCTTGTAAAGTTTCAACTAGGTTTTATTTTTATTATTAGTATGTATGAAAAACAAACTAACATTGAAAATTTGGTGGATGTATTTGAGAATTAGCAAGTTCTTTTGCTTTAGGTCTTGATAAACAATGAAAAAACAACAAAAACCCTGTCATGTAAGGGTTCCTATGAGGTTCAAAATCATTTTTCATAGGAAATACATTCAATGATGGGGGTGTAGCCCAAATGAAATGGATTGTTAAAAAGAGAGGGCTATGTTGAAGGGGTTAAATATCAATAAAAAATTATTAAAAAGGTTAACGATTGTACCAATTCTATTCATTTGTTATGTTTTATTTTTAAATCCTGAAGTTATACTTGAAGAGCAATGTCCTAAAATGCAGAAAAAGCCGGGATGTCAGATCCGGCTTTTCGCTCACTTTCCCTTCTTCTTCCGCTTCTCCTTCTCCGCCCGATAAAACTCATGAAACATCTTCATCAATGCGCGTTTTTCAATCCGCGACACATAACTCCTTGAAATGCCGAGCTCCTTTGCGATCTCGCGCTGCGTTTTTTCTTTTTTTAAATCAAGCCCGAAGCGGCCGACGATGACTTCTTTTTCGCGGTCGTCTAAAATATCGATATATTTTTTGACCTTTTCAAGTTCCATGTTGAGCTGAATGGTGTCGATCACATCTTCGCTTTCCGACTTGAGGACATCGATCAGGCTTATTTCATTCCCTTCTTTATCCTGGCCGATCGGATCATGAAGGGAGACGTCTTTTTTCGTTTTTTTCAATGCGCGCAGATGCATTAAAATCTCATTCTCAATACATCGTGCGGCATATGTGGCAAGCTTCGTGCCTTTTCCGGCTGAGTAGCTTTCAATTCCTTTAATCAGCCCGATTGTACCGATGGAGATCAGATCTTCCGCGTCCTCTCCCGTGTTTTCGAATTTTTTCACAATATGGGCGACTAAACGGAGATTATGTTCGATCAGCATGTTGCGGGCGTGTTCATCTCCTTCAGCCATAAGGTCTAAGTATTTTTTCTCCTCATTATTTGAGAGCGGTTGTGGAAAGGCATTATTTTTCACGTATGATACTAAGAACACAAGTTCTTTCACAATAAACCCGAGCGCTGCAAAAACACCTGTCACCGTCCTCACCTCCACAAAGTTATGTAGGCAATCGCCTATATGTAACTGTATGTGGAGGTAGGGCTGTTTGTGTCTGTACAGGGAAATTAATCAAAATCGGGTTTTATTTCTTACAGCCTCTTGATTTTTGATGATTGAGCCTGTATATTTTTTAAAAAAGTAAGGGTGAAAACAATATAACCGAAAAGCGCTGAAGAGACGAGTAGACAGATATCATTCATGACAGAGAGCTCCGGGAGCTGTGAAGGAGTATGAATGGATGTGTTGAAACAAACCTCTTAGCTTCGCATCGGAATCATGCAACCCGACGATGATGCGGCGGATACTCCTGTTACCGAGTAAGCTTTGTACCCGGCAAGGCCGGCACCAAACCGAATTGAGGTGGCATAGCGGGCTGTTTCCCGTCCTCAAGACTTTATTGTCTTGAGGGCGTTTTTTATTTCTAAGGGAGGGATAAGATGAAAAACCTGAAGTCTTGGCGGTACCCGTTGCTTCTGTTAACCGGAATCGGGATAGCAAATATTGGTGAATGGATCTATTTTTTGTCTCTTAATCTTATTGTCTTAAAAGAAACGGGGTCTGCTTTTGCGGTTTCCATCCTTTATTTAATCAGGCCTGCGGCTGTTTTGATGACAAATGGCTGGGCGGGCAGCATCATCGACCGGTGTAACAAACGGAATATGATGATGTCGCTTGATTTCACCCGGGCTGCATTCATTGCCGTTCTGCCGCTGATGGTTACTGCACGGTCTTTATTTTCCGTTTATTGTATCGTGTTTTTGATTCATATGGCCAATGCGATGTTTCGTCCGTGTTCCATGGCGTATGTGACGATGCTTATTCCGGCTGAAAGGAGAAAACGATTCAATTCACTAAGGGCTTTGTCGGAATCAGGGGCTTTTCTCCTCGGGCCGGCTGCGGCCGGGCTGCTTTTTATCGCCGGCACGCCGATTTTTGCGATTTGGGTGAATGCGGGGGCTTTAGTGCTGTCCGGTTTCATCACGATGATGCTGCCGAACCTTGAAAATGAGCCTCACGTACATTCTCCCAGACAGAAGCTTTCTTTGGCAGTGTGCAAAGAAGATTGGAAGCTCGTCTATCGCTTCAGCCGAACGGCGCGAAACGTCATGATCATTTATTTTTTATTCAGTCTGGTCATGACCGTTATGCCATCCGCGCTTGATTCGCTTGAAGCCGCTTTTGCAAAAGAAGTTCTTCAGCTGACTGATGCCGATTATGGTTTTCTCGTCAGTGTCTCAGGGGCAGGCATTATTGCGGGAGCGCTTGTCAATGTGTTCTTTAATAAAAAAATGCCGGCTTCTTTATTGATGGGAATGGGCTCTTTATTCACAGCGGCCGGATATATGATTTATGCGTTTTCTGACGTTTTTTGGACGGCTGCTTTCGGATTTTTCCTTCTCGCTTTTTTTCTGGCGTTTGCCAATACAGGCTTTCTGACGTTTTATCAAAAGAATGTTCCGGTGGACATCATGGGGAGAGTGGGGAGCTTTTATTCATTAGTCGAAGCCGTCTTCATTATAGTAGTAACGGCGGTTTTCGGAGCGGCTTCTGTCAGTTCTTCCGTCCGCGGCATCGTCATCGCAGGCGCTGCTGTTATGCTGGCGTTGGCAGCCGTTTTATGCTCGTTCTTATTTGCGGCCGCAAGAAGGAGGACTCCTGATGTATTTCAAGCGGATCAATTTAAACAAACATAAAGAGACGGCCGTTTCGTTTGGTGAGGATTCGTTTTTCGTCAGCTTTGGCACGGCGGATCATTTTAATAGGGATGAATATCTCAGGTGGCTGTCATCCCAAATCAAATGCTTTCCCGACGGTTTTATGCTGCTTTTTCATAACGGACAGCCGATCGGACAGCTAGAAGCTTCCATCAAATTTTACCGCAGCCAAAAAATCGGTTATGTGCACCTTTACTATATGACTGAGAAGCAGAGGGGAAGGGGGTGCGGAACGAAACCGCATCAATACGCGAATCAGTTTTTCAGAGCGAACGGTGTTTCGGAATATCACCTGAGAGTTTCGCCGGGCAATGAAGCGGCTCTGTCATTTTACAGAAAGAAAAATATGGTAGTGGTCGGTTCAGAATGAGAGGAGCCGTACCGCCGGAATAGGGGGCGGTACGCGCTTCATTTTTTCGTTGTTTTTAAAAGGCCGGGAAACTTCTTATAAATGACCGCCATTAAGACGAGCATATACATTCCGTAAATCCCGAAAGACAGCAGTTTGTTGCTTGTAAATGAAGCGCCTGCGACGGTCACGATCACAATGTTCGGAATTTTGCCGAGCACCGACGCAGAAAAAAAGATCGGCCATCGGATATTACTCAGCCCGCAGACGGTATTCATGGCAAGCGACGGTATAATCGGAATCAGCCGCCCGAAAAGCACCGCCGTAAACGCGTGCTGATGAAATGAATCTTCATATTGGGCCGCTGCCGGGTAAGCCAGCAGCTTTTTTCTGGCCCAGTCTCTGAATCCGTACCGAACGAGAAAAAACAACGCCATTGTTCCGAGCATCGCGCCTGACAATGTAATCCACACCCCGTTTACAATCCCGAAAACCGCTCCGTTTAAGGCCGCGATAATGGCGAATGGAACAATCGGAAAAAATACGTCAGCTGCGACCAGAAGGATACTCATAAGCACGGCGTACATGCCGCCCGCGCGAATCATGCTGAGCCAGACGTCTTTTTGCAAAAAGCCGATCATCACGACAGCAATGATGACGGCAAGACTGAATCCCTTTTTTATCATCTGCACGTTCACCTCTTTTCAATTAGTATACAGCACAAATCTATCTCCTTCTATTAAAATAAGCTGTCCGATAAGCGTATTTGATTTATCAGCATTTGCCGTTTGATGAGAAACGGCTGCACCCGGATTTGGACAAAAACAAGCGGGTGATGTGCATCATTTGATGCAGAGAATGATTTTTTATAAAAGGGGACACGTTAACAGTAGTGTTTACTGGAGGTGTAAACGTTGAGATGCTTTCATCTGATCATCATGATATGCGTCCTCACGAGTCTCACTGCCGTGTCCGCCGATGCGAAATCTTTAAAAAGAAGTGACATGGAGAAAACGGGAAACGTGTACTGGGATAAAAGGTCTGAAAAAAAGAAACTATCTTTAACCTTCGATGACGGCCCCCATCCTGTCTATACGGAGGCTGTGTTAGACGTGCTGAAACAGCACAATGTTAAAGCAACCTTTTTTTGTGTCGGGAGCCGTATAGACAAATACCCCATAACGGCAAAACGCATCGTTGAAGAAGGGCATGAAATCGGCAACCATACGATGAACCATGTTTATTTTCACCGACTGAAACGCAAAGACATTTTACAAGAGCTTCACAGCTCAGCGCATCATATCACATCGCTACAGCCGGAAGGGGACAAGTTATTCCGCCCGCCGGGAGGGTCGCTGAATCATACGGCTTTCAAAAGCATCTTAAAAGAGGGCTATCATATCATCATGTGGTCATGGAACCAAGATCCGAGGGACTGGAAAAGGCCAGGGAAAGGAAAAATCGTCAGGCACGTTGTTTCACATGCCAGAGATGGAGATATCGTTCTTCTGCATGACGGCGGAGGAAACCGGCGCCAGACGGTTGAGGCTTTGAAAGAAATCATTCCAAAGCTGAAAAAGCAGGGCTACACGTTTGTTAAGGTTTCGGATTTGATCGGACAGGATTCCGGTCCTTTTCATATCCAGTAAAGAGAGCGCCGCGTTGAAAGCCGCCAAAGAGATGTGTACCATAGGAGGTAAGGTTTGGGGGGAGAGAAAATGAAGTTTGCTGTTCTTTTTATTACGATAATCTGTCTGTTATCAGGATGCGCCGCGGGCAAAGAAAAAAGTGTTGTCGCGTTCGGCGACAGCAATACGCGCGGTTCCAACTGGGATTATCGTGATTATCCGAAGGCGCAGCAGTGGGTAAACATTTTAAAAACAGCGGAACGCGGCCGTCTTACGGTTATAAATGCGGGAATAGGCGGCCAGACGACTGAGGATGCGCGCCTGCGTTTTCAAAGCGACGTGCTGGACCGTAAGCCCCAATATTTATTTATCATGTTCGGAACAAATGATGCGGGCATTTTGACGGGCGATCAGCCGCGGGTATCAAAGAAACGGTTTAAAGAAAACCTGACTTATTTCATAAACGAAAGCAGAAATCACGGCATAAAGCCGATTTTAATGACGTGCATCCCGGTTATAGAAGGAAACGGAACGCATCATCTCTATTACTATTCGAGATATAAAGCCTCAGCCTTTAAAGAAAAAGGCGGCGCGAGAAAATGGCATAATTCCTATAACGGCGTTACGAGGCAGGTTGCAGCTGAGTTGAAAGTGCCGCTGGTGGATAACTGGAAACACTTTATACGCGCGGACGGCGGCAAAGATACAGACCGGGCGCTGATTCAATCCGGACTGATAGATCCCTCCGGAAATCATATGACGCCAAAAGGCGCCAGAATCTTAATTGAAGGCATAAAAAATGGGCGGGTTTTGGAACGCTGACGCCGTCAGCTGCCTAAACCGTTTTGCTTCTGCTTCATAGGCTGTAGAAAAAACATCTTTTTGGAGGCGATTGCTATGAACCGCGGTTTCCCTCCGCAATATCCTGTATGCCCGCCTCCTCGGGTGAATGCGGGGTACTGGTACGCATTTTTTGTTGTGCTGCTCGTCGTCATTCTCGTCCTGGGCGGTCTGTATTGGTTCAATATATAGCAGCTGTCCTCTTAAACACCTCTATTTTAGGGGTGTTTTTTGTTGAAAGTGGTAGTAATGCGCATAACCGAAGTGATATAATATCAGTCATCTGAGTAAAAAAAGGAAATTCGCCCGGGAACTTTTTTCTGTTTAAGAAGAAACGGAAATAATGTGTCCGAGCGATCTTCTTTTAATTTCGTTTTCAATTAACTCGATAAATTCACGGCTCAAATTCATTTCATTGGCTTTGAAATAAGATTCTATTAGTAATTCATCAGAAAGCTTTCTCATGCCGGGGACCCAATTAATGGGAGTGGCACCTCCTTACAATTGTAATCAATCATCAGACGCAAGCATATGATGGAAGGTTGCGTTTCAATCATGGTGAGGTTATCTTTAATCTACCATGAAATACAAATAAGAACAATCGTTCTGTTATCCACACTCGTAAGTGGATAACCTGTTAGTATCTTGTTTATAATCTGGATAAATCCGGATGTAATAAGAGTGGATAATGTGTGTAATTTTATCCACAACTGGTGAAGAAACCCAATTTTTGTCGAAATTTTTTTACTGAGTCCGACTTTGTTTTTAAATCTGACAGGTTTCGACATATAGATGGTAGAAAGAAAAGGAAGGGTGCGGGTTTTGTTAAAAAAGTTTTTTTTACCTGACGAATTTGTGAAAAATATATTTCATATCACACCGGAAAAGCTCAAAGAACGCAATGTGAAAGGGATTATTACAGACCTTGACAACACGCTTGTGGAGTGGGACAGACCGAGTGCGACACCTCGATTAATCGAGTGGTTTGAAGAAATGAAGGAGCACGGCATTAAAGTCACGATCGTCTCCAATAATAATGAACGAAGAGTGAAATTATTCTCGGAGCCGCTTGGCATACCGTTTATTTATAAGGCAAGAAAACCGATGGGACGCGCCTTTAAAAGAGCCGTCAGCAGCATGGATCTGAAAAAAGAAGACTGTGTGGTCATCGGCGATCAGCTGCTTACTGATGTTCTCGGCGGAAACAGAAACGGGTATCATACGATCCTCGTCGTGCCTGTCGCTTCCTCTGACGGAGTCATGACGCGCTTTAACCGCCGGATTGAACGGAGAATATTGAGTTCTTTGAAACGTAAAGGCCATATTCAGTGGGAGGATTAGAAATGGAAAAGGTTGTTTGCATCGGCTGCGGAGTAACGATCCAGACCGAGGATAAACAAGGTCTCGGATACGCGCCAAAGGCATCGCTCACGAAAGAGAATGTCATCTGCCAGCGCTGCTTCAGACTGAAAAATTACAATGAAATTCAAGATGTTTCATTAACGGATGATGACTTTTTAAATATCTTGCACACAATCGGCGATACTGACTCTCTTATTGTCAAAGTCGTTGATATTTTTGATTTTAACGGAAGCTGGATAAACGGGCTGAACCGCTTTGTCGGCGGTAATCCGATCATTCTTGTCGGTAATAAGGCCGATATCCTGCCGAAATCCGTAAAACGGGAACGGCTCGTTCAATGGATGAAACGCGAAGCGAAAGAATACGGCTTAAAACCCCTTGATGTCTTTTTAATCAGCGCTTCCCGCGGACAAGGGATGAAGGAAGTCATTGACGCCATTGAACATTACCGCGAAGGGCGCGATGTGTATGTGGTGGGCTGTACCAATGTCGGCAAATCCACATTTATCAACCGGATTATTAAAGAGGTCTCAGGGGAAGAGAATATTATTACCACCTCTCAATTTCCGGGCACGACGCTTGACGCGATTGAAATCCCGCTCGATGACGGATCTGCGCTTTATGATACGCCGGGAATCATTAACCATCACCAGATGGCGCATTACGTGGACAAGCGTGACTTAAAGGTGCTGACACCGAAAAAAGAACTGAAGCCGCGCACTTTTCAGCTGAATGAAAAACAAACGCTTTATTTCGGCGGGCTTGCCCGGTTTGACTATGTATCAGGCGATAAAACGGCGTTTGTCTGCTATATGCCGAATGAATTGATGATTCACAGAACAAAGCTTGAAAATGCTGATGCCTTATACGAAAAGCATGCGGGAGAACTGCTTACCCCGCCCGGAAAAGATCATTTGGATGAATTTCCGGAGCTTACGCCCCACACGTTTACGATTAAAGAAGGAAAGACGGATATCGTTTTTTCCGGTCTCGGCTGGGTCACGGTGCAGCAAGCAGATAAAAAAATAACGGCATACGCTCCGAAAGGCGTACACGTATTTGTCCGCCGTTCATTAATATAGAGAGAAGGGGAGAGGGAGCATGAAACAATTGTACGGAGTAATCGGAAATCCGATCGGGCATTCAATGTCACCCGATATTCATAACGCGGCTTTGCAAGATAAGAACATCAACGGGCAGTATTTTGCGTTTCAGGTGGAACCTCATCATCTCAAGGACGCCGTTAACGGAATCAAGGCGCTTGGCATCTGCGGAGTGAACGTCACAGTCCCGCATAAAGTCGCGATCATGGAGCATCTGGATGAAATACATGAAAGCGCGAAAGTACTCGGGGCCGTAAATACCGTCAAAAGAGAGGGAGACAGGCTCATCGGGTATAATACTGACGGAGATGGGTTTTATAAATCCTTAGTCAAAGTATTGGACAAACCGATATCAGAGCTCTCCATCCTCATGATTGGGGCGGGAGGAGCGGCAAGAGCGATTTTTACGACGATCGTCCGCAGAGAGCCGAAACAATTTGACGTTTGCAACCGCACGCCGGAAAAAGCAGAAAGTCTGATTGCGGCTGCTCCCTCTTTTCAGCAGAAACGCGCCCTTACTTTAAAAGAAGCTGAAAATCAGCTTGAACAATATGACGTCATTATTCATACAACATCTGTCGGCATGTATCCGAAAACGGATGCCGTGCCGCTCTCATTGGAACGGGCCAAAACGGGCGCCATCGTTTGTGATATCGTATACAACCCGATTCAAACGGCGTTCTTAAAAGAAGCTGAAAAAAGAGGTTTAACAACCCTTGACGGTGTCGGCATGTTTGTGGAACAGGCTGCACTGTCTTTCAAGCTGTGGACGGGACAAGAGCCTGACAGCGGCTTAATGAGAGCAATTGTTGAAGGAAAACTAGGAGGAACACAATGTTAACAGGAAAACAAAAACGGTTTTTGCGTTCAAAAGCGCATCACTTAACGCCTATTTTTCAAGTGGGAAAAGGCGGAGTCAACGAAAACATGGTGAAACAGATTGCCGAGGCTTTAGAAGCAAGAGAGCTGATTAAAGTCAGCGTGCTTCAAAACTGCGAAGACGATAAAAATGATGTCGCAGAAGCCCTTGTGAAAGGCACCCGCTCACAATTGGTGCAGACGATCGGAAATACGATCGTACTGTATAAGGAATCAAAGGAAAATAAACAAATCGAGCTTCCGTAAGGTGGTTGACATGAAGAAAATCGGAATATTCGGGGGCACATTTGACCCTCCGCACAACGGACATCTTCTGATGGCTAATGAAGTCCTTCATCAGGCGGAGCTCGATGAGATTTGGTTTATGCCCAATAAAATCCCTCCGCATAAGCAGAATGAAGACTTTACAGACAGCCGGCACCGGGTGGAGATGCTGAAGCTTGCCATCAGCTCTAATTCCGGCTTTAAGCTTGAGCTTGCGGAAATGGACCGGAAAGGCCCTTCTTATACCTATGATACCGTCCGTTTACTGAAGGAGCGGCACCCGAACGACAAGCTTTTCTTTATTATCGGGGCGGATATGATTGAATATCTGCCGAAATGGTACAAACTGGACGAACTGCTCACGCTCATTCAATTTATCGGAGTGCGGCGCCCGGGGTATCATATTGAGACACCGTACCCGCTGCTTTTTGCCGACGTTCCGGAATTTGACGTTTCGTCAACGATGCTGAGAGAACGTCTCAAAGCAAAAAAGCCGACGCAATACTTAATGCCGGATAAAGTGAGGCAGTATATAGAGGAGAATGATTTATATGAATCGTGAGGAAGCACTTGCCTGCGTCAAAGAGCAGCTGACCGAGCATCGCTACATCCACACAATCGGCGTGACAGATACGGCGGTTATTCTCGCAGGCCGGTTCGGAGCAGACCCGAAAAAAGCGGAAATGGCGGCTATTTTTCATGATTATGCGAAATTCCGGCCGAAAGAAGAAATGAAGCAGATCATCGTGCGGGAAAAAATGCCGGCTGAGCTCTTGGATTACAATGCCGAGCTGTGGCATGCCCCTGTGGGAGCGTATCTGGCTGAGAAAGAAGCGGGGATCACTGATCCTGAGATCTTGGATGCAATCCGCTATCACACGTCAGGGCGTCCCGGAATGACCCTTTTAGACAAAGTCATTTACGTTGCGGATTACATTGAACCCGGCCGCCATTTTCCCGGAGTGGAAGAGGTGCGCCGTCTGGCGGAAACAGATCTGAACGATGCGCTCATACAAGCAATGAAAAATACAATGATATTTCTGATGAAAAAAAACCAGCCGGTCTTTCCGGAGACGTTTGCAACCTATAACTGGCTGGTGTCTCAAAATTGACAGGAGGAATTTGAAGAATGAATCAAGCTTCCGTATTAAAAATCGCGGCAAAAGCATGCGACGATAAACGTGCAGAAGATATTTTAGCGCTGGACATGGAAGGAATCTCACTTATAGCGGATTACTTTTTAATCTGCCACGGGAATTCTGATAAGCAGGTTCAGGCAATTGCGCGTGAAATTAAAGATCAGGCAGAAGAAAACGGCATTGATGTCAAAAAGATGGAAGGGTTTGATGAGGCCCGCTGGATTTTAGTTGATCTCGGCGACGTCATTGTCCACGTTTTCCATAAAGATGAAAGAAGCTACTACAATCTTGAAAAGCTATGGGGCGACGCGCCGCTCGCAGAGCTTGAACTCGGCTTGAACTCATGATTTACCAAGGCTTCGCCGGCGTATATGACGAGTTAATGTCACATGCGCCGTATGATGAATGGGCGGGCTGGATCGAAGCGTCTCTTCCGGAAAAGGGAAGGGTGCTTGATCTTGCCTGCGGAACCGGAGAAATATCCATCAGGCTTGCTGAAAAAGGCTGCGAAGTCACGGGGATTGATTTGAGTGAAGATATGCTGAGCTGTGCCCAGCAGAAAAAAACGGGAAAGCCGATTCTTTTTCTCCAGCAGGATATGAGAGAGCTTTCCGGTTTTGAAGAACAGTTTGATGCCGTTGTCATCTGCTGTGATTCCCTAAATTACTTAAAAACGAAAAATGATGTCTTAAGCACCTTCAAAAGTGTTTTTCAAGTTTTGAAGGAGGGCGGCCTGCTTCTGTTTGACGTCCATTCCCCATTTAAAATGACGGAGCTTTTTCCGGACAGCACCCATGCGGATCAGGATGAGCAGATCAGCTATATCTGGCAAAGCTTTGCCGGCGATGAAGAGCTTTCTGTCATCCATGATATGTCTTTTTTCGTATGGAACGGACAATCTTATGACCGTTATGACGAGACGCATGAGCAAAAAACATTTTACATTGAAGAATATGAACAAATGCTTGCAGAGACCGGATTTGAACTGAAGAAGGTGACGGCTGACTTTACAGACCGGCCTCCTTCAACAGAGTCTGAACGTCTTTTCTTAACGGCAGGCAAACCAAAAACCATCGTTTAAACGGAACGATGGTTTTTAAAATGCATTTTTGGCGATTGGCGCGATAAAGCACTTTATGGCATACTCAGTTACACGTGAAATTGCTTCTTCACTAACGATATATCTTCATCGTATTTGTCATGTGTACGCTGAAAGACACGGTTGAACATATCCTGAACACCGCTTTCGAGAGCCTTCAGTCCTTCTCCGGTTACGCCGCCTTTTACGCATACTTTTTCCTGCAAGGCGGGAAGCGTGTAATGCCCTGTTTCCAGAAGCTTTCCGAGACCGACAAGCATTTCCGTCGACATTATCACGGCTTCTTCTTTGGTGATGTCCGTTTCGTCCACTGCCGCGTCAATAAAGCGCTGAACGAGATAACTCATAAAAGCGGGCCCGCAGCTGACAATGTCTGACGCCGCTCTTGTAATGCCGCTGCTGATTTCTACGGGTTTTGAAATATGAGTGAACAGCGTTTGAATATCCGCTTTTGCCGACTCGCTGCAGCTTTTGCCGAACGTAACAAGCGAGACGCCGGCCAAGGCGCGGTTCGTAATGCTCGGAATGACGCGGGCCGTCTGACACGGAACCGTATGTTCAATCTGATCCGTCTGAACGGGGCTGGTAATGGAGATTAAAATGTGATCTTTCCGTAAATGCGGTGTGAGTTTTTTCAGCAAAGGATATATATCCAGCGGTTTTACACAAATGAATATTATTTCATTATCCTGTACGAGCTTTTCCTGATCCTCGGTGACATGGATGCCGCTGAAACGTTCTTTTAGTTTTAATGCTTTTTCGATTGTTCTGTTTGTGATGGTGATATGTGAGGGATCGGCAGCGTTTGATTCGATAAACGATTCAATCAGGATCGTTCCCATGTTTCCGGTGCCGATAAAGCCTATTTTCAATGAATTCCCCTCCTTTTTCCCTTAATCCTCTAAACCTTATGCGGGGAGGCAATGCAATATGACGAAAGCGATGATGACGGAGCGGCTGCGGCGGAACCTGAAAATTCTGGGCGCTTGTCTTGCGGCAGGGGCGGTTTTTATCTGTATTTGGCTGTTTCGTTCTGAAAAGGAAGAGCCGGTCAAACAGCAGTCCGTGCTCGGCCAAACAGCCTCAGCATCCGTCGCGGACAAAAAAGACACCGCAGACGACAAGATTATGATTGATGTGAAAGGCGCGGTCCGAAATCCCGGCGTGTATGAAATGAAAGCGGGAGACAGAGTGACGCAAGCCATTGAAAAAGCCGGCGGCCTGAAGAAAAAGGCGGATGAATTGAATGTTAATTTAGCAGAGCAGCTGCAGGACGGGACGATTGTTTATATTCCGAGTGAAGGCGAAGAGGAGAATCGCCCGAAAACAGCGGCGGGTGAAAAGGAGAATGCAGCTGTCAATATCAATACGGCATCTCTGGACGAACTTCAGGCGATTTCCGGGGTGGGGCAGAAAAAAGCGGAAGCGATTATCGCTTACCGAGAAGAAAAAGGACGGTTTCAGACTGCTGAAGATTTGATGAATGTATCAGGCTTTGGAGAGAAGTCATTTGAGCGGATAAAAACTTCCATTACGGTAAAGTGAATTGACGGTTCTGCTTAAATCTATGTAAACTTAGAAAGCAACAAGACTTTTTGGAGGGAACACTTGTGGAACGAATCTCATGGAATCAATATTTTATGGCGCAAAGCCATTTGCTGGCGCTGAGAAGCACATGTCCGAGACTGTCAGTCGGGGCAACCATAGTCAGAGATAAGCGTATGATTGCCGGCGGATACAACGGCTCAATCGCCGGCGGCGTCCATTGCGCTGATGAAGGATGCCTTTTAATAGATAATCATTGCCAGCGGACCATACATGCAGAGATGAATGCGATTCTGCAATGTTCTAAGTTCGGTGTTCCGACGGAAGGCGCCGAAATTTATGTGACGCATTATCCTTGTATTCAATGCTGCAAATCAATTATCCAGGCAGGCATCAAAACGGTCTATTATGCCGAAGATTACAAAACACAGCCTTATGCAAAAGAGCTGTTCAGCCAAGCCGGAGTCAAGGTGGAGCAGGTCGAACTTGATGAGATGATCATCGATCTGAAAAACCGTGAAAAATTGTCTTTTGTAGCAGGTCTGATTCAGCAATTATCTGATGCGGGGGTTAAGGCAGATGAACTGAAAAAAATTCATGAACAGGCCAATGAGCTGTTTACCAGTTACGTATAAATGAAATATAAATACCTTCTTCTGCCTCTGGCGGCGGTTTCTGCAACTGCGGGAATTGCCGCCGCTCATGTCTTCTGGGTTCTGCTCCTTTTTCTTCTGTATCTTCTCTTTATTATTGTAAAAACAAAGCAGTATGCTCCGGTTATCGTCTGCCTCGTTTCTTTTTGTCTTTATTTCTTTCTTTATACGGTTTGTGACGCTGCGAATGTAACGCGCTATCAGGCCGGCAGTTATACTGAACAGGCCGTCATCACTAATATTCCGAAGGTTGACGGAGCGAAAATGTCAGCTGTTATCCGTACACATGACAAGGAAAAATGGGCGGCTTCGTACAAAATCCGTTCTCTTGAGGAAAAAAGACTCATTGAACAGCTTGAACCGGGGATGCGCTGCACGTTTACAGGCTCTCTGGAACAGCCTGCACATGCGACGGTTCCCGGAGGTTTTGATTATAAGGAATATCTTTACTCTCAGCAGATTCACTGGTTATTTTCCGTGACTTCCATTGAGCAGTGTGAAAAATCCAAACAGCCGCTGTTTAAACTGCTGAACATCAGAAAAAATTTGATTTCGATCATTCGGAATCACGTGCCTGAATCTTCCGCCGGAATTGTTGAAGCGCTGACCTTAGGTGAAAGATTTTCTATAGAGGACGATATACTGAGTGCGTATCAAAATTTGGGAGTCGTTCATTTAATGGCGATTTCCGGAATGCATGTCGGTCTTATTACGGCGGGATTATTTTATGCTCTGATCAGAATCGGGCTGACAAGAGAAAAGGCGGGAATTTTGCTGCTGCTGTTTTTGCCGGTGTATACGCTGCTGAGCGGTGCCGCCCCATCCGTATTGCGCGCATCCCTCATGCTGGGGTTTTATATCGCCGGAACTCTTGTTAAACGCGGCATTCATTCCTCTGCTGCATTGTCCCTGTCTTATCTGCTGCTTCTGCTGTTTAATCCTTACTTCCTTTGGCAGGCGGGCTTCCAGCTTTCCTTTGCGGTAAGCGCCTCTTTAATTCTGTCATCCTCCATTTTAAAGAAAGCAGGGAAAAGCAGACTTGCCGGGCTTGCGATGGCTTCATTGATTGCAGAGCTCAGCTCACTTCCGTTTCTTCTCTATCATTTTCAGCAGATTTCACTTGTCAGTTTTCCGATGAATATGGTGATGGTGCCATTTTATACGTTATTTGTCATTCCGGTTTCTGTCATCGGTTTCCTTCTTCTTTTACTCTCAAGGCAGATGGGAGAATGTTTGTTTGGTATGTTTGACCTTGTGATGAAGCCTGTGCATGATTTCATTACATATGCGGCATCCGTTGATTTATTTACTATGATTGTGTCAAAGCCTGACTTTCTTTCCCTTCTTCTGCTTGCGGTTTCCGTTTTTACGCTTTTTGCGGCTTTGGAAAAGGGAGGTTTTTTAAAACTCAGGAAATCGGCTCTTTTTTTCTGCGCGGTTTTGGCTTATTTAATATGCCGTCCGTATTTCAGTCCATGGGGAGAAGCGGATATGCTTGATATCGGGCAGGGAGACTCACTGTTTATAAGCGCGCCGCACCGCAAAGGGACCGTAATGGTTGATACAGGGGGAGTGATTGCTTATCCCGGAGAATCATGGAAAGAAAAACGCCACCCGTATTCTATCGGCGAGAAGGTTTTGATTCCGTTTTTAAACGGAAAAGGGGTGAAAAAGCTGGATGCGCTGATTTTAACCCATGCGGATCAAGATCACATCGGGGAAGCCGGAGTGTTAATCAAAAATCATAGAGTCAAACGGTTAATTGTCCCCGTAGGATTCGTAAAAGAACCGAAGGATCAGAACATATTAAATATGGCGAAAGAAAACAACATTCCCGTTGCCGAAGCAAAGCGGGGCGACACCATTACAACCGGTGATCTTCAGTTTCAGGTGCTGTCTCCGGAGTCGTCTGACGGAAGGAGTAAAAATGATTCGTCACTGGTGCTTTGGACGGTTTTTGGCGGAGTGAGCTGGCTTTTGACGGGAGATTTAGAATCGGACGGCGAAACGGAAGTGCTGAAAACGTATCCGAATCTGAAGGCTGATATATTGAAGGCGGGTCATCACGGCAGCAAAAGCTCAACGAGTGAAGCCTTTTTGAAGCAGCTTCAGCCGGAAGCAGCGCTGATTTCAGCAGGAAAAGAGAATCGATACCATCATCCGCATGAAGAAGTGCTGGATCGTTTGAAGGCGTACTCTGTAAATGTGCTTCGCACCGATATCAGCGGAACGATTCAATACAGATTTAAAAAAGGCGCCGGAACGTTTTCCGTCTTCCCTCCATATGATATAGAAGAAACCAGGGCGCAAGAAGTAAAAAAGACTGCCGATTGACAGCAGCCCGGAATGCGGCTAAGAGCCGATAAGATGGATGGCTGTTGCCATCACGAACAAAAAGGCGAAAAATCCGAAGGACACGACAAAACCGACAGCTGAGTCAACAGCATCATTTCGTTTGCTTTGAACGTTTTTTTCAAAATCATTCAATTTCATCCCTCCTGACTTCCCTAAGTATACTGGAATTGTTTTGAAAAATCTAGAAGTGATGGTAACGTTTTCTGTTCTTGTGGTTATCGCCTTTTTACAAGCAGACCCGGGAGCTTGTGAATCAGGCGTTTATTATAAATGAGGAAGCTGTCCTTAAAGCTTCCTCTTTACTAATTGCCGAACTCAATTTAGGATAGAAGGGGATCAAGAAAGAGAGGAAGTCATACGATCATGGTATTTGATGTTTGGAAAGCCCTGAAAAAAGGGGATGTCCGCTCCGTTTATTGCTTATACGGAAAAGAAACGTATCTGCTCCAAGAGACTGTCAGCCGGATCAGACAAGCTGTCGTTGATGAGGAGACAAAGGATTTTAACCTGTCTGTTTTTGATCTTGAAGAAGATCCGCTTGACCAGGCCGTAACCGATGCGGAAACGTTTCCGTTTATGGGAGAGAAGCGGCTGGTCATCGTAAAAAATCCGTCTTTTTTAACAGGGGAAAAAAAGAAAGAAAAAATAGAGCATAATACAGCCGCTCTGGAGACTTATCTGAAGGAGCCTGCGCCTTATACGGTCTTTGTGATTGTGGCTCCGTATGAGAAGCTGGACGAACGGAAAAAGCTGACGAAAGCGCTGAAGCAAAAAGCCCTTATGATTGAAGCTAAGGAGCTGAATGCAAAGGAGACGACTGATTTTACGATTAATCTGGCGAAATCCGAAAATAAAACGATGGATACAGAAGCTGCCGAGCATTTGGTTCTGCTTGCAAACGGTCATCTGTCTTCCATATATCAGGAAATACAAAAACTCTCCGCCTACACCGGTGACAGACATGAGATCACGCTTGAAGATGTCCGGGAGCTTGTCGCAAGAAGTTTGGAGCAGAATATTTTTGAGCTGATCAACAAAATCGTGAACCGAAAACGGACGGAAAGTCTTCAAATATTTTATGATCTTTTAAAACAAAACGAAGAACCGATCAAAATTATGGCGCTGATCGCCAACCAATTCCGTCTGATTATGCAGACGAAGTATTTTGCGGGACAAGGATACGGCCAAAAGCAAATCGCTTCCAACTTAAAGGTGCACCCCTTCCGGGTAAAGTTGGCGATGGATCAGGCGAGGCTTTTTTCAGAAGAAGAGCTGCGGCGTATTATAGAAAGACTCGCAGTGATGGACTATGAAATGAAAACGGGGAAAAAGGACAAGCAGCTCTTGCTGGAGCTCTTTCTCCTTGAGCTTCTCCGCACTGAATGAAAAAAACGATCCCCGTTAAAGGGATCGTTTTTGTATTATGCAGAAAGTCCGTTCACTTGTTTCGCAAGTCTAGATTTGTATCGAGCTGCGGCATTTTTGTGTACAAGACCTGTTTTCACTGCTTTATCAATGCGTTTCGCTGCTTCAGAAAGAGCAGTTTTCGCTTTATCCGCTTCGTTGTTAGCAACAGAAGCTTCAACTTGTTTGATTGCAGTACGCATAGCAGATTTGATTGTCGCGTTATGAGCGCGGCGTTCGTTGTTTGTTTTTGTACGTTTAATCGCTGATTTAATGTTTGGCATGTGTTTCACCTCCTAAGATACAACCTGTAGCACAGTGTCTTAAGGTTAAATCTTCTTCACAATAGAACAAATTGTATTCTATCAAACAGAACTTTAGATTGCAATATAAATGTAAAGTATTTTTCGTTGATGGGTAAATTCGCATGATTCGTTTTGTAAATGGCCACACTATGTACCACGATGATTGAAGGAGGTCTTCCCTGTGAAAAACAACGAACTGGATGTCAATCAATTTCTGATACGGACGGATTTAGCGGTAGAAACGAAACAGGCGGTAAAAGACGGACAAGCCGGTCAGAAAAAAGAAATAAACGGGTTTATTGAAAAAGAACGCGACAAGGGCGGCATTAAAGTCAGAACCGTCGATATTACCAAAGAAGGCGCCGAGCTATCGGGGAAAAAGCAGGGACGCTATGTCACGATCGAGGCTCAAGGGGTCCGGGAACACGACTCTGACATGCAGGAAAAAGTAACGGAAGTGTTTGCCGAGGAATTTTCCGCCTATCTGTCGGCATTAAAGATTCCAAAGGATGCAAGCTGTTTGATCGTCGGTCTGGGCAACTGGAATGTGACGCCGGATGCGCTCGGCCCTCTCGTGACCGAAAACCTTCTTGTGACAAGGCATCTGTTCAGGCTTCAGCCGGAAAACGTGCAGGAAGGGTACAGGCCGGTCAGCGCGCTTGCTCCCGGTGTGATGGGATTAACGGGAATTGAAACGAGCGATATTATTCAAGGTGTGATCAAAGAATCAAAGCCGGATTTTGTGATCGCGGTAGACGCTCTTGCGGCAAGAGCCGTTGAAAGGGTGAACACGACCATCCAATTTTCTGATACTGGCATTCACCCGGGATCAGGCGTCGGCAATAAGAGAAAAGAATTAAGCAAGGAAACGCTCGGCATTCCCGTCATCGCAATCGGGGTACCGACTGTTGTTGACGCGGTTACGATCGCAAGCGATACGGTGGATTATATATTAAAACATTTCGGAAGAGAGATGAAAGATGACAGCCTGTCAAGATCTCTGGTGCCCGCCGGAATGAACTTCGGCAAAAAGAAGGTGCTGACAGACGAAGACCTTCCGGGAGAAAAAGAACGCCAATCCTTTCTCGGTATTGTCGGCACGCTGGACGAAAACGAAAAACGCCAGCTGATTCACGAAGTGCTTTCTCCGCTCGGCCATAATCTGATGGTCACGCCGAAGGAGATTGACACCTTTATTGATGATATGGCGAACGTACTTGCAAACGGGTTAAACACCGCCCTTCATGAAAAAGTGTCACAAGATAACAAAGGTTCTTATAATCATTAAAATGAGTTCTACCTCCTCTAGCTTGTTCATAGAGTAATTACTAGACAAGCGCTGGAGGGATTCAAATCATGAGAAAAAAACGCAGAAACCGTCAAATTGTCGTTGCAGTAAACGGTGGAAATGCGCTCAAGGGCATGTTTTTGTTTATGACAAGCCTTATCGTTATTTTCGTATTATCGGGTGTGCTCACATCGCTTCGCCCTGAACTGAGGCTTTCTTCGGATTCTCTTCACGGGATTGCCGGAGAACTTTCGGGTGACGCGTTTGCACACCTCCTCGGCATGGAAAATCATTATTTCGCCTCAGAGCTTCCTGAAAAAGACTCTTTTCAGCTGTCCCGGCTTTCCTTAAAACTGGCGACAAGCATTAATATGGAAGACCCGCGGAGTTTCTTGGGACGTGAGCTGCCGGGATTTGCCCAATACGATACGGAGATCCTTCTGGCGGGGCAGGGGACGGATTATACGAATATGCCGGCTGAATCTCCGCCGCCGTCAAAGGTGATGGAAAAAGAAAAAGAAGTGAACCTGGCAGAAATCGAAAACAAAACGAAAAAAGAAGAAACGGCGCCGCCGAAACATTCAACAGGCAGCAAAAAAGTCGTTTTTATTTACCACACTCATAATACCGAATCCTATCTTCCTCTGTTAAAGGGGGAAACAAATCCGGATAACGCCCGCCATTCGAAGGCCAATGTCACGCTTGTCGGAGATATGTTCGGAAAAGCGCTTGAAGCGCAAGGTGTAGGAGCGACCGTAGATAAAACCGACATTCAGGCCCGCCTGAACAAAGACGGTTTAAATTATGCGCGAAGCTACGACGAATCAAGGCCGGTCGTAAAAAGCGCGCTCGCCAAAAATAAAAACCTGCAATATACCATAGACATTCACCGGGATTCCCGCCGCAAGAAAAATACGACAGCCGACATCAAAGGAAAAAGCTATGCCAGAGTCGCCATCGTCGTCGGCAAAAAAAGCGCTAATTTTGAAGAAAACTATAAACTCGCAAGTGAACTTCATAAGCTCATGGAGAAAAAATACCCCGGCTTAAGCGTCGGTGTTTTATCAAAAGGCTCTCCGGGAGATAATGGAGTATACAACCAGGATTTAAACGACCGGTCGCTTCTGCTGGAATTCGGGGGCGTGGATAACAATCTTGAAGAACTGAGGCGCGCATCAGATGCCGTGGCCGATGTGTTCAGCGAACTGTACTGGGATGCAGAAAAGGTCAGCTCGCAATCAGGAGAGAAGAAAAAACAATAGAAATCAGGTGATTCGAATGATCCGTTTTACCGGCAAATGCCTGCTGATCGCCATTGTCATGTTTTTCGGCGTTTTGTTCGGCATGCAGCAGGCAAACAGCGGAATGCTTGATATGAAAGGATACAAAGATCCCTCCTTAAAAGGAGCATTCACGCTCGGCGGCGGAGAAGGACAGGAAAAAGAAGCTTCCATTTTGGGGCAAACCGTTACGGCGAAAGATCTGGAAGAAAAACAAAAACAGCTGGAACAGGCGGAAACCTTCAACCTGTTTTCAAAAGCCGGAGAAACCCTTTCAAATACCGTGACGGACTCGGCGCAGGCGATGTATGAGTGGGTTTCGAAACTGAACCGTTAGCATTGATGAAGAGAAAAGCGGATGATTCCTTAAAGGAAGCTTTTCTCTTTCTTGTTTTAATTGAATGTTTACAATCCTATTGATATAATCTAAGCTAGTGTATTTTGCGTTTAATAGTAGGAGTGATAGATTGTGACAGATAAAGAAAAGCGTTTAGAGAGGCAGTCAAGAATCCGGAATTTCTCCATCATCGCCCACATAGACCACGGCAAATCGACCTTGGCGGATCGGATTTTAGAAAAAACATCGGCGATCACCCAGCGGGAAATGAAAGAACAATTGCTTGACTCAATGGACCTTGAACGTGAACGGGGAATTACCATCAAATTAAATTCCGTTCAGCTGAAATACAAAGCAAAAGACGGAGAAGAATATATATTTCATCTTATCGACACGCCCGGACACGTCGACTTTACATATGAAGTTTCGCGAAGCCTGGCTGCCTGTGAAGGCGCGATTCTCGTTGTTGATGCGGCTCAGGGAATAGAAGCGCAGACATTGGCGAACGTCTATCTGGCGCTTGATAATGATCTTGAGATTCTTCCTGTCATTAATAAAATCGATCTCCCGAGCGCAGAGCCAGAACGTGTGCGTCAAGAGGTTGAGGACGTTATCGGCCTTGACGCTTCAGACGCCGTCCTCGCTTCAGCGAAAGCGGGCATCGGCATCGAAGACATTTTAGAACAGATCGTAGAAAAAGTGCCGGCTCCCGCGGGAGATCCGGAAGCTCCGCTGAAAGCGCTCATCTTTGACTCGCTTTATGACGCGTACCGCGGAGTCGTCGCGTATATCAGAGTCGTAGAAGGAACGGTCAAACCGGGCCAGAAAATTAAAATGATGGCAACCGGAAAAGAGTTTGAAGTGACAGAAGTCGGTGTGTTCACGCCGAAAGCAACTCCGACAGATGAACTGACTGTCGGCGATGTAGGCTTTTTAACTGCTGCGATCAAAAATGTCGGTGACACACGCGTCGGTGACACGATAACAAGTGCGGCCAATCAGGCTGCCGAAGCATTGCCTGGGTATCGCAAGCTGAACCCGATGGTGTATTGCGGTTTGTATCCGATCGATACGGCCAAATACAATGATTTAAGGGAAGCTCTTGAGAAGCTTGAACTGAATGACTCATCGCTTCAATATGAAGCAGAGACATCCCAAGCGCTCGGATTCGGTTTCCGCTGCGGATTTTTAGGTATGCTTCACATGGAAATCATTCAGGAGCGGATTGAGCGTGAGTTTAAAATCGACCTGATCACAACGGCACCGAGTGTTATCTATGATGTGTATATGACAGACGGCGAAAAGGTTGTTGTCGACAACCCGTCCAACATGCCTGACCCACAAAAGATCGAAAGAATCGAGGAGCCGTATGTAAAAGCGACAATGATGGTTCCGAACGATTACGTCGGAGCGGTTATGGAGCTTTGTCAGGGGAAACGGGGCAACTTTATCGATATGCAGTACTTAGACGCCAACCGGGTCAGCATTGTATATGAGATGCCTCTTGCGGAAATCGTATATGAATTTTTTGATCAGCTGAAATCCAGCACGAAAGGATACGCCTCTTTCGATTACGAGCTGATCGGCTACAAACCGTCTAAACTTGTCAAGATGGACATTATGCTGAACGGAGAAAAAATCGACGCCCTTTCATTTATTGTGCATCGCGATTACGCGTACGAACGCGGAAAAGTAATTGTGGAAAAACTGAAAGAGCTTATTCCGCGTCAGCACTTTGAAGTACCGATTCAAGCGGCGATCGGACAGAAAATCGTGGCCCGCTCAACCATTAAGGCCATGCGGAAAAACGTCCTTGCAAAATGTTACGGAGGAGACATCTCGCGGAAACGGAAGCTTCTTGAAAAACAAAAAGAAGGAAAACGCCGGATGAAGCAGGTCGGCTCAGTAGAAGTGCCGCAGGAAGCGTTTATGGCCGTTCTTAAAATGGATGACAGCCCGAAAAAATAACGGAAGCCGCCGCAGTCCCGCGCTGCGGCTTCTTTCTGTAAAGAAGAAGGTGTTTCAAAATGAAATCAGCTTATATTCATATTCCGTTTTGTGAGCATATCTGCCACTATTGCGATTTCAATAAATATTTTATTCAGAGCCAGCCTGTCGATGAGTACTTAAACTCACTCGAAAAGGAAATGATAAATACAATAGAACGGACGGGACGCCCTGATCTCCGCACGATTTTTATCGGGGGAGGCACGCCGACATCGCTCTCACCCGTCCAGCTGGAAAAATTGATGGATTCCATTCACCGCGTGCTGAAGCCTTCTGACGGACTCATAGAATTTGCCGCGGAAGCGAATCCGGATGATTTGTCTCCGGAAAAATTAAAAATCCTGAAAAATGCCGGTGTCAACCGGCTGAGCTTCGGTGTTCAAACCTTTGAAGATGAGCTTTTACAAAAAATCGGAAGAGTGCATAAACAAAAGGACGTATTCACTTCCTTTGAACGTGCGAGGGCTCTCGGCTTCGACAACATCAGTCTCGATTTAATGTTCGGCCTGCCGGGTCAGACGCTGGCCGATCTTGACAATTCCGTCAAAACGGCTTTGTCTCTTGATGCGGAGCACTATTCCGTTTACTCGCTGATCGTAGAGCCGAAAACGGTGTTTTATAATTTAATGCAAAAAGGCCGCCTGCATCTCCCGGCGCAAGAACAAGAGGCCGAGATGTATGAAACGGTCATGAGGCAGATGAGTGAAGCGGGCATCCGTCAATACGAGATCAGTAACTTTGCAAAGCCCGGATACGAGTCCCAGCATAATCTGACGTATTGGAGCAATGAAGAGTATTTCGGTTTTGGCGCAGGCGCTCACGGATATATCAGCGGCACGCGCACCGTCAACGCCGGCCCTGTGAAACATTACATGCAGCTCATCGAAGAAAAGGGGCTGCCTTACCGTGACACGCACGAGGTGACACGTGAGGAGCAGATTGAAGAAGAAATGTTCCTCGGTCTCAGAAAAATGTCCGGCGTACAAAAGCAAGCTTTTCTTGATAAATTCGGACGCTCGGTCGACGAACTGTTTCCCGATGTTCTCAAAGATTTAACCGAAAAAGGCCTGATCTGTGACACGGAAGAATCGGTTGCATTAACGCATGAGGGCAAATTATTAGGAAATGAGGTTTTTGGCGCTTTTTTGGGTGAGTTATAATTGACATTTTTCTTTTGGTTTGTTACTTTTGATATAGAATTAGCACTCGCTGACCTTGAGTGCTAACAGGGGTGATGATGATGTTAACAAATCGTCAGCTGTTGATCCTGCAAGTGATTATTAATGATTTTATACAATCAGCGCAGCCTGTAGGATCAAGAACTCTTTCAAAAAAAGACGAGATTACATTCAGCTCTGCAACGATCAGAAACGAGATGGCTGACTTGGAGGAATTGGGCTTTATTGAAAAAACCCATTCATCCTCAGGACGGATTCCGTCGGAAAAAGGGTACAGGTATTATGTCGATCATTTGCTGTCACCCGTCAAGCTGACAAAAACCGATCTGGATTTAATTCACTCGATATTTAAAGAAAAGATCTTTGAGCTGGAAAAAACAGTCCAAAAATCAGCGCAAATCCTGTCCGACCTGACAAACTACACATCGATTGTCCTCGGGCCGACGCTGAGCGAGAACTATCTTAAACAGATTCAAATCGTACCGATCCAGCCGGATAAGGCGGTCGCTATCCTCGTCACGAACACGGGGCATGTCGAAAACCGCACCATCAATTTCCCGGCTAAAGTGGATTTGGCCGATATTGAAAAACTGGTCAATATACTAAACGATCGATTAGCGGGCGTGCCGATGGACGAACTGAATGAGCGCATTTTCAAAGAGGTTGTCACATATTTAAGGCAGCATATTGCCAACTATGATAGCATACTTGAATCGCTCCGCTCCACATTCCATCCGGCGGCCCACGTTGAGAAATTGTTTTTCGGCGGAAAGATCAACATGCTGAATCAGCCGGAGTTCCATGATATTGAAAGGGTCCGCTCGCTCTTATCTTTAATTGAAAAAGAGCAGGATGTTCTGAAGCTGTTTCAGTCATCAAAAGCCGGGATTTCAATCAAAATCGGGAAAGAAAACGACTACGAAGAAATGGAAAACTGCAGTTTAATCACGGCCACCTATACAGTTGATACGAAACAGATCGGATCAATCGCCATTATCGGGCCGACGCGCATGAATTATTCAAGAGTCGTCAGCCTGCTGCAGCACGTGACTTCGGACTTGTCAAAAGCATTCACAAGTTTGTATGATGAATAAGGGAATTTTGGCAATCATTTTCAGTCATCTTTTTACAGCATTTGAGGGAGGTGAACACAATGTCAGAAGAAAAACAAACCGCAGAACAGGTTGAAGCAGCAGAACAAGAAGAAGTGACAGAACAGGCAGAACAAGCCGCTTCACAAGAGCAGCATGAAGAAACGGCAGGTCAGGAAGAAGCCCTTCAGCACCAAATTGATGAATTGCAGGGTTTGCTTGATGAAAAAGAAAACAAGCTTTTGCGTGTTCAAGCAGACTTTGAAAACTATAAACGACGCAGCCGCCTTGAAATGGAAGCTGCTCAGAAATACCGTTCTCAAAACGTCGTAACGGAAATCCTTCCGGCGCTCGACAACTTTGAACGGGCGTTACAGGTAGAAGCTGAAAGCGAGCAGACAAAAAGCTTGCTGCAAGGTATGGAAATGGTCCGCCGCCAGCTGATGGACGCACTTGAAAAAGAAGGCGTTGAAGCCATCGAAGCTGTCGGTCAGGAATTTGATCCGAACCTTCACCAAGCCGTCATGCAGGTGGAAGATGAAAACTTCGGCAGCAATATTGTTATCGAAGAACTGCAAAAAGGCTACAAACTGAAGGATCGCGTCATCCGTCCTTCAATGGTAAAAGTGAATCAATAACTACATAGCAGGAGGTAATTCAAAGTGAGTAAAGTAATCGGAATTGACTTGGGTACGACAAACTCATGTGTGGCAGTGCTTGAAGGCGGAGAGCCTACAGTTATCGCCAACGCTGAAGGAAACCGTACGACTCCGTCAGTCGTTGCATTTAAAAACGGCGAGCGCCAAGTAGGGGAAGTGGCAAAACGCCAATCCATCACAAACCCTAACACAATCATGTCTGTCAAACGCCATATGGGTACTGACTATAAAGTGGAAATCGAAGGAAAAGACTACACGCCTCAAGAGGTGTCAGCTATTATCCTTCAGCATCTGAAAGCATATGCTGAAAGCTACCTCGGCGAAACAGTTTCAAAAGCCGTTATCACGGTTCCTGCATACTTCAACGATGCAGAGCGCCAAGCGACAAAAGATGCCGGTAAAATCGCCGGTCTTGAAGTAGAGCGTATTATCAACGAGCCGACTGCAGCAGCGCTTGCATACGGACTTGATAAAACGGACGAAGACCAAACAATTCTTGTTTACGACCTTGGCGGCGGTACGTTTGACGTATCTGTTCTTGAACTTGGCGACGGCGTGTTTGAAGTCCGTTCAACTGCCGGTGACAACCGTCTTGGCGGAGACGACTTTGACCAAGTCATCATCGATCATCTCGTAGCAGAATTCAAAAAAGAAAACGGTATTGATCTTTCAAAAGACAAAATGGCGCTTCAGCGTTTGAAAGATGCGGCTGAGAAAGCGAAAAAAGATCTTTCCGGCGTATCATCCACACAAATTTCTTTACCATTTATCACAGCGGGAGAAGCAGGTCCGCTTCACCTTGAGCTGACACTGACCCGCGCTAAATTCGAAGAGCTTTCCGCTCACCTTGTTGAGCGCACAATGGCTCCTGTCCGTCAGGCTCTTCAAGATGCGGATCTTTCTGCAAGCGAAATCGACAAAGTTATCCTTGTCGGCGGATCAACACGTATTCCTGCCGTACAGGAAGCAATCAAAAAAGAAACGGGTAAAGAAGCGCATAAAGGCGTAAACCCTGATGAAGTTGTAGCGCTGGGTGCAGCCATTCAAGGCGGCGTCATCACGGGAGACGTAAAAGACGTTGTTCTTCTTGACGTTACACCGCTTTCTCTCGGTATTGAAACAATGGGCGGCGTGTTCACGAAACTGATCGACCGCAACACGACAATTCCGACGAGCAAGTCTCAAGTATTCTCAACTGCAGCTGACAACCAAACGGCTGTTGACATTCACGTGCTTCAAGGTGAGCGCCCGATGTCTGCCGACAACAAAACGCTCGGCCGCTTCCAGCTTACTGATATCCCGCCTGCACCGCGCGGCGTACCGCAAATCGAAGTTTCTTTCGATATTGACAAAAACGGTATCGTAAACGTAAGAGCGAAAGACTTAGGCACAGGAAAAGAACAAAATATTACAATCAAATCTTCATCAGGTCTTTCTGATGATGAGATCGAACGCATGGTAAAAGAAGCGGAAGAAAACGCTGACGCTGATGCGAAGAGAAAAGAAGAAATCGAAGTCCGCAACGAAGCTGACCAGCTTGTGTTCCAAACGGAAAAAACATTAAAAGATCTGGAAGGCAAAGTGGACGAAGAGCAAGTGAAAAAAGCAAACGACGCGAAAGACGCGCTGAAAGCCGCTATCGAGAAAAACGAAATTGAAGACATCAAAGCGAAAAAAGATGAGCTTCAAACAATCGTTCAAGAGCTTTCTATGAAGCTTTACGAAGAAGCGGCGAAAGCGCAGCAGGCTGAAGGCGGAGCAAACGCTGAAGGCAAAAAAGCGGATGACAACGTTGTCGATGCGGAATACGAAGAAGTAAAAGACGACGAAACGAAAAAATAAGTTCTGTCCCGCATGGCTATAGGCGGAAGAACACACATCATATTCTGATTCAACAGACAGAAAGTCAAAGTCAGGCATCTCTTGGCTTTGACTTTTTTTCTTGCCCGGGATAAAAGGAATTGAAAAAACATAATTCAAAATGATACAATCTAATTTATGTGAGAAATTCGGGAGAGTGAAGCGAGATGAGTAAGCGTGATTACTATGAAGTGCTTGGGGTAAGTAAGAGCGCTTCAAAGGATGAAATCAAAAAAGCCTATCGGAAGCTTTCAAAAAAATATCATCCTGATATCAATAAAGAATCCGGAGCAGATGAAAAATTCAAAGAGGTAAAAGAAGCGTACGAAGCGCTCTCAGACGACCAAAAACGCGCTCAATATGACCAATTCGGCCATACAGACCCTAACCAGGGATTCGGCGGCGGTTTCGGAGGCGGCGGAGACTTCGGCGGCTTCGGTTTCGATGACATCTTCTCAAGCATCTTCGGAGGCGGCACGAGACGCCGTGACCCGAATGCGCCGCGGCAAGGAGCGGATCTGCAGTATACAATGACCCTGTCATTTGAAGACGCGGCTTTCGGGAAAGAAACGATCATTGAAATTCCGCGCGAAGAGAATTGCGAAACATGTAAAGGGTCTGGCGCGAAGCCGGGAACAAAGCCGGATACGTGCTCGCACTGCGGAGGTTCTGGCCAGCTGAACGTCGAACAGAACACGCCGTTTGGCAAAGTGGTTAACCGAAGAGTCTGCCACCACTGTGAAGGAACAGGAAAAATCATCAAAAACAAGTGTTCTGACTGCGGCGGCACGGGCAAAGTGAAAAAACGGAAAAAAATCAATGTCACGATTCCTGCCGGTGTGGATGACGGACAGCAGCTGCGCGTTCCGGGCCAAGGTGAACCGGGCGTAAACGGAGGGCCGGCGGGAGATCTGTTTGTCGTATTCCATGTGCGCGCCCACGAGTTCTTTGAGCGCGACGGAGACGATATTTATTGCGAAATGCCGTTAACGTTTGCCCAAGCGGCACTCGGAGACGAAGTGGAAGTGCCGACGCTTCACGGAAAAGTGAAATTGAAAATACCTGCCGGCACACAAACAGGCACGAAATTCAGATTAAGAGGCAAAGGCGTTCAGAACGTCCGGGGCTACGGACAAGGCGACCAGCACATTGTCGTCCGCGTCGTCACACCGACGAATCTGACAGACAAACAAAAAGACATCATCCGCGAGTTCGCTGAAGTCAGCGGAAACCTGCCGGATGAACAAGAAATGAGTTTCTTTGACAAAGTAAAACGCGCATTTAAAGGCGAGTAATGATTGGATAGGAGTTGGTAGTTTTGAAATGGTCCGAAATCAGCATTCACACAACACATGAAGCGGTCGAACCCATCTCAAATATTTTGCATGAAGCTGGTGCGAGCGGGGTTGTCATCGAAGATCCGCTTGATTTAATGAAAGAGCGTGAGAATGTTTACGGGGAAATCTACCAGCTCGACCCCAATGATTACCCCGATGAGGGTGTCATTGTCAAAGCGTATCTGCCGATCAACAGTTTCCTCGGCGAAACGGTGGACGGCATTAAAGAGACGATTAATAATCTGCTTTTGTACGACATTGATTTGGGCAGAAACACAATCACCATTTCTGAAGTTAATGAAGAAGAATGGGCGACAGCTTGGAAAAAGTATTATCATCCTGTGAAAATTTCTGAAAAGTTCACGATCGTTCCCACTTGGGAAACGTACACACCTGTTCATACAGATGAACTGATTATCGAAATGGATCCGGGTATGGCATTCGGTACGGGAACGCATCCGACAACCGTTCTGTGCATTCAGGCGCTTGAGCGTATCGTTCAAAAAGGCGACCGTGTCATTGATGTCGGCACCGGTTCAGGAATTTTAAGCATCGCGGCCGCCATGCTTGAGGCCGAATCGGTTCATGCGTATGACCTTGATCCGGTCGCTGTTGAAAGCGCGCGTCTGAATGTAAAATTGAACAAAGTGAGTGATACGGCTGAAGTGAAGCAGAACAATTTGTTAGACGGCATCACGGGCGAACATGATGTCATTGTCGCAAATATTTTGGCGGAAGTGATTCTCCGCTTTACATCACAGGCGTACGACCTGCTCAAAGACGGAGGCCATTTTATTACTTCAGGCATTATCGGCCAGAAAAAACAGGAAGTAAAAGAAGCGTTAGAAAAAGCCGGCTTTACCATCACAGAAATTCTGTCTATGGAAGATTGGGTCAGCATCATCGCGAAAAAATAACAGTTAGTAGGTGTCACAGCGTATGCAACGATATTTTATCGAGCTCACGAAGCAGGAGATGGACGAAACTCCTGATTTTCAAATCACGGGGGAAGACGTCCACCATATAGCGAACGTCATGAGAATGAGTGCGGGAGACCGGATAATCTGCTGTTCGAAAGACGGCCATGAAGCGTTATGCCTGCTTAAAGAGGTTTCTAAAGATCATATATCATGCAGCATTGCTGAGTGGACGGGTGAAAACCGTGAACTGCCTTTGAAGATCAGGATCGCCAGCGGCCTCCCGAAAGGCGATAAGCTTGAGTGGATTATCCAAAAAGGGACCGAGCTGGGGGCAAGTATGTTCATCCCTTTTCAGGGCGCCAGATCCGTCGTTAAGCTAGACGACAAAAAGGCAAAGAAAAAGCGGGAGAGATGGGCGAAAATCGCGAAGGAAGCGGCGGAGCAATCGTACCGCAATGAAATTCCCGAAGTGAAAACCGTTCATACGTTCCGGCAGCTGCTTGAAATGGCGGAGAATGTCGATAAATGTGTCGTTGCATACGAGGAGTCATCAAAGCAGGGAGAAACGGGCGCTTTCGCTGCGGAGCTCAAAAGCCTTCCGCAAGGTTCGTCTCTTTTAATCGTATTCGGCCCTGAAGGCGGTCTGACTGAGTCTGAAGTTCATCAGCTTTCAGAAAAAGGCGCCGTCTTATGCGGCCTCGGACCGAGAATTTTACGGACTGAAACTGCGCCTCTTTACGCGTTAAGCGCAGTTTCCTATCATACAGAGTTATTAAGAGGTGATCAGTAATGGCAACTGTTGCTTTTCATACCCTTGGCTGCAAGGTCAACCATTATGAAACAGAAGCAATCTGGCAGCTGTTTAAAGATGCGGGTTATGAACGAAAAGAATTCGAACAGACAGCAGATGTATATGTCATTAATACATGTACGGTAACAAACACGGGAGATAAAAAAAGCCGTCAAGTCATCAGACGGGCGATCCGCCAAAATCCTGACGGCGTCATCTGCGTAACAGGGTGCTATGCGCAAACCTCTCCGGCGGAAATTATGGCCATCCCGGGTGTTGACATCGTCGTCGGCACGCAGGATCGTGAAAAAATGCTCGGTTACATTGAGCAGTACAGGGAAGAGCGCCAGCCGATCAACGGCGTCGGCAATATTATGAAAGCACGCGTGTTTGAAGAGCTGGATGTTCCCGCTTTTACTGACCGTACAAGAGCGTCGTTAAAAATCCAAGAGGGCTGCAACAACTTCTGTACGTTCTGCATTATCCCTTGGGCGCGCGGCCTGCTTCGTTCCCGTGATCCGGAAGAAGTCATTAAACAGGCGCAGCAGCTGGTGGATGCCGGCTATAAAGAAATCGTCCTGACGGGGATTCATACGGGCGGCTACGGTGAAGATATGAAAGATTATAATTTCGCCAAGCTTCTCCGCGAGCTTGATACACGTGTAGAAGGACTGAAGCGGATCAGAATTTCATCTATTGAAGCAAGCCAAATCACTGATGAAGTAATTGAAGTGCTGGATGCGTCTGATAAAATCGTCCGTCACCTTCATATCCCGATTCAGTCAGGATCAAACACCGTTCTGAAACGGATGAGACGCAAATATACGATGGAATTTTTCGCGGACCGTTTAAATAAGCTGAAAGAAGCGCTGCCGGGTCTGGCTGTCACATCTGATGTCATCGTCGGTTTCCCGGGAGAAACGGAAGAAGAATTTATGGAAACATACCGGTTCATTAAAGAACATAAGTTTTCAGAGCTTCACGTATTCCCTTACAGCAAACGCACCGGAACACCTGCGGCCAGAATGGAAGACCAGGTTGACGAGAACGTGAAAAACGAACGGGTGCATAAGCTGATCGCGCTGTCTGACCAGCTTGCAAAAGAATACGCCTCCGATTATGAAGGAGAGGTTCTGGAAATCATTCCGGAAGAGGCGTTTAAAGAGTCTGATGAGGAGGGCATGTTCGTCGGCTATACGGACAATTACATGAAAGTCGTCTTCAAAGGCACGGAAGATGTAATCGGCAAACTTGTCAAAGTCAAAATTCAAAAAGCGGGCTATCCGTATAATGAAGGACAATTCGTCCGTGTCGTTGAGGATGAAATGACCCGAAACATGCGCATGTCTTCATAACTGATAAAAAAACCGGTGCCTTCCCGCATCGGTTTTTTTACGGTTTCGGAGGAATCAGCCTGTCAATCAGCCGGTAAAACAAATGTGTGAACGGCAGAAACAATAAGGCGGTGACTACGTTAAATAACAGGCTGAAATGCGCAATCATCTGCGCGGGATCATCAGACAGTCGCTCCGTAAAACCTGCTGATGCGGACAGGAAGGGAAATACGAGCAGCACGCCGAGAATATTAAACACAACGTGAGCACCGGCGGTCTGTCTGGCGGCATAACCGCCTGAAACAGCAGCCATGACGGCCGTGACGCATGTCCCGATATTAGATCCCAGAACGACGCTGACCGCTTGTTCAATGCCGATCACCCCTTCGTTCATAAAACTCATCAAAATGCCGATGCAGACGGAGCTTGAATGAATGATTGCCGTCAATATCATGCCGATAAAAAGAGCGGACCAGCTCGAATCATTCACATGTCGCAAAACCTCCGCCCCCGCCTTCATTTCTGTCAGCGGAACGGCAAGCCGGCTGAAGCATGTAATGCAAAAAAAGATGATGCCGAGACCGAGGAAGCTTATGCCGATCTGCCTGAACGGATATTTACGGAGGAGGATAAACACAAGGCCTCCGATAAAAAGCACCCAAATGAGCACATCCATCTTTATGGCTAAAAACTCCGTCGTAAACGTGGAGCCGACATTCGTGCCGAGAATCATCGGAATGGTCCGTTTAAAAGATAAAGCGCCTGCGCTGACAAAGCCGATGACAATGACCATGAAGGCTGAGCTGCTCTGAAGAAAACCGGTGAATACGATGCTTATGAGAAAAGCTTTCAAAGGGTGGTCGGTAAATAAGAGCAGGCTCTTCTCAATTTTTGAATACGTTAAGGCGATCAGGCCCTGCCTGAGCAGGCTCATTCCGAGTAAAAAAACCAGGATAAGTGCGGTAAAGAGAATCAGTATCATCAAACGAAACACCCCTTTCCATCATTATATAGACAAGCAGCCTTATTCATGACGGAAAAGTGAGCTCGCTTAGTTGACCTGACTGATGGCTTATATTATAATGTCAAAGTACATGTTTATATATGTATCTTTTTAAAGGTAGTCGATTGGTGTATTCGGAGGGAGGGAAAGAGAATGTCAAAAACGGTCGTTAGAAAAAACGAATCGCTTGAAGATGCTCTTCGTCGCTTCAAACGCAGTGTATCAAAGACAGGTACTTTGCAAGAAGCAAGAAAGCGCGAATTTTATGAAAAACCTAGCGTAAAGCGCAAGAAAAAGTCAGAAGCTGCTAGAAAACGCAAATTCTAAAAGAGGGTGGATTTATGAGTCTTCTTGAGCGACTTAACCAAGATATGAAGCTGTATATGAAAAGCCGTGAGAAAGACAAACTGACTGTCGTTCGAATGGTGAAAGCTTCACTTCAAAACGAAGCAATTAAGCTTAAGAAAGACAGTTTGACCGAGGATGAGGAACTTACTGTCCTATCTCGTGAACTTAAGCAACGTAAAGACTCCCTCCATGAATTTTCAAACGCTAATCGTTTAGATTTAGTAGATAAAGTTCAAAAAGAGCTGGACATTTTAGAAGTTTATTTACCGAAGCAGCTTTCTGAAGAAGAGCTGCAGACAATCGTAAATGAAACCATCGCTGAAGTCGGTGCGAGCTCCAAAGCGGACATGGGCAAAGTGATGAGTGCTATTATGCCTAAAGTAAAAGGTAAAGCTGACGGCAGCGTAATTAACAGACTTGTCAGCAGTCAATTATCTTAATTGACAAGAAAAAAGACATCTTTCCTTGAGAGATGTCTTTTTTTATACATAAAAAAATGAAACTAAAGTACATTTGTTACGTATATAAAGAAGAACGAAACGGGAAGGAGGGTATATTTGCCTTGTTCCGAAAAAAAACCGGAATTGCTGTTGCTCTATTGGGCTTATTTGTATTATCTTTATTAGGGGTTCAATTGAACGCGAAAGCTGATCACCCATCGGTTTATGTCATCCCGGTTGAGAAAAATGTCGAACAGGGGCTCGCCTCGTTTTTATCGCGTTCTTTCAAAGAAGCGAAGGAGTCCGGCGCGTCACACATTATTCTTGACATCAATACACCGGGAGGCGCCGTTCAATCAGCCTTGGATATTGCGGATATCATCGGCCGCGCGGATGTGCCTGTTACCGCTTACGTTAATAAACGGGCGCTTTCTGCCGGAGCGTATATAGCGCTTCAGGCAGATGAAATCTATATGGCGCCGGGCGGAAAAATGGGTGCCGCAGCCATCATCGACGGAAAGGGAAACGCGGCAGACAAAAAGGCCCAATCACTGTGGCATGCAGAAATGGAGGACACAGCGGTTAAAAACAACCGAAATCCGAAATACGCCCTGGCCATGGCAGATCCCGCCATTAATGCAAAGGAAGCGGGCGCCCCAAAGGGAAAACTGCTGACACTGACAGCTGAAAAAGCCAAGGAAGTCGGATATTCGGAGGGCACGGTTTCAGACCTTGATGCTTTATATACAAAGCTCGGTTTTGACAAAGCGGATGTTCACCATGCAAAAGAAGGTTTCGTCGGCAAACTGGGCAGATGGCTGACAAATCCGTTTGTTGTCCCCGTCTTATTAACGCTTGCTTTGCTTGGTTTGACCATTGAATTGTTCTCGCCGGGCCTCGGGATACCGGGTGCCGTCGGACTGACGGCCATGCTGCTGTTTTTCACCGGGCATATCGCTGCCGGATTCGCCGGCTATGACAGCGTATTCTTATTTTGCGCGGGCTTGGTTTTTATCCTTTTAGAGATATTTCTGCCCGGAGGCATAATCGGTCTTATCGGAATTGCAGGCGTCATCGCGAGCCTCTTTCTCGCTGCGGGCAGCTTTACCGTCATGGCGGTTTCTCTCTTGATCGCCATTGCTGTGTCTATTACAGCCTTTATCATATTAACAAGGGTGTTGGGGAAACGAATGAAATTCTTTAAAAAATTAATATTAACTGATTCAACAAGCACGGAGAGCGGTTATGTTTCAAATCAGAACCGGACGGAGCTGTTGGGAAAAGTCGGCGTTACCGCTACAGCCCTCAGACCGTCAGGCACCGTCATTATTGATGATGAACGTCTGGATGTCGTCTCGGAAGGATCATTCACTGAAAAAGACAGACAGGTGAAAGTAGTGAAAGCGGAAGGCTCACGCATTGTCGTGAGAGAAATATAGATGATAACCTTGAGGAGGAATTAGATGGAACTGTCAAGTTTGGCGATTTTAGCATTAGTTGCTGCTGCCATTATTGTGTTAGCCATATTCTTCACCTTTGTACCGGTGATGCTATGGATTTCGGCGCTTGCGGCAGGAGTCAGAATCAGCATTTTCACTTTGGTCGGGATGAGGCTGCGGCGCGTCATACCAAGCCGCGTTGTCAATCCGTTAATTAAAGCGCACAAAGCCGGCCTGTCCGCAACAACAAATCAGCTCGAAAGCCATTATCTGGCCGGAGGTAATGTCGACAGGGTGGTCAATGCCCTGATTGCGGCACAGCGCGCCAATATTGAGCTGTCATTTGAACGCTGCGCAGCCATTGACCTGGCCGGGCGTGACGTATTGGAAGCCGTACAGATGAGCGTTAATCCGAAGGTCATTGAAACACCGTTTATCGCGGGTGTCGCCATGGACGGAATTGAAGTAAAAGCAAAAGCCAGAATCACGGTTAGAGCCAATATTGAGCGCCTTGTCGGAGGAGCGGGAGAAGAGACGGTTGTCGCCCGTGTCGGAGAAGGGATTGTCTCGACAATCGGTTCTTCACACAATCATAAAAAAGTGCTTGAAAACCCTGATATGATTTCGCAGACCGTACTTGGCAAAGGGCTGGATTCAGGCACCGCATTTGAAATTCTTTCGATTGACATCGCCGACGTGGATATCGGCAAAAACATCGGAGCGATTCTTCAGACGGATCAGGCAGAAGCAGACAAAAACATTGCGCAGGCCAAAGCCGAAGAGCGCCGCGCCATGGCGGTCGCCCAAGAGCAGGAAATGCGCGCTCGCGTAGAAGAAATGCGTGCAAAAGTCGTGGAAGCAGAAGCCGAAGTGCCGCTTGCGATGGCAGAAGCGTTGCGTGAAGGAAACATCGGCGTCATGGACTATATGAACATAAAAAATATCGACGCGGATACGGACATGAGGGATTCTATCGGCAAGCTGACGAATGACCAGCAAGATGAAGACCAACAATAACCTCTCTATTAAGGAGGGAGCCGCTATATGCACGAGATTCTGACAAATCCGCTCGTCATTGCCGCCGTCATCGGCATTATATCGGCAATATTCGGCAAGAAAAACAAAGATGAAAAACGTCCGCCGGGTACACGTCCCGGAAATCAGGCAAAAAAGCAGGATCAAAAACAGCCGCAGAAAGAGCATAAGCCGGAAGCGGAAGAATTGCCTGCCGTTTCAGAAGAGAACCCTTTTGAGCAAAAAAGAAGGGAAGCTGAAAAGCGCCTAGCGGAGACGGAGCAGATGTTTAACGGGCTCGAACATAAGCTGACATCCGCACGCGCACGAAACGCGTCTCTGAAGAAATCAGCCCTCAAAATAAATAAAGAAACTGCGGTCCAAGGCATTATATTCAGTGAGGTTTTGGGTCCGCCCCGTGCAAAAAAACCGCACCGGACCATGCGGAACATCGGTAAAAAATAAAGTGTTAGAACCCCTTTTCAAATCATACATATGAGATGAAAGGGGGTTCTTTTTTTATGGGGCAAAGAAAGAATCGTGTAAAGGCATGGCTGACAAGAGCATTGGAAATTCCCCCGGACGTTATGATGGATCTGCCTCGTATTACGATGGTCGGCAGACTTCATATCTACATAGAGAATCACAGAGGCCTCCTGCTGTTCAGTGAAGAAGAAGTCAGGCTGATGCTCAAGCAGGGGCAGTGTATCATATCAGGAAAAAACTTGGTCATTAAGGCAATCCTTCCTGAGGAAATCCTTTTGGAAGGCACGATAGATCACGTACGATATGTCGATTCATAAAGCCGGGGGGAAATAATGTGAAAAACAAATGGCTGTCATTTTTTTCGGGTAAAGTCCAAATGGAAGTCAAAGGAAAAGGGATTGAACGGCTGCTGAATGAATGCACGAGAAACGGAATCGCCATCTTTGCGGTGAAAAAAAAGCAAGACTGTGTTCTGCTGATGATTCAGCTTCAAGATGTACATGCTTTCAGAAGAGTCATCAGAAAACATGAATGCAAAGCAAGCTTTACAAAAAGAAAGGGTCTTCCCTTTCTGCTTCTCAAATCAAAATTAAATCTGGGCTTCACTGCGGGATTTGTGATATTTTTTGTTATATTGTTTCTTTTGTCCAACATGATTTGGGAAATTGATATTAAAGGGGCCAAGCCAGAAACCGAGCATCAGATGGTAAAGCACCTTGAAGAAATCGGTGTGAAAAAAGGCCGTTTGCAATTTTTAATGATGACGCCGGAAAAAATTCAAAAATCATTAACAAACGGCATCGATAATATTACGTGGGTCGGTGTGGAATTGAACGGGACAGCCCTTCATATGAAAGTGGTCGAAAAGAACGAACCGACAAAAGAAAAGTACGTAAGCCCCCGCCATATCGTTGCCAAAAAGAAGGCGGTCATCAAAAGGATGTTCGTGCAAAAGGGGCAGCCGATGGCTTTTGTGAACGATCATGTTGACAAAGGACAGCTCCTCGTCTCAGGACTGATCGGAAATGAAGACCGGAAAGTCGCCTCAAAAGCGGAAATTTACGGAGAAACATGGTACAAGTCAGAAGTAACCGTGCCCCTTGAAACATCATTTACGCTATATACGGGTAAAGTAAGGACGAAGCACAAGCTGTCTTTCGGATCATGGGGTGTGCCTTTTTGGGGCTTCGGGTTTAATGAGGAGCCGCTGAAACATCCGAAAACAGAGGAAGAAAAGCATCCGTTTCAATTTCTGGGGATGAAGCTTCCGGTTTCTTACGTTTCAGAACAGACAAGAGAAAGTGAAACATCCGTGCGGACTTATACGAAAGGCGAAGCGGTTCAGGCCGGTATCAAAATGGGAAGACAAGATGTAGAAAAGCGATTAAACGGCAGCGGAGAGGTAGAAAGTGAAAAAGTTTTGCACCAATCCGTTGAGAATGGTAAAGTAAAGTTGATTATTCTCTACCAAGTTATAGAAGATATCGTTCAAACCACACCTATTGTTCAGGGAGACTAAAGAATGGCAGAACATTTACTTGCGATTAATCACAAACTGAAAAGCCCGGACGAAGCACTTTCTTTGTTCGGCAGCCAAGATGCTTTTTTACATTTAATGGAGAAGGATCTGGGCATTAGCCTCATCACACGCGGTGAAACCATTTACGTTTCCGGGAATGATGAAACATTTGAGATCGCTGACAGATTATTGGGCTCGCTCCTTACTTTGATTCGCAAGGGGATCGAGATTTCGGAACGTGATGTGCTGTATGCCGTAAAAATGGCAAAAAAAGATGAACTGGACTATTTTGAAAGCATGTATGAAGAGGAAATAACGAAAACGGCAAAAGGCAAACCGATCCGTGTCAAAACCATCGGCCAAAGAGAATATGTGGCGGCGATGAAGAAAAACGACATGGTGTTCGGCATCGGGCCGGCGGGAACCGGCAAAACTTATTTGGCGGTCGTAAAAGCGGTGCACGCTTTAAAAAACGGCCACATTAAAAAAATCATTTTAACAAGACCCGCTGTGGAAGCCGGCGAGAGCCTCGGTTTTCTGCCCGGAGATTTAAAGGAAAAAGTAGATCCTTATCTGCGCCCGCTGTATGACGCGCTCCATGATGTGCTCGGAAGCGACCATACGGAGCGTCTTATGGAAAGAGGGGTTATCGAAATCGCCCCGCTTGCCTATATGAGAGGGCGGACGCTTGACGACGCGTATGTGATTCTTGATGAAGCCCAGAATACCACTCCCGCTCAAATGAAAATGTTTTTGACGAGATTGGGTTTTGGCTCTAAAATGATCATTACGGGCGACGTAAGCCAAATTGACCTGCCGAAAGGCGTCACATCGGGACTTGCAGTAGCGAAGGACATGCTGAAGGACGTAAACGGCATCTCCGTGATTGAACTTGACCAGACAGATGTGGTCAGGCATCCGCTTGTTGCAAAAATTATTGAAGCTTATGATAAGCAAAAGTAATGCAAAAATGACCCGATCTCCCGTTATCGGGTCATTTTTATATGATGTGTTCCTGATGTTTCAGGGAGGAGGTTCTTGTTTTGAAAAAGAAGGGAAAGGGCAAAAGCGCCCGGGAACGGTTCCGCAGTTTCAGACATGCCCGCTCAGCCCATGTGCTGCTGTACCTGCTGCTTTCAGCGATCATGTTTGGTTTGCTCTTTATTCATGTAAAACCTGAATCACTTAATTTGGATTTGTTTGCAGTCAGTGATAAAACGATTTACGCGCCCGCCACAGTGGAAGATCAGCAGGCGACGGAATCGAAAAAACAGGCGGCCGAAGATGCGGTGGAAGATCAATACACTCTGAAAAAAGGCTATACCGACAACCGGCTTGACCTGATCACTTCCATTTTTGACAGTATCGGCGAAGTGAAAAAAGATGCGGAAAAAGACAAAAAGTCACCTTCGGAAAAATCACTGGTAAAATCGGTGAAAAACAAGCTGACACAGGATGTCAATGAATCCGTCTCGGAAGATGCCATTAAATCGCTTCTCCATGCAAACAATGAAGATTTCTCATTTGTGAGGGATTCCGTCATTACCGCGGTGAATACGGTGATGAGCAGTGAAATTCCTTCTGAAAAGCTTGCTGAAGCGAAGGATAAGGTCGCAAAAGAGCTGAAAAGCGCTTCTGTGCCGTCAAAATATTTAGCGGCTGCGACTGAAATCGGAAAATACGCGGTCATCCCGAATTACGTTTTTGATCCGAAAGCGACCGATGAAAAACGCCAGGAAGCGTCAGACAGCGTCCAGCCGGTACAGATCAAACAGGGACAGGTTCTCGTGGAAGAGAATGATCTGATTGACCGGGAAGTATACAGGAAGCTTGAACTGACGGGTCTTTTGAATAATTCCAACCTGTTAAAACCGATCAGCGGTCTCCTTCTGATGATCGGCCTGTTTATTGCCACGCTTGTCTACTATTTTGAGAAACAGCAGCAGGAGCTTAAGCTGAAAAATAAATCTCTTTTGCTGTTTTCTATCATTACAACGCTTATTCTCGTCATTATGGAAGTCGTCAGTCTCTTTCAGAAGATTGAATACACCAATATCGGCTATCTTGTGCCGATCGCCGCCGGCGCGATTTTAATCAGGCTGCTGCTCAATGAAAGGCTCGCCATTTTAGGAAGCATCATTCTGGCGATCTGCGGCAGTATGATGTTTAATCAGGGTGTGACGGGAACATTTAATTACGTCATCGGCATTTACTATTTAATCAGCAGCATTTCAGGCATTCTGTTTTTGGGAAAACATAATGCGAGATCAAAAATATTGCAGACGGGACTGTTCGTCTCATTTATTAATATGATTATCGTGCTGTCGCTTTTATTAATACAAAATACGGCGCTGTCACCGGTTGAAATCGGAACGCTGATGCTGATGGGGGTCGTCTCGGGACTTGCTTCATCCGTTTTGATTATCGGTCTGATGCCGTTTTTTGAGACGGGATTCGGCATTCTTTCAACAATGAGGCTGATTGAACTGTCTAATCCGAATCATCCCCTGCTTCGAAAGATTTTAACGGAAACACCCGGTACATATCATCACAGCGTCATGGTGGCAAATCTGTCGGAAGCGGCTTGTGAAGCCGTAGGGGCAAACGGTCTTTTAGCACGGGTCGGAGCGTATTATCACGATCTCGGCAAAACGAAACGTCCGCAATATTTTATTGAAAATCAGATGAATATGGATAATCCGCATGACAAGCTGTCTCCTCAGCTCAGCAAAAATATCATTATCGCACATACGACAGACGGTGCGAATATGCTCAGAAGCTATAAGTTTCCGAAAGAGCTTGTGGATATCGCGGAGCAGCATCACGGAACGTCCCTTTTAAAATTCTTTTATTATAAAGCGAAAGAAAAGGGCGACCAGATTACAGAGAAAGAGTTCCGCTACCCGGGGCCGAAGCCGCAATCGAAAGAAGCGGCTATTATCTCAGTGGCCGACAGCGTTGAAGCCGCCGTCCGTTCCATGCATAATCCCAATCCCGAGCGGATCGAAAAACTGGTGCGGGGAATTATATCCGATAAGCTTCAGGACGGACAATTCTCAGAATGTGATCTCACGTTCCGAGAACTGGATACGATCGCAAAAACACTATGTGCGACTTTAAAAGGAATTTTCCACTCCCGGATTGAATATCCGGAGGCTACGAAGAAGGTGAAATAAATGGGTTTACTCATAGATATTGTTGATGAAACGAACAGCGTCTCAGCTGATGCGCTCCAAGAAGTGGAGAAGCTGCTCCAATTCGCGGCGGAAAAAGAAGGCGTTCAGGACCAGGCTGAAGTATCGGTCACGATTGTGACAAATGAGGAAATCAGAGAAATCAACAGAGACTACCGGGGAAAAGACACTCCGACTGACGTCATTTCGTTTGCGCTTGAAGAAGAAGGCGAAGACGAGGTTGAAATCGTAGGCGCCGACATGCCGCCTGTTTTAGGAGATATTATCATCAGCGCAGACAGAACGAAAGAGCAGGCGGAAGAGTACGGCCATTCGTTTATGAGGGAGCTCGGTTTTCTGGCCGTGCACGGCTTTTTGCATTTGCTTGGCTATGATCACATGACAAAAGAAGAAGAGGAAGAAATGTTTTCAAAGCAAAAGGATTTGCTGGATGAGTATGGACTCACGAGATCATAAAAACGAGTGGAGCAGGTTCCTGAAGAGCTTTGTCCATGCATGGAGGGGAATCTGGAAAACGGCGCGGTCAGAGCGGAATTTTCAATTTCATATTACCGCGGCCTGCGCCGTTATCGTTTGCGGTTTTCTCACCGGGCTGAGCACAGCCGAATGGGCCGTTGTTTTGGTGCTGATCGGAGGAATGCTTGCTTTGGAGCTTTTAAATACGGCGATAGAGCATGTTGTGGATTTAGTTACCGATCAGTATCACCCGCTCGCAAAAGCGGCAAAGGACGCGGCCGCCGGAGCCGTTTGCGTCTTTGCCGTGATATCGTGTATCATTGGTTTACTCATCTTCTTGCCGAAGATATGTTAGCAGAAGATTCTTACAATTATTTTACATTGCCAAAAATGGGCGTGAAAAACCAATCATAATTATGTAAAATAAAAGTGACAGCGGTATCATACAGGATAAAGGTAAGAGAGGAATTAAGTACACATGAACAGACAAGAATTGATTGCAGAAGCATTAAAAGCGCGGGACACAGCGTATGTGCCGTATTCAAATTTCAGAGTGGGAGCCGCTCTTCTTACCAAAGACGGAAAAGTGTACAGAGGCTGCAACATCGAAAATGCGGCATACAGCATGTGCAACTGTGCTGAACGCACGGCGATATTCAAAGCTGTTTCCGAGGGGGATACGGAATTTGCGATGCTCGCCGTGGCTGCGGATACTCCGGGACCGGTTTCGCCGTGCGGAGCCTGCAGACAAGTAATTTCCGAGCTGTGCTCAAAGGATATGCTTGTTATTCTGACCAACTTACAAGGACAAATAAAAGAAATGACTGCGGAAGAATTATTACCAGGCGCATTTTCATCGGAGGATTTACATGACGAACGAAAGCTTTAAATCAGGATTTGTATCTATCATCGGAAGGCCGAATGTAGGAAAGTCTACCTTTTTAAACAGGGTCATCGGTCAAAAGATCGCCATCATGAGCGACAAACCCCAGACGACAAGAAATAAAGTCCAAGGGGTGCTGACAACCGGCACGTCGCAGACCATTTTTATTGATACACCGGGCATTCACAAACCAAAGCACAAGCTTGGCGACTTTATGATGAAAGTGGCGCAGAATACGCTGAAAGAAGTTGACTTGGTGTTATTTATGATTAACGCCGAAGAAGGGTACGGAAAAGGCGACGAGTTTATCATTGAAAAGCTCGGACAGACGTCTACACCGGTCTTTCTGATCGTAAACAAAATTGATAAGATCCACCCTGACCAGCTGCTTCTTTTAATTGATGAGTACCGTACGCGCTATCCGTTTAAGGAAATCGTGCCGATCTCAGCTTTGGAAGGGAACAACGTCGAAACCCTTCTCGCGCAGATTGAAGCGTATTTACCGGAAGGGCCTCAGTTCTATCCGAGCGATCAGGTGACTGACCATCCCGAGCGGTTCATTATTTCTGAACTGATCAGGGAAAAGGTGCTCCATCTGACAAGGGAAGAAGTGCCGCACAGCATCGCTGTCGCCATCGAGTCCATTAAAGGGCAGGAAAACGGCTCCGTCCATGTCGCCGCCACCATTGTGGTCGAGCGGGATTCTCAAAAAGGCATCGTCATCGGCAAAAAAGGAGCGCTTCTGAAAGAAGTCGGCAAAAGAGCGCGGGCTGATATTGAAGCTCTTTTGGGCTCACGCGTTTACCTGGAATTATGGGTGAAGGTGCAGAAGGACTGGCGGAATAAAATGTCTCAGCTGCGTGATTTCGGCTTCAAAGAGGATGAATATTAATTCATCTAAGGCGCATGCCTGAGGTGTGAGATTACCTCACAGAAGCAGGGATTCGTTAGCAAAATTTGTTTAACATGAAAAGGAGGACATCAGGTCAAGATAAGGGTAAGAATTTGGATTGCAAGCTAGTTTAATGATGAAAGGTGGGTTTTTTGTGTTGAATTTTACCTGGAACGTATTTTCTCAAACAGGAAGTGTTGATACGTACCTTCTTTTTAAAGAACTGGAAAAAGAGAACCTGGAAAGACCCGAAGAACCGGAAGATGAGCTAGCCCGAATTGATTTTCCAATTTTGTAAACCTCTTGGCCCCTCCCATTGTTGGAAGGTGCGGAAATGCTGACTAAATGTGAAGGAATCGTGCTCCGTACGAATGACTACGGGGAGACGAATAAAATCGTGACATTGCTGACGAGGGAACACGGCAAAATCGGCGTCATGGCAAGGGGCGCCAGGAAGTCAGCCAGCCGGCTGTCAGCAGTCAGCCAGCCGTTTTTGTACGGGTCATTTTTAATGCAAAGAACATCCGGACTCGGCACGCTCCAGCAGGGTGAAATGATTCTCAGCATGAGAACGATCAGAGAAGATTTATTTTTGACGGCGTATGCCGCTTTTATCGCTGAACTCACTGACAAAGGAACGGAAGAGAAGAAACCGAACCCCTATTTATTCGAATTGATTCTCGAATCCTTTAAGAGGCTGAATGACGGGACTGACCCGGACGTGATCACCTTCATCGTGCAGATGAAAATGCTCGGCGTCATGGGGCTGTATCCGGAGCTGAATCATTGTGTCCACTGCAAAAGCGGGGAAGGAACGTTTCATTTTTCGATAAGAGATAACGGGTTTATCTGCCACCGCTGCTTTGAAAAGGATCCGTACAGAGTTCCGATTTCGCCGCAAACGGCAAGGCTGCTAAGGCTTTTTTATTACTTTGATATCGGAAGGCTCGGCAGCGTCTCGTTAAAACAGGAAACCAAAAACGAAATTAAACGGGTCATTGATCTGTATTACGAGGAATATTCAGGACTTTATTTAAAGTCAAAACGGTTTTTAGATCAGATGGAAAGCATGAAGAACCTTTTGGATGAAAACAAAAGTTGACATTCTGCCCATCTTTTTATATGATCATTTATTATAAAATATGTTGCAGTGACAGAAAGAAGTACTTGCGTCCAACTCATACAAGCGACCTTAGGGCAGTGTAAGCTAAGGATGAGCGCGCAACGAAAGGCATTCTCGAGCAACCCTTTAAAAAGAGGCTGAGTGATTCACATCCTCAGCAACTAGGGTGGAACCGCGGGAGAACTCTCGTCCCTATGTTTGCGGCCGGCAAGCATAGAGACGGGAGTTTTTTGGTTGCCGCCGCACTTGTAAAAGAATGGAGAAAGTGGAGGTGCTTGAAATGAACATTCAAGATATGATTTTAACCTTGCAGAAGCACTGGTCGAATGAAGGCTGTGTGCTCATGCAGTCGTATGATGTGGAGAAAGGCGCAGGCACAATGAGCCCGTATACATTTTTACGAAGCATCGGGCCGGAACCGTGGAGAGTGGCTTACGTTGAGCCGTCCAGACGGCCTGCGGACGGACGGTACGGTGAAAACCCGAACAGGCTCTATCAGCATCATCAATTCCAAGTCATTATCAAGCCGTCGCCTGATAACATTCAAGAGCTTTACCTTGATTCATTGCGTGCGCTCGGCATTGACCCGCTTGAACATGATATCCGTTTCGTAGAAGACAACTGGGAAAACCCGTCTTTAGGCTGTGCAGGTCTCGGCTGGGAAGTATGGCTTGACGGGATGGAAATTACTCAGTTTACATACTTCCAGCAGGTGGGCGGAATTGAATGTAAACCGGTATCCGTTGAGATCACGTATGGTATTGAACGTCTCGCGTCATATATTCAGGATAAAGAAAACGTCTTTGATCTTGAATGGACGTCAGGATTTACTGTGAAAGATTTATTTATGATGGCTGAATATGAGCATTCCGTTTATACTTTTGAAACATCTGACGTGGATATGCTTTTCCATTTGTTCAGCACCTATGAAAAAGAAGCGATCAGACAAATGGATAACGGGCTCGTGCATCCGGCCTATGATTATGTGCTGAAATGCTCTCATACATTTAATCTGCTCGATGCAAAAGGCGCGATCTCGGTGACGGAGCGGACGGGTTATATCGGCCGTGTCCGCAACTTAGCGAGAAAAGTGGCAAAAACGTATTATGAAGAACGGGAAAAATTAGGGTTCCCAATGCTTAAAGAGGAGGGCTCTTCCCATGAGTAAACAAGACTTGCTTTTAGAGATCGGACTCGAGGAAATGCCGGCGCGGTTTTTACATGACAGCATGGTGCAGCTCGGTGAAAAGCTGACCGACTGGCTGGCTGAAAAAAATATCGCCCATGGCGAAGTGAAACTTTTTAATACGCCGAGACGTCTGGCAGTATATATAAAAGACGTAGCAGAAAAACAGGCTGATATTCAGGAAGAAGCAAAAGGCCCTGCGAAAAAAATCGCTCTGGATGCTGACGGAAACTGGACAAAAGCCGCTATCGGATTTTCAAAAGGCCAAGGCGCCGGAGTGGATGATCTGTATATAAAAGATGTAAACGGCACGGAATATGTCTTCGTTCAAAAATTCCAGGCGGGACAAGAGACGAAGACACTTTTACCGCAGCTGGAAAATTTGATTGCCGGAATGCATTTTCCGAAAAACATGCGCTGGGGCACGCAGGATCTGCGCTATATCCGTCCGATCAAATGGATTATCGCTCTCTTTGGGAAAGACGTCATTCCGTTTGAAATCACAAATGTCGAGACGGGCCGGAACACGCAGGGACACCGCTTTCTCGGCCAAGAAGTATCTGTTGATGCACCGTCATCATACGAAAAGCTGCTGAAAGAACAAAGCGTCATTGCTGACCCGAAAGAACGCAAACAAATGATCCAAAGCCAGCTGGACGCGCTTGCGGCCGAGAAGAAATGGAACATTCCGATCGATGAGGACTTGCTGAACGAAGTCAACCATCTGGTGGAATACCCGACGGCGCTTTACGGATCTTTTGAATCCGAGTTTCTTTCTATCCCTGAAGAAGTACTTGTAACAACAATGAAAGAGCATCAGCGCTACTTCCCGGTAAAAGATGAAAACGGGAATCTGCTGCCTCATTTTATTACGGTAAGAAACGGGAACAGCCATGCAATTGAAAATGTTGCTCGCGGAAACGAGAAAGTGCTGAGAGCAAGGCTTTCAGATGCTGCGTTCTTCTACAAAGAAGACCAAAAGCTGAACATTGATGAAAACGTGAAGAAACTGGAAAATATCGTTTTCCATGAAGAGCTCGGCTCCCTTGGAGATAAAGTAAGAAGAGTGGCCGCCATTGCGGGCAAACTTGCCGTCCGCCTGAAAGCGGATGAACAGACGCAAAACCTTGTGAAGCGCGCCGCAGAGATTTCTAAATTTGACCTGGTTACACATATGATCTATGAGTTCCCTGAGCTTCAGGGCGTGATGGGAGAAAAATATGCGCGCATGCTCGGTGAAGATGAAGCCGTCGCTGCCGCTGTCAATGAGCACTATATGCCGAGAGCGGCCGGGGGAGAAGTGCCTTCAACCTTCACCGGCGCGGTTGTAGCGTTAGCTGATAAACTGGACACGATTGCTTCCTTCTTCAGCATTGACGTGATTCCGACAGGTTCTCAGGACCCGTACGGATTGCGCCGTCAGGCAAGCGGCATCGTTTCCATTCTGATCGACCGCAACTGGGGCATTTCTTTTAAAGAGCTGCTGTCATTGACAGAAACGGAAAAAGAAAATGAGCTCCTCGATTTCTTTACACAGCGTCTGAAATACGTCTTAAACGCTGAAGACATCCGTCATGACGTTATCGAAGCCGTTCTGGACAGCACAGAGCTTGAGCCGTATGCAGCCGTTCATAAAGCAAGAGTGCTTGAGAAGCACCTCGGCACACCCGGATTTAAAGAAACGGCTGAATCACTCGGCCGGGTCATCTCCATCAGCAAAAAAGGCGAGAGCCGCGATATCAATCCGGATCTGTTTGAAAATGAACAGGAGAAAAAGCTGTTTGACGCTTATCAAAAAACAAAAGACAGTGTCACGGAAAGCTTTGCCTCCAAAAACTATGAACAGGCGCTTGCCGTGCTCAGCGGATTAAAGGAGCCGATCGAAGATTACTTTAATCACACGATGGTAAATGCGGACGATGAAGCATTAAAAACCAACCGTTTAGCGCAAATGACCGCTCTTGCAGATGTGATCAAGTCTTTTGCTAATATGAATCATCTTATTGTAAAATAAAGAAAAAGACGGTTGCTGTGTGATCGGCAATCGTCTTTTCCCCTTTTACATAAACATCACAGAATGAAAACATAGATAAAGAAACCCTTCCATAAAGGTGGTGAGTACGATCGAATTAAATAAACGGCAAGAACAAATTTTACAGATTGTAAAGGAAAACGGCCCGATTACCGGAGAGCATATCGCAGAACAGCTCAATTTAACGAGGGCCACGCTGCGGCCGGACTTGGCCATACTCACCATGTCAGGCTTCTTAGAGGCCCGTCCGCGGGTCGGTTATTTTTATACGGGGAAAACGGGAAATCAGCTGCTTGCGGATAAATTGAAAAAGCTGCAAGTGAAAGATTTTCAATCGATCCCTGTTGTCATCAATGAGAATGTCTCGGTATACGATGCCATCTGCACCATGTTTTTAGAAGATGTCGGCACGTTATTTGTCGTAGATCGTGATGCTGTCTTAGTCGGTGTGCTGTCACGCAAAGATTTGCTGCGGGCGAGCATCGGCCAGCAGGAACTTGCCTCAATACCGGTTCATATTATCATGACAAGAATGCCGAATATCGCCGTCTGCCGGCGTGACGATTATGTGATGGACATCGCCAAGTATTTAATTGAAAAACAGATCGATGCCCTGCCCGTTATTAAAGATACGGATAAAGGCTTTGAGGTCATCGGCCGGTTTACCAAAACGAATATGACTAAGATACTTGTCAGTTTATCAGAAAATGAAATCATATAAGCTTGAAAACTAACGGGGGGATAACATGGACAATCGCATCATTTATGTAGTATCAGACTCAGTCGGAGAAACCGCCGAACTCGTTGTAAAAGCCTCGCTCAGCCAGTTTAACGGCTCAGCCGATGATACGCATATCAGAAGAATACCTTATGTGGAAGATATCGGCACCATTAATGAAGTCGTGTCTCTCGCCAAAGCGGACGGCGGCATTATTTGTTTTACGCTCGTTGTTCCTGAAATGCGCAAATACCTGGTTGAACAAGCGGAAAAAGCGAATGTGCTGTATTACGATATTATCGGTCCGCTCATCGATAAAATGGAATCGGCTTACGGTCTGACCGCTAAATATGAACCGGGCCGCGTCCGCCAGCTTGATGAAGATTATTTCAAAAAGGTCGAGGCGATCGAGTTTGCCGTCAAATATGACGATGGCAGAGATCCAAGAGGCATTTTAAAAGCCGATATCATCCTGCTCGGAGTATCCAGAACGTCTAAAACCCCATTATCACAATATCTTGCCCATAAGCGTCTGAAAGTGGCCAATGTGCCGATCGTTCCTGAGGTCGATCCGCCGGAAGAACTGTTCAGCGTTGATCCGAAAAAATGCATCGGCTTAAAAATCAGCCCTGATAAACTGAACCATATACGAAAAGAACGGTTAAAATCTCTCGGCTTAAATGACAAAGCCATTTACGCCAATATCAACAGAATTAAAGAAGAGCTGGAGTATTTTGAGAAAATCGTGGACCGGATCGGCTGCCAAGTCGTTGACGTTTCGAATAAAGCGGTCGAGGAAACAGCGAACATCATTCATCATCTCAAAACAAAGGGCCGATAACTCAGGACGCTTTATCCTGGGTTTTTGGGTATGCAAATAGGGAATAAACAAAAAGGATGGCATCTTCGCGAAGTTTGTATTATAATAAAAAATTGTGATAAAATGTTTATTTTTAGGTTTAAGCTTCGTGTGATACGAATAAACTATTATGGGTAAGATGTCAAGAATAACTCCCGGAAATTTTTCGACAAAGCTCAAAATAGATCCGCAGTCATGGAGCATATGCGATTTCGCTTGTTTTTATGCAGGAGATTGATGGAGGGATGGAGAATTAGTCTTCTAAATGAAAAAGAAAAGACGATTTTTGTCGATGCAGACGCATGCCCCGTAAAAGAGGAAATAATGCTCATTGCATCGCAATACAGCGTTCGGGTTATTTTCGTCGCATCATTTGAACACTACCAGCTTTCCAGAAGCAAAGACGAGAACTGGGTATACGTTGATCCTCATAAAGAAGCGGCAGACTTATATATCGCAAACCATGTGAGATCGGGAGACGTCGTAGTCACGCAGGATATCGGTTTAGCCTCTCTTTTGCTGAACAGAAATATTGCCGTCTTATCGGAAAGGGGCCGTTCTTATACTGAAGACACGATTGACTTCGCTCTGATGAGCCGTCATATGTCAGGCAAAATGAGAAGAAGCGGCATTCATTCCAAAGGACCTAAAAAATTAAATAAAGAAGATCGGAATCGATTTGTTACCCTGCTTAAAAAAATCCTGTCGAATGATGAAGGGATTTCAAATCAAAACATCGAATAATGTACGACGGAGTGTTATAAGATGGGAAACCGCATACCAGATGAAGTAGTTAATCAGGTGCAGCAGTCAGCAGACATTGTTGAAGTCATAGGTGATTATGTCCAATTGAAAAAGCAAGGCCGCAACTACTTTGGGCTCTGTCCGTTTCACGGGGAAAACACGCCCTCGTTTTCCGTCTCCAGCGATAAGCAGATCTTTCATTGCTTCGGATGCGGTGCGGGCGGGAACGTTTTCTCTTTCTTACGGCAGATGGAAGGTTATTCATTTACGGAAGCTGTTTCTCACCTTGCGGATAAATATCAGATTGATTTCCCTGATGATATAACGATTCACTCTGCATCCAGGCCGGAATCTTCCGGAGAGCAGAAGATGGCGGAAGCCCACGAGCTTCTGAAGAAATTTTACCATCATTTGCTAATAAATACAAAGGAAGGCCAGGAAGCGTTAGATTACCTTTTATCAAGGGGTTTTACGAAAGAGCTCATAGATGAGTTTGAAATCGGCTACGCGCTGGATTCCTGGGATTTCATGACGAAATTCTTGAAAAAGCGCGGTTTTGAGGAAGAACTGATGGAAAAAGCGGGTCTGCTGATCAGAAGGGAAGACGGCAGCGGGTATTTTGACCGTTTCAGAAACAGAATTATGTTTCCCATTCATGATCACCACGGAGCCGTGGCGGCTTTTTCAGGAAGGGCGCTCGGAAGCCAGCAGCCGAAATATATGAACAGCCCGGAAACGCCGCTGTTTCATAAATCTAAGCTGCTGTATAACTTTCATAAGGCGCGCCTGCCGATCAGGAAAGAGGAGAGAGCCGTTCTGTTTGAAGGCTTCGCTGACGTCATATCCGCCGTCAGCTCAGGCGTAAAAGAAAGTATCGCCACAATGGGGACGTCGCTCACCGAAGAACATGTGAAAATCCTCAGGAGAAATGTTCAGGAGGTCATTCTCTGCTACGATTCGGATAAAGCCGGGTACGAAGCTACGCTGAAAGCGGCCGGCCTGCTCCAGAAAGCCGATTGTAAGGTAAGAGTAAGCATGCTGCCTGACGGGCTTGATCCTGATGATTATATCAGAACCCGGGGCGGAGAAAAATTCCGGACCGATATCATTGATGCAAGCGTTACGGTCATGGCTTTTAAAATGCAATATTTCCGCAAAGGGAAAAACTTATCTGACGAAGGAGACCGGCTCGCTTACATGAAAGAAGTGCTGAAAGAAATCAGCGCTCTTTCCGGGTCGCTTGAGCAGGAAATGTATGTGAAGCAGCTCGCCTCAGAATTTTCTCTTTCGGTAGAATCTTTGACGGAACAGCTTTCCATCTACGCCAGACAAAACGCCCCCGGCGACAAAAACGCCGAACCGCAGACAAGACGGGCCCGGGTGACGACAAAAGCGAAACGGCGCCGTCTCCGTCCCGCCTATGAGAACGCGGAAAGACTTCTGCTCGCTCATATGCTGAGAGACCGAAACGTCATAAAGAAAGTGATTGAGCGTGTCGGCTTTGAATTTAACATTGACGGACATCGTGCGCTGGCAGCATACCTGTACGCTGTTTATGAAGAGGGCGCTGACATGACGCCGCAGCATCTTATGGCGAGAATGCAGGATGAGGAAATCAGCCAGCTGCTTTCAGATATAGGGATGCTCCAAGTAAACGAGGAGCTCTCAGAGGCCGAGTTATCCGATTACGTAAAAAAAGTGTTGGATCACCGAAAATGGTCAATGATAAAGGAAAAAGAAGCAGAAAGAGCGGATGCGGAGAGGCAGAAAGACTTCGTGAAAGCTGCGTCTCTGGCTCAAGAAATTGTTGCATTGAACCGATCATTAAAGTAACACCACAAAGAGGCTTGCGTTCTGATTGGCAATGATTCCTTGCGGAGGAGCAAATAGATCGCTTAACCTCATCATGAATTGTCATTTATTATCCGCAGCCCTGCATGCTGAAAAAGAGAGAAGGCTTCCGGGTCGGATAAGAAACATACCGCTTTTAGAATTCGTTGCAAGCTTTGGAAGGAGGGATCCATAATGGCTGATAAACAAACCCACGAAACAGAAACAGAACTTACATTAGACCAGGTAAAAGAGCAGCTTACTGAAACTGGAAAAAAACGTGGCGTTTTAACATATGAAGAAATTGCTGAACGCATGTCCAGCTTTGAAATTGAATCAGACCAAATGGATGAGTATTATGAATTTTTAGGAGAACAAGGTGTTGAATTAATTAGTGAAAATGAAGAAACGGAAGATCCTAATATTCAACAGCTTGCCAAAGCCGAAGAAGAATTTGACCTTAATGACCTCAGCGTACCGCCTGGCGTAAAGATCAATGATCCAGTCCGCATGTACCTTAAGGAAATCGGACGGGTAAATCTTCTTTCTGCTAAAGAAGAAATCACCTACGCTCAAAAAATTGAAGAGGGTGACGAGGAATCTAAACGCAGACTGGCTGAAGCAAACCTTCGTTTAGTTGTCAGCATTGCTAAACGGTATGTCGGCCGCGGCATGCTTTTCTTAGACTTGATCCAAGAAGGAAACATGGGTCTCATGAAAGCCGTCGAGAAGTTTGACTACCGTAAAGGATATAAATTCAGTACGTATGCGACTTGGTGGATCAGACAGGCGATTACACGCGCCATCGCTGACCAGGCGAGAACAATCCGTATCCCGGTTCACATGGTGGAAACCATCAACAAATTAATCCGGGTGCAGCGTCAGCTTCTTCAGGATCTTGGCAGAGAGCCGACACCGGAAGAGATTGCTGAAGACATGGATCTTACGCCTGAAAAAGTCCGTGAAATATTAAAAATTGCTCAAGAGCCTGTTTCTTTAGAAACGCCGATCGGTGAAGAGGACGACTCACATCTCGGTGATTTCATCGAAGACCAGGAAGCGACATCTCCGTCGGATCATGCGGCATATGAGCTTTTAAAAGAACAGCTGGAAGATGTGCTGGATACGTTGACAGATCGTGAAGAAAACGTGCTGCGTCTCCGTTTCGGTCTGGATGACGGACGCACAAGAACTTTGGAAGAAGTAGGCAAAGTGTTTGGAGTAACGAGAGAGCGTATTCGCCAAATTGAAGCAAAAGCGCTTCGCAAATTGAGACATCCGAGCAGAAGCAAACGTCTGAAGGATTTTCTCGAATAGAATGGAACGGGTCTTTTTGATCCGTTCTTTTTTATGTATAAGATATATGGATAATATACCTTTATTTTACTGGATAAGCATATGTTTTGCAAATGAGTTTGGAAAAAATGCGGCATGTCCTGAAAGGGGGAAAATGAGATAAGTTTATTTATATTCTTTATTGTAAGCGTATACAATTCATTATACAATAGAATAAAGATAATTTTGTGATAAACAAAACAGTTATTTTTGCTTTTTGTATAAATTGTGAAATCAATGAAATTGCTGAGTAAGACCATTTACTTTTTGTAAAAATAAGTTAGAATTAGAAGTGTTTACATAGGGGGAGAATGAAAAAGGGGGATGGAGATATGAAGTGGAATCCGCTGATTCCTTTTTTGCTCATTGCAGTGCTGGGAATAGGGCTGACTTTCTTTTTAGCTGTAAAAGGCAATGGAGATGCGCATCAGATCGCAAGCGGCGGTGAAAGCAAAAATGCCGAGAAGGAAACTGCAAACGCTTCACCTGAAGAGATTTATAAAGCGAACTGCATCACCTGTCACGGGGAAAACTATGAAGGTGTGTCAGGGCCGAACTTAAAAGGCGTCGGCAAAAGAAAAGATGTCGCTGAGATTAAAACAAAAATTGAAAAAGGCGGCAACGGGATGCCCGCGGGCCTTGTGCCGGCCGAAAAGCTGGATGACATGGCAAAATGGGTTTCTGACATTAAATAAAGCTTTACCGGTCCCTATATAAAAGACATATGAAAAACTCTATCCGCCGCTTGGATTCCGGGCGGTTTTTTTATATGATAGTAAAGGAAAAAGAACCTGAGAAAAGTTGTGATATTGTGAATGAAATGAAGTTATCTAAAAGATTGCAGTCTGTGGCGGAATATATCCCTCCGGGTGCCCTGGTTGCTGATATCGGGTCGGACCACGCGTATCTTCCTTGCTATGCCGTTTTGAATCATTTGGCAAGCCGGGCAATCGCCGGTGAAATTACAGACGGACCGTTTCTATCCGCCAAACAGCAGGTGGAAAAACTGGACTTAAGCACTCTTATCTCCGTAAGGAAAGGTGACGGGCTGAGCGTCCTTGAAAAAGGAGAAGCCGGCGCCATTACAATCGCTGGCATGGGCGGAGCGCTGATCGCTCATATTTTGGAGTCCGGAAAAACGAAATTGACGGGGCGTGAACGGCTGATTCTGCAGCCGAATATTCATGCCGTTCATATAAGAGAGTGGCTGTATCAGGAAGGCTATGAACTGATTGATGAAGTGATTCTCGAAGAAGACGGAAAGTGTTATGAAATCCTCGTTGCGGAAACTGGCGACCGTGATGCGCCGTATCGGGACGTGCCGATGGCTGCCGGAATGCTTGCGGGTCCGTTTTTATTAAAAGAGAGGAATGAAGTGTTTCTTCGGAAATGGAGCCAGGAACTTAAGCATACTGAACAAATTTATGAACAGATCAGCCGCAGCGCAAAGCATGAAAATCATGAAAAATTAGCTGAATTGAAAGAGCGGATTTCTCTGCTGAAGGAGGTAATCGGACATGCCTAAACATGTGAACGGACAGGAAATCATCCAGCTGTTTGAACAATTTTCACCGAAGGCTTTTGCGGTGGAAGGAGATAAAATCGGTCTGCAGATCGGTACATTGAATAAGCCGGTGAAAAATGTCATGGTGACACTGGATGTTCTGGAACAAACGGTAGATGAAGCCATAGAGAAAAAAGTTGACTTAATTATCGCCCACCATCCGCCGATCTTTCGGCCGCTTAAACAGATCACCACTGATCAGCCTGGCGGAAGACTGATTGAGAAATGTATAAAGCATGATATTGCCGTATATGCGGCTCATACGAATCTTGATGTGGCGGACGGCGGTGTGAATGATCTGCTTGCCGAAGCTCTCGGCCTGACAGACACAGAAGTGCTCGTCCCGACATATTCGGACCCGATGAAAAAGCTTGCCGTCTATGTTCCGAAAGACTATGAAGAAGCTGTAAGAACCGCACTTGGCAACGCCGGAGCGGGACATATCGGCAATTACAGCCATTGCGCGTTCTCCTCTGAGGGAATCGGCAGCTTTAAGCCGCTGGACGGGGCGGAACCGTTTATCGGACAGACGGGAGAACTGGAGCTCGTCCATGAAGTGAGACTTGAGACCGTTTTTCCGGCAAGTATGGAGAAAACCGTCGTAAAAGCGCTGAAAAAAAGCCATCCGTATGAAGAGGTGGCATATGATATTTATCCGGTGGAGCAGTCTCCGCTTGAAAAAGGACTCGGCCGCATCGGAAAACTTCAGCAAGACATGACGCTTGAAGAGTTTGCTCTGTTTGTGAAAGAAAAGTTTGACGTTAACGGAGTCCGGATGGTCGGAGAGCGAAACAGCAAGGTGAAAAAAGTCGCGGTTCTTGGCGGTGACGGAAATAAATATATTTATCAGGCAAAGCGGAAAGGTGCAGATGTTTACGTGACGGGCGATCTTTATTTCCATGTAGCGCATGATGCGATGATGATGGGATTAAACGTCGTGGACCCGGGGCATTATGCTGAAAAGATCATGAGAAAAGGCACGGCTGAGAAGCTTACGGCAATGGCAGGAGAGAAAAACTATGATGTGCGCATTTTCGCTTCCGAAACAGATACAAACCCATTTACCTTCTTATAAAAAAACTGAGGCCCCGGGCCTCAGTCTTTTATTTTTACTTTCGGAAGGATTTTTTTAAGCGGCACACTGTGTTCAAGCTGCCATGTCGATTCATCGTTGTGGTCAAACTGCTCTAAAAAGCGGATGACTTCCTTTGTAATCGGTGTCGGTGTTGATGCGCCTGCGGTAACGGCGACGGTATTGACGTCTTTCAGCCATTCGAGCTTCAGTTCACTGATGTCTCCGATTCGGTAGGCTTTTGTTCCGGCGATTTCTTCTGACACTTGCGCCAGTCTGTTGGAGTTATTGCTTTTCGGATCACCGACAACAATGGTTAAGTCCGCTTTTTTTGCCTGCTCTGATACAGCTTCTTGACGAACCTGTGTGGCCAGGCAGATTTCCTGATGGTATTCCACGTACGGGTACTTTTCTTTGACTGATTCCATAATATCGTGGACGTCCCACTGGGACATTGTCGTTTGGTTTGTAACGATTAATTTCTCAGCCTGAATATCGAGATTTCTCACGTCTTCCTCTGTTTCAACGAGATGAACGATTTCAGGAGCGACGCCGACAGCTCCTTCAGGCTCGGGGTGGCCTTTTTTACCGATGTATATGACGTGATAACCTTCAGCTTTTACTTTCCGGATTAAGTCATGTGTTTTCGTGACGTCCGGGCATGTGGCGTCAATCGTAACAAGCCCTTTTTCCTCAGCGGCTTTTCTTACTTCCGGAGATACCCCGTGAGCCGTGAAAATAACGGTTCCTTTTTCCACCTGCTTTAAAATCTCCAGACGGTTTGTGCCGTCAAGCGTGTAAATGCCGTCTTCCTCAAACGCATCTGTGACATGCTTATTATGAACAATCATTCCGAGTATATATATAGGTCTTGGCAGTGTTTTATCGAGTGACGCGTTTTTGGCTATGACCATGGCATCAACAACGCCGTAACAGTAGCCGCGCGGCGATATTTTGATAACGTCCAATGTAGATGTCCTCCTATCAAAAGTGAGTGTAGAGGCAATATAAAAAGCCGTAGTTAAACGGCTCAAATCTTGCATTCTTCTGATCTCATTATAGCTAATCTTTCGTGAGATATCAAAGAATGTTAAATATATAATTTCGGCTTTGATCTGCCCGATGTTCTTTTTGGACGCGGCTGTTCCGCTGAGTCTGCCTGTGCGGCGTCTTTTTCTTTTGAAGCGGATGCTTTTTCAGACGTCTTCTTTGATGTTTTGGATGAGGCGTCTGATTTGTTTTCATCTTCTGTTTCATCTGTTTTTTCAGCTTCATCCTTTTTGTCCTGTTCGTCTGTTTCTTTCGTCTCGTCAGATTCATTCTCGTCATCACTGCTGCTTAATTGGCTGTAAAGCTTCATCATGGCGGGCAGACTCCGTACTAAAGGACCGTACTGCTGGATCATCGGCGTAACCTGCTGCGCCACGCCGAGCACCTTCTGAACGTTGCCGAGCATGTTCGACAGGGATGCCGGACTTGCCAGGTTCTGTATTCCCTGCAGTCCTGCACCTGCTCCTCCGCTGGCCGCCGCCGGTGCCGACGCGGCAGCGCTTCCTCCTCCTGAACCGGGTAAAAAACGGGAAAGCATACCTTTTAAGCCCCCTCCGCCGCCCGTGCCTGCGTTTCTCAGGCCCGCTCCGGCAATCTGCTGCTGAGGGAAAAGCTGCCGGCCCTGCTGCATTAGCTGCCGTCCCGGCAATGACGGTCTTCCTCCCATCATCATACGCGGATTCATAAACGGCCGTCCCTGCTGCGCCATATTTCTCATCGGCTGCTGTGGAAACATACTTGTACCTCCTTTCTGTCTCTCTGCTATTACAATATGCATCGGAGGGGGCATTTGCTTTTCTGTCTCGAAAACAGGATTCCCCCAAGACATGGTGTTTTTAAGTAAAATCGGTTATAATGTGATGATGGACACAGAATGTGCCGCTTTAAGGAGCTGGGAAAAATGAAAGAAACTAAATTTGATGGATACAACTTAAAACCGTTTATTATAGATGCAGTTCACCGCCTTGGTTTTTATGAACCGACAGATATTCAAAAGCGTCTGATACCTGCCGTACTGAAAAACGAAAGCGTGATCGGGCAGTCCCAGACGGGGACGGGGAAAACCCACGCCTATTTATTGCCAATTTTGAATCGGATTGATCCGGGTTCTGATACGGTACAGGCTGTTATCACGGCGCCGACGAGAGAGCTTGCCAATCAGATTCATCAGGAAGCACTCAAAATCACACAGGGTGCGGAAGATGAGCCGATCCGGACAAAATGCTTCATCGGCGGGACGGACAAGCAAAAATCAATTGATAAGCTGAAAACACAGCCTCATCTCGTCGTCGGAACGCCGGGCCGGATCGCGGATCTGATTAAGGCGCAGGCATTGAACGTCTATAAAGCGCAGTCTCTCGTCATTGACGAAGCTGATCTGATGCTTGATATGGGCTTTTTAGAAGACGTTGATTATATCGGATCGCGTATGCCGGAAGAACTGCAGATGCTTGTGTTCTCAGCTACGATTCCGGAAAAGCTGAAGCCGTTTTTGAAAAAGTATATGGAAAATCCGAAGTACGCGCATGTTGAGCCGAAAAGAATCACAGCCGAAAAGATTGAACATGTGTTGGTTCCTTCTAAACAGCGTGATAAAGACAAACTGCTTTTTGATATGATGTCTCATCTGAATCCTTATCTGGGCATTGTGTTTGCAAATACGAAAAACACGGCTGACCATATTGCGAAATACCTGACTGAAAAGGGCATGAGGATCGGTCTTCTGCACGGGGGATTAACGCCGCGTGAGCGTAAGAAGGTAATGAAGCAGATTAATGATCTGGAATTCACTTATGTCATTGCGACAGACCTTGCGGCAAGAGGAATTGACATTAAAGGCGTAAGCCACGTCATCAACTATGAGCTTCCGGACGATCTGGATTTTTATGTTCACCGCGTCGGGAGAACCGCACGCGCGGGTTCATCAGGCCAAGCACTGACCATTTATGAGCTTTCTGACGAAGATGCGCTCGTAAGACTCGAAAAGATGGGTATTGTGTTTGACTATGCGGAGCTTGTAAACGGCGAATGGAAGAAAGGCGATGACCGCCACCGCCGCAAAAAACGCAAAAAATCGGAGAATGAGGCCGACCAAATGGCGAAGCGCCTCGTGAAAAAACCAAAAAAAGTGAAGCCGGGCTATAAAAAGAAAATGAGCTACGAAATGGAAAAGATAAAAAGAAAGCAGAGAAGAAACAAATCTAACAAAGGAAAGTAGGGGAATCGGGTTGCTGAAAATAGGTTCACACGTCTCAATGAGCGGAAAACATATGCTCCTTGCCGCAAGCAAGGAAGCTGTTTCGTACGGGGCGAATACATTTATGATCTATACAGGCGCTCCCCAAAACACGCGCCGCAAAAAAATTGAAGACTTGAATATCGAAGAGGGCCGCGCCCATATGAAGGAAAACGGCATCGATGAGATTGTCGTGCATGCGCCGTACATCATTAACATTGGAAATACGACAAATCCGGCAACATTTGAGCTGGGCGTTGATTTTCTGCGTTCTGAAATTGAAAGAACGGCAGCGATCGGCGCGAGACAGATCGTGCTTCATCCAGGGGCGCATGTCGGAGCCGGGGCTGAGACGGGCATCAAAAAAATCATTGAAGGTTTAAACGAAGTGATTGTTCCCGGGCAAAACGTGCAGATTGCGCTGGAGACAATGGCGGGCAAAGGATCAGAATGCGGGAGAAGCTTTGAAGAGCTGGCCGAGATCATTGCGGGGGTCACGCATAATGAACATCTATCCGTCTGCTTTGACACTTGCCACACCCATGACGCCGGGTATGATGTCGCTAATGATTTTGACGGTGTTCTTAACGAGTTTGATAAAATCGTCGGCATCGATCGGATAAAAGTCCTTCATGTTAACGACAGTAAAAATGTCAAAGGCGCCCGGAAAGACCGCCATGAAAATATCGGGTTCGGAGAGATCGGTTTTGACGCTCTGCAGTACATCGTTCATCACGAGCAGCTTGCCGATATCCCGAAAATCCTCGAAACACCGTATGTAGGCGAAGACAAGAAAAATAAGAAGCCGCCGTACCGTTTTGAAATCGAAATGCTGAAAGAAAAGCAGTTTGATAAGGAGCTTCTTGAAAAAATATCAGCTCAATAAGAAAGAAAGGAGGGGCGGGTGTCCCTCCTTTTTTACCCTGAGAATTGATTGAAAAGTTCGTCAACTTTCCGCGCCGTTTCTTTTGAAGTTATCGTTTCCACTTTTTTCAGCAGGCGCAGCCGCTCCTGTTCATCAAAAATATTGATGTTTTTTCCGTGCATCAGAGCCGCTACCTCAGCCGCTTGACTTCTTGTAATGCTGATCCCGTATTGCTTGGAATATTTCAGCAGATCGTCCGCAGTGACTTGATTGAGCCGCTGCAAAATAATTCTTTGTATTAAAATCATCGATACTTTCACCTCTTTAGACATAATGTATTGAGCAGATCATTAAAATGTTACAGCTTTTAATGGTAAAATAAAGTTGCTTACTGTTTAAAATAGTTATTATAGGAAAGGAGATTTTATGACCCCAAATAAACAGCATAAAAGAGAATCATTTTTACACTTTATCTTCAGGGTCATTATGATTCTGATCGGGGCGGGTTCAGCCGCCGTAAGTATTGAATTGTTTCTGGTCCCTAATAATTTTATCGACGGAGGCATTATCGGTGTTTCATTAATTTTAGACCACCTCTTTATGTCCAATCCCCTCCTCAATTTTGCCTTATTCGTTGTGTTACTCAACATTCCATTTATGATTTTCGGATATAAATATATCGGAAAAACATTTCTCATCTCTACTGTTATCGGAATCGTCGGTTTAGCGCTGATTGAATCCTCATTGCACCATGTGGAGGCCATTACGACCCAGCCTATTTTGGCGACGGTATTCGGGGGGCTTTTGCTCGGTTTCGGGGTAGGCCTTGTCATCCGAAACGGAGGCTCGATGGACGGTACTGAAATCCTCGGTATCCTTCTCACGAAAAAGCTGCCCTTTTCAGTCGGGGAATTCGTTATGCTCATCAATGTGTTTATTTTCATTTGGGCCGGTTTTGTGTTCGGTCCGGAGCAGGCAATGTATTCTTTCATGACTTATTATATTGCCATGAAAACGATTGACGCGGTCATCCAGGGGCTTGATGAAACAAAAGCGGTCATTATTGTTGCAGAGCAATATGCTGAGATCTCAGATGCAATATTGCACCGGCTTGGACGGGGAACCACTAAGCTTCAGGGAAAAGGCGGATATACGGATGAAACCAAAGAAGTCATTTACGCGGTCGTGACAAGGCTTGAAGTGACTAAATTGAAATCCATTGTGTTTGAAATTGATAAAAACGCCTTTATTACAATCATGAATACCCATGAAACGAGGGGCGGTAAGTTCAAAACCGCGATTCACTAGGCTTTCATTTACTTTTCATCATTTTATAGGTATAATTTGATACATCATAAGAAAATGGCCTGCTGTTCAGACAGCTGCCATTTTCTTTTTGGAGCGATACCGTGTTGTAAAGGGGAGGTCCTCATGAACGTACAAGAAGCGTTGAACCTGCTGAAAGAAAAAGGGTATAAATATACGAGTAAGCGAGAAGACATGCTGCAGCTTTTTGCTGATTCTGATAAATATCTGACCGCCAAAAACGTGCTTGCCGCATTAAATGACGACTATCCGGGTCTGAGCTTTGATACCATATACAGAAATCTTTCGTTATATGAAGAACTCGGCATTTTGGAAACGACGGAGCTTTCCGGAGAAAAACTGTTCCGTTTTACATGCTCTTATACCCATCATCATCACCATTTTATCTGTTTAACCTGCGGGAAAACGAAGGAAATTGAGTCCTGTCCGATGGATAAGCTGCACGATGATTTGGAAGGGTATGAAATCAGCGGCCATAAGTTTGAAATTTACGGCACCTGTCCGGCGTGCCGATAAAAAACCTCCTGCTTATACAGGAGGTTTTTTCAGCTTTTGACATGCTGAAAGCTATGTTTGTTTTTATTAATCCAGGCGACGGCTTCAAGCCAATTCTGCACCCTGATAATATTGGAATCGATGGGGAGCTGATTATATGGGGAGTTAAAAAGGATAACCGGAATGCCTGCTTCTTTTGCGATCATTGTCGCATTGCCGTGGTGATCTTCGAAAAATAAATCAATGCCGTGTTTTTTGACGGCTTCCACTTTGTGATGGCCTCCGACAAGCTCAATGTGATCGTAATGAATGTCCCGGTTTGCAAACCAGTCCAGCGTAACATCTTCTAAGTGGCCGCGTCTTGCCGTAATGTAGATCAGACGGTGCTCTTCTTTCAGTCCGTCCAGTGCCTGCTTGGCAAATTCCGCGAGCTTCGCTTCTTTATATATGGCTGCTTCATGAACGTTCATCCATTCCCAAAATTCCTCGTCTGTAATGTTCAAAAGCTTCGTCAGATCATAATCAGTCATATCATCCAAGGTAATGGAAAGATGAAATGAGCGGTTTAAATAAGGGACAAATGTATCCTGTGCCGTAACTGTGCCGTCAATATCTATACCTAACCGTAACATGTCCACACTCCTATAAATTCATCCCTTCAAGTGTAACATAAACAATTAACAATACCAGAAAAGTTTAGCAAACATGAATTCGTAAAAAACGCGGAAACTAAAAAAGCTCCTTTCATAAAAGAAAAAGGGGGAATTGAAGGTGGCATACGATTACGAAAATCGAAAAGGCAACGACTACTACGTGGATCATGGATCGGAAGGAACCGATATCACGCGTGATGTTTATTCAGAAGAAACAGCGGCCGAAATTTCAGAGCCATATCGTGCTTCTGACCGGGCAGCAGACCGTGATGATAATCGGGACGGAGTAAGTGAAGGCCGGGGGATAGGGTATGCAGCATTGGCTATTTCTATCATTTCCCTGTTTGTGCTCCCTGTTTTATTAGGGGCATGCGGCATTATCGTCGGCTATATCGCCAGAAGAAGAGGAGCAGGCGCTTTAGGCGGATGGGCGATGGGAATCGGTATTGTTTCCCTTGTGCTCGGCATCTTCATTACACCGTTTTTTTAACACAACGCAAAAAAAGCTTGGCGGAATATCCGTCAAGCTTTTTGTGTTTCTTGTTCTGCTTTTGCTTTTTCCGCTTCAAGCTTTGCGTAGTGTTCTTCTGCCAGCTTGTCGATTTCTTTTTTCAGCTCTTCGACCATGGTTTCTTCAGGGACTTTGCGGACGATTTGGCCTTTGCGGAAAAGAAGTCCTTCGCCGCGCGCGCCGGCAATCCCGATATCAGCTTCTCTTGCTTCGCCCGGTCCGTTAACGGCACATCCGAGAACGGCTACTTTAATCGGCGCTTTGACTTTAGAAATGTATTCTTCCACTTCATTTGCGATGCTGATGAGATCAATTTCGATCCGTCCGCATGTCGGGCATGAAATAAGCGTAGCCGCGTTTGAAGCAAGACCGAATGATTTCAGCAGTTCTCTGGCTACTTTTACTTCTTCAACCGGGTCGGCGCTCAGAGAGATCCGGAGCGTGTTTCCGATTCCTTTGCTTAAAATCGCTCCGAGTCCGGCCGCGCTTTTTACCGTTCCGGCAAACAGCGTGCCCGATTCTGTAATTCCGAGGTGGAGCGGATAATCAAATGCTTTTGATGCTTTTTCGTATGCTTCTATGGCTAGATTGACGTCAGACGCTTTCATGCTGACGATGATGTCGTGAAAGTCAAGGTCTTCCAGGATTTTGATATGATGAAGCGCACTCTCAACCATTCCGTCAGCAGTCGGATAGCCGTATTTTTCTAAAATGCGTTTTTCCAAAGAACCCGCGTTTACGCCGATCCGGATCGGAATTCCTTTTTCTTTCGCTGCTTTTACGACGGCTTCCACTTTTTCGCGGCGGCCGATGTTTCCCGGGTTGATTCTGATTTTGTCGGCCCCGCCCTCAATTGCTTTTAATGCAAGCTTGTAGTCAAAATGAATATCGACAACGAGAGGGATGGAAATTTGTTTTTTGATGTCGGCAATCGCGTTAGCGGCGCGTTCGTCCGGACATGCCACCCGGACAATTTGGCAGCCGGCTTCGGCTAAACGGTTGATTTCCGCAACTGTTGCTTCTACGTCGTGTGTTTTGGTCGTCGTCATACTCTGAATGACGACTTCGTTATTTCCGCCTATTGTTAAAGGTCCCACTTTGACGGGACGCGTTTTTGTACGATGTGTGATTTCACTCACTTGTCAATCGCTCCTTAATTGTAGTTACCGCTTTTGCAGGCTGAGCCTTTTACATGTCAGGCAACTTCTATTTACATGTTATATTGTAACAGTGTATTTGCCGAACTGACAAGAAATTAACGTTTAATTGCGGTAGACGGGGAATTTATAAGCGGTGCCTGCCTGAATGGCATTTGCTTTTACATTCGGATTCAGCGCTTCAAAATCTTGTGCAATATCATCTGGCGCTTTATGTGCGCCGACTATCGACATCACCGTATCGCCTTTTTTGACCGTAACCGTTCTGTATGAAGATTCCTGTCGGGCTGGCTGTGCCGCCGCTGCGTATGCTGGAAGGTCTTGAGAAGGGATCGTGCCGATTTTAAGATCGTAAAAGATAATGAATATCACAAATAAACTGCCGAATACAAAAGTAAGCCGCTTCATTCCAACCGCCTCCCGCATACATTTTTACTTCATTGTATGCTTGTCCCATTTTGTTCATGACAAAAAAGAAGACCGCCGGGGGCAGTCTTTGTTACACAGCTGTTTTACTTCGCGGTATCTCTTTTAAGACGAGGAAAAGGATGATAAAGTTTACAAACCAATTCACTAAAAATTCACTCGGCACCGTAATAACAAGCGCGCGCATGATCGTAAAGAATATGGTCGAAAGTGTAATGGAATAAGCCGAAAGCTTCCAGAGCTGCTGGTAATTCAATGTCTTTCTTTGCGCATTTTTCAATATCAGGCCGATGACGGCGAGAAATGATACTTCAATGAATTTTCCGGCCGCTGTCATGATGAACAGCAAAATGGACAGGACAGTGACGATCATTGTTTTATTTTGGTTTAATGCTGATATGATTTCTTTTTTTGTGATATCAGCTGGCATCAGCGAATAATTCATTTCTGTCGCCTGTCCGTCTACAGCAAGCACCATTTTATTTTTCAAAATGCCGATCGCATTTTGTTTCGCCGCTATTTGTTTCGCGCCGTAAGCATCTGTCGGATCAAACACGATGACGAACCCGTTCGCTTCCGTTTCCTTAGAGGCGGATGCTTTCGTCTGCAATTCTCCGTTTGAAATGCTGAAATCAGGGAAATCTTTCTTTAACACGGTTTTGAAACCGTTCATTGAGTTTACGGTGCCTGAGGAAAGGTAATAAGCGCTTGGCAGCGTAAAAAGGACAGACAGCAAAAATACATAAAGGATCGCTTTTCCTATCCCCTGAAAACGTGTTTTTGCAATATCCGCCGGAGAGTATGTACTTTTCAATAAAGCCGTAAATATGTTCAACATCTTCACTTCCTAGCCTAAACTGGTATATGTTGCTTATTGTATCGTTCACAGGGGATGAACACAAGTGAGAGTATTTAAAGCGGTGATAAGGAATCATACATAATAAGATAAAGCGGGAAGCGGTGATCGCCCGCAAAACAAAGGAGGGTGTTTTTTTCATGAGTGTTTTGTATTGGCTGATGATCATTGCGGTCTTCGTCATTGCTTTTATCGGGCTTGTATATCCGGTGATTCCAAGCGTTATTTTTATTGTGGCCGGTTTTCTTCTCTACGGATTTTTGTTTTCCTTCAGTCCTTATTCTTACCTGTTTTGGCTCATTGAGGCGGTATTTGCGGCCGTTTTATTCGCAGCTGACTATGTGTCAAATTTACTTGGCGTTAAAAGGTACGGAGGAAGCAGGGCGGCAATCTGGGGAAGCACGATCGGATTATTGATCGGACCCTTCGTTATTCCCGTGGCAGGCATTATATTAGGCCCGTTTATCGGTGCTCTCTGCGCTGAGGTGTTTGTTCATCAAAAGGATATCAAGTCCGCGGCAAAAGTGGGGCTCGGCTCGTTAATCGGCTTTTTAACAAGCGTGGCGGCAAAAGGCGTCATTCAGCTCTTTATGATCGGGTATTTCTTATGGACGGTGCTTTAGAAAGGTTTAATTTCGGCCGTGAACGGATAAAGTGTAATATGTCTGCTGGAATCGCCGGATTGTGAGCTTTTTCATTGATTACCACGCTTTCTTTTGTTACATTGAGATTAGAAAAGTTCGCGTTAAGCGGCATTTCAGTACATATATTTAAAGGAGGAAAAAATTATGGCTTACAAACTTCCAGAATTGCCTTACGCTTATGATGCTTTAGAACCTCATATCGATAAGGAAACGATGACGATTCACCATACGAAGCACCATAACACATACGTGACAAACCTCAACAAAGCGATCGAAGGATCTGCGCTTGCAGAGAAATCTGTAGATGAGCTTGTTGCTGATTTGAACGCAGTGCCGGAGGACATCCGCACGGCAGTCCGCAACAATGGCGGCGGACATGCAAACCACTCTTTATTCTGGACTCTTTTATCTCCGAACGGCGGAGGCGAACCGACTGGTGAGCTTGCTGAAGAGATCAAAAGCACGTTCGGAAGCTTCGATCAATTTAAAGAAAAATTCGCCGCAGCAGCTGCAGGCCGTTTCGGTTCAGGCTGGGCTTGGCTCGTTGTAAACAACGGCAAACTTGAAATTACAAGCACGCCAAACCAAGATTCACCGCTTTCAGAAGGTAAAACACCTGTTCTCGGTCTTGATGTTTGGGAGCACGCGTACTACCTGAACTACCAAAACCGCCGTCCTGATTACATTTCAGCTTTCTGGAATGTTGTGAACTGGGATGAAGTTGCCCGTCTTTACAGCGAAGCAAAATAATTGAGTTGAATGATCACAAGGTCTCCCGCGGGAGGCCTTGTTTTTTTATTGACTTTGATTCCTTTTACATATCTCAGTTTGAGTGAGACAAACTAATGTGTAGTAAAGGGGAGTCAATGATGAGCAAAATAAAAAAAATTATCGGCGACATCGAAATAAATAAAGGGCTGCTGCTGTTATTGACGATTGGCGGCCTTTACTCATTGGGCATCGCGCTGTCAAATACATTTGTCAACGTGTATTTGTGGAAGCAGTCGGGAAAATTTATTGATTTGGCCATATACAATTTGTCGGTCGTAACGATGCAGCCGGTTACCTTTCTGCTGGCGGGCCGGCTGGCTAAAAAAATTGACAGGGTGTTTATTCTAAGGTTCGGCGTTATCTTTTTGGCCGCTTTTTATTTAAGTGTGCTGCTTGCCGGAGAAACTGCGGCTTCCCGTCTCGTTTTGATAGGGGCCGTGCTCGGAGTTGGATACGGCTTTTACTGGCTGGCTTTTAATGTGCTGACTTTCGAAATCACGGAACCGGAAACGAGAGATTTTTTTAACGGGTTTTTAGGCATTTTGTCTTCATCGGCGGGCATGATCGGTCCGATTGTGGCCGGATATGTCATTTCAAGACTTGAAAACAATACGGGTTATACAATCATTTTCAGCCTGTCGCTCGGCTTATTTGCCCTTGCCGTGGTCATGAGCTTTTTTCTGAAGCGGAGGGAGTCGAAAGGCCGGTTTATGCTGAAAAAAGTTTTTGATGAGCGCCACACGAATCTGAATTGGCGCCGGATTACCAACGCGCACTTTTTTCAAGGCTTGAGAGAAGGGATTTTTGTTTTTTTAATCAGTGTATTTGTATTCATTGCGACAAACAGTGAGCTGGCGCTCGGAACATTCGGTCTCGTCAATTCCGCGGTTTCTTTTTTTGCCTATTATTTTGCATCAAGGCTCATCAAAAAAAGAGCGCGGAAAAAGGCGATTCTTATCGGCGGATTGATCTTGTACGGCGCCCTGTTTCTCATCATTTTTAAAATGAGCTTCACGACGCTCCTTTTGTACGGAGTGTTTATTGCGATCGGCTATCCAGTTCTTCTCGTGCCGTATGTCTCGCTTACATACGATGTGATAGGCCGGGCGCGGCTTGCCAGAAAAGCCAGAATTGAATACATTGTGCTCAGGGAGTTATTTTTAAATGCGGGCCGGATCGTTTCCATCCTTTGTTTCCTTGTCATCGTTACATTGTTCAAGGAAAAAGTGGGAATACCGGCGGCGCTCGTGCTGCTCGGAGCCGGGCATCCGCTGATTTATTACTTTATAAAAGACATCAAACTGGACACGGAAACTTCTGATGAAACAGTGGAGGAAGACCGACAAAAACGGGCGGCGGAACCGAATTTTATAAAAGGAGAAAGATAAAAGGGTTATCTGTAGAAAAATATCGAAAAAACCTTTAGAATGAAAAATGGCACCTGAACAGAAGGTGTCATTTCTTTCTGTAAATAAGAAAAGGTGATGTCATGAGGAGAAATAAAAAGAAAATAGCTGTAAACAAAGAAAAGAAAAAATCACTGCCGATCCGGCTTAATTTTTTGTTTTTGGCTGCGTTTCTTATTTTCACTTGGATTATCGTCGAGCTTGGCATCAAGCAGATCGTTCAGGGTGATGATTATAAAAACGCCGCTAATAAGCAGGAGGAGTCTGATGTCAGCACGGCGGTTCCGAGAGGGAAAATTTACGACCGGAACCTAAATCCCATCGTAACGAATAAAGCATTAAATGCGATTACATATACACGTTCAGCCTCAACCACCCAGGCGCAGCGTTTGAAAATCGCAAAAAAACTGTCGGGTATGATTAAGGTAAGCACCAAAAAGGTGACTGAGCGGGATAAAAAAGACTATTGGATGTTAACGAGGCCTGATGAAGCGAAAAAACTGATTACGGCCGAAGAAAAGCAAAAAGCTGAAGACAAAAAACTGTCTGACGATGATTTATATCAGCTTCAGCTGAAACGTATCACAGACAAACAGCTGAATGAGCTCACTTCAAAAGATATGCAGATCCTTGCGATCAAAAGGCAGATGGATTCAGGCTACTCACTGACGCCTCAATACATCAAAAATGAAGGGGTGTCGGCAAAAGAAATGGCCGTCGTCAGCGAACATTTGGATGAACTGCCGGGAGTTGACGTGACGTCTGACTGGGAACGGTCTTATCCAAATAAAGGGTTGTTAAAATCAGTTCTCGGCAGTGTCTCGAGCTCCAATGAGGGACTCCCTTCAAATCTTCTTGAGCATTATTTGTCACTCGGCTACAGCAGGAATGACAGAGTAGGAAAAAGTTATTTAGAGTATCAATATGAAAATCTGCTGCAGGGCCAAAAAGAGAAAGTGAGAAATGTGACAGATTCCTCTGGAAACGTAACAGATACAGAAACGGTTTCAAAAGGTAAAGCCGGGGATGATTTAGTGCTCACTATAGATACCGAATTGCAAAAAGACGTTGAAAAAATTATTGAGAAAAATTTAAGGGCTGCAAAGGCAAGACCGAGTACACAGTTGCTTGACAGAGCATTTGTCGTAATGATGGATCCCCGTAATGGAGAAGTGCTTACAATGGCGGGTAAACAGATTAAACAAGCAGGCGGCAAATATAAAATTGATGATTATGCACTAGGAACAATGACTTCCTCTTATAACATGGGCTCAGCTGTAAAAGGGGCAACATTGTTAACAGGTTATCAAACAGGTGCTATTAAAATCGGAAATATATTTACGGATGAAGTTTTAAATATTAAAGGCTCCCCTCCTAAAAAATCGGTAAGTGTAATGGGGCCGATAAATGATTTAACTGCACTTGAGCGTTCATCTAACGTTTATATGTTCAAAACTGCGATTGCAATTGGTAAGGGTAAATATATATCAGGACATTCACTTCCGCTTGATTACAGCGCATTTGATAAATTTCGTTATTACTTCAGTGAATTCGGTTTAGGGGTAAAAACAGGAATTGATCTGCCTAACGAAGCTACAGGATATGTGGGAACTAAAAGACAGTCAGGTTTCTTACTTGATTTTGCGATTGGCCAATATGACACATACACTCCGCTTCAAATGGCTCAGTATGTATCGACCATTGCTAATGGCGGCTATCGTATGAAGCCCCAAGTCGTGAAAGAAGTAAGAAAACCTTCAAAAAAAGGTATCGGGGCAGTCGTTGAATCTGTTAATCCGGAAGTGATGAACCGTCTTGATATGACGGAAAATGAAATTAAACGTGTTCAACAAGGTTTTAAACTTGTTATGAATGGAGCTCAAGGGACTGCGAGAGCAAATTTTGCTAATAAAAGTTATCACCCAGCCGGTAAAACTGGAACAGCACAAGCTTTCTATGATGGACCTATAAAATCAAGAACTGGTGCTTCTACTTATAACACAACTTTGGTGGCTTATGCTCCTGCTGATCATCCTGAAGTTGCTATTTCGGTAGTGGTTCCATGGGCTTATGAAAATTACAATGATAGGTATTCAATAACTAATGACATCGGGGAAGCAGCTCTGGACAAATACTTTGAGCTGAAAAAGAAGCAAGAAGATAATAATACGAAGCAGAAAAACGAAGATAAAATTCAGGAAGACGCTGAAAACGGCAATACAAACAACTAATAGAAAAACGCTCACAATCTGTGAGCGTTTTTTTTATACAAAAAAACATCCGGATTTACAAAACCTTAACACTTGATTTATACGCATTTTACAAGAACCCTTTACTCTAGACCTGTAGGACAAATTACACATTAAATGCAGGGGGAATTCAGGAAATGAAAAAAAACAAATGGATGCTTATGCTTCTGATGGCTGCTGTTATGATTGTTGCTGCAGCATGCGGAAATGCAAAGGAAAGCGGCAAGACAGACAGTCAATCTGCAAGTGAGGATAAAAAAGCATCAGGTTCTTTAACCATTTCTGGTTCATCAGCCATGCAGCCGTTAGTACTGGCAGCGGCGGAAAAGTTTATGGAAAAACATCCGGATGCTGATGTGCAGGTGCAAGCGGGAGGTTCAGGAACAGGTCTTTCGCAAGTGTCTGAAGGGGCAGTGCAAATCGGCAACTCAGATGTCTTTGCTGAAGAAAAAGAAGGCATTGATGCAAAAGCCCTAAAAGACCACCGAGTAGCGGTAGTGGCGATGGCGGCTGCGGTCAACCCCGGTGCGGGCGTAAAGGATATAACCAAAAAACAGCTGACAGACGTCTTTACAGGAAAAATTAAAAACTGGAAAGAGCTTGGCGGTAAAGATCAAAAAATTACACTCGTGAACCGTCCTGATTCATCAGGAACACGCGCTACGTTCGTCAAATACGCGCTTGACGGAGCAGATCCTGCTGAGGGCATTACAGAGGATTCCTCCAATACAGTCAAAAAAATCATTGCGGAAACGCCGGGAGCAATCGGTTATCTGGCATTCTCTTATATAAACGATGACAAAGTAACGCCTTTATCGATCGGAGGCATCAAACCGGAAGAGAAAAACGTCGTCACAGGCGAGTATCCGATTTGGGCTTACGAGCACTCTTATACGAAAGGTGAAGCGTCAGGCCTTACAAAAACGTTTCTTGACTATATGAACAGCGATGAAGTACAGAAAAGTATCGTAAAAGATCAAGGTTACATTCCGATCTCTGATATGAAAGTCACACGTGACGCAAACGGCAAGCAAAGCTGAGGGGAGGGCGGGCTCCCCGCCTCTTCTTCCTTATAGGAGTGTAAACAAATGATAAATCACAGAGAAAAAGAGTCTGTAAGCGAACGCTTAATAAGCTCAAAACAAAACAGGCAAATGGATGAAGTCCGCGGAAGGGTGATTGTGTCTGTGTGTGCCGCGATTATCATTGCGGCATCAGCGGCGATCACAATTTTTCTCGGCATAAAGGGGCTGCAATCTTTTTTTGTAAATGGTGTAAGCCCGATTGAGTTCTTAACAAGTCTGAATTGGAATCCAACCCAGGCAAAACCTGAGTTCGGCGCGCTGCCTTTTATTTTCGGATCATTTGCGGTCACGGTTCTGTCCGCTCTGATCGCAGCGCCCCTCGGTATTGCGGGTGCCGTGTTTATGACGGAAATTGCGCCGACTTGGGGAAAAAAGGTGCTGCAGCCGGTAATTGAGCTGCTTGTCGGCATTCCGTCCGTCGTTTATGGATTCATAGGTCTTACAGTATTGGTTCCGTTTATCGGCTCTTTTAAATCAAGCGGAACGGGTCACAGCCTTCTGGCGGGGACGATCGTACTCTCGGTAATGATTCTGCCGACTGTTACATCGATTTCCGCTGATGCGCTTGCGTCACTTCCGAAACACCTTCGCGACGGTTCATATGCGCTTGGTGCGACGAGGTGGCAGACAATCAGAAAGGTGCTTATCCCGGCGGCGTTTCCGACATTGCTGACCGCTGTCGTGCTCGGGATGGCAAGAGCGTTCGGAGAAGCACTCGCCGTACAGATGGTTATCGGAAATACAAAGCTTCTGCCGGAAAGCCTGCTTGATACGGCGGGAACATTAACGACGATTATTACGTTAAACATGGGCCATACCACATACGGCAGTATTGAAAATAATACGTTATGGTCTATGGGGCTTGTTCTTCTCATCATGTCGTTTCTGTTTATATTGCTCATACGCTACTTGTCGTCTAGGAGGAAAGTGTAATGAACCGGAAAATAACGGATAAATTGGCCACCGGTGTATTCGGGTTATGCGCCGCTGTAATTGCGGCGATTTTGGCAGGATTGTTTTTGTACATTCTTATTCACGGCGTCTCTGAAATCTCCTTGCATTTTCTTACGTCAAAATCGAGCGCCATTGCGTCAGGCGGCGGAATACGGGATCAGCTTTTTAATTCCTTTTACATTCTGTTTATCACCATGCTGATCACGATACCGCTTGGTGTGGGGGGCGGCGTCTTTATGGCTGAATATGCGCCCCAAAATAAAATCACTGATTTTATCAGAACGTGTATTGAGGTTCTGTCTTCGCTTCCGTCCATTGTCATCGGGATGTTCGGCATGCTGATGTTTGTAAACCTGACCGGATGGGGCTACACGATTATCGGAGGCGCGCTCGCATTAACGGTCTTTAACCTTCCCGTTATGGTCCGGGTGACAGAAGGCGCGCTCACTGCAGTTCCTAAGGAGCTGAAAGAAGCTTCTCTCGCTTTAGGCGTATCGAGATGGCATACCGTCAAAACGGTGCTGATTCCGAGTGCGATTCCTTCGATTTTAACCGGAGCCATTCTCGCATCAGGAAGAGTATTCGGAGAAGCGGCCGCATTGTTATTTACAGCGGGACTGACAACGCCGCGGCTGAATTTTACGGATTTGAACCCGTTTTCTGAATCATCTCCTTTCAACATTTTCAGGCCGGCTGAGACGCTGGCGGTTCATATATGGAGTGTCAATACGCAGGGAATCATCCCTGACGCCGAAGCGATTGCAAACGGCGGCTCCGCGGTGCTGGTGATTTCGGTGCTCTTGTTTAACCTTTGTGCAAGATGGCTCGGATCTGTCATTTATAAAAAGCTTACGGCAAATTAATCGGAAAGAGGCGAAAACATGATTGATCACATCATCAGGGAACAAGCGGAACAGACAAAGCGTTCGCCGGAGTCTTCAATTTTGGAAGTGAAGCATTTATCAATTTATTACGGTGACAAACAAGCGGTTAAAGATGTAAACATGGATATTGAAAAACATGCGGTGACGGCTCTGATCGGTCCGTCCGGCTGCGGGAAATCAACATTTTTGAGACAGATTAACAGAATGAACGATGCCATCCCTTTTGCAAGAAGCGAGGGAGAGATCCTTTATGAGGGGCTGAATATTTTGGGGGAAGCGATTAATGTCGTGTCTCTCAGACGGGAGATCGGTATGGTGTTTCAAAAACCGAATCCGTTCCCGAAATCCATTTACAATAACATCACACATGCGCTGAAGTATGCGGGGGAACGCAGGAAAGCCGTTTTGGATGATGCGGTCGAGGAAAGCTTAACGAAGGCGGCGCTTTGGGATGAAGTTAAAGACCGGCTTCATTCATCGGCTCTTTCGTTATCAGGCGGCCAGCAGCAGCGTCTTTGTATCGCCCGTACGCTTGCGATGAAACCTGCCGTACTTCTTTTAGATGAACCGGCCTCAGCTCTGGACCCTATTTCAAACGCCAGAATCGAGACGCTTTTGACAGAACTGAAAAAAGATTATTCGATTATTATCGTTACGCATAACATGCAGCAGGCGCTGAGGGTGTCTGACCGAACGGCTTTCTTTTTAAACGGGGAAGTGGTGGAATACGGGCAGACAGAACAAATTTTCACGAGTCCTAAAGCGCAAAAGACAGATGACTACATTAACGGAAAGTTCGGATAGGGGGAAGGACTGTGAGCCTTGTGAAGGAAGCGGTGCACACACAGAATTTATTTGATATTCACGGCATGAACGTATGGTACGGAGCCCACCAGGCTTTAAAAGACATTACGATCGGTTTTGAGGAGCGGAAGGTAACTGCGATCATCGGTCCGTCCGGCTGCGGGAAATCCACTTTTATTAAAACATTAAACTTAATGCTGCAAATGGCCCCGAATGTCAAAGTGACAGGCGACATGATCTATAACGGACGCAATCTGCTGAAAGAAAAGACGGATGCGGCAGAATTAAGAAAACAGATCGGTATGGTGTTTCAAAAAGGCAATCCGTTTCCGCAGTCGATATTTGAGAATGTCGTGTACGGTCCGAGAATTCACGGCGAAAAAAATAAAAAGAAACTGCTTGAAATCGCCGAGGAATCTTTAAAGGCCGCCGCGCTCTGGGATGAAGTGAAAGATCGCCTTCACCAGCAGGCGCTTTCACTGTCAGGCGGTCAGCAGCAGCGGCTGTGCATCGCAAGGGCGCTCGCCACAAAACCGGACGTCCTTCTGATGGATGAACCGACGTCCGCTCTTGATCCCGTGTCCACGCGGAAAATAGAAGAGCTGATTTTGACATTGAAAGAAAAGTATACAATCGTCATTGTGACGCACAACATGCAGCAGGCTGCGAGGGTCTCTGATCAAACCGCGTTTTTCTATATGGGCGAACTGGTAGAGTGGGGGGATACGGGCAAAATATTTTCTCAACCGGATCATCAAAAAACACATGATTATATCACCGGAAAATTCGGATGAAAAAAACGGGCCCGGCCATTGACCGGGTCCGTTTTATACTGCCTATTAAAAAAGCCTGCCGGCCATATCCATCTGAATGGACGATGCCTGCAAGCTTTTTTAGCGGGTTAATGTTTTGACGATTTTTTTAAAGCTCATATCTGAGTCGACTTTGAAATGGCCGGCGCGGATTTCTTTATGGTAGCCTGCGTCAATGACGTAATCATTAAAGTCCTTCGCTGAAGGAATAATCCCTTCTTTTTCAAGAATGGATGACACATCAGCAGTGCTCATTCCGTCTTTAATCGTCAGTTTGTATGTTACTTTTTTCTTTTTGGCGTCTGTGTTTTGGTCGTTGTTTAACGATTTTTCTTTAGAATCAAGCAGTTTTTGATAGTCATCCCGGTTGACGGAGACTTTTTGCTGATCGTCGAGGTAGCTGTTTACTTCTTTTTCTGTCAATGCTGTTTTTTCGGTTTTAACGGCGGCTGCCTGGTCATGGTCAGTCAAATAGAAGACAGCGGCGAGAACGGCCGTCGCTAAAATCATGCCTGCTGCAAAAGCCTGAATGCCCCGTTTTGTCATACGAGCACCTTCTCATTATCTTTAATAATGGTATTGACGTCCTCGACAGACACGTGCTCCGCTTTTGCGATGGCTTCCGCAGACATTCCGTTGTTATATTTTGAAATGATTTGTTTGGCGATTTTTTGGTTAATGCCGCTGCTTTTGGCTTTGCGGATCACGAGGTTGGTTTCCAGCAATTCTTCTTCAAGCACCGTCATTTTCTTTTTCAACTTGTAAATTTCCTGCATGGCGGAAAGCTGAAGCGTTTCAAGCTCCTGTTCCACGTCTTTCATCGGATCTCTTTGAGAATATGAGAATGCAATAAGCGCTATACTGACGATAAACAACGCAATAATAGCAATTTCCACGTTTCATCACCTTCTATTATTAATTTGCCCTTCTTTTTTATACCATAAAACGCCGCCATTCTAAAGGAAATAGAGAAAAAAACGGAATTTTGTCGGGAAATCTTTTTTATTCGGGGAGCAAACGGTTATTTCTCTATAGATTTCGTATCAGAAAGTCCTTTTTTGTCCTGTTTCGTCATATTTTCCCTTCATTTGACGCAAGCTCATTCAGAGGATCAGAAGCATAAACTGATGTTTTCTGCACTTAAACAACATTTCATGTAAATCACTCTAGCATTCCGTCCATTATAGTGGTATTATATATAAGTCTGAATAAGTAAATGATATTTAGTTTGGAGGGAAAATAATGCGCGTTAATATTACTTTGGCTTGCACTGAATGTGGTGAGCGTAACTATATTTCTAAAAAGAACAAACGCAACAATCCGGACCGCGTTGAATTTAAAAAATATTGCCCACGTGATAAAAAATCTACGTTACACCGTGAAACAAAATAAGCTGTTTAAAACAGCGGAAAAAGCTGGAGCTTTCAATAAAGTTCTGGCTTTTTTGTCTTTCAGGGAGGTTTGAGAAACGTGAAAGCACAAATCAGAACCGCTATAAAAGCAAAGCTTTCTGACATGACAGAAAGTGAATGGGAGAAAAAATGCCGAAGCATGCGTGAAACGCTGTTTTCTTTAAAAGAATGGAAACAGGCCCGCGTGATTGCCGTTACCATCTCGACACGCCTGGAAATTCCGACACGGCCGATTATTGAACAGGCCTGGAAAGAGAAAAAACAAGTCTGTATCCCAAAATGCTTTCCGCAGACGGGAGCGATGGAGTTCCGTACATTTTCTGCGTATGATCAGCTGGAAACCGTATATGCGGGCCTCAGTGAACCGATCGAGAGCCAGACGGAAAAAGCCGCCCCAAATGACATTGACCTTGTGATTGTGCCCGGCGTGGCTTTTGACCGGGAAGGCTTCAGAATCGGATACGGCGGAGGATATTATGATCGGTACCTCTCCGGTTATAAAGGCCGTACCGTGTCGCTTCTCTTTGACTGCCAGCTGACAGACCGCATTCCCCGCATGCCCCACGATATTCCGGTCGATATGATCGTGACTGAATCTGAAACCATCGCTTAATCGCATAAAAAACTTCTTGCACCGGAATAATTCTCGCTGTTTGACAAACGATAGGGGCAGGAGGGATAAGATGAAAAAATTGTTGATCTACTCATTATGCGCCGTATCTGTTTTAGCCGTTTACCAAAACCGCTACCGTCTGATGAACAGCGTGCTCAGCCAGCCGGGGATCAGACGGTCATTCATTCATTTCTTTTTAAAAATACCGTTTATCAGAAACAAATTCATTCAGCAGGCATTTTAAACAAATCCCGTTTTTCAGCGGGATTTTTTGCATAAGAAAACCTGCCGGTAAAAAACGGCAGGTTTTCTCGTATTGTCAGCTTTTTTTCAGGAAACCGAGCAGAATTGAGATCATAGGAGAAATGTACAGGAAAAAGGTAAACGGCAGGTAGTCGATGACGGAAACCCCTAATGCGCTTGCCATAAAAGCGCCGCTTACTCCCCAGGGAATCAGCGGGTTGATCAATGTTCCGCCGTCCTCAAGCGACCGCGCAAGGTGAATCCGCTTAATGCTGAGCTTGTCATATAAAGGTTTATAAGATTGACCCGGAATTAAGATCGACAAATACTGCTCACCTGTCGCAAGGTTTACGCCTATACTTGAGAAGACGGTCGCCATGACAAGACGTCCTTTCGTATGCACGCCTTTTATCAATCCTTGAAGCAGCGCCGCGATCAGGCCCGTTTTTTCCATCAGGCCGCCGAGCGCAAAGGCGATCATGATCAGAGAGACTGATCCCATCATCGATTGGAGCCCGCCTCTGTTGATAATGCTGGCCACAGCCTGGTCGCCGGTTTTAAACGCCGTCCCGCTTTGCAGGGCGGATATAAATCCTTGAATGCTGCTGTCAGGAATAAAAACAGCAGTCAGAAGCCCTGCGGAAATAATACCGGCGGTAAGCACCGGAATCACGGAAACCCGTCTCACAGCTAAAATGATCACCAACAGAGGTGAAAGAAGCGACCAAGGCGTAACGTGCACGGCCTCTTTTATTCCGGAAATGACCGCCTCAATATTTTGCGTTGAAGCGGCATTTATTGAAACCGATGAACCGAGAATATAAAAAAGAACAATCGTGATCAGCAGTGCCGGAACGGTAGTGCCCATCATATGGCGAATATGCTTAAAAATCGGAATTTCGCCGATTCCGGCGGCAAAATTCGTCGTGTCGGACATCGGTGACATTTTATCACCGAAACAAGCCCCGCAAATGACTGCTCCCGCCGTCCATTCGAGCGGAACTCCCGCCGCGCTTGCTACCCCTAACAGCGCGACGCCGATTGTACTGACAGTTGTCAGACTTGAGCCGACAAGCGTGCTGATAATCATGCAGGAAAATAATGCGGTCAAAAGCAGCAGACTCGGCTGTATAATCGACAAAGCGTAAACGGTGACGGTGGGAATGGCGCCGCTGTACATCCAGGCGCCGATCAGCACACCGATCAAAGCCAGCACGATAATCGGCTGCACACCGTTTTTCAATCCGCTGACAATTCCTTTCTCAAGACTCTCCCACGAGAAACCGAGCCACAAACCTGCCAGAGACAGAATAATGACGCAAAAGAACAGCGGCATATGCGGCTCTGTATGAAAGAAAAACAGGCAGGAAATAATGACTGCTAACATCAAGACAAATAAACTGATGGCTGAGATGAACGTCAGCCTTTTTTCTTGTTTCAAAACAACACCCCATCAAACTTTAATCCTTTTGTGCTTTTGGGCACGAAAGTATTGTAACAGAAAAACGCATAAATGAGTGTTTTTTTACAATTGCGAATATACAATTTATGAAAATAATACAAGGATATTTTCTCCAATCGTTTTTTGCTTGACGCCCGGATCAGTGATGAAATACGCTTATACTAAGAAGAATAGAAATGGTGAAGAAGATGAATTCATTTTATGACGTGCAGCAGCTGTTTAAGTCATTCGGACATATCGTTTATTTCGGTGACAGACAAGCCGAAATTGACTTTATGAAAGATGAATTAAAGGAAATGTACTTGTCAAACGTGATTGAAAGAGAATTATGGCAAAAAGCCGCCGGAGTTCTTCAGAGAGAATCGGAGCGGATCAAAGGCAGATAACACAGCAGGATTTTAATAAGAAAAGGAGATTATTATGGAAGATACATGGTTTGCGGGGATTGATCTTGGCGGAACAACCATCAAGCTGGCCTTTATCAACATGTACGGTGAAATTCAGCATAAATGGGAAGTTCCGACCGATAAATCAGGAAACACAATTACGGTCACGATCGCCAAAGCGCTTGACCAGAAGCTGGAAGAACTGAACAAGCCGAAACGGATCGTAAAATGGATCGGAATGGGAGCGCCCGGACCCGTGGAAATGACGACGGGGATGGTCTATGAGACGACAAATATGGGGTGGAAAAACTATCCGCTGAAAGACCATCTCGAGGCGGAAACGGGTATTCCGGCCGTCATTGAAAACGATGCCAATATCGCAGCGCTCGGAGAAATGTGGAAGGGTGCAGGTGACGGGGCTAAAGATGTCATTTTAGTGACGCTCGGAACCGGAGTCGGCGGAGGCATCATCGTCAACGGAGAAATCGTTCACGGCAAAAACGGGGCCGGCGGAGAAATCGGTCATATTTGCAGTATTCCGGAAGGAGGAGCTCCGTGCAACTGCGGAAAATCCGGCTGCATCGAAACGATTGCGTCCGCAACCGGCATCGTCCGCATCGCGAAAGAAAAGCTTGCGGCGGTTTCCGACTCTTCGCTCTTACAAGTGCGCGATCTGACAGCACGTGACGTGTTCGAAGCGGCTAAACAGCAGGATAAGACAGCGCTTGAAGTCGTCGATTATGTCGCAAAACATTTAGGCCTCGTGCTCGGAAATCTGGCAAGCGCCATGAATCCGACGAAAATCGTGCTCGGCGGAGGCGTCTCCAAAGCGGGTGAAATCCTGCGGTCAAAAGTGGAAGAGACTTTCAAAATCACCGCGTTCCCGCGTTCTGCGGAAGCGGCCGATATTTCGATTGCGGCACTTGGAAATGACGCCGGAGTCATCGGCGGGGCGTGGATTGCCAAAAATGAATGGCTCAAACATCAAAACTGCTGAAGAAAGTCAGCCTGCCCATATCGCGGGCGGCTTTCTTTTTTTATCTCCCCAGTCATATAGTTTTTAAAAAAGGGGGATGAACATGGCGGGAATTCGTGTCAAACCTGAATTGAAACAGCATATGAAAGATATTGCAAAGGTGCTTTCAATTGATGAAAAACTGTTGAAAGCCGCTGATAAAACGGCGGAAAACGATGAATTATTTTGTCCCGGCTTTGCCGTGAGCGGGCAGTCAGAGGGTCCGCCGCTTGAGACGCTGAGCGGGCTTTCGCGATACATCCGGCACTGTGAAAGGATTCTTTCCGCTGATCAATGGGTGAAGGAAGAAAAGGTGTACGGCTCCGAATCGGTTTATGAAGAAATTGAGAAAATAACGGATGTCTTTCCGTTTGTCACGTGCCGTAAAATCGGCAGTTCCGTATTGGGAAAGCCGCTTTATGAGCTGAAAATAGGTGCGGATACGGCTGAAAGAAAAGTCCATGTAAACGCCTCATTTCATGCCAATGAATGGATCACCACCTCGGTCGCGCTTAAATGGTGTAAAGAATATTGCGCGGCATTATGCGAAAATAAAACCGTTTTCGGGCACTCTGCGCTTGATATATTCAGCCTGACATCATTGTCATTCGTTCCGCTCGTAAATCCCGACGGTGTTGATCTCGTACTTTACGGATGTGAAGATTTATCAGAAAAAAATGAATTTCTTAATCGATTAAATGAACACCGCCCGGATTTCCGCGAATGGAAGGCGAATATAAACGGTGTGGATTTAAATAAACATTTCCCATCCAATTGGGATATTGAACAGAGGCGCAAACCGAAAGCCCCTTCATACCGTGATTTTCCGGGGACGGCGCCGCTCACTGAACCGGAGGCGCAGGCGATGCACCGGCTGATAACGGAGCAGCCGCCTGACCGGCTGATCGCTCTTCATACGCAGGGAGAAGAGATTTATTGGGGATACGAAGAATGTGAACCGGAGCAATCATCCCGGATGATTCGGGAGTTTGAAGCGATAAGCGGAAACCGCTATCAAGGCGTTAAAACCATTGACAGCCATGCGGGTTTTAGGGATTGGTTTATACAGCAGTATGGAAAAGAGGGCTATACCATTGAGCTCGGGAAGGGAAAAAACCCTTTGCCTTTTCATCAGTTTGCTGATATTTATCAAGCGACGGAAGGTATTTTGTGGAGGTCGCTTGTTTTTTGAGACATCTGTGAAATTTCTCATTTGTTTACATAAACAAATATGGGACAATAGAAAAGAATGGAGGGAAGGCTGGTGAGATACTTGGTTTGTGTTCTGCTGTCCGCATTCGTTCTGTGTTTAGCGGCCTGTGAACCATCTCATCAGCAGCAAGACACAGGCGTTTCGGCAAAATCGGCAGAACAGAAAATCGTTCCGCTCAGTAAAAAGGAAGCGGAGAAAACGGAAGGATGGCTGGATAACAGAACGATCCTGTATACAGCACATCATCAGCTGATGAAATATGATCTTTTCAGCGGAAAATCCGAACGGCTCTATGAAACAAAGGGCAATATTGTCAATGTAAAGATCAGCCGGAAAAAACAGCTGATTCTCGTACAGGTGACAAGCAGCGGTCAGACTGAGCTTGTGCTTATGAACAAGCAGGGGAAAAGACTTTATCACAAAGCCTTTAACTCTTATGAACTGGAGACGGCTTGGAATCCGTATGACCCGTATCAAATGATGATTACCGTTTTTACTGAAACATGGGACTTCACTGCCTATACGGCCGATATGAACAACGGCATTTTAAAAAAGAGTCCCGTTCAGGCCCCTTTTGTCCATTGGACATCCACTGATGAATTCCAATATATCAAGCAAGGAAAAACGGAGGAAGAGGGTCCTTTATATTCTTATGACTTGCAGACAAAAAAAGAAAAAAGAGTGCTTCATCACGTCATCTGGGCCGATTCCCGCCCGGGCATGACGATTGCCGTCAGACAAACGGATCAATCGGACGGAGACGGCGAGTTCCTTTTCCAAAAGCCGGCATCCGTGACGTACCGCTTTCCTCTCCAAAAAAAGTATGAGAGCTTTGCGCCGATGGAATATGATTACGATCAGACACACAAGCGGTTTTACATATTTAAGCCTGAAGGCCGCTCTTACAATCTGATCAGTTTTGACTTAGGAGACGAACGGGAGCGGACGGTGCTCAAAAACACGGAAATGGAGCCGATTCAGATCTCTCCGAACGGGGAATACGCTTTATACGGCTTTACGTATGACCGTCTGATTTCACTGAAAACAGGCATGACAGAACCAATCATAACAAATGAAAAAGGAGTTTGAACCAAATGGCAATTGCAGATGTGACAATCATTCCGATCGGAACAAAAACACCGAGCGTCAGTGAGTATGTAGCGGATGTGCAAAACATTTTGGAGGGTTACAAAGCTGCCGGCAAGATCAAATTTCAGCTCACGCCGATGAACACTTTGATTGAAGGTGAGCTGAGCGACTTATTCGCAGTCATTCAGGACATTCACGAAGCCCCGTTCCAAAAAGGGCTGCACAGAGTGGCGACAAATATCCGCATTGATGACAGACGTGATAAAGAAACGACACTGGAGAGCAAAATCAAAAGTGTCAGCAAACATTTGCAGCAATAAAAAATAAGCCTGTATCCATTGGATACAGGCTTTTAATGTGCAGTAGGATAGCCGCTGGTTACAACGGTCATTACGGTAAACCAGCCAAACACGCCCAGCGTGGCGGCGGCTAACAAAAATCCCAGGATATTTCTCTGTCTGACAGCCCGCAGGACTCCTAATACAGCTAATAATGCGACAAGGCCGAAGATTACAACAAGTAACATCATGCTCCTCCTTTGTCATTGGAACCTGAAAATCTTTCCATTTCATTTTAACCGTTTTCATTTTGTTTGTCGATAGCGTTTTCCCGCCGCATTCATTGAATCTTCCGCAGAAAACCTTCATAATAAGGGCATATACATAAAGAGGTGATGAAAGTGAAATGGAGACGAATGCCGGCCGGTCCGATTCAGGCAAACGCGTATTTTCTTGTCAGTGAGGATCAGTCCTGTCTTATTTTTGATCCGGGCGGGGAAGCGGACAAAATCAACAATTACATAAAAGAAAACAATCTGAAGCCGCTGGCTATCTTACTGACGCACGCCCATTTTGACCATATCGGCGCGCTTGACGAAGTAAGAGACAGATGGGATGTTCCCGTATATCTTCACAAAAATGAAGAAAAGTGGCTGGAGGACTCTTCCTTAAACGGATCAGGCATATTGCGGGGCATCGCCGTAACGGCACGGCCCGCCGAACGGCTCATCGAAGGCGACGGCATTTTGGACATCGGGCCTTTCCATTTGGAGACATTGTTTACGCCGGGACATTCACCGGGAAGCGTTTCTTATTATGTGAAGGACGCGGATCTGGTGATTTCAGGTGATGTGCTCTTTCAGGGAGGCATCGGCCGAACTGATTTACACGGCGGAAGTCAGGACGTATTGCTTGAGTCCATTCATCAAAAACTGCTCACGCTTCCCGGACATACACTTGTATTAAGCGGGCACGGGCCGGAAACGGACATCCAGACAGAGCAGGAGCGAAACCCGTTTATCAATGGTTTTTCACTGTAAATGAAAAAAGACAGACCATAATCGGTCTGTCTTTTTCTGTCAGTGGGTTCCGCCGCCCGGTGTCATAATAAAAATAGAGTAATATGTAAATCCGGCGAAAAATACGGTTAAGTAAGCTCCGAAAATATAAATATACATCCGCTCAGTCAGATTCAAATAAGAAAGAAATACGAAAAAGATCGTCTGTCCAAAAAACAAAAGTGAAGCGTCTTTCATGCCCCCTAAAAAAAACATGACTGCAAATATCCCCGTCCAAAATCCTAACACCCGGAACATGCGATTCATTCCTTATCCCCTCCCGAGAGTCTATCTGAAGTTTATTATAATAGATCGGCACTCGAAATGTAAACATTTTCATGATTATATTTATTGTGGAATTTATGTCTTTCCCTGTGTTTTATATCTTATGCCGCCCTCTGAAAAAGATCCGAAAAATCTTTTTGAAATATGTTTAATGAAAAAAAGTTCAGGGTACTTATGTTAACAAAGAGACGGATTATCCGAGGGAGGAATTTTTAAAAATGAAAGAACTTATTTTTTATTCATACCCGAGCTGCACATCATGCCGAAAAACGAAACATTGGTTAAAAGCCCACAATGTTGACTTTCAAGAGCGCCATCTATTCAGGGAGACACCGACAATTGATGAATTGAAGCAGATCTTATCATTAACGACTGAAGGAATTGATGAAATATTGGCGACGAGAAGTCAAACATTTAAAAATCTCAACCTGAACATTGAAGAAATGACTGTAAATGAAGTGCTGAAGCTTTTGACTGAGAAGCCGAAACTGCTGCGGCGTCCGATTCTGATCGATCGAAATAAGCTCGTTATCGGATACAATCCGGGAGAACTGATGAAGCTGACGAAGAAAAAAACGGTACATCAATCTGTATCATAAGAGAAAAACGAAGATCCGCTGATCAAAATTTATCAGCTAATCTTCGTTTTTTGCGGTTGCGGGACTGGGCTAGCTGGATTCGAACCAACGATCACGGAGTCAAAGTCCATTGCCTTACCGCTTGGCTATAGCCCATCGGATGTAATTACAGTATGTGCGTCCGGCGCCGATTTATACATACAAAGGAATTTGAATGGAGGAGACACGTGAAACATTTGAGTGAAACATTATCTCGAACCTTAATTGAAGAATCAGGTGAAATCACACGCCAGTGGCTGCTCATACCAAAATCGGGGCGGCCTTCAGATGATCAGAAAGCGGAAATGCAGCACCGTCTGTTAATTGAAATCGTTGCCGGCATTTTATCGGAAAAAGACGGCGGGGAAGAGGAGCTGACAAAATGGGCGCTTCAGTTCGCAAGGGACCGGGCCGTCCATGAAGTACCGGTCTATGAAAGCGTCACGAGCTTTAAAGAATTCCGGAGATTGGTCTGGAACCGCATACAGACGTGCTGTGAAACAATGTCTGAGAAGCCTGGGGCGAATGCGGTATTCCATTGGGGAGAGAAGCTGAACAAAGCAATTGACCATATGATTGAAGTATTTACAGAGGAATATTATAAAGTGACGGTTACACAATTAAACGCCCAAAAAGAAATGATTAACGAACTAAGCGCGCCGATTATGCCGATTGCCGACGGTATTGGAATTTTGCCGCTCGTCGGCGAAATTGACACCTACCGGGCAAAAATGATTTTGGAATCGGTGCTTGACCAATGTTCTTCACTCCGTCTTTCTTATTTATTTTTAGATATATCAGGTGTGCCGATTGTGGATACGATGGTCGCTTATCAGATTTTTAAAGTGATTGACAGCACAAAACTTCTTGGCATAGAAACGACAATCTCAGGCATCAGGCCGGAAATCGCGCAGACCGTCGTGAAGCTCGGCATCGATTTTTCTCAGGTGAAAACGGAGCAGAGTCTGGCGAAAGCGCTGGCAAAAAACGGATTTATCGTAAAAGAATCATTAAGATGATAAAAAGCTGAATGGCCGGGAGGGATGTCTCCCTCAGCTATTCAGCTTTTTCAGCTTCAATCGTAATGATATGATGGCTGTCGATTTCTTTTACCGTAAATGTGTAGCCTTCAAAATCAATGGTGCTCCCGGGCTTCGCGTCAATATGCTGAGTAAGAAACCAGCCCCCGAGTGTATCGACTTGATCAGCCGTAATCTCTGTTCCGAGTACATCATTGACGTCGCTGATCAGCAATTTGGCGTTCAGGAGATAGCGGTTCTTCCCAAGCTTTTGAACGGAAGGTGTTTCATCCGTATCAAATTCGTCGCGGATTTCGCCGACGATCTCTTCAATGATGTCTTCCGCCGTTACTAATCCCGCGGTTCCGCCGTACTCATCAATGAGAATGGCCATATGGGCGTGTTCCCGCTGCATTTTAACGAATAATTGATAAATCGGAATCGTCTCAATCACATGGATCGCCGGCTGGATGTAAGGGCTGAGTTCGTGTTTTGTAAACGCCGCTCCTTCTGACAGGAATCTGAATAAAACTTCTTTTATATTGATGATGCCGACTACATGATCTTTATCTCCTTTTACTACGGGATACCGGGTATATTTATTTGTTTTGATAATGTCCCGGAGCATATGTCCCGATCCGCTGTCTAACGGCAGACTCACCATTTCATTCCGGGGCACCATAATTTCTTTGGCAGTGCGCTTATCAAATGTAAAAATGTTATTTACGTAATGCAGCTCGCTTTTTTTGATCATGCCGCTTCGATAGCTTTCGGCAAGGAGCACCCGCAATTCCTCTTCCGTATAAGCCATTTCATGTTCGGAAGCAGGCTTCAAGCCGAACATGGCTGTAATCAGGCGTGCGGAATGATTGAGCAGCCAGATGAACGGAAACATTAACTTATAAAACAAAATCATCGGTCTGGCAGATAAAAGTGTAATCCGCTCGGCTTTTTGGATAGCAAAACTTTTCGGGGCGAGTTCGCCGATGACGACATTCACATATGTAACCAGCAGAAAGGCGATGATTAATGACAGTACTTGGGCAACCGCTTCGTGAACTCCGGTTTTTAAAAATAACGGCTGAAGCATTGCTTTGACTGTCGGTTCACCCAGCCAGCCGATCCCCAAAGCGGTGACGGTGATGCCCAATTGGCACGCCGATAAATATTCATCGAGGTGTGTAATGACATGCTTGGCTGCTTTTGCTCCTTTTACATTTTCCTCAATGAGCTGATTAATGCGGGAGCGCCTTGCTTTAACGATTGAAAACTCTATGGCGACAAAACACGCCGTTAATAAAATAAATAGTACGATGGCAGATAGTTTGATGATATACAATGTAACGCCTTCCGCGAAGGAAGGCTTGCACCTCCCTTTTTTCGGAATAATACCACTGTAGAAAGCTGCTCAAACATCGAGCCTGGTTTAGCCCGCCTCATTTACGGTAATAAAACAAGAAAGCGATACTGGAGGATGACAAGAGATGAAGGTACATTCGGGAGCGGACTGGCTGTGGTACCAGCTCGGTCCGCATGAAAAAACGGAAGCGAAAAAAATGATCCATCACAATCACTGGCCGCAATGCGAAAAGTGGTTTGAACATGAAAATCATATAAACTTTCTGCGCTCAGATACAAATGATCAGAATAATGAAGCGGTTTTCGGTTCTTTAATCTATCATCAAGGATTAGATGATGAAAAAAACCATACCGTATTTCACTTTTATATTACGAGAGACTTCTTTTTTACGATTAATTTTGATTTTTCGCTGCTGCGCGGTGTAAAAGAAAAGCATGCCACACAGCAGATTCAAACCTGTGAAAATCCGATTGAAGGCTTTTTTGTTCTGCTGGGAGAGCTGATGAATTCCTATCTGATCGGACTGGATGAATTTGAAGTCAAGCAGCGGACGCTGAAATGGCAGATTCATGATGACAACAGCAAAGGAATCTTGGAAAATGTGCATAAATTGCGCCATGAGCTGTTCATTTGGAAAGGTCTTACACTGGGGGCTAAAAAAGTGGAAATGGCTTTAAAAGAAGCGTTTCTTCCGAAAAATGACAGGCAGAAAGATTACCTCAGAGCTCATCAAAAGATGGAAAGAGGAATTACATATATCAATGAGTTTGATCAGGAATTGAGCAATCTGCTGCACGCCGAGGAAGTCATTACCTCCCAAAGAGGAAATGAAATTGTGAAAGCCTTGACGATCTTTACAACTCTCTTTACCCCGATGACGGCGCTTGGAGCTCTCTGGGGGATGAACTTTGATAACATGCCGGAGCTTCATTGGAAATATGCGTATATTTGTTCCATCGTGCTCATTATTGTATCAACCCTGCTGATTTATATTTATCTGCGGCAGAAAGGCTGGACAGGGGACATTTTGAGGGAGCATCAAAAAAAATATTTGCGGAAAGAAAAGAAACGCTAAGAAGAGCAGGCATACGCCTGCTTTTTTGATGGCTGAAAATGGCCGAATGGTTCCGGATTTCATTCGGTAAATCAATGTCAGGGGGCTTATTTTTTATTTTTTTACGTTTTACACAGTGTAAAACGCATAATCTCTCCTTTGCCGGCTTTTGTGTATCTGATTTACAATACGTGCGGAAGGAGGGAAGTCTTGTGGAAAATATTGAAACATACAGCAGGAACATCATAAATGAGGCCTATACGGCAAGGGCTTCAGATATACACATTGTGCCGAGAGAAAAGGATGCTTTCATTCATTTTCGCATCGGCCATGCTCTTGTGAAAAAAAGAGTCTTAAAAAAAGAGGAATGCGTAAGGCTTATTTCTCATTTCAAGTTTTTATCGGCCATGGATATAGGAGAAAGACGTAAGCCGCAAAACGGGTCATTGTCTCTGCCGCTTCCGACGGAAACCGTTCATTTGAGAATGTCAACCTTGCCGACAATGAATGATGAAAGTCTTGTCATCAGGCTTTTGCCTAAGCGGCAGATTCCCCCTTTGGATAAACTGTCCTTATTTCGGGGGGCGGGCGCCGCACTATTGTCCTTTCTGAAGCATTCGCACGGCCTGCTTCTGTTTACCGGCCCGACCGGCTCTGGAAAAACGACTACTCTTTACTCGCTTGTCAACTATGCAAAAAGGCATTTCAACCGGCGGATTGTCACGCTTGAAGACCCCGTAGAAACAAGAGATGAGGATGTGTTGCAAGTTCAGGTGAATGAAAAAGCCGGAGTCACATATTCCGCCGGTTTAAAAGCGATTTTAAGACATGATCCCGATATGATCATCTTAGGGGAAATCAGGGATGCCGAGACGGCTGAAATCGCAGTCCGCGCGGCCATGACGGGACACCTCGTTCTTTCAAGCCTGCATACAAGAGATGCTAAGGGCGCCATATACAGGCTGCTGGAGTTCGGCGTGAACATGACAGAAATTGAACAAACCGTCATTGCCATTGCCGCTCAGCGTCTGGTTGATTTAACATGTCCGTTCTGCAAAGAGGAAAACTGTTCCGTGTACTGCCGGATGTACAGACAGACACGCCGTGCGGGCATTTATGAACTGCTCTACGGGAAAAACCTCACCCAATGCTTTCAGGAAGCAAAGGGAGAGCACGCCAATTTTCAATATCAGACGCTCCGCAGGCTGATCAGAAAAGGAATCGCGCTCGGCTATGTCACGACCGACAATTACGATCGGTGGGTGTATCATGAAGCGGATTAAACGAACCTGGCCCTTGAAGGATCAAGCGGCTTTTTTGAAAAGGCTCGGTGAAATGACGGAAAAAGGATACAGTCTGATTGAAGGGCTCAGACTGCTGCAACTACAGCTGCATAAACGTCAGCTTGCAGAGCTGACGGACGGAATCCGCCGGCTGAGGGAAGGTGATGCGTTTTACCAAGTGCTTGAGGCACTGTCTTTCCACAAAGAAGCCGTCTCTATCTGCTATTTCGCGGAGAAACACGGAGAATTGCCGGGGGCGATGAAACAAAGCGGCGACTTGTTACAGAGAAAGCTCATGCAGACGAATCAAATCAAAAAAATGCTCCGGTATCCGGTGTTTTTAATTTCTTCCGTCTGTGTCATGTTTTATATCCTGCAAAGTTTAATTATTCCGCAGTTTTCTGGGATTTATCAATCAATGAATATGAATACATCCCGTACGACTGCTTTCATCTTTGCATTTTTTCGGCATTTTCATGAAGCCTGCGCACTGGCGCTGTCCGCCGCTTTCTGCTTGTTTTTGTACGTTTGGTTCTTATGTAAAAAAAAATCCCCGCAAGATAAAATGCTGATTGTTGTGAAAATACCACTATTAGGAAAAGCGGCCGTTCTTTTTAACAGCTACTTTTTCTCTTTACAGCTCAGCAGTCTTCTGAAATCCGGCCTATCTATCTATGACAGCTTAACAGCTTTTAAAGAGCAATCTTTTCTGCCTTTTTATCGTGAAGAAGCAGAGATGCTCATTACACGTCTGAAAGCCGGAGAAACCATAGAATCCGCTCTTTCCGGGCATCCGTGTTATGAAAAAGACCTTGCGGCTGCAGTCAGCCACGGACAGGCAAACGGCCTGCTTCACCGCGAACTTTATACGTACAGCCAGTTTATGATGGAGCGTCTTGAACAAAACGCGGCGAAGTATACCAGCATTCTCCAGCCTGTCATTTACGGTGTTGTGGCCGGTATGATTTTAATTGTCTACATGTCAATGCTGATGCCGATGTACCAGATGATGAACCAAATGTAAGGGAGTGCTTCGTCTGAAAAATCAAGATGGATTTACTTTAATTGAAATGCTGATCGTTTTATTTATCGTTTCCATTCTGCTTTTAATCACCATTCCTAACGTTACAAAACATAATCAAAGCATTCAGCATAAAGGCTGTGAAGGACTGCAGAATATGGTGAAAGCCCAAGTGACGGCGTACGAAATCGACCATGAAGGTAAAATGCCGGATATGAACGATTTACAATCAGAGGGGTATATCAAAAAGAATACAGCCTGCCCGAATGGTAAACAGATCTTAATTAGTGGCGGAGAAGTTACAGTTGAACAATAACAGGCGGACAGAAAATGGGTTTACCCTTCTTGAAAGCCTGATTGTGTTAAGCCTGGCGTCCGTCCTGCTGACGGTTTTGTTCACGACGGTTCCGCCGGTCTACACCCACCTTGCCGTGCGGCAAAAAACAGAACAGCTCCAAAAAGATATTCAGCTTGCTCAGGAAACGGCTATCGCAGAACATAAAAGAACAAAGATCACTTTTCTTCCAAAAGAGCATAAATACAAACTGCAGTCAGGCGGAAGGATTGTCGAGCGTTCCTTTGATTCGCTTCACATTACACTTGTGACTTTACCGGAGAGCCTTGAATTTAACGAAAAAGGCCATCCGAATTCGGGAGGAAAGATTCAATTGAAGAGCGCCGGGTTCACCTATGAGATCACAGTTTACTTAGGGAGCGGAAATGTCCATGCTAAACGGAAATAAGGGGTTCTCTACTATTGAAACACTATCAGCAATGGCCATTTGGCTGTTCCTTATGACGTCTATCATTCCGGTCTGGACGGGCATGCTGACTGATGGTCTGAAAATAGAAGATCGCCATGAAGCGTACCAGCTTCTTCAGAAACATATCAGCACTTATATGATGACCGGAAAAAAGCCGCCGTCTCCCGGTGTGAAGTGGAAGGAGGATGGTGAGTATTACAAAGTGTGTACGGCTGACCGCAGCGAAAAAGAAATGTGCCTCAGCATTCTCAAAACAGACTGGCTTTACGCTTCTTAATGTTTTGTTCTCCTTGGCAGTCTGTCTTTTCCTATCAGGCACCTTGGGCCCGATTTTACATCTGTTTTTATCAAACCGGACCGATAACGGCGGATTAGACAGCCGGGAGCATCAAATTGCCGTTCAGCAGATCATGAACGAATGTAAACAGGCTGAGACTGTGAAGCCGGCGGACGGCGGACGGGCGTTAGCATGCCGGAAAACAGGAGGCGAAGAAGTGCGTTTTGAAATTTATCATAAGATGATAAGGAAAAGAGTAAACGGAAAAGGCCACGTGCCGATCCTGCAAAACGCGGCATCATTAACGGCTGATGTGAAAAACGGCCTGCTCTTATTAGAGATCTCAAGCGTTGCAGGTAAAAAGAATCAGGCGGTCATTCCGGTTTACAGCTTTTTTAAAGGTGATTAAATGTACAAATCTGACGGTTTTATATATCCCGCGGTTCTGTTTGTTTCTGCCGCAGTTTTACTTGTCATCAGCTATACTTCATCTGATTTCATCACCCGAAAAACATTTGCAAAAGAGGCCGGGGAGTACTGGACCGGAGAGAACCTGCTCCAAAACGGCGCGCTGCTGTCAAGCCGCCATATGACACAGGGACAAAGGGTCCAAACTGGTACACAGCGTTTTCCGTATGGCACCGTTTCTTTTCACATCACGGGGAGTGATCGGCGGGAAACGGTTCAGGTTACAATTCAGGCGGAAACCACGACAGGAACGAGACGGGAGGCTCACCTTTTGTTCGATCAGAAGAAGAAACAGCTGATTCAATGGACGGAAGTATAAAAAAGAGGCGGCGGGACAACACTTCATAGTAAAGACAGCACTATGAGGTGAGAGCCGTGAAAACAAATGATTATGTAAAATATATGACTGAGCAATTCGTTAAATATTTCGATACGCCGAAACAGGAACGGAGAGAGCGAAAAGAAGTGCGGAAAGAAAAGAAAGTGCCGGCTTCTCAGCACTGGTTCGGAATATTGCCGTATAGTTTTAAGCTGTGGATGCAGCGGAAAAAATAAAGTGAATCACACGAAAGGTCCTCCTGATACAGGAGGGCCTTATTGGTATTCCTCAATGACGGCAATTTTATTTACCTTTTGGCTGTAGGGATTAAAAGAAATCGTAACAAACACGCCAAATTCTTTTTCGCCATCCCGCAATGTCAAGTGGTATTGCTTGACTGCTTCGTCCGTTCTTTTCCGATCCCACACCTTTTGAATAAATAACGTTTGGGCGAGCGGATATCTTTTTTTAGCTTCCTTTTCTGCTAACTTTTCCCATTTTGATTTATGGTGAACAGCATAATAAGGCACCGTTTCCGCCTGAGCTGTTCCTGAAACCCCGAAAACAAGAAGAGAAAGGCAAATCAGACTTTGTTTGATCATCATTCTTCGTCCTTTCGCTGTATATACTTTCCATTTTGTTCTAGGCACCTCGTTATTTTCTCACGTTTTATTAGAAAAAATTCCAAAAAGGTGTGTAATTTGAAGCAAAACGCTGTTTTTAAAAGATACCATTCTCAAAAACGAACAATTTGACCGATTTTGACATTTTTCAAGACGATAATCCTTGATTATACTTTGTTCATACAGTTCTTTAAAGAGAACGGTTGTCATATTTATTAACAGTTTTACAGGGGGTAAGGCATGTTCCGATTGTTGCGAATGGAAAAAAAGGGCAAGGTGAGATGGCGGATGATGCTATTTTTACGGCTTTCGTTCATTTTTTGCCTGTCCGTGACGATATGTGCTCAGTTCACAGGTGATACAAGTTCCTCCTTCAATGATGTGAAAAGCTTCAGTCTCCAGGTTCAAACGTGCGGAGATTTTCAATATACGGATGACGATTGCCGTTATGACGAACGCTGGGATCAAAGTGATTTACATATAACAAATCAAACTGATACGTCAGGCACCGTGTGTGCGCCGCTTCAGCTCTATGCCGAGCTGGAGAATAAGGGAAAAGAGCGGACTGTTTCTGACTGGAAATGGGAGCTCCATAAAATTGCTTCTCAGCAGCAGCCTTTACGAAACGGCAATGTTGTGGATAAAGGGCTTATTACTGATAAAAAAAGCAAAACGATTTATAAAATTGAGTCAAAGCGGTCTTTGCAGCCGGGCATATACGCATTCAAGGTTTACAAGCCTGAAGGGTATCCGGCGGACGAAGAAAAATTTGAGTGGTCAAAACCGATGAAACTCGTCAAATGCCGGGAACAGGCGACCGTTTCCGATCTAAAGAAAACGGAGAAAGAGCCGGCTGAGCCGGTAAAAGAAAGCGGGGAAGAACATGAAAAAAACGCTGAAACTGATCAGTAATATTTTGTATGCCGTCATCTTCAGCTTGATTATTGTGCTGACGTTAACGGTGATTTCGACCCGGGCTTCCGGGGGTGAGCCGGCCATCTTCGGCTATACGCTGAAATCCGTGCTGTCGGGTTCAATGGACCCGGAATTTAAGACGGGTTCGCTCATAGCGGTAAAGAAAATTTCTGACGTGAATGACTTAAAAAAAGGGGATGTGATCACCTTTACCCAAGATGACGGAACAGCCGTCACACACAGAATAATCGGGATCACAAAAAAGGACGGGAGCCTGCTGTTTGAGACAAAAGGGGACCATAATGCCGCCCCGGATGCCGCACCCGTTCAAGCTGAAAAAGTGGCGGCCCAGTATACGGGATATCAGCTTCCGTATGCCGGATATGTCATACATTTGGCCAGCCAGCCGATCGGAACGGCGATTCTGTTAATCGTTCCCGGCGTCATGCTTTTGATTTACTCAATAACAGTCATTGTCAGCGCCCTCCGCGATATTGAGCGGAAAACGAAAGCGCTGGAAGAACATGCGAAAAAGGGAACCATCTCTACATGAATACGGTTGCAACCTGGCGACAGGATTTGATAACAAAAATAAAAAGTAAGGGGAGAGTACAGACATGGGTATGAAAAAGAAATTAAGCTTGGGCGTTGCCTCAGCCGCACTCGGTTTAGCATTAGTAGGAGGAGGCACATGGGCCGCATTTAATGATGTGAAGTCGACAGACGCTACATTTGCGTCAGGAACACTTGATTTATCGGCTAAAGAACAATCAGCCAATGTCAATTTGTCAAACTTAAAACCAGGTGATAAATTGACGAAAGATTTTGAATTCAGAAACAACGGTTCACTTGCCATTAAAGAAGTGCTGATGGCTTTGAATTTTACTGACTTTAAAGGAGCAAAGAAAGGAAATGAATCTGCGGAGGATTTCCTCAGTCAGTTTGAAATTACGGTTCTGACAGTCGGTAAAGAAGGGGGCAACGGCTATCCTAAAAATATCATTTTGAAGGCGGCCAGCCTGAAAGACTTATACTTAATGTCAACAAAACAGGATAAAGCAGCTGCCGAAGCGATCAGCAAGCACATTGATCCGAAATTCCTGAGTGAGAGCGGAAAAGTCAATGTAGCAACCATTAACGGCAAAACAGCTCCTGAGTACGACGGAGTTCCGAAAACGCCTGCTGATTATGACCAGGTGAGAATGGAAATCCAATTTAAAAATGACACCGCAAAAACTGCGGACGGATTAAGTGTGCAAAACAAGTTCCAAGGCAATGCGATTTCTCTTCAATTCTCTTTTGAAGCAACGCAATGGAACGGCTTGACCATTACGAAAGATCATACGGATAAAGACGGTTACGTCAAGGAAAATGAAAAGGCTCACAGTGAGGATAAAAACTAATCCGAAAGTCGGACAGTTAAAAGAGGAGTTGTGCACATATGGCGGCACTACTCCTCTTTTTGCGCTTTTCTCCATTTTTGATAATCTAAAAATTCACGAAATTGTTTTTTTGATACCCCGGATGTCATCGCATCGCGAACTAATTTCTCCCATTCACTATCTAATTGACCATCGTATTCGGTTTCATGTTTTTCATCAAGTAAAGTATGAACCGAGACGTCCAGAACAGCGGAGACTTTTTCGAGAAATTGAATGGAGGGGTTCGTCTGTAAATTTCGTTCTATTGAGCTTAAATAAGACTTCGCTACCCCAGCTTTTTCAGCTAGTTCTGATAGTGAGTAGCCTTTTTCTTTTCGGTATTGTTTAATACGCTGGCCAATCAATGTCATCACCTTCCTTGTGATATTATAGCACATTCAGAAAGGATTTACGGTATGACTTCTGGCTGCCTGGATATGTTGAGAAGACTTTTTATGCGAAAGCAGGTATTTGCGTATTTCTTCTAGGCTGATATTTGCTTTTTGGGCTTCTAATATCAGCTCAACCCATTCCTTATCTAATTGCGAAAATTCCATTTTTGCATTTTTCATGCATTTTCTCCTCCTAAAATACTTGTTTATGTATTTCAGCCAATCCGCCCATGACCTTATCTTTACATGTCTGGAAGTGATTCATCGCATGCGAAACGCCAGAAATTTTTTCTATATACTTTTATTATAATATAGAATTTCCAGAAAAAACGGGAAAGGTGTCGAATGGATAACGCTTATCCAGAAAAATTACTTTGCAGGAAAAATAAACCGCCGTTTTCAATCTGAATGTGAATGTTCGGCTGATATAAGGCTTTCAGCGCTTGTTTTTCCAAATGGTATTCCTCAGGTTTTTCCTCTGTCTGCTCATAAAACTGATCGAGCAGCCTGAGGTCCTTTTTCCATCTGGCGATCGCGCTGTCAGCCCAGTCTGACGGCTCTTTGGCGGCAGCGTCTTTTAAGTAATGCTCCATTCTTTTAATTCCGCTTTCCGGCTTAATCATCGGCGATATGGTAAAGCAATAGTCTGATATTTGCGAGGTCAGCGGAAGCGGTGCAAGCTTCTGCTGAAACCCTTCTATAATTGTTCCAGATACAAGATGCAGGCCTAAAGACAAAAGTCTGTCTTTTTTCATGTCGGATTGGTATGAAATCACTACATTTAATCCAAGCCAGGGCTGAAGCGGCACTCTGGCTCCGGCTGATACAATTTTCTCATATATTCTTGTAAATCTCCCATTTTGTTTAACTGCTTGAAAGATTTGAAAGAGGCGCGGGGCTCCAAAGTAAATAAATTCGCCGTCCATATCCTCCGGAGCCGTTTCTTTATCAGTGATGAACGTGATCTTCATCGGGTTCGGTTCGCCGCCCGTTTTTTCACGCCAATGCCAATAAAACGGGCGGTTCATAATTTGTTTGTCCATCTCGACCGTCAACTGAACCGTCATAAAACCCGGCCCGTGTTCTGTAATCGGACAGTGGTTCGCTTCAAAAAAGCGCAGTAAAAATTCGTGAACCTCCTGCTGTCTCATGTCGCGCTTCCTCCTTTTAGATTAAGATCCTTTTTTTCTGGCGGGCTTTTCCGTACCGTACGACAGAAAAGAGGTGAGATTGTCCATTTTGATTCTCATTTCTTCCTCTGTCAGCGAATGGCATAAAATATCATGCAAATGGTCTTCAAAATTGCTCACTTTGATTTTTGTTAAGATGTCATCTAATTCTCCGACGACATTTTCAAATAAATGAATTTTGTCATACAGAAGTTTTAAGATATGCTCTTCCACCGTATGTTTTGTCGCCATATTGTAGATATGAACATCTCTTTCCTGACCGAGTCTGTGAATCCTTCCGATTCTTTGTTCAAGCCGCATCGGGTTCCACGGGAGGTCATAATTGATAATATGGTTGCAGAATTGCAGGTTGATCCCTTCGCCTCCGGCTTCTGTAGCGATCAGCACCTGCACTTTGCCGCGGAAGAGATCCTTCATCCAGTCTTTTTTTCCGCGTTTAAATCCGCCTCTGAACGGAACGGAGCTTATGCCGTTCTGCTGAAGGAACCATTGCAGGTAAATCTGTGTCGCCCTGTATTCAGTAAAAATAATGACTTTATCATTAATCTTTTGGATCAAGTCAACAACTTGAATCGCTTTTGAGTTTTGCGTGACTTGATTGATGCGGTCCATTAAATTAGCGATCGTCTGATCATCGAATGCGGGCGCTTGTTTGTCTTTTTGGTCAAGCATTTTTTTGAGCGTCATATACACGGCTTCCCTGCTTGAACAGCATTCTCTTTGCAGCGTCATAATGGAAAATGCGCTTGCGGGCTTTTCCGTGCCGTTTTTCAGTGCGACGATGTCATCGTAAAGCGCCTGTTCCGTCGGTGAAAAGGTGATCGGCACTGTTTCCACGTGGCGCTTCGTCCATGTAAGGCCGGTGTCGCTCCGCGTGTTGCGGATCATCACCTTATTGACGAGTTCTTTCAAATGCTCATGAGCGTCAATCCCGTCCTTCTGATTGAAGGTTTCTTGAAATCCGCTTTCGTTTCCTAAATGGCCGGGCTTTAACAGTGACACTAAATTGAAGATTTCTTCGATCCGGTTTTGAATCGGCGTTGCCGTCAAAAGCAGGCAGTATTTCTTCACAAGACTTCTCGCAAATTCATAATTTTTCGTTTTGCTGTTTTTGAGCTTGTGCGCCTCGTCAATAATGACGAGATCATACGGAATAGAAAGGACAATGTCTTTGTGAGGCGAGCGTTTGGCCGTATCAATAGAAGAAACGACGATATCGCACTGTTCCCACACATAGCTTTTCTTCTGTTCAACAGCGGGTATTAAAAACTTCTCCTGAAGCTCTTTCACCCACTGGGAAACGAGTGATGCCGGCACAAGAATCAGGATTTTTTTGGCCAGCCCGCGAATCATATATTCTTTTAAAATCAGGCCCGCTTCCACCGTTTTTCCGAGCCCCACTTCATCAGCCAAAATCGCCTTGCCGTTCATTTTTTCAACGACTTTCTGCGCGACCTCAAGCTGATGGGGAAGCGGAGTGAAATCGGGCAGGTATAAAGGAGCCCTCAATCCTTCAAATTCAGGAATGGCAAGGGTCTGCTGGACTTCAGCCGACAGTTTGTACATCTCCCAATTTGACCAGGGACCGTCCGTTTTCAGCCGCTCAGAAAACTCTCCCGGCCAGTTTGCATCAAATATGATCTCTGCTGTCATATGTAACAAAACCGCCTTTCTTTTAAAAAACTGATTTATCATAATTTTTGTTGCCGGACGTAAATGAGGGTGGTAGGATATAAGTAATGATTTCACTAAAAGATATTGCTTTAGTATGTCCATAAAATTGGTAAATATGAGCGAATGACAGCAAGGGGAGAGACTCGGACGAAAGATGGGCGTCCGGGCGCCGAAGGAGCAAACTGCGGAGTGAATCTCTCAGGCAAAAGAACTCTTGCTCGACGCAACTCTGGAGAGTGTCTGCACTTAGAAGAAGCAGGCCACCAAAGGGGACGTCTTTATGATATGTTCATAAAGTAAACTTTCAGGTGCCGGGACAGAGAAACCTTCATTTTCATGAGGTGTTTCTCTGTCCTTTTTTATATGTTTTTACAATGCACCAATGACTGAAGGGGGAAGATGATGCTGAAACGAACACCGCTTTATGACGTGTATAAAGAATACGGCGGAAAAACGATTGATTTTGGAGGATGGGAGCTGCCGGTTCAATTTTTTTCTATTAAAGAGGAGCATGAAGCCGTCCGCACAAAAGCGGGCCTGTTTGATGTGTCCCATATGGGGGAAGTTGAAGTATCCGGTAAAGACGCCCTGTCTTTTCTCCAAAAAATGATGACAAATGACGTTGCCGATTTAAAGCCGGGAAACGCGCTTTATACCGCCATGTGTTATCCTGACGGCGGTACGGTGGATGACTTGCTGATCTATCAGAAAAGCGAGAGCTGCTATCTGCTCGTGATTAACGCGTCTAATATTGAAAAGGACATCGCTTGGCTGACGGAACATACGGAAGGCGATGTCACGCTGACGAATCAGTCTGACGGGATTTCACTGCTTGCTGTTCAGGGGCCGAATGCTCAGTCGGTTCTTACGAAGCTGACTGAATGTGCTTTGTCCTCCTTAAAGCCGTTTACATTTATTGACGAGGCGGACGTTGCCGGACGACAAGTCCTGCTTTCAAGAACAGGCTATACCGGTGAAGACGGATTTGAGTTATATTGCCGCAATGAAGATGCGGTTCATCTATTTAAGGAGATACTTGCAGCGGGAGAGCATGAAGGCCTCGTTCCGTGCGGCCTCGGCGCCCGTGATACGCTGAGATTTGAAGCGAAGCTTGCTTTATACGGTCAGGAATTGACGAAAGATATTACACCGATTGAAGCCGGAATCGGATTTGCCGTGAAACACAAGAAAGATTCCGATTTTTTCGGGAAGTCTGTATTGCGCGAACAGAAAGAAAAAGGAGCCCCGCGAAAGCTGGTCGGACTTGAGATGATTGAAAAAGGGATTCCGAGACACGGGTACGCCGTGAAAAAAGACGGTGTTCCGATCGGTGAAGTCACGACAGGCACGCAATCTCCGACTTTAAAGAAAAATATCGGCCTTGCCTTAATCAAAACGGAATTCAGTGAAGTCGGAACGGAAGTAGAAGTGGAAATCCGTAAAAAAACGGTAAAAGCGAAGATTGTCCGAACACCGTTTTATAAACGTCCAAAACAGAGCTGAAAAAGGAGAGTCATATGAAGCATCGATATTTGCCCGCGACAGAACAGGATAAAAAAGAAATGCTGAAAGCCATCGGCGCAGAAACAATTGATGAACTGTTTGCCGATATTCCGGAAAATGTACGGTTTCAAAAAGACTACCAAATTAAAAAAGCAAAATCAGAAACAGAGCTGACGAGAGAGCTGACAAAGCTTGCGGCGAAAAATAAAGACGCTGTTACATATGCATCTTTTCTGGGCGCAGGAGTGTACGATCACTACCAGCCGGTTATCGTCGATCATGTGATATCCCGATCAGAGTTTTACACGGCATATACGCCTTACCAGCCTGAAATCTCACAAGGAGAGCTGCAGGCGATTTTTGAATTTCAAACGATGATCTGTGAATTAACGGGAATGGATATCGCAAACTCCTCTATGTACGACGGGGGAACGGCGCTGGCGGAAGCGGCGATGCTTGCGTCGGGACATACGAAAAAGAAAAAAATCGTTATTTCCGCAGCCGTTCATCCGGAATCGCGGGATGTTTTGAAAACATACGCAAAGGGCCAATATATTGAGGTTGTAGAGGTGCCTGCGAAAAACGGTGTCACAGATCTTGAAGCATTGGAACATGCCGTTTGTGATGAAACGGCCGCCGTGATCGTCCAGTATCCGAACTTCTTCGGACAAATCGAGCCGTTAAAGGACATTGAGCCGCTCGCACATAAAGGAAACAGCCAGCTGATTGTTTCTTCAAACCCGCTCGCGCTCGGTATTTTGAGACCGCCCGGGGCATACGGAGCTGATATCGTCGTCGGGGACGCGCAGCCTTTCGGCATACCTGCGGCGTTCGGCGGCCCGCACTGCGGCTATTTTGCAGTAACGAAAAAACTGATGAGAAAGGTGCCGGGCCGGCTTGTCGGCCAAACGGAGGATGAAAACGGGCGAAGAGGTTTTGTTCTCACTCTTCAGGCGCGCGAGCAGCATATCAGAAGAGACAAAGCCACGTCTAACATTTGTTCAAATCAGGCGCTGAATGCTTTAGCGGCTTCAGTCGCGATGACGGCGCTCGGAAAAAACGGCGTCAAAGACATGGCCCGCCAAAATATATTGAAAGCTGATTACGCGAGACGCCAAGCGGAAAAAGCAGGCTTGCACGTAGCATTTGACGGCCCGATATTTAATGAATTTGCCGTCAGGCTGAATCTTCCCGTCAAGGAAGCAAACCGACGGCTTCTGCAAGACGGCATAATCGGCGGATATGACTTAGGCCTTGCGTATCCGGAACTGAATCAGCATATGCTCATTGCCGTCACAGAGCTGAGAACAAAAGAAGAGATCGATTCGCTTATTGCGGGATTGGGGGATCAACATGAATAATCAAGATCAGGCGCTTATTTTTGAAATGTCCCGCGAAGGGCGTATCGGTTACAGCCTTCCGGAGCTTGATGTGCCGGAAACAGAGCTTGAAAGTCTTCTTCCCGGTGACTATATCCGCGATGAAGACGCAAAGCTGCCGGAAGTATCAGAGCTCGATATTATGCGGCATTATACCGCTCTTTCTAAGAGGAACCACGGAGTTGATTCAGGCTTTTATCCGCTCGGCTCCTGTACGATGAAATACAATCCGAAATTAAATGAAAAAATTGCCCGGATCGCAGGTTTTTCCGCTATTCATCCGCTTCAGGACGAGGACACGGTTCAGGGGGCGCTTGAGCTTTTATACGATTTAAGCGGACACTTGGAGGAGATTACGGGCATGGACGAGGTGACGCTGCAGCCTGCGGCGGGCGCTCACGGCGAATGGACCGGCCTGATGATGATCCGCGCCTATCACGAAGCGCGGGGAGACTTCGGACGGACGAAGGTGATTGTCCCTGATTCAGCCCACGGTACGAATCCGGCATCAGCCACGGTCGCCGGTTTTGAAACGATTACCGTCAAGTCAAATGAGCACGGGCTGGTTGACATTGAAGATTTGAAAAGAGCGGTAAACGAAGAAACAGCGGCGCTGATGCTGACGAATCCGAACACCCTCGGGTTATTTGAGGAAAACATTACGGAAATGGCTGAAATCGTCCATCAGGCCGGCGGAAAGCTTTATTATGACGGAGCGAATTTAAATGCCGTGTTAAGTAAAGCAAGACCGGGAGATATGGGATTTGACGTCGTTCACCTTAATCTGCATAAAACATTTACCGGGCCGCACGGCGGGGGAGGACCGGGCTCAGGTCCGGTCGGAGTGAAAAAAGAATTCATTCCGTATCTGCCGAAACCCGTTCTCACGAAAAAAGAGGGGCGTTTGACTTTTGACTATGACCGGCCGCAGTCGATCGGGCGTGTAAAACCTTATTACGGCAACTTCGGCATTAATGTCAGAGCCTACACGTATATCCGGTCCATGGGGCCTGACGGCTTAAAAGCTGTGACCGAAAACGCGGTTTTAAATGCAAATTATATGATGAGAAGACTCGCGCCTTATTATGATCTCCCGTATGACCGTCATTGCAAGCATGAATTTGTGTTATCGGGAAGAAGGCAGAAAAAGCTCGGCGTACGAACGCTTGATATTGCCAAACGGCTTTTGGATTTCGGCTATCATCCGCCGACTGTGTATTTTCCTCTCAATGTTGAAGAAAGCATCATGATCGAACCGACGGAAACGGAATCAAAGGAAACGCTAGATGCGTTTATAGATGCCATGATTCAAATTGCGCGGGAAGCGGAGGAATCGCCTGAAATCGTTCAGGAAGCGCCGCATACAACAGTTGTCAAAAGAATGGATGAAACCAAGGCGGCAAGAAAGCCCGTTTTAAAATACGAACGTACACTTGACGGCAGCCGCTGACACGGTGTAAAAAAAGAGCTGTCCGTTTTATACGGAAGCTCTTTTTTTATGATTAGTTTTTTGCTTTAATTTTTCCGCCCCATTTTTTAAATCCGCCTTTCAGGTTGTAAATATCTTTACAGCCGTGTTTGCGGAGCGTCTGTGCCGCGCGTCCGCTGCGGACATTGTTTTGGCAGTACAGATAAACGGGTTTATCAGGACGGATTTCACTTTTGCGCTGTTTCAGCTGTGACAGCGGAATGTTGCGCGCGCCGAGAATATGGCCGCCTTCAAATTCATTCGGTTCACGGACGTCAATCAGCTGCGCTTTTCTGTAGCCCGCGCGGAATTCCTCTTCCGTAAGTGTTTTCATTAAACGCTGCTGGTAAAAATACGACACGATCATATAAACGATAAACGCAGCAACAATAATTAAAGCAATCATATTAGACAATGCGATTCTACTCCTTTAACTTATAAAATCAAAACCCTGCTTCCTGAAAACAAGGCTTACCGGACGTTTTGGGACAAATACTATTATAGTAAAGCATGAAGCGATTGTCATCCTTAATGAAACGAAATATTTTTCATTTTCAAGGCAGTTTGTTAAACTGATTTTATTAAAACGATAAAGAAGGGTTCAGTGTATGGAAAAAGAAACATGGCGGTTTATTGACTCAGGGAATGAAAGCCCGGCATTTAACATGGCGCTGGATGAAGCGCTTTTATATTGGCACAGCCAAAAAAAAATTCCACCGGTGATCCGTTTTTACGGCTGGAATCCGGCAACTTTGTCTGTCGGGTATTTTCAAAATATTAAGAAGGAAATTAACTTTGATGCAGTACATAAACACGGCCTCGGGTTTGTCAGAAGACCGACAGGCGGACGGGGTGTTCTGCATGATAAAGAATTGACATACAGCGTAATCGTTTCAGAGGATCACCCGGAAATGCCGGCCACGGTGACAGAGGCGTACCGGGTGATTTCAGAAGGTATTCTGCAGGGATTCAGAAACCTTGGACTTGATGCCTGCTTTGCGATTCCGCGAACGGAGAAAGAAAAAGAAAGCTTGAAAAATCCGCGCTCGTCCGTCTGCTTTGATGCGCCTTCGTGGTATGAACTGGTCGTCGAAGGACGGAAAGTTGCCGGAAGCGCACAGACACGCCAAAAAGGCGTCATTCTTCAGCACGGTTCCATCCTGCTTGACATTGATGAGGATAAGCTGTTTGATCTGTTTTTATATCCGAGCGACAGAGTCCGTGAACGCATGCAGCGGAATTTCAAAAACAAAGCGGTAGCCATCAACGCCTTAGCGCCGAAACGGGTAACGATGGATGAGGCCAGAATCGCTTTTAAAGCCGGTTTTGAGGAAGGGCTGAACATACATCTTGAGCCCTACACACTCACGTCTGAAGAGCTTGCATTTGTCAATGAGCTGGCTGAGACGAAATACGCGTCCGATGAATGGAATTATAAGCGCTGATAAGGCTTGACAGACCGGAAGCATCCTTGTTTTTTCATGACCGTTAGTGTAAACTTGTAATGGTTTATAAAGTTAAGGTGCTTTTTGGGAGGGTTACTTATGACAACACCAAGTATGGAAGATTATATTGAACAGATTTATATGCTGATAGAAGAAAAAGGATATGCACGGGTTTCTGATATCGCGGAAGCTTTGGCAGTCCACCCCTCCTCTGTAACGAAAATGGTTCAAAAACTAGATAAAGACGAGTATTTGATTTATGAAAAATATCGCGGGCTCGTATTGACGTCAAAAGGCAAAAAGATCGGCAAACGGCTCGTATACAGACACGAATTGCTTGAGCAGTTTTTAAGAATCATTGGTGTTGATGAAGAGAAGATTTACAATGATGTTGAAGGAATCGAACATCATCTGAGCTGGAACAGCATTGACCGCATCGGCGACCTCGTTCAGTATTTTGAAGATGACGAAAGCCGGAAAAAAGAATTGAAATCCGTACAGAAAAAAACCGAAAATCCCGGTGAATAAAGGGCAGCCCGAAATGGGGCGCCCTTTTTTTAATGTCTTCATTCTTTGGTCTATTTCGCCCAGCCGTTTCTTAAAATAATAATACACCTTGAGATGGAAGGGAGAGGGCGCGCTATGCAGATTGACGGCGTATTTTCGGGCGGGGGGATAAAAGGGGTGGCGCTTGCCGGCGCTTATGAAGCGCTGGAAGAAAAGGGCTTTCGCTTTGAAAGGCTCGCCGGAACAAGCGCCGGCGCAATTATTGCCGCATTTATCGCTGCGGGCTATACGAGCAGAGAGGTTCATTCCATCATAGATGAGGTGGACGGAAGGCAATTGCTTGATCAGAGATACTCATTCCTCCCGCTGAAAATCCTGCGGTGGGTGTCGATATATTGGCGCCTCGGACTATACAGAGGCGATATGCTGGAAAAATGGATTGCGGATAAATTAAAAGCGAAGGGCATCATCGCGTTCGGCGATTTGAAAAAAGGCTCGCTCCGTCTCATCGCTTCAGATCTGACGAACGGAACGATGATCGTGCTTCCTGACGATCTTCCCCGCTACGGATTAAATCCGGAGATGTTCCCGGTTGCCAGAGCCGTCAGAATGAGCTGCAGCATTCCTTATTTTTTTGAACCGATAAAACTGAAGACAGAAAAAGGCAGCTCAACGGTTGTTGACGGCGGCGTGTTAAGCAATTTCCCGATTTGGCTGTATTCAAAAGAACGCAAACGGCCGGTCATCGGAATTTCGCTTTCGCCAAACGAAAAAGAGCGCCCGAAAAAATCAATCCGCAACGCTTTTGAGCTGTTCGGGGCTTTGTTTGAAACGATGAAAGACGCTCATGATGCCAGGCATATCGCGACAAAGTACGAACAGAATATTATTTTTATTCCGGTGGAACATGTGATGGCGACGGAGTTTTATCTCACACCGCAAAAAAAACTAGCTCTCATTGAGCTAGGAAAAAGCAGAACAGAGCAATTTTTGAAGCAATGGAGCTATTAAAAAAGCGCTCTGTTTTTCTTTTTATTCTTTTTGCCTTCTATGACGGTAAGCTGGGTCTGGCTTTTTTTCTTAAGAATCATCGGCTTCGGTCTGCTGCTGCTCGGCACGCTCCGCAAATGGCTGACCCGGCCTCTGTGTCCGGCGCGGTGCTTCGCTTTTTGCTCCTTCATTCGGAGCCGCGATTGTCTGGCCGCTTTTCTGAAAGCGGTTCCGTCACGGCCGGTGCGGCGGTTCAGGACCGTCCTCACGATAAAATAAATTATGATGCCTGCGATAATAACGGTGATCGCTCTTGAAATCATCTGCCCGGGGTTGGTTACCGCCGCATAAATGAAACCGAATGCGCCAAGCGCTATCAATACAGCAAAAAAAGGTTGTACACGATGATTCATAACTGCCCACCTCCAAAATAATAACGGTAACGGTTCAGATTACGTTGTGAGACGGTTTTTCGCTCTGTTCTGAAATGTCTTCCAGTCTGAGAAGCTCGTTAAAGCTTTCTATGGCAACCTCGACCTGGTCATCCGCCGGTTCCTTTGTCGTTAAAAGCTGCAGCCACAGGCCGGGATAACCGAGCACTTTCAAAACGGGGATATTCCGCACTCTGTTCGTCAGCTGGAGCACTTCAAAGGAGATGCCGAGAACGACCGGTATAAGCGCAATCCTGTCTAAAATCCGCACCCAAAGCGGATCTGTCGGAACGAGTAAATAGATGAACATGCCGACAATGATCGTAAATAAAATAAAGCTTGAACCGCAACGGTAATGAAGCCGTGACTGTTTCTGAACATTTTCTATTGTAATTGGCAAATTCTGTTCATAACAGTTTATGACCTTATGTTCGGCTCCATGATATTGAAACACTCTTTTAATTAACGGCGTCATTGATAAAAAATAAATGTAGCCGAGAAGCAGAATAAGCTTAAACAGACTTTCGATTCCGATCTGCGCGGCGTCTGAGGAAAATACGGGCCTTACAAGCTCCGCTAAGAAGACCGGGACGAGCGTAAAAACGAATTTGCTGAACAAAAACGACAGAACGCCGATCACCGCCAGGCTGAAAAACATCGATAAGCCCGAACCTTTCTTATCTTCCTGCTCCAGCTTTGCGTCATCTTGAGGATCAAGCCCGTAACGTTCGCTGGAAAAGTTTAAATGCTTTGTGCCGTTGGCGCTCGCCTCAATGATGGCGACGATTCCCCGCAAAAAAGGAATCTTTTTTAAAGCCGAAAGCTTGGCGTTCGGCACTCTCGGAAGCTTGAAAAAATCAATGCTTCCGTCATTCCTGCGGATGGCGGTAACATAATTTTTTCTGCCGCCGAACATGACCCCTTCAACGACAGCCTGCCCGCCGTAAGCAGGGGGCGTTTTTTGTTTGGACATTGTTTATCAACCTGCCTGTTTTTTTAGGATTTACTAACCATTTCCTTTCACTCTATTGTACAGGAAACCGCGGTAAACCTCTAGTTAGACAGCCGGAAAATCAATGCTTTTTCTACATGCAGTATACCCCGTTTCTTTAGATTTTACTCATTGAATGAAAATATGGCGCAGCTTTTTATGACTTTTCAATTTTGGGGCAGTCTATGACTGGAGGTGCCATGATGACAAGCGAAAAACATTCAGAACAGGAAGAAAAAAAGAAGCAGGATGATGATCAGCAGCCTGTTTCATTTACCGGCAGAATTTGCGGTATCGGATTTGCCGGCGGCGTATTTTGGAGTTTGATCGGCTATCTCGGGTATGTCTTTCATTTTTCAGAGATCAGCCCCAACATGATTCTTCAGCCGTTTATGATCGGAGAATGGAAAAAACAATGGCTCGGCACGATGGTCAGCATCGTTGTCATCGGATTCATTTCAATTGCCGGGGCGTTTATTTATTTCGTCTGCCTGAAACGTTTTAAAACCATGTGGCCGGGGATGGTGTACGGCGTCATTTTATGGTGTGCGGTTTTTTTCTTATTCAATCCGATTTTCGAAGATGTGAAATCCGTCACTGAATTGAAATCAGATACAATCGTGACGACGCTTTGCCTTTACATTCTGTACGGTTTGTTTGTCGGCTACTCAATTTCCTTCAACTACAATGAACTTACGTCAGACAAGCTTGCAAGGGCGCTTGGCAACAAGTGAATAAGTGTATAATCCCTGTCCGGTATGGTAAAATGTTCACGAGAAGTGAACATTTTTTATGCTGAAAACCGGGCGGGGATGCTCCCGCATTGTCAGGCGGCAGTCAAGAATCGGCGAGGAGGAGAAAGGGAATGAAACTTGAGAAATTGCGAAATCTTTTCGGTCAGCTGGATATAGACGGAATGTTGGTGACAAGCTCCGCCAATCTGCAGTATATGACGGGATTTACGGGTTCGTCAGGCCTTGCGGTCATATCGAAAGAACGTGCGGCATTTATCACGGATTTCCGTTACACCGAGCAGGCGAAGACGCAAGTGAAGGGTTTTGACATTATCGAGCACGGCGGAAGCTTAATCCAAACGGCTGCGGATACGATTCTTGAGTACGGCATTAAAAAGCTCGGCTTCGAGCAAAACAGCATGACGTACGGAACATATGCATCCTACCAAGCGGTGCTGCAGGAAGCGGAGATGGTTCCCGTCGCGGATTCCGTTGAAAAGTTGCGCTTGATTAAGTCAAGTGAAGAGATTAAGATATTAGAGGAAGCTGCGAAGATTGCGGATGATGCGTTTGAACATATTCTGACGTTTATCAAACCGGGCATCTCAGAGATTTCAGTTGCAAACGAGCTTGAATTTTATATGAGACGTCAAGGAGCAGACGGCTCTTCCTTTGATATGATCGTCGCCTCGGGAGTCAGATCCAGCCTTCCCCACGGAGTGGCAAGCGGCAAATTGATTGAAAAGGGAGACTTGGTCACGCTCGATTTCGGCGCTTATTATAAAGGCTATTGTTCTGACATCACACGCACCGTCGCGGTCGGAGAGCCAAGTGATAAACTGAAAGAGATTTATCAGGTCGTATACGATGCCCAAGCGCTTGGTGTCCTGCATATTAAACCCGGCATGACGGGAAAAGAAGCGGACGCCCTGACGAGGGATCACATCACCGCAAAAGGCTACGGACAGTATTTCGGCCATTCGACAGGACACGGGTTTGGAATGGAAGTCCATGAATCACCGGGGCTGTCTTTCAGGTCATCGGCCGTTCTTGAGCCGGGCATGGCGGTAACGGTTGAGCCGGGCATATACATACCGGAAGTTGGGGGCGCAAGAATCGAAGATGATATCATCATTACTGAGGACGGCAACCGGACAATTACGCATTCCCCTAAAGAATTAATTATTTTGTGATCGGAATATAGGAGGACATCAAACATGATTTCAGTTAACGATTTTCGTACAGGACTAACGATTGAAGTAGACGGCGGCATTTGGCGCGTCGTTGACTTCCAGCACGTAAAGCCGGGAAAAGGAGCGGCATTTGTCCGTTCTAAATTGCGTAACCTGCGCACGGGCGCTATCCAGGAGAAAACATTCCGTGCAGGTGAAAAAGTCGCGAAAGCGCAAATCGAAACAAAAACGATGCAGTATCTTTATGCCAACGGCGATCAGCACGTGTTCATGGATACAAGCTCATATGAACAGCTTGAATTGAACGAAAACCAAATCGAAGAAGAATTAAAATATCTTCTGGAAAATATGTCTGTGCACATCATGATGTATCAGTCTGAAACGCTCGGTATTGAACTGCCGAACACAGTTGAACTGAAAGTTGTTGAAACAGAGCCGGGAATTAAAGGCGACACGGCGTCAGGCGGCACAAAACCTGCCAAAACGGAAACAGGTCTTGTCGTAAACGTACCGTTTTTCGTGAACGAAGGCGATACGCTGGTTGTAAATACATCAGACGGCTCTTACGTGTCAAGAGCGTAGTCAAAGAAATTCGGAGTCTGCTCCTTTTACGGGGCAGGCTTTTTTTTGCGTTCTGCCTGAATCTTTCTTCTATATGAAAATAGTGAGACTACTTCCGTCAGCTAGAGCATATAGTGTAACAAAATGCTTGAAGTTGGGGGATTGCAATGAAATTTTTGTTTGGTTCAATCAATTCTACTGTTTTAACGATGGCCGGTTTACGAGTTTTGTCCTCGCTCATTGAATTATCGGCCGCTATTATCATGCTTTTGACAAACGACATCAGAAAAGCGGTTGTAGTGAATAGTATTTTGGCAATCGTCGGCCCGCTGATCTTTATCATCACAATGACGATCGGCATTTATCAGATTGCCGGACAGCTCTCATATGCAAAATTAATATTGATTTTTGCGGGAGTGGTGCTGATTTTGGCCGGTGTGCATAAATAGAGGGCCGGGGTGTCATAAAGTCTGTCCCGGATCATACATTTTAAAGAAGCCAATCGGTAAAAAAGGAGGAGACTCTATTGAATGAGATTACAGAGGTTCTCCCTGAATTATTGAGAGATGCCATCTCCGCCGTGCCCGAAGAAGCGAGGCGGGATACAGAAGAAATCAGAATACGTGTCGACAGGCCGGTTGAACTGATCCAAAAAGGACAACCTTTGTATTTGTCATATGTCTGTACGGCCGGCGACGCACAGCTGATCCTCAGCCGGCTCAGCAATTACAGTATGTACACGCTGGAAGAAGAGCTGAAAAAAGGATATATCACAATCAGAGGAGGCCACCGTGTGGGGCTGGCCGGAAGAGTCATCGTCGAAAACGGAGCCGTCAAAGGACTCCGGGATATTACTTCTTTTAATATCCGAATCGCCCGGGAGAAGCTGGGAATCGCAGAACCGCTCATTCCTTTCTTATGGAAAGAAAACTGGCTGAATACGCTGATCATCGGTCCTCCGCAAACGGGGAAAACGACCTTGCTTCGTGATTTGGCCCGGCTCTCCAGCACCGGATCAAAACGCATTCCCGCAAAAAAGACAGGTATCGTAGATGAACGTTCGGAAATTGCCGGCTGCCTGCGGGGCATTCCCCAGCACAGTTTCGGCCGCAGAATCGATGTCCTTGATGCCTGTCCGAAGGCGGAAGGGCTGATGATGATGATTCGCTCTATGAGTCCTGATGTCATAATTGTGGATGAAATCGGGAGAATGGAAGACTCACAAGCGCTGCTGGAGGCGCTCCATGCGGGCGTATCCGTTATCGTATCTGCGCACGGGTGGAATATGAAAGACTTGGTCAAGAGGCCGTCGCTGAAAATGCTTTGGGAGGAAAACGTGTTTGACCGATATGTTGAACTGTCAAGGCGCCGCGGTCCGGGAACGATCAGCAGGATGTACGGAAAGGACGGGGAACCTGTTCCGCATGCTGAAAGCGTGATGACATGCTGAAGCTTTTGGGTGCCGTGTTTATTCTGACAGCGACGACTTGGACCGGATTTGAGATCGCCAAAATGTATATAGAAAGGCCGAGGCAGATCCGTCAGCTGCGCGCGGCGCTCCAATCGCTTGAAGCGGAAATCATGTTCGGGCATACACCGCTGCATACCGCCTCGGGACAAATTGCTGCACAGCTTTCCAAACCTGTATCGTTATTGTTTCAAGCTTTCAGCAGAAGGCTTGAGCAGGGAAGCGATTCCGCCAAAACGGCTTGGGAACAGAGCTTGAAACATAATTGGTCGTCCATGGCGATGAAAAAAAGCGAATATGATGTGCTGAAGCAATTCGGAGAGACGCTCGGGCTCCATGACCGTGTTTCTCAGCAGAAACATATCAAGCTTGCGCTTACACATTTGGAAGCGGCGGAAGCGGATGCCGGACGGGCGCAGGCGAAAAATGAAAAAATGGTGAAAAGCTTAGGATTTTTAGCCGGACTGTTACTCATTCTTCTATTGATGTAAACATGAGGGGAGCAAACATAAAATGGGAGTCGACGTAAATGTCATTTTTCAAATCGCCGGAGTCGGTATCGTGGTTGCGTTTCTGCACACCATACTTGATCAAATGGGAAAAAAAGAATACGCCCAGTGGGTGACGCTGCTTGGCTTTATCTATATTTTATTTATGGTGGCGACGATTGTCGATGACCTGTTCAAAAAGATCAAAGCTGTGTTTCTATTCCAAGGATAGGGGGGCTTACAGATTGAGATTGTTCAAATTGTAGGTTTAGGCCTGATCGCCACATTTCTCTCCCTGATCGTAAAAGAACAGAAACCGACTTTCGCGTTTATGATTGTCGTCTTCAGCGGCTGCGTGATCTTTCTTTATCTCATCGACCAGATTTACGACATTATCAGAATGATAGAAAAAATAGCCGTCAATGCAAATGTCAATATGGTCTATGTGGAAACCATTTTAAAAATTATCGGCATCGCCTACATCGCTGAATTCGGAGCGCAGCTTACAAAGGATGCGGGCCAGGGAGCGATCGCTTCGAAAATAGAGCTGGCCGGAAAAATTTTGATACTGGTAATGGCCGTGCCGATACTCACCGTCATTATTGAAACGATTCTCGGACTTATTCCTTCTTGATCAAAAATAAAATGGAAAGGGGGGCACAAAAAATGAAGCGCTTTCGGTGGGCGGGAGCTTTTTTGTTCATCCTCTTATTTTTTCAGACTGAATGTGTACAAGCTGCCGGAACAGACGGTGCGTCGCAGGAAACCGCAGTTCACCAAGAATCCGCTGATGAAGTGGCGAAAAAGCAGGCCGAAGCGCTGAAAACAGAAGGCATCGGAAAGTTTTGGGACGACATCATGACAGAATACGGCGGTCTTCTGCCTGAAAGCCAAAAGGGAAGCATCATCGACTTTATTAACGGAGAAAAAACGTTCTCGCCGGAGGCATGGCTGAAGGCTTTATTTTCATACTTGTTTCATGAAGTGCTCGCAAACGGAAAGCTTCTGGGAACTTTGATTCTTCTCACCATTTTTTGTGTCATTCTGCAGCTCCTGCAAAATGCGTTCCAGCAGAGCACCGTCAGCAAAGTGGCTTATGCAATCGTCTACATGGTGCTGATTATTCTCGCTTTAAACAGCTTTCATGTTGCCGTTAATTATGCCAGTGAAGCGATCCAGACGATGACAAGCTTCATTCTCGCGCTCATCCCGCTTTTACTTGCGCTTTTGGCGTCTTCCGGGGGAGCCGTTTCCGCAGCTTTTTTTCACCCCGTTATTTTATTTCTGATGAATACGAGCGGCCTTCTCATTCAAAACATCGTCATGCCGCTTATCTTCCTGTCAGCGATTTTAAGCATCGTCAGCACGATGACGGATCAATATAAAGTCACGCAGCTTGCCAATCTGCTCAGAAATATCGCGATCGGCGCGCTTGCCGTATTTCTCACCGTGTTTCTCGGCGTCATCTCCGTACAGGGGGCTTCGGCTGCCGTGACGGACGGGATTACGCTCAGGACTGCAAAATTTATAACAGGCAATTTTATTCCCGTGCTCGGCCGGATGTTTACGGATGCGACGGATACGGTCATCAGCGCCTCGCTCCTATTAAAAAACACCGTGGGAATCCTCGGAGTCGGAATTTTGATCTGCATCTCCGCGTTTCCGGCGATCAAAGTGCTCTCGCTCGCTTTTATTTATAAGCTCGCGGCCGCTATTCTGCAGCCGCTCGGAGGCGGGCCCGTCATTACGTGCCTCGGCGTCATCAGCAGAAGCGTACTGTATATTTTCGCGGCGCTCGCCATCGTCTCTCTCATGTTTTTCCTCAGCATCACAGTCATTATTACAGCAGGCAACCTCACCATGATGATGAAATAAAGGAGGCCCATTGGATATGAGCTTTTTAACAGAATGGCTGACAAGCATTATTTTATTTATCTTATTCGCCATCGTCATCGACATGCTGCTGCCCAGCTCCAGTATGCAAAAATACGCCAAGATGGTTGTCAGCCTGCTGTTAATCATTGTCATGCTCAACCCGATATTCAAACTTTTCAAAACAGACCCGGAAATCATCTTCGATTATTTGACAAAACAAGAGCAATCTCAATCCGCTGATATAAAAAATCAAATTAAATCAGAAAAAAAAGAAATACAAGCATCAAACCGCGCATATGTTTTAGAAGAAATGGCTGTCCAACTAAAAAAGAAAGCGGAGGAGATGTTCAGTCATGACGAATACAAAATAGACGACATCCGCCTTACAGCGGAAGAACAGGTTCGTTCAGAAGAAGATGTAAAAACGATCAGCGTGTATATGGCCCCATCTTCTGAAAAAACCGTGCAAACCGTCGCACCGATCGACATCCGCACAGACCGCAAATACGAACCGGAAGGCGCAGCCGACAAAAAAGAGGCCGCAGACATCAAAGAAAGACTTGCGGATATATGGGAAATCGGCAGTGAGAAAATTACGGTTTATATGGAAGGCGGGGAGAAAAACGGCCATGAATAAAAACGGACTATGGACCATACTCAAAAAACAGCTGATGATCGGACAGGCGAAAGACGGAGAAAAACCAAAACTGACAAAATATCATTACTTTCTGTTCGTGTTTGTGCTCGGAGTATCTTTTATGCTGGTGAGCCAGCTGTTCTCTTCACCGGAGAATACCGGGAAGGACCAAGCGGTGCAGACCGTCATGTCCGGCCGAACGGAAGACAAAAGCGGGCAAAAAAGCGCACCCGTTTTTAAGGCATCGAAAGACGGCAGCGCAAAAACCACTATCGATGATTACGAAAGAGACTATGAAAACCAGCTGAAAGAAATCCTTGAAACGATTATCGGCGTGGAGGATGTCTCAATTGTCGTAAACGTAGACGCAACATCTTTGAAAGTGTTTGAGAAAAATAAAACGAAAAAAGACACCACCACTGAAGAAACCGATAAAGAAGGCGGCAAAAGAAGCGTAACCGATCAAACCTCTGAAGAACAAATTGTCATGATTCGAAACGGGGACCAGGAAACCCCGGTCGTCGTCCAGACGAAAAAGCCCGATATCCGCGGTGTACTCGTTGTCGCTCAGGGAGTGGACAACGTTCAAATAAAAAAAACCATCATTGATGCCGTCACAAGGGTGCTTGATGTTCCGAGCTACCGTGTAGCGGTTGCCCCTAAAAAAATCAAGGAGGATTCATAAATCATGCTGAAAAAACAAACGGTTTGGCTTTTAACAATGCTCAGTCTCGTCGTGGTATTAAGTGTTTATTATATTATGTCGCCGGAAAGCAAAAATGCCGTGCAGATGAAAAGCGAAAAAAGCAGCGGAGAAGTCGCCACTGAAAAAACGCCGGCTCCTGAAACGAAAGATAAGAGCGGAAGCGGCACGGAAAAAGAAGACGGCACAAAAGGAACGAAAGATTCTAAAGGCACAAAAGAGGATAAAGAAACATCAGCCGAAGCTTCGGACAAAGACGGATCGGTCGCCACAGAAACAGCTGATGAAAACTTATTTACCGCATACCGCATGGAGCTTGAAGACGCGAGAAGCAAAGAAAGGGAACAGTTAAACAGCATTGTTTCAAGCGATGATGCGACCGCAAAGGAAAAAAGCGAAGCCTACGATAAAATGACGGCGCTGAGCAATGCTGAAGGGACGGAAAAACAGCTGGAAACGCTGATTAAAACACAAGGCTACAAAGATGCGCTCGTGGATGCTGAAGGAGACAAAATCAACATTACCGTCATGTCTGACAAACATTCAAACGCAAAAGCTTCCGCTATCATTGACCTGGTGGAAAAAGAAATCAAGACGATGAAAGACGTCGCCGTCACGTTTGAACCGACAAAATAAGAGACCTGAACCGCCCGCACCCGCTGCGGGCTTTTCTGATGTCATTTTAGATCAGTGTTGAATTTACACAAGCGCTCCTGTAAGATAAACATAGTATGTACTTTTAGTAGCAACCCATAAATTTCTATTTTTTATACATAGGAGTGGAAACTGATGTTAAAAATCAACGAAATTCATGAACTGATAAAAAGAATCGATGAATCTTCCATCGACGAATTTGTTTACGAAATTGAAGGCGTAAGCCTCAAACTGAAAAAAAATGAAGCGCCGGCAGTGAATGTAACGGGACAAGCCCAAGCCGTTCCCGCCGCTTACGCACCTGCTCCGCAGGCTGCAAAACCGGAAGCGAGTGAAGCCGCTCCTGCTCAGGAAGCGCCGAAACAAGACGAAAACCTGCACAAAATTACGTCTCCGATGGTCGGAACGTTTTATGCTTCTTCATCGCCGGAAGCCGGCCCTTACGTAAACCAAGGTTCAAAAGTGAGCGAAAATACAGTTGTTTGTATCGTAGAAGCAATGAAACTCTTTAACGAGATTGAAGCCGAAGTAAAAGGAGAAATCGTTGAAGTGTTAGTTGAAAACGGCCAGCTGGTCGAATACGGACAACCTCTATTTCTTGTAAAAGCTGAGTAAGGAGACCTGCTATTATGATTAAAAAGCTATTGATCGCCAACCGAGGAGAAATCGCCGTCAGAATCATCCGGGCCTGCAAAGAGCTGGGCATTGAAACTGTAGCCGTTTATTCTGAGGCAGATAAAGACGCCCTGCATGTCCAAATGGCCGATGAGGCTTTTTGTATCGGGCCGAAAACATCAAAAGAAAGCTATTTAAATGTAACGAACATCGTCAGCGTCGCAAAGCTGACCGGCACGGATGCGATTCATCCGGGATACGGGTTTTTAGCTGAAAACGCCGACTTTGCCGAGCTGTGCGAAGAATTAAACGTAACGTTTGTCGGCCCTACGGCTGACGCCATTTCAAAAATGGGAACAAAAGATATCGCCCGCGACACGATGCAGCTGGCGGGCGTGCCGATTGTGCCCGGTTCAAAAGGAATCATAAAAAATACGGAAGAAGCGGTTTCGCTTGCAGGTGAAATTGGGTATCCTGTCATTATAAAAGCCACTGCGGGCGGAGGCGGAAAAGGCATCCGGGTCGCACGCACAGAAGAAGAATTGATCAAAGGCATTGAGATTACCCAGCAGGAAGCCGCTACGGCATTCGGAAATCCGGGTGTGTACATCGAGAAGTACATAGAAGATTTCCGCCATGTTGAAATTCAGGTGCTTGCGGATAATTACGGAAACACGATCCATCTCGGAGAGCGTGACTGTTCTATCCAAAGACGTCTGCAAAAACTTCTTGAAGAGTCACCGTCACCTGCGCTTGATTCTGAAATCAGGGAGCAGATGGGTGAAGCAGCGGTAAAAGCAGCGAAGGCCGTCGGTTACACGGGAGCCGGCACAGTAGAATTCATCTATGACTACAGAGAACAGCGCTACTACTTCATGGAGATGAACACGCGTATTCAAGTAGAGCACCCTGTCACAGAAATGGTGACGGGAACGGATCTGATCAAAGAACAGATCAAAGTGGCATCCGGACAGGAGCTTTCGCTCAGACAGGAAGATGTTGAATTTAACGGCTGGGCGATTGAATGCCGCATCAACGCTGAAAACCCTGCGAAAAACTTCATGCCTTCACCCGGTAAAATTAACATGTACCTGCCGCCGGGCGGACTCGGCGTACGCGTGGATTCAGCCGCATATCCCGGCTACTCGATCCCGCCGTACTATGACAGTATGATTGCTAAAGTCATCACATACGGAACAACGCGTGATGAGGCAGTCGCACGGATGAAACGCGCGCTGAGCGAATTCGTGATTGAAGGTATTGAAACGACGATTCCGTTCCATTTGAAACTGCTTGAACACGAAACATTTGTCAGCGGAGAGTTTAATACAAAGTTTTTAGAAACATATGATGTAATGGGCTCATAATTTTTGCGGGAGGTGAATTGAATGGAAGACAACAGTGTGCTTAAAATGGATCATGATGAGGCTCATTTAGGCAAGGTTGAAATTGCTCCTGAGGTCATTGAAGTCATTGCCGGCATCGCCGCTTCCGAAGTTGAAGGAGTTGCTGAAATGCGCGGCAATTTCGCCACGGGCGTCGTAGAACGCTTCGGCAAAATCAATCACGGCAAAGGCGTAAAGGTCGATTTAGCCGATGACGGGATTACCATCGACGTCTATTGCGTCGTTCAATTCGGGATCTCGATCCCGAAAGTGGCGGCAAGCGTTCAGGAGAATATCCGCCAAACCTTATTAAACATGACGTCTCTGACCATTAATGAAATCAATATTCATATCGTCGGCATTCAATTTGACACGAAAGCCCAAGAAGTCGAAATCGACGAAGAAATGTAATGAGCGTATAAAAACCAAGGGGATGGGCAGCCCTTTGGTTTTTTATACGTTTCCCGTCATTTCAGGCATGAAGAAAGCCGGCTTACAAACGGCAGCCGAGTTTCTTCATGCTGTGAAATCCGAATGAAATTAATGCGTTTTGTGAAAATATTCGGCATTAGGGTAAAAAAACCTAAATTTCGACATGCGATTGAGAAAAAAATATGTTATGATCTCTTTAAGCTTAACGACAAGCGGATAAAGCGGATCTGAAGGAGAAAGAAAATGAAAAGAAGAACAGCTAGAGAAAAAGCTTTGCAGGCACTTTTTCAGATTGATGTCAGCGATATTGCACCGAACGATGCCATTGAGCACGCGCTTGATGGTGAAAAAACAGATGCCTTCTTTGAACAGCTGGTGTACGGAGTGATCGAACATCAGGTTCAGCTTGATGAAATGATTTCCGGCCATCTCGTCAATTGGAAGCTTGACCGGATTGCAAACGTAGACCGCGCGATCCTGCGTCTGGCGGTGTATGAAATGGTCTATTCTGACGACATTCCTGCTAACGTGTCATTAAACGAAGCAATCGAGCTGGCAAAACGGTTCGGCGACGATAAAGCTGCAAAATTCGTAAACGGGGTTCTTTCTAACATTAAAACTGATATCGAATCATAGGAGGAAAGAAAATGACTGCAACAATCATCGACGGAAAAGAAACGGCTAAAGAAAAACGCGAACAATTGGCAAAAGAAGTAGAAGAGCTGAAAGCACAAGGCGTAGTGCCTGGCTTGGCGGTCATTTTAATCGGAGACGATCCCGCTTCTGTTTCATATGTGACAGGCAAGAAAAAAGCCGCTGAAACAATGGGAATGAAATTTAAGCTTGACCGCTTTGACTCAAGCTTAACCGAGGCGGAGCTTTTAACAGTGATTGATCAGTATAATCAAAATCCGGAATTCCACGGCATTCTCGTCCAGCTGCCGCTCCCGGATCATATTTCTGAAAAAGCCGTAATCGAGCGGATCTCCCCTGATAAGGATGTTGACGGTTTCCACCCTCTCAACGTCGGGAAAATGCTGCTTGGCGAAGATACATTTCTTCCATGCACGCCGCACGGAATTGTCGAGTTATTGAAAAAGACGAACGTAGATCTTTCCGGCAAAGAAGTTGTTGTAGTCGGACGAAGCAATATTGTCGGTAAACCGGTCGGCCAGCTGCTGCTGAACGAAAACGCGACCGTCACATATTGCCATTCCCGGACGAAAAATATGTCTGAGCATACGAAAAAAGCAGATATTCTTGTGGTAGCAGTCGGTAAAGCGAACTTCATCAAAGCCGATCAAATCAAAGAGGGCGCCATTGTCATTGATGTCGGCGTCAACCGTCTCGAAAGCGGAAAACTTTGCGGAGACGTTCAGTTTGATGAAGCGAAAGAAAAAGCATCTTTCATTACGCCGGTGCCGGGCGGAGTAGGTCCGATGACCATCACAATGCTTGCGCATAATACTGTTAAATCTGCCAGACGTACGTTATCATAGATAACCGGAGACAGTCACAAAAAGTGTGACAATGAGCACGATACCCGCTTCTTAAGGCTCCTTTCAGCCAGAGCGGGTTTTCTTAGTTTAGGGCAAAAAGCCTTTATGAAAGGAGTGCAGGATGTGAGTGAAGCGGCATATGTCACGGTTTCCGCGCTGACCAAATACATTAAACGAAAATTCGATGTGGACCCTCATCTTGAAGACATTTGGATTAAGGGTGAGCTCTCCAATGTTAAAATTCATACGAGAGGCCACATCTATTTTACATTAAAAGATGAGCATGCCCGCATGCAGGCCGTCATGTTTCAGAGGCAAAGTTCGAGGCTTGCGTTTAAGCCAGAAGACGGAATGAAGGTCATCGTAAGAGGCGGCATCTCCGTCTATGAACCGAGCGGAAGCTATCAGCTGTACGCGAAAGAAATGCAGCCGGACGGTGTGGGGGCGCTCTACTTAGCATATGAAGAATTAAAGAAAAAACTTGCCGGCGAAGGGTTGTTTGATGACCGGCATAAGCAGGCCATCCCCGCTTTTCCGGCCACGATCGGGGTCGTCACGTCACCGACGGGAGCAGCCGTCAGAGACGTCATTACCACACTCAAAAGAAGATACCCCCTTGTGAAAGTCATTGTGCTTCCCGCGCTCGTTCAAGGTGAAAATGCCAGCAGATCGATTGTGAAGCGCATTGAAGAAGCCAATGCACAAAAAATGTGTGACGTCCTGATCGTCGGAAGGGGAGGGGGCTCGATCGAAGAATTGTGGGCATTTAACGAAGAAATCGTGGCCCGGGCGATTTTTGCTTCCGCCATTCCGATTATATCAGCCGTCGGACATGAAACAGATTTTACAATCAGTGATTTCGTCGCAGATATCCGGGCGGCAACGCCGACAGGAGCGGCAGAAATCGCCGTCCCCCACACGACGGACTTAATGGAACGGACAAAAACGGCGGAAGTCCGCCTGACAAGAGCGATGCAGCAGCATATCAGCAAGAAAAAAGAACGGGTTCAATCGCTCCAGTCATCCTACGCGTTCCGTTTTCCGAAACGATTGTATACCCAAAAAGAACAGCAGTTTGACCTTTTGTATCAGCAGTTCCAATCACAGCTCACGGGGCTTACGGACAGGAAACAAAGGCAGCTGGAGCGGAATACGTACAGATTAACGGCGCTCCACCCTGAAACCCAGCTGAAACAGGCGAAAAAACGGTACGAGGAGCGCTCAAATCAGCTCGCCCGAAGCATGAATGTCCAGCTGAAGCAGCTTCATTCGCAGTTTCAGACGGTTCTTGGTAAACTGAATGCATTAAGTCCGCTTCAGGTGATGGAGAGAGGATACAGCCTGGCCTATAAAGACAAAGAGCTGATCAAAAGCGTTGATCAAGTGGAACAAAATGATACGCTAGAAGTAAAGATGACAGACGGCGTTCTGACGTGTGAAGTATTGCAAAAGAGAGGCGAACGATAATGACAGAAACCAAAAAAAGTGAAGAGCTGACATTTGAAGAGGCGATGAAAGGCCTTGAAGGCATTGTGGCAAAGCTTGAAGAAGGAGACGTGCCGCTGGAGCAGGCGATTAATTATTTTCAGGAAGGGATGGCCCTTTCAAAAATGTGCCATGAAAAGCTTCAGCATGTTGAAAAGCAAATGGACTTTATTTTAAAAGATAACGGCGAACTTGCACCTTTCAGCGTTCAGGAGGAAGACGAAGGTGACAAATAAACTGGACGCATTTTTAGCATCGCGCAAACAACTGATTGAACAGCAGCTTTCTTTGTATACAGAACGGCTTGCGATGCCGGAAACCCTCAAAAAATCTATGCTGTATTCTTTGGAAGCGGGCGGAAAGAGGCTGCGCCCCCTCGTCGTCTTAGCCGTTCTGAATGCTTACGGAAAAGATGAAAAAGACGGGATTCCGGTCGGATGCGCTGTCGAAATGATTCATACGTATTCTTTAATCCATGATGATTTGCCTTGCATGGACGATGATGATCTGCGCCGGGGAAAGCCCACAAACCATAAAGTCTTCGGAGAAGCGGCAGCCGTATTGGCCGGAGACGGGCTTCTGACAGAAAGCTTTAAACTGATCACATCTCATGTGTCTGAGGCGGTTTCAGCAGAAAAACGGCTCCGTCTCGTCGATGAGCTGATCAGCGCGGCGGGAACGGAAGGAATGGTCGGCGGACAGGCTGCCGACATGGAAGCGGAACAAAAGCGGATAACGCTTGAGGAGCTGGAATCCATCCACGAGCGGAAAACGGCCAAGCTCCTCGGTTTTTCCGTGACGGCGGGCGCCATTTTGGCAGATGCGCCGGAGGATGAAGTCGAAAAGCTCCGTCTGTTCAGCAGCCATATCGGCATCGGATTCCAAATCAGAGACGACATCCTTGATATTGAAGGGCATGAGGAGAGGATCGGCAAACCGGTCGGCTCAGACACGTCGAATGAAAAGTCAACGTATCCGTCGCTTTTAACGCTTGAAGGCGCGAAAGAAAAGCTTGCGTATCATATAAGCGAGGCGAAACAGATCATCAGCGGCCTTTCTCTTCAGAAAGAATTGCTGCATGACCTCTGTGATTTAATCGCGGCGAGAGATCATTAAAAACGGTCCTGATTTGAAGGGGCTGCCGCTCCTATGGTAAAATGTAAGCAGTTTCGATGAAAATACAAAGGGAGTCTTTTTCTTTTTTCAAAAAGACACTGTTTAATTTGCAGAAATTCATGCTGAAAGTGAGTTGATCCGCTTTGGATCTTTTATCAATACAGGACCCGTCATTTCTTAAAAAGATGTCAATTGAACAGCTGGAAGAGCTGAGTGAGGAGATCCGCAATTTCCTCATCACATCGCTGTCTGCCTCTGGCGGCCATATCGGGCCGAACCTTGGGGTTGTCGAGCTGACAATTGCGCTTCACAAAGAATTTGACAGTCCGAAAGATAAATTTTTATGGGATGTCGGACATCAGTCCTATGTTCATAAACTGTTAACCGGACGCGGCAAGGAGTTTGAAACCTTGCGCCAATATAAAGGGCTTTGCGGTTTCCCGAAACGCAGCGAAAGCGAACATGACGTATGGGAAACAGGGCACAGCTCAACCTCGCTCTCAGGCGCGATGGGAATGGCTGCCGCCCGTGATATTAAAGGATCGAAAGAATATATCATCCCGATTATCGGAGACGGCGCTTTAACCGGAGGAATGGCGCTTGAAGCGCTGAACCATATCGGTGATGAGAAGAAAGACATGATCGTCATCCTGAATGATAATGAGATGAGCATTGCGCCGAATGTCGGGGCGATTCATTCTATGCTGGGACGGCTTCGCACGGCCGGCAAATATCAATGGGTAAAAGACGAGCTTGAATATTTATTTAAGCGCATCCCGGCCGTCGGCGGAAAATTGGCCGCCACAGCTGAACGGATAAAAGACAGTTTGAAATATATGCTTGTGTCAGGCATGTTTTTTGAAGAGCTGGGCTTTACGTATTTAGGCCCGGTTGACGGTCATTCCTACCACGAACTGTTTGAAAACCTGCAATACGCCAAAAAAACGAAAGGCCCTGTCCTGTTACATGTCATTACGAAAAAGGGCAAAGGCTATAAACCGGCTGAGACCGACACAATCGGCACATGGCACGGAACGGGTCCTTATAAAATCAATACGGGTGATTTCGTCAAGCCGAAAGCCGCGGCGCCTTCATGGAGCGGACTTGTCAGCGGCACCGTGCAGGAGCTGGCGCGCGAGGATGACAGAATTGTCGCGATTACACCGGCCATGCCGGTCGGCTCCAAACTGGAAGGGTTTGCGAAAGAATTCCCTGAACGCATGTTTGATGTCGGAATCGCAGAACAGCATGCGGCGACGATGGCGGCTGGAATGGCGCTTCAGGGTATGAAGCCGTTTCTTGCGATCTATTCGACCTTTTTGCAGCGGGCGTACGATCAGGTCGTCCATGACATCTGCCGTCAAAACGCGAATGTGTTTATCGGCATTGACCGCGCCGGTTTGGTCGGCGCTGACGGGGAGACGCATCAAGGCGTCTTTGACATCGCCTTTTTGCGGCATATACCAAACCTCGTTTTAATGATGCCGAAGGATGAAAATGAAGGCCGCCATATGGTCAATACAGCCCTTAATTATGAGGAGGGTCCGATCGCGATGCGCTTCCCGCGCGGGAACGGGCTCGGCGTAAAGATGGATAAAGAGCTGAAAACCATTCCGATCGGAACATGGGAAGTGCTCCGTCCCGGAAAAGACGCGGTCATTTTAACATTCGGTACGACCATTGAAATGGCGCTGGAAGCGGCTGAAGAACTGCAAAAAGAAGGCCTGTCCGTGCGTGTCGTGAATGCGCGGTTTATAAAACCGATTGATAAACAAATGATGAAGGCCATTCTTAATGAAGGTCTGCCGATTTTAACGATAGAAGAAGCCGTGCTTGAAGGCGGATTCGGCAGCACGATTCTTGAATACGCTCATGACCTCGGCATGTATCATACGCCGATTGACAGAATGGGCATCCCAGACCGGTTTATTGAACACGGCAGCGTAACCGCCCTGCTTGAAGAAATCGGTCTCACGAAGGCTGAGGTTATGAACCGGATCAAACTGCTGATGCCGCCGAAGACACATAAAGGAATTGGATCATGACAGCAAAAAAAGAACGATTAGATGTACTTCTTGTAGAAAAAGGCCTTGCGGAAACGCGGGAAAAAGCGAAACGCGCCATTATGGCGGGCATCGTATACTCAAATGAAAACCGATTGGACAAACCGGGTGAAAAAATCGCCCGGGATCTTCCGTTAACGGTAAAAGGAAACCCTCTTAAATACGTCAGCAGAGGCGGATTAAAGCTTGAAAAAGCTCTGGAAGTGTTTCCCGTCTCGGTAAAAGGCAAAACGATGATTGACATCGGCTCGTCTACAGGGGGATTCACGGATTGCGCCCTCCAAAACGGAGCCGAGCGGTCCTACGCAGTGGATGTCGGCTATAATCAGCTTGCTTGGAAGCTCAGACAGGACGAGAGGGTCGTCGTCATGGAACGGACGAATTTCCGCTATTCCGAGCCTTCCGATCTCACAGAGGGTTTGCCGGAATTTGCGACAATCGATGTTTCTTTCATCTCACTCCGCCTCATTCTGCCGGTTTTAAAAACGCTGCTTGTACCGGGGAGCGATTGTATCGCACTGGTGAAGCCGCAATTTGAAGCCGGACGGGAATCCGTCGGAAAAAAAGGCATTGTCAGAGATCCCGGTGTTCATACTGACGTTCTCCGCCGCATGAATCAATTTGCCGCTTCTGAAGGATATACAGTGAAAGGACTGTCCTTCTCACCGATTACAGGGGGAGACGGCAATATTGAGTTTCTGCTTCATTTGGAATGGGGCGGAGAAGACGGAAACGGCGCTGAACTGCCGGAAGAAGACATTCTCCGTACCGTCCGCGAAGCACATGAGACATTAAAAGCCAAAAAGACAGATGTACCGGAATAATAGGGGGCTATTATTCCTTTTTTCTGCCATCATGTACTTTTTATCAAGAAGCGGTTAACATAATGACAAGAACAGCTTGAAAACAGAGGTGCTTACATGACAAAAGGCCAAAGGCATATAAAAATCAGAGAGCTTATTACAAGCCATGAGATTGAAACGCAGGATGACTTAGTTGACATGCTGAGAGAAGAAGGATATAAGGTAACTCAGGCGACTGTCTCCAGAGACATTAAAGAGCTGCATCTCGTAAAGGTGCCGACAAACAACGGCTCCTACAAATACAGCCTGCCGGCGGATCAGCGGTTCAATCCGCTGTCAAAACTGAAGCGTTCATTAATGGATGCGTTCGTAAAAATTGACTCAGCAAGCCATATGATCGTATTAAAAACGATGCCGGGGAATGCTCAGGCAATCGGCGCTCTGATGGATAATCTCGAATGGGAAGAAATCATGGGCACGATTTGCGGAGATGACACGATCTTAATCATCTGCAGGACGCCTGAAGATACGGAGGGCGTTCAAAGCCGTCTTTTGGAGCTGCTGTAGCGTAATTATCAGATAAAAGGTGGAATGCTGTTTGTTAGCTGAACTATCAATAAAAAACTTTGCCATTATAGAGGAACTGACGATTTCGTTTGAACGGGGGCTCACCGTCCTGACGGGAGAAACAGGGGCCGGCAAGTCAATTATTATAGACGCCGTTTCCCTATTAGTCGGCGGCCGCGGCTCGTCTGAATTTGTCCGTTACGGTGAAACAAAGGCCGAGCTTGAAGGACTGTTTCTTTTGGACAGCGGTCATCCCGTTTTTGAAGTATGCCGTGAGCAGGGAATAGACGCATCTGACGACATGATTGTCATGAGAAGGGACATTAATGCCGGAGGAAAAAGCGTCTGCCGTGTCAACGGAAAATTAGTGACGATTGCGGCTTTGAGGGAAATCGGCAGACTTTTATTAGATATTCACGGACAGCATGATAACCAGCTGTTAATGGAGGACGATAAACACTTAGAGCTGTTGGACAGGTTTGCGGGCGCTGAGGCCGAATCCGCGCTTCAGGCTTACCATGAAGGCTATGAGCGTTATATGAAGCTGCTCAAAAAAGTGAAGAAGCTGTCAGAAAGCGAGCAGGAAATGGCGCATCGGTTAGACCTGATTCAATTTCAGCTTGAAGAAATCGAGTCGGCGAAGCTTGAATTGAATGAAGACGAGCTTCTTCAGGAAGAGCGTAAGCAGATATCCAATTTTGAAAAAATTTATGAATCATTGCAAAACGCCTATAATGCGCTCCGCAGCGAACAGGGGGGGCTTGACTGGGTCGGAATGGCCTCTGCCCAGCTTGAAGATATTTCGGATATCAATGAACCGCTGCAAAAGCTGTCAGAAAGTGTGTCAAGTTCCTATTATCTGCTGGAGGATGCAACCTTTCAGATGCGCAATCTGTTAGATGATCTGGAATATGACCCGGAACGGCTGAATTTTATTGAAACCCGTTTAAACGAAATTAAACAGCTGAAGCGCAAATACGGAGCGACGGTAGAAGACATTTTGGAATACGGCTCCAAAATAGAAGAGGAAATCGATCAAATCGAGAACCGCGACAGCCACCTTGAAGCGCTGAAGAAGGAATTGGAGTCGGTCGGCAAAGATGTGGCCGTAGAAGCCGCCAATTTATCAAAAATCAGAAAAGCTTGGGCTAAGAAACTGGCGGAAGCGATTCATCAGGAATTAAAAAGTCTGTATATGGGCAAATCAACGTTTGATACGGAATTTCTCGTGAAAACCGATCCGTCAGCCAGTGAAGCACCGGTTGTTAACGGGCAGCCCGTGCAGCTTACCCAAAAGGGGATTGACCTTGTGAAGTTTTTAATTTCAACAAACACCGGTGAGCCTTTAAAACCGCTGTCAAAGGTCGCTTCCGGAGGCGAGCTTTCAAGGGTGATGCTGGCGATGAAGAGTATTTTTTCTTCCCAGCAGGATGTCACCTCCATCATCTTTGACGAAGTGGACACCGGTGTAAGCGGGCGGGTTGCCCAAGCCATCGCGGAAAAAATCCATAAAGTATCGACCGGTTCACAGGTGCTCTGCATTACACACCTGCCGCAGGTTGCAGCTATGGCGGATACGCACCTTCTAATCGCAAAAGAATTCAAAGACGGCCGGACGACAACGCATGTCACGCCGCTTTCCAAACAGGACAAGGTAGCGGAAATCGGCCGCATGATTGCGGGCGTCGAAGTGACCGATCTGACAAAACGGCATGCACAAGAGCTTTTAAAACAGGCCGGACAGGTAAAAACGACAGGATAAGCTGCTGATACAGGCAGCTTATTTTTTTGTTCCATTTCTCTAACAGTGTATCCAATGTTTTTCTTCGTATGCCGGTTATAAATCAAGCGCAGGAAGGCAAAAGTATAGATGTAGCAGAAAAAGAAAGTGGTGTGGGATAGGAGCGAGGAGAGTGAAGGAATGAATGCACGATAACATGAGGAAAGCAATAGGTGTAATTCTCCTTGTTTCTTTACTAAGTGTAGGCTTTTTTAAGCCATTTAAAGAATATTTACTGATACCATCAGAAATGAGCGTCTTTGAAAACCAGACACAGGCCGTTCCGGTCAATGCATCAATAAGCGCTGAAAAGGGCGAATTATCAGAAGCCTTTACGCTGAAAGAAGAGCACGGCCATGCAAACATAACAGGGCAAACACAAGGCCGGTCAGAAGTAGTATATGATCTTGCCGGATTTCCCATTAAAAAAACGAAAGTGCGTGTCCTTCCAGAATTGAAGGTCATTCCGGGCGGACAGTCCATCGGTGTAAAACTGCATTCAGTCGGTGTTTTGGTGGTCGGTTTTCACCAAGTGATGACAAAGGATGGAAAAAAGTCTCCGGGAGAACAAGCGGGAATTGAATCTGGCGACATCATTATTAAAATGAACGGACATAAAATTGAAAAAATGAGCGACATCGCCCCGTTTATTCAAAAAGCGGGCAAAACCGGTGAATCTTTGGATTTATTGGTGAAACGCGATAAGCAAAAAATCAAAACAAAGCTGATTCCGACAAAGGACGAAGCCGAGGGGAAATATCGAATCGGCCTTTATATCCGCGATTCGGCAGCCGGCATCGGCACCATGACATTTTTTGAACCGAAAACAAAAAAATACGGCGCATTGGGCCACGTCATCTCTGATATGGATACAAAAAAACCGATTGTTGTAGAAGACGGAGAAATCGTCCGTTCAACTGTAACATCGATTGAAAAAGGAAAAGGCGGCAATCCCGGCGAAAAACTGGCAAGGTTTTCGTCAGAACGGAAAACGATCGGCGATATTAACCGCAACAGCCCGTTCGGCATCTTCGGGACACTGCATCAACCGATTAAAAACAACATTTCCGACAAAGCGCTTCCGATTGCTTTGTCAAATGAAGTAAAAAAAGGACCTGCGCAAATGCTGACGGTTATCGAAAACGATAAAGTAGAGAAATTTGATATTGAAATCGTCAGCACCACGCCGCAAAAATTCCCGGCGACAAAGGGAATGGTGTTGAAAGTGACAGATCCGAAACTGCTGAAAAGAACCGGCGGAATCGTTCAGGGGATGAGCGGAAGCCCGATCATCCAGAACGGAAAGGTCGTCGGAGCCGTAACCCACGTATTTGTCAATGATCCGACAAGCGGCTACGGCGTTCATATCGAATGGATGCTGTCTGAAGCGGGTGTTGATGTTTACGGGAAAGACAAAGCAAGCTGACTGCCGGATGATCCGGCAGTTTTTTTATGTGATGCGTTCTTCACTTCTTTCCTGGATTCATGTAAAATAAGACATGAAGATTTTTCGACAAATTCACGTTTCCTGATTTGTCAAACTTAATTTTTAGTCGAAAAACCTAGAAAATGCTAGAAAAACAAAGATATACCACTATTATTGGTAAATATGGATTTTTTAAAAGGGGAAGTAGTGGTTTTGTCGAATGTAACATGTAGCAGTCAAATGGGTTGCGTCCTGTTAATACATTGGGGGAGGAAGAAACGTGGAGAAAATTAAAGTTTGTGTTGCTGATGATAATCGAGAGCTTGTAAGCCTGTTGAGTGAATATATAGAGGGACAGGATGATATGGAAGTGATCGGCGTTGCTTATAACGGACAGGAATGTCTTTCTTTGTTTAAAGATAAGAATCCAGATGTGCTCGTTTTAGACATTATCATGCCGCATCTGGACGGACTTGCGGTTTTGGAGCGTCTGCGGGAATCAGAGCTCGAGAAGCAGCCGAACGTCATCATGCTGACGGCATTCGGTCAGGAAGACGTTACGAAAAAAGCCGTCGATTTAGGCGCGTCCTATTTCATCCTGAAGCCGTTTGATATGGAAAACCTTGTCGGCCATATTCGCCAGGTAAGCGGAAATGTCAGCAGTGTCACACACCGTGCGCCGTCTGCGCAAAGCAGCATTATCCGCAGCCAGCCTGAGCCGAAGCGGAAAAATCTCGATGCCAGCATTACAAGCATTATCCATGAGATCGGTGTGCCTGCCCATATCAAAGGCTATCTTTATTTGCGTGAAGCCATTTCCATGGTGTATAACGATATTGAACTCCTCGGCAGCATCACAAAAGTCCTTTATCCCGACATCGCCAAAAAATTCAACACGACCGCAAGCCGTGTAGAACGGGCCATCCGCCACGCCATTGAAGTCGCATGGAGCAGGGGAAATATTGATTCCATTTCTTCACTGTTCGGATATACGGTAAGCATGACAAAAGCAAAGCCAACCAATTCAGAGTTCATCGCGATGGTTGCTGACAAGCTGAGATTGGAGCATAAAGCTTCGTAACGCAAGCTTTTGGCTAGATGTCTTTTTCGCGCCTTCTATTCCGTGCATGAACGCGGAAGAGAAGGCGTTTTGAAATTTTGCTGGCGAAAACAATGGAAATCACTCACGCCGGTACTTGTTCTATACATAAATGCGGGATCTATGCCGTCTACACGTATAATACCGGAGCTGATATTTTAATGATTTTGCCGTCTCTGAAATAAAAGCGGGGGACGCGGCGGCTTAACACAGATAAGACTTCGTAGCTGATCGTACCGAGCATTTCGGCAATTTCATCAACGGAAATCTCGGCTCCTTGTTGTTTACCGTAGATGACGACTTCTTCTCCTTGTTTGCCCTCATTCTCACCTAAACTGACCATGATCATATCCATTGTCACTCTCCCCGCCACCGGCACCCGTCTGCCGCGGTGAAGAATAAACCCGCGGTTGGACAGGGCGCGGGAGTAACCGTCAGCATAGCCGATTGGAATCGTCGCGATGATTTCACCAGGTTCGGCGATATATGTGGCGCCATAACTGACGGTCCGGGGATCTGTCACCATGGCTTTCACATAAGCGATACGCGCCTTTAAACTTAGTGCGGGTGTGAGATCCACGAGGTTCAGTTCCTTTATCGAGGCGGACGGATATAAACCATATAACCCAATGCCTAAACGGATCATGTCGGCGCTGAATTCCGGGAATGCGATAGCGGCGGCTGTATTGCACATATGCACGGTAGGCAGCGTAATGTCTTGATTTTTTAAAAAGCGGAGAAAGCTGATAAACTTTTCGTGCTGCAGCATCGTCAGCTCAGTGTCCGGTTCATCCGCTGTTGAAAAATGTGTAAAGATGCCATCCCATGACAGATATGTACTCGACTTGAGCGCTTTCACCACTGCTAAAAGATCTTCTTCCGTACGCACACCCAGCCGGCCCATTCCCGTATCCACATTGATATGAATGGACAGCCGTTTCGAATCTGCTTCTTTTTCCAATATTCGATTCGCTTTTTTGATCCAGCTGACTTGAAACGCTGATAATGTTATGTTCCAAACGGCAGATTTTTTCACACAGCTGAGAGCTGTGAAGCCGAGCACAAGAATAGGTGCCGTAATTCCCGCTCTCCGTAACACAATTCCCTCTTCGACACTTGCGACAGCGAGCTCGCTCGCCCCGCTTTCCAGTGCCTGCCGCGCTACTTCCACAGACCCGTGGCCATAAGCGTTCGCTTTTACGACGGCCATAATTTTAGACGTATTCGGAATATGGCGGCGGATCGCCCGTACATTCTTTTTTATCGCATCAAGGTCAACTTCAATCCAAACTTCCCGGCAAAGTTTTTTCATCACGATTCCTTCTTTCCTTAATGAGTTTCAGTACTCATGCTTTCAATCTGCATTCTATTCACCTTGAACTGAAATCATTCAAAACAAGGGAAGGTGATCACTGATGTTTAAAAATCAAGTTTTTGGGAAATCAGTGTGTCTGCTTTATTTATGCTGAAAGGGCTGCATGGCAGCCCTTAAATTGACTTTACAATATTCTGATCTGAAAATTGATGTTCAAACATTTTGGACTGGCTTACAGCATTGTTTTGAATGACAATGCCGATATTTCCCCCTCCGGCACCGAAAACAGTTTTTGATGCAGTCAGCGGACTGATGGATATGGCGCCGCCAACATTGACAACTCCGTTTCCTGATACGTTGTTTATCGTAATCGGGCAACCGCTCATTCTATTTTTTCTCCTTTCTCTCACAGTCTACTAACTATATGTACGCTGTGATATGGAATAAGATTAAACAAAACGGCAAAAAGAATCCGGCTGCTGCCAGCCGGAAAGGGAGGGAAATACGGATGTCATAGTGTTTTCGTTACATTTTGATCAGAGTATTGAGAGCTTGAAGATTGAGATGTGCTGGATTGATTCATTTGCAGGACCATCCCTGTATTTCCCCCACCTGAGCCGTAGACGGTTTTTGATACGGTTAAAGGACTTATCGAAAACGCACCGCCGACATTGACAACCCCGTTTCCGGAAAGACTGTTAATCGTAATAGGAAAACCAGCCATCATATACGGTCTCCTTTCTATTAATCTATTTACTATATGTACGCTGTGTGTTAGAAATAGGAGTAAACAAAGCGGTAAAAACTTGTAAATCTAAAAAAACTGCCGGACATCCGGCAGTTTTTTTAGTCTACTTTTCAAACGGCACCCAGCCGCCTGTATTCTGAATCATTTCCCATAACGGTTCAGGAAGTCGGTATTTCTCAATTTCAGATGCTTGAATGGCTTTTTCGATTTCCTGTTCGCGGCCTTCTTTGACCAGCACCGCCCATTCGGGGTTAATCAAAATGACACGTCCCAGAGCCACCAGCGGAATTCCGCTTTCTAATACAGCAAGCGCTTCGTCCGCGGTATAGATGGAACCGACGGCCATCAGCGGCACTTTATGGCCGACGCGTTCGTTTAATAAATCCATCCGCGTCCGTGAAGTATCCGCTCCGCGGCGGGCTTTGGAATTGACATCCATCAGTGAAATATGCAGATAATCCAAGTTCTCTTCCGCAAGCGCGTCAGCGAGCATGAATGTTTCTTTCATTGTAAGCCCCGGTGTTTCCGGCTCTTCCGGTGACAGGCGGTAGCCGAGAACGAATGGATTTTCAGCGTGTGTATCAATTGCCTGTTTGACAGCGTCAACGACTGCAAGCGGGAACGCAAGGCGCTTTTCATCGCTTCCGCCCCAGCGGTCTGTGCGCCGGTTTGTTTTCGGTGAATAAAATTGGTGAATCAGGTACCCGTTTGCCCCGTGAATTTCAACACCGTCAAAGCCGGCTTCAATCGCTCTGCGTGTCGCTTCGCCGAATGCTTTCACGATGTGCTCAATTTCTTGTTCGGTGAGAGCCCGGGACGTTTGTCTCCCGTCTTCTTCTGAGCCGCTCGGACTGACGACGTCGTTGTTTGGCACGAGTTCAGGAGGGCATTCCAATCCTCCGTGGTGAATCTGCACAACGGCTTTCGCTCCTTGAGACTGGATCGCCTGAGCGAGTTTTTTCAAGCCGGGAATGTGAGAATCATCATAGATGCCGGGCTGGCCTGGAAACGCTTTGCCGTCTGGCGTTACGTTTGCACATGCCGTAATGACCATGCCCATTTCTTTTGAACGGGGAGTAATGTAGCTTAATTCACGATCGGAAATCGTTCCGTCATCATTTGATGAATAGTGTGTCATCGGTGCGACTGAAATACGGTTTGGTATGGTGACGCCGCTTTCGAACGTAAAAGGTTCAAACAGCGGTTTATAAGTTTGCTTCATCATTTCGCCTTCTTCCTTAGGAGTTTAACTCGTCCGTATTCTAGCTTATGTTTTAATTGTGTGCAATTATTTTGCTTGTTCTTCTTCCTGAGGTTATGACCGGCTGAACCATCTAAACGAATGAAACGGTTTTCTCCGTTCCTTTTCAGGATCTTTATATCCTCCTGAAATTTGATGGCCGATCGAGCTGAATATGACAGCGGCGGCGAAGAGGAGAATGATTTTTTTCATATGCATATCTTCTTTCTTATCTTTTACAAGGTTATTTATAAGCATACGCTTGTGCGAAAAAACCGTCAATTTGTTTTTATTTATTCTTTTTTCCACTTTCCTGCGGCGAATATCGTTCCGATCTGAATCACAACACTTAACAGAGCGCACACTGCCACAACTGTGTTGCTGTCCATAGAAGACACCCTCCTTTTTGTTAGGTTGATGTATCATATGACAGCTGTCTCTGTTTTGACAAAACCGTAATGCGGTGTTTCATATTTTTCAACACAAAAAGGGCGCTTTTTTAAGCGCCTTTACTTTTTTTTCAGCCGGTTCAAAGCGATTTGAACGGCGATGGCGTCATCCAGGTAGCCGATCGGAAACATGTAATCCGGAATGACGTCGGTCGCTAAAATATAATACAGCAGCGCGCTCCCGAGAATCGCGCGGTCTTCAGCCGGTGTTGATTCATCCATATACTGATGATGCATGTTTTTCAAATGATCAATAAAAGGGCCGACGCTTTCTTCATTGTCCATTTTCTTTTGAAACTCATCGCAAATCAGACGATGGCCCTGCTGGGTTTTGGCATATTGTTCATATCTGGTCAGTTCGCGCTCAATTTGCTCCCGGGAAAAAGGCTGATCAAACATCTCGGCCATATTCAGCATATCCTGAATCGCGTGCATCGGGTCTTGCGGCGCAGCTTCTTTTTCATGGCCGATGTCTATGCCTGACGCCTCAAGCAATTCCTCCAGCGGGGTGCGGAGATGTTTTGAAAATTCCTGAAGATGCTTTAAATTGGCCTTCTGCTTGCCGTTTATAATCCGGGAGATGGTGGCCGTATCAATGTTTGTTAAGGCGCCGAGTTTTCTCATGGAGAGCGAGTGCTTATCAAGCAGTGATTTTAAAAGGGGCCCCAGTGTCGTATTTTTATTTTCTGTCAAGGGTGTCACCTCGTTTCCGCCGGAATGATGATCATTAATCAATAATTTTTGCAGAAAAGGTACCTTTTCTGTGCTGCTGAATAGGATAGTGTAGATTCAACGGCACAACATGTTGAAAAGACATCAAAGAATGGAGAGAAACAAACATGGCTTGGTTATTGATTTTAGGTTTGGCAGTGTCCTCGAGCATTGATAATTTAGGAGTGGGGATGTCATACGGCATCAGAAAAATCAAAATATCGCATGCGTCAAATATGATGATCGCTTTTATCTGTTTTGTATTCAGTTATATCGGAATTTATTTCGGCAAATGGATTTCAGCCGTTTTACCGGGCTTTCTTCCTGTATTGCTGGCGGCGTTTATTTTATCTGTCATCGGTATCCGCATCATTCTGCTGGCTGTGCCGAGAAAAACAGCGCGTGTTGGCGCGTCAGGAAAAAAAGGCCGTTTTGCCGGTCTGCTGCAAAATCCGGAGGCAGCGGATGCTGACGGTTCGGGAGAAATCGGTATATTGGAATCCATGGTTCTCGGGGTGGCCGTATCCGCAAATGCGCTGACCAACGGATTAAGCGCGGGGTTGATCGGGCTTTCTCCCGCTGCCATTTCCATCACTGCGGCGGTCGGAAGCTTTTTGACCATATGGATCGGCTGCTCGCTTGGAAAAAAAGCCGCGTCATTGCGCATCGGTTCTTTTCACGTCGGACAGTTCAGCACGGTGCTGAGCGGAGTGATTATTCTCATCATTGCCGCCAATACGCTGCTCTTTTAAGTTGTCCCGTTCATTTTATGAAAAGCTCAAAATAAATATGAATGTTTCTATTCGGGAGAGCGCATGACGCGGCTCTCTTTTTTTGCCGATCTGATATTTTTTCAAAATGAACAGAAAGTCGTCCGTTTCCGTTAAATTCTGCATATTCGGCCTTCAGACAGAACCTTTTTCATAGACTGATCAGCTTGTTTTCTTTCTAAGTTCAGGTAAACAGCAGGTCAGATAGCCTTCATTCCAAATATGGAAAAGCGCTGGAGGAATGGAGGCTCCCTTTACAAATCGGCTATTCTGTTCAAAGATAAAGCCGAATGAGAAAACGTGAGGTGATCTGTGTGAAGTCTGTCATACTTCTGATCTTCACCGCATGGCTGTTATCAGGCTGCGAGTATACTGCGGAGGCTGATGCGGCGCCGTCATTTACACAGGAAGGAACATTTATAAAAGCGGCCGGAAACGATACGATCGCGGTCGAAATTGACGGAGAAAGGCAAGAGGTGAAGGTGCCTTTCGCTAAGCGGTTTGAATGTCAGTCTCTGCCTGAACATACGGCGGTGCAAATCACCTATAAAAAAGAGAGCAACGGACAATTACGGCTTGAGGAACTGAAAAAAGAAACAGATATGTGAAAACGGGGAGGAAAAAACGTGGGTTTACTGACAAAAAGCGCTGCTGCCTTCGGTGCCGCTCTTCTTCTGCTTGCGCCGTCTGCTTATGCAGCTGAACCTTTGCAAGGGAAAACCATTTATATCGATGCCGGACATGGCGGAGAAGACAGCGGGGCCGGCGGAAATGGACTGCTTGAGAAAAACATCAATTTAGCGGTGTCAAACAAGGTGATCGCCAAATTGGAGACAGAAGGCGCAAAACCTGTTGCTTCAAGGACTGACGATACTTTTTTACGTTTGGACGAGCGGGTGGCGAAAGCAAGCGCCAGCCAATCCGATTTATTCGTCAGCCTCCATACGAATTCAGCCGTCTCAACGGCATCGGGCACGGAAACGTATTTTAATTCGACATATGAAGGAGCAGACAGCGAAAGGCTTGCTTCCGACATCCAGCAGCAGCTTGTCACGTCTTTAGGGATGAAGGACAGAGGCGTAAAAGAAGCTCCTTTTTATGTCATTACATATTCAAAGATGCCGAGTGTGCTGGCTGAATTAGGTTTTATCACAAATCCTCAAGATGCGGACAAGCTGAAAAGCGATAACGGACAAGAGCACGCCGCGGACGCCGTTGTAAAGGGAATCGAAACCTATTACAGCGGACAGTAATTATAAAATATGTGTAAATAGCGCCCTCCTTATGTGCATAACGATTATAATAGAGAAAACCGATGACAAACACCTGAGGTGACACATATGACGAATATTTTTGCCCACCGGGGGGCGTCGGGCGACTGCCCTGAAAATACGATGCCCGCATTCAAAAAAGCGATTGAGGACGGGGCTGACGGAATCGAACTTGATGTACAGATGACAAAAGACGGCCGGATCGTGGTCATTCACGATGAAACCCTCGACCGCACGACGTCTTTGAAAGGATTTGTGAAAGATACGGCGTATGACAAAATCAGAACCGCCGATGCCGCCGGAAAATGGAAAGATGCTTTTAAAGGTGTCAGAATTCCGCTTTTGTCAGATGTGCTGCGTTTTGCGGAACGTGGTGATTTTCTGATAAACATTGAGCTGAAAAACAGTGTATTCCGTTACGAAGGAATGGAAGAAGAAGTGATTAAAAAAGTCAGATATTACGGACTGGAAAAGCGCGTTATTTTTTCTTCATTTAATCATGAGAGTCTTGCGGTTTGCCACGCCTTGGCGCCTGAAATTGAACGGGCGGTGCTGACAATGGATGTGCTGTACCGGCCTGAACGGTATCTTGCCGCCATTCCCGCTTCGGGTTATCATCCGAAGCTCGGTACGCCGGCGGTGAGCGCTGAAGTGATCAAACATCTTGCAAAACACCAAGCGGCGCTCCGTCCGTTCACCGTCAATCGTCCTGAGGATATGAAGCAGCTGATGAAAGCGGGAGCAGACGCAATTTTTACCGATTATCCAAAGCTGGCTGTTTCTATAAAAGAAGAATGCCGCAGCTGAGAAGACTGTTCAGACAGTCTTCTTTTTTTATGGGCGGGAAAAAGGCGGTGCACTCATAACTCGGTCAGCCGGTTCATATATTGTAACAGGGCGTTTTGTGTAAGCGTTATCTTTTATCTTATTGAAAGTGAGGCAAAATTGTGGGAAAAACGGTTATCGTCAGTGCGGCAAGAACGCCGTTCGGAAAATTTGGCGGCGCATTAAAAGAGGTAAAGGCAGCCGAGCTTGGCGGCATTGCCATAAAAGAAGCAATCAAGCGCGCCGCTATCAGTGAAAGCGAAGCGGAAGGAGCGGTGATGGGAATGGTCGTCCAGGCGGGTGCCGGGCAGATTCCGGCACGGCAGGCTGCAAGATATGCCGGGCTTCCGTGGTCCGTTCCGGCTGAAACCATTAATAAGGTCTGTGCATCAGGGCTCAGGGCCGTTACCATCTGTGATCAAATGATCCGGGCGAAAGATGCGGACGTGCTGATTGCAGGCGGAATGGAAAGCATGAGCAACATTCCGTACGCCATTCCGGCCGGCCGCTGGGGTGTGAGGATGGGGGACGGGGTGTTTCAGGATTTAATGGTTCATGACGGGCTGACCTGTGCGTTCGACCAGGTGCATATGGCTGTCCACGGAAGCACTGCGGCCAAAAAGTACGGCATTTCCCGGGATGAACAGGATCATTACGCTCTTTTGAGCCAGAAACGCGCGGCTGAGGCGGCCGAGGCGGGCAAATTGCGTGAAGAAATTGTCCCCGTCACCTGGACCGGCAAAAAGGGCAAACAGCATACCGTTGAAGCGGATGAGGGGCTGCGCCCTGATACGAGCCTTGAGCAGCTTGCAGCGCTCAAGCCAATTTTTACAGCCGACGGAACGGTTACAGCCGGAAACGCTCCCGGTGTAAATGACGGGGCCGGAGCATTTGTGCTGATGTCAGAGGAAAAAGCCGCGAAGCAGCATGTCAGGCCGCTCGCAGCGATACTTGGCTTTGCGTCAGTCGGACTGGAAGCGTGCGAGCTGGCAAGCGCGCCGGGAGAGGCCATCAGCCGGCTCTTGACAAAAACCGGACTGTCCGTTGACGATATTGATTTGTTTGAAGTAAATGAAGCATTTGCGTCCGTCGTGCTCGTGAGTGAAAAAATAGCCGGGTTCAGCCGGGAAAAAGTGAATGTAAACGGAGGGGCAATCGCGTTCGGCCACCCGATCGGCGCAAGCGGAGCGAGAATCATCATGAGTTTAATATACGAATTAAAGCGTCGCGGAGGGGGTTTAGGCGTAGCTGCTATATGCAGCGGAGCGGCTCAAGGAGATGCCGTCCTGCTTGAGGTGTACTGATCAAAGGAGGGAGCGCCGGATGAAGATGAAAACAATCATGGTCGCAGGTGCCGGTCAGATGGGAGCAGGCATCGCGCAGACGGCTGCAGAAGCAGGGTTTGCCGTCAAGTTATACGATTGGGAGCCGGAAACGGTAACAAAAGGTCTTCACCGCATAAAGACAAACCTGGAGAAAGAGCAGGCAAAAGGACGGAAGTCACGGCAGGAGACAGATGCCGTTTTCAGCCGTATTTCCCCGGCAGAACTCACAGAAGCGGAAGATGCTGATTTTGTAATTGAAGCCATTGCCGAAAACAAAAAAGCAAAAGCAGAATTGTTTGACACACTAGATAAAATCTGTCCCCCTCATGCCGTATTGGCAAGCAATACGTCTTCTCTTCCCATTACGGAGCTTGCCGCGGCCACAAAAAGGCCTGAAAAAGTAATCGGCATGCATTTTATGAATCCGGTTCCTGTCATGGAGCTTGTCGAAGTCATCAGAGGACTCGCCACATCGGAAGAAACGGCGGAAACAGTAAAGAAGCTTGCCGTCCGGATGAATAAAACCCCTGTCGAAGTCAATGACTTCCCGGGCTTTATATCTAATCGCATATTAATGCCGATGATTAACGAAGCCGTTTATTGCCTTTACGAAGGAGCAGCTTCAAAGGAAGCGATTGATGAGGTGATGAAGCTCGGCATGCGGCATCCGATGGGTCCTTTAACATTAGCTGACTTCATCGGGCTGGATACGTGCCTTTCCATTATGGAGGTTCTCTATGCGGGACTCGGAGATTCGAAATACCGCCCATGCCCTCTGCTCAGAAAATATGTCAGCGCCGGCTGGCTCGGCAAAAAAAGCGGGCGCGGTTTTTATGAGTACGGCAGATGACGTAAAGATCATGAGGGGAGACGGCAGCCATGCATTTTACAGAAGAGCACATCATGATGAGAAAAATGGTGCGTGATTTTGCCCGCAAGGAAATCGCGCCGATGGTTGAGCTCATGGAATCAACAGATGAATTTCCGGAGCGGCTGATTAAAAAAATGGGCGAAGCGGGATTGATGGGCATTCCCGTCCCGGAAGCTTACGGCGGGGCGGGTGCTGATACAACATCTTACATTTTAGCGATTCATGAAATATCAAAAGTCAGCGCGGCCGTCGGCGTCATTTTATCCGTCCACACATCGGTAGGGACAATCCCGATTTTGCATTTTGGGACAGAAGTCCAAAAACAAACGTATATTCCGAAGCTGGCAGCGGGCGAATATATTGGGGCTTTTGCGCTTACTGAGCCTCAATCCGGATCTGATGCGGGCAGCCTGAAAACAACGGCCGTGCGAAAAGGCGGTTCATATATTCTGAACGGTTCAAAAATCTTTATTACAAACGGCGGAGCGGCAGATCTGTATCTGACATTCGCCATAACCGATCCGGGTAAAGGGAGAAAGGGAATTTCAGCGTTTATCGTTGAAAAAAACACACCCGGTTTTTCTGTCGGAAAAAAAGAAAAAAAGCTCGGACTATTAGGTTCCAATACTGTCGAATTGCAGTTTGACCAAGCGGAAATTCCGGTTGAAAACCGGCTCGGCGAAGAGGGTGAAGGCTTTTCAATCGCCATGAAAAACCTTGACGTCGGACGGATCGGCATAGCGGCCCAGGCGCTCGGGATTATCGAAGCGGCGCTCGGCTGCTCGGTGGAGTACGCCAAAACCCGCAGCCAGTTCGGCAGACCCATTGCTTCGAATCAGGCCGTTTCATTTAAATTATCTGACATGGCGACGAATGCGGAAGCTGCCAAATTATTGGTCTATCATGCTGCTGATCTGTATCAGCGAGGGCTTCCGTGCGGAAAAGAAGCATCTATGGCGAAGCAATTCGCGTCCGATGCGGCGATGAAAGCGGCGGTGGAGGCTGTGCAGATTCACGGCGGCTACGGCTATATGAAAGAGTATCCCGCGGAGCGTTTATTTCGGGATGCGAAAGTCACGCAAATCTATGAAGGAACCAATGAGATTCAAAGGCTGATTATTTCTAAGTATCTTCTTCAATAAAAAGTGCGCAAAGGAGCGAAACCATGGAATCTTATTCTCCCGGTTTAGATGGCGTCATAGCGGTGGAAACGGGGATTTCTTTCCTGGATACACAGCAGGGCAGTATTTTAATCAAAGGCCACGATCTGATTGAGCTTTCTAAAACGGCCGGCTATATGGACATTGTTCATCTCTTATTGGAAGACAGACTTCCTGATGCGAAAGAGAAGGCGGCGCTTGAAGAAGACGTTCGGCGCGGCGGGCACCTTCCCGAGGAAATCTTGCACATATGCCGTCTGCTGCCCGAACATACTCACCCGATGGACGGACTGAGGACGGGTTTGTCCGCGCTTGGAGGCTTTGACAAGGACATCGATGACCGCTCATCTTCCGTAAATCAGCACCGCGTACGCGGACTGATAGGCAAAATGCCGAATCTGACGGTCAACAGCTATCGAGTCATCAACGGGCTGGAGCCTTTGGCGCCGGTCGGAACCTTATCATACAGCGCAAACTTTTTATATATGATTACCGGAAAAACACCGTCATCTTTGGAAGAAGAAATCTTCGACAGGTCGCTTCTTTTATACAGTGAGCATGAATTGCCGAACTCAACGTTTACGGCCCGTGTCATCGCTTCGACGCAATCGGATATTTACGGCGCGCTGACCGGAGCCGTCGCCTCGCTTAAGGGAAATCTTCACGGCGGAGCGAACGAAGCGGTTATGTACATGCTTGAGGAAGCGAAGGATACAGACGGGTTTACACAATTATTAACTCAAAAACTCGCAAACAAAGAAAAAATTATGGGCTTCGGCCACCGTGTCTACATGAAAAAAATGGACCCGAGGGCGCTCATGATGAAAGAAGCGTTAAAAAAGCTGTCTGATCTTTCAGGTGATTTCCGTCTTTATCATATGTGTGAAGCCGGCGAAACCGTCATGCGGGAGAAAAAAGGCCTTTATCCGAACTTAGATTACTACGCAGCGCCGGTCTATTACATGCTCGGCATCCCGATACCGCTGTATACGCCTATATTCTTCAGCGCACGGACGGTCGGATTGTGCGCCCACGTCATTGAACAGCACAGCCGAAACCGGCTTTTCCGCCCGCGTGTCCGTTATACCGGAGCGCGCCTGTAAACAGATGAGAAAGGAAGATGAAAACATGACAGAACCCCGCCGAATGGACGCTGTAATCGAAGAGATTTCTGACTACGTGCTCCATCAGGAGATTGACAGTTCAGAAGCTTTTACTACGGCAGGACATGTGCTTCTTGATACGATAGGCTGCGGAATTTTGGCGCTCAGCTATCCCGAATGTACAAAGCTGCTCGGCCCGATTGTCCCGGGAACCTCCGTGCCCAACGGCAGCAGAGTCCCGGGCACGCCTTTTGTTTTAGACCCGGTCACGGCTGCTTTTAATATCGGCTGTATCAACAGGTGGCTCGATTATAATGATACGTGGCTTGCGGCGGAATGGGGTCATCCGTCTGACAATCTCGGAGGCATATTGGCTTGTGCGGATTATATATCCAGAGTGCGGATTTCAGAAGGGAAAGAACCGCTTACCGTGCGCGATGTGCTTTGCGCAATGATCAAAGCGCACGAAATTCAAGGAATTCTCGCTTTGGAAAACAGCTTAAACAGAGTGGGGCTTGACCATGTGCTGTTTGTGAAAGTGGCGACTGCGGCTGTTTGCGCACAAATGCTGGGCGGCTCAAGAGAGGAAATCAATAACGCCGTATCTCACGCTTGGATTGATAATTCAAGCCTCAGAACGTATCGGCATGCGCCGAACACCGGATCACGCAAATCATGGGCGGCCGGCGACGCGACGAGCAGAGGCGTATATTTGGCCCTTATGGCGCAAAAAGGTGAAATGGGGTACCCGACGGCTCTGACCGCATCTGGGTGGGGATTTCAAGACGTATTGTTTAACCGGCAGGAGATGAAGCTTGCCCGCCCGCTTGGGTCCTATGTGATGGAGAATGTTTTGTTTAAAGTATCCTACCCGGCTGAATTCCACGCCCAGACAGCGGCGGAATGCGCGGTCCGGCTTCATCCGGAGGTGAAAGACCGCATCGAAGACATTGATAGGATCACGATTATGACCCATGAGTCGGCAATCCGGATTATCGATAAAAAAGGGCCGCTTCACAATCCGGCTGACCGGGATCACTGCCTCCAGTATATTACGGCAATCGGGCTGCTTTTCGGAGATATCACGGCGGATCATTATGAAGAGGAAACGGCGTCTGACCCGCGAATTGATACATTGCGGAGCAAAATGGAGGTGACGGAACACAAAGCGTACTCAAAAGATTACTTAGACCCGAATAAGCGATCCATATCAAATGCCGTACAGGTGCATTTTACAGACGGCACGGCTACGGGACGGATTGAATGTGAATACCCGCTCGGGCACCGGTTCCGCAGAAAAGAAGCCGTTCCGAAGATTCTTGCCAAGTTTTCAGCAAACATCAGCACTCATTTTTCATTGAAGCAGCAGCGTAAAATCGAAGAGGCCTGCGAACACTGCGGCCGAATGCAGAAGCTCAGCGTCAGTGAATTTATGGACTTATTTCTCGTATAAAATAGGAGGGTGACAAACATGACGTGGATCGTCAGCAAGCAGTCGTCTCAAGAGGAGCTTGCAGAGCGGTTCCGTACGCTGATGGCAGCGCCGGATCTATTGCAGATCCCCGGCGCTCACGATGCGATGGCCGCTCTTATCGCCAAGAAAACGGGGTTTTCGGCTCTTTATTTATCAGGCGCGGCTTACACGGCGAGCAGAGGGCTGCCCGATTTAGGGATCATCACGTCGGCGGAAATGGCTGAACGGGTTAAAGATTTGGTCCGCTCGTCTGATCTGCCCGTCCTTGTCGATATTGACACGGGTTTCGGAGGAGTGCTGAATGCCGCCCGGACGGCGAAAGAAATGTATGAAGCGCGCGCGGCCGCCGTCCAGATGGAGGATCAGCGCCTGCCGAAAAAATGCGGACATCTGAATGGGAAGCAGCTCGTGCCGATTGAAGAAATGGCGCAAAAAATCCAAGCGGTCAAGCGGGCCGCGCCGACTCTTCTTGTTGTTGCGAGAACAGACGCCAGGCAGCAGGAAGGATTGGAGGGGGCATTAAAAAGGGCGTCCGCTTATATAAAAGCGGGTGCTGACGCTGTTTTTCCGGAAGCGCTCCAATCCGAAAGTGAATTCAGAGCGTTTTCCAAACAAATCAGTGTGCCGATTCTCGCAAACATGACTGAATTCGGAAAAACGCCGTATTACAGTGCTGATGAATTTTCCGATATGGGCTGTCAGATGGCCATTTACCCGGTCACGTCACTCAGAACGGCGGCCAAGGCTTTTGAGCGCATTTTCCGCCTTCTGAAAGAAGAAGGCTCGCAAAAAGAGGGGCTTTCTGATATGCAGACGAGAAAAGAACTATATGAAACGATCGCTTACGATGACTATGAAGAACTGGATCAATCCATTGCCAAAACAATACTGCCGGACGACTGAAAAAGCCCTTTTTTTGCAAGGGCTTTTTTTACAGCTTTTTTTTCCTGAACCGCGGGCTGACTTGATTGCGTTTCCGATCTCTGTACAGAATAAATCCGGCCAGAACATAAAGGCCGAACAAAAAAAACGCCAATCCGGCCGCCCCCTGAAGAAAAAGGGACGGAAACGGGGAAAACGCATGCCCGAATAATGCATCTCTCATCAGCTTAATGCCGAGCGCCGCGACAGCGCCGGGGAGGACCAGAATTAAAAGCGCAACAAGCCGGCTCATATTCAGAAAACCCCTTTACGATATGTTTTCCTTTATTGTCCAATCGAAAAAATATTTTGTCAAGAGATCAAAACGTGGTAACATAGGGGTTGTGCAAATTATTGCAACGGGAAATACAGGTGTGCAAATTTTTTCATATAAAGGGGTATCGGGATGCAGAAGGTGCTGATTATAGGTGCTGGTAAAGGAGGCACGGCGCTCCTACAGATTTTGATGAAAACAAAGCTGATCCGGATTATTGCGGTGGTTGATCAAGATCCGGAGGCGCAAGGGCTGCAAGAAGCCCGGAGATATGGAATTGCAACCTCATCAGATTGGAAACCCTACATAACTGAAGATATAGATATTATCATCCATACAACAGGCGATAAAGCGGTCATGGATGAGCTGCTCCATGAGAAAAAAGAACAAACCATCGTCATGCCGGGAAAATTGGCGTACATGGTGTTTCAGCTGATGGAGGAAAAACAGCAGCTTATCCAAATGCTGAAGTCGCAGACGTATAAGCATGACCGGATTTTTAATTCAACGCACGACGGCATGATTTTTATAGACGTCAACGAAACGATCATTTTATTTAATCAGATGGCAGAAAAAATGGTCGGCCAAAAACGGGAGGATGTCATCGGCCGCCAAATTAAAGATGTAGTGCCGAACACAAAGCTGCCGCGGATTCTGGAAACGAGAGAGCCGGAATATAACCAGAAGCAGCTTCTCGGAAAGCACCTGCAGATTGTCACGACAAGACTGCCGATCATTGATGAAGGCGGAAAACTTCTCGGCGCGTTATGCGTGTTTAAAGATATCACCGACGCAGTTGAACTGGCGGAAGAGGTCACGAACTTAAAACAAATCCGCACCATGCTTGAAGCGATTATACAATCGTCAGATGAGGCCATTTCTGTCGTTGATGAAAACGGCATCGGAATGTTAATCAACAAAGCGTATACAAAAATGACCGGGCTGTCAGAAAGCGAAGTCATCGGAAAACCCGCTTCCACCGATATCTCAGAAGGGGAGAGCATGCACCTGAAAGTATTGGGGACAAGGCGGCCCGTGCGGGGTGTGAGAATGAAGGTCGGCCCCAATAAAAAGGATGTTATCGTAAATGTTGCCCCCGTTATTGTGGACGGTATTTTAAAAGGCAGCGTCGGCGTCATCCACGACGTGTCAGAAATTAAAACGCTGACTGCTGAGCTGAATCGGGCGCGCCAGATCATCCGCACGCTTGAAGCGAAATACACGTTTGACGACATTATCGGCACGAGTGAACAAATGCTGGTCGCCCTTGAACAGGCGAAGCTCGGGGCGAAAACGCCGGCGACGATTCTGCTGCGGGGAGAATCCGGCACAGGAAAAGAACTTTTCGCCCACGCCATCCATAATGAAAGCGACCGAAAATACAATAAGTTCATCCGGGTCAATTGTGCGGCCCTGTCTGAATCACTGCTAGAATCCGAGCTTTTCGGCTATGAGGAAGGCGCGTTTACGGGCGCGAGGCGCGGGGGCAAAAAAGGACTTTTTGAGGAAGCGAATAACGGCAGCATTTTCTTAGATGAAATCGGAGAGCTGACCCAAAGCACCCAGGCAAAGCTGCTCAGAGTTCTGCAGGAAAAAGAAATTATCAGAGTCGGCGGCGCTAAAGCGATTTCTGTCAATGTCAGAATTATCGCAGCGACAAACGTCAACATCGAAAAGGCCATGGCGGAAGGCGCGTTCCGTGAAGACCTGTATTACCGGATTAACCGCTATCCGATCTCAATCCCGCCGCTTCGGCAGCGCAAAGAAGATATTGAAGCGCTGAGCATTCGGCTCATTGAAAAAATCAATCAGGATTACGGCCGCAATGTAAAGGGGCTCACGCCGAACGCGCTGCGAGCTTTATCAGCCTACAGCTGGCCGGGAAACGTCCGGGAGCTTGAAAATGTTCTCGGACGGGCAATGATATTTTTAGAGCCGCACATGGAACGGATCGAACAGCAGCATCTGCCTGTTTTTGAATCAGAGCTGAATGAAAAAAACGGCACCCAAAGTGATTTTCCGGATGTGGAAGGGGAAAAGCTGTCTCAGGCTGTTGAAAAATTTGAAGCGCACGTCATTCAAAAAACGCTTGAAAAGCATAAATTCAACCGAACCAAAACGGCAAAAGCGCTTGGTGTCAGTATTCGGAATCTGTACTACAAAATGGATAAGTACGGCCTTGCAAATGACGGCATGCAATAAATTGCAGAGAAAGCGCAAACAGCTGCATGTTTTCTTGAAGAAAGCCGGAATAAACCCTCCCGCATATTTGGCACGGAACTTGCATTGTTAAAAGCGGATTCGCACAAGGAAGGTGGTACAAAATGAAGCTGAGAGACCTAGTTGAAAAAGCCGCGGCAAAAAACGCAAAAACCATTGCAGTGGCCCACGCAGCAGATAAAGAAGTGATCCAGGCCGTCAAAATGGCGGCAGAACACTTGTCGGCACGATTTTTACTGACGGGTGACAGCGGAAAGCTGAAAGAGCTTCTCGCAAATGAGCCGAAGTTCAATGCTGAAATCATCCACGCCGATTCATCCGAAGAATCTGCGGCAAAAGCAGTGCGCGCAGTGCGTGAACAAGAGGCGGACGTTTTAATGAAAGGGAATCTCCCGAGCTCTACTCTTCTGAAATCGGTTTTAAACCGCCATGAAGGGCTTCGTTCAAAAAGGGTGTTATCACATGTAGCTGTTTTTGAGGTGCCGGACTATGACCGGCTGATGTATGTGACTGATTCAGCGCTGAACATTGCCCCGTCTCTTGAAGAGCTCGGGCATATTCTGCAAAATGCGGTTCATGTCGCACATTCAGTAGGGAATCCTATGCCGAAAGCCGCAGTCCTTGCCGCTATTGAAACGGTTAATCCGAAAATGGAGGCGACGCTGAACGCGGCTGCGATCGTCCAGATGTGCAATAGAGGACAGATTACCGGCTGCATTGCGGACGGACCGCTTGCTTTGGATAATGCCGTATCCCAAGCGGCTGCGCTGCAAAAAGGGATTTCCGGAAGCGTAGCGGGCCAGGCGGATATTCTCTTGGTTCCTTCAATCGAGGCCGGAAATATGCTTTATAAGTCAATGATTTATTTTGCGAAAGCAAGTGTTGCTGCCGTCATCGCCGGTGCAAAAGCGCCGATCGCATTAACGAGCAGAGCGGATACCGCAGAAAATAAACTGTATTCAATTGCGCTTGCGATTTGCGCATCACAAGAACAGTAGGAGGAACGAACCAATGGAAATTTTTAAATATATGGAGACTTATGATTACGAACAATTGGTATTCTGCCAAGATGAACAATCCGGATTAAAAGCGATCATCGCGATTCATGATACGACGCTCGGCCCCGCACTCGGCGGAACAAGAATGTGGACATATGACAGTGAAGAAGCGGCGATTGAAGATGCACTAAGACTTGCAAAAGGCATGACTTATAAAAATGCGGCTGCCGGTTTAAACTTAGGCGGCGGGAAAACCGTTATTATCGGAGACCCGCGCAAAGATAAAAATGAAGAAATGTTCCGCGCGTTCGGCCGGTACATCCAAGGCTTAAACGGAAGGTATATTACGGCGGAAGACGTCGGCACGACCGTTGAAGATATGGACATCATTCATGATGAAACAGACTATGTAACCGGAATTTCTCCGGCATTCGGTTCATCAGGAAATCCGTCTCCCGTTACGGCGTACGGCGTCTACAAAGGGATGAAAGCCGCAGCGAAAGCGGCGTTTGGCACTGATTCACTGGAAGGTAAAACAATTGCCGTGCAAGGCGTGGGAAATGTGGCTTACAATCTATGCCGCCACCTTCACGAAGAAGGCGCTTCTTTAATCGTAACGGATATCAATAAAGAATCTGTTAAACGTGCCGTTGAGGATTTCGGCGCCCGCGCAGTTGATCCCGGCGACATTTACTCACAGGCGTGCGATATTTATGCCCCATGTGCTCTCGGCGCCGTCATTAACGATGACACGATTAAACAGCTGAAGGCGAAAGTCATTGCGGGAGCGGCCAATAACCAGCTGAAAGAAACACGTCACGGCGATACCATTCATGAAATGGGAATCGTGTACGCTCCGGATTATGTCATCAATGCAGGCGGCGTCATCAATGTGGCCGATGAGCTTTACGGCTACAATGCTGAGCGGGCTTTGAAAAAAGTTGAAGGCATCTATGCAAACATTGAGCGGGTGCTCGATATTTCCGCGCGTGACGGCATTCCGACATACTTAGCGGCCGACCGTCTGGCTGAGGAACGAATTGAGCGCATGCGCCGTTCAAGAAGCCAGTTTCTGCAAAACGGCCAAAGTATATTAAGCAGACGATAGGAATTTGATCTGGAGGTATGAAAATGTTCGAAAAGGAAAAACGCATTCTCATTCTGAATCCAGGCTCAACATCAACGAAAATCGGTGTCTTTCACAATGAACGCTGTATCTTTGAAAAGACGCTGCGGCATCCCGAAGAAGAGCTGAAAACATTTAACAGCATCATCGACCAATACGAATTTCGAAAAATAAGCATTCTTGAGTCTTTGCACGAACAGGGCATCAACATTTCAAAGTTCGATGCCGTTTGTGCCAGGGGCGGCCTGCTCAGACCGATTGAGGGCGGCACATATGAAGTGAATGACGCCATGATCACTGATTTGAAAAACGGCTACAACGGCCAGCATGCTTCTAATCTGGGCGGAATTATTGCCAGGGAAATAGCTGACGGATTAAATATCCCCGCGTATATCGTCGATCCGGTCGTGGTGGATGAGATGACTCCGCTCGCTAAAGTATCAGGAATGCCTGAGATCAAGCGGAAAAGCATTTTCCATGCTTTGAACCAAAAAGCTGTTGCCCGTCAGGCGGCGGCGTCCCTCGGCAAACGGTATGAACAGATGAAGATGATCGTCACTCATATGGGCGGCGGCACCACAGTCGGTGTCCATGATTGCGGACGGGTGACGGATGTCAACAACGGGCTTCACGGAGAAGGACCCTTCAGCCCGGAGCGCGCGGGAACTGTTCCGGCGGGTGATTTGGTAGAAATGTGTTTTTCCGGCAAGTATTCAAAAGCCGATATGATGAAAAAACTTGTCGGCACGGGCGGACTCTCCGGCTACCTGGGGACAACGGACGCGGTGAAGGTGGAAAAACGCATTCAGGCCGGAGATGAGCATGCGCGTCTCATTTATGACGCCATGGCTTATCAAGTAGCAAAAGAAATCGGGGCGGCAAGCGCCGTTTTAAAAGGAAAAGTAGACATTATCGTCCTGACGGGCGGATTGGCGTACGGGAAAAGTTTTGTATCTGCCATCAGATCGTACATAGATTGGATTTCGGATGTACTGGTGTACCCGGGAGAAAATGAACTGCAATCTCTCGCGCAAGGCGCGCTTCGGGTTTTAGCCGGTGAGGAGCAGTCAAAGCAATATCAGATCGGCGAAGGAGTGAAAACAAATGGCGACTGAGTATGATGTGGTCATTCTGGGCGGCGGCACGGGCGGTTATGTAGCCGCCATCAGAGCGGCCCAGCTCGGCTTAAAAACGGCCGTTGTAGAAAAAGAAAAGCTCGGCGGAACATGCCTGCATAAAGGATGTATCCCGAGTAAAGCGCTGTTAAGAAGCGCGGAAGTGTACCGAACCGCAAAGGAAGCGGCAGCATTCGGCATTGAAACGGAAGGTGTCTCCCTCAGCTTTGACAGCGTGCAAAAACGAAAGCAGGGAATCGTTGACCGGCTGGCCGGCGGTGTCGCCCACTTGATGAAAAAGGGGAAGATTGATGTATTCAACGGGTACGGACGTATGCTCGGCCCTTCCATCTTCTCACCTCTTCCCGGTACGGTTTCCGTCGAATACGCAAATGGTGAAGAAAACGACATGCTGATACCGAAACAATTGATTATCGCAACCGGTTCAAGGCCGAAAATGCTGCCGGGTTTAGAAGCAGACGGTACATATATTCTGACATCAGATGTAGCGTTAGAGCTTGAACGTCTGCCCCAATCCATGATGATCGTCGGCGGCGGTGTCATCGGAATTGAATGGGCATCCATGCTGAACGATTTCGGCGTCAATATCACTGTGATTGAATATGCGGACCGCATTTTGCCGACGGAAGACCGTGATATTTCAAGCGAGATGGAAAAACTGTTAACGAAAAAAGGAATTAAGATCGTGACGGGTGCGAAAGTGCTTCCGGATACATTGGAAAAAGCGGACGGCGTTTCAATTGCCGCTGAAAAGAATGGAAAAAAAGAAACGTATCATGCGGAACAAATGCTTGTTTCCATCGGCCGCCAGCCGAACATTGAAGGGATCGGGCTTGAAAACACGGATATTGAAGCGGAAAACGGTTCTATCATCGTGAACGAAGCCGGGCAGACGAAGGAATCGCACATTTATGCGATCGGTGATGTTGTCGGCGGGCTGCAGCTTGCGCATGTGGCCTCCCGTGAGGGCATCATTGCCGTTGAGCATATGGCGGGCCTTAATCCGGCTCCGCTTGATGCCGCTCTTGTGCCGAAATGTATTTATTCAAATCCGGAAGCGGCGAGCGTCGGTCTGACAGAAGAGGAAGCTCTTCGAAAAGGGCATGAACTGAAGATCGGGAAGTTTCCGTTCATGGCGATCGGAAAGGCTCTTGTATACGGAGAAAGCGACGGCTTTGTCAAAATCGTCGCCGATCGGAATACAGATGATATTCTCGGTGTTCATATGATCGGCCCGCACGTCACCGATATGATCTCTGAAGCGGGGCTTGCCAAGGTGCTCGACGCGACGCCTTGGGAAATCGGCCAGTCCATACATCCGCATCCGTCGCTTTCAGAGGCGATTGGAGAAGCTGCGTTAGCCGCAGACGGAAACGCGATTCATTTTTAAAAGGAAAGAAGGAGGGGTTTGAATGACTACAAACCGCCATCAAGCATTAGGGCTCTCTGACGAAGAAGCCGTTGAAATGTATAGAACCATGCTATTAGCCAGAAAAATCGACGAAAGAATGTGGCTCTTAAACCGCTCGGGCAAAATTCCGTTCGTTGTTTCATGTCAAGGACAGGAAGCGGCGCAAGTAGGCGCGGCCTATGCCTTAAACCGTGATACCGACTATGTGCTTCCGTACTACAGAGATATAGGGGTTGTGCTTGCATTCGGTATGACTGCAAAGGATTTGATGATGTCGGGTTTTGCGAAAGCAGCTGACCCGAACTCAGGCGGAAGGCAGATGCCGGGCCACTTCGGGCAAAAGGAAAACAGAATCGTAACGGGCTCATCCCCTGTTACGACGCAGGTGCCTCACGCAGTCGGAATCGCGCTTGCGGGACGCATGGATAAAAAGGATATCGTCTCTTTCGTTACCTTTGGAGAAGGATCTTCCAACCAGGGGGATTTTCACGAAGGGGCAAACTTTGCCGCCGTGTATAAACTGCCGGTCATTTTCATGTGTGAAAACAATAAGTATGCCATTTCTGTCCCGTATGACAGACAGGTGGCGTGCGAGAAAATATCCGACCGGGCGGCAGGCTACGGCATGCCGGGAGTCACTGTTGACGGAAACGACCTGCTGGAAGTTTACCGGGCCGTAAAAGAAGCGCGCGAACGGGCGTCTAAAGGCGAAGGCCCTACATTAATAGAAACGGTTTCCTACCGTTTGACGCCGCATTCCAGTGATGACGACGACAGCAGCTACAGAGAACGCGAAGAAGTAGAAGAAGCAAAGAAACAAGATCCGCTTCTTTTATACAAAGCATACTTGCAAGAAGCCGGGCTTCTAGGTGAAGAAGAAGAAAAGACCATGCTGGATGACATCATGGCTATCGTAAACGAAGCGACAGACGAAGCGGAGAAAGCGCCATACGCATCTCCTGAATCAACGCTTGATCACGTTTATGCGAAGTAGGGAGGAATACTTATGTCTGTAATGTCTTATATTGACAGTATTAATGCAGCAATGAAAGAAGAAATGGAAAGAGATCCGCGCGTGTTTGTTCTCGGGGAAGACGTCGGGAGAAAAGGCGGCGTGTTTAAAGCCACGGCGGGTCTCTATGAACAGTTTGGAGAAGAGCGGGTGATGGATACGCCGCTTGCTGAATCAGCGATTGCCGGTGTCGGCATCGGCGCCGCGATGTACGGCATGCGCCCGATTGCCGAGATGCAGTTTGCCGATTTCATTCTGCCTGCGGTCAACCAAATCATTTCAGAAGCGGCAAAAATACGCTACCGTTCAAACAATGATTGGAGCTGTCCGATGGTCATCAGAGCGCCTTACGGCGGCGGTGTACACGGCGCGTTGTATCATTCCCAATCTGTAGAGGCCATTTTTGCCAACCAGCCGGGCCTTAAAATTGTCATGCCTTCAACTCCTTATGACGCAAAAGGGCTGTTGAAAGCTGCAGTCCGTGACGAAGATCCGGTGCTGTTTTTCGAACATAAGAGAGCGTACCGTCTGATTAAAGGCGAAGTCCCTGCGGATGATTACGTCCTTCCGATCGGAAAGGCGGATGTAAAACGCGAAGGCAGCGACATTACTGTTATTACGTACGGATTATGCGTCCATTTTGCTCTGCAGGCTGCCGAGCGCCTTGAAAAAGACGGAATTTCCGCACACGTATTAGATTTGCGTACGGTTTATCCGTTAGATAAAGAAGCCATCATTGAAGCAGCGTCTAAAACAGGAAAAGTATTGCTGATCACAGAAGATACGAAAGAAGGCGGTATTATGAGCGAGGTCGCCGCCATTATTTCTGAAAACTGCTTATTTGATTTAGACGCGCCGATCAAGCGGCTTGCAGGTCCTGACGTTCCGGCAATGCCTTATGCGCCGACAATGGAAAAATACTTCATGATGAATCCTGACAAAGCAGAAGCCGCGATGAGAGAATTAGCGGAGTTTTAAAGACGTAAGGAGGTTTTTGACATGGCGATTGAACAAATGGCTATGCCTCAGCTCGGAGAGAGCGTGACGGAAGGGACGATCAGCAAATGGCTGGTATCCCCCGGTGATCAAGTGAATAAATATGACCCCATCGCGGAGGTCATGACAGATAAAGTGAATGCGGAGGTGCCGTCTTCTTTTACCGGTACGATTAGAGAACTTGTAGGAGAAGAAGGCCAGACTCTTGCAGTCGGCGAGATCATCTGCAAAATTGAAACAGAAGAAACGGAAACCGAAGAGGCGCCGAAGCGGGAAGAAGAGCAGAATAGCCCTTCAGACACTGATGCAAACCGTCAAGGTAAAGATCAGTCAAATAAAGCGCGTTATTCGCCGGCCGTGCTCAGATTAGCGGGAGAACACGGCATTCAGCTTGAAAAAGTTGAAGGAACGGGTGCAGGCGGAAGAATTACGCGAAAAGATATTCAAAAGATCATTGATTCGGGAATGAAGCAGAAGTCGGAAGCACCGGCGCCGGCTGCCGTTCAAACAACGCAACAAGCGCCGAAACAACAGCAAAAACAAGCGCCGGCACCCGCTCTGTCAGCCGGTGATATTGAAATTCCGGTTACAGGCGTCAGAAAAGCCATCGCCGCCAATATGCATAAAAGCAAAACAGAAATTCCGCATGCCTGGACGATGATGGAAGTCGACGTCACGAACATGACGGCGTACAGAAACAGCATTAAAGACTCATTTAAACAGAAAGAAGGCTTTAATTTAACATTTTTCGCTTTCTTTGTAAAAGCGGCGGCGCAGGCTCTCAAGGAGTTCCCGCAGATGAACAGCATGTGGGCGGGAGACAAAATCGTCCAAAAGAAAGACATCAACATCTCCATTGCCGTTGCCACGGAAGATTCGCTGTTTGTTCCGGTTATTAAGCATGCTGATGAAAAAACGATTAAAGGCATAGCCAGAGAAATAACAGACCTTGCGAAAAAAGTGAGAAACGGAAAACTTACTGCGGAAGATATGCAGGGCGGCACATTTACCGTCAATAACACGGGATCTTTCGGCTCAGTTCAATCTATGGGCATTATCAACCATCCGCAGGCGGCGATTCTTCAGGTAGAATCTATCGTCAAACGTCCGGTTGTCATGAATAACGGGATGATCGCCGTTCGTGATATGGTTAATCTTTGCCTGTCTTTAGATCACAGAGTGCTCGACGGGCTCGTGTGCGGCCGATTCCTCGGACGCGTCAAAGAGATCTTAGAAAACATTGATGAACATACTTCCGTCTATTAAAAAAAACTCCTTTTGCCCGGGCGGCAAAAGGAGTTTTTTTATTTTCATTGTGAATCCTCGGGAACAATCATAGTGAGATGATGTTTTTTCACTTCGATCGTACAAGGTGTTGTTCCGTATACCTCGCCATCTGTATCCGCGTCCATCTCACGTCCGGTTTCGATTTCAATCCTGGAGGCCTGAATATAGGACAGCTCCCCTTTGAAATCATCAAACGAACCCTGCTCCATCGTCATCAGCTCCCGCAACGCGGCAAGGCTTGTGTTGCGGCAGATTAACACATCGGCTAAGCCGTCCTGGAGGCTGGCATCAGGCAGGGGAACTCTGTTTGTCCCGATATAATGCCCGTTCATGACAAGCACCATTACGGCTTCGTCTTCTTTCACCTCGCCGTCAATCGTCAATTTGACAGGAAACGGGTTCGCGCTTGTCATCGTCCGCAAGGCGCTCGTGAAGTAGCTGATTTTACCAACCCATGCTTTTTCAGTTTCATTAATATGGCTTGATGCTTCGGTGATCAGTCCGATGCCCCAGAAGTTCAGAAAATAGCCGTCATCCGTTTTACAGACGTCAATCATCCGTTTATGTCCGGCCGCGAGCACTTCAGCGGCCTTTTGAAGGTTTTGCGGGATGCCGAGCGCCCGGGAGAAATCGTTGCACGTTCCTCCCGGCAAAATGCCGACAGCGGGTCTGTGATCAAGCTTGCTGATGCTGTTGATGCATTGATGCACAGTGCCGTCTCCGCCTAAAATATATAAATGGTCAACTGAACTGTCGAGATTTTCACAATACTGACGGGCATCATCCTGATGTTTGGTCGGTTTAATCAAAAGTTCATCAGCTGACTGGGCCAAAATGGGGACGACCGTGCCGAGCGTTTTATCAATCTGTTTTTGACCGGCGTTTCCGTTATAAATTAAAACTGCTTTCCGTTGGCTCATATGACTGCTCCTTTATTTCAGACAATCTCCTTAACAAGTTTCCCGTTTTTAAAGGGTCATAAACTTACATCGGGAACATAAAAGGGACAAAAAACAATTGGATATGAGCGGTGTCATTTGCCGATAGGGAGGTTCCTTGCTATCATAAGAAGAGATGATCAAAAAGGAGAGGTCCCAATTGAATATGGATTTTAATTTATTTATGAATGATGTCGTGCGTCAAGCCCGCCAGGAAATCACGGCCGCCGGGTATACAGAGCTGAAAACCGCTGAGGAAGTGGACGAAGCGCTTTCGAAAAAAGGAACGACACTCGTCATGGTCAACTCTGTGTGCGGATGCGCAGGCGGTATTGCACGGCCTGCCGCGTACCATTCCGTACATTACGATAAACGCCCGGATCAGCTTGTGACGGTATTTGCCGGACAGGATAAAGAAGCGACAGCCAAAGCGAGAGAATACTTTGAAGGCTATCCGCCGTCCTCTCCGTCATTTGCCATTTTAAAAGACGGGAAAATCATGAAAATGGTGGAACGCCATGAAATTGAAGGCCATGAGCCGATGGCCGTCGTCACAAAACTGCAGGAAGCATTTGAAGAATATTGTGAAGAAGTATAAGTGAAAGAAAAACCCCGGAGCCAAGCGCTTGCGGGGTTTTTTTATATGGCATCTGTATAAATATAAATATTTATACATCGGCGTTCAGCTGTCACTAACCTGAAAAACAATGACTATAATAAACACAGAAAGGAAAATATATTTTTCAAAAATAGTATTGCATCACAATTAAAAAGTGTTTAAAATACAAGTTAACGAATAAATATTCAAATTTAAGAGATCAGTAGATATGGGGGAAATGAATCATGAAGAAATGGCTGTTGGTATTAGCTGCCGCATGTATCACCTTTGCGCTGTCCGCTTGCGGATCAGGCAATTCAGGCTCAGAGGGCGGAAAGAACAAGCTGATTATGGGTACATCGGCTGACTATAAACCATTTGAATATAAAGACGGCGATCAGATCACCGGGTTTGACGTTGATCTGGCAAAAGCTCTGGGCAAAAAGACCGGCTATGACGTTGAGGTGCAGGACATGGACTTCAACAGCCTGATTACAGCCTTGAAGTCCAAGCAGGTAGATATGATTTTATCTGGAATGACACCTACACCGGAACGGAAAAAGCAAGTTGATTTTTCTGATATTTATTATACTGCTAACAATATGATCGTTACGAAAAAGGGAAGCAGCATGAAATCCCTGAATGATCTGAAAGGCAAAACCGTCGGTGTTCAGCTCGGCTCCATTCAAGAGGAAAAAGGCAAGAAGCTCGCTTCGAAATACGGTTTTCAGCTCGAAGACCGCAACCGGATCTCAGACTTAACCGAAGAGATCAAATCCGGGCGTTTTGATGCCGCGATTATCGAAGACATCGTAGCACAAGGCTATTTCAGTTCAAATCAAGATCTGCAGGGCTTTGCGTCAGCAGATGCGAAATCAGACGAATCGGGTTCCGCGATTGCGTTCCGCAAAGACAGTGATCTGACAGCGAAGTTCAACAAAGCGCTGAAAGAAATGGAGAAAAACGGAGAAATCGAAAAACTGAAGAAAAAATGGTTCACCAACGAGAAATAAAAGAAAGCTCAACTTTTCGTTGAGCTTTTTATCTTGAATAAAGACAAAGGAGATCACACGTATGAATTTGGATTTCTCAGCGACAATCCCCCAAATTCCTTTTATATTGGAAGGTCTTGCGGTCACATTAAAAATTGTGCTCGTTTCAGCGGTCATCGGTCTTGTATTAGGCATCGTGCTCAGCTTATTTAAAATCAGCACGATCAGTCCGCTGAAATGGATTGCGGATTTTTATACTTCGATATTCCGCGGCACGCCGCTCGTGCTGCAGCTGATGATCATTTATTTCGGTATGCCGCAGCTTCTGGGCTTTCAGATCGATCAATTTTGGGCGGCGGTCACCGCATTATCGCTCAATTCAGCCGCTTACGTCTCTGAAATTATCAGAGCGGGAATCAACGCAATTGACAAAGGACAAAAAGAGGCTGCCGTCGCTCTCGGCGTGCCGTACGGAAAAATGATGAAAGATCTGCTGCTGCCGCAGGCGTTTAAAAACATTTCTCCGGCTATTATTAACGAATTAATCACCTTAACGAAAGAATCGGCGATCGTCACAGTTATCGGTCTTGGCGACATTATGAGACGGGCCTACCAGTCCGGTGCCGCAACATACAACTATTTAGAACCTCTTATTGTGGCGGGCTTAATCTATTACGTGCTCGTTTTGATCTTAGCATTCATCGGAAAAGGCGTAGAAAGGAAGCTGAAAGCCAATGATTAAGGTCGACAACCTGTCAAAATCATTCGGGAAACATGAAGTACTGAAAAACATTTCAACACAGATCGAAGAAGGGGAAGTCGTCGCTGTCATCGGTCCTTCCGGTTCCGGCAAATCAACGTTTCTGCGCTGCTTAAATCTGCTGGAAAACCCAAGCGGCGGAACGATTGCCATTAAAGAAAATGAAATTACCGCAGCTAAAACGAATAAACTGAAAGTGCGGGAAAATATCGGCATGGTATTTCAGCATTTTCATTTGTTTCCTCATAAAACGGTGCTTGAAAATATCACATACGCGCCGGTCAGCGTGAAGAAAGAGTCTAAAAACGAGGCGGAGGAAAAGGCGTGCGCCCTCCTTGAAAAAGTCGGACTGCTTGACAAACGGAACGACTATCCGAACCGTTTGTCAGGCGGACAGAAGCAGCGGGTCGCCATCGCGCGGGCGCTTGCCATGAATCCTGACATCATGCTGTTTGATGAACCGACCTCGGCTCTTGACCCGGAAATGGTCAAAGAAGTTCTTGAGGTGATGAAAGAGCTCGCGCAGACGGGCATGACGATGGTGATCGTAACGCACGAAATGGGATTTGCCAAAGAAGTGGCAGACCGCGTATTATTCATGGATGAAGGGACGATCGTGGAAGACGGGCAGCCGGAAGAATTTTTTCTTTCTCCGAAGTCAAAAAGAGCACAGGACTTTTTAGAAAAAATATTATAAAATATAACTGGAAGAAAAGAAGAAGAATGCTCTTCTTCTTTTTTTTGAGAAAGAAACAAACAGAATGGAGCAAGCAATGTTTAAAATCGGTTACCGCACACTAAAGACCGCACTTGGAACGGCGCTGGCCATTTATTTAGCCCAGCTGTTGCATCTGCAAAACTTCGCATCCGCAGGAATCATCACCATATTGTGCATCCAGATTACGCAAAAGCGGTCGCTTCAGGCCTCGTGGGCCCGATTTGCCGCCTGTTTATTGGCGATCGTCTTCTCATATGTCTTTTTCGGGCTGATCGGCTATTATCCGTTTGCGATCGGAATATTGCTGGTGCTGTTCATTCCGACTACAGTCGTTTTAAAAATAAACGAAGGGATCGTCACCAGCTCAGTAATCATTCTTCATTTATATATGTCCGGCGGCATTACGATGGCGTTTATCTGGAATGAGTTCCAGCTGATCACCGTAGGTATCGGCGTCGCGCTGTTAATGAATCTGTATATGCCGAGCCTCGACAGAAAACTCGCGGCGTACCGGAAAAAAATCGAGGACAACTTTTCCGTCATCTTCGCCGAAATCGAACGGTATTTGTTAACTGGTGAGCAAGATTGGTCGGGGAAGGAAATACCGGAGACGCATCAGATGATTCAAGAGGCGAAAAACCTCGCCTATCGGGACGTGCAGAATCATATTTTGCGCCATGAAAATCTTTACTATCATTATTTTAAGATGAGACAGAAACAATTTGAAATCATTGAACGGCTGCTGCCGAAGATTACCTCTATTTCAATAACGGTGGAGCAGGGCAAAATAATCGCCCATTTCATCCATGAATTAAGGGAAGCCATTCATCCCGGCAATACCGCTCATAAATTTTTAAAAAGACTTGCAGAAATGAGAACGGAATTTGAAGAAATGCCGCTCCCGGCAACGCGCGAGGAGTTTGAAGCGCGGGCGGCTTTGTTCCACCTCCTCGGTGAGATGGAACAATATCTCGTGATTAAAAGTTATTTCAAAGGCATCAAGCTGTAAAAAACATATGGATCAATCGCATGAGTCCTCCTTTCATTGGTCATTCTAATGAAAAAAGGAGGGGAGCCCATGCGATTTTTTTTATTGTCAGCCGCCCTGCTGCTGTCTCCGCTTTGGCCGCTTGGCGCGAACCCTTTGCCGGGTGACCCTTATATTATCGTCAATAAAGCCACAAATGCGCTTGCTGTTGTGAAGGATAACCGAATACAAGGCATTTATCAGGTGGCGACGGGAAAAACGGATGATTTGACGCCTGAAGGAGAATTTACGGTAACGGTCAAAGCCGTCAATCCGTATTACCGGAAGAAAAATGTGAAGGGAGGCGCGCCGGAAAACCCGCTCGGCGTCCGCTGGATCGGTTTTGACGCGAAAGGAACTGACGGCAGGATATACGGCATTCACGGAACAAACAGAGAAGAGCTGATCGGGGGGTTTGTATCAAACGGCTGTATCCGTATGAAAAACCGGGATGTCATCCGTATTTTCCGGATTATCCCTCCCGGAACGAAAGTATTGATTACAAAAGAAAACCGCTCATTTGAGGACATTGCAATAGAGCGGAAAGCCCTCATAAAAAAGCAGGAAACCCCCTTGCAATGAGGCGCCTGCTTTTTTACCGCAAATACATCATAATGCCTGAGAGGAGGGTTGAAAGTATAAATACGCCCAAAATGACGATGACGGCGCTTTTCATAAATTTTTGAGACATTGTTTCACTCCTTAAGATTACTGTCTATCATTTTAACGTGTTTTGCTTGTATGAACAAGCCATATCCTATGGCGGAAAGCAGGTGGCCGCGCTATGAAAAAACTTGATCATGTCGGCATTGCCGTCAGCTCTATTGAAGCCGCGAGAGGATTTTACGAACGGATGCTCGGGCTTACGTATATCGGAGACGAGCTGGTAAGCGGCCAAAATGTGAGAGTTGCTTTTTTAGAAGCGGGAGGCACAAAACTTGAGCTGATTGAGCCGCTGTCGGACGCGTCTCCCGTCAGCTCTTTTTTACAGAAAAGAGGCGAAGGGCTGCATCATTTGGCATTCCGCTGCGCCGATATGAAGGAAACGATCAAGGAGCTTGAAGCATGCCGCATGACTTTGATCCATCATGAACCGCAAAACGGAGCGGGCGGGAAGAAGATCGCATTTCTCTCTCCAAAAGAGGCGAACGGGGTCCTGATTGAGCTTTGTGAAACAATTGAAAAAGGAGAAACTCAAGATGAGCATGAGTGATCATATCAGACACTTAAATGAAAGACGTTCCTTTTTAACAAACGGCGGCGGAGCGGAAAAAAATGAAAAACAGCACAAAAAAGGCAAGCTGACGGCAAGAGAAAGAATTGACTATTTATTGGACGAAGACAGTTTTTCAGAGCTGCAGCCGTTTGCCAAAAGCCGCATGCCCGGATGCCAGAATGCTCCGGGAGACGGCGTTGTTACCGGATACGGCACAATTGACGGACGGCCCGTGTATTTGTTTGCCCATGACTTTACCGTACTCGGCGGGACGCTCGGCGAGACACATGCGGAAAAAATCGCGGCGGTAATGGATCTGGCGGCGAAAAATAAAACCCCGATCATCGGGCTGAACGACTCAGGTGGTGCGAGAATTCAAGAGGGTGTGGTATCATTAAATGGATACGGTCATATCTTTAGGCGCAACGTCCTTTACTCGGGAGTGATTCCGCAAATTTCTGTCATCCTTGGGCCGTGTGCCGGCGGTGCTGTTTATTCACCCGCATTGACGGATTTTGTGATTATGGCGGAACATACGTCGCACATGTTTATTACAGGCCCGAAAGTCATTGAACAGGTGACGGGTGAACAGATTGACGCGGAAAGTTTAGGCGGTGCGGGAATACATAATGTGATAAGCGGAAATGCCCACTATTCCGCACGAACGGAAAAAGAGGCTCTTTCCGCTGTGAAAACCCTGCTTTCTTATCTCCCGCACGGCGGACAGACGGCATTGCCCGTTAAAAAGGAAGACGCCAGACCGTTATTAAACACCCTCGTTCCCGCGGACAGTTCGAAACCTTACGATGTGTTACAGGTAATAAAAGAGCTGGCGGATGACGGAACGTTTTTTGACATTCAGCCGTATTTTGCCAAAAACATTGCTGTCGGTTTTCTGAAACTCGGACGGCGTACAGTCGGTGTTGTCGCAAACCAGCCGAAACACTTGGCGGGGAGCCTCACGATTGATGCCGCTGACAAAGCGTCGAGATTCATCCGTTTTTGTGACGCGTTTCATATTCCGCTATTGACGATCGCTGATGTTCCGGGATTTCTTCCGGGCTTTCAGCAGGAACATGCGGGAATCATCCGTCACGGAGCAAAATTGCTGTATGCTTTTGCCGAAGCGACGGTGCCGAAAGTGACGCTCATCATCAGAAAAGCCTACGGAGGCGCCTATGTCGCCATGAATTCGAAAGGGCTCGGGGCAGATCTTGTATTCGCCTGGCCCAATGCGGAAATCGCCGTGATGGGAGCGGAAGGCGCGGCGTCGATTTTATACAGCAGAGACATACAGGCTTCTGACGACCCGGAGAAAACGAAGCGCGAAAAAAAAGCCTTATACGAAAAGGAAAACGCCGGTCCGTATAAAGCGGCGGCCTGCGGAATGGTGGATGATATCATCCGGCCGGAAGACTCGAGGAAAAAATTGATTCAGGCATTTGACATGCTTGCGCATAAGGAAGAGGAAAGACCGAAAAAAAAGCACGGTAATATACCGCTTTAAACGGAGGGAACTGAAAATGGTAAACGAAAAACGTCTGCTTGAAGAATTTCTTGAACTCGTTCAAATTGATTCAGAGACAAAACATGAAGCGGAAATCAGCAAGGTGCTCAAACAAAAATTCACTGATTTAGGGTTGAGCGTAAAAGAAGATGATACAAAAGAAGTGACGGGGCATGGAGCCGGCAACTTAATCTGTACGTTAAAGGGCACAAAAGATGCGGATACGATTTATTTCACATCGCACATGGACACGGTTGTCCCGGGCAAAGGCGTTAAGCCGATTGTGGAAGACGGCTATGTAAAATCCGACGGCACGACGATTCTCGGCGCTGATGATAAGACGGGTCTTGCCGCAATGTTTGAAGCCATTAAAGTGCTGAAAGAACAAAACATCGAGCACGGCACCATTGAATTCATTATCACGGCCGGAGAAGAATCGGGATTAGTCGGGGCAAAAGCAATGGATCGTTCAGACATTACCGCGAAATACGGTTTTGCGCTTGATTCAGACGGAAAAGTCGGTAACATTATTGTAGCCGCGCCGACACAAGCGAAAGTGAGAGCAACCATTTTCGGGAAAACGGCTCATGCGGGGGTAGAACCGGAAAAAGGCATCTCCGCGATTACCATCGCATCAAAAGCAATCTCAAAAATGCCGCTCGGCCGCATTGATAAAGAAACAACGGCTAATATCGGACGTTTCGAAGGCGGCACGCAAACCAATATCGTCTGCGACCAGGTTGATATTCTGGCTGAAGCGCGTTCATTAGTGCCTGAAAAAATGGAAGCGCAAGTGCAGAAAATGAAAGAAGCTTTCGAATCTGCTGCAGCTGAGATGGGAGGCCGCGCGGAAGTGGACATCGCGGTTATGTATCCGGGTTTCAAATATCAGGACGGCGATCAGGTTGTGGAAGTCGCGAAAAAAGCGGCGGCAAAAATCGGCCGGCCGAGCGAACTTCAGACAAGCGGCGGCGGAAGTGACGCAAACGTCATTGCCGGCCACGGCATTCCGACAGTCAACCTGTCAGTAGGCTATGAACAAATCCATACGAAAAATGAAAAAATGCCGATTGAAGAGCTCGTCAAAACGGCGGAAATGGTCGTTGCCATTATCGAAACAGCGGCCAACTAAAAACGAAGCACCCAGTTGATTGGGTGCTTTTTTCATTCTTCATGATAATTGGTTTAAAGCCTTGCAGATACAAGAAAAAAACCCTGCCGGATAGTTCGGGCAGGGTTTCAGTATTATGATTTGGCGGGCTCCGCCTGAGCCGCAGCTTGTTTCTTTTTATGATGCGTCTGCTGTAAAAGTACATTCTGCACTGTCAAAAACAGTCCGCTTGTAAACCAGTAAAGCGGCAGCGCAGCCGGTACGTTAAGTGAAAAAACGGTCATCATGACAGGGAAAATAAAGACCATGATTTTTGCTGACTGCATCGCGGCCGGATTTTGAGCAGCCGGTGAATATTTCTCGTTTAATTTTTGGGAAATATAAGCTTGTAAGAAATACATGGCCCCCGCGCACAAAGATACAAGAATATCAGAATGCCCTAAGCTGAACCACAGAAATGAGTGTGAAGCGATTTCCGGCGTTGAGCGGATGGCGTAATAAAAACCGATCAAAATCGGGAATTGCACCAGCATCGGAAGACATCCCATTGCCATCGGATTCAGATTGTGCTCACGGTAAAGCTTCATCATTTCCATTTGCAGTTCTTTTTGTTTCTCCGCATCTTTCGTTTGTTTCATTTTAGCCTGAATGCTGTCGACCTGCGGTTTGATCACAGCCATTTTTTCCTGGAACACCCGCTGTTTCTTAAATTGGTTCACAAACAAAGGCAATACAACGATCCGGACGATAATCGTCACCAGAATAATCGACAGTCCGTACTCACCGTGGAACAGGCCCGCCACGCCTTTTAAAAGTGCCGAAAACGGCTCGATCAGGTAATCGTGGAAAAAACCGATATTCCCGAGGCCTCCCGTCTGAGTCTGAGATGTCGCCGCAAAAGCCGAGCGGCCTGTGCACAGTACGATAAAAAACAATCCGAATGCAATCCATTTTTGATATGTTTTAGACAATTATGTCTCCTCCTTTTTATCTTCACTTGCCGTTATAAAAGGAGGAAGCTGACATCTTCATCATCATTCGCCGGTGAATTCATGCGGATGACTTTACGTATCCAAGTTGTAATGCGATGATATATAATAATAAGAAAGTCTGTTCGGTTCAGCTGAACGACTGCTTGATGTTCATCTATTCGTTTCGTTCTCCAATGCTCGCCTGCGCGGCGCTCACGCAAAAGAAAAGCGATGCCGATCGCGGTCAGAGCGGGAAGAATAATTGTGAAAAAATCGACTAAAAATAAAAAGTCATTCATTGACTCAAGAATCATTTTATCACATCCATTCAGCTCTTATTTTACTACATATATATAAGGTTGTCTATGAAAGGAAAGGAGGCGCCGGGAGTGGCCGGAAAAGGGAGAATTATATTTCATATCGATATGAACAGTTTTTATGCCTCCGTAGAAATGGCGTATGATCCGTCTTTAAGAGGAAAACCTATCGCCGTTGCCGGAAACGTGAAGGAACGGAAAGGAATCATCGTCACCTGCAGCTATGAAGCGAGAGCGCGGGGCGTAAAGACCACCATGCCGGTGTGGCGGGCAAAACGCCTCTGTCCGGAACTCATCGTCGTGCCTCCGAATTTTGACCGCTATCGGAGTTCGTCAAAAGAAATGTTCAGCATTCTGAGGGAGTATACGGATTTAGTCGAGCCTGTTTCTATTGATGAAGGATACATGGATATTACGGACACACCGCACAGCCACAGGGCGTATGAGACAGCCGAAGACATTCAGGCGAGACTGCAAAAAGAGCTTTTGCTTCCGTCAAGCATCGGCATCGCCCCGAATAAATTTCTCGCTAAAATGGCTTCTGACATGAAAAAACCGCTCGGCATCACCATTTTAAGAAAAAGAGAGCTGCCGGACGTATTATGGCCTCTTCCGATTGAAGAGATGCACGGTATAGGAACGAAAACTGCGGAAAAAATAAAAACGCTCGGCATCAAAACGATCGGTGATTTGGCAAAAGGAGATGAACATGCGCTGAAAACGCTTCTCGGCATAAACGGCCCGAGGCTGAAGGATAAAGCGAACGGCATCCATCCTGCAGAAGTCAATCCCGAGCGGATATATGAATTTAAAAGCGTCGGCAACTCATCCACCCTGTCGCATGATTCGGCTGACTGGGATGAATTAACGGGCGTGTTTGACCGGCTCGCGCTGTCTGTGAGCGAACGGCTCCAGCGTAAGGAGGTCATGGCCTGCCGGCTGTTCATCATGATTCGGTATGCGGATTGGAAAACGGTCACAAGAAGCATGACCCTCAGCAATCCGGCTGATCAGAAAGAAGACATCATGGAAGCGGCGATGGAACTGTTTGACAAGCACTGGAACCAAAATCCGGTAAGGCTTCTCGGCATCACCGGAACGGAACTGGTTGAAAAACAGCAGGCATATAAACAGCTTGATCTGTTTTCATTCAAGGAGGACGCAAAGGATGAGCCGATTTTTCAGATGATGAACGAGCTGAATGAAAAGTACGGCCAAAACCTGATCAGAAAAGGCGCCGTTATAAAAAAAGAAGAAAGCAAAACAAGGGGAACGAGCTTTAACAGAGACTTTTTTCAGGATGAAAAGAAAAGGTGAATAACTTGAAAAAAGGGGTTATGTATGATAATTTCTTTAGTATAAATATCATTTTATTTTAATTTAAATTTTAAAATGGTTAAACGTTTGAAGAAGGGACGTTAGAATATGTCAAAACAACAAATCGGAGTTATCGGTCTTGCGGTAATGGGTAAAAATCTGGCTCTTAACATCGAAAGCCGGGGATTTTCTGTGTCTGTATACAACAGATCAAGCAGCAAAACGGAAGAGTTTTTAGAAGAGGCAAAAGGCAAAAATGTTGTCGGTACATACAGCATTGAGGAGTTTGTCCAGTCTCTTGAAACACCCCGTAAAATTTTATTAATGGTTAAAGCGGGAACTGCAACGGATGCGACGATTCAATCTCTTCTTCCTCATCTGGAAAAAGACGATATTTTGATTGACGGCGGAAATACATACTATAAAGATACACAGCGCCGGAACAAAGAGCTTGCCGAAAGCGGCATTCACTTTATCGGAACGGGTGTATCAGGCGGTGAAGAGGGAGCGCTGAAAGGGCCTTCTATTATGCCGGGCGGCCAAAAGGAAGCGCACGAACTCGTGAAACCGATTCTAGAAGCCATTTCTGCTAAAGTGGACGGAGAAGCTTGTACGACATACATCGGCCCGGACGGAGCGGGGCACTATGTAAAAATGGTGCACAACGGTATCGAATACGGTGACATGCAGCTGATCTCTGAGTCATATTTCATTTTGAAACAGGTGCTCGGATTGTCTGCCGAAGAGCTTCACGAAGTATTCGCTGAGTGGAACAAAGGAGAGCTTGACAGCTATCTGATCGAAATCACGGCTGACATTTTCACTAAAAAAGATGAAGAAACGGGCAAACCGCTTGTTGACGTGATCCTTGATAAAGCAGGCCAAAAAGGAACGGGTAAATGGACAAGCCAAAGCGCTCTTGACTTAGGCGTGCCGCTTCCGATTATCACTGAATCTGTTTTTGCGCGTTTCATTTCCGCAATGAAAGAAGAGCGTGTGAAAGCAAGCAGCCTTCTGTCCGGACCAGACGTTAAGCCGGTCACTGAAAATAAAGAAGAGCTGATTGAAGCGGTCAGAAAAGCGCTCTTCATGAGTAAAATCTGTTCTTACGCACAAGGCTTCGCCCAAATGAAAGCCGCGTCTGAAGAATATAACTGGGATCTGAAATACGGTGAAATCGCGATGATCTTCCGCGGCGGCTGTATCATCCGCGCGGCGTTCCTGCAAAAGATCAAAGACGCATATGACCGTGAACCGGAGCTTGACAACCTGCTGTTAGACAGCTACTTCAAAAACATTGCAGAAAGCTACCAAGGCGCCCTTCGCCAAGTGATTTCACTTGCCGTAGCCCAAGGCGTGCCGGTACCTTCGTTCTCAAGCGCACTTGCGTATTACGACAGCTACCGTACGGCAGTGCTTCCTGCAAACTTGATTCAAGCGCAGCGTGATTACTTCGGCGCGCATACGTATGAACGCACAGATAAAGAAGGCATTTTCCATACTGAATGGATGAAGTAATGAAGAAGCCCCCGCAGTTATTGCGGGGGCTTTTCTGATATCAAAAACCGCGGACCGTCATGAACGGCGCCGCGGTTTTTGATGTTTTCTTATATATTCCACCAGTGGAGACCGTCTTTTTCAAGAAGATCGTCCGAAGCTTTCGGTCCCATTGACCCGGCTTCATAATTCGGAGAAAGGGTTTTGTCGGCTGCCCACGTTTCGGAAATCGCATCGACGAAATTCCAGGAAAGCGCCACTTCGTCCCAATGCGCAAAGTTTGTCGCATCACCGAGCAGACAGTCATGGATTAATTTTTCATAGGCTTCCGGTGTGTTCATTTCATCACTGCAGTTGCTGCAGTAGTCCAGCTTAATCGGCTGAGCATGAGCGGCTCCGCCTAATTTTTTAGCGTTCAGATATAGTGTGATGCCTTCATCCGGCTGAATATGGATGACAAGCAGGTTCGGATTTACATTCGTTTCATTGCCGTAATAAAGGTTCATCGGAATGTCTTTAAATTGAACGACGATTTTCGTTGATTTTTCTTTCATCCGTTTTCCTGTGCGGATATAAAACGGAACGCCGGCCCAGCGGAAGTTATCGATCAACAGCTTTCCGGACACGAATGTTTCCGTATTGGAATCCGGTGCTACATTATGCTCATCTGTATAGCTTGGTACAGAGTTTCCGTCAATCGTTCCCGCTTGGTATTGTCCGCGGACGAAGTAGTCGCTCACTTCGTTTGGGGCGACAGGGCGGAGAGCTCTCAGCACCTTCACTTTTTCGCTGCGGATTTCTTCCGTGTTCAGTTTAATCGGCGGTTCCATAGCCAAGAGAGCGACCATTTGTAAAATATGGTTTTGAACCATATCACGGAGTGCGCCTGATTTCTCATAATATCTCGCACGATCCTCAACGCCAAGATCCTCACTTGACGTAATCTGGATGTTTGAGATGTAGCGGTTATTCCACAGCGGCTCAAACAGCGCATTCGCAAACCGGATGACTTCGATATTTTGAACCATTTGTTTGCCTAAGTAATGGTCGATCCGGTAAATTTGATCTTCCGTGAAAGCTTCGCGTATTTCTTTGTTAAGCTCTTTCGCACTCGGCAGGTCATGGCCGAACGGTTTTTCAATGACGAGACGGGACCAGCCATTTGTCGCTGTGACACCTTCGTTTTTAAGTGATTTTGCGATAGTGCCGAAAAACTCAGGAGCCATCGCCAAGTAAAACATTCTGTTGTTCGGGATTTCATATGTATGTTCAAGCTGATCAAGCAGGACATTCAGCTCCTGATAGGAACCCGGATTCGTTACATCAAACGGATGGTAATAAAAATGAGATGTGAAATCGTCTATGTCTTTTTGCCCGGCAGAAGAAACAGACGTTTTAACGGTTTCCCGGAGGTCCTCGTTTGACCAAGGTCTTCTTCCAACACCTACAACTGCAAACTCTTCACCAATTTGACCATTTTTATATAAACGGTGAATGGATGGGTAAAGTTTTCGTTTTGCCAAATCCCCTGTGGCACCAAATATTACAATTACTGCTTTTGGTTTGTCGTTTGTTTTCACTTAGAGTACCTCACTTTATCTGAAGCATGGTTTAAAACCCCGCATATTTCCTTCATTTTAAATCTAAAATTCGTTGAAAGCAAACATTTCAGCCTGTTTTTTGCGGTTTGCGGAAAAAAATTAATCAGGCCGGAGAAGGCCCGGGTGAATTCACATTTTCAGCCTGATCCTGTATCCTTAGTAGTACAAAGATCTAGGAGGAAGCATTGTGGAATTATTATTTTTAGGGACGGGGGCCGGCATGCCGGCAAAGACGAGAAACGTAACGTCCGTCGCGCTGAAGCTTCTTGAAGAAAGGCGTTCCGTATGGCTGTTTGATTGCGGAGAAGCCACTCAGCATCAGATATTACATACAACAATCAAACCGAGGAAAATTGAGAAGATTTTCATCACCCACCTTCACGGCGACCATGTTTACGGTCTTCCGGGTCTGTTGGGGAGCCGTTCATTTCAGGGCGGTGAAGAAGAGCTGACGATTTACGGGCCAAAAGGCATTAAAGCCTTTATCGAAACAAGCCTGAACGTGACGGCGACTCATCTGACGTATCCTCTTACCGTACATGAAATCGAACAGGGGACGGTTTTTGAAGATGAGCAATTCATTGTTACCGCAGCATCCGTCATTCACGGCGTGGAAGCGTTCGGCTACCGGGTTCAGGAAAAGGATATTCCCGGCGCATTGCAGGCCGGCAGATTGAAAGAAATGAATATCCCGCCCGGACCCGTCTATCAGAAAATCAAAAAAGGCGAAACGGTCACACTTGACGATGGCAGAATCATTAATGGGCGGGATTTTCTGGAACCCCCGAAAAAAGGAAGAATCGTCGCTTTTTCCGGGGATACGAGGGTATCAGAGCGGGTAACGGAGCTGGCGCGCAATGCGGATGTGCTTGTTCATGAAGCAACATTTGCAAAGGAAGATGCAAAGCTCGCACATAATTATTATCACGCGACGACAGAACAGGCTGCGCAAACGGCAAAAAAAGCAGGTGCCAAACGGCTGATCTTAACTCATATCAGCGCAAGGTATCAGGGTGAATCGCCGATAGAGCGTCTCGAACATGAGGCGAAAGCGGTATTTGAAAACAGTAAGATCGCATTTGACTTCATGGAGGTCACTGTGGAGCGGTCTTAAAAAATGGACGCTTGACATTTTTTTCTGATGAGATATAATAAAACGTAATAATTACGATTTGGAGGGGTGAAAATGATGCGTGTGAATGTTACATTGGCCTGTACAGAGACAGGGGACAGAAATTATATTACGACGAAGAACAAACGGACGAATCCGGACCGGTTAGAAATGAAAAAGTATTCACCCCGGTTGAAAAAGTATACGTTGCATCGTGAGACAAAATAGATCACGATAACAAAAGCCATTGTGCCGTTGCACAATGGCTTTTGTTTTATCAGTTTACCGCCTGATAGGCAGGAGCATTCATTTGCTGGCGCACCGCGCACCAAACATCATAAATGGCAAGGTGGACGATGTGCGGTTCATCGTGGTGAATGGCATGAGAACTGTTTTTGGCCTGAATCCATCCGCTTTGATAAGAGACATCAAGCATGCTTCTGTGCAGTTTCACCCATTGTTCATGAGCGTGCTTTAAACGCTCATCCCGCTCTCCCGATGATAAAATCAACAGCGGCATATCGCCGAAATGAATCTGCTGATGCTTGATCTGCCTAAGGCTCGTCAAAAATTCCGCGTGTGATCCTTCCAATTTGAACTGTTTCAAATAGGCGGCCTTCATTTCTTCGGGAAGAAGCGGAAGCACTTTCGTCTCCTGATCCTCAGAAACCGGATCAAGCAGCACCATCCCGAGAATATCCCGGCGGTTCCGGCTCGCCCAAAGTCTGCTGATAATCGTGCCGTATGAATGCGAGACGACAAGGTAAGGAGGCTTGACGCCGGCCTTCAGAAGAAGAGCGTTTAATTCCTGTACCATATGGTCCGCCGTTCTCTTGTTTCGGCTTCGTCCGCTTTTGCCGATTCCGGCTCTGTCATATGTGAAAACCCCAAATTCTTCATCTATGTCAGCGAGTAATGATGTCCATGTTTCAGAAGAAGTGCCGTAGCCGGCTTCAAAGACGATCGTCACTTCGCCGGCGCCTTTACGGTGTTTCGTATAAAACGGACACCCGTCAATCAGATATGTCCTTTCCATCCATGCTGCTTTCATTGGAGTCATCTCCTCTAATTGGTTCTATAGGGAAGACGGAGAAGCTTCGGCAATCGTTTCTCGAAAAATAAAAAAAGAGACAGCCGGATCGAAAAACTCCGGCTGTCTCTTCATCACCATGCTCTGTCGTATTGAACCGGTGACGGTATTTCAGTATTCAGCTGCTTCGCTGCACTCCTTGCAAAGTGCGGATCGCGCAGAAGTTCTCTTGCGACAAAAATAAGGTCAGCGCGGTTGTTTTGCAGAATTTCTTCCGCCATTGTTCCCGTCGTTATCAAACCGACGGCGCCTGTTGCGATTTCGGCCTGTTCACGGATTTTCTCTGCGAAGCTCACTTGGTAGCCTGGGAAGACATTAATATCAGCTTGAACGAGTGCGCCTGAGCTGCAATCAATGAGGTCGACTCCCTGTTCTTTCATCCACTTCGCAAAACCGATATGATCTGCAATGTCCAGCCCTTTGTCTGTATAATCCGATGCAGAAATACGGACAAATAACGGGCCGTCCCAGACTTCCTTGACGGCTTCAATGGTCTCGCCTAAGAAGCGGTAGCGATTTTCATGTGAGCCTCCGTATTCGTCTGTACGGTGATTGGACAGAGGGGACAAAAATTCGTGCATTAAGTAGCCGTGTGCCGCATGAAGTTCAATAATGTCAAAGCCGGCTTCTTTCGCGCGCGCCGCTGCCTGTTTGAATTCCTGAATGGTTTCTTTAATTTGTTCTGTCGTCATTTCAGCCGGTGTTTTGGACTGCTCATCGAACGGAATGGCTGACGGAGCGTAAATGTCTCCCTCAAGCTCAGCTTTACGTCCGGCGTGCGCAAGCTGAATGCCGATTTTAGATCCTTGCGCTTTCACTTGTTCCGTCAGTTTGGCAAAACCTTCGATATGATCATCGCTCCAAATGCCCAAATCCTGATCGGAAATGCGCCCTTGAGGATTAACGGCTGTCGCTTCCACGATAATCAGGCCGACCTGTCCGATTGCACGCGATATGTAGTGCGCCATATGAAAAGGCTGCAGTTTTCCGTCCTTCTCATGTGAGGAATACATGCACATCGGTGCCATAACAATACGGTTTTTGATCGTTACATCTTTAACGGTCCATGGTGTGAATAATTTTCTGGCCATTTATTTCGCCTCCCGGAATGTTTTTAGACATTGATTATAACAACTCATGATCATTCAGTCATATAAACTGCTCACAACTGAACACATCGTTCTTATTGTTCTGGACGGGCATTTTTTTATACACAGCGTGGCCGTATCTTCATAACAGGCATTTACAGCCGATCATATAGCAAATATAGATGAGAAACGCACCGATGACTGCGTGGCCTCCTTTGAACCAGTTTGTCAGGATGAAAATACAGCTGATGAAGATCACCGCGCCGAAGGCACCGAATATTCCGTTTTTTTGAGCGGCTCTGAAATCGTCGGCGCTCATATTTTTCAGCTGCAAGTGAATATTCAGTAACGTCATAATCGGCAGCAATGTAATAACGCCTGATAAAAATAAGTATTTCGATTTGCTTAAATACGCGGCGGCCACCATAACGGTGCCGCCGATAAAAAATTGAATGAGAAAACTCATGCTGAAACGCTCACCTTCTGTTTGTTATCAAGTATAATGATGGAAACATTGCCATTTTATTTTTGATTGATGTATAAGTAAACTAAATATAACTAATGCATTGGATAATAAAGAATGATATCTGGGAGATGAAGCCGGTTGGATTTAAAGAAGCATTTAGCCTTTATTAAAACGGTTGAAAGCGGCAGCCTGACCCAAGCCGCTGCCATATTGAATTACACACAGCCGAACATCAGCCAAATGATCAGTAAATTAGAGGAAGAGTACGGTTTTCCGCTTTTGATCAGACAGCGGCATGGAGTGAGGCCCACCGCAAATGGCTTGAAAGTGTTACATATTATGAAGGAAATTCAAAAAAACTATGAAAAACTGTCTCAAACCGTTGATAATATTAATGGGTTAGAAAGAGGGGAAGTCCGGCTCGGCACTGTTACGAGCGTGGCGGTAAAATGGCTGCCGAAAATTTTGAGGGAATTTAATGAGCTGTATCCTTCCATTAAGGTGCATTTGTTTGAAGGAAATTCTACTGAACTGGAAGAATGGCTGAAAGATGACCGGATTGATGTGGCGATCGGGACATCCCACAGCGAGAAGTGGCATTTTTACCCGTTGGCCGAGGATCCGATTGTAGCGGTGATGAGCCCGCAGCATGAATTGGCGCAATGTGAAACGGTTCCGTTACATGTCATGGAGTCCGTCAAATGTATCGTGCCTTATCCGGAGACACATTTTGATGTGCTGAAAGTGCTGAAGGAAGAAAAGATTACGCCGCGGGTCGCTTATCAAATCAGAGGGGATGAAGCGATTATTGCAATGGTGCGGAACAATCTGGGGATCAGCATCTTGCCGCAGCTTTTGGTGAATGATTGTGATGTGCTCATCAAACGGTTCGACCGGTATGTCTCCAGGCAGCTCGGCATTTTGACAGCTCATACAAAGGAGACGCAGACACCTTCTGTCCAGAAACTGATTCAATGCATACAAGAATGGGTTGCGGTCCGTCAGGCTTCTGTCTGAAGAAGCCTGATGTGCGTTTAAGCCGGTTCAGCATAATAGAACAGCATAAAATATGTCACCGGTTCATCCGAGGAATTAAAATAACTGTGCGGCATCGCCCGAAGTCAGCACATGCTTTTCGTCATCAAGCTCAACCGTCAATTCACCGCTCTTGATTAAAATGTATCTTCCCCTAAATGTGATTTTGCCTCATGGGCGCAGCCCGGCTTCAGGTCAACTATGTCAAAAAGTTTGACCGTGACGGTGGTGAGCGGGGTTATTTCGGTGTCGGGCTTTCGTTTGTATATAAAAAGGGCATCAACGGCACATGCTGTTGATGCTTTTTTTGAAATGCTAGGGTTTGGAGAGCACTTCAATTCCGACGTTGACCATTTTGTCCAGTCCCATAAAAGACAGGCAGATTTTGGCGCGTCTTTTTCTTTTATCGATCTTTTTAATAATGCCTTCCATTCCTTTAAGAGGCCCTGAGGCAACGGTTACTTTTGAATTTTCAATATAGACTTTTGAATAATCTACAGTGTCTCCTTCTCCGATCAGCCTAATGATAGGGAGGATTTCTTCATCCTTAATTGTCGTGAAATAGGTTTTACGCTCTTTGGAATAATATGCGCCGTTATTCACGATTCTGCATGAAATGGGGAGTTCTTTGATTTTATGAAATGTCCGCTCTGTCATCTTCGTTTTAAACAACACATATCCCGGAAACATCTTTTTGAGTGCCTCGTATTTGATTCCGGCTTTTCGTTCTGTGACTTTTTTCTTGGGTATGATTGAGTAGAGAGCCTGCTCATCAAACTGCAGACGCAGAAATTTTTGAACTGTTTCTTCTTTTCCGGACTCTACAAAAAGTGCGTACCATTTCATGACTGGGTCCTCCTTAGAATAATAAGAAATTATTATACAAAGAAAGTATTTAATGGATAGTATTTAAAGTGATTAAAAATTTTTCTAATTCGTCTTTTTTTTACATAATATATGAAAATGAAAAATAAGTATAGACCCAATTGACAGAGAAGCGATGAATTTTCTTTGACATGAATAGGGTTCAGGGAATTATCTGACATTTATCCCGAAACAATTATGCCGACTGTCCACCTAACATAAAACTGTGGAATAAATGTCAGAAAATAACGAAATAAAGCCTTGACATTATTATCTATAAATTGATATTATTCTCTTTAAATAGCAACTATTTGTTAAATTTATTAAATTGATGTAAAGCACCTATTAAATTTCAATCGCTGTTTCGGCACGTTGAAGAGGAAATAGGGATTATAAAAATGATTGTAGTGTATATATCTACATATACATGATAAGGGAGAAGTGTGCCGTCATGGCTGTTTTCGGGCATATTGGCACTGCAGCTTGTCATGCGAAACATTCAGTAAACAAGCAAGATGTCTTTATATAAATTATGTTAGAAAAGGAAAACACAATGCGTTTGCGATTTTTAAACCTGTGCTGAATCGCAAACGCGTTTGTGTTTTTATTTTTATGCCGGTGTTTACACCAGTCAATATATGAAATAAGAGACGTTTTTGTATGGAGATCCACATGTGATGTACAAAATTGGCGATGCGGAAAGGATGAGGATAAGATGCTTACGTTTGTGTTCCCGGGGCAGGGTTCTCAATTTAAAGGAATGGGAGCCGGACTGTTTGATGAATTTCAAGATCTGACACGTCAGGCTGATGACATATTAGGCTACTCTATAGAAGAATTGTGTCTGGAGGATCCGAATCACCAGCTGGGGAAAACGCAATTTACCCAGCCGGCGTTATATACGGTGAGTGCACTCAGTTATTTAAAGAAAAGGAAAGAGTCCGGCAGAGAGCCTGATTACGCCGCAGGGCACAGTTTAGGAGAATATAATGCGTTATTTGCGGCCGGCTGCTTTGATTTTGAGACCGGTTTGCAGCTTGTGAAAAAAAGAGGGGAGCTCATGAGCAAGGCAGCTCCCGGAGGCATGGCGGCGGTTTTGGGGTTTACCGCTGAACAAGTAAAAGAGGTTCTATCCGATTATCATCTGACCGGCATTGATATCGCTAACCACAATTCACCTTCGCAAATTGTGATCGCCGGAACGAAACAAGACATTGAAAAAGCGGGCCCCGTCTTTGAAAAAGCCGGCGTGAGAATGTACCTTCCTTTAAATGTGAGCGGCGCCTTCCATTCCCGCTATATGAAAGATGCTGAAAAAGAGTTCGCGGATTATTTAGAAGAAACGGCGTTTTTGCCTCTTCGTTTTCCGGTGATCTCAAATCTTCATGCCGCACCTTATAAGAATGATGAAATCAAAACAAATCTGACTTTGCAAATGACCAATCAGGTAAAGTGGACGGACACGATACGCCGTCTGATGGGACTTGAAAATAATGAAATTGCAGAAGTCGGGCCCGGGGAAGTGCTGACAAAACTGACGAGTCAGATTAAAAAAGATGCCGTCCCATTACCTATGCCGAAAGAAGAGTCTGATACTGCTGATGTTAAAGCATCGGCAGCTGATCCGCAAAAAACGGCGGGAATGAGATTAGGGAACGAAGATTTTAAAAAAGATTATAACATCCAATATGCTTACATGACGGGCTCCATGTACAGGGGAATTGCTTCGGAACAGATGGTCATTAAAGCGGCAAAAGCGGGAATGCTGGGCTTTTTCGGAACGGGCGGATTGAGTATCGAACGGATCGGACAGGCCATCGGAACCATCCGGTCTGCACTGCGGCAAGGGGAAACATTCGGAATGAATCTTCTTCATCATATGATGTCACCTGACAAGGAAGTCAGAATGATAGATTTATATTTGAAAAACGGCATTCATCTTATTGAAGCATCGGCATTTATGGGCATAACCCCCGCTCTTGTTATATACAGGGCAAAGGGATTAAGCAGGAATCATGACGGGTCGGTGTCAGTTCAAAACAAAATCATCGCGAAAGTATCCCGGCCTGAAGTCGCTGAGGCCTTTCTGAATCCGGCTCCGGCTCATGTGCTGGAAAGACTTGTGTCTGACAATCGGCTGACAGCCGGGGAAGCGGCGCTTGCAAAAGAAATTCCGATGGCTGATGACATTTGCGTTGAAGCGGATTCAGGAGGGCATACCGACCAAGGGATTCCGTATACATTAATGCCTGCCATGATCAGACTCAGAGACCGCATGATGGAGAAGCACGGTTATACGAAAAAAGTAAGAATCGGCGCAGCGGGCGGCATCGGCACTCCGGAAGCGGCTGCTGCCGCGTTTCTGCTCGGTGCCGAATTTATCGGAACCGGTTCTATTAATCAATGCACGGTCGAAGCCGGGACAAGTGATTCAGTGAAAGATCTGCTTCAGGAAGCGAACGTGCAGGATACGTCATACGCTCCCGCGGGAGATATGTTTGAAGCGGGAGCAAGGGTGCAGGTGCTGAAAAAAGGCCTGTTTTTCCCGGCAAGAGCCAATAAACTCTTTGACTTGTACAGACAATACAATTCTTTAGATGAAATAGATGAAAAAACGAAAACATTAATTGAAGAAAAGTATTTCCAGCGCAGTTTTGAAGAAGTGTATGAGCAGTTGAAACGTGATAAATCTCCTGAGCAGATCGCCAAAGCCGAACAGAATCCGAAACACAAAATGGCGATGGTATTTAAATGGTATTTTTCTCATACGACAAGGCTCGCTCTGGAAGGAAAAAGCGAAAGTAAAATAGATTACCAAATTCATTGCGGTCCTGCGCTCGGCGCGTTTAATCAATGGGTGAAAGGAACCCCGCTTGAAAATTGGAGAAACAGGCATGTCGATCTGATCGGCAAACAGCTCATGGAAGAAACAGCCGGCCTTCTTGCGCAAAGGCTGGTATCGATTACAGGCTGAGTATGACTAGCCATTACATTTTTTCTGCGGAGGACAGACCATGCTGATTGAAAATCAGGAATTAACGATGAGCCATGTCGGGTTAGGGAATTTGAATGAGTATGCGCTGCTGCTGTTATTCGGCAACGCACACAGTCACCATTTAACGGACGGAACAGGATTCCGGCCTGATCAGATGGCCGATCACCAAGGGCTGATTTTGTATCCGGCTTATTTTATGACACATCTCAAAGTTCCTTCAGATAAGCCTCTTGATCAGTACCGATTATGGGACGAGGTTTCCGTCGGAGTCGATATCTCCCGGTTTGGAGAAACCATATTAGAATCTGATTATTTGTTCGGGCCGAAAGGAGCGGTCAGCTCTGATAAAAGCGAGTGGGACCGGGGACGGTTTCCTTCTATGAAAGCCAATAGTTTAATTGTCGTCGACGTCACACAAACAGAAGGTTCGACGCGCAAAGTCTCAGCGCCTAAGGCTGAATGCATTGCGGAACTTTCTAAGCTAGCCAAGCCGCCTTACGCGCTGATGCGGTCAAAGAAAATCAGAACGGACGCCTTCGGAATGAAGCCGGGCAATCTCAAAACAGCAGACCCCGTTTCATATCGGGTTCCTGTTGATCAGGATGCTGCGCCCGGGCATGCCATGGTGTTTGCGAAATTCAGCAAGATAATGGATGCGGCGGAATTTGAATGGATGACGCGCCGGTCGAAGCCGGGTTTTCCGGTTTCAATCGCGCGGCATTTATTTTTGCTTGAAAGAGAGACGTATTATTACGGAAATTGTTTTGCAGATGAAGAGCTTGATATTTATATGACGGGACACATTGAAGAATGCGATCCCGACTTTCACGGTGAGTCCCTCGGTATGATCTCAGTGGCGAAAATCAGCTATCAGATTGAAGTCTATATGAAAAGAAATCATACATTGTTGGCCATTTCCAAGGTGGACAAGCTGCTGGCGGTGCCGACCTCTTCACAAGATCATATTCCGGATTATAAGCGGGTCATCAGAAGTTTATAAAATGAAGAATGGAGCTGAAAGCAAATGGAACAAACCAAGGAAATGAAGCAGATCATCGCACAAATCATTCAGGACATTCAAGAACAGCAGTCATATCGGGCCGTCGAAGCGGGGGATGATGTGAGAGTCATAGAGGATCTGGGCTTCTCATCACTGGATATCGCTCAATTAGTCGCACAGATGGAGATGGAAACCGGAGTAGATCCTTTTTCCCAAGGAGAAACGATTTCCAGCATTACAACCGTCGGCAGCATTTGTGATATTTATCAAAAATATATGGACAGTGCTCAATCATGAAAACAGAAAGCGGGGGAGATATCAGCTGGGTGACTGATAAGCTTAGGGAAACGCAAGACAGTGAGTTTCTCATTTTTAAAGGGCAGACTTTTACGTATGATGATTTGCTGACACGAATCAGCTTTTTTCAGAAAGAACTTGAACAAAACGGAATACGTGAAGGAGAATGTGTGGCGCTTATCGGGGATTATTCCCCGAACGCCATTTTTTTGCTGATGGCGCTTTTGTTAAACCGAAATATCGTTGTCCCTCTCAGCAATGAATCAAGGGAAAAGCATCTCGATATGTTTGAAGACGCGAAAGTGAATCAAATCATTGAAATAAATGAAAATGACAGCTGGACGCTTCGTGCAGGTTCTGAAAGCGCCTCTCACCCTCTGCTTGATGACCTGCGCGAGAGAGGGGAGTCAGGCATTATTATTTTCACATCGGGAACTTCCGGCAAAAGCAAAGCATCCGTGTTAAGCGCCGGCCGGCTGCTTGAAAAATATAAAACGGCGAAGAGAAAACCGCTGCGTACGCTCATTTTTCTGAAATTGGATCATATCGGCGGCATTAATACGCTGTTTGCGATTCTGTTTAACGGGGGGACCATCGTCACATCAGACAGCAGAACGCCGGAGTCCGTTTATCAGGCGGTCGACAAGCATGCTGTCCAAGTGCTCCCCGCCACCCCGACCTTTTTAAACATGCTGCTGATGTCCAAGGCGGATGCCGGCTATAACCTCTCTTCACTCCGGCTGATCACTTACGGCACAGAACCGATGCCCAAATCAACGCTGCGCGGCATTCACCGGCTGTTTCCGGATGTACGGCTGAAACAAACATATGGATTAACTGAACTGGGTATATTCTCAACGAAATCAAAAGACAGCCAATCCACTTGGATGAAAGTGGGCGGTGCCGGAACAGAGACCAAAATTACCGGAGGCACGCTTTGGGTACGTTCTGAGTCGGCGATGCTCGGCTATTTAAACGCACCGTCACCTTTCGATGAAGACGGCTGGTATGACACCGGTGACCAGGTGGAAACAGACGGCGAATATATAAGAATCCTTGGAAGAAAGAGTGAAATCATTAATGTGGGCGGAGAGAAAGTGTTTCCGGCAGAGGTGGAAAGCGTCTTTCTGGAGATACCGAATGTCCGGGATGTTCTCATAACGGGAAGAAAAAATCCGATTACGGGCGAGATTGTCGCAGCAGAGGCCGTGCTTGAAAAAGAGGAAGATATCAAATCTTTCAGAAAGCGGGCCGTAGCTCATTGCAAACAGAAGCTGCAGCCATATCAGATACCGCAGATCATCTCTGTTACAGATCGGAAACTGTCTAATGACCGATTTAAAAAAATAAGAAACGTGTAAAACAGGAGGCAAATATGAATAACGGAAAAGTAGCGGTCGTCAGCGGAGGAAGCCGGGGGCTCGGAAAAGCGATTGTACAGACGCTTTTGGATGAGGATTACAAAGTAGCCGCTTTCAGCCGCAGTGAATCTGATTTTATTAACACATTGAGAGAGAGTGAAAAGTACCGCGGCCGCTTTTATTGGGAAGCGGCGGATGCGGCGGATGATGCCGCCATGAAACAGTTTGTTCTTCAAGTATACCGCAAGTTTTCCAGAATAGACGGCTTGGTCAATAACGCCGGTTTGAACCTTGATCAGCTGCTGCCCCTGACCAATGATGAAGACATTGACCGCATCCTCAATCTGAATATCGGCTCAGTCATCAAGCTGACCCGAAACGTATCCCGTGTCATGCTGAAACAAAATTCCGGATCAATCGTTAACATAAGCTCCATTATCGGCTCAAGAGGATTTAAAGGCACTTCAGTTTACAGCGCATCCAAAGCGGCTCTTGACGGCTTGACGCGAAGCCTGGCCAGGGAGCTCGGGTCTAAAGGAATCCGTGTCAATTCACTTGCGCCCGGTTTTGTGGACACCGATATGACGAAAAATATGCCGGAAAAACAAAAATCGCAGATTATCAGAAGGACGCCGATGGGGCGTTTAGGCGAAACAGACGATATGACCGGACTCGTTCGTTTCCTGCTTTCTCCTGAATCGTCCTTTATGACCGGACAGACAATGGCAATAGACGGCGGATTAACTTGTTAAAGCACAGAAAAATTCTTTTGTACAAGGGATGGTATCCTCATGAAATGTATTAACGAATTTTTAAGAACGGTAATAGCGCAAAAGCTGGGTGCCGAGGTGACCGAAGCGGAAGATAAAACCGCTTTTTTTACTCTTGGCGTGACGTCTCTCATCAGTGAAGAAATCATGACCATATTGCATAAAGAATTTACCGGCCTTTCTGAAACGCTGCTGTTTGAATATCCGAACATTGAGAAATTGAGTGAGTTTTTAAGTGCGCAGAAACGAAATCCCGAAAGCGTTCTTGAATTCAAAGAAACGGAGCCTGATACGGGAAGCCGGCAGGAAGAAGAATTGCTTCCCGTACAGGCGGCTGAAAAGGTGCCTGTACAGGAAACGGACGGGAGCTCTGATATTGCGGTTATCGGAATGAGCGGGATGTTTCCGAAAGCGGAAAACCAGCATGATTTTTGGAACAATTTAATGGAAAATAAAGATTGTGTCACTGAAATCCCAGAGGACAGATGGGACAGCTCTTATTACTCGGAAGAGAAAACGGCAGAATACGCGTCATACAGTAAATGGGGAGGTTTTATTGATCATCCGGATCAATTTGACCCGCTGTTTTTTTCTGTTTCCCCGTGGGAAGCTGATTTAATGGACCCTCAGCAAAAATTGTATGTCACGTGCTGCTGGGAAGCGATGGAGGATGCCGGTTACGGGAATCCGGCGGCGAGGCCGACGGATCAAATCGGTGTATTCGCCGGAGTGACCTGGAATGAATATTCATTAATTGCACACGAAGAAGGTTTCCTCAAAGATCAGTACAAAGGCCCCGGCTCCTTATATTGGGGCATTCCGAACCGGGTTTCTTATTTCCTTGATCTCCATGGCCCGAGCATCGCTGTTGATACGGCGTGTTCTTCATCGCTTGTCGCCGTCCATCAGGCTTGTCAGGCCATTATGTCGGGCGACTGTGAAATGGCGCTTGCCGGAGGCGTCAACCTCAGCTTACATCCGCAAAAATACATGTTTTTAAGCCAATCGCATTTTCTGTCTTCTGAAGGAAAATGCCGCAGTTTCGGTGAAGGCGGAGACGGTTACGTGCCCGGTGAAGGTGCGGGAGCCGTTTTGTTAAAACCATTGAAAAAAGCGATTGCGGACAACGACCACATCTACGGTGTCATTAAGGGGTCCGCCACTAATCACGGCGGCAAAACGACCGGGTATACGGTGCCGAATCCGGAAGCGCACCGGGACCTGATTTTATCCGCTCTAAACAGAGCCGCGGTAAGTCCGGCGGATATCAGCTACATTGAAGCTCACGGAACCGGCACGGCACTCGGCGATCCGATTGAGATACGCGGCCTGTCTATGGCATTTGATAAACAGACCGATGAGAAAAACTACTGCGGAATCGGCTCGGTGAAATCCAATATCGGACATTTGGAAGCGGCTGCAGGGATCGCCGGTTTAATCAAGGTGCTTTTAAGCATGAAACATGAAACGCTTCCCGCCAGTCTGCACTCCGAGGAACTGAACCGCAAGATTTCTTTTTCTGATTCGCCATTTTATGTCGTCCGAAACAACCGGCCGTGGCCGGCTGAAGGAGATAAACCGAGAATCGCCGCAATCAGTTCATTCGGCGCAGGAGGCTCTAATGCCCATCTGATCGTAGGTGCTTATCAGCCAAAACGGCAAGCGGACGGGAATACTGAGCAAAAACCGCATGCCGTCGTATTAAGCGCACATTCCGAACAGCAGCTGAAAGAATATGCCGGGAAATTAAGCTCTTTTCTTGCCCGATTGGAAAACCTGCCTTCTGCCGGCGGATACAGTCTGGAAAATATCGCTGCCACCTTATTGTCAGGCAGAGAGCCTTTCTCCTTCCGGCTTGCTGTCATTGCATCATCCCTTTCTGAGCTGAAACAGCGATTGGACGGATTTGTAAGCGGTCACAGCGACGGCAGGCATATGTACTTCGGAAAAGCGTCACCCGGGCGGCCGGACGTTTCAGGCCAATCCGTTTCAGATCCTGAGAAATTTGCCGCGCTGTGGGTGAAAGGCCTTCAGTGTTGCAAAAAGCCGGAAACGCCGTATCAGAAAGTTCCGCTTCCTACGTATCCGTTTTTAAAGGAAACGTCCTGGCTGACCGATCAAAAAAAGCGGTATACAAAAAAGCCCCAAAATATCAAAAGGCGTGAAGCGCTGCATCCTCTGCTTGATGAGAATATTTCATCCGCCCGGAAAGGGACGTTTCAAAAGATATTTTCCAAGGATGAATATTTCTTTAAAGATCATTTAGTGAACGAAAAATATGTGCTTCCCGGAGTCTGTCATCTGGAAATGGCGGCATACGGCGCGGGATTGTGGGGAGAACGCCCGGTCGTCTCTCTTCAAAGTGTGTGGTACATGGAGCCGATTGTGACAGGGACAGACCCAAGATCCGTCATGATAGAGTTTGAAGCAGAAAAAGAGCGTATAAGCTATGTCATTAAAGAAAAAGGAGCGGACGGCACCCTCTTTTCGCAAGGAGAAGTGATTTGTAAAGAAAAAGGAGCGTCTTTTGAGGCCCCGGCCTTTCAGCTCCCGGCGCCATTTGCGCAGAGAACGGAGCCGGAAGACATCTATCACTCGTTCTCTGAGGCGGGAATCGTGCAAAAGGACAGTTTTCAGGTCATCCGCGAATTCTCTTATACAGAAAGGAAAGCACTGGCCAAATTAACGCTCCCGTCACACTTGGAAGCCGATTTTAAACAGTACATCCTACATCCGTCCTTAATGGATGGCGCTGTTCAAACTGCAATGGCGCATGTGCTGCAATTTCAAAAAGAGCCTGTGCTTATCGTACCGTTTTCCTTCGGAGAAATACAGCTGCTTGAACCGTTAGCGAAAACCGTATTTGTGCATGCGGAGGTAAAAGCGGCCTCTGTTCACCAATTTGATCTGCATATTTGTGATGAGCGCGGCGTGCTGTTGGCGGCAGTGAAAGATTTTATCATAAAAGAGGTGCAGGAAAGCGCCGGGTTTAACCAAAAAGCCGGCGTCACGCCGAAGAAAAGCTGTGAAACGGAATTGCTTATGACACCGGTTTGGAACACCGTCACCATTCCGGAAACCGGCATGTCTTTCATGCGTGAAGAAAAAATAATCGTCATCGGGGCCGGGCCGGATTTTCAGCAGGCTTTGAAAGAGATGTATTCCGATGTCCGTTTTCCGGACATCACTTCTTTGGACAGCGCGGAACAAATGGCTGAAACATTGAAAGCGCAAGGCTCTTTTCAACACATGATATGGGCGGCGCCGGATCATCCCATTCCATCCGTTTATGATGCGGATACGGCCGAGGGACAGGAGCACGGGGTCATGCAGCTTTTCCGGCTGGTAAAAGCGCTTCTGCTTCTGAATTTTGACACGGAACAACTATCATTGACAATCTGCACGTTTCAAGCACAGCCGATTCATGAACATGATGAGGTCAATCCGAGTCATGCAAGCATACACGGATTAGCGGGGTCGCTCGCAAAAGAATACAGCAATTGGAGCATCCGGCTTCTTGATTTGGAATCTCAAAGGGGAGACCGGCATCTCCCCGATGTCTTCTCTTTACCGGCGGACTCCGAGGGAAATCCGTGGGTCTTTCGTGCAGGTCAGTGGCACCGACAGCAATTGGCCGTCTGCCAGCCTCATGCAGATGAGCCTTCATTATACCGGCACGGCGGGGTTTATGTGATTATCGGCGGAGCAGGCGGAATAGGAGAAGTATGGACTGAATATATGATTCAGACCTATCAGGCGAAAATTATCTGGATCGGGAGACGGAAAAAAGATACACAGATTGAAAGAAAGCTGAAAAGACTTGCGGCTTTAGGCCCCGCACCGCAATATTTCAGCGCGGATGCTGCCGATTATGACTCTCTCAAACGGGCGTATGACACCATTGTAAAGGAAAATGGAAAGGTCCGCGGAATCATCCATTCCGCCATCGTGTTATCAGACCGCAGTTTTGCCAATATGGAAGAGGATCAGTTCCGCGCGTCACTTTCTGCAAAAACTGATGTGAGCTTGCAGATTGCCCGGGTAGCTGAAGGGGAACCCCTGGATTTCTTGCTGTTTTTCTCTTCGATGATGTCGTTTCAAAAAGCGCCGGGACAGAGCAATTATGCCGCCGGGTGCACGTTTAAAGACGCTTTTGCTAAGCGGATCTCACAGAAAGCGCCGTATGCCGTAAAAGTTGTCAATTGGGGCTTTTGGGGAAGTGTCGGCGTTGTCGCTTCAGAACAATACCGGAAACGGATGGAGCGGGACGGAATCGCTTCTATTGAGGCGCCCGAAGCGATGAAAACGCTGGAAACCCTGCTTTCCGGACCTCATGACCAGCTGGCGCTGATCAAAACGACAGATCCGGTTTTTATGAAAGACGATCTGAAAGAACAAGTAACGGTTTATCCGGAAAAGATTCCTTCCGCACTCGGACAATTAGCGGTTAACATCACGCAGAATGACGAAGCTGAGCGGTTAAAAGCATCAAGTGTCATGAGCTGCATGAGAGAGATGGAATCCCTTATTGAAAAAATGCTTGTATCAACCCTTTATGAGATGGGAGCCGGGCTTGATCAGGCTTTGCCGTTATTTCAATCGGCTGCCGGCATAACGGAACAATACAGCAGATGGCTGAAAGAGAGCTTTGTCCTCTTGACTGAATTAGCGCTTGCTCCGGAAAAAACGGATTTAGGGCAGGTGTGGGAGGAATGGGAGCGGAAAAAAGAGACTTGGCTGCGCCAGAAAGACATGAGGGCGCATGTCAGATTGGCAGAAGAGACATTGCGTGTGCTTCCAGACATTTTAACCGGAAAGCTTCCGGCAACGGAAGTGATGTTCCCTGACTCCTCCTTCCGTCTTGTGGAAGGCATTTACCGCAATAATATCATTTCTGATTTTTTCAATGACAAGCTTGCTGACACATTGATTGCAGTTTTGAAGGAACGTCTGGAAAAAGACCCGCAGGCGAAAATCCGCATTTTAGAAATCGGAGCCGGAACGGGCGGGACGAGCGCCGCGGTCATGAGAAAATTGAAACCGTATGAAGCGCATATTGCCGAATATTGTTTCACGGATATTTCTAAAGCATTTCTTTTACATGCAGAAGACATATTCGGTCCGGAATATCCTTATGTCACTTATAAAATATTCAACGCTGAGCAGCCGGTATCAACAGAAGCGCCGGACATCGGCACGTATGACGCAGTGATCGCGACCAATGTGCTTCATGCGACAAAAAATATCCGCTCTACGCTGCGCCATGCGAAAGCAATGCTGCAAAAAAACGGCCAGCTGTTAATAAATGAGATCAACAGCCGCACCATATTCAACCATGTGACGTTCGGCCTTCTTGAAGGCTGGTGGCTGTATGAGGATCATGATTTACGGATTCCGGGCTGTCCGGGGGTTGATCCGGCCGGCTGGGCGGAAGCGCTTTCGCTTGAAGGATTCGTCCATCCTCTGTTTCCGGCTGAAACCGCACACGACTTAGGCCAGCAGATTATAGCGGCTGAAAGTGACGGAATGGTCAGGCTTGCCCTCACGCAGGCCTCAGAAGAGAAGCCGGAGCGCCGTCCGTATGACGCAGAAGGTCTTTCGGATGATACTTTGCATTTCAGCCTGAGAGAAAAAAGCGTTGAACTGATGAAGAAGGTAATCGGTGAAGCGCTTAAAGTGCCGGCGCATCGTCTTTTATCCCATGAACCTTTAACCGCATACGGATTGGATTCCATACTGGTCGTCAGACTGACCAACGCGTTAAAAGACGTCTTCGGTTCTGTCAGCAGCACTTTATTTTTTGAATATCAAACCATTGATGAGCTTGCTGATTACTTTCTGTCTTCCCGTAAAGAAGCGCTCGAGCGGCAATTCGGGAATGGACGGGCTCATCCCGAAAACGCCGGACGGGTGCAGGCTCCCGCAGAAAGCGCCGCGCCGATTCCAAACGTAAGAGAACGGGGCATCGCATATCTGACGGAATTAATAGGAAAAACGCTGAAGATTCCGAGCGGGAGAATGGATCCGTCGGTTTCCTTAACCGCATACGGTTTGGATTCTATTCTGGTCGTCAGGCTCACAAATGCCTTTCGTAACGTGTTTGACCAAATGACCAGCACCCTCTTTTTTGAATATCAGACGATAGAAGAAATCGCGGATTACCTGCTTCTTTCTCAGCCGGAAGCATTTATGAAAGCGATGGGTGTGCGTGAGGCACAGCTGGCTGATCACACAGATAATCTGAATGTAAAACAAAACAAGATTCCTCAAAACGAGGAAGGCAGCAGGACGAACGGAGATCCCTATATCCAGGATATCGCTGTCATCGGTCTGTCAGGCCGGTATCCGGGCGCCGATCACGTTGATGAGCTGTGGGAAAATGTAAAAGCCGGCAGGCATTCTATTACTGAAGTGCCGAAAGATCGCTGGGACTGGAAAACGTTTTATAACGAGGAACGCGGAAAATGGGGGTCCATTTATTCAAAATGGGGCGGTTTTCTCGATGACATTGATAAATTTGATCCGCTGTTTTTCCGTATATCTCCCGCGGAAGCTGAAAGGATGGATCCGCAGGAAAGGTTGTTTCTGCAGACTGCTTATTCAAGCATTGAAGATGCGGGGTACACCCCGGCCACGCTTTGTGACAGCCGGAAAATCGGAGTCTTTGTCGGTGTGATGAACAGCAATTACCCGACAGTTCCCAGCGACTGGTCTATTGCAAACAGAGTATCGTTTTTGTTCAATTTCCAAGGGCCGAGTATGGCTGTGGATACAGCCTGCTCTTCTTCTTTAACAGCTGTCCATCTCGCCGCAGAAAGCCTGCGGAGCGGAATGAGTGAAACAGCGATTGCCGGCGGAGTCAATCTTATCGTTGATCCGGCCCACTATGAGCGGCTGTCCGCTTTTTCAATGCTGTCTCCCGGTGATAAATGCAAATCTTTCGGAGACAGTGCGGACGGTTTTGTTGACGGTGAAGGAGTAGGGGCGATTGTGTTAAAGCCGCTTGCTCAAGCGGAGAAAGACGGCGATCATATTTACGGCGTTATCAAAGGAAGCATGCTGAACGCAGCAGGCAGGACAAACGCTTATATGGTGCCGAATCCGAAAGCGCAGTTTGATCTGATCGCAGAGACGTTGAAACGGACAGACATTCACCCGAGAACGGTCAGTTACTTGGAAGCCCACGGAACGGGCACTGCGCTCGGTGATCCGATTGAAATCGACGGGTTAACGAAAGCTTTTCGCCTGACAACAGAAGACCGGCAGTTTTGTTCCATCGGTTCCATTAAATCAAATATCGGACATTTAGAAAGCGCTGCCGGGATTGCGGGGATCACCAAACTGCTTCTGCAATTGAAACATAAGAGGATTGCCCCTTCATTGCATGCGGCGGAATTGAATCCGAATATTGAGTTTGAGCACACTCCGTTTTTCGTACAGCAAAAAGAAACGGAATGGAAACGACCTGTCTTGAATATCACGGGTAAAATGAAGGAATATCCGAGAATTGCCGGCATTTCCTCGTTTGGAGCAGGAGGTTCAAACGCACATGTCATCATTCAGGAATATGTGCCGTCTGACAGCCTGAAACCAATGGAAAACGCGTCTGTTTCTCCGCAAAAACCGGCTGTTATCATTTTATCAGCGCGAAATGAGCAGCAATTATCAGAGCGCGCCCGCCAGCTTCTGGATGATGTCATAAGAAAAAAACGTTCTGACGGGGATTTGGCCAAGATCGCTTACACGCTTCAGGCGGGAAGAGAACCGATGGCTGAGCGGCTTGCATTTACGGCCGAGTCGATAGAAGAACTGAAAATGAAGCTTATGAGTTTCTCAAACGATCATAATATCGAACATGCTCATATCTGGCGGGGCAGGACAGCCAAACATCATTCATTGGCGGCTTCGCTCACTTCTGATGAAGATATGGCGCTTACCATAAATGCCTGGCTGAGAAAAGGGAAATACGGAAAGCTGCTTGACCTTTGGGTTAAAGGACTTGACGTCGATTGGTCAGCTCTTTATCAGTGCAACCCGGGCCGCATCAGTCTCCCGGCCTACCCTTTTGCCAAAGACCGATATTGGGTCACAAAAGCTGATGTGTCACTTGACAAAACAGGCTCAGCGAAAAGTGAGAAAGCAGCCAGACTTCACCCGCTGCTCCACGCGAATACATCGACCTTTACCGCCCAGCGTTTTACTTCTGTTTTTTCAGGACATGAACCGTTTTTTGCCGATCACATCGTCAATGGAAAACCGGTGCTTCCGGGCGCGGCTGCTTTAGAAATGGCCCGGGCCGCCGTTACATTTGCCGCCGAAGACTTGCCGGGCGGGAAAACGGGTGTAGGGCTCAAACAGATCGTTTGGCTCCGTCCGGTGACGGCGCTTTCTGAAGGAGTGACGCTTCATGTAAAG
>NZ_JAHOAA010000002.1:569289-595102 GCF_019039175.1 Bacillus sp. FJAT-27001
TCATCAGGCGCTTGACGCCGTCTATGCCGGAAGCGGAGAAGTGCTCGCAAAGCTCACTCTTCCGCCGTCCGCCCGCGAAGAAAAGGAGCCGTTCATCCTGCATCCGAGCATGCTGGACGCCGCCCTTCAGGCTTCTATCGGTCTCGTGCTCTCAGACGGTTCCGCGTCTGGACGGCCGTTTCTGCCGTTTGCCCTCCAGGATATGCAGGTGTTTTCTGCGTGCCGGGAGACGATGTGGGCGGTGCTTTCCTCAGCGGACGGCGCCTATCATATTGAGCTGTGTGATGAAAACGGTGCGGTATGTGTCCGATTGACGGGGCTCACCGCCCGTTTTCTGGAAGAGGAAACGGAGGAAAAACCGCTCTTGCTTCAGCCAAAGTGGCAGGAATCACCGCCGGATGAAGGCGGCGGACAAGAAGAGTCTTTCAGATACGTGACACTGTATGGCGGAATGAACGCTGAGGACATAAGCGGCGCCGTATGTGCGGCTGACGGCGAAGGTCCGATTGAAGACCGTTATGACGCCTGCGCGGCGGAGCTGTCAGCGATCGTCACGCGTCTTATCAAAGAAAAACAGAAGAAAAAAACGCTGATCCAGCTTCTTGTCCCCGACAGGGGGGAAGACAATGTGTTGGCGGGGCTGGCCGCTTTTCTGAAAACGGCTCACCTTGAACATCCGAAGCTGTACGGCCAAGTCATCCAAGCCGATCCGGACGAGTCAGCCTCGGCGCTTCTTGCCAAGCTGAAAGAAAACCGGGCGCATCCTGAACAAGCGGAAATCCGTTATGAAGCCGGCAAACGTCTCGTCAGAAACTGGCGTCATCTGCCGGCGCCTCAAAGCGGCGCCGTTCCGTGGAAAGACGAAGGGGTCTACCTCCTTACCGGGGGAGCGGGCGGCATCGGCCTCATTGTCGCTGAAGAAATAGCCTTCCGCGTCAAAAACGCCGTTCTCGTATTAACGGGAAGGGCGGAAGCGCTTGATAAAGACCGCTCCGCCCGCTTACGGCGCTTGGCAGCGACGGGTGCCCGCGTATTGTATCAACCGGTTGACGTGACAGACAGGGCGGCGGTCATCACCCTCGTCCGCGGCATACAGGAGGAGCACGGAACACTCGACGGGATCATTCACGGCGCCGGCGTGATCGCTGACAATTACATTCTGAACCAGACAGAAAACGAACGGAAGACCGTCATGGCGCCGAAGGTGAAAGGGCTTATCAATCTTGATGAAGCAGCGAAAGATGTGCGGCTGGATTTTTTCATTCTGTTTTCTTCCTTGGCTGGAGGTATGGGAAATCCGGGGCAGGCCGGTTATGCGGCAGCCAACGCATTTATGGATGTTTATGCAGCCCGCCGGAACCGTCTCGTGCGGGACAACGAGCGGAGCGGGCAGACCCTGTCCGTCAACTGGCCGCTTTGGGAAGAAGGCGGTATGCGTGTGGACAAAGAGACCGAACGGCTGATGTACGAACAGACCGGAATGAAAGCCATGCGATCGGCCTCAGGCATCCAAGCGCTTTACGCCGCTTTTGCCTCCGGAGAACACCAGGTCATGGTGGCAGAAGGCGACGAAAAACGGATTCGAAAAAACCTGATGCCTGAAACACCGGAACCGTCCAATCGCATTCATGTGTCAAGGAAGACGCCCGTCCATATACCGAATAAAGTACAAGCGGAACTCAAACATATGATATCAGGCATTCTGAAGGTGAAAGAAGACGAGATAGATGCTGAATCAGAGATGAGAGATTATGGCTTTGATTCGGTTTCATTCACGCAGTTTGCAAATGAACTAAATAAAACGTATGGGCTTGAACTGACACCGGCCGTATTTTTTGAATACCCGACAGTCTTTCGTTTTGCCCAATACTTGCTGACGGAACATCCGGATACATTCGGCTCACAGGAAGAAACAGAAACGGAGAAACCGGTTGTGCGTAAAAAAATGAAGACGGAGCCATTCTTGATTCCGTCCCGTCTTCCTAAAACAAAAACCGCAGCTGCACCTGAGCCCGTGGCGATAATCGGAATCAGCTGTGCATTTCCAATGGCTGAAAATCCGGAAATGTTTTGGGAGAATTTAGCCGGAGAAAAGGACTGCATTTCTGAAATACCGCCGGAGCGCTGGGACTGGAGACAGTATTACGGAGATCCGCAGAAAGATAAAAATGCGAGCAATGTAAAGTGGGGCGGCTTCATTGATGAAACCGCTCAATTTGACCCTTTATTTTTCGGTATTTCTCCGCATGAAGCCGAAATGATGGATCCTCAGCAAAGACTTTTAATGATGCATGTATGGAAAGCGATTGAAGATGCAGGCTGCTCTGCCAAAAGCCTGTCAGGTACAAATACAGGCATTTTTGCAGGCACGACAAACAGCGGTTACGCTCAGGAAGCTTCAAAGTTCCATATAGAGATTGAGGGTTCTTCCGCCGCCGGTACGGTTCCGTCAATCGGTCCGAACCGTATGAGCTATTTTCTGAATATACATGGGCCGAGCGAACCGATTGAAACCGCCTGTTCAAGCTCATTGGTCGCTGTTCACCGTGCGGTCAGGGCAATTCAGGCCGGAGACTGCGGCATCGCGATTGCAGGAGGCGTCAATGCTATTGTATCGCCGGATATGCATATCAGCTTTAATAAAGCGGGAATGCTCAGTGAAGACGGGCGATGCAAAACATTTTCCGATCAAGCGGACGGGTATGTCAGAGCTGAAGGTGCGGGCATGATTGTTTTGAAAACATTATCCGATGCGGAACGTGACGGCGACCGTATTTATGCCGTTATTCGCGGAACGGCGGAAAATCATGGCGGACGGGCGGCTTCCCTTACATCGCCGAATCCGAAAGCACAGACAGAAGTCATGATAAAAGCTTATCAGCAAGCGAACATCGACCCCCGTACAGTGAGTTATATTGAAGCCCACGGCACGGGAACGGCGCTCGGAGATCCGATAGAAATCAACGGACTCAAAGCGGCTTTTGCAGCGCTTTATCAGAAAGCCGGAGTAACGGCGCCCGATCAGCCTCATTGCGCCATCGGTTCCGTCAAAACGAATATCGGCCACACAGAGCTTGCCGCCGGCATGGCCGGGCTTTTAAAAATTATTTTGCAGATGCAGCACAAAACGCTCGTTAAAAGTCTGCATTGTGAAACCGTTAATCCGTATATCAGCCTCGACGGCAGCCCGTTTTATTTCGTCCGCCACACTCAGCCGTGGAAAGCTGCGACTGATGATAGCGGAAATGAACTGCCGCGGAGAGCGGGTGTCAGCTCGTTCGGATTTGGCGGTGTCAATGCTCATGTCGTGCTCGAAGAATATGTTTCTCCTGTTGAAGAGAAGCAATGGACGGCCGGTGAACTTCAGCCGTCCTTATTCATTCTCTCGGCAAAGACGGCGGAACAGCTGAAGGAACGTGCGGAACAGCTGTGCAGATATTTGGAAAAGACACATTCAGCTGACGGAGCTCTTGCGGGTATCGCTTATACGCTTCAGCTTGGCCGGGATGAAATGGAAGAGCGTCTTGCCGTCATTGCTGAAACAAAAGAAGAGCTTACGAACGCGCTGAATGATTTCCTCAGCGGCAAGGAGACGGGGCAGAATTTCTTTACAGGCCGGAACAAAGCGATGAAACAGCTGTTTACAGAGATGACGGACAACGCAGAAATGAGCGGGACCGTAGATCAATGGATTGAAGCAGGAAAGTATACAACGCTTGCAAAATTATGGGTGCAAGGTTTACATGTCGACTGGAATAAATTATATCCGGACGAAAGGCCAAAAAAAGTCAGCCTGCCCGTCTATCCTTTTGCGAAAACACATTGCTGGATACCGCACAGTGCGCAGCATATAAGGCACCGGGAGACTTATGAGACTGATACGTCCCCGCTTGAGACTTATGAGCGCCTGCTTGATGATTTGGAGAAAAACGAAATAAGCATAGAAACCGCTGTAAAAAGAACGATCGGTTTTTACAGGGATTAGCGTAATGGAGGAAACCATATGAAAGAGTTTCTGCACCGGGTTTTTTCTGACGTCAAAAATAAAAAAATGACAAAACAGGATGCGATCGGCATTTTGCGCGATTATGATATGCGGATGGGACTTCGCCAAGCGGCTTCCCTTCATCCGCTTGCTCAGCAGCATATTTCCGATGAAACGGGACAGGGATTCTCGGCAGCTTTCAGCGGCCGGGAATTTTTTCTCGCTGATGTTTCTTTACAGCGTAAAAAGCTTATGCCCGGAGAACTTCTTTTGGAAATGGCGAGAGCTGCGGCTGTTTTGACAGTAAAGGAGACTGAGGCTGTCCGGCTGACGCATATCGTGTGGTCAAAGCCCATTCTGACTGAGGCTGAGCCGTTCCATATCGAAATCAGGCTGATACCCGCAGAGGGTGAAGCCAAAAGGTTTGAGATTTATAATCCATTTTCTGCCGATTTCAGTCATCATGATGTGTACAGCCAAGGGACGATTCAGCCAGTTGATGCTGCGCCCGGCATGCTGGATATCAGCCGCTTGAAGGAAAACAGCGGTTCCCTGATGGATCAGCAGCAAATTGAAGCCATCACTCAGAACGATACCGTTCAATACAGTGAGCACATGAAAGGAATAGAGCGTATTTACGCCTCAGCAGGACGGATGCTGGCAGACATATCAATTCCATTGACAGACCAAAAAGAATCCGCCCGATTCGGCCTCCCTCCCTGTGTGATGCAAAGTGTGACAGAGGCATGCGCGCTGCTTGGCGGCAAAGAATATAAAACGCTCGCCCCGGTTTCATTGGACGAGCTTTTGTTTTATGAACCTTGTCCTGACAAGGTATGGGCCGAGATACAAGAGAAGGCGGGGAGCTTTTATATTGATTTATGTGACGAAGAAGGAAAAATATGGGCTTCCCTATCAGGGTTGAAGCTGCAGCCTGTCATCAAGACGGGCGCTCCCGGAAAAACCAATGCCGAACACCGCAGTGAACGTTTGTATGAACAAACGCTTCTTCAGCTCAAAACGCTGTTTGCCCTGACTGCAAAAATTGCTGTTTCCAACATAGACACTGAAGAGCCGCTGGAAACCTACGGAATCGACTCAGTCACTGTGACGAAATTGAACCGCGAATTGTCTCTGCTTTTCGGTGACCTTTCCAAAACGGTTTTTTACGAATATAAGACACTGGGATCTCTGGCAGCTCACTTTGTCACGGATTATCCAAAAGAATGCCGAAAATGGACAAATGATGATGACCACCGTTCAGGCATATCAGAACAGGTTTTGGCAAATGAAGATTTTCCGGTGCTTCCGTCGTTTATCAAGCGAAAGAAACGGCCTGCTTTTTCCAATGAGAACCAGACAAAAGAAGGGATTGCGATTATCGGAGTCAGCGGCCGTTATCCGCAAGCTGAAACACTTGAAGAGTACTGGGATAACTTAGCGGCCGGAAAAGACTGTGTGACGGAAATTCCCGAAGAGCGCTGGGAAAAGGACAAATACTACAACCCTGATCCTGAAACGGCCGTGAAAGAAGGGAAAAGTTACAGTAAGCGGGGCGGATTTCTGAAAGATGCCGCTTTCTTTGATCCGCTGTTTTTTCAAATTTCACCCCGTGATGCTTTGAATATGGACCCGCAGGAGCGTCTCTTTATTGAAATGTGCTGGCAGGTGCTGGAGGATGCCGGTTATACGAAGGAACAGCTTGAGAATCTGTATAACGGCCGGGTCGGCGTTTTTGCGGGCATTACGAAAAACGGGTACGGAATGTACTGGAAAAACGGCGGCGCCCTGCAGCCGAAAACGTCGTTCAGTTCAGCGGCCAACAGAGTTTCCTATTTTCTTAATCTGAAAGGGCCGAGCATGCCGGTCGACACGATGTGCTCGTCTTCGCTGACTGCAATTCACGAAGCGTGTGAAAACATCCTTCGCGGCGAATGCGACATGGCGATTGCCGGCGGTGTGAATGTGTATACGCATCCTTCGGCTTATGCGGAGCTCAGCGCCTATCGAATGCTTTCAAAAGACGGAACGTGCAAAAGTTTCGGTGAAGGCGGGGACGGATTTGTTCCCGGTGAAGGTGTCGGGGCCGTGCTGTTAAAGCCGCTGTCAAAAGCGATGGCTGATAAGGACCATATTTACGGGGTGATTCGCGGCACTCATATCAATCACGGCGGCAGAACAAACGGGTATACAGTGCCGAGTCCGAGCGCCCAGGCTGACGTGATTTCCGGCGCGCTTGAAAAATCAGGAATACATCCGCGGATGATCAGCTGTATCGAAGCACACGGCACGGGTACTGAACTCGGAGATCCGATCGAGATTGACGGTTTGACCCGCGCATTTCAAACGAAAACGTCAGATAAAGGTTTTTGCGCCATCAGCTCAGTTAAATCCAATATCGGGCATTTGGAAGCCGCGGCAGGCATTGCCGGTGTAACGAAACTGCTGCTCCAGCTTCAAAAACGAAAGCTGGCTCCCTCATTACATTGCAGAAAATTGAATCCGAATATTGCATTCGACCGGACGCCGTTTGTGGTGCAGCGTGAATTGGCAGACTGGAAACGGCCGGTCATTGAGGAAAACGGAGCGCAAAAAGAGGTTCCGAGAATCGCGGGAATCTCTTCTTTTGGCGCGGGCGGGGCAAATGCCCACATATTGCTAGAAGAATATATTGAACCTGATAGGGAGATTTATGAGCCATTCACAGATGAAGATCCCGCAGTCATTTTATTATCCGCCAAACAGGAGGCCAGCCTGAAGCAGCGGGCGCAGCAGCTTCTTCAAGCGATCAGAAAAAATGACGTCACAGACCGCAGCCTCCGGGATGCGGCTTACACCCTTCAAACCGGAAGAGAAGCGATGGAAGAACGTGCGGCGTTTATCGTGACGTCGACAGAGCAGTTAGCGGAAAAACTGCAGCGTTTTATTGACGGCGGGACAGACGGCTGCTTCAGGGGAAAAAGCAAACAGTATAAAGACATTCTAGCCGTTTTTAAGGATGAAGATATGCAGGAAGCCGTCCGTAAATGGATGAAAAGAAAAAAATTCGCGAAGCTTCTGGAACTTTGGGTAAAAGGGCTGAAGATTGATTGGTCAGAGCTTTATAACGGCAGCCTGCCGCATCGCATCAGCCTTCCCGGTTATCCATTTATAAAGGATCGGTATTGGCCGGACGATGCAGCGCCGGACAATGTTCGTGATGCTGAAACACATTCTGAAACATTTCGTGAAATCCGCTTTTTACAGAAAAGCTGGGCAGAAAGCAGCAGTGTTCCGGCTAAGGAAGTGCGGGGCGTCATCGGAATAGCTGCTGATCACCAGACAGGAAATTTAGCCGTTGAGCTGTCCCGTTATTTCCCCGAGTCTGAAATCATTGACGCTGCATCACCGGAAATATCCGGGGACGCGGCCCGATTCGGCGGTCTGATTGATGTGACCGGATGCGGGACGGAAATCAATCATGATGACGGCTGGATTCATCGTCTGCAGTCTCTCATTGACAACAGAAACCGCGGCCGAAAGCTTCAGCTGCTTTGTGTGACAAAGGGGCTTGAACCCTTTGCAAATGAAACGATAAATCTCTCAGGTGCAAAAAAGGCCGGATTGTACCGGATGCTCCAAAGTGAGTATAAGGATATCCGCTCGCGGCATATGGATGCAGAACGGACTGCCGAAGATCCTGAGCTGGCAAACCAGATCGCAGAGGAGTTTTTTCGCGATTCTGAAGACATCGAAGTGTGTTACCGAAACGGTGTGCGCTATCACGCGCGGTTAAAGGAAACAAACAGCTTAGCTGAAAAAGAATTTTCATTTCCGAAAGGCCATGTGCTCTGGATCACCGGAGGGACCCGGGGACTCGGATATTTATTCGCCCGGCATTTTGCCGAACGTTACGGAGTCACGAAACTCGTGCTTACCGGAAAAGAAACAATGCCGCCGAAAGCGGAATGGGATGATCATATCAAACGGAATTCCCTGTTTTCCGATAAGGTGAGAAGAATCAGAGAGCTCGAACAAAAAGGTATCCGAACGGAAGTGCTGTCTGTATCTTCCGGCCCTGAATATGAGCAGGCCGTCAGCCGTGTGAAAGATCAAATGGGGCCGATAGGAGGCGTGATACACGCAGCGGGAGCCGTAGATCTCGATCATCCGGCCTTTATCCGCAAAACAAGCGAACAGATGATGCCCGTGCTTGAGCCTAAAACAGACGGACTGGACCTTTTGTATCAAGCGCTGCACAAGGAGCCTCTTCGGTTTTTTGCGCTGTTTTCTTCAGTGTCCGGCGTGATGCCGGAATTAGGAGCGGGACAAAGCGATTATGCCATGGCTAACGCCTATATGGATTATTTTGCGGCCGCAAAAGGTTTTCCGGTGCTGAGCATCCAGTGGCCGAGCTGGAAAGAAACGGGTATGGGCGAATCAAAAAGCCAGGCCTATCAGAAAAGCGGTTTAAAGAGCATCACTGACAGAGAAGGGCTGAGCCTGTTTGATGCCATCATGGCAGGCGATTGCGGATCTGTTATTATGCCGGCCGTCATTCACCCGGAAAAATGGGAGCCTGACCGTCTGCTGCTTTCATCCGGCCTTACTGAAACAAAGCAGCAGGAACAGGCCGATACAGAAAGCGTTGAGGAGTGGCTGACGGGCATTTGCTGCCGGGAATTAAGACTGGAGCCGTCAAGATTTGAATCTGATACACCGTTTCAAGATTACGGAGCCGATTCCATTATGCTTGCCCAAGTGTCCAGAGCGATCGGAAAGAGGATCAAAGCTGACCTTGACCCGGCGGTGCTGTATGAATACCCTACGGTTGCTGCGCTGGCGGGATGGCTTGAAACAGCATATCCCGAAATCAAAGCTGCCGTTTCAAAACCGGTTCAGCCTGTAATCCCGGACGTTCCCAAACAAACTGCAGCCGCTGTTATTCAGCCTTCTGGTGCTGCAGCGGCGCAAGACATCGCTGTTGTCGGAATGTCCTGCCGTTTTCCGGGAGCTGAATCAATTGAAGCTTATTGGAAGCTGCTGTCTGAAGGAACGTCAGCCATTCAAAGAGTTCCGAAAGAGCGCTGGAAAACGGAGAAGGCGGATTATGCGGGCCTTTTACAAAATGTAACGCATTTTGACCCGGAGTTTTTCCTTATTCCCGAAGAAGACATCAAGGCAATGGATATCCAGTCCTTTCTTATATTAGAAGAGGCGCTTCATCTGTTCAGAGACAGCGGTTACTCTTTACAAGAAATGAAAGGCAGGTCAGCCGGTGTCTATTTAGGAGGACGCGGCGGCAGTATGCCTGATGAAAACCGTCTGAAGCATGCAAAAAATCCGATAGTCGCAGCCGGTCCGAATTACTTAGCGGCCAATCTTTCTCAGTTCTTTGATTTGAAGGGGCCGAGTCTCGTTTTGGATACGGCCTGTTCTTCAGCGCTTGTCGGGATGAATATGGCGATACAGGCGCTTTCTTGCGGTGAAATCGACTCAGCGGTAGTCGGGGGAGTCAGTCTGCTGGAATCCGGTCAAACCCACCGGATGTTCGAACTTCGCAATCTGTTAAGCGAAGAGCCTGCGTTTCATATTTTTGACCGCCGCACCAGCGGCATCGTATTGGGAGAAGGCCTCGGAATGGTGTATTTAAAAACAGCGGCCCAGGCTGTAAAAGACGGGGACCGGATTCATGCGGTCATTAAAGGCATTTCCGTAAACAATGACGGCAGAACCGCGGGGCCTGCCACACCGAATATACAGGCGCAGAAAGAAGTGATGGCCAAGGCGCTTGCCAAAAGCGGCAGAAAAGCGGAGGATATCAGCTACATTGAAGCAAACGGTTCAGGCTCTGAAGTAACAGACCTTTTGGAACTGAGGGCGATTGAAGCGGTCTACCGTATGCAAAACAGCGCGCCTTGTGAATTGGGATCGATGAAGCCGAATATCGGACACCCGTTATGCGCTGAAGGGATTGCCGGATTCATTAAAACAGTGCTTATGCTCTCGCGCCGAATGCGTGTGCCTTTCCTTTCGGGCAAAGAGCCGATGACGCATTACGATCTGTCCGCCTCGCCGTTTTATTTTTCGCACGCTCTGCGTGAATGGACGGATTCACCGCGGATTGCCGCCGTCAGCAGCTTCGCTGACGGAGGGACGAATGCCCATGTCATAGTGGAAGCCTGGGAGCAGGAGGCGTATACCCCGGTTAGAAAGCCTTTGCCGAGACAGGAATTAAAACGCCGGCCCATCCGTCCGGACAAAACCGAAAGCCTGCATGAAAACACACATAAGTCCCGTCCGAATACGTTTTGGAAACAAATGAAGACTTACTGATTGCGCTGAAAATTGAACGTCGATATGGAGGAAGTTCATATGCAAGAGCAGCTTCTTATTAACAATCAGCATCCCGTTCTGAAACATCATAAAGCCTATGGAAAGGAACTGCTGCCGGGTCTGGCTTATATTGACCTGATCTATCAGACTTTCAGAGAAAACGGCTTTTTTCATGCCGGCCTTGAACTCAGGCACTTATCGATTTTTCACCCTTTAGCTCCTGAACAGGGAGAAACAATCCTGCTTTCCGTTGACTGTACAGAGAACGGCGAAGGGCAGTGGAAGGTGGAGGTGAAAGGGCAAAAACAAGGTGACGAAGCAGCAGAGACAAAGGTATATGCCGCGGCGCAAATGCATTCCGTCAAGCCCGCCGGCTTCCAAGAGAGCGTCCGGATGGATGCCGTAAAACAAACGGCGGCAGAAATACCGCTTGAGGACATTTACGCGGAATGCAGGGATCAAGAACTGGTTCACTCAGGAATGATGAAAGGCTGCGGAAGCGTCTACCAAACTGAAAAAGAGATTTATATTGATCTGTCGGTGCAAAAGGATCAGCTGGAACATGCAGAAGAGGCGATGTTTCATCCCGCATTGATAGATGCGAGCAGCATCGGCTCCAATGTATATCTCGCTCCTTTGACGAGGGAGGAGGGGCAATTATTTCTGCCGCTGTTTTATGAATCGTTTTATTGCGCCGAATTGCTGCAGACAACATGTATCACCAAGATAAAAAAAGAATCCGTCACCCGTAAGAAAGATCTCGTTTACGTGACAATGGAGTTTTTCAATGAGAAAGGCAGAAAAGTCGGCGAACTGAAAAACTTCGCCAATAAACTGGTGAGGGACCCGGAACTGATCAATCAGAAACGGCAAAAGAAAGAACCTGACGGGCGGAATGCCGTCCCGGCTCCGCAAGCGGAACCGGCGCCTTCTGAGCCCCGCCGTGCGGAGGCTTCCGCCGGCCTTACTGAACAGTGCATCCTTTATTTAAAAGAATTGCTTGCCGCCCGATTGAACAAACCTGTGAAAGAGATTGACCCGGATATCGGCTACTATGAAATGGGGCTGGATTCTCCGGGGCTGTTGGACATGGTAAAGGAAATTGAACAAAAAATCGGAACGCAGCTTCTGCCGACACTGTTATTTGAATACACGACAATCGCGGAATTGGCGGGATATTTGTGCGAACATTACGGAGCCGGTTTCGGCCATGCTCAAAGCGGGCATTCAAGTGCTGAGCCTTTGCCCCGGGAAAAAAAGAGGACAACCCAAATCCGCGTGAAAAAATCGGCGTCAGCCGGAACGCAGAATGGAGATATTGCGATCGTCGGGATGGCGGGACGGTACCCCGGCGCCAAAAATCTTCGTGAATTTTGGACAAATTTAAAAAATGGAGAAAACAGCGTAACGGAAGTGCCTCGTTCCCGCTGGGATACGAGGACATATGAGCATTTGCGATCGCCGTCCGGCAAGCCGATTTCCAAATGGGGCGGTTTTATAGACGATCCGGATTGTTTTGACGCGAAATTTTTTCGGATTTCTCCGCGGGAGGCAGAAGCTAAAGATCCGCAAGAACGATTGTTTTTAGAAACATGCTGGGAAACGATTGAGGATGCGGGCTACACCCCGGAAACAATCGTTCAGCCGAAAGGGCCGAATAAGAGAATGAACGTCGGTGTGTTTGCCGGGGTGATGCATATGGATTATTCTCTCGCCGGCGCTGAAGCTGCTGCTAAAGGGCTGGTCTTTCCTTATCCCTTGAACTATGCGCCGATCGCAAACCGGGTTTCATATTTTTGCAATTTTCACGGGCCGAGCATGGCGGTTGACACGGTGTGTTCGTCATCTTTGACGGCCGTTCATATGGCGGCGGAAAGTCTGAGACGCGGTGAATGTGAAGCAGCTCTTGCCGGCGGCGTCAATTTATCATTGCACCCGACAAAATATATCACATACGGCTTGATGGATATGCATTCGAGTGACGGGCTGTGCCGCACGTTCGGCGAAGGAGGCACAGGCTATGTCTCAGCTGACGGCATCGGAGCCGTGCTGCTGAAGCCGCTCCACAAAGCCGAAGAAGATAAGGATCATATTTATGCGGTGATAAAAGGCAGCGCCGTCAATCACGTGGGGACCGTCAGCGGGATTACCGTGCCGAGCCCCGTGGCGCAGGGGGATATGATAGCTGAATGTCTTGAAAAGACGGGGATCGATCCCCGGACGATTTCTTATGTGGAAGCGCACGGAACCGGAACTTCTTTAGGAGATCCGATTGAAATACAAGGTCTTGTTAAAGCTTACCGCACGTTTACGGAGGATCGGCAATTTTGTGCGATCGGTTCCGTTAAATCGAATATCGGACATGCGGAATCAGCTGCCGGGATCAGCGGGCTTCATAAAACGGTTTTGCAGCTGTTTCACAAAACGCTTGTCCCTTCTTTGCACTCAGAGACGATTAATCCGTATCTCCGTTTAGAGGACTCGCCATTTTACGTGCAGCAAAAAACCGAGTCATGGAAAAGGCCGGCGTATACAGAGAACGGCCGTGAACATGCCTGCCCGAGACGCGCAGGCATCAGTTCATTCGGGGCGACGGGTTCAAACGTTCATCTCATTTTAGAAGAGTACAGGCCTAAAAACCCCGGTATTACGGAGGATCAAGAGAGATTGTATATCGTGCCTCTGTCAGCGAAAAATCCGGAGCGGCTGAAGGAATACGCTGCCCGCCTGCTGATGTTTCTCAAAGATAAAGCGCTTGGAGGAAGCGGGCCGCTTCATGACAAAAGAGATACAATGCAAAATCAGCTGGAAAATGCGTTGCGAGGTGTTCTGGCCGAAGTTCTGCATGTAGAGGCCGGTTCGGTAGATGATGAACAGGATTGGAAGGAATTCGGCTTGGATGTCATGCAGCTGACACAGTTTTCTGAGCTGATGACGGATCAATACGGGCTGGCAATAGACATGACTGATCTCATACAGCATACTTCCGTCCGGACTTTAGCAGAATGTCTTACAAACGATGAGAAACATAAGAATATTCTTTCCGGTCTTTTCGGCCAGTCGGGCTTAGATAAGCAGCCTGATGAATCTTTTTCCCTGCGGTCACTGGCGTATACGCTGCAAACGGGACGGCTGGCAATGGAAGAGCGGCTTGTTTTTTTAGTGAACGATCAAGCAGACTTGATCAGGAAATTAACTGAATTTACAGAACAAAAACGGCAGATTGACGGCTGCTTTCAAGGGCGGTCTGACAGCGGAACGGAAATCAGGGGTTTCCTGAACGATGATCAGGATACGGAGGAGCTGATCCGAAAATGGATGGACAGCGGCACTTACAAAAAACTTGCGGAGCTGTGGTCAAAAGGATTTGAGATAGACTGGACGCGGCTGTATCAGGAGGAGAAACCGCGCAGGATGAGTCTGCCGACGTATCCGTTTGCAAAGGAACGATATTGGATACCGGAGCCCGATCATCCCGTCACTTCCGTAAATACAGAAAGCAGGCTTCACCCGCTGCTTCATCGCAATACATCAGATTTGTTAGAACAAAAATTCAGTACGATACTGAACGGAGATGAATTCTTCTTAGCCGATCATATCGTCCGAAACAAGCGTGTTCTCCCCGGGGCGGCTTATCTTGAAATGGCGAGAGCCGCAGCTGAACTGGCTGCCGCGCCGTTAGCCGCTGGATACACGGCTAAAACCGGCATTTCGCTGCGGTATATCAGCTGGATACGCCAGGCCGTTCATAAAAAAGAGCCGCTGCGTATGACGACAGGGCTTTCTTTGGAGGATAACGGCAATGTTTCATTTCAAGTGTACAGCAATGAAAATGATTCAGACATTTATTGTGAAGGCAGTGCTGTGATTGAGCCGCTGTCTGAGGCGCCGGTTTTGCATATTGAACAGCTGAAAGCGCGATGCCGCAAAAAAGTGCTGTCAAAAGAAGACTGCTATGCGGCGTTTGCAAAGGCGGAAATTGTATACGGACCTTCACATCAAGGAATTGATCACATTTATTGCGGGGAAAAAGAAGCCTTGGCTAAATTGGTGCTTCCTGCTTCCGTTTCTGATGAAGCCGAACAGTTTGTGCTCCATCCGAGTCTGATTGATTCCGCTTTTCAGGCGGCCATCGGCGTTATGAATGAAAATCAAGCAGGTTATCCGGAGCAGCCGTTAATGCCTTTTGAATTGCATGAACTGACCGTTTTTCATCCGTGCAGTCCAAACATGTGGGCGGCCGTATTTGTGACGCATGAAACACCGGCCGTGCGAAGAATGGACATTGATATATGTGATGAACGCGGCAATGTGTGTGTAAGGATAAAAGGATTTTCTGCCCGGATGGCCGAAAGTGCGCCGGCCGTAACCGATAATAAGCAATACGATCTGCCGGGTAACCTTACCGGAGCCGTCAAATTGATGCAGGTATGGGACACGGAACCGATAGACAACCAAACCGGCTTCCCCATTTCTGAAGCAAAAGCTGTCATCATAGGCGGTACAGACGGGCAGGCGGACGCGGTTTTACGATTGTTTCCTAAAGCTGTGCGATTTGATAGCAGCCAAAGTGCTTCCGTTGAAGTGATATCTGATCGGCTCCGCCGTCTCGGTAAGATTCAGCATATGATCTGGTTTGCCCCTCAGCCGGCTGATTCTGACAGCCATGATCAAAAAAGCGGGGTGCTGCAAATTTTCAGAGCGGCCAAAGCTCTTATCGGTCTCGGGTATGGAAAGGAGCAGCTCGGGATGACGGTGATTACGCACCAAGCACAGCCTATTACCCAATATGATGAGGTGCGTCCCGCTCATTCCAGTGTGCACGGTTTCGTCGGGTCTCTCGCTAAAGAACATCCGAGCTGGCACATCCGTCTCGCCGATCTTGAAGACGGGGGGGATTTCCCCGCAGAAGACATATTCAGCCTGCCCCGCGACCGTACGGGTAAAGCATGGGTGCGCAGACATCAGGAATGGTACCGGCCTCAATTGCTTCCGGTCCAAAGCGGGCCGTCTGAAAGTGTTCCTTACCGATATGGAGGCGTATATGTCATCATCGGCGGTGCGGGAGGCATCGGCGAGGTTTGGACAGATTATATAGTGACGACGTATAAAGCCCGAGTCGTCTGGATTGGGAGGCGGCCGCTGGACAGCCGGATACGCCAAAAAATAGACCGGTACCGGCCATCAGGACCGGCTCCCGAATATATAGCCGCAGATGCTTCTGATCTTCCATCGCTTCAGCGCGCCTATGAACAGATTAAAAACACATACGGCACCATCAGCGGCGTCGTTCATTCAGCGATGGTATTTGCGAATGAAAGCGTAAAAGATATGGAAGAATCACAGTTTCACGCCGGTCTTGCGGCGAAAGTGGATATTTCCGTCAACATTGCCGAAGTATTTGCGAAAGAGTCTTTGGACTTTATTCTCTTTTTCTCTTCGGTTATTTCATATATTAAGAATCCGAATCAAAGTCATTATGCGGCGGGGTGCGCATTTAAAGATGCATTTGCCCATGAGCTTTCCGGACGGCTGTCATGCCCGGTCAAAGTGATGAACTGGGGTTATTGGGAGCGGGCTGACAATCACATTTCTGAAGAGTTTGACAGACTGAGTGCAATCGGTCTCGGGCTGATCAGCCGGGCGGAAGGGATGCAGGCGCTGGAAACTCTGCTGACGCAGCCGATCTCCCGCATGGGGCTGATGAAGCTGACCAAGCCGATTCCGATCGAGGGAATGAACCCTCATGAATTTGTGACTATCTGATTGCCTGTCAAATTGACGGAGCAAATTTAATTTTCTTAGGAGGATAAGGTTTTGGGTAAGGGAGACAAACAAAAAGACCGTACACAGTTATCCTTAAGAACAGAAATAAGCAATCAAATGAAAGAATTGAATCGGCTTTTGCTGCAAGTGCTGCGGGTGACGCTGCGTTCAATGGGTCTGACCGGCGAAGCGCCGGCGGCTTCCTGTCTGCCTTTATATGAACGCTGGCTGGAAGAAAGCATCCGTCTTTTAGACAGCGATTTTAAAAGCGGTGAAACGGCCACGGTTTGGGAAGAGTGGCATAAGAAGAAAAACGAATGGCTGAAAGATCCGGATATGAAAGCGCAGGTTCTGCTGGCGGATACCGTCATTCAAGCTTTGCCTGACATTTTAACAGGCAAAATAAAAGCCACTGACGTGATGTTTCCCGATTCTTCAATGGAGCTTGTTGAAGGAATCTATAAGCATAATATTCTCGCTGATTATTACAACGATGTGCTGGCAAATGAAGCGTGTATTTATGTGGAAAATGTAATGAAAAACAATCCTGAGGCAAACATCCGCCTGCTGGAGATCGGAGCGGGCACCGGCGGAACGAGCAGTACACTGTTTAAAAAGCTCCGCCCCTATCAAAACCATATTCAGGAATACTGTTATACCGACTTGTCAAAAGCTTTTTTAATGCATGCCGAAAAGGAATACGGCGCGGACAATCCGTATTTGACGTATCAGCTGTTTAATGTGGAGCAGCCTGCGGCGGGCCAGGGATTACATCTGAGAACCTACGATATCGCTATTGCCGCAAACGTGCTGCATGCCACCAAAAATATCCGGAAAACTTTAAGGACGGCAAAAGCCGTATTGAAAAAGGACGGTTTGCTGCTCGTTAATGAACTGGGCGGGCATACGCCGTTTACACATGTTACATTCGGCTTATTAGAGGGCTGGTGGCTGTACGAAGACGAGGCGCTGCGGATTCCGGGGTGTCCCGGTCTTTATCCGGAAACATGGAAATCCGTTTTAATGGCTGAAGGTTTTCATTCCATTCAATTTCCGGCTGAAAACGAACGTCTGCACACCCAGCAGATTATCACGGCGAAAAGCAACGGAGTCATCAGGCAGAGCAGGGAAGCTCACACCGCGCAAAAGCGCCAATCAAACGTACCGCAAACATCCTCTGATCGTCAGCTCCCAATCAAACAAGCGGGAGAGGGGCTTTCGGAAAAGACAGCGGCTTTTCTGATAAGGGCTGCGGCAAAAGTATTAAAAATGCCGGCAGAAGAGATAAATCCGCTGGCTCCTCTGGATGAATACGGCATTGACTCTATTCTGATCGTTCAGCTGACGAATGAGCTGCGGGATCTCGTCCCTGATATCAGCAGCACGCTGTTTTTTGAATACCGGACGATAGGAGAGCTTGCCGCATACTTGGCTGAAACGAAGGAGCGCGAACTGCATGCGCAATTTTCTGAAGAAGTCCGTCATACTGAAGCGGCATCATCCGGCTCTTTGCTTGAAAAAAGCACAGAGTATCTGAAACAGATCGTCAGCGCCATCTTAAAGATGCCGATTGAGGACGTTCAAGCCCATACGCCCCTTGAAGAATACGGAATCGATTCCATCTTAATCGTACAGCTGACCAACCGCGTGCGGGAAGACATACCTGATATCAGCAGCACATTGTTCTTCGAGTATCCGACAATCGGCGGATTAGCGGAATATCTCGTCAGCTCAAGACAGGAAGATATGGCTGGGATTTTCAAGACAAATAAAGAAGCCGAAAAGGCGCCGCACACTTTACAGAAAAAGCAAAGCCGTAAAAAAAGCGCCGGATTGACGAAGCGCCAAGCGGCATCTTTTTCTGAAAAAGCGCCGCCCGCTTCCGAACCGCCGTCAAAACACCTTGAAGTGGCAATTGTCGGTCTTGCCGGACGGTATCCCGGAGCTGAAAATGTTAATGAGTTCTGGGAACGGTTAAAGACCGGTGAACACGGAATCACCGAAGTTCCGAAAGACCGCTGGGATTGGCGGGACTACTATGATGAGACAAAAGGTAAGGAAGGCCGGATGTATACAAAGTGGGGCGGATTTTTAACAGATATTGATAAATTTGATCCGCTGTTTTTTAAAATCTCCCCGAAAGAAGCGGAGCGCATGGACCCGCAGGAGAGACTGTTTCTGGAAACCGCTTATGCGGCCCTGGAGGATGCCGGATATACCCCTGATTCACTATGCGCCGGTAAAAAGGTTGGTGTCTTTGCGGGTGTCATGAACGGCAACTATCCGACAGGGGCCCACTATCACTTTATCCCGAACCGCGTATCCTATGTGTTTGATTTTCACGGTCCGAGCATCGCGGTCGATACCGCATGCTCCTCATCCTTAACCGCCATTCATCTCGCCGCAGAAAGCATCAGAACAGGTGCATCTGAATGCGCGATTGCCGGCGGCGTAAACCTGATTACAGATCCGGCTCATTATATCGGACTTTCTTCTATGAGAATGCTGTCACCGTCAAACGCGTGCAAAGCGTTCGGTGATAAGGCTGACGGGTTTGTTGACGGAGAGGGCGTCGGCTGTATCGTGTTAAAGCCGTTGAAAAAGGCTGTTGAAGATCATGATCATATATACGGTGTCATTAAAGGAAGCGCTCTGAACGCCGGCGGCAAAACGAACGGGTTCACCGTTCCGAACCCGAATGCACAAGGAGAAGTGATCGCAGACGCGATGGAGCGGGCAGGGATTGACCCGAGAGCAATCAGCTATCTGGAAGCCCACGGCACCGGCACTTCCTTGGGAGATCCGATTGAAATCGCAGGGTTAACCAAGGCTTTCCGCCGCTATACGGATGCAAACCAATTTTGTTCCATCGGTTCTGTTAAATCCAATATCGGACACCTGGAAAGTGCGGCGGGCATTGCTGCGGTCACCAAAATTCTTCTTCAGATGAAACACGGATATCTGGTGCCGTCGCTGCATTCAAAGCAGCTGAACCCGGAAATTGATTTTGAAACTTCTCCTTTTATCGTGCAGCAGGAAACAGCGGAATGGAGACGGCCGGTCATAGAATCTGAAGGAGTAACACGAGAATATCCGAGAATCGCGGGTACATCTTCTTTCGGAGCGGGCGGAGCAAATGCCCACCTGCTGATAGAAGAGTATGAACCGGCTGAAATGACTTCGGCAGACACCGGCCGTCCGGCGCTTTTTGTTTTATCGGCAAAAGATAAAGACCGCTTGCGCGAGCGGGCTCTGTTGCTGTCGGATGCCGCCGGAAACGGAACAATTACAGATGCGAACCTGCTTGACGCGGCATTTACCCTTCAAGTCGGCAGGGTCCCGATGGAAGAACGGCTGGCGATGACAGCGGACTCTGTTTCTGAATTGGAACAGAAGCTGACTGCTTTTCTGAATAATTCCGGTTCCGTAAGCGGGGTGTTTACAGGCCGGGGTGATAGTGCTGTCACGGAGACGGGAGGCACAGTCAGTGAATGGATGGAAAAACGTCAATTTGACAGTCTTTTGAATGCCTGGGTTCACGGGACGCCCGTCGATTGGCCATCTTTATATAAAGGCGTGCTGCCGCATCGTATCAGTCTGCCGTCTTATCCATTTGCAAAAGAAAGCTACTGGATGAAGCGGGAAGAACAAAAAGCAGGAACAACTGAATATGTGCATCCTTTCCTGCATGAAAATATGTCAACCTTGGCGGAGCAAAGTTATCATACATCTTTTACAGGCCGGGAACACGTTTTCCAGGATGTGAGCGGGGAGCGGGTTCTGTCGGCAGCCGTTTATTTAGAAATGGCGCTTGCGGCTTTTCATCATGCGGCAGACAGCTCTGAAGAAAAAGAGATATGGATCCGAACGGCGGCATGGACTGACCCGATTACCGGCGGACATCACGGTGCGGGCGTCAATCTCTCCCTTCTGTCTGAAGACGAGGAAGGCATCCATTATGAAATATACAGTGACGAAGAGAAGCTGCGTCATTATGGAATCATCGGACAAGGGAACATACAGCCATCCCGCGTGCTTGATATTGCCTCCTTACAAAAAGACTGCCGCCCGCTGTCATTCGATTATGAAACACCAGGCACATCAGGTGTAACGATCAGTAAGGAGTTCCGCACCGTTGAAAAGCTTTATGCGGGAGAAAGTGCGGTTTGGGCGAAGCTTGCTCTTACAGATGAAAGCGGCTGTAATCCGGGATATCATCTGCCGCCGGAATTTCTGGACGCAGCTTTTCATGTCCTGGCAAAAACGGAGCCGTCAGTCCATATCGTGCCTGAAGCGGTTGAAGAACTGCGCGTCATGCGTCCGTGCTCATCCGGCATGTGGATGTATATTAATAAAAAGAATCAAACCGGCTGTGACATTCAATTTTGTGACGAAACCGGCACTGTCTGCGCAGAAATCAAAGGGATAAGAATGAGACAGCCGTCTCAGCAGGATCACGGGCAAGAGGAACAATCCGAGATGATGATATTTGAAGAAATGTGGACTCAGCAGCCTCTGAAGAAATCTATTCATGAAGAGCTGAAAACGGTCATCTGTTTTCTTACGGGAGAAGCTGCCAGAAAGCATGCTTATCAGTCTTTACAAACCCTTTATCCGGGAGCCGGCGTGTTTTTTATTTCACAGGGTGAGGAAACTCAAAAGCTTTCAAACACGCATTATCAAATTAAAATCACTGACGGACAAGCATATCAAGAAACGTTTCGGCATATTGAAACGGCTGCAGGCAAAGCGGATGCCGTTTTATATGGATGGCCGCTTGAAGATGAAAAGGCCGTGAAAGACTATTCCATTCTGTATCATGTGATCCGCGCAGCTGCTTCTTTGCGTTCTAAACCGAGGCGGATCCTTCTTTCCGCTCAGTGCGGGACCGATACCGATATCAGTTACGCTGAGTCATGGATCGGGCTGGAACGGTCGCTGAAACTGATCTTGCCGGAGACGGATACGGCCGCGGTTTATTTTGAACAAAAAGGACCGTTAGAAAAACTGATCCATAACGTATGTGAAGAACTTCACAGCGAGTCGTTCCGCAGTGTCATGTACAGTGGGGAAATCCGCCACGTCATGGAAATGAAGCAGACGGATATTGCCCCTGTTGAGAAGCGTGTGATAAAGAGCGGAAAAACGTACTTGATTACCGGCGGATGCGGGGGTTTAGGCTTGTTATTTGCCGGATATTTCGCTGAAAAAGGACCGGTTACGCTCATTTTGACGGGGAGATCAGCGGCAGCCGGCCCGGTGCTGAACAAGATAAAGAGATTGGAAGAATCAGGCGCCAAGGTGTTTTACGTGCAGGCGGATGCCGCAGATCAGGCTCAGATGGAGAAAGGTTTGCAAGAAGTGAAAGAGAAAGGATGCGGGCCGATTCACGGTGTCATTCACGCTGCAGGTCTTCAAGGCACTGAAAGCATTCTGGAGAAAGATCTGCAAACCTTTCAGCAAGTCTTATCGCCAAAAGCGGACGGCACCGCGGTGTTAGATCAGGTTCTGTCACGGGAGCCGCTTGACTTCTTCTGTTGTTTCTCTTCTTCTTCAGCGATTTTAGGAGACTTCGGTTCTTGTGACTACGCGATGGGGAACCGCTTCCAAATGGCTTTTGTCCATCATCGGGATAAACTTGTGAGCCTCGGGCTCAGAAGCGGCAAGTCACTTGCAATCAATTGGCCGCTTTGGAAAGAAGGGGGGATGCATGTCGGCACGGCGGAAAGCACCGATATGTATTTAAAATCAAGCGGACAGCGTTATTTATACACTGAGGAAGGACTCGAAGCTTTTGAAACATTGTTAGTCCAGCCGTCCAGCCAGTATCTCGTCCTGGCCGGTTTTCCGTCGAGGGCCAAACGCTTCCTGCAGATAGATCAAGGCGAACGGCCGATTTCGGGTTCTGTAAACAGGAACGTCCCGTTTTCAGGAAGGCGGAGTGAAATGAAAGGCTTTACACTGGAAGAATGCGTAAGCTGGGATGTGAAAGAACTGGCGGCGGGGCTTTTGAAAATAGACAAGAACAGACTGACGGACGCTGACAATCTGGCTGATTTCGGCTTTGATTCTATCAGTTTGGCGGAATTCGCCTCTTCTTTGTCCGCCCATTACGGAATTGAAGTGACACCGGCCCTGTTTTTCGGACATTCCACACTGGAGAAGGTCGTCCGCTATTTTCTGACGGAACACCAGTCCGTCATGGAGCATGTCTATGAAGAAAAGAAACCTGAATCCGCAGATCAATCTGTCTTTGAAAAGGCAGGAACGGAAAAGCGAAAGAAGCAGAGGGGAAGAAATAAGCTGAACGCCGGAACCGAGGGCAGTCAGGCAGCTGATTCCATTGCCATTATCGGCATGAGCGGCCGATTTCCTCAGGCGCGCACGGCGGACGAGCTGTGGGACATTCTGTTTCAGGAAAAGGACGTTGTCGCACCGGTCGCAAAAAAAGGCTTCACAAGTTCAAAATGGAAACTCGGCGCTGTTCCGGGGGCGGACGAATTCGACCCTTTATTTTTTGAAATATCGCCGAGGGAAGCTGAAACGATGGATCCGAAACAGCGGCTGCTTCTTCAGGAAGCGTGGAGGGCCCTTGAGGACGCCGGCTACGGCGCCAGTCACATCAAGCAGCAGACGATCGGTATGTTTGTGGGGGCGGAAGAAGGAGATTATCACCTTTTAACACGGGACAAAGGCAATGTCACGTCTCATCATAACGGTATTTTGGCGGCGCGGCTGGCTTATCACTTGAATTTATCAGGTCCTGTGATGGCGATAAATACAGCATGTTCTTCGGGGCTCGTTTCTGTCCATCAGGCGGTATTAAGCCTGCAGAATAAAGAGTGCACAACAGCTGTTGCGGCCGGGGTGAATATCATGAATACCCCGGACTTTTTTGAAACGATAGATAAAGCCGGAATGCTGTCGGAAAACGGAAAATGCTTCGCGTTTGATAAAAGGGCTGACGGCATGGTTCCGGGGGAAGCAGCCGCGGCGGTTGTTCTGAAGCCGCTGAGAGAGGCGGAAAAAGATGGTGATCCGATTTACGGGGTGATTCGGGCGAGCGGCATCAATTATGATGGGAAAACAAACGGAATTACCGCTCCGAGCGGCGTAGCGCAGACCCGGCTGCTTACTTCCGTTTATGACCGGGGCCGTATCAACCCTGAAGATATCGAATATATCGTCACACACGGCACAGGTACAAAACTCGGTGATCCGGTGGAAATTAACGCGCTTTATGACGCATTTTCTGCCTATACAAACGAAGAAGCTTTTTGCGCACTCACATCAATTAAAACCAATATCGGCCACACGTTTGCCGCATCAGGCATTGTCAGTTTGATCAGTCTTTTACAGGCGTTCTCCCGTGAAATGATTCCCGTCAGTCTGCATTGCAGCGGGGAAAACCGCTATATCAACTGGGAGAAGAGTCCTTTTTATGTGAATAAAAGGGGTAAACCGTGGCCTTCTCTGCCGGGTAAAAACCGAATGGGGGCAGTCAGCGCATTCGGGATGAGCGGAACAAACGCCCATGTCGTTATGGAAAGCTATAAGCGCAGCGCTTCACCTCATCGTGATGCCCCTGCATATTTACTTACTTTGTCTGCAAAAACAGAGGAGGCCCTTCAGGAAAAAATCGAAGAGATGATCACTTGGGCGGAAAATGGCGGACTGAAAGAAAATGATCTAGCCCAGCTCAGCTATACGTTGTTAAAAGGACGGCATCACTTTAACCATCGCGCCGCCATAGTAGTGCAAGATGCTGATGACGCAGTGTATGTATGGAAGCAGGCAAAGCTTAATGAACATCATCCTTATGTGTTTTCGGGAAAAGTACCGCAGCACTTTGCAGGGCGTCAGCATATTCAGGAGCACATAATAGAAGTGCTCGGCAAGTGCAGCGCCTCATATTCTGACCATAGAAAATATCAGGAGCTGTTATGCGTGCTGGCAGATTTTTATTGTCAAGGTTATGAAATCGAAGGGGACTTGCTTTATGGCGGACCTTTGCCGCGAATCGGCAATCTGCCGGGCTACCCGTTTGCCAGGCAGACGTATTGGGCGTCCGATCGTCTTCAGGGAGAGCTTGAAAGCCGGAATTCAGACGAATGTGAAAAGCTTCACCCGCTGCTCCATGCGAATACATCGACCTTTACCGCCCAGCGCTTTACTTCTGTTTTTTCAGGGCATGAACCGTTTTTTGCCGATCACATCGTCAATGGAAAACCGGTGCTTCCGGGCGCGGCTGCTTTAGAAATGGCCCGGGCCGCCGTTACGCTGGCTGCTGAAGACTTGCCCGGCGGGAAAGCGGGTGTCCGGCTCAAACAGATCGTTTGGCTCCGTCCGGTGACGGCGCTTTCTGAAGGAGTGACGCTTCATGTAAAGCTTCAGCCGGAAGAAAACGGAGACATCGCTTTTGAAGCGTATGCCGAAGGAGAAGAGCCGCTTGTCTTTTTCCAGGGAAAGGCCGTGCTCGAAGAGACGGAGCGTGCTCCTGTTCTCGATGTAGAAGCGGTTCAGGCGCGCTGCGGCGGCCGTCACTTGTCAAAGGCTGAGTGCTATGAAGCGTTCGACAGCCTCGGCATCACCTACGGACCGTCGCATCAGGCGCTTGACGCCGTCTATGCCGGAAGCGGAGAAGTGCTCGCGAAGCTCACTCTTCCGCCGTCCGCCTGCGAGGAAAAGGAGCCGTTCATCCTGCATCCGAGCATGCTGGACGCCGCCCTTCAGGCTTCTATCGGTCTTGTGCTCTCAGACGGTTCCGCGTCCGGACGGCCGTTTCTGCCGTTTGCCCTGCAGGATATGCAGGTGTTTTCTGCGTGCCGGGAGACGATGTGGGCGGTGCTTTCCTCAGCGGACGGCGCCTATCATATTGAGCTGTGTGATGAAAACGGCGCGGTATGTGTCCGATTGACGGGGCTCACCGCCCGTTTTCTGGAAGAGGACACGGAGGAAAAACCGCTCTTGCTTCAGCCAAAGTGGCAGGAATCACCGCCGGGTGAAGGCGGCGGACAAGAAGCGTCTTTCAGATACGTGACGCTGTATGGCGGAATGAACGCTAAGGACATAAGCGGCGCCGTATGTGCGACTGACGGCGAAGGTCCGATTGAAGACCGTTATGACGCCTGCGCGGCGGAGCTGTCAGCGATCGTCACGCGTCTTATCAAAGAAAAACAGAAGAAAAAAACGCTGATCCAGCTTCTTGTCCCCGACAGGGGGGAAGACAATGTGTTGGCGGGGCTGGCCGCTTTTCTGAAAACGGCTCACCTTGAACATCCGAAGCTGTACGGCCAAGTCATCCAAGCCGATCCGGACGAGTCAGCCTCATCGCTTCTTGCCAAGCTGAAAGAAAACCGGGCGCATCCTGAACAAGCGGAAATCCGTTATGAAGACGGCAAACGTCTCGTCAGAAACTGGCGTCATCTGCCGGCGCCTCAAAGCGGCGCCGTTCCGTGGAAAGACGAAGGGGTCTACCTCCTCACCGGGGGAGCGGGCGGCATCGGCCTGATTTTCGCTGAAGAAATAGCCTCCCGCGTCAAAAACGCTGTCCTCGTATTAACGGGAAGGGCGGAAGCGCTTGATGAAGACCGCTCCGCCCGCTTACGGCGCTTGGAAGCGTCGGGTGTCCGCGTATTGTATCAACCGGTAGACGTGACAGACAGGGCGGCGGTCATCGCCCTCGTCCGCGGCATACAGGAGGAGCACGGAACACTCGACGGGATCATTCACGGCGCAGGCGTGATC
>NZ_JAHOAA010000002.1:595376-773391 GCF_019039175.1 Bacillus sp. FJAT-27001
CCGCAGCCATATTTTCGATCTGGGCGAAGAACAAAGCGCCGCCGGACAAGCTCCGGCAGTGGCAGATGCAAGAGATCTGAAAGATCAGGTTCAAGAGAAACTAAAGCGGCATGTATCAGATCTTTTAAAGGTAAGCATGAAAGATATTGAGGCTGACAGCGAACTGACGGAATACGGATTTGATTCGATCATCTTCACTGAATTTACCAATCTATTAAATCGGTCTTATCAGCTTGAGCTCAGCCCGACTATCTTCTTTGAATTTCCGACATTGCGCAAACTGAGCGGCCATTTGATATCTGAATGGAAAGAAGCATTCAGCGGCTTAGAAGGAGAGCGTTTAAAAACCGCTCTAAAAGCCGGAATAAGAAAAGCTGAAGCTCCGGCGGCCGTTCATGTCAAGCGGGAAACGCCCGTATCCGTAAAAGGAAGATCAGAAGAAAAAACCGAACCGATAGCCATTATCGGAATCAGCGGTATTTTTCCGCAAGCGAAAGACATAGATGAATTCTGGACACGTTTACAAAAAGGAGAGCATTGCATCACAGAAATTCCACGAGATCGCTGGGATTGGCGCGAATATTACGGCGATCCGGCAGCGGATGCAAATAAAACGTCAATTAAATGGGGCGGTTTTATAGATGGAATCGCCGGGTTTGACCCGCTGTTTTTCGGGATATCTCCGAAAGAAGCTGAAATGATGGATCCTCAGCAGCGTCTATTAATGATGTATGTGTGGAAAGCCATTGAAGACGCGGGGTACTCAGCAAAACGGATTGCCGGAACAAAAACCGGCATTTTCACCGGCACACTGGGAAGCGGATATCAAACTTTAATCAATAAGGCGGGTCTTCCTGTCGAGGGGTATACGATGACCGGAATCGTGCCGTCCGTCGGGCCGAACCGAATGAGTTATTTTCTTGATATCCACGGGCCGAGCGAGCCGGTAGAAACCGCTTGTTCAAGCTCTTTAGTCGCCATTCACCGCGCGGTAAAAGCCATTGAAACGGGAGATTGTGATATGGCGGTCGCAGGGGGCGTCAACACGATCGTCACGCCTGAAGGGCATATCGGTTTTCAAAAAGCAGGCATGCTCAGTGAAGACGGGCGCTGCAAAACATTTTCCGATCAGGCTGACGGTTATGTCAGAGGAGAGGGTGCCGGCATGATTGTCTTGAAAAAGCTTTCAGAGGCTGAGCGTGACAGGGATCACATCTACGGCCTCATCCGCGGTACAGCGGAAAATCACGGCGGACGCTCAGCGTCACTTACCGCGCCGAATCCGCAGGCTCAGACGGATGTGCTGAAAAGCGCTTATCAAAAAGCCGGTATTCACCCGTCAACGATCACTTATATAGAAGCGCACGGAACAGGAACGGCACTCGGCGATCCGATTGAGATCAATGCATTGAAAAAAGCTTTCCAAACAGACGGGGCGCCGGGCGGATATTGCGGGATAGGCTCAGTGAAGACAAATATCGGACATTTGGAGCTCGCAGCAGGTATTGCGGGCGTTATCAAAGTATTGATGCAGCTGAAACATCGGACGCTCGCCAAAAGTCTGCATTGCGAGAACATCAATCCCCATATCAAATTGAAGGACAGCCCGTTTTACATTGTGACAGAAACAAAGGAGTGGGAAGCGCTGCGTGATGAAAACGGCCGGGTCCTGCCCCGCCGGGCGGGTGTAAGCTCATTCGGTTTCGGAGGTGTCAATGCGCATATCGTTATTGAAGAATACATGGGCAGAAGTGAGACGGAACAGCAGGAAACCCGTGAGAAAGCGTCATCTCTTTTTGTTTTGTCGGCTAAAAATGAAGAGCGGCTGAAAGAAAGAGCGCGTCTCCTTCGCGATTTTATCCAAAACGGATCATCCCGCGATATCGATCTTGCAGATGCCGCATACACACTGCAGACCGGACGGGATGCGATGGAAGCGAGGCTGGGAATCATTGCAGGCTCCGCAGAGGAACTGACTGAAAAACTGAACGCGTTTCTGATGGGAAAAAACAGCGAAGATATCATCAGCGGCCGTAAAAAACGCGAGAATAACACGATCTCCATGTTCTCAGACGATAAAGACGCGGCTGACCTCGTCAGCGCCTGGCTTGAGAAAAAGAAATACAGGAAAGTGCTGCGGCTCTGGGCAAACGGATTTGACACGGATTGGGAGCAGCTGTATACGGACAGTAAGCCGCGCCGCATCAGCCTGCCCTCCTATCCGTTCAGAGCCGACCGCTATTGGGTGCCGAAACGGGAGCAGCTGCCGCTTTCGAATCAAAAAACAGTATTATTGCAGAAAACATGGGAACCGTGCGAGGCATTGTCTTCATCCGAGCCGTTCAACAACAAAATAGCGCTCATCGTCTCTGAAGATACAAAAGACCTTGCCGCCGAGGTGAAAAAACAGCTGAATGATGCTGACATTGTGCAGGAAAATCAGCTCATCTCTTTCTTACAGGGTCCGAACGCGGCCATCTATTCCGGGTTTATTGACTTCACCGGCTGCGGCTCCCGACAAAAGCGGCAGGACATCAGCTGGGTGGCATCGCTGCAGCAGCTGATTGAATACGGCCGCGGACTAGAAAACATGAAAATGCTTTATCTTACAAAAGGGCTTGAAGCCTTCAAAAATAAGGCTGCCGTTATGCACGGTATTGAAAAAGCGGGGCTTTATCGCATGCTGCGGCATGAATACAGCCAAATTCTCACCTGTCACGCCGATATTGATCCTGAAGAGCCGCTGGAGCAGACAGCCGCTTTTATTAAACAAGAAATTGAATCAGACTTAACGGAGTCTGCTGTTTGCTATAGGGACGGCATGCGCTTCAGCTATGTTCTTCGGCAGACTGATCAGATTGAACCAGAAGCCGTGCAAACAGACCGGACTGCGTTTCCAAATGACGCCGTCCTGATGATAACCGGAGGAACGCGCGGACTCGGCGCTTTATGCGCCAAGCATTTCGTTTCCGCATACGGTGTGAAGAAACTGCTTCTGACAGGCAGAAAGGAGCTGCCGCCGAAAACCGAGTGGGATCTTGAGCAAACAGACCCTGTCGTTTCGGAAAAAATACAGCTTATCCGGCAGCTGGAATCACAAGGCGTAAAAGTGTGCGTCTCAGCAGTTGATCTGACGGATAAGCAGGCCGTCGGACGGCTTATAAAAGAGGTAACCTCAACGCTCGGACCTGTCGGAGGCATTCTGCATTGCGCGGGAATTACGGACCGTGAAAACCCTGCTTTTCTCCGTAAATCCAAAGACAGTATTGCGCGGGTGCTCGCGCCGAAAGCAGACGGCCTTCACAGTCTGTATGAGAGTGTAAAGGATGATACGCCGGCATTTTTCGTTCTGTTTTCATCTGTCTCGGCATCCGTCCCGATTCTTGCGGCGGGTCAGAGCGATTATGCGATGGCTAATTCTTATATGGACTATTTTGCAGAAAACAATGAGAGCGGCATCATTAGCATACAATGGCCGGCATGGGATGAGACGGGCATGAGCAGGGATATAAAAAGCGGGATTTATGAGCAAACGGGATTGCTGCGGCACTCTGACGCTGAAGGTCTCAAGATGCTTGATTACATTTTAAGAGAAAGACCCGGAGCTGTCGTGCTGCCGGCACAAGTGAAACATGATTGGGACGCCAAAGCGCTGGAAAATGCCAAGCCAGCCGCCCATAAAGGAATGAGAACAGCTTCCAAACCTCCTGAAACAAAAAAACGGGAACATAACCGGATTGATATTCAATCTTGGCTGAGGTCGCTTTTGGCAAAAGAGCTGAGTATCGATGAAACGCATATGGATATCGATGTGCCTTTTCAGGAATACGGAATGGATTCTATCTTTCTGGCGCAAGTGCTGACAAAGATCGATCAAAAACTGCCGTCCGTTTCAATTGATCCGACTGTCCTTCTGGAACACCCTACCATAGAACAGCTCGCGGATTATTTAGCCGCACATTGTCCGGAAGCTTTTTCGGCAGATGCAGCAGTTCCCGCGGAGAAGGTCCCTTTGCAGAAGACGCCGAAACGGAGCAAAAAAACGGCAGATAACCCCGGGAAACGGGGAAAGGTTGCGATCATCGGCATGGCCTGTCATTTTCCGAAAGCGGGGGATATAAAAGAATTTTGGAAGAATCTCCGCAGCGGAACGGATGCCGTCACTGAAGTTCCGCCGGACAGATGGAACGCCGGGGAACACTATCGGCCGGGTGAATATCAAGAAGGAAAAAGCATCAGTAAATGGGGCGGTTTTATTCACGATATTGATCAATTTGACCCGGAGTATTTCAATATTTCAGAAACGCTGGCACCGATGATAGACCCGCTGCAAAGGCAGTGGCTCGAAGTGAGCGCGGAAGCTTTGGCCGATGCCGGTTATCAAAAAGAGGATCTCTGGGGCCGCCGTATCGGCGTTTTTGCCGGTGCAAGGGCAGGTGCGTTTCATCAGAAATTTCAATATTTGCAAAAAGATGCGATTATTGGCGCAGGGCAAAATTTTATTACCGCACACATGGCGCACATTTATAACTTTACAGGGCCTAACCTGGTCGTGGATACGGCCTGCTCCAGTTCGCTTACGGCAATTCATTTGGCCGTACAGGCCATTCAAAATGGAGAAGCGGAAGCGGCCTTTGCGGGCGGGGTTGACATTTTGCTTGATGAAAAACCTTTTCTCACAATGAGCGCGGCGAGAATCTTATCGCCAAATGGCCGTTCAAAATCTTTCGATGCCGATGCGGACGGAACAGGAATCGGAGAGGGCTGCGGTGTGCTGATGCTGAAGCCGCTTGAAAAAGCGATAGAAGACGAAGATAAAATATACGGCGTTATTGACGGCTCTGCGATTAATAATGACGGCAGCACAATGGGCGTGACGACGCCGAATCCCCGGGCGCAGCAGGACTTGATTGAGCAGGCGGTTCAATCAGCGGAAATCGAGCCGGACACCATGACATACGTAGAGACGCACGGAACCGGTACATTGATCGGCGACCCGATTGAATTAAAGGGATTAACCAATGTCTTGTCTGCTTATTCCGATGAAAAACAATTTTGCGGTGTAGGAAGCGTCAAAAGCAATATCGGCCACTTGCTGAGTGCGGCGGGCGCGGCGGGAATCATCAAAGTTTTGCTGGCGATTGCCAATGAAGAGCTGCCGCCGACTTTGCATTGCCATAAACCGAACCCCCGCTTTCAATTTAAAGATTCTCCGCTTTATCCTGTGCTTGAGCTGAAGCGGTGGAACGGAAAAAAAGAGATACTCAGGGCCGGGGTCAGCGCGTTCGGTTTGGGCGGGAATAACGCCCATATCATTGTCAGCAACGAAGGAATTCCGAAAGAGCGAAAAGCGGCCATGGAACCGAAAGGCGGCCAGACAGTATACCGAAAACAACGGTATTGGCCTGAAAAAGCACAGTTGTCCGAAGCGGAAGAAAATGAGGCGGGCACAGAAGCAATGTTTGAAATAAGCGAGGTGTGATAGATTGGCAGTTGCCACCGATCAAGTCAAAACGTTCCTGCAGAAAATCAGCCATACGAATTATATCGTCCGGGATCATCGCGTTCATCAAATCCGCGTCCTCCCGGGCGTGACTTTAATAGACATGCTGTATCGGCTCGCCGCCGGGTATCTCGGTGAAAGGCCTATAGAATTAAGACAGATTATTTTTAAGCAGCCTGTTGTAACATCTGAAGAGTTTGATAAACACCTGTATGTGACCTTTACGCCGGCGCATAACAGCTGGAAAGTTGAGATTACTAGCGAAAAAGCAAAAAACGGCACACCGCTTGGCGGAAACCGGGATGAGAATATGGAATGCCAGCTTTATTTGCAAGAAGACACGCCCCGGGCAAAAGAACTGAATATTGAAGCGTTCATGAAAAACGCAAGCCGAAAATGGGACATGCATGACATTTACGGAATTGCAAGAAGAAGCCATATTGAGCATGGCGAGTTTATGAAAAATGAAGGGGCCGTTTATCAGCTTCAGGATAAAGAAGAATTAATGGAGCTTACTCTGAGTGATTTGGCTGAAGGATTCCGGGAGAAATTTAAGGCGCATCCGGCTTTTTTAGATGCGTCCACCCTTGCCGGCTCTTCCTTTGCATTGTCGGCCCAAAAGCAGAATGACACACCTTATATTCCTTTTATGATCAATCGTTTTTGCATGTATCAGCCGTTTCCGAAAACGATTTACACTTATTCTGCGAAAAACAGCCGCACTGAAAGCGGCGCATCAGATAGCGAACCTGATGTTTATTCGGCCGACTTCACGATTTACGACAGGGCAGGGAACGTATTGGCCGAATGTGAGAAACTGACAGTAAAAAGGGTCAGACAAGCGAATATGATTACCCATCTGATAGACAAAGAGAAGCCGCCTCAGCAGAACAGAAGCGGCCGTGGTGAGTCGGAAAATTCTGTGGCCGCAGAAGACGTGTCTGAACAGCAAACGCCGGAACAAAACATGGTGACTTACATAAAGTCGGAAATCGCCAGGTTGATCAATCGTCCGGCACAGGATATTGATGTGCGGAAAGGCTTTTATGATATGGGGCTTGACTCGGCGCATTTGCTGAAGCTTGTAAAGATATTAGAGCAGACTTTTCAGCAGCAGTTTTATCCGACACTGCTTTTTGAATATTCATCTGTCCGCCGCCTTGCGGATTACCTTATCAATGAAGCGGGCTGTGTGCTGAAAGATTCGGCCGAAGAACGGCATACATCAGACGCTGACATTGCTGAAGAGGTTCTGTTTTTTGAACCCGCCTGGAAAGATCATCCGCTGGAAACGGCGGTGCAGAACGGGCAAAAACACACCCGTCATCTCATTATCGCTGCCGATGCAGGACCCCTTCTCACCGGTGAACTCGGCATACATTGCCCGGAAGCGGAAGTGATAGAACTGAAAAGGGAGCATGAGGCTGCAGATGAGCAGTTTGGAGCAGATGCCGAGCGCATATTTCGTATGCTCAAACGGGAACTGACAGACCATCCGAAAGAACATACATTGATTCAGCTTGTATGCGCCGTTGAGAATGGAGCGGCATTGTCTTCCGCTCTCGGGGCTATGCTGAAAACGGCACATCTGGAAAATCCGGCTCTTCGCATTCAGGTCATCACCTTCTGTGAAAAGAATGAGAGATTGCCAAGTGAGACGGCCGCAATCATTAGAACAGAAGCAGACTGCTCTCATGCAGGATGCACAGACATTCGGTATAAAGACAATATGCGGCAGATCAGATTGTTCGAACGTATTGAGAAACTGGACGGGCAGACACAGTCTCCTTGGAAACAAAACGGCGTATATGTCATTACAGGAGGCCTCGGCGGTCTTGGATTTCTGCTTGCCCGTCACCTTGCAGAAAAAGAAAAAGTGAAGCTCGCACTCATCGGCCGTTCGCCGGAACAGTCTGAGAAGATCAGCAGACTGAAAGCATTGGGCGCAGAAGTTCTTTACGTTCAAGCGGACATCGGCAGCAAAGCCGAAACAGAGCGGGCATTTGCTCAGATTACAGAAACCTTCGGCCGGCTGACGGGTATTTTTCATTGCGCCGGTGTTTTAAAAGATCAATTTATCATCCAAAAAGACAGTTCTGACTTGAAACAGGTGTTCCTGCCGAAAATCAGCGGCCTGATTCATGCGGACGAAGCTTCACGGAATGAACCGCTTGAGTTTTTCGCCGTATTTTCCTCATTCTCGGCGTTGGCCGGAAATGCGGGCCAAATAGATTATGCCGCAGCGAACGCTTTTATGGATGAATATATGAAATATCGCGATTGCAGAGCGGAAAAAGGCGAACGGACCGGGGCTTCTATGACGATCAACTGGCCGCTTTGGGAAGATGGCGGCATGCAGGTTGACAGCTTGATGAAAGAGATCATGAATGATACAACGGGCACCAGCCCGCTTCCGGCCGGGGAAGGGATGGCTTCACTTGAATATATGCTGCGACTCGGCAAGCTGCAATCTGTTATTTTATACGGGAAGGAGCCCGCTGTAACTGAAAGCATGGCCCGATTGGTTCCGATGGCAGACAAGAACCGCTCTTCATTATCCCATGCAGCTGTAAAGAGAAGGAGCCGAAAACAAGAGAGACATACAGAAGAGCACGATATTGCGGTAATCGGATTGGCGGGAAGATACCCGCAGGCGGGAAGCATCGAAGAATTTTACCAAAATCTGCGCTCAGGGAAAGACTGCATCACAACAATGCCGAAAGACAGATGGAAAGGTTATCCTTTCTCATATGAAGCAGATCAGTTCTACCGTTACGGAGGATTTTTAGATCGCATAGACAGCTTTGATCCGCTGTTTTTCAATCTGACTCCGCGCCAGGCTGAAATGATGGACCCGCAGGCGCGGCTGTTTTTAGAGACGGCTTGGGAAGCTTGTGAAGATGCCGGTTTTTATCAAGACAGAACGGCGCGCGGGCCATCTTCACAAAAAAGAAAACGCGTCGGGGTATTCGCAGGTGTGTTTTGGAGCCATTATGAGCTGTTCGGCGCTGAAATCACACAGCGGGGCACACCGCTGTCTATGGGCGTGACGCCTGCCTCTGTTCCGAATATCGTGTCTCACTGCCTGAACTTTACAGGGCCGTCAATGGCTGTTGATACGATGTGCTCTTCTTCGCTCACATCCATACATTTGGCATGTGAAAGCATTAAAAGGGGGGAGTGCGAATTCGCCCTTGCCGGCGGTGTGAATGCGGTCACACACCCGCATAAATATGCGTTTTTGGCGAATGCCGGATTTCTGTCTTCAGAAGGCGTCTGCAAAAGCTTCGCCGACGGCGGTGACGGTTATGTGCCGGGAGAAGGCGTCGGCGCGGTGTTACTGACAACCGTTCAAGAAGCGGAAAGAATGGGCTGTCCGATATATGGCGTCATAAAAGGCTCCGCTTTAAACCATGTCGGAAAAACATCCGGTTTGACCGTGCCTGATCCGGCATCACAGGCGGAAGTCATTACAGATTCTTTTCAGGGTGCCGGCATTGATCCGGAGACACTGAGCTATATTGAAGCCCACGGAACAGGCACGTCTCTGGGTGATCCGATTGAAATTGAAGGGCTGAGCCGCGCTTTCCGCAAATGGACAAACAAGAAGCGGTTTTGCGCCATCGGCTCTGCCAAATCAAATATCGGCCATTTAGAAGGAGCAGCCGGGATCGCCGGATTAACAAAGGTGCTTTTGCAGCTGAAGCATGGAGAAATCTTTCCGTCATTGCACGCGGACACGCTGAATCCCCATATTCCATTTTCGGACACGCCGTTTTATGTGGCGGACCGGCTGGAAGAATGGGAACGGCCGTCACATCCTGACCAGCCGAGAAGAGCGGGTTTAAGTTCTTTTGGCGCCAGCGGGAGCAATGCCCATTTTGTCATAGAAGAATATCTGCCGCCGCAGGCTGAAAAGAAATCGGTAAATATACGGGAAGACGAGCCGGTTCTGTTTCTGCTTTCGGCAAAAAATGAAGATCGCCTATTAGAATATGTCAAACGGTATGACCGCTTTTTACGGGAAAAAGAAGTCAACCTTAAAGACCTGGCCTACACGCTTCAAGCTGGCAGAGAAGCGATGCCTGAACGGCTGGCATTTATCGTTACATCCGTTTGCGGCCTGCAAGCGAAACTGAAGGATGTGCTTGAACGGAAAACAGAAATTGAAGGATGTTTCCGCGGACGTGCTCAAGATGATATTTCATCAGCAGGAATGGCCGAGCTGCTGAAAAACAAGCAATATTCCAGATTGCTCACTGAGTGGGCAAAAGGAGCCGCCGTTGACTGGAGCCTGTTATACGAAGGAGAGAAGCCGAAACGGGTCAGCCTTCCTGTATATCCGTTCGCGAAGGAGCGATATTGGGTGCCTGTGCCTGCGGATATCCGGAAACAGACAGACGAACCGGCGGAAAACCAAAAGATCATTCTTCAAAAAGACTGGAAGCAGCAAGATCCGGCGGAGTCTGAAGCATTATCAGGAACAGTAATGATACTTGCAACTGATAAGACGAGCCGATTGGCCGATGCTCTTTTTAAAGGAAACGGCCATATTGAAACGATCCGCTTCATCCATCAGGCAAAAGACGGCGCCGATTATTACGCCGCCGCATCGGGGCGAAACCTTTACGGCCGAGTGCGGGAGTCTCTTCAAAACAAACAGATACTCGGGGTCGTCGACATAACCGCATATGATACGGAATATGAACGGCAGGAAGAGATAGAACACGGAAAGCTTGCCTTTTTACAGCAGGCTCTTGAATCATTCCGTCATAGCGGCGCTGTGTTCAGTCAAGTGACACACCGCCTCCAGCCTTTCAAGGAAAGTAAACCTCTGATGCAAGGGGCGAAAACGGCGGGGCTGTACCGGATGCTGGGCGCTGAGTATGCCAACATTCATTCTTTTACGATAGATAGCGATTGTGAGATTGAGCATACAGAAGAATTAAGCAGACAGATTGAGACTGAATTTTTACAGCCGCGGGCCAAAAGCGTCAGTGAATGCTGCTACAGGCTGAATCGCCGTTATGTGCCGTTTCTGAAGCAGGGTATGAATGTTTCGGCGGCGCCTGAGCTTTCCTATTCGTCTGATGACGTGCTGTTAATAACGGGCGGATCGCGCGGGATCGGCGCAATTGCGGCGGAGCATGCCGTTTCACGCGGCTGCAGGAAACTGGTCATCATGGGGCGGGAGCCGCTTCCCGATTCCTCAGAGTGGGCAGACATGAAAAAGGACGGCATTCTCCCGGAAAAAGCCGAGCGGATGCAGAGGTTAGCCGAGCGGGGCGCGGAGATCCGTTATTACAGCGTTTCTCTTACGGATCAAAAGGGGCTCCGGAACATGACGGACGGCATCCGCGGCACGATGGGGCCGATTACCGGCGTTTTTCATTGCGCGGGTGCAATGGGAGAACACCCCGCTTTTTATAACAAAACCGAAACTGAAATCGAAAGCGTTTGCACGCCGAAAGTAACAGGGCTTCGCGGTCTCTATGAAGCTGTTCAGAATGAGCCGCTGTCGTTTTTTATTTTGTTCTCATCCGTTTCGGGTCTGATCCCTTCGCTTGCTGCGGGGCAAAGTGACTACGCGATGGCTAATTCATTTATGGACTCTTTTGCAAATCATCAAGCAGGTAAAGGAAACGTGTTTGTTAAAGCCGTTCAATGGCCCGTCTGGAAAGAAACCGGCATGGCTGAAGGCCTGCCGGAAACACCTGCTTATCAAAAATCAGGACTTTCCAGGCTGTCTGCTGAAGACGGACTGAAGTTTTTAGATTACATCATTTTAAACGGACAAAGCTGCGGAATTCCTTATGTTCCCGAAGACAGTGAGCCTGATTTTGGTGATCTTCTGCAGGTGAAGAAATCTGAAGCTCCCGTGAAAAAAAGCACTGCCGGTGACCAAAAGGTGAAGGACATGATTCGTCAATGGGTGCGCACCGTTTTCAGCGAAGAACTGAAAATGACGGATGAGCAGATAAAAGATGATATGCCGTTTGATGAATACGGGATTGACTCAATACTCTTTGCGGAATTGGTTCAATCATTGCAAAAACGGATCAGCATTAAGTTAACACCGTCCTTAATGCTTCAATATCAAACGATTACAGAAATGGTTGACTATTTCGCAGCGCATCATGAAGCCGATTTTGTGACAAAAGAAAATGGTTTCGTTCAAGACAGGGACGTAGAGCCTGATTTAACCGCCGCCGCTGAAGAGAGAACATCCACGAAGCCGAAAGCGGATACCGAAGACGATATTGCCGTCGTCGGCATGTCCTGCAGTTTTCCGGGGGCGGGCGGAACGGATGCTTTTTGGGAGCTGCTGATGAAAGGAAACACCGCCATCCGGCCTGTCCCCGCATCGCGCTGGCATGCAACAGCAAATGCAAAGGATTATGCGGGGTGGATTGATGATATCGACATGTTTGATGCGGGATTTTTCGGCATCTCTGAAAAAGACGCGGCAATTATGGACCCGCAGGCGCGGATCATATTAGAAGAAGCGGTTCATTCCGTTTATGATGCCGGGTACGGCCAAAAGGATTTATCGGGCCGGAAAGTCGGCGTGTACATCGGCGGCAGGGCGCAGCCTTCAGCCGGTATGGAACATATCCTGCAGGCGCCTAACCCGATTTTGGGGGCGGGGCAAAACTATTTGGCGGCCAACATTTCACGATTTTTGAATGTCACAGGGCCGAGCCTTGTCGTGGATACAGCATGTTCCTCAGGGCTGATCGGGCTGTCCTTTGCAAAAGACGCCCTTTTGGCCGGAAGGATTGACGCGGCCTTAGTCGGTTCGGTGAGTCTGCTCTTATCTCCGTCCGCGCACCGGTTATTCGGAGCGCGCCATATTTTAAATGAGAACGGCGTGTTTCATATATTCGACCGTGAATCAGCGGGAGAAGTGCTCGGAGAAGGAGCGGGGGCGGTTTTTATCAAACGATTGAGCGATGCGGTGCGGGACGGAGACCGTATTTACGGCGTCATAAAAGCCGTCTCGGTAAACAATGACGGCCGGACGCTCGGTCCCGGTTCACCGAATATAAGAGCGCAGAGAGACGCCATTCAAACTGCGCTTGACATGGCGGAAAAGTCGCCCGAAGACATTGGATATATAGAAGTGAACGGAGGCGGTTCCCCAATCGTTGATTCGGTGGAAATCAAGGCACTCTCAGATGTCTATCAGCTGAACCGGAAAACGCTTCTGCCCTGCCGGATCGGATCGGTGAAACCGAATGTAGGGCATTTGCTTCTGTCTTCAGGTCTTGCGGGCTTCATCCGTTGTGTGCTGAGCGTCTATCACAAGCGGATTCCGCCTTTCTTATCAGCGCGTGAGCCTTTTGAACATTATGACTTTGAAGCGTCGCGTATTCATTTTAATCGTGAACCCGTTGATTGGCATTCAGAGAAGAAACCCCGCGTCGCAGCTCAGAGTTCATTTCCTGACGGCGGGACAAATGCTCATATCCTCGTTGAAGAATACAGAGGTGAAAGGCAGCGGGAACATCACCGGGCGCCTCAGCCGCCGGAATTCAGAAAAAAACACTACCCGCTTTTGGGCGGCTGGAACAGCACGGAGAATGAAGCGGAAAAAACAAGTAATGAAAAAACAGACATTGCGGATCTTTTAAAGAAATATGAGAAAAAAGCAGAGACAAGCACTGCACCTGCAGACTCGTTTTGGCAGGTGACAACGTGACGTTTTTAAAAGGGGACGAACCATGAAAAAAACAGTGAATCTGCGCCTGACGGCAGAACATCCCATTATGAAAAACCATCTTGTTCACGGAGAATCTGTCATGCCCGGTCTGGCCTATATTGATATGCTGTATCAGCTGGCAAAGCAAAGCCTTGATCTTTCATTCCGTTCCATCTGTCTGAAACGGGTGACCATTTATCATCCTTTATCAGTGAAACGGTCAGAGCGGCTTGATGTGAGTGTCATATTCAGTAAAGAAAAGGAGTTCTGGACTGCCTCGATTTGCGGGGCGGATTCCGGGACGGTTTTCTTATCAGCGGAGGTGCATGAAGGGGTTTTCTCATCAGATAAGCGCCTTGACGCGGAAGAGAAAAAACAAGTTGCGCTTCCATCAGTCTCCTTGCATACGGTTTACGAAGACGCGAGAAGCCGCGGACTGTCGCATGACGGGCTGATGAAGCCGGAGGGAGAGATCTATGCAAATGAAGAGGAATGTTTCCTTGATATTCGGCAGTCTGATTCATGCCAGGAAAATCTCCCCGGCGCTCTCTTTCATCCCGCGCTGATGGACGGTGCCGCCATGGCCTCCGGCGTATTGCAGACAGCTGCAGGCGCCGGTTTGTTTTTACCGATTTATTATGATTCGTTTAGTGCCGCTGAAACCGTTACGGAGCGCTGTTACGCGGTGATTTCGAAAAAATCCGGCATGCCTTCTGAAATGGTGAAAATGGATATTGACTTTTACAACCTCAGCGGTGCGCATATTGCTTCACTGCTCGGCCTGACAGCCAAAAAGGTGCGGACAGACCGGCAGCTGATACCAGGCGTTCAGCAGATGGAGGAAACCTTATACCGCATTTTCTCAACATACGTAGGCCGTCCTGTCACAAGAAATGATGCGCACACCGTATTTTTTGAATTAGGCCTTGAATCGTCACAGCTTCTGGCCATTATTAAAGACATCGAAGGGGCGTTTGATCTGCGGCTGAATCCGACTCTTTTATTTGAGTGCAGCAGCATATCCGAACTGCTTGAAGACATAAAAACAAAAGGAACAGAAGAATCTTCCGGCCTTGTCGCGGATGCAGCACCGGTCTCTGAAACGCAATCAGTCAGTCAGACATTTACTTTCTATGAACATGAAGCATTCCTTCAGGATCATCTGGTTTTCGGCAAACCGGCACTGATGGGTGTAGTGTATCCGTGTCTGGTGCTTGAAGCGTCCGGAGCGTCTCATTCCGGCACGTATCCCGCCGAGCTGAAAGATATCCGCTTTACGGGCGGGCCCGTCACGCTGGAGCCGGGAGAGGCCGCACAGATTGACATTTCATTTGCGGCAGAAAAGAATGCCGAACGCTTTACCGCAAGCTGCACTGTTTCCGGTAAAGAAAGCCGGAAGACGTGTGCCGAAGGAGAAATAAGCAGAGGTATAGAGACACCCGTAAAAAAATCGTATGACGTTGAACAAATGAAGGCGCATGCACAAAAGGTAGCACCGGATGTTATTTCCCGTCTGTACGATTCGGTTGCCGGCTTCACGATAGGCCCGATGCTGAAAACGGTAACGGCGGGATACAAAATGAGTGAGAGCTCCTTTTTATTGCAGCTGGACTTATCAGGAAAAAAAGAAAAAGGCGATCTGCGTCACTTTGCATTTGACCCGCTTATATTGAATTCTTGTTATATGTCGCTCGGTGAAGAAGAATTGCAGCTGAAAAAGCGGATTCACGTCCCGCTCATGATTGAGAGGCTGACGCTTTACGGACCAGTCATGTCTGATACCGCCTATGTGGTGAATACAATCAAACATAAAAAAGACGGGTTTCTCTCATTTGATGCCGCAGTCCTCAGTCATACCGGGGAACAGCTGGCGGAATTGAAAAACGCGTCTGTGAAAGAAGTGCTTCAGCCAAATCGGCTTGAAAATGCGTCTTTTGCCCCGTCCGGGAATCAAAGCCGTCAGAAAACGAAAGGAAAACCGCTGGATATTGCCATTGTCGGGATTTCCGGCAAGTATCCGCAGGCCGATGATATCAATGCGTTTTGGGAAAATCTCAAACAAGGAAAGGATTGTATTACCGAAATTCCGAAAGACCGCTGGAAATGGGAACATTACTTTTCCGAGGACCGGACGGCGCCGGGAGCGATCTACAGCAAATGGGGCGGATTCATTGACGGGATCGCCGATTTTGATCCTGAGTTCTTTAAGATTTCCCCCCGTGAAGCGGAACACCTTGATCCTCAGGAACGGCTGTTTTTAATGCATGCGTGGATGGCCATGGAGGATGCGGGATATACGAGGATATCACCTGAACTGGGCCGTCAGGTAGGTGTGTATGCCGGTGTCATGTATCAGGAATACCCGCTATTCGCGGCTGAAGCGGGAGTGAAAGGACGGCATATCGGGCTCCCCGGCGGGATTTCATCCATTGCTAACCGTGTCTCCTATTTTTGTGATTTTCAAGGGCCGAGCATTTCGGTCGATACGATGTGTTCGGGTTCGCTGACTTCATTGTACATGGCGTGCCGGGATCTGCGGGATCATCGGATTCGCGCGGCGCTTGCCGGCGGAGTGAATCTCACCGTTCATCCTAACAAGTACTTCATGCTGAGCCAGGGGCAGTTCATCTCATCTAAAGGACACTGCGGGAGTTTCGGCGCCGGGGGTGACGGCTATATTCCGTCAGAAGGGGTCGGGGTGCTGCTTCTTAAACGTTTAGAAGACGCCGTACAAGACGGAGATCGGATTTACGGCGTCATTAAGGGAGCTGCCATTAATCACGGCGGAAGAGCGAGCGGTTACACCGTACCGAACCCCAAGGCGCAAAGCGAAGTCATTTCTCAAGCTTTACAGGAGGCGGGGGTATCTCCGGGCCAGATCAGCTATGTGGAAGCGCACGGGACAGGGACGAAATTAGGCGATCCGATTGAAATCCGGGCTTTAACCGATGCATTCGGTGATGTTCCTGAAACATGTCTCATCGGGTCTGTCAAATCAAATATCGGACATGGGGAATCTGCAGCGGGCATCGCCGCTGTCACAAAAGTGCTGCTGCAGATGAAGCACAAACAAATCGCCCCATCTTTGCATGCGGATGTTTTAAATCCGAATATCCAATTTGACGAAGGGCCGTTTTCCGTCTGCCGGGAATTAACAGATTGGAAACGGATTTCAGCAGACGGAGCAGAACAGCCGCTCAGGGCGGGGGTCAGCAGCTTTGGTGCGGGCGGTTCTAACGCGCATATCATTATTGAAGAATATGAGGCTCCTGTCAAACAAGCAATCAGCAGCCAAGAGCCGGCTGTCATTCTGCTGTCTGCGAAAAATGGGGAGCGTCTGACAGAATACGCGGAGCGCCTTCTTGCTTTTCTTCAAAAGAAGCATACGGATAAGCCGGACTTATTTGATGTCGCATACACTTTACAAGCGGGGCGGGAAGCGATGGATGAGCGGCTGGCTTTCATTGCGGACTCTCTTAAGGAGCTGGAGGACAAGCTCAGATCGTACTTGGAAAATGAAAACGCACCGCATCTTTACAGGGGGCGGGCGAAGCGAAATCATGAGACAGTGGCTGTGTTTGAATCTGATGAAGATTTGCAAGAAGCCATGGTCAAATGGCTGAAAAAGAGAAAGTACGGTCATTTGCTGAACATGTGGGTGCAGGGAGTCGATGTGGACTGGAACTTGTTATATTCGGGACAAAAACCCCGGAGAATCAGCCTTCCCGCCTATCCGTTTGCAAAGGTCAGATGCTGGATTCAAGATGAAGCCGAGGCGGTTTCAAAACGGAATGACGGCAAAACGGTGATCCATCCGCTGCTTCATGAAAACACATCCGATCTGTGGGAGCTGAAATTCACCTCTGTTTTTACCGGACGGGAATTCTTTTTCACTGACCACACAGTCAATGGGGAGAAGGTGCTCCCGGGAGCCGCCGTGATCGAAATGGCCAGGGCGGCCGTTGAGCGTGCCGCATACGCTGTGCCGGACGGACGTAAAGGAATGTATTTGAAAGATCTCATATGGATGAGGCCTGTCGTTCATAAGGGGACGGATGTAGAAGTCCATATCAGCCTTATCCTTAAGGGAAATGAAGACATTGAATTTACGATTTACAGCCTATCGGAAGAACCCGGGGGAGAACGGATTATATACAGTAAAGGCACCGCGGTATCAGGAGAGATAGCAGCGGTTCCGTCAGTTCACTTAGAGGGCTGGCTGTCCGGCTGCAGCCAATCGGTTATGCCGTCTGATGAGGTTTATCAGGCTTTCCGGCATGCGGGTATGATATACGGGCCGAGCCATCAAGGAATTGATCAGCTGATGATCGGAGAGAGGGGTGCTGCAGCCCGGCTGTCGCTGCCGGAAACGGCAGACAGTACCGCCGATCAGTTTGTCATCCATCCGAGTCTTCTAGATGCCGCGTTTCAGGCGTCACTGGGTGCCGGTTCAGATACTGCCGAAGACACTCCGATGCTGCCGTTTTCCCTGCGGCAGGCAGAAATATTTCAGCCGACTCAGAAAACGATGTGGGCGCTTGTCCGCAAACAGAGCGATCGGTCAGATAACGGAGCGCTGACGCTGGATATTGATTTATGTGATGAAAACGGCGCTGTTTGTATGAGATTAACAGGCTTCTCCTGCCGGGCTGTCCGGCAGACAAACCAAATCGAAAGCAAACGGCAGGAAGTTCAGACGGCGATGCTTGCCCCTGTTTGGGACAAAACTTTCTTTTCTCTGGAAGAAAATCGAGCGGTTGATCAGGAACAATTGCTGATCATCGGAAAGCCGGGAAATACCATAAAGGCTGCGGCAAAAATGTGGCCCCGCGCCCATCTGGCGGAGACGCCGGATCATTCAAGCGAGCAAACATTACGTGAATTGACAGCCGGGTATCAGGATATCCGCCATTTCTTATGGATTGCGCCGGATCGTTTCGCACCCGCATCCGTCAGTCAGGAAATGCTTGATGAGCAGGAGAATGGGGTGATTCAATGTTTCCGTTTCATCAAAGCGCTGCTGTCACTCGGGTATGGAAACCGAAACATCAGCTTTACGGCGGTCACCCGGCAGACACAGTCCGTGTATCCGGGTGATCTGCCGCAGCCTGAGCATGCAGGTGTACACGGTTTGATCGGTTCATTGGCAAAAGAATATCCGAACTGGGACATCAGGCTGATTGATGCAGAAGAAGACAGTGATTCGTCTGAAATGAAAGACATCTGGCGCCTCCCTCCAGATCCGGACGGAAATGCTGCCGCGTACCGTAACGGAGCTTGGCACAAGCAAAAAACAGTCCGGGTGCTGACAAGTTCCGCTCCGCGTATGTCGTACAGAGAAGGCGGCGTTTATGCTGTCATCGGCGGAGCGGGCGGCATCGGAGAAGCATGGAGCAAATACATGATCACCCGTTACAAGGCACGGATGATATGGATCGGCAGGCGGCCGAAGGATCAGGAGATTCAGAGCAAAATAGACAGGCTGGCGCTATCAGGCCCCGCGCCGCATTATATACAGGCTGATGCCCAAGATGCCGAAGCGCTTAAAGCGGCCGTCCGTTCCGTAAGAGAGCAATACGGCAATATAACGGGAGTCATCCATTCCGCGATAACGCTTGCCGACAAAAGTATGGCGAATATGGATGAAGCTTCTTTCAGAAACGCTTATTCAGCTAAGGTGAATACGAGCGTCCGAATGATCGAAGCTTTTAAGGGAGAACCGCTTGATTTTGTGCTGTTTTTCTCATCCGTTAATTCTTTCACAAAAAATGCCGGGCAAAGCAACTATGCGGCAGGGTGTACATTTCAAGACGCCTTTGCCCGCCATATCGCTTCCTTGCTTGATTGTGAAGTGAAAGTCATGAATTGGGGATATTGGGGCAGTCTGGGCGTTGTATCAGACCCGTCTTACAGAAAACGGATGGAGGCGTCAGGGATCGGTTCTATTGAACCCGATGAAGCAATGGAGGCGCTGGAAGTCTTACTATCAGAACCGTTCAGCCAAGCGGCATTCATCAAAGCTGCTCCGCACGGCTTAGCCGCGCTGACGGATCAAGATGCAATATCGGTTGTATCCGGCCCGAAGCCTTCATTTATGGAAAGCGTCAAGCGGCAAAATCCGGATCGGAATGAACAGCTTGAGACTTTAAAACGAGAAATGGAGTTGCGCATATGAACAGCCTTCTTTGCAAACTGCTCTTTTACCAATTACAGTCAATCGGGTTTTTCAGCGAGCCTGTCACCACACCTGCAGCATCCATGCGGAGCGCCGGCGTGATCGGCACATACGGCAGATGGCTGGAAGAAAGCTTGAATCTATTAAAAGAAAACGGATATATCGCGTATGACGGATACACGGTCACCCTCCTCACGGATCAGCGCCCGGACGGCCGCACAGTCTGGAATGAGTGGAATGCCCATAAACGCCTGCTTCCCAATGGGGAGCTTGCGCAAGCTGAATTGGCCGAGGCGACGATAAAAGCGATGCCTTCCATTTTAAAAGGAGAACGTCCGGCTACGGATATCGTATTTCCCGATTCATCAATGCGGCTCGTTGAAGGTGTTTATAAGCATAATCCCGTTGCGGATTATTTTAATGAAGTGTTAGCAGATTCCGCGGCCGCTTACTTGAAAGCCTATCTTACAGAACACCCCGATGCCCGTATCAGGCTGATAGAAGTAGGGGCCGGGACGGGCGGAACGAGCGCCATGCTGTTTACAAAACTGAAACCATTTGCAAAACAGATTGCGGAATATTGTTATACGGACGTTTCTAAAGCTTTTTTAATGCATGCCGAACAGGAATACGGACCTGATGTGCCGTATTTGACAACAGCCTTGTTTAATGCGGAGGAGCCTTGCGAATCACAAAATATCAAAACGGGTGTTTACGATATTGTCATCGCCGCCAATGTGCTTCACGCCACAAAAAATATCGGTTTGACACTGCGCCGTCTGAAAGCGCTCCTGAAATACAACGGGATGATTTTGATAAACGAAATCAGCGATCGTTCTGTTTTTACCCATTTAACCTTCGGGCTGCTTGACGGCTGGTGGTCCTATGAGGATGCTGAGCTTCGGATTCCGGGAAGTCCCGGCTTATATCCAAAATCGTGGGAGCGTGTGCTGCATTCGGAAGGATACAGAGCGGTCTGTTTCCCTGCTGAAACGGCTCATGATTTAGGCCAGCAGATTATCGCAGCTGAGAGTGACGGACTCGTCCGGATGCAAGGGATCAGAGACGGCAGAAAGCCATACGCCGCCCCGGCCGAAGTTTTCCGAAAGCCCGCGCAGCCTGCTTCCCGCAGCCGCGCGCCAGAGGAGCATCAAGCTGTTAAGGCTGATGGGGAATCGGTCGCTTCCCATGTCCGCTCAGTCATCAAAACAAGTATTGCCGATGTATTAAAAATGAAAGAAGAGGATATTCAGGAAGAACTGAATTTCTCTGAATACGGCATTGATTCCATTCTGGCCGTCAATGTGATTAACGAGATTAATAAGCGATTGAATCTTACACTGCAGACAACGATTTTATTTGATTACTATCATGTGAAACTGCTGACCGGTTATATCTCGGAAGAATACGAAACCATCATAGCCTCGTCTCTGAAGGCCGAAAGAGCGAAAATCCGCCCGGCGCTTCAGGAAGAACGGCCTGCTGAAAAACCTCTGCAGCCGGAAAGAAAGGAAAACGGTTATCAGAAACCGAAACAAGAACGTATGCCGCCTTCTTTCGCAAAGTCCGATGACTCGGGAATGTTCCGGGTTGTGATTGACCGTCCGGGCGGCATTGAAGATCTGACGATTGCCCGCAGTGAAGTGCCCGAGACAAAAGATGACGAGGTTCAAATAGCCGTCCGCGCCTTTTCTTTAAACTTCGGAGACTTGCTTTGTGTCAGAGGGCTGTACCCGACGATGCCGCCTTATCCGTTCACTCCGGGATTTGAAGCAAGCGGCGTCGTGATCAAGACAGGGAGGCATGTAACATCCGTCATTCCAGGTGATGAAGTGATTGTCGGCATGGGAGAGGAATTTGGATCTCAGGCGAATCTCATCACATGTAAAGAACATCAAGTCTATCATAAACCGGCCCGGCTGACCTTTGAAGAAGCATGCGCTCTTCCCACCGTGGCGGTGACCATGATAGACGCCTTCCGGAAAGCCGGACTTAAAAAAGGCGAAAAAATATTAATTCAGACCGCGACGGGAGGAACGGGGCTGATCGCGGTGCAAATGGCCCGGCATATCGGCGCGGAAATATATGCCACGGCCGGATCACAGAAAAAAATTGAGTATTTGCATTCGCTCGGGGTCCGCAATACCATTTGCTATTTAGAAGAAGATTTTGAAACGGAAATCATGCGAATGACCGGCGGCCGGGGGGTGGATGTTGTCATTAATACCCTGGCCGGTGATGCCATGCAAAAAGGAATGAATTGCCTGGCGCCGGGCGGAAGATATATCGAAATTGCCATGACTGCGCTGAAATCCGCTAAATCAGTCGACTTGTCCGTCCTTCATAACAATCAATCGTTTCACAGCGTGGATTTGCGGAAGCTGTCCCTTCAAAATCCGGACCAGGTCAAGGACTATCAATTGGAACTGCAGCGGCTGGCGGAAGAGGGAGTCATTCAGCCTGTCATCTCAAAAATCTTTTCCTTTGAAGACATAAAAGAAGCGTATCACTGTCTGGATGACCGCGGAAATATCGGGAAAATCGTCATCAGCGTTTCTGAGCCGTATCAAATGACGTACCGCCGCGAACAAAAGGATCCGGCCGAAACAGTAAAATCAGCAGCTGTGTTACATGAAAAAGAACCGATCGCGATTATCGGGATGAGCGGGCGGTTTGCTGAATCGGAGAATGTCCATGAGTTTTGGGAACACTTAGCCGCCGGGCGGGATCTGATTAAAAAAGCAGACAGATGGGATGTCTCTGACAGCCAATGCCAGTATGGCAGTTTTATAGAGGACATTGAATGTTTTGACCCCGTTTTCTTTCATATATCGGGACGTGAAGCGACCTATATGGACCCTCAGCAGCGGCTGTTTTTGGAAGAATCATGGAAAGCGCTTGAAGATGCGGGATATGCGGGAGACTCGGTAAGAGGCCGGGAATGCGGCGTGTATGCCGGCTCCTGCGGCGGAGATTACCAGGCCATTTTTAAACAGCAGGGGCCCGCGCAGGCTTTTTGGGGCAATCATAATTCCGTCACTCCGGCAAGGATCGCCTATCACCTTAATTTACAAGGTCCGGCGATCACTGTTGATACGGCATGTTCCAGTTCGCTGACAGCCATTCATTTGGCATGTCAGGGGCTTTGGACGAAAGAAACGGAAATGGCGGTGGCGGGCGGGGTTTTCATTCAATCCACTCCCGCTTTTTATCAGTCGTCAAATAAGGCGAATATGCTGTCACCGACCGGACGCTGCCATACGTTTGATCAAAGCGCGGACGGGTTCGTGCCTGGTGAAGGCGTGGGAGCGGTGGTGCTGAAACGTCTTAGCGACGCCGTTAGTGACGGAGATCATGTGTACGGCGTCATAAAAGGATCTGCAATGAATCAGGACGGCGCTACAAACGGAATCACCGCTCCAAGCGCGCTTTCTCAAGAACGATTGGAACGTCATGTCTATGATACTTTCCACATTGATCCGGAAACCATTCAAATGGTGGAAGCTCACGGAACGGGCACTGCACTGGGCGACCCGATCGAATTCGGCGCCTTAACGCGCGCTTTCCGCCGCTATACGGATAAAAAAGGATATTGCGCCATCGGCTCTGTGAAAACCAATCTCGGACATGCCGCTGCGGCCGCGGGGATGGCCGGACTGTTTAAAATCCTGCTGTCGCTGAAGCATCGGCAGATTCCGGCTTCCCTGCATTTTCACCAAGCCAATCAGCATATTCAATTTGCGGACAGCCCGTTTTTTGTGAATGAAAAGCTGATACCGTGGAAACGGAATCCGGATGCACCGCGCAGAGCCGCTATCAGTTCATTCGGATTCAGCGGAACAAATGCCCATCTTGTTATTGAAGAGGCGCCGCAAACCGTGCGCCGGTCGCCGGCAAAACCGGCCTGCCTCATTCCTTTATCTGCGCGGACGGAGCGTCAGCTGGAAATTCAGGCAGAACGCCTGCTGGATTCACTCAGCAAGAACAAAGACAGCGATCTGGGAAATATAAGTTATACGCTCCTGCTCGGCAGAAAGCATTTACATCACCGGTTTGCCTGTATCGTAAGCAGTGCGGACGAACTGAAGCGGGTATTATCGGAGTGGCTTGTAAAAAGAGAGCTTCCGGGTGTGTTTGTGTCCAATTTGAAGGATCAGAAGCCGGCAGAAGAAGCCGGAATGAAAACATTCGGAATGGAATGCATTGAACAGTGCCGCTCGGCGGCTTCGCCCGCGCAGTACAGAGAAAGCCTGGCACATATCGCTGACCTTTTTTGCAGAGGGTATGATCTTCCTTTTACACGGCTTTTTGACGGAGGGCAATATTATAAAACGCCGCTTCCTGCCTACCCGTTTTTAAAAGAAAGGTATTGGGCGGCTGATGTAAATAGTTCTTTACCAGGCCAAGCCATGAAAAAGTCTGAAACGCAAACCGTTCTCCCGTCTTCGCCGCAGCCTGAACATGAAGGGCTGATTTCTCTGACTCCTTTAACTGAGATCGAAATGAGAGCGTTTGAACCGGAGACATTGCAAAAGCCAATCGTGTTACAGCCTTTGGATTGTACTGTTTCTGTCCAGCAGCCAGAAAAAGCCGTTTCCGAAGACAATAGAACATTGCTTGAAGAATTGAGGACAAGCCTGGCAGATATTTTATTTTTGTCACCGGAAGATATTGATGCTGATGAGCCTTTCATCGACATGGGTCTTGACTCCATTATCGGGGTTGAATGGATACAAACAGTAAATAAAACGTACCACACTGAGATTACTGCCAATAAGGTGTATGAACACCCGACGCTTGAAGAGCTTGCGGAATATATAGCGGGACAAATAAAGAAACCCGAGTATGCTGAAGCGGAGGAAACAGCGGTACGTCCGCAAATCCCGGAAGCAGAAACTCCCCTTGCCGGCATCTCTGACGGCACTTTGCGCAAAGAGCTCAAAGAAAGCCTTGCGGACATCCTGTTTCTGAAGCCGGAAGATATTGATGAGCATGAGGCATTCATTGAGATGGGGCTGGATTCTATTATCGGTGTGGAATGGGTTCAGTCCATTAATAAGACCTATCAAGCGTCTATTACGGCAAATCTGGTCTATGAATATCCGACAATCGCAACATTAGCCGGGTATCTGACCGGTTCTGTCCAAAAAGACACCGAGGAAGTACATGGGGAACATACGAAACAAAACGATATATCAGAAGAGACAGATGATCAAGAACCGCCCGAGCTGATCTGTCTTAACCCAAATGGAAAGGGAAGACCGATTTTCTGGTTTCATTCCGCGCTGGGGGCAGTGGAGCTGTACCAGCCTGTTGCCGAACGGACCGGGCGTCCTTTTTACGGAATTCAGGCAAGAGGGTGGATGACAGACCGGGAACCGATCCGCGGCATTAAAAAAATGGCCGAATATTACGTTAAGCTCATACGTACCGTGCAGCCCCGGGGTCCTTACGATGTAGGCGGCTATTCATTAGGGGGCATGCTCGCTTATGAAGTCACCCGGCAATTGCAGCTGGCTGGAGAAACCGTTGAGTCAATCGTCATGCTCGACTCCTTTGACGCGGCGGGTGCGCGGGAAATAAACATTCCTGATGAATTATTTGATAAAAATATGATGCTGCAGACGGTGAACATGGCTTTATTTGCACCGATTTATCAACATCCGGAACGCATTTCTGAAACCTTGATTCACCGTGATGAACTAGATGCCGATCTTCATGAAGACATATTTTTAGAGCAATTAATCGCAAAAGCCAAACAGCGGGGGTTAACGAAGACGGACGCGTTGGTGAAAAATCTGATCAGGCAGAATATAAATGTTCAGGACGCTTACGAAATCACTGATTACGAACTCCTGCCGCTTCCGGATCCGAACGGGGTGACATGCTATTATTTCCGAAATAAAAACGGTATTTTCTTGGGTGAGCTTGATCCGTATTTTACAATCAGGGCTGATATTTTATCCGCTGATTTCGTCAACTATTGGAGCCAGTGGGAAGAGCATATGACAAACATCGCCATCATGGATGTGGCGGTATCCAATCATATGACGTTATTGGCTGAAGACAGCGCAGCCGAAACGATTTCTGAATTTTGCGGCGTTTTATATTCGGCAGACGGAATGACAGAATACAGCTTTCTGCAGCTGCAGGAAAAGATACTGAACGTGCATGGTGAGATGCTGAAGCAGCCCGCCAAAACAAGACCGTAAATTCACATATCCGCCCGCCGGGTTTACTCGTAAGCTTTGGCGGGTCATTTCAAATCTTGAACACATCTTGGAGGAATGAAAATGACCAGTTTAACAAAAATCAGACAGCAGCAGCCGTACAAGTGGTACCAAACGATGAGAGAAACCTCTCCCGTTCATTACAATGAAAAGGAAGATTGCTGGGAAATCTTCACCTATGATGAAGTGAAGCGGGTGATTTCTGACTACAGTCATTTTTCTTCCGATCATAAATACTTAAGTGCGGACAAACAGGAAAAAATGATCCGGCATATTAACAAAGACAGCCTTTTGAAAATGGACCCGCCCGAACACACCGTCTTCAGAAAATTGGTCAATCAGCCGTTCATGCCGAAATCGGTTGAGTCTCTTGCACCGCGTATAGCCGCTATCGCTGATGACCTGCTTCAGGCCGTCCGTTCAAAAGACAGGATGGACATTATTGAAGATTACGCATTTCCGCTTCCGATTATCGTGATCGCAGAGCTTCTAGGATTTCCTCCGAAAGACAGAGATATCTTTAAAAGCTGGGTCGACCAAAGCCAGAATGTAAAAGATGAAAAGAAAATGAATGAAGTGCAAAAGCAGATGATCGGATACTTCATGCAGTTTATTTTACAGCGGAGAAAACAGCCGCAAAATGATTTAATCAGTCATTTAATTTCAGCTGATTTAGACGGAGAGCCGCTGTCAGACAAGCAATTAATCGGTTTTTGCGGCTTGTTGATCGTCGCGGGGCACGTAACGACGGAAAATGTGATCGGAAATTCATTTCTCAGTCTCAAGGAGTTCCCGCACATTCTGCCCCGGCTGCTTGAAAACAAGGCGCTCCTTCCTGACTTTATTGAGGAAGTCATCCGCCTCAGACCTTCCATTCAGCGGGTAACCCGCTACACTGCGGTTGAGAGCGAGATTGGCGGAAAAACGATTCCGGCCGGAGAAAAAGTGTATGCGTGGATTGGATCGGCGAACAGAGATGAAAAGAAGTTTAGAAATGCCGATCAGATTGACTTGGGACGAAAGCCGAATCAGCATCTGTCATTCGGTCAGGGCAGCCATTATTGTTTAGGAGCGCCGCTGGCCCGGCTTGAAGCGAAAATCGCGCTTTCCCACTTTTTTGAACAGATGCCCGCATGGCGTTTTACTGAGGATCAAGAGCCGAATCTGGTTCCGAGCCCTGTATTTCACGGCGTTGACAGGCTGCTTGTTGAGTTTTGAACGAAAAAATAAAAGAGGCTTCGCGGGAAGCCTCTTTACTCTGGGGGCTTGGAGAAATGAATGTAGGAATCGAAGCAATGAACGTGTTTGGCGGAACCGCGTATGTAGACGTCATGGAGCTTGCGGAACATCGGAACCTGGATAAAAAAAGGTTTGAGAACCTGCTGATGAAAGAAAAAGTGGTGGCGCTTCCGTTTGAAGATCCGATTACGTTCGCCGTAAATGCCGCAAAACCGATTATCGATTCTCTGTCAGAAGAGGAACGGAATCAGATTGAAATGGTCATCACCTGTACGGAATCCGGGATTGATTTTGGCAAATCCATCAGTACATACGTCCATGATTATTTGCAGCTGAAGCGGAATTGCCGGTTATTTGAGGTGAAACAGGCTTGCTATTCTTTAACGGCCGGGTTTCAAATGGGCGTGAATTTCATCTTATCGCAAACATCGCCGGGAGCGAAAGCGCTCATCATCGGAACGGATATTTCCCGCTTTTTAGTGGCTGAAGGCGGTGACGCGTTGACGGAGGAATGGTCCTATGCCGAACCGAGTGCGGGGGCGGGAGCTGTGGCGCTTTTAGTCAGCAGCACCCCTCATGTCTTTTTGCTTGATCAAGGCGCAAGCGGGTATTACGGGTATGAAGTCATGGATACCTGCCGCCCGATTCCGGATAGTGAAGCGGGGGATGCTGATCTGTCGCTCATGTCTTATTTGGACTGCTGTGAAAAATCATTTCAGGAATACCGAAAGCGTGTGAGCGGGGCGGATTATAAGAATACATTTCAATACCTTTCTTTTCATACTCCGTTTGGCGGAATGGTAAAAGGAGCGCATCGGACGATGATGAGAAAATTGGCAAAGGCTAAGCCGCAAGACATTGAAGCGGATTTTCAGCAACGCGTGCTGCCTGGGATTCAATACTGTCAGCGCGTCGGCAACATCATGGGGGCCACCGTATTTTTATCTCTTGCCAGCACGATTGATAACGGCTCTTTTGAAACGCCGAAACGCGTCGGCTGTTTTTCATACGGTTCGGGCTGCTGCTCTGAATTTTACAGCGGTGTCGTTATGCCGCAAAGCCGTACGCGGCAGAATCAATTTCAGATCAGCCGGCATTTGGATGAACGCGTCCGTTTATCGATGGCTGATTACGACCGGCTGCTCCAAGACAGCGGCATCGTAAAATTCGGCACAAGAAATGCCGCGCCCGCAGCAGACATCCCGAATGCGCATCAAGGAAAAACGCGATTGGTGCTGACTGAAATAAAAGAGTTTCACAGAAAGTATGAATGGACGACTTAATATCAGAAACACTCAGAGCCGGAAAGGCTTGAGTATTTTTAAAGAAACGGAGATAAACATGAATCCAATGATTGATGTACAGGAAACAGAACCGGGCATTGTGCAGGTCACAATGCAGGATACGGCCGGGAAAAACGGGCTGTCAGAAGAGTTTGTCAGAGAGCTGCACCGGGTATTCCGAGACATCAATGCCCATCCGTCCTATAAAACCGTCCTTCTGACGGGTTACGGAAATTATTTCTGCACGGGAGGAACGCAGGAGGGGCTTTTGACCATTCAGAGCGGAAAGCTTCAATTTACAGATTTAAAGCTTCACAGTCTTTTATTGGATTGCAGGATTCCCGTGATTTCCGTCATGCAGGGGCATGCGATCGGAGCCGGCTTTACGATCGGTCTGAGCGCGGATTTCGTGATTTTAAGCAGAGAGAGTTTTTATTCTTGTAATTATATGAAGTACGGATTTACACCGGGAATGGGCGCGACGTATATTGTGCCTGAAAAACTGGGAATTGTCCTCGGGGAAGAAATGCTGTTTACTGCCGCGAATTTCAGCGGCGCCGCTCTGGAAAAACGGGGAGTTCCGTTTGAAGTGCTGCCGAAAAAAGACGTCCTTCAAAGAGGCCGCGAATTAGCCCGGCTGCTGGCGGATAAACCGAGAGCCTCACTGGTTGCGCTGAAAACCAATGTGACCGCACGGATCAAAAGAGAGCTGACAAAAGCGGTTGAGGAAGAGGTGAACATGCACGAAGCCACATTCCATCTTCCTGAAGTAAAAGAGAGAATCAGCCGCTTATACGGCAGTTAAACAGAATGAAAAAAGCATGGGAAGCCCCATGCTTTATCACTGGTCCGTCTTTTGCAGAACGGAGCCTGCGAATTGTTCTTTAATTTCGGCGCTCCGTGCTGCGGTTTCTGCGATGCAGTGCATGATGGCTTCTTCAAAGCGGCGCTCTTCTAATGCGCGAAGGCCTGCTTCAGTCGTGCCGCCCGGGCTTGTGATTTCCTTGCGCAGGCGTTCAGGCCGTTTGCTGCTTGTTCTGAGCATTTCCGTCGCCCCGGCCATGGTTTGTAAAATCAGCTCTTTTGCCGTTTCTTCCGGCAGGCCGGCTTGAAGGGCGGCCTTTTCCATTGCTTCGACATACCGGTACACATAGGCGGGACCGCTTCCGGCAATGGCTGTGACGGCGTCAAGGTGTTTTTCTTCAAAGCGCGTCGCTTCTCCGATTGTTTCCAGAAGCTCTTTTGCCGTCCGGATTTCAGCTTCACTCGCCTCGGAGCTTGCGGAAAAACCGGTCGCCGATTGCTGAATGGCCGCGGATGTATTCGGCATCGCCCGGATGATGGTGAGCTTTCTGCCGAAATATTGCTGAATCGTGTGAATCGTCAGCCCTGCGATGACAGAAATCACAAGCTGATCTTTCACGTATTCGCGAATGTTCTCAATGCTTTCTGCCGCATCTTTCGGTTTAAAGGCGAGAACGAGAATGTCGGTATTGCTGAAAAACTCTTCTTTATCCCGGCACGGTTTTACTCCGTACGTTTTTTGGAGCTCTTCAAGCCGGCTGTCATTTGACCGGTTTGTCATATATATATGTCCGGGGGCTGTCATTCCGCTTTGCAGCAGTCCGTTCACCATTGCTTCCGCCATTGATCCGGCCCCGATAAAACCGATTTTCTTCATATAAATCCTCCTTCTTCTCAAAACACAAAAAAACCTTCCCGTCAAAAAGGACGAAAAGGTTTCGCGGTACCACCTTACATTAGCACGAATCAGCCGTGCTCAGCTCAAATCCCGTAACGAGGGGATACGTTTAGGTTTTCCTAACCGCTCTGAGGGCAGGTTCTGTAAACAAGAGGGCCGCAATGTCTTTCAGCCGGGGACATTGCTCTCTGCTGCCGTTGTTTATATACTAGTTCCTCGTCATCGCGTTCCGTGTTTTCTAGTTTGTTGTTCATTATGCTATGCGCAAGAGCGGGATGTCAATCTTTTTTTCCGATATGCGGCAATAATGACACAGTGAAAAGAAAACGCTAAAATATGATTATTCAGGAATGAAAAGAACGAAGGAGCGTAAACATGGCAGCGAGAAAGATCATTCCGATACGTGTGCCGACTCCGTTTGCAGTCGGCGACGTTATCGTTTATTTAGTAAAAGATGAAGCCTTAACCCTTATTGATTGCGGCCCGAATACAAAGGAAGCGGCTGAATCGCTCTCATTGCAGCTTAAGGAACACGGGGTTTCTGCGGCAGATATAGAACAGGTGGTGCTCACTCATCATCACGCAGATCATTCAGGTCTGCTGCACCTTTTTTCCGACGATGCGGAAGTAATAGGGCATCCGCTGAATGACAGGTACATTACTCAGGATCAGTCGTATATCGCCCGGCAGGAGGACTTTTTTCTGTCGCTTATGACTGAAATGGACGTTCCCCTGACGCCTGAAGACATACATAAAACAGTTAAGCTGTCATACTTATTTTCTGCAAACCGTCCGTTAACGAAAACAGTGAGGGAAGGCGGAAAAATTGACGGGCTTAACGGCTGGACGGTGCTCGAAATCCCGGGTCATGCCGCTTCTCACATTGCGCTCTACCATGAAAAAAGCGGTGAAATGTTCAGCGGCGATCTGCTTTTGTCCAACAGCTCCACCAATCCGATTCTGGAAGCTCCGGAAAAGGGGGGCGTGCGCGCGGCCCCGATGCTCGACTACTTGAACTCAATGAAGCGGCTGCATGACGTAAACCCGTCCTTTTTATATCCGGGACACGGCGATCTGCTGACAGACGTAAAGCCTGCTTTTGACAGGCGGCTTGAAAAACAGAGAAGTCGGTCGGAATATGTGCTGCGCCTGTTGTCAGAGGAAACGCTGACGGCTTTCCAGGTATGCCGGCGGCTGTTTCCGGCTGTGTATGAAAATGAATTGTTTTTAACGATGTCAGAAACGATCGGCCATCTTGACGTGCTGGCCGCCGAAGGGAAGGCTGTATCCTTTCAGTCGGGGAACACTCTGAAGTTTAAAGCTGTAAAGGAGTGAAGGAAATGGGCAGATTAACGGATAAGCGGATTTGGATCACCGGAGCATCCGGCGGACTCGGAGAACGGCTTGCATATTCCTGCGCGGCAGAAGGGGCTCATGTTTTTTTATCCGCCAGGCGGGAGGACCGCTTGCAGGAAGTGAAAAAGACGATTACCGCGCGCGGCGGACAGTGTGATGTCGTTCCGTTTGACGTCCGGCATGCAGAAGAGGCTGAAAACGTAAGGCGTTTGATCGGTCATGTTGACGTATTAATCAACAACGCCGGCTTCGGCATTTTTGAAACGGCCGCTGATTCATCTTTGGATGATATGAAGGCAATGTTTGAAGTCAACGTCTTCGGATTAATCGCCTGTACGAAGGCCTGTCTTCCTGTGATGCTTCATGCGAAAAGCGGCCATATTATCAATATCGCCTCACAGGCCGGCAAATTGGCGACGCCGAAATCAAGCCTTTATTCCGCAACGAAGCACGCCGTGTTAGGGTATTCCAATGCGCTGCGGCTTGAGCTGGCCGGTACGGGTGTAGCCGTGACAACGGTTAATCCCGGTCCGATTAAAACAGACTTCTTTACAATTGCAGATAAAGAGGGCGGTTATGTGAAAAGCGTCGGCAGATGGATGCTTGATGCCGACCATGTGGCAGAGCGCATTACATCCGTGATTCTGACGGATAAACGGGAAATGAATCTTCCGCGATGGATGAGCTTCGGGACGAAGCTGTATCAGCTTTTCCCATCGTTTACAGAAAAACTGGCAGGCCGCGCATTAAAGAAAAAGTAACAAGGGGGAAAAAGGAATGTCCGACCGGGATATACACAAGGCATTGATGGCAGAGCCTCTAGTCAGGCAAATGGCGGAGGCGCGTGAAGTATTTTGGATCAATCCGCATAAAACCGATGATCCAGTAAAGCATGGCGCTGAATGGAAAAAGGAGATTGCCGAAGCGGAAGAAAGGCTGCGCCGGTTTGCGCCTTATATCGCGTCGGCTTTTCCGGAGACGGAAGCGGAGGGAGGCCTCATTGAATCTCCGCTTGTCTTGATTAATGAAATGAAGAAGCATCTGGAACACAGCGCCGCTCAGGCTTTCCCCGGGCGTCTGCTTTTGAAATGCGACGACGAACTTCCGATTTCCGGTTCCATTAAAGCGCGCGGCGGGATTTACGAAGTGCTGAAGCATGCCGAAGATCTCGCGGTAAAAGCGGGGATGCTCTCAGCAGACGACGATTACAGCATATTGACTGAAGAACGGTTTACCGCTTTTTTCTCAAAATACTCTATAGCCGTCGGCTCTACGGGCAATTTAGGTCTGAGTATCGGCATAATCGGCGCGAAGCTCGGCTTTTGTGTGACCGTTCATATGTCCAGTGACGCAAAGCAGTGGAAAAAGGAGCTGCTCCGGGAAAAGGGGGTTCGCGTCATCGAATATGAAGCAGACTACAGTCTGGCTGTCAAAGAGGGGCGCATGCAGGCGAAGCAGGACCCTTATTGTTATTTTATTGATGATGAGCATTCCCGGGATCTGTTTTTGGGGTATGCCGTTGCGGGAAGCCGTGTGAAAAAGCAGCTCGATCAAATGAACATAAAGCCTGATGCAGATGAACCGCTTTTCGTTTATTTGCCGTGCGGGGTCGGAGGAGGTCCGGGCGGCGTCGCGCTTGCGCTAAAGCTGATCTATGGCGGGCATGTCCATATTTTTTTCGGTGAGCCGACGCATTCACCGTGTATGCTGTTAGGACTGTTTTCCGGCTTGCATGACGGAATCAGCGTGCAGGATATCGGTCTTGATAATCAAACGGCCGCCGACGGACTCGCGGTGGGAAGGCCGTCCGGACTGGCCGGCCCTCTGATGGAGCCTATAATCAGCGGCTGTTATACCGCCGATGACGGCACGCTTTTTTCGCTGCTTTATCAATTAAGGGCGGCCGAGAATAAGAGCCTTGAACCCTCTGCACTCGCCGGACTGGCCGGGGCCGTCAAGGTCGTTCAGACCGAAGCCGGAAACCGTTATATAAAAGAGCGGGGGCTTGAGATGGAAAATGCCGTGCACCTTGTGTGGAGCACCGGCGGAAGCATGGTTCCGGAGGAGGAAATGGAAGAGTACAGCCGGATCGGTTCCTCATTTTTGAAAAAAATGGGCAGACAGTGAAGCGGTTTTCCGTTACAATCTTTGTAAGCGTTTGTTTTTTTATCGGAAAGCCATACAGAGAGATTGGTGTGAATTGTGAAAAGTAAAGAATTGAACTTACATACATTGTATACGCAGCACAGCCGCGAGTCGTGGGCCGGATTCGGCGGCCATCTTTCCATTGCCGTTTCAGAGGAAGAAGCCAAGGCGGTAGAGGGGCTGAATGACTACCTGTCGGTGGAAGAAGTAGAAACGATCTACATTCCGCTTGTGCGCCTTCTCCATCTTCATGTCACGTCTGCCGCAAGACGGAATCAGCATGTCAATGTGTTTCTGAAGCATCCGCATTCAGCGAAAATCCCGTTTATCATCGGAATCGCGGGCAGCGTCGCCGTCGGCAAAAGCACGACGGCGAGAATTTTGCAAAAGCTTCTTTCCCGTCTGCCGGACAGGCCGAAGGTGAGCCTGGTGACAACCGACGGTTTCTTGTATCCGACGGCGGAATTAAAAAGGAAAAACCTTCTGTCCAGAAAGGGATTCCCGGAAAGCTACGACGTGAAAGCGCTGCTTGAGTTTCTGAACGATATAAAGTCGGGGAAAGAGAGAGTGGAGGCGCCCGTATATTCCCATCTTACGTATGACAGGGAAGAGGGCGCCGTCGAGGTTGTCGAAGGTGCGGATATCGTTATTATCGAAGGAATCAATGTCCTGCAGTCGCCGACCTTAGAGGACGACAGGGAAGATCCGCGGATTTTTGTATCGGATTTCTTTGATTTTTCGATCTATGTGGATGCCGAAGAAAGCCGGATTTTCACGTGGTATTTGGAGCGTTTCCGCCTCTTAAGAGAAACCGCTTTTCAGGATCCGGCTTCTTATTTTCATAAATTTAAGGATTTGTCTGATGCAGAAGCGGATACCATGGCCGCCTCCATTTGGGAGAGCGTCAACCGTCCGAATCTGTATGAAAATATCCTGCCGACAAAATTCAGATCGGATTTGATTTTGAGAAAAGGTGATGGCCATAAAGTTGAAGAGGTGCTGGTAAGGCGGGTGTGATGGGAGGAGGAAGCGAATATTATGATGCATCATATTGAGTTGTATGTATCTGACTTGAAAGCCTCCGCCCGGTTTTGGGGATGGTTTTTAGGTGAGCTCGGTTATAGAGAATTTCAAAATTGGGACTCCGGCATCAGCTGGAAAAACGCAGGATTTTATGTTGTGCTTGTACAGACAGAGGAGCGTTTTTTAACACCGGAGTACCACAGATGCCGGGTCGGGCTGAACCATCTGGCTTTTCATGCTGCATCAAGAGAGCAGGTTGACGAGATGACAGAAAAGCTGCTTGCCAGAGGATGCCCCGTGCTTTACAGGGACCGCCATCCATATGCAGGCGGAAGCACGCATTACGCCGTATACACGGAGGACCCGGATCGGATAAAAGTGGAGCTCGTTGCGCCTGCTTCTGAATGAACTATAACTTTTCGTTTTTTTCTTCGCGCAGCGCGTCGAGTTTCTTTTCGATTCTGTCCAATTGTATGCGGCGCTTGTTCAAGCTTCTGAATACGTATATCACGGCAAACAGGAAAAATGCGGCTGCAATAAATGAAATCAATTGAAAAATGACATCACCGATGTTCATCTTTTTTACCTCCGTGTGCGGCGGGTTTCTTCAGCCCGCCGTTTTTTCATTTTGACCGATGTGAAGACATGGGGGATGAATCATTTCTCTCCTAGCTTTGTTTTTTTTCTGAGAATGAATAGTTTCTGCATGTGGCTTATGACCACTTTTGCGGCCGCATATCCCGGAATGGCCAGCAGCATCCCGGCAATTCCTGAGAATTTGCCGGCGGCAAGCAGAAGAAAAATAATGGTCAGCGGGTGAATGTCCAGCTTCCGACCCATAATTTGCGGGGAAATCAGCTGGCTTTCAAGCTGCTGGACAATGACGACGACCGTAATCACCAGCACCGCCTCGGTCGGTGAATCGAACAATCCGACAATGACTCCGGGAAATGTGCCGATCCAAGGCCCGATAAACGGAATCAGGTTTGTCACCATGGCGAACGCGCCCAGAACGAGCGGATAATCGAGCCCGATTATAAAATAGCCGATCGTGACGAGAACGCCGACACAGAAACTGACGAGCAGCTGTCCTTGTATGTATGAACTGAGAGCTTCATCCATATCCCGAAGTATTTGTTTTCCTTCTTTTTGATGTTTTTCCGGAAGAAGCCGCAGCAGTCGCCGAGGGGCTTTGTTTCCTTCTTTTAACATGTAATACAGCGCAAACGGAATAATGGCGGCGGTGATGGCGGCATTGGCAGCCGTACCGGCCAGGCTGCTGAGAGAATCAGCGATTGAACCGGAATAATTTGCTGCTTTGTCTGCTAATTTTTTAAAGGAATCCCCATGCTGAAGCCGGGAAAACCATTTGCTGTCCTGGAGATGCCGGATCCAATTTTCAGCTTTTGCGGAAAGCTCCGGAATATGATCTGTGAAGGCTGTAAACTGTTTTTGAACGGCAGGGCCCGCCGTATAAAGGAAGAGGACAAAAAGGCCGGCTGTTCCCGCATAAATCGCTAAAATCGCGATCCCTTCGGGCAGCTTTAATTTCGCATGCAGCAGTCTGACGAGCGGGCGGCACAAATAGTAAAGGACGCCCGATAATACAATGGGCGGAAACAAGGTTTTAACCGTAATCACAACAGGCTGGAACAAAAAGTCTATTAATGTTCCGAGATAAATGATGAGAAATAACAGAAGAACGGCATAGCCGATTCTGAAATAAGGCCCGACAGGCATATCCTGCACCACGCAATCTTTAAGGGTTTACTCTCGGACATTTCCCTTATCGCCCGGTGCATAAACGTCCGTGTCAGGAAAACTGCCCCTGATTGGTGACGTAATCGTAGATAATATCTTCTACATGGGCATGGAGATCCTCATCGGGTTCTTCATTCCTTCTTTCTTCTAAAGCTTTTTTTAAACTCTGTTTTTCATAGGGGCTCAGCGGATCTGTCGACACATTCCGTCCATACTGGCGGAGGGCTTGTCCCAGCATTTTTTCTATAAATTGATCCATCATATATTCTCCTATTCTTGTCATTCATCTTTATTCTACTAAATATCATGTGATCCTCCCACTCTTCTATCATATTTTCTGTCAGGGCCGGGTTAGGATTTTTATTCCAATTCAGCTGAGAGAATACGATGAAACGGCAGCGTTAACGCATCTTCATCGTTTATGATTTTTAAACGCTTTTCGTCATGCCTCACTTGTTTTACCCAGCCCCAAAAGCGGCGGGGGCCGTGTGCGGAAGCGTAGGTGACCGAAATGGCCCTGTCTTCTTCAATCGACGCCGCAATGATGCGGTTCATGTCGTTCAGTTGCTCTTCGCTCAGTTCCGGAGGCCGGAATTCCCGTTCTTTTCGTTTTTTCGCAAGCAGCTGCTCCCGATGTTCGGGCAGCATCATCCGGCTTGATTCCCACATGACATTATACCCGGGTGTTAATTTGTTCGGATTCATGTATATCACCTCAAATTATTTGTAATGCCCGCCGATTTTTTCAGCCCGGTGAAAGGCTTGGCCGGCCTCTGTCAGTGAAGCGGCATGGAGGAGCGACGCAGGGCCGTACCGCTCATGAATATCATCCAATACTTTGCCGAGACTGATCTTTTTTTCCTGGGCATCGAACAGGCTCAGCTGAACATAATCACAAGGCTCCAGCTGGGAAAGGGAGACGCCGGCGCTGCGGACGGGCGCACCGTTCCAATGCTCTTTGAAGAGCTTGACCGCCGTTTTAAAAATATCCATTCCGAAATTAGTCGGTGACACCAGCTTTCTCTGTCTGTGAAAACCTGAAGGGAATTCAAAATCAGCGCCTCTGATGCTGACCGAAACCGTATGGCCGATGTATTGTTTGAAACGGGCGCGGCGGGCCACTTCTTCGCTTAACTCCAGCAGCACGACTTTGATATCCTCAAAGCGGCTGTAGTCTCTCGGGAGGGTCATGTTATGGCCGATCGCTTTTTGCCGGCTGTGCGTGTTGACGGTGACCGGAGAGGGATCGATGCCGCGGGCTGTCCGCTGAAGCAATTCGCCGTTAATGCCCCAGCGTTTTTTCAGCAATTCGGCGGGGTGTCCGGCAAGCCCGCCGATTGTGCTGATGCCCATCCGTCTTAAATGATGCTCCATCCGTTTTCCGATGCCGAATAATTTTCCGACCGGCAGCGGCCACAGATCCTGCCTGATATTTGACATATCCAATCTGTGGATGCCGGATGCGTTTTTTTTGGCAAAATGGTCGCAAGCCATTTTTGCGAGCGCCTTATTCGGCCCGATGCCGACACGGGCATAAATGCCGAATTCACGCATAATCGCTTGCTGAATGCTTTCGGCAATTGTAAAAGGATCACCGAACAGCCGCCTGCTTCCGGTCACGTCGAGAAACTGCTCATCGATGGAATAGGGTTCTACAAGATCGGTATACCGTTCAAACAGTTCGGTAATCATGACGGATACATCAATATACCGCTGCATCCGCGGACGGACAATAACGGCATCGGGACATTTGGCCTGCGCTTCCCACAGCCGTTCGGCATTTTTTACGCCGTATCGTTTGGCGAGCGGACAAGCCGCAAGCACGACGCCGCTGCGTCTTTCGGGATCTCCCGAGACAATCACGGGCCGGCTTTTGAGATGAGGCGCTTCCGCTTTTTCCACAGACGCATAAAACGATTGCATATCTACAAGAAGAATATCAGCCATAAAAAAACCTCCGGGAACATTTGTTCTGTTTTTCATTGTACCCGAACAATGATCACGTTTATACTGGTAAATCATTCCCTGGCTGGAAGACGTGCTGATTCGTTTGCTTGAAAAGAAATCATTTACAATTGCAAACAACCCACATATAATTTTTTATATTCCAATGAGAAGAGCTGACATTCATTTTGCCGGACGAAAAGGAGAGTCAATCGATAATGGATATTCGAACAATTACCTCTGAAGACTATGAAATGGTTACGTCTGTTTTGAATGATTGGTGGGGCGGCAGGCAGATGAAAGACAAACTGCCGCGCTTGTTTTTTGAACATTTTCAGGACACAAGCTTTATCACGTACGGGCCGGAGGGAATGACCGGTTTTTTAATCGGTTTTCAGTCACAATCAGACCCTGAGACAGCCTACATTCATTTTTCCGGTGTGCATCCGGATTTCAGAAAAATGCAAATTGGAAAACAGCTCTACGACCGATTTATGGAGACGGTGAAGAAAAGGGGCTGCACAAAAGTCAATTGCGTGACGGCGCCTGTCAATAAAGTATCAATCGCTTATCATACAAAATTAGGCTTTGAAGCTGAAAAAGGAACCAAAACCGTAAACGGAATCCCTGTTTTTGCGAATTATGACGGTCCGGGAGAAGACCGGATTCTGTTTGTGAAATATATGTAGAGGGGGATGAATATGGGTTTTTTAGCTGACACGCCCAAACCGCCCTATTATGCGGTCATTTTTTCATCAATAAAGGGAAAATATGATGAGGAATATGAACATACGGCAGAGCGCATGATGAATTTGGCAGGCGGACAGCCGGGCTTTTTAGGCGCGGAAAGCGTTCGGGAGGAAAACGGCTGCGGCATCACGGTTTCCTACTGGGACAGCCTGGAGGCGATTAAAAGGTGGAAAGATCATACTGACCACCAGGCGGCAAAACAAAAAGGAAAAAGCGCCTGGTATGAAGCGTACGCGGTCCGCATTACGAAGACGGAGTCACAGCGGATGTTTGCGTCAAAAGGGGCGGAAGATTGATTACATTTTTACAGCATACACAAGAACAGACCGCGCGGGAAATTGCGGCGGTTCAGCGCTGCGCTTATCAAAAAGAAGCCGAGCTGATCGGCTTTTTCGGCATTCCCGCCCTGCATGAAACACCCGATGATATACAGCGGTCACGGGAGACGTTTGCCGGTTTCAAGGAAAAAGATCAGCTTGCAGGCGTCATTTCGTATGAAAAAAAGGGATATGACCTTGTCATATGCAGGCTGACGGTGCACCCGTCCGGCTTTCGAAAAGGAATCGGACGGGCGCTTATTCAATTTGTGATAGATCAAAACCGGGACGCCCAAAAAATAGAGGCGGCTACCGCCAGCCAAAACGTTCCGGCAGTCTCTCTCTATTTAAAAACAGGTTTCACAGAAGCCGGACAGATAGAGACGCCGGAAGGGCTGACCCTCTCGTTTTTTCATCTTTATCCGAAGAGGAAAGCGGAAGTTGTTCCGTACAAGCCGGAATGGAAAGAAACGTTTGAAAGAGAGAAGGCGGACTTGATCCGAATCTTCGGCCCAGCACTTCATTCTGTCAGCCACATCGGCAGCACCTCTATCCCAGGGATGGCCGCCAAACCCGTCATCGATATACTGGCGGAGGTTAAAGATATTTCGGACGCTGACCGATTCAGTCCGCAGCTGGAAGCACTCGGCTATGAGGCGAAAGGGGAAAATGGGATAGAGGGCCGGCGTTTCTTTCAAAAAGGCGGCAACAAGCGCACACACCACGTTCACATATACGAAACAGGCCATCCGGACGTGAAGCGTCATCTGCTGTTCCGGGATTACCTCACCGCAAAGCCTGAAAAAGCGGCTCAATACATGGAACTGAAACGGCACCTCGCTAAGACGTACCCATACGATATGGCAAAGTATAGTGAAGGGAAAAATGACTGGATCAAGGCGGCTGAACAAGAGGCAAAGGACTAAGGAGAGCGGGCTGCTGTAAAGAAAGCAGAAACAATGCATACAGCGGCTCGGTATGCTACAATGGCGAAAATGAAAAACGGAGGATCATCTATGCAAATACATGTGACGGATGCGGCGAAACACACACTTCAGCAGGCAATGGACGCCAACCCGGGGAAAAAAGCGCAGCTCCGCTATGACGCAGAAGGCTGCGGGTGCGCGGTGAGCGGCGTGCCGACCATCTGGCTGGCGGACGAATTAACGGGACAATGCGAAGCCATTGAAACCAACGGACTTCCGCTTTACATCCAGACCTCACAAAAAGTGTTTTTTGACGAGGAAATGACAATCGATTACAATGAAAAGGCAAAAACGCTCGTCTTAAAAAGCCCGGCAGAGATGCTGAGCCCGAGAATGAGCATATTAGTAAAGCAGGGAGAAACGGAAAGTGAATCAAAAGCTGAAAGCCATTAAACAGACGGCACAGCATAAAACGTGGGTATCCTTTCTGAACAACAACCACCCGTACAGTCTGCTGCACTGGTCCATCGGAGGGGCTGAATCCGTTCAGAAGGATGTCTGGCTGCTTCAAGATGAGATGACCTTCAAAGCGCAGGAGTTTACGACAATCGACCTCGCCATTGACTGGATCGGAGAAAATATGGACGGGATTACCGACGTTTTATGACGGGAAAGCGAAAGAACCAGCATACGTTCTTTCGCTTTTTTACGTTTGCGTCATGGTATCTAAAAAGGTTTGAACGGCTTTACGGTAGCTCTCCGGATTTTTGGTGTACGACATGGCATGCCCTCCCGATTCGGCCAGATAGAGCATCTTAGGGCCGCGTTTTCTGCGGTGCAGCAATTCGGAACAAGCGGAGGGTATATAATCATCTTCCTTACTGTGAATAAACAGCACGGGCTGCCGGATGCGGCTGATAACCGATAGAGGAGATACATCACGGATACGGTAGCCTTCTCTCATCCGCAAAAAGAAATCAGCCAAAGGCAGAAGCGGCCACGGAGGCAGCCGGAACTCCCGTTTCAGCCTGTAGGCGAGCTGATCGCGAAAGCTTGCGAACGGACAGTCCGCAATATAAAAATCAGCGCCGTTTTCATCCTGATGCCCGCCCGCGTATAATAAGGCCGTCACCGCTCCCATCGATTCCCCGTGGATGCCGATTTGACCGCCGTCTCCGGTTTTGTGTCTCACCCAATTCACGGCTTCTTCCAAATCATCTTTTTCAAAATAGCCGTAGCTCGTCGTTCTGCCGCCGCTTTTTCCGTGCCCGCGGTGGTCATATACGAGCACATTCCATCCTAAATCTAAAAATAAATCCATGTATTTCAATGAATTGAACGAATTTACGGTAACGCCGTGACAAATAATCATGGTGTTTGCCGTATGATGCGGGGCGATGTAAAAGCCTTTGATCTCATACCCGTGGCGTGACAGGATGACGGCTTCTTCTTTTTCCATGGCCTGAAAGGAATCAAATCTATCATGCCCGTCCGCCGTTTCTTTTTTCATGATATCTTCATCCGTCTTTTTCTTCATAAACATAATCAGATTCGTAAAAGCGAATCCGGCAGCCAAAAAGACTGCGCAAGCCGAACCGAACACCGCCAGCCATTTTTTCACACAGGCACCCTCCTTTCATATGAAAAATCCTTCCTCCGGCTATTCAGGACCGTGAACGTTGCCGGCCTCCGGCGCTCCGTGGTACACTTGCTTCACCATATTCAGATACGGGGGGCGTCATGATGAAAAAGCAGCTGCCTAAAGAAAAACACAGCTTAAAAGACGATCTGGAGGAAGATCTGAAGGCCAGGCTTTTGCAAATGAAAAGTGAGCTGAAGGAAGAAGACGAGAAAAAACAGGCGCAGCAAAAGGCGGAACAAATCAGAAAACGAAAAGAAAAAGAAAAACATAAAAGCTTTGAAGAGCTGCTGAATGAAAGCAGTCTCGATTGGCACAAATATAAATAAACCGGCATCTGAAAAGGTGCCGGTTTTATTATTTAAGAACGATGGGCTTCGTATACGTCCCGTTTTGTATGGTATTGCAGGGCTTTGATTTCCTGGCTGCTTAAACGCCGGGCCTCTGCAGCCGAACAGTTTTCTCTCAGCTGCTCAAGTGAGCTGGCTCCGGTGATGACAGAAGCGACGGCCGGCTGTGACAGCAAGTATTGAAGAGAAAGCTCCGTCATGCTCAAGTCAGGTGCGGCAGCGCTGATCGCTTTTTTGGTTTCTGCCAGTTCTGCAAAAGAATATGTTAAATAGCCGTTCTCTTTTACGCTTGCGGCCGCTTGATCAAGCGGTTTTTCCGTAAGAAGCCCTTTAGCGACAGGCCCCCTTGCGACTACGCTGATTCCGTTCTCCTCTAAAAGGGGAAGCCACTCCTCGGGACGCCGGTCCAGCAGGCTGTATTGCATCATAACGCTGGTGATATTTGATTTTTTTACATATTCTTTAATAACATTCGGACGAATCGAGGAAATGCCGTAATACCGGATGACACCTTCCTGTTTTAAGTCCTCAAATGCTTCGATCGTTTCGTCAATATGGTCTTCCATCGTGCCGCCATGCAGCTGATAAAGGTCGATATAGTCCGTTTTCAGCCGGCGCAGGCTGTTTTTGACCGCTTCTTTTATGTAGCCCTTGGAAGCGTCCCAATGCCAGCCGTCTTTATCATCATTCCAGCGGTTTCCGGCTTTCGTGGCTAAAATGATGTCGTGCCTGCGGTTTTTGACGGCCTCCCCGACAATTTCCTCATTTCTGCCGAAATCATAAAGATCAGCGGTATCTAAATAATTGATTCCAAGCTCGATCGCTTCATCCAAAATAGACAGCGCTTTAGCTTTATCCGTGCCCAGCGACATACAGCCGAGCCCGATTTCGCTTATTTCTAAATCAGAATGTCCCAGTGTGCGTTTTCTCATCGTTTCGCTCCTTTTTATAGTCTTTTATTGACCGTAATATAAAGGCGCGAAGTTTTCAACTGTTAAGGCCCGGTGATCCAATCTCCGACATAGCGGAATGTCCGTCCGTATTCTTTCAGTTTAGCCCGCACTTCCCACGCCTTTCCGACCAATACGATACTCTTATCCTTCCGGTACACCTTCAATCGAAAAGCACCTCCCTCTCATGCATGTATGATAAAATATATGAGGCATAATAGAGAGACAGAACGGGAGATGACATGATGAAACATTTAGAAGAAAAAACACTTGCGAAAAAAAAGCTGTATGACGGGAAAGTCATAGATCTTTACTTAGAGGATGTAGAGCTCCCGAACGGAAAAACAAGCAAGCGGGAAATCGTCAAACATCCGGGAGCAGTGGCCGTACTTGCGGTGACCGAGGAAGGAAAAATCATTTTGGTGAACCAGTTCAGAAAGCCGCTGGAACGGACAATCGTTGAAATTCCGGCCGGGAAGCTTGAAAAGGGGGAAGAGCCGGAACATACGGCGTTAAGAGAGCTCGAGGAAGAAACGGGATATACGGCGGAAACCTTGACGAAAATCACCGCTTTTTATACATCACCCGGGTTTGCTGATGAAATCGTGCATCTCTTTCTTGCGGAAGGGCTTTCGCCGCTGGAAGAAAAACGAGAGCTGGATGAGGATGAATTTGTCGAAGTCATGCAGGTCACGCTTGAAGAGGCCGTGAAGCTGATTGAATCCCGCAGGGTGTATGACGCAAAAACGGCGTACGCGATTCAGTATCTCCAGCTGAAAGAAGCGCTGAAGGAAAAATGATGAAAACCATCTATGCGGATCTGCATATTCATATCGGCCGCACCTATACGGGAAAACCGGTCAAAATCACCGGGGCCAAAACGTTGACGCTGCACCGGATTTTAGAAGAAGCCAGTGAGGGGAAGGGAATTGAACTATTGGGCATCATCGACTGCCATTCCCCGGAAGTCATAGAAGAAATCGAGCGCGGAATTGATGAAGGCGGATACCGTGAGCTGAAAGAAGGCGGCATCCGGTATCGGAATACGACGCTTCTGTTGGGCAGTGAGCTTGAAATCTATGATCACACATGCCGCGGGCCGATTCACGTTCTCGTCTTTATGCCGTCTCTTGCCGAAATGAAGATGTTTTCTGAGTGGCTTGCAAAAAGGCTTAAAAATATCCATCTCAGTTCCCAGCGCATTTATGAAACCGGTTTGAATCTTCAAAGGAAAACAAAGGAATTGGGCGGGCTGTTTATTCCCGCCCATATGTTCACCCCGCATAAAAGCCTGTACGGAAAAGGAGTCATATCTTCTTTGACAGAAGTTTTCGACCCGGCGCTCATTGACGCGGCGGAACTCGGATTAAGCTGTGACACCGACATGGCTTCGCGGGTAACAGAACTTGATCCGTATACATTTTTAACAAATTCTGATGCGCATTCCTTAGGAAAAATCGGCAGAGAATATAATGAAATGCTTCTTAAAGAAGCGAATTTCACGGAATTTTCGCTGGCTTTAAAAGGGAAGGACGGAAGAAAAATCACGGCGAATTACGGGCTGAACCCGAAGCTCGGGAAGTATTACCGGACGGCTTGCGACCGCTGCGGCAGCCCGGTTGAAAAAGGAGCTTCCGCATGTCCGGAGTGCGGGGGGAAAACAATGACAAAAGGGGTCAGTGAACGGCTGGAGGAACTGAGCGGACCGAAAAAAAGCCGCATGCCGCGGCCGCCGTATATTCATCAAATCCCGCTGCAGTTCATTCCCGGGGTCGGGCCGAAAACGTTAGAAAAACTGAAGCGGGCCTTCGGGACGGAGATGGCGATTCTTCATCAGGCGCAAGAAGAGGAATTGGCGCGTGTCGTCCAGCCTAAAATAGCGGCTGTCATTCATAAAGCGCGCACCGGGCAGCTCGTCCTTGAGGCCGGGGGCGGAGGGACGTACGGCAGAATCAAGCCGTAAAAGCCGGTTTTTAACGGAGCTCCTCCTGCACCTTCTTTTTCGTGCGGACAAACGCAATCAATTCGATGATTTCATCCTGATTCAGCGGCTGTCCGTCAACGGTCAGTGTGCCGCGGCCTTGTGCGGCGTTTGTTAATTCGATGGTCTGGGCAAACGGCTCCGCCTTTTTTTCAGTGCGCCCGAGTAAATCGTCGCACGTCGTGTCAAACAGATCGGCAAGCGTGCCCAGCGCCTCGAATGACGGACGCCGGTATCCTGATTCATACCCGGCGTACGTGCTTTTGGCGATGCCGAGACGGTCAGCCGTATATTGAAGAGACCAATTTTTCTTTTTTCTCAGTTCAGTTAAACGATCTAAATTCATATTCAAAACCGCTCCTTTTCACTTGAGCAAATTATATCATATCGATATGCAAAAGTGTACGCGAATTGAATAATAATCACTTGATTAATTTCATTCGTCTGTCTATAATTTGATTAAAAGTATGCGAAAAGCGAATGCTTAACACATCTTGAGAAATGGATGAAGAGGTGCAGGGTATGAAAAAATTATTGCTGTTAACAACCGGAGGAACAATCGCCTCAGTCGAAGGAGAAAACGGGCTTGCACCCGGGGTGAAAGCAGACGAATTGTTAACCTACGTATCAAAACTTGATAACGATTACACGATGGAAACCCATTCGTTAATGAACATCGACAGCACAAATATGCAGCCTGAATACTGGGCCGAAATCGCAAATGCTGTCAAAGAAAAATATGACGCATATGACGGGTTCGTCATTACGCACGGGACAGACACAATGGCTTATACATCAGCGGCACTGTCTTATATGCTTCAGCATGCTGATAAACCGATCGTCATTACGGGTTCGCAAATCCCGATTACATTTCAAAAAACCGATGCCAAAAAAAATATCACGGACGCGATCCGCTTCGCATGTGAAGGGGTGGGCGGCGTATACGTCGTATTTGACGGCAGAGTCATTCAAGGCACACGCGCCATTAAATTAAGAACGAAAAGCTATGATGCATTTGAGAGCATTAACTATCCGTATATCGCGTTTATTACCGAAAACGGAATTGAATACAACAAACAAGTGCACATGCCAAAAGACGATGCTTTTACGGTCAATACTTCACTTTGCACGGACGTGTGCCTGCTCAAGCTACACCCGGGGCTGAAACCGGAAATGTTTGACGCATTAAAGGGCATGTACAAAGGAATCGTCATTGAAAGCTACGGCAGCGGCGGCGTGCCGTTTGAAGGAAGAGACATTCTCGCCAAAGTCAATGAAATGATTGAAAGCGGCATTGTCGTCGTCATTACGACACAATGTCTTGAAGAAGGAGAGGACATGAGCGTCTATGAAGTCGGCCGAAGAGTCAATCAAGATCTCATTATCCGCTCCAGAAATATGAACACGGAAGCCATCGTGCCGAAATTAATGTGGGCGCTCGGCCAGTCTCACAACTTGGCTGAAGTCAAAAACATTATGGAGACACCGATCGCAGACGACGTTGTACTGTAAAAACATGACTACCACAAAGAGAAAGTAGGGTTTTAGCATGACAAACGCGCAAAAAGAATATCGTCAGGAAAAAGATTTCCTCGGAGAAAAACAAATTGAAGCTGATGTGTATTACGGAATACAAACGCTGCGCGCGAAAGAAAACTTTCCGATTACCGGCTACCGCATCCACGAAGAAATGATTAATGCGCTCGCCATCGTCAAAAAAGCGGCGGCGCTTGCCAACATGGATGTAAAACGGCTGTATGAAGGAATCGGAAATGCGATTGTACAGGCCGCAGATGAAATTCTTGAGGGAAAATGGCATGACCAATTTATCGTCGATCCGATCCAAGGGGGAGCCGGAACGTCCATGAACATGAATGCCAACGAAGTAATCGGCAACAGGGCTCTTGAAATCATGGGGCATAAAAAAGGTGAATACATTCACCTCAGCCCGAACACACACGTCAACATGTCACAATCGACGAACGACGTGTTCCCGACGGCAATCCATATTTCAACCTTGAAACTTTTGGATAAGCTCCTTGATACGATGGCGCATATGCTCAGTGTCTTTAAAGATAAAGCGAAACAATTTGATTCTGTCATTAAAATGGGGCGCACACACCTTCAGGACGCTGTGCCGATCCGTCTCGGACAGGAATTTGAAGCATACAGCCGCGTGCTTGAGCGTGACATAAAGCGAATTAAACAATCCCGCCAGCATCTGTATGAAGTAAACATGGGGGCAACGGCCGTAGGTACGGGGCTTAACGCCGATCCGCGCTACATAGAACAGGTTGTGAAGCACCTGGCTGACATCAGCGGACTGCCGCTTGTCGGCGCCGGCCATTTGGTTGACGCCACACAAAACACTGATGCGTATACGGAAGTTTCAGCCGCGTTGAAAGTATGCATGATGAACATGTCTAAAATCGCCAACGATCTGCGCTTAATGGCTTCAGGTCCGCGCGCGGGACTTGCGGAAATTTCATTGCCCGCCCGTCAGCCGGGATCATCTATTATGCCTGGGAAAGTCAACCCTGTAATGGCAGAGCTGATCAACCAAATCGCCTTCCAGGTCATCGGGAATGACAATACGATCTGCCTCGCTTCAGAAGCGGGCCAGCTGGAGCTTAACGTAATGGAGCCGGTACTCGTATTTAACCTGCTTCAATCCATCAGCATCATGAATAACGGGTTCCGTTCATTTACCGATCATTGTCTGGCGGGAATTGAAGCCAACGAAAAACGTCTGAAGCAATACGTGGAAAAAAGTGTCGGCGTCATTACAGCGGTCAATCCGCACCTTGGGTATGAAGCGGCTGCGCGAATTGCCCGTGAAGCAATCATGACGGGGCAATCTGTAAGAGATCTCTGCCTTCAAAATGATGTACTGACAGAAGAAGAATTGGATATCATTTTGAATCCGTATGAAATGACAAAACCGGGGATTGCCGGAAAAGAACTATTAGAAAAATAAATTTTAAAGCAACAACAGCCGCCTTTTCACGTTTTTTAGTGAATAGGCGGTTGCCATACAAAGGGATGAGGCAGTATAGTATAATTTGTTATATCATTTGATGAAAGCGTTTTAGCTTTTTTCTTCTAGGGGGATTTTCTTGTGAAAGAGGCCAGATTGCCAAATTTATTGGAAATTATTATCTTATTATTCGGGTTTTTAGCACTTGTCTTATCGTTCACAGTGTTTTTAGACCTGCCGATCCAGCTAGCTCTATTAATATCCTGGTTTTTCGCTATTATTCTCGGAGTCAGGCTGGGATATTCATATAAAGACTTGCAGGCTTCGATTGTCACCGGGATATCAAACGGTCTTGAAGCGGTATTGATTCTCGTTTCGGTCGGTGCGCTCATCGGGACATGGATTGCCGGCGGCGTTGTGCCGACGTTAATTTATTATGGTTTAGAGTTTATTAATCCTCATATTTTCCTTCTGGCTACACTGGTTATTTGTTCCGTTATGTCCGTTGCGACCGGAACGTCGTGGGGAACCGTGGGAACCGCGGGGATCGCCATGATTGCCATCGGAGAGGGAATGGGTATACCGCTTCCGATCGTAGCGGGAGCCGTTTTGTCCGGGGCTTACTTCGGAGACAAGCTTTCACCGCTGTCTGACAGTACGGTGCTTGCCTCCACGCTTTCTAAGGTGGATGTGCTGTCACACGTCAGAGCGATGATGTATCTGTCAATTCCGTCCTATATTATTACGGCCATTCTGTTTACCGTAACGGGATTTATATACGGCGGAAAAAATATTGATCTCGACAAAGTGGAATTTTTAAAATCTTCATTGCAGAAAACATTTGACATTCATATATGGATGCTCATTCCGGCTGTTGTCGTCGTTGTCCTTCTGATTTTGAAAAAGCCGTCTATGCCCGTTATTATCATCGGTGCTTTGCTTGGCGCAATCTGGGCTTCCGTCTTTCAGGGAATGAATTTTGCCAGTGCCATCGCGACTGCTTATAATGGTTTTTCTATTAAAACGGACGTCGAATTTTTAAATGGCCTGTTAAACCGCGGAGGCATTACCGGTATGCTGGATACGTTAGTCGTTATCCTGTTCGGTCTTGGTTTTGGAGGAATTCTTGAGAAGCTCGGCGTATTAAAAGTGATTGTCTCAACTTTTGAGAAAAAGCTGACCACACCGGGAAATGTGACGCTTTCGACATTGATCGTCGCCCTTTTAGGAAACATTTTCGGCTGTGCGATGTACGTGTCATTGATCCTGACGCCGAAAATCATGGAGAACAGTTATGATAAACTGAAACTTGACAGAAGAGTTTTATCCCGGAACGCAGAGGTGGGCGGCACGCTTACTTCAGGGATGGTGCCGTGGTCTGATAACGGCATCTATATGGCCGGCATTCTCGGCGTATCCACATTTTCTTATCTGCCGTTCATGTGGCTCAGTTTTGTATCTATCGGACTGGCAATATTGTACGGATACACGGGGAAATTCATTTGGTACACGAAAGAAAAATCCTTGCAATCTCAAAAATTGGGTTAGGAGGTTCATTTCATGATTACAAAGCATATGATTCGGACGTTAATGATTGAAACGCCGACTGTTCCCGGAAATCTCGGAAAAGTGGCAACCGCCATCGGAGTGATGGGCGGAGATATCGGGGAAGTTGAAACCGTTAAAGTCGGCCCGAACTACACAATGCGCAACATTACGGTGCAGGCCGAAAATGAAGAGCAGCTGCAGGAAATCATTCAAGCCATTGAAGCTCTGGGTGAAGGCATCCGGCTTCATACAGTCTCAGATGAAGTGCTCTCTGCTCATGAAGGCGGCAAAATTCAGATGAAAAGCAAAATGCCGATCCGGACACTGGCTGAGCTTGGGCGTGTTTATACGCCGGGTGTCGCCGATGTGTGCAGACTGATCGAAAACGAGCCTGAAAAAGCGTCCATCTATACGACAATCAGCAATTCTGTCGCCATTGTCACCGACGGAACGGCGATTCTCGGCCTCGGCAATATCGGCTCTGTCGCCGGAATGCCCGTAATGGAAGGGAAAGCCGCGCTTTTTGACCAGCTGGCGGGTATCAGCGGAATTCCGATTTTGCTCGATACCTCTGATCCGGAAGAAATCATTCGCACGGTAAAACATATTTCCCCGGGGTTCAGCGGAATTCTGCTTGAAGATATCGGTTCGCCCCACTGCTTTGACATTGAAGACCGCCTGAAAGAAGAACTGGACATTCCGGTTATGCACGATGACCAGCACGGCACGGCGGTCGTCACGCTCGCCGCCGCCATTTCCGCTTGTAAAAGCGCCGGTCTTGATTTAAAAGAAGCGAAGGTCGGTCAGATCGGTCTCGGCGCGGCAGGCGTCGCCATCTGCCGCATGTTTATGGCATACGGAGTCAAAGCGGTCTGCGGAACGGACAAGTCAGAAGACGCAATGAACCGCCTCGCTCAGTACGGAGGTCAGCCGCTTGGAAGCATCAAAGAATTAATGGACACGTGTGACATTGTGATCAGCACCACAGGAGTTCCGGGTCTCATTAAAAAAGAGGATGTCAGAAAAGGACACGTCATTCTGGCTTTATCTAATCCGAAACCGGAGATTGAACCGGAAGAGGCATTACAAGCCGGAGCCGCTTATGCAGCTGACGGCCGTTCGGTCAATAATGTTCTCGGCTTCCCGGGGATTTTCCGCGGCGCGCTGAACGCCAAAAGCAAGAAAATCGACCATGAAATGCTTGTGGCGGCCGCAGAAGCCATCGCCTCTTGCACGAAACACGGCGATCTCGTGCCTCAGCCTTTGGATGCGGACGTGCATCAAGCCGTATCAGCAGCCGTAGAACGGGCTGCGGCAGGAAAATAAACAACTCTTACAGTACCGGACATGTGCCGGTGCTGTTTTTTTATCATGAATAGGAAGCGGAATTCTTAGGCAGGCTAACAGATAGCAAAAGACGGAATAAAGAGGTGTCGATGTGGATTATTTTCCGCTGATCCATACAAATATTTGGGATGCTGTGATCGGCGTGCCGGTCGTCTTATGCGTCACACAGCTGATCAAAGTGTTCTGCCGGGTTCCGGGCATATTCGTTCCCACGATTGCCCTTGCTGCCGGAAATGTTGTGTCTATCGTTTTCGGTCATCATGAACACGTGTATGCGGGGATTTTTATGGGGTTTTTTTACGGATACGCCGCAATGGGGAGCTATTCATCTGCCAAAACGTCTCTGCGCGCTTACCGGTCGAAACATGAGCCGTATTCATGAACACATCCGGATTTTTTTGTTATGATAAAGAAAAGGGAAAAAGGAGCGGTTGGCACATGGCGAAGAGCAAAACGAAAAAAATGCGGGAGCATCTCAAAAGAAACGGGATGCGTGACGCAGTCCTGTCAAGGGGGACAGCGCCGTCTTTCAGCACCCATGAAAGAGTGACGAAAACCAAAAAAGACAGGCTTGAAAGAATAAAGCATAAAAAAAGGAACCCCTATGATCACCGGAGTGATGACGGGGGTTCTTTTTTTATGCCTGAATCTCGCGCCTTTCTATGATTTCTCTGTCATGTTTTCTCTTTTCTTTCATACAATCTACTAAATCAAGTCAATAGATTAGCGGGAGGAAAGCGGTATGAGAAAACAATCGTACAAAGAACTGTTTTTTCGCCATGTAAAGGATCATCTGTCACTTTATATATTTGTGTTCGTCTTGTTTTTGATGGGGGTCATTTTCGGGGCGATCATCGTCAACAGCATGACCATCACGCAGAAAGAAGATTTGTATTACTATTTAAGCAAGTTTTTCGGACAGCTGTCTGACGGAAAACATGCCGGCGCTTCAGAAATGTTTTGGCAGGCCGTCTTTCATGATGTGAAATATTTGGGGCTGATGTGGATTCTCGGTATTTCCGTGATCGGTCTTCCGGTTATTTTCATTATGGTGTTCTTAAAAGGAATCGTGGTCGGCTTCACGGTCGGTTTTTTAGTGAATCAAATGGGGATGAACGGGTTTTTCCTGTCATTTATTTCGGTTCTGCCGCAAAACATCGTTCTCATTCCGGCGTATCTTATCATGGGGACATGCTCCATCGCTTTTTCACTGAAACTGATCCGGCAGCTGTTTGTCAAACGCAGCCTTCATGACGCGCCGATCCAATGGTTCGGACGTTACGCCTTCGTGCTGATTCTCATCGTTTTCTTCTCGGTCATCGCCTCGCTGCTCGAGGCGTACGTGTCTCCGCTGTTTATGGAAAAGCTGTCATCACGCATATTTTAGAATGATTATCACAAAATAATACTTTTATTTATCAGTTTATAATAATTATAGTTGGAACTCTGCGCGTATTTTGTTATAATGAGTCATGGAATGCGGCGTAGGAGGGAAAGACATGGAAAACCGTATTGATCGAATTAAAAAGCAGCTGCACTCGTCAAGCTACAAGCTTACGCCACAGCGGGAAGCAACGGTAAGAGTGCTGCTTGAAAACGAAGAAGACCATTTAAGCGCAGAAGATGTATACCTCCTCGTAAAAGAGAAATCTCCTGAAATTGGTCTCGCTACAGTATACCGTACATTAGAATTATTAACAGAATTAAAAGTCGTTGATAAAATTAACTTCGGGGACGGCGTATCCCGCTACGACCTTCGCAAAGAAGGCGCGGCTCACTTTCATCACCATTTGGTGTGCATGGAGTGCGGAGCCGTCGATGAAATTGAAGAAGATCTGCTTGAAGACGTTGAAGAAGTGATTGAACGTGATTGGAAATTTAAAATTAAAGATCATAGATTGACTTTTCACGGAATCTGCCACCGCTGCCGCGGGGATGAAACAGAGTAAAAGCCTACGAACCTTTTCTGCCAGGAAAGGGTTTTTTGCTGTTTTTATGTATAAAAGCCTTTGAAATTGGCATAAGGTGTACTAACAGCCGCCAAAAGAAAGGGTCGATCGAAAGATGGGCAGATTCATAAAAACAGCCGCGGATACGATCAAAGTGTTTATTCTGTTCACAGGTTTTACCGCGCTGTTCTATTATGCTATGATATGGGTGAATTCAGAGTATGAAAACTATCATCGGTACGATAAACCGGAAGGCTCCGCCGTCAAAGTGGCCAAAACGGAACAAGAGGATAAAGACGGCTGGTTCGGCCGATTGATCTTTTTTTACCAAAACGGGGAGTAGATCAAGAGTGAAGGATCAAATTAAGGATTTCATCCATTATGTGAGGGTTGAAAGAGGGCTGTCCCAAAATACGATGATGTCCTATGAGCGTGATCTGAAAAGTTATTCTCTCTTCTTAACTGAAAGCCTTCAGATCACTTCATGGAATGATGTGACCCGTCTTCATATTATTCAATATTTAAAGCATATAAAGGACTCCGGGAAATCCGGCAAGACGTCTGCGAGGCATTTGGCGTCAATCCGGTCTTTTCATCAATTTCTGTTAAGGGAAAAAGCCGCGGATAAAGATCCTTCGGTACATATTGAAACACAAAAAACAGAGCGGACGCTTCCGAAAGTATTGGCGCTTCAGGAAGTTGAGCGGTTATTGGACACGCCTAAGCTTGACAGCCCGTTCGGCCTCAGGGATAAAGCCATGCTTGAACTGCTGTACGCGACCGGCATCAGGGTCAGCGAGATGATCGAGCTGAAATTATCCGACGTCCATTTGACGATGGGATTTGTCCGCTGCTTCGGAAAAGGGCGGAAAGAGCGGATTGTGCCGATTGGTGAAGCCGCTTCTCATGCGATAGAAGCATACATTGAAAAAGCCAGAGGGAAATTATTAAAGAAAAACGTAACCGAAGCGCTTTTTCTGAATCATCACGGCAGGCAGATCAGCCGTCAGGGATTCTGGAAAAACCTGAAAAAAATCGCACTTGAAGCGGGGATTAAAAAAGAGCTGACACCGCACACGCTCCGGCACTCCTTTGCAACGCACCTGCTCGAAAACGGGGCGGATCTGCGCGCCGTGCAGGAGATGCTCGGACATGCCGATATTTCCACGACGCAAATTTATACGCATGTGACGAAAACAAGGCTGAAGGACGTGTACAAACAGTATCATCCGCGCGCTTAGGAGCCGCTGCCAGAGGGGCCGCGGCTTTTTTTGCCGGATTGGCGGAATACAGAGAAGGTTCTAATTATTTGAATCGGCATTGTCAACAAGAATGTAAACGGTTTATACTTGAGTTGTCTGACCTCTGTAAGCTACAATGGACAGATGGAAGAAAAGGAGGCTTTTATGATGTCTGAATACAAATATAACCGGGTATTTTTGATCGTAATGGATTCTGTCGGAATCGGTGAAGCGCCGGACGCCGCCGATTTTAATGATATAGGCGCAAATACGCTCGGACACATCGCAGAGCACATGAACGGCTTACATATGCCCCATATGGCGCAGCTCGGTCTCGGACTGATCGGAGACATTAAGGGCGTGGAAAAAACGGAGCACCCTCTTGCGTACTACGGAAAAATGCAGGAGGCGTCAAACGGGAAAGATACGATGACGGGGCACTGGGAGATTATGGGCCTCTACATTGAAAAACCGTTTAAAGTGTTCCCGGAAGGATTTCCGGATGAACTTCTTCAGGAACTTGAGCGGCGTTCAGGACGGAAAATCATCGGAAATAAGCCGGCTTCAGGCACGGCGATTCTGGACGAGCTCGGAAAAGAACATATGGAAACGGGTGCGCTGATCGTTTATACATCAGCAGATTCCGTACTGCAGATTGCGGCTCACGAAGATGTCGTTCCGCTGGAAGAGCTGTACAGCATCTGTGAAACGGCCAGAGAACTGACGCTTGATCCGAAATACATGGTCGGCCGGATTATCGCAAGACCGTTCGTCGGAGAACCGGGCAGCTTCAAACGCACGCCGAACCGTCATGATTATGCGCTCAAACCGTTCGGCCGCACGGTAATGAACGGAATGAAAGACAGCGGATTAGACGTCATTTCCATCGGCAAAATTTCTGATATTTATGACGGAGAAGGCATTACATCTTCCCGCCGCACGGTATCTAATATGGATGGCATGGACAAAGTGATTGAAACGCTCGGTGAAGAGTTTACGGGTCTGAGCTTTGCCAACCTCGTTGATTTTGACGCGCTGTACGGACACCGCCGCGATCCGGAAGGGTACGGTAAAGCGCTCGAGGAATTCGACGCGAGGCTTCCGGAAGTGTTTGAGAAAATGAAAGAAGACGATCTGCTTATCATCACTGCGGATCACGGCAATGATCCTGTCCATCACGGCACAGATCACACGAGGGAGTATGTGCCGCTTCTTGTGTACAGCAAAAAGCACAAACACACTGAACAGCTGCCGCTTGCGGATACATTTGCCGATATCGGCGCAACCATTGCGGATAATTTCAAAACGGAAAAGCCGGAATACGGAAAAAGCTTTTTATCAAGATTACAGTAGGGGGACTTTTTTTGAAACAAAAGATCGAACGTGCTGCTGCATTTATTAAAGAACACGTGAAAGAAACACCAAAGATCGGTCTGATTTTAGGGTCAGGGCTCGGCGTATTGGCCGATGAAATTGAAGGAGCTGTCAAGCTTACATATGAAACGATCCCTGATTTTCCGGTCTCAACGGTAGAAGGCCATGCCGGCCAGCTTGTGATGGGAACGCTTGAAGGCGTGCAGGTCATCGCGATGCAGGGCCGCTTTCATTACTATGAAGGCTACTCAATGGATCAGGTCACATTTCCCGTCCGCGTGATGAAGGCGCTCGGCGTTGAATCTCTTGTCGTGACGAACGCAGCCGGCGGTATCAACACTGAATTCCGCGCCGGCGATCTGATGATTATTACAGACCACATCAACTTTACGGGCACCAACCCGTTAATCGGGCCGAACGAAGCTGAATTCGGACCGAGATTCCCGGACATGTCAGAAGCCTATGACAAAGAGCTGTCAGGCTTGGCTGAAAAAACGGCCGATGAGCTGGGCATTCCTGTTCAAAAAGGGGTGTATACAGCTGTTACGGGGCCGTCTTACGAAACGCCTGCTGAGGTTCGGTTTTTAAGAACGATGGGTTCTGACGCTGTCGGCATGTCGACCGTGCCGGAAGTCATCGTCGCCAACCACGCGGGGATGCGCGTGCTCGGCATCTCATGCATTTCCAACGCGGCGGCAGGTATTCTTGACCAGCCGTTATCCCATGAAGAAGTAATGGAAATGACGGAAAAAGTAAAAGGCGGCTTTTTGAAGCTTGTAAAAGCCGTAGTCGCACGATCTCAAAAATAAGTCAGCATCAGTCAGCTGTTTCTTCGGAAGCAGCTGTTTTTTTGTGCCCTCAACACGAAACATTTTCCAGATGAGGCGTATAAAACCACCGGATTTGGAAAAAATAAAAAGGATTATGAAATGGAGGGCTTTGGAGATGAAACGTCTTATATCCACTTTGTTGATTGGCATTTTATTAACGGCATCAGCACCGTCCGCTTTTGCAAAGCCGGACGGAAAACATACATCGGAGCTCGCTCATGAAGCCAAAAGCGCCGTGCTGATTGAACGCGATACGGGAAGCATTCTTTATAACAAGAACAGCCGGGAGCGTCTGGCGCCGGCAAGCATGACAAAAATTATGACCATGCTTTTAATCATGGAAGCGCTTGACAAAGGGAAAATAAAGATGAGCGATAAAGTCAGGACGAGTGAACATGCCGCGTCCATGGGCGGATCACAGATTTTCCTTGAACCCGGAGAAGAAATGACGGTAAAAGAAATGCTCAAAGGAATTGCGATAGCTTCCGGAAATGACGCATCCGTCGCAATGGCGGAGTATATTGCCGGTTCAGAAGAGGATTTCGTCAGCCGGATGAACAAAAAAGCAAAAGAATTGGGATTGAAAGATACCTCCTTCAAAAACCCGACGGGACTGCCTGAAAAAGACCATTACAGCTCTGCTTATGACATGGCGAAAATGGCGAAGGAATTATTAAAGTATGATAAAATCACTCAATTTACGGGAACGTATGAGGATTATTTAAGAGAAAATACAGACAAAAAGTTCTGGCTCGTCAATACAAACCGGCTGATCAAATTTTATCCGGGCGTAGACGGCGTGAAGACGGGCTTTACAGGCGAAGCGAAGTATTGTTTAACCGCCACCGCTAAAAAAGGAAATATGAGGGTCATTGCTGTTGTTTTCGGAGCCAGCACTCCGAAAGAAAGAAATGCCCAAGTGACCAAAATGCTTGATTACGCCTTCAGCCAGTTCAAAACACACCCGCTGTACAAACGGGATCAAATCGTCGGAACGGTAAAAGTAAAAAAAGGAAAACAGAAACTGATCAAGCTGACCACATCTGAGCCGATTTCTCTTCTGGCCAAAAAGGGAGAGAACATGGACAAAGTAAAAAAAGAAGTGAAAATCAACGGCAATGTAACGGCTCCGGTTAAAAAAGGAGAGGTGCTCGGCAGCCTCGTTCTGAAAAAAGACGGAAAGGTGCTCGTTGAAAGCCCGGTCACGGCAAAAGACGACATGGAAAAAGCGGGTTTTCTCACTTTTCTGAAGCGGACGATGGGAGATTGGACTAAATTTAAATAATCGTGGCGAACGGGCACTAGTTTTGTCATAGTGAAGGAATTGCTTTCCCGAAAATCGAAACACTCATTATCCGATCATATCAAGGAGGAATGAGCATGAGCCTTGGAATTGACTTTCATGTCAAAGAATCCGTGCTTTGTATTCGATTAACAGGTGAACTCGACCATCATACGGCAGAATCATTAAAACAAAAGGTTACTGAATCGCTGGAGGCTGACGGCATCCGTCACATCGTGCTGAACCTTGAAGATCTTACCTTCATGGACAGCTCCGGCCTCGGCGTGATTTTAGGGCGTTATAAACAAATTAAACAGCTCGGCGGAGAAATGGTCGTGTGCGCGATTTCACCCGCGGTGAGACGTCTGTTTGACATGTCCGGCCTGTTTAAAATCATCAGGTTCGAACAATCAGAACAAAAAGCGCTTTTAACGTTGGGGGTGGCATCATGAAAAACGAGATGCATCTTGAATTTTCAGCCCTCAGTCAGAACGAATCGTTTGCGCGCGTAACAGTTGCTTCTTTTATCGCACAGCTCGACCCGACGATGGATGAGCTGACGGAAATCAAGACCGTCGTATCAGAAGCGGTAACAAACGCGATCATCCACGGCTATGAAGAAAACTGCGACGGAAAGGTGTACATCTCCGTTACGCTGGAGGATCATGTCGTCTATCTGACCATACGTGACGAAGGCCTCGGGATCACGGATCTTGAGGAAGCGCGCCAGCCGCTATTTACGACAAAACCCGAGCTTGAACGCTCCGGAATGGGCTTTACCATTATGGAAAACTTCATGGATGATGTCACGATTGATTCCTCGCCGGAGATGGGAACGACGATACGCTTAACAAAACACCTATCAAAAAGCAAAGCGCTTTGTAATTAAGGAGATTTGTTATGGATGTGGAGGTTAAGAAAAACAGCAAAAACGCGCAGCTCAAGGACCATGAAGTCAAAGAATTAATCAAAAAGAGCCAAGAGGGCGACCAGCAGGCAAGAGACCTCCTCATAGAAAAAAACATGCGTCTTGTGTGGTCCGTCGTTCAAAGGTTCTTAAACAGAGGCTATGAGCCGGACGATCTGTTTCAGATCGGCTGTATCGGATTGTTAAAATCCGTTGATAAATTCGATTTGTCCTATGATGTCCGTTTTTCAACTTATGCCGTGCCGATGATTATCGGAGAAATCCAGCGCTTCATCCGCGATGACGGAACCGTCAAAGTTTCAAGATCTTTAAAAGAGCTCGGCAATAAAATACGCCGGGCGAAAGATGAACTGTCAAAAACATACGGAAGAGTGCCGACCGTCCAGGAAATCGCGGACCATTTAGAAATTGATGCGGAGGATGTGGTGCTTGCGCAGGAAGCGGTGCGGGCGCCTTCATCCATTCATGAGACCGTGTATGAAAATGACGGAGACCCGATCACCCTGCTTGATCAGATCGCCGATCATTCAGAAGAGAAGTGGTTTGACAAAATCGCCCTCAAGGAAGCGATCAGTGATTTGGAAGAACGGGAAAAACTCATTGTCTATCTGAGATATTATAAAGATCAGACACAGTCGGAAGTAGCCGAACGGCTCGGGATTTCCCAAGTCCAGGTATCGAGGCTGGAGAAAAAAATATTAAAGCAGATTAAAGTGCAGATGGATCATACGGAAAGCTGACCTTTTACGGGCCGGCTTTTTTTATTTGTGCATCGGTGGTAATTTATGGTCTTTTGCCGCTGATGAATGAGAACAAAAGTGAACCGCATACTACATATATAACCACCCGAAAGATGGTGATGCAAGATGGAAAGACGAATATTTCTCAGACTTCGCCACCGCGTGAAGGCTCATACCGGAGATATCATCACAATCGGCGACGCCGCGCAGATCGCGGGACAGCAAAAGCTGAAAAAAAAACTGTCGGCACTGCCGCTGTATAAGGTCACGAAAAAAGACAAAAATATCGTCGTGCTGGACATCATAAAAGTGCTGAAAACCATTCATACCGCTTTTCCCGCTCTTGATGTACAGACCGTCGGCGGCGCTGAAACGATAGTGGAAATCCATTACCAGAAAAAGCAGCTGTCAGCCGTTTTGTTCGTCGGTGTCTGGCTCCTGCTTTTTATCGGTTCATGTCTTGCCATTATGAATTTTCATGAAGATGTCAGTATGAGAGAAGTTCATATCGCCTTATATGAAATCATAACGGGCGAACGGAATGAATATCCGTATCTGCTTCAGATTCCGTACAGCATCGGCCTCGGTCTCGGTATGATCGTCTTTTTTAATCACATCTTCAAAAAACGCCTGAATGAAGAGCCAAGCCCGCTGGAAGTCGAGATGTTTAATTATCAGCTTGATCTCGATCATTATGTCGCAATGCACGAAAATGAAGAGACGATGAAAGATCTGCATGATCGTTAGCATTCTTTTCGTTATGTTTGTCGGGCTTGGCGGAGGGCTGACCGTGGGTGCGGGATTTGTGGCTTTTTTAACCGTTATGGGAATCATCCCCCGCCTTATGCAGCTGACAAAAACAATGCGCTTTGTACAGGCCTACGAAGGAGCTGTTATTTCAGGAGCTGTGTTCGGCGGCTGGGAAACCTTAAATATGAATCATTTTTTTTTATCTGAATGGCTGGCCGTTCCGGTCGGGCTTTTGGCCGGCATGTTTGTCGGCATGCTGGCCGCCGCGCTTACAGAAGTGCTGAATGTGCTTCCCATTCTTGCCAAACGGATCGGCTTCGGCAGCAAAATCATCATATTGCTGATGGCCATTGTGTTCGGCAAAATAGCCGGCTCTTTATTTCATTGGCTGTATTTTATCCATCATTCATAAGGAGGAACCGACATGACAAACTTAAAAGAAAATTACAAAACAAAAGTGAAAGACTATCAGCCGAAACCGCCATATGTTTGGAATTGCGTCAAAGCCTTTCTGATCGGCGGTTTGATCTGTCTGATCGGGCAGGCTCTTCAAGACTTTTACATCCACTTTTTTAATTTTAATGAAAAAACAGCGGGCAACCCGACGGCCGCCACTCTTATTTTAATTTCCGCCCTTTTGACCGGATTCGGCATTTATGACAGACTCGGGCAGTTTGCCGGAGCGGGTTCAGCCGTGCCGGTGACGGGTTTTGCAAACAGTATGACAAGCGCCGCTCTGGAACACAGAAGTGAAGGACTCGTGCTCGGAGTAGCGACAAACATGTTTAAATTGGCGGGAAACGTCATTGTATTCGGCGTCGTGGCAGCCTATATCGTAGGCCTGATACGGTTTGCTTGTGAAAAACTGTTTTCGTAGGAGGAGAAAAAATGAAATTGACCGGAAAGCAAACCTGGGTGTTTGAAAACCCGTTATTTGTAAATGCGGCGGGGACGGCAGCCGGACCGAAAGAAAAAGACGGCCCGCTCGGTTCGCTGTTTGATAAGACATACGATGAAATGCATTGCAATCAGAAAAACTGGGAAATGGCGGAACGTCAGTTAATGGAAGATGCCATCAACTCCGCTTTGCAAAAACAGAACTTGAAAAAGAGCGATATTGATTTGTTACTCGCGGGGGATCTTTTAAATCAAAATGTGACCGCCAACTACGTCGCCAGACATCTGAAAATTCCGTTCCTCTGTCTGTTCGGCGCCTGTTCGACATCAATGGAAACGATTGCCGTCGCATCCGCGCTCATTGACGGCGGTTTTGCGAACCGGGCGATCGCAGCCACGAGCAGCCATAACGCGACGGCAGAACGGCAATTCCGCAATCCGACGGAGTATGGCGGGCAAAAACCGGATACCGCCACTTCAACGGTTACGGGGGGCGGGGCGGTCATCATCAGCCAAAACCCTTCTGATATCAAGATTACAAGCGCAACAGTGGGAAAAGTAAGCGACCTTGGAATAACAGATCCGTCCGATATGGGATCCGCCATGGCGCCCGCTGCCGCCGACACAATCAAACAGCACCTGCAGGACTTAAACCGCACGGCGGATGATTATGATCTGATTTTAACGGGAGACCTTTCAGGCGTCGGCTCGCCGATCGTGAAAGATTTGCTCAAAGAAGAAGGCTATCCCGTGGGAACGAAACACGATGACTGCGGTCTTCTCATCTATACGCCGGACCAGCAGGTGTTTGCGGGCGGAAGCGGCTGCGCCTGCTCCGCGCTTGTTACGTACACACATATTTTTAATCAATTAAAAGCAGGGACTCTAAACAGGGTACTCGTTGTCGCGACAGGAGCGCTTTTGAGTCCGACAATGATCCAGCAGAAGGAAACCATTCCGACCATCGCGCACGGTGTGGTATTTGAGCGGGCGGGAGGTGCATCATAAATGGAATATCTGTTGGCTTTTGTTTGCGGGGGAATCATTTGCATTATCGGTCAGCTGCTGCTTGACATTTTTAAACTGACACCCGCCCATGTGATGACAACTTTTGTCGTCATCGGCGCCTTGTTAGATGGGTTCGGAATTTATGACAAATTTATCGAATTCGCAGGCGCGGGCGCGACGGTTCCCATCGTCAGCTTCGGTCACAGCTTATTGCACGGCGCCATGCATCAAGCTCACGAGCATGGATTTATCGGGATCGCCATGGGGATTTTTGAACTTACTTCCGCCGGTATATCTTCAGCGATTTTATTCGCATTTCTTGTAGCCGTTATTTTTAAACCGAAAGGATAATGCCTGATGACGAAACGGAAGGTCATTCTTGTGACAGACGGGGACGTATACGCCGCAAAAACAATTGAATACGCCGCGGAAAAAGCAGGCGGACGGTGTATTTCCCAATCAAAGGGCAATCCGTCAACGAGAAGCGGCCCCGAACTTGTTCAGCTGATTAAAGCCGCGCCGAATGACCCGGTGTTTGTCATGTTTGACGATTCAGGCCTGCAAGGGGAAGGGCCGGGCGAAACGGCGCTGAAATATGTCGCCTCACATCAGGACATTGAAGTGCTGGGTGTGATTGCGGTCGCTTCTAAGACCCATCAGGCTGAATGGACGAAAGTCGATGTCTCCATTGACCGTGATGGAGAAGTGACGGAGTTTGGCGTCGATAAAACCGGAATGAGAGAAATGGACGAGCACAGAATGAACGGAGATACGGTGTATTGTCTGGATAAATTGGACGTTCCCCTCATTGTGGGCATCGGCGACATAGGTAAGATGGGAAGAAAAGATGACATATCCAAAGGCTCGCCGATCACGATGAAGGCGGTCGAATTCATTTTAGAAAGGAGCGAAAGCCATGCCGGAAAAACCGGAAAACATGATCAAGGTGTACCGGGATCCTAGAAAAAATGAACAATTTTTTAAAGACCGCGTCGGTATGGGAACGAGCTATGATGTCGGCGTCCGCAAAGTTCGAGTATTAGACCGGGAAGTCCAGATTTACTTTGTCAACGGATTAACCGATACTTTGTTTATCATTCATTTAATGGAACAGCTCGTCGACGTCAATAATTATGACGAGAATGCGGATGAAGCGATTGACGTTGTTGAAAACAGGCTTGTCAATCAGCAGGTCCAAAAAGTCAAAACGCTCGACGAAGCAACGGATCAAGTGCTTTCCGGACTTGTGGCGGTTATCGTTGAAGACGCGGGCTTCGCCTTTATCGTTGACGTCAGAAGTTATCCCGGACGCACACCTGAAGAACCGGATACGGAAAAGGTCGTCCGCGGTGCAAGAGACGGTTTTATTGAAAATATCGTCATTAATACAGCATTGATCAGAAGACGAATCAGGGACGAAAGGCTCCGCGTCAAAATTACGAAAGTCGGCGAGCGCTCTAAGACCGATCTTGCGATTGTGTATATAGAAGACATCGCGGACCCGGACCTTGTCAGCATCGTCGAAAACGAAGTGAATGCGATTGACATTGACGGATTGACGATGGCTGATAAAACGGTGGAAGAATTCATCGTCAAACAGGGTTACAATCCGTTTCCGATGGTCAGATACACAGAGCGGCCGGATGTGGCAGCCAATCACATTTTGGAAGGGCACGTCATCATCGTCGTCGATACGTCACCGAGCGTGATCATAACGCCGACAACGATATTTCACCATGTTCAGCATGCGGAAGAATACAGGCAGGCGCCTTCAGTGGGCACATTTTTAAGATGGATCAGGTTTTTCGGTATTATTGCTTCAACCGTTCTGCTTCCGATTTGGTTCCTCTTTGTTCTCGAACCGTCTCTTCTGCCTGAAAGATTGGATTTTATCGGTTTAAATAAAAATACGCACATCCCGATCATTCTGCAAATCTTTTTGGCCGATTTGGGGATTGAGTTTCTCAGGATGGCCGCGATCCATACGCCGACCGCTTTATCCACCGCCATGGGTCTGATTGCGGCGGTGCTGATCGGTCAAATCGCCATAGCGGTGGGGCTGTTTTCAGCAGAAGTGATTCTGTACGTATCGATCGCCGCCATCGGATCATTTACCACGCCGAGCTATGAGCTCAGCCTCGCCAATAAAATGATACGCCTCATCTTAATGGTGCTCGTGGCCATTTTCCAAGTAAAAGGCTTTGTGATAGGTTTTACATTGCTGCTGATCATAATGGCGAATATCCGCTCGTTTCACACGCCGTATTTATGGCCGTTTTTACCGTTTAACGGCAAGGCGCTGTGGCAGGTGCTCGTCCGGACGACAGTGCCGGGAGCCAAAGTCAGACCGAGCATTGTTCACCCGAAAGACCGTCAAAGACAGCCAAGCGGTTCATAATCGCATTGAAACCGACAGAAGATTATGATATTGTATGTCTTAACTTATACGGGACTTGTATAAGGACAGCTCAAAAGAAGCTGTCCTTTTCACCCATATGCGGATCAGAAAGAGGGAATGAGCATTGTTCTTACATGGCACAAGCAGACAAAACAAACTAGGTCATTTGGAAATCGGAGGTGTGGACGCGCTGTATTTAGCGGAGCATTACGGCACGCCTCTTTATGTTTACGATGTGGCTTTAATACGTGAGCGCGCTAAAAGCTTTAAACAGGCATTCATTGACGCGGATTTAAAGGCGCAGGTCGCGTACGCGAGCAAGGCGTTTTCTTCCGTTGCGATGATACAGCTCGCTGAGCAGGAGGGGCTCTCATTGGACGTTGTATCCGGCGGAGAGCTGTTTACGGCGGTTGCGGCTGGTTTTCCGGCTGACAGGATTCACTTTCACGGCAATAACAAAAGCGAAGAAGAGTTGAAAATGGCGCTCGATCATCAAATCGGCTGCATTGTCGTTGATAATTTTTATGAAATATCCTTACTCGCGGAACTGTGCCGCAAATCAGGGCGCACAATGGATGTGCTTCTGCGGATCACTCCGGGGGTAGAGGCGCATACGCATGATTATATTACGACGGGACAGGAAGATTCCAAATTCGGTTTTGATCTGCATAACGGGCAAATAGAAAAGGCGATTGAACAAGTATTACAGTCAGACCATATCCGCCTTCTCGGCGTTCACTGCCACATCGGATCGCAAATTTTTGATACGGCGGGCTTTGTGCTGGCCGTAGAAAAAATCTTTGCAAAACTGAATGAATGGAGAGAATCATTCGGCTTTGTCTCTGAAGTGCTGAATTTAGGGGGCGGCTTTGGCATCCGCTACACGGAGGAGGATGAACCCCTTCATCCCGCCGTTTATGTGGAAAAAATTATCGAAGCGGTAAAAGAAAACGCAGCGCTGCACGCTTTTGACATTCCGGAGATCTGGATTGAACCGGGACGCTCGCTCGTCGGAGACGCCGGAACGACGCTTTATACCATCGGTTCGCAAAAAGAAGTGCCCGGCACCCGTAAATATGCAGCGGTTGACGGGGGCATGAGCGATAATATCCGTCCTGCGCTGTATCAGGCGAAATATGAAGCCGTATCGGCAAACAGAATCGGAGAACACCACGATAAAACGGTATCCATCGCGGGTAAGTGCTGTGAAAGCGGTGATATGCTCATTTGGGATATAGACCTTCCGGAAGTGAAAGAAGGCGATCTTCTCGCCGTTTTCTGCACGGGAGCATACGGATACAGCATGGCTAACAACTACAACCGCATTCCGCGTCCCGCCGTCGTTTTTGTGGAAGACGGCGAAGCGCATCTTGTCATTAGAAGGGAAACTTATGAAGACATTGTAAAACTGGATCTGCCGTTTAAGACGGGGGTCAAACAATAAATAAAAAAGAGACCGGAACAATGGCGTCCGGTCTCTTTTTGCATTCAGCTGTTGTTAGAACTTGATCCGCTGTCTCCTGTAAATACAGACACGATCGCATTCCAAATCGAAGCGAAGAAGTCAATGACTTTTTGAACAAAGCTTTTGCCTTCATCGGATTGAATGAACTTCGTGATTTTGTCTTTTGCCTTGTCAAGCTGGCTGCCGACTTGGCCCCAATCAATCTTGGCATTTTTCATTTTATTAAACAATGAAACGAGCTGGTCTTTTTGAGCGTCAGTCAGTGTAATGTTAAGGTTTGAAGCCGCATCATCGACCTTTTTCTCGATTCCTTCTTTTGTATCGGGCACACCGTTTTTCGCGAAATCATCTTTAATGTTTGCGATGAGCGCGGAGGCGTTTTTATCCCCGATTTTATCCCCGAGATTTGAAGTGGTGACAAGCTCTTGGTTGGCGACCTGTTTTACATCTTCTGAAATCGCTTTGTCTGATGAGACTTCATATGCCTTGATGATTCCCGTTAATGCTGCGGTGCCTGATACCTCAAACGGCGCCGTCACGTATACTTTCGCATCTTTCACTCCTGCTGTCATCAGGGCGTTTAAGTACATTTCATCCGTGATGGAATCGATATTATGGGTCTTAACGTCAAGCCCGGACCCTTTCTTTGCCACCGTGATGGATGATGAAGAGATGGCTCTTGTGCCGATTTGGGCATTCGATATATATTTTCCCAGATATTCATGTTCTTCTTTATTCGTGACCGTCACTTTTGTCGCGTTATCAGGGACATTTAATTCGTCAAGCACTTTCTGACGGTTTTCGTTTGACAGATCCGCCCCCAGTGTGACGATGACATCTCCGACTGCGGCATCGGCCAGGCTGATTTTCGGTATTGTGCACAATACAACGGCCGCCGCCAGCAATCCAATCCACATTTTTTTCAAAGCGGTTAACCTCCTTCTTTTCACAAATGCCGTTTTGAAGCGGTTTGTGAGGGCCTGCGTGAAGCAGTTCCGATACATAGACGGCTGTGAAGCTGTTCTGGTTTCATTTTCTTTCTGCGGAAGCGGGGAGATTCGTTTTCCGGCTGAAGGTGTGGTATAATAGCCGCGAAAAGAAGAGCAGAGGCCTCTTCCTTCAAAAGAATATCAAAAAGAAAGCCGGCTTACAATTGAAATTCATATTGAAGAAGGCTTTGACAAAAAACAATACGGAAGTAGGAATGAGAATGAAAACTGGTTATATCGAAATGGAAAACGGCAGCAGAATCGAATTTGAACTTTATCCGAATGAAGCGCCTAATACAGTCGCTAACTTTGAAAACCTGGCGAATACGGGCTTTTATGACGGCGTTATTTTCCACCGCGTGATTCCGGGCTTTGTGAGCCAAGGCGGAGATCCGACTGGGACAGGCATGGGCGGAAGCGGAAAAACGATCAAATGTGAAACAGAAGGCAATCCGCATAAACACGAAGCCGGTTCTTTATCAATGGCGCATGCCGGTAAAGACACGGGTTCAAGCCAATTCTTCATCGTACATGAGCCGCAGCCGCATTTAAACGGCGTTCATACTGTATTCGGAAAAGTGACAAGCGGTTTAGAGCATGCGAAAAACATGTCTAACGGAGACAAAATGAAAGAAATCCGTGTAGAAGGATAATGACGGAAAACCCGCCTTTTTCAGGCGGGTTTTTTTATGTATATGAAAATTCTCATGTGTAAATCATGAAAAAATACATATATGAACATCAGTGATCATTCTGGTATAGTGAAAAAGACCGAGTACAACAATGAAAAGAGGTAGAAACGTTGGTTCAATTGGCAACCGTTTTATTTGTCATTATCATTCTCGCACTTATGATTTGGTTCAGGGTGAAAAAGGGAAACAGGCCGATTAAAGGCGGCGGCTTCGGCATCATTCTCCCGCTTTTGATTATCGCCGTCATTTTTACATTCAGCATCAGCCAGCTCATGAATATCCCGGGAAAGCCGTTTCATTTTCCCGCTCTTTGGGAGCTCGCCATCGCCGGACTGTTAGGCGCGGTATTCGGCGTCATCATGCTGTCGCAAACCGCCTATGAAATCCGGGAAGACGGTTTTGTCTACTCCAAGCGGAATAAAAACTTTAAATATGTCATTATCGCGATTATTGCGATCCGTATCGTGCTCAGCCAATATTTCAAAAACATTGACGCGGCGGAATTCGCCGTTTTAACGATGGAACTTGCTTTTGTGTATTTGTGTATTTGGCGGATCGGAAGCTTCGTGAAATACCGTAAAATCAGCAGATCCGGCTTATAAAATGAAAAAAATGGATGAGGTGCGGGGCTTATTTGCCCTCTGTGCTAGGGATTCATGGTAAAATAAAAACGACCATGGCTAATGGGAGGAAATCACTTGAAATCAGAAAAAGAAAAAACTTCTAAAAAAAGCGCCGTACTTGATTGGGCGAAAGCCATTATCATCGCTGTCGTTCTGGCACTGCTCATCCGAAACTTTTTATTCGCCCCTTATCTCGTTGATGGAAGATCAATGGATCCGACGCTGCATGACCGCGAGAGAATCTTTGTCAATATGACGGTCAAATACATAAGCGACTTCAAACGCGGCCAGATCGTCGTTCTGAACGGAGAAAACGAGCACTATGTCAAACGGATTATCGGACTTCCCGGCGACACGGTGCAAATGAAAAACGATCAGCTGTACATCAACGGCAAAAAAGTGTCCGAACCGTATTTAGCGGCAAACAAGCACAAGGCGAAGCAAGACGGCTATGACCGGCTGACAGAAGACTTCGGCCCGGTGAAGGTGCCGGACGACAAATATTTCGTCATGGGTGATAACCGCAGAGAATCTATGGACAGCCGCAACGGCCTCGGTCTTTTTACGAAAAAACAAATAGCGGGCACATCAAAATTCGTCTTCTTCCCGTTTAACGAAATTCGCAAGACGAAATAAACCGTACAGGCAGTTTTCTTCATGAGGAAAACTGCTTTTTTTATATAAATTTATCTTTCCACCCTCAAAAACAGAACATAAATTCGTATATCTATTTAATAGATAGAAAGTTTTACAGATACATGAAACATCTTCCCTTTATGAAACGTTATATGAATAACTCACGCAGGGAAGAACGGTTTTCTATTCATGAAAAAAAGGAATATGACATAGTAATGAATAGATTGATACGGGCTGGAGGTAGAAAAATGGGAAGAATTAAAACAAAAGCAGCCATTTTACTTGTACTGCTGCTGTTATTAGCGGGCGGTTATATGGTCATAAACGATATTGAACTGAAAGACGTGCCGACTGCAATCGGACAAACCCTGTCCCAGGAAAAAGAAGAATATACAGTCAAAACATATAAAATTACGAAAATCGAAGGAACTGAGTACCACGGTACGGCAGAAAACGGCACAAAAATTATTTTTAACGGCGACAAGCTGAAGCAGGATCTCTCCGATGTGAAAAAGGGAGATAAGATTAAAGCGTATTTCAGCAAATCAAACCGGATTGACGGCTTATTGAAGGTCGTCAAAGTGAACGAATAAATAAAGGCGCCTTTTATGGGAAAAGGGCGCTTTTTATTTTTCTGAATAATTAGGTGCAAATTCATTGCGCCTGCCGCAAAGGATGTTATAATAGCGGATAAGGACAAAAAAATATTGATTGTATCCTTCGGGGCTGGGTGAAAATCCCGACCGGCGGTAATAAGGCGTTTTGCGCTTTACAGCCCGTGACCCGTATGCATCTGTATACGGTGGATTCAGTGAAAAGCTGAAGCCGACAGTGAAAGTCTGGATGGGAGAAGGATGAGAGAAGCTATGCAAAAAATAAACTTACTGTATAGTCTTATTTCCTATGGATTAAAACTGGCAAAGCCCCGAACTGTGTAAACATTCGGGGCTTTTTTGACGCCAAATTGCGTGGAAGAAGGGAGGGATAACGATGGAAGAATATTATATGAATACGGCAATAGAACTTGCCAGACGCGGTGAAGGACAGACACAGTCCAATCCTCTTGTCGGCGCTGTCGTCGTCAAAAACGGACAGATCGTCGGAATGGGCGCCCATTTGCAATACGGAGAAGCGCATGCCGAGGTTCACGCGATTCATATGGCCGGCAGACACGCAAAAGGCGCCGATTTGTATGTGACGCTGGAGCCTTGCAGCCATTACGGAAAAACACCGCCATGCGCCGAACTGATAATAAAGTCGGGGATAAAAAGGGTGTTTATCGCTGTGAAAGATCCGAATCCGCTTGTAGCCGGAAAAGGCATCGGAATGCTGGAAGCAGCGGGCATCGAAGTGAAAACCGGACTTCTCAGGCAGCAGGCAGAAGAGCTGAATAAAATGTTTCTTCACTTCATGCGGACCGGACTTCCGTATGTCACCTTGAAAGCGGCCGCGAGCCTTGACGGGAAAACAGCGACTGAAACCGGTGACAGCAAATGGATTACATCAGAGGCGGCAAGGCTTGATGCCCAGCAATACAGGAAATCGCATCAAAGCATTCTTGTCGGAGCAGGCACAGTCAAAGCCGATAATCCGAGCCTGACCTGCAGGCTTCCTGATGCGGTGAAGCAGCCGGTCAGAGTGATTCTCGATACAAAGCTGACCATTCCTGAAACGGCAAATGTGCTCACTGACGGCGCTGCGCCGACATGGATATTTACGGCCAAAGGTGCAGACGTGCAAAAGAAAGACCGGCTGACCGCACTCGGAATAAAAGTTATTCCGCTGGAAACAGACCGCATTCACGTCCCTGAGGTGCTCAGTATTCTCGCTGAAAACGGCATAATGTCCGTTTATGTGGAAGGCGGAGCATCCGTACACGGAAGTTTTGTCAAGGAAGGCTGTTTCCAAGAGCTTCATTTCTATTTCGCCCCTAAATTAATCGGAGGAACGCTTGCTCCCAGCTTGATCTCCGGTGAAGGTTTTCAATCAATGAAAGATGTCCCCCATTTACAAATCACCCAAATCACCCAAATCGGGCCGGATATAAAACTGACGGCCATACCTAAAGATGGAAAGGATGGTGACGATGTTTACAGGAATCGTTGAAGAAACAGGCACGATCCAAGCAATCAAAAAGACAGGCCTTTCCATGGCATTAACCATCGCCGCTTCAAAAGTGACAAGTGATGTGAAGCTTGGCGACAGCATTGCGGTAAACGGCATCTGCCTGACCGTAACCGGATTTTCTGACAATCAATTTACGGTTGATGTCATGCCGGAAACAGTGAAAGCCACTTCGCTGAACGGCTTGTCAAAAGGCAGTAAAGTAAACTTGGAAAGAGCGATGTCCGCCAACGGGCGGTTCGGCGGCCACTTTGTATCAGGGCACGTGGACGGAACGGCGGAAATTACGCGGATCGAGAAAAAAAGCAACGCGGTCTATTACGATTTAAAACTTTCGCCGGAACTGACAAAAACGCTCGTATTGAAAGGTTCAATTACGGTAGACGGCGTGAGCCTGACGATTTTCGGTTTATCAGACGAAAGCGTGACGGTATCCATCATTCCGCATACCATCTCAGAAACGATTTTTCAGACGAAAACAGTCGGATCGACCGTAAATATTGAGTGTGACATGATCGGCAAATACTTATACCGCTTTTTGCACAAAACAGAACAAACGAAAAGCAATCAAACTATCACGGAAGCCTTTTTAAGCGAGAACGGCTTTTAGAAAGGAAGATCGATATGTTTCATCCGATAGAAGAGGCGTTAGAGGCGCTGAAAAAAGGTGAAGTCATCATTGTTGTCGATGATGAAGACAGAGAAAACGAAGGAGATTTCGTAGCGCTGGCTGAGCATGCCACGCCGGAAGTGGTGAATTTTATGGCGACCCATGGGAGAGGCCTGATCTGCACGCCGCTGTCTGAAGACATCGCCGGCCGGCTGGATCTTCACCCGATGGTCGATCATAATACGGACTCACATGAGACCGCGTTTACGGTCAGTATTGACCACAGGCTGACAAAAACGGGCATCAGCGCGCAGGAACGATCCTTTACCATTCAGGCGCTGTTGAACGAAGAATCTGTGTCTGACGATTTTCAGCGTCCGGGCCACATTTTCCCCTTAATCGCAAAAAAAGGAGGCGTCCTGAAGCGGGCCGGCCATACGGAAGCAGCCGTTGACCTTGCAAAAGCCTGCGGATCTCAGGGAGCGGGCGTCATTTGTGAAATTATGAATGAAGACGGCACTATGGCCAGAGTGCCGGAGTTAGCCGAAATCACCGAACGCCACCAGCTGAAAATGATTACGATAAAAGACTTAATAGAGTACCGTTACAACATTACGACCCTTGTGAACAGAGAAGTTGATATTACGCTGCCGACTGACTTCGGCACGTTTAGAGTTTACGGATATACAAACGAGGTTGACGGAAAAGAACATCTCGCCTTTGTCATGGGGGATGTCCCGTTTAACAGCGAACCCGTTCTTGTCAGAGTGCACTCAGAATGCCTGACGGGCGATGTGTTTGCATCCCATCGCTGTGATTGCGGACCTCAGCTTCATGCCGCGCTTGCGCAAATTGCTGAAGAAGGCCGCGGCGTTCTATTGTATTTGCGCCAGGAAGGCAGAGGGATCGGTTTAATCAATAAGCTGAAGGCGTACCGATTGCAGGAACAAGGGTATGACACGGTTGAAGCGAACGAAGCGCTCGGCTTTCTGCCTGATCTGCGCAACTACGGCATCGGCGCCCAGATTCTCCGCGACTTAGGGGTTCAGCATATGAAACTTTTAACCAATAACCCCCGGAAAATCGCCGGCCTCGAAGGATACGGTCTCAGCATTTCAGAACGGGTGCCGCTTCAAATGGAAGCGAGTGAGCATAACAAGCAATATTTACAGACCAAAATGAAAAAACTTGGACATCTGCTTCATTTCTAAAAACAAATCTCACAAAAAAGGATGGATAACATATGAATATCATACAAGGAAACCTAGTAGGAACAGGACTTAAAATCGGAATCGTCGTCGGCAGATTTAATGAATTTATTACGAGCAAGCTGTTAAGCGGAGCGGAAGACACGTTGCTTCGCCACGGTGTAGAATCAAACGACATTGACGTCGCTTGGGTGCCGGGAGCGTTTGAAATCCCGTTTGCGGCAAAGAAAATGGCGGAAACGAAAAAATACGATGCCGTCATTACGCTCGGCACGGTTATCAGAGGAGCGACAACGCATTATGACTATGTCTGCAATGAAGCGGCAAAAGGCATTGCCCAGGCGGGAACGGCGACGGGCGTCCCGGTTATCTTCGGCATCGTGACGACTGAAACCATTGAGCAGGCCATCGAACGAGCCGGAACAAAAGCCGGAAATAAGGGAGCGGATTGCGCAGTATCTGCCATTGAAATGGCAAATTTAAACCGTTCATTTGAATAATTTGTTGAAAAGCGTTTAAAACAGCGGCGAAAATGATATAATGTGAGGAAACGGATCGCCTTTATGTATCCGTTTGATAGGACATGAATGGACATTTTGGATATAGAGGGGTTTTTATGTTAATTCGTTATAAAAAATCGTTTGAAAAGATTGCGATGGGTCTTCTGTCATTTATGCCGAATGAAAAAGATCTCAAGCAGCTTCAGCAGACAATAAAGGACTATGAAACGGATACTGGCCGCCAGCTCTTTCTTTGGAAAGAGGATGAAGATATCGTCGGAGCGATCGGAGTCGAAAAAAAGGACTCAGAAGTTGAAATCCGGCATATCAGCGTGAATCCTTCTCACCGCCATCAAGGAATCGGAAAGCAAATGATGGACGCCTTAAAACGTCTGTTCAAAACGGAGGCACTCGTTCCGAATGAATTAACGCAAAGCTTTTTTGAACGCTGTCAACATCAAAAAGATCAGGATATCTCATATAATAACTGACAAATGCTCCCGGAATCTTCACGGTTTCGGGAGCTGTTTTGATATAGAAAAAGCAGGGCTGACCGTTAGCCTCTGCTTTTTTTTCTTCTCTCAATTTCCCGTTCGCGTTCCTTAATGACATCCGTCCTGTCCCGCAGGCGGTGTTTATGAATAAGAAAGGTATCTGATACGCCGTCTTGCCCCCATGTATAGCCCTTTCGGCGGCATTCGGCAAGACATGCTTCTTTCAGGGCTTCATCTGTAATCGGCAGCATAACACTTCTGTAAGGCAGGCCCGCTTCTATATCGTCTGACAGCGTTTCTATCAGCTCAATCAGCTTCGGGTGGCTGAGACCGAGAGAACAGACCGCCTGCTTTTCAGACCGGAGAATACGTAAGCTGTTGGCAATCAGCCGTTTCGCCCCGGCTTCATTTCCCCTGCGCTGGTGATACAGAGCGACGGCAAGCTGAATCAGGCCGACCCAATGAATGCTCCGCTTTTCAGCCGGGCTTTCTTTCCAATATTCCTCTAACAGTTCATGACACTCAAAATAATCTCTTGATGCGTGAAATTCGGCCAAAAAGCCGATATAAGCTTTAGGATACAAGCCGCTTCCTCCTTTTATGCTAAAACCAGTGTACCACAGCGCTATGAAAAGGAAAAAAAGAGCGGCTTGGTGTCTGAAGCCTGAGGAACTAGCAGATGTAAGATGCTCCTACGACAACGAGCAAAATAAACAGAACGACAATTAATGCAAAACCTCCGCCGAAACAAGCTCCGCTCATGTGAAATCAGCCTCCCTTTGTTTCAAGTTTACACGGCTATCATATGTGCATCCGCCTTTAAAGGTATAGGCGTATATCTTCTTTTTCAGTATTTTCTAAATAACGGAGGACGTGTATAAAAGTATTGGACGAGAGCATTTCGGTGGATTATACTAAAGGGTAGCCAGTTTTTCCGGCAATGAGAGTGATATTGAAAATGGTGAGATAATGGTAGAATATCAAGTGAAAATTGATACGTTTGAAGGCCCATTGGACCTGCTGCTTCATCTGATTAACCGTCTTGAAATCGACATATACGACATACCCGTGGCAACCATTACTGAACAATATTTATTATATGTACATACAATGCAAGAGCTTGAACTTGATGTCGCCAGTGAATATCTGGTCATGGCGGCGACGCTTCTCAGCATTAAAAGCAGAATGCTGCTTCCGAAACAAGAGGAAGAGCTGTTTGAAGACGAAATGCTTGAAGAAGAAGACCCTCGGGACGAGCTGATTGAAAAGCTGATTGAGTATAGAAAGTATAAAACCGCTGCGAAGGATTTAAAAGAGCGGGAAGAAGAAAGACAAAAGTCATTTACAAAGCCGCCGAGTGATTTAAGTGAGTATGCAAAAGAAATCAAACAGACGGAGCAGAAACTGTCGGTGACCGTTTATGACATGATCGGCGCGTTTCAAAAGGTGCTTCAGCGTAAAAAAATCACGCGGCCGAAAGAAACGACCATTACAAGGCAGGAAATACCGATTGAAGACAGAATGAACGAAATCGTAAAAAGCTTAAAAACGGCGGGGAGAAGAATAAACTTCACGGAGCTTTTTCCTTCTCGGCAAAAGGACCATCTCGTCGTGACGTTTTTAGCAGTCCTGGAACTGATGAAAAATCAGCAGATTATCATTGAACAGGAAGAAAACTTTTCAGATATATACATTACGGGGAGTGAATCCATTCATGGCGCTTGATATCGTGAATTGGAAAGCGATTGTGGAAGCCCTGCTGTATGCGGCGGGTGATGAAGGGCTGACCAAAAAGCAATTGGTGACGGTGCTTGAAATAGAAGAAGCGGAACTGGCCGGAATCATGGAAGAAGTGGCCGCTCAGTACAAGGAAGACGACAGAGGCATCGAGCTTACCGAATATGCGGATACGTATATGCTTGGGACGAAAAAAGAATTCGTGCCTTATTTGAAAAAACTAATCGAAGTGCCGTCAAAAGGGCTGTCACAGGCTTCTTTGGAAGTGCTGGCGATCGTTTCGTACAAGCAGCCGATCACACGGGCGGAAATTGAAGATATCCGGGGCGTGAAGTCTGAGCGGATTCTGCACAGCCTCGTGTCAAAAGCGCTGCTGTGTGAGGTGGGCCGCGCCGACGGTCCCGGCCGGGCGATTTTATACGGCACGACACCGGTATTTCTTGAACAATTCGGCTTAAAAACATTGGAGGAGCTCCCGCCGCTTCCTGAAAATGCGGAGGAAGACGTTCTCCAGGAGGAAGCCGATTTATTCTTTGAAAACTTCAACCAAACTTTTGAGGATATTAAATAATAATCGTTTTTCATCATACGATAGTAGGGAAAGGCCATTGATGAATGACGCAAATGACGACGTACAAGAGAGGAAGGAAACGGACGGAAATGGGAAATTCGATTGTGAGGGCCCATACTGAAGAAACTGGTGAATTTTTAGCCGAGGTTGTCACGATGGTCAGCAGCTATTTAAATCATACAACTTTGCCGGAGATGCGGGCTCAAGGAGAGGCGGATGAGGCATACTGCTGCGACGTGCTCAGTGTGCTGAGGAGGATGACCGTCTTTTGCGAAGGCGCCCAGGAAGCCTGCAGGCGGCTTTTAATGCAGGAGCCGTTTCATGAGGCGAGAGCGGAAAAAACGCTGTATAAAGTATATCATCAGTGCGTGGAAGAGTTTTTCATGCCGAAAAAGGATACATGGTACGAAAACAGCCGCGCCGCTTATACAGGCCAAAGCGCGATTGAATTCTACCAGCAAGTGCCGGACTCGCTGCGGAGCCTTCTGCTTTCGCTCAGCAGTGAATTTCTGCGCATGCGGGAAGAATTGGCGCAATATGAAGCATCAGGCTCAAATATGGCATCAGTCAGATAAAAACTCTTCCTTTTGGGAGAGTTTTTTTATGTGAAAGTGATGCAATTGGTATTCATAAGTCATGGACATGCGCATAAACTTGTACAAACCCACAACAAGGACGTGAGCATTCATGCGCTTTCTCAAAAAAGCTGCCGTATTTCTTTTGACTTTTGTTATTCTTTTTTCCATTACAGACGGCAATACGGCACATGCCCAAATACATGTCAGCGCAAAAAGCGCGATTATAATCGACGGAGCATCTGGCAGGGTGTTATTCGCCAAGGATGAACATCATAAGCGGCGGATTGCAAGCATTACGAAAATCATGACGGCGGTGCTGGCGATTGAATCAGGGAAGATGGAAGAGACCGTGACGGTTTCCCCGAATGCCGTAAAAACGGAAGGCTCAGCCATTTATCTTCAGCCGGGACAAAAAGTAAAGCTGAAAGATCTCGTATACGGGCTTATGTTAAGGTCAGGAAATGACGCCGCTGCGGCAATAGCGGAATATGTCGGCGGAAGCCTTGACGGTTTTGTATTTATGATGAACAAAAAAGCCGAGCAAATCGGGATGGAAAATACAAAATTTCAAAATCCGCACGGGCTGGACGACCATGAAAATTTATATTCAACGGCGTATGACATGGCGCTTTTGACTAAATACGCGATGGAAATCAAGGAATACCGGACCGTTTCAGGCACAAAAGTGTATAAGGCGGAAACGATGGACCGGGTATGGAAAAATAAAAACAAGCTTCTGACCGGGCTCTACCGTTACAGCACAGGCGGAAAAACAGGTTACACAAAAATCGCGAAACGGACGCTCGTCTCGACGGCCTCAAAAGACGGAACGGATCTCATCGCGGTCACCATAAATGATCCGGATGATTGGGATGATCATATGAATATGTTTAATTATGTCTTTGAGCACTATAAAACCTATGTCGTCGCTAAAAAAGGCGGCATCCCGAAGCTGAAAAAGACGTTTTACGGAAAGCGCGCTTTTATTGCCCGGGATGTCAAATATTTGTTAAAAGAGGATGAAATCGACGATGTAAAAATCCGCACAACCTTAATAAAACCGAAAAAAGCCTGGAAAAAGGACGCCTCTCTCATTCCTGATGTCGTCGGCCGGATGACTGTTATGCATGATGGGAAAGTGATCGCCAAGATCCCCGTCTATTATGAAAATGAGCGCCATAAAAAACCGAAAAAGCATTTCATTGAGACGTTTACGAGCCTGTTTATGAGCGCGGCGGGCGGTTCGTCATGGTCAATTTAATCTGGGTATGTCTGACGGTAATCGGACTTGTCTTTGCGATGTTTAACGGTACCTTGCAGGATGTGAATGAAGCCGTTTTTAAAGGAGCGAAAGAAGCGGTTACGATCTCGTTCGGATTAATGAGCGTTCTCGTGTTCTGGCTCGGCCTGATGAAAATAGCCGAGCAGTCCGGCCTTTTGGATATATTCAGCAGAATGTGCCGCCCGTTTATTTCTAAGCTGTTTCCCGATATTCCCCCTGATCATCCGGCGATGGGATACATCTTATCAAATCTCATGGCAAACTTTTTCGGACTGGGAAATGCGGCGACACCGCTCGGCATTAAAGCCATGGAGCAGATGAAAAAGCTGAATGGAGGTAAGTCTGAGGCCAGCCGTTCCATGATTACCTTTTTGGCGGTAAATACTTCGAGTATTACATTGATACCGACAACCGTCATTGCCGTGCGCATGGCTTACTCGGCGAAATCACCGACCGATATCGTCGGGCCGACCATCTTAGCGACTTTAATTTCGGGAATCGGCGCGATTTTCATTGACCGCTACTTCTGGTACCGCCGCAAAAGAAAAGGGAGGTAAGCGAATGGAAATGGTGAATTGGGTGTCTTTAGCCATGATTCCGATTATTATCGCCGGTATATTGATATACGGCACGATCAAAAAAGTGCCGACGTATGAATCATTCGTTGAAGGCGGAAAAGAAGGAATTGAGATTGCGTTTTCCATCATTCCGTATTTGGTCGGGATGCTGGTGGCGATTACCGTATTCCGGGCCTCGGGCGCGCTGGATTTTGTCATGGGGCTGTGCAAGCCTTTCTTTACAGCGCTCGGCATTCCCGCAGAAGTCGTGCCGCTTGCTCTGATCCGCCCGATTTCGGGGACGGCGGCGCTCGGCATGACGACAGATCTGATCGCCGTGTACGGGCCTGATTCATTTATCGGCAGGCTGGCCTCGGTCATGCAGGGATCGACTGACACGACGCTGTATGTCCTGACGGTGTATTTCGGGGCGGTCGGCATCAAAAAAATGGGGGATGCTTTAAAGGTTGGTCTTCTTGCTGATTTGATCGGGGTGGTTGCATCAATCATCATAGTTACGTTATTATTTGGAAGCGCCTGAAATCAGGCGCTTTTTATATATCAGAATAACTCTCCTTGAAAAAGCTTGTTTGTTCAAGGGGAAAAAAGTAAGATTATACTTGAGGTGAACGACATGGAAAGACTGCAAAAAGTTATTGCTCATGCCGGCGTGGCATCACGCAGAAAGGCGGAAGAGCTGATAAAAGAAGGAAAAGTAAAGGTGAATGGAAAAGTAATAACAGAGCTCGGCGTAAAAGTGACCGGTTCTGATCAGATTGAAGTAAACGGATTAAAGGTGGAGCGGGAAGAACCCGTGTACTTTCTGCTTTATAAACCGAGAGGAGTGATCTCAGCAGCTGATGACGACAAAGGGCGGAAAGTGGTGACCGACTTTTTCAAAGAAGTGCCGCAGCGCATTTATCCGATCGGCAGGCTTGATTATGATACGAGCGGACTTTTATTGCTGACAAATGACGGCGAGTTTGCCAACAAACTCATGCATCCGAAATACGAAATTGATAAGACGTACGTCGCCAAAGTGAAGGGGATTCCTTCCAAGGAACTTCTGAGAAAGCTTGAGCGCGGCATTCAGCTTGAAGAAGGCAAGACGGCGCCGGCCAGAGCGAAATTGCTTTCCCTGGACAAAAGAAAGCAGACGAGCATCATTCAGCTGACGATTCATGAAGGACGGAACAGACAGGTCCGCCGCATGTTCGAGGCGATCGGTCATGACGTGCTGAAACTAAAACGTGAAGAATACGCATTTTTAGATTTAAGAGGCCTGCGCACAGGAGACGCAAGAGAATTGTCGCCGCATGAGGTGAAAAGGCTGCGGGCTTTAGCTGAACACGGTAAAAACGCTTTCTAATTTTCACATAACCTTCAAAAATTACAAAACGTGTTGATGATATAATTGAATGGATTTGCAGGCAGGGGAGGGGAGCAGTGTACAATGAACAAAAAACGGCGGCGTTTATTCATTCGGACCGGCATCCTTCTCATCTTACTCTGCGCGCTCGGATATACCATCTATAATGCCGTATACACAAACGGTGAGCGTATATCTGAGGGGTCCAAAGCCCCGAATTTCGCGCTGAAAGATACAGAGGGCAGACTCATAGAACTGAGTCAGTTAAAAGGAAAAGGTGTTTTTCTGAATTTCTGGGGAACGTGGTGTGAGCCGTGCAAGCAGGAATTTCCCTACATGGAGAATCAATACAAGCATTTTAAAGACCTCGGTGTCGAGGTGGTTGCGGTAAATGTCGGCGAATCAAAAATTGCAGTACATAATTTTATGAAAACATACGGCGTCAATTTCCCGGTTGCGCTCGATACTGACCGGCAAGTGCTGGACGCGTACGGCGTATCACCTATTCCGACGACATTTTTGATCAATCCCGACGGAAAAGTCGTGAAAGTGGTGACCGGCACGATGACAGAACGCATGGTTCATGACTATATGAATTTAATTAAGCCGGAGGCGTCTTCATGAAAAAGGTCAAATGTGAATGCGGGCACGTGAATCCAGCCGGGACGGTTTTGTGCGAGTCGTGCGGGAAGCCGCTTGATGATCAAAAATCGCCGCTTGCCGATATGCGGTACGACGGCAGCGCAAGGCGTTCGCAAACATATAATAAAACAATCGTAGATAAGGTATGGAACTTCTTTTCTTCCGTAAAAGTCGGAATATGGCTGATCGTCATTACTCTGGCGGCGTCTGCTTTCGGCACGGTTTTTCCGCAGGAAGCTTATCTGCCGCCGGGCGCCCAGCCGGATACATATTATGAACAGCAGTACGGCATAATCGGCCAAATGTATTATCTGTTGGGATTTCATCACCTGTACGGCTCATGGTGGTATATGCTCCTGATCGCATCTATTGGCATATCACTGGTCATCTGCAGCCTGGATCGGGTGATTCCTTTGTACAGGGCGCTGAAAAATCAAGGAGTTCGGCGGAATCCGGTCTTTTTGAAGAGGCAGCGTCTATACAGCCGGACAGAAACCGAGCTGAGCGGGGATGCGGCTGATAGCCTCAGAACACGATTGAAAAAAAAGCATTATAGAGTGCGAGAACAAGAGGGCAGCATTCTGGCGGAAAAAGGCCGTTTTTCAAGGTGGGGGCCCTACGTCAATCATATCGGCCTGATCATTTTTCTGATCGGAGCCATGCTGAGATTTGTACCCGGTATGTATGTCGATGAAACGCTCTGGGTCCGTGAAGGCGAAACCGCCCAGATCCCAGGTACTGACGGCAAATATTACTTAAAAAACAACCGGTTCACGATGCAGACATATAACAAAGACACTGAGAAAAAAGTATTCGCCGACGCCATTGACAGAGCCGGAAACGGCAAAGTCGCCAAATCCTTCACAACGGACGCGGTTTTGTATAAGAGGGAAGGCGACATTGTATTCGGTGAAAAGCCGAAGCTTAAAAGAGTCAAAGAAAACAATATCCGCGTCAATGAACCGCTGCGCTTTGACTCCTATTCTGTGTATCAGGTGGACTATAAAGAAAACCAGCTCGATCAGATGGTATTTCACCTGATCGACCAAAAAACAAAACAGTCATTCGGCAAACTGAAGATCAATCTTCTCGATCCCGACACGGACTATGATCTTGGTAACGGTTACAAAGTGCAGATCGCCAGTTATCTTCCTGATTTTTATTTTAACAAGGACGGAGAACCGAGCACGAAAACGAAGGTTCCTAACAATCCGGCTTTTGTCTTTAAAATCACGGCTCCTGACAAGCCGAAAGGGGAGAAAAGTTTTGTTGCGATTCAGCAGACTGTTGAAGGTTCCGAAAGTAACAAGTACAAATTAAAATTCGACCATGTGGAAACGAAAAACATTACAGGACTCACCGTCAGAAAAGACTTAACCTTATGGGTGCTTGCCGTCGGCGGCGCGATCTTTATGATCGGCGTCATTCAAGGAATGTACTGGCAGCACAGAAGGATCTGGATCAAAACAGGTGATCATGAAGTGCTTGTGGCGGGACATACGAACAAAAACTGGTTCGGTCTGAAAAAGGATATCGAATTTGTTCTTAGCGGGACCGGGATTCAAGAGCCGGCCGATCAAAAAGAATTGGCCAAAAATCAGGCCTAGTGAAAAAGGAGTGGTGTCATGGCGGAGCTGAGCGCAAATTTTCTTTATGCTGCCTTTTTGATTTATTTAATTGCCGTCCCGGTTTTCGGCGGCGCCATCCGGGGAACAAAAGGTGCTAAGGACGGTAAGGGCCGCTGGTCGGCTATCGGAATCACGTTAACCATTTTCGGATTTCTTTGTCATCTCGGCTACTTCATTGCGAGATGGTCGGCAAGCGGACATGCGCCTGTCAGCAATATGTTTGAATTTACGACGTCATTCGGCATGATGCTTGTTCTCGCTTTTATTATTATTTACTTTATTTACAGACTGCCTTCATTAGGCATGTTCACATTGTCTATCGCGCTTTTGCTTATCGCATATGCAAGCATGTTTCCGACAGACATCACGCCGCTTATTCCGTCACTGCAGAGCAATTGGCTGTACATTCACGTCACGACGGCGGCGCTCGGGCAGGCGATTCTTGCGATCAGTTTTGTAGCCGGCGTCATTTTCCTGTTAAAGCATGTCGACCAATCCAGACCGGGCAAAAAAACGTTCTGGCTTGAAGTCATCATGTTTATACTCGTGACGACCGTGGCATTTATCGCCGTCACGTCGGCATTCCGGCTGGCGGACTACAAAGCTGAATTTAATTGGGTGGATAAAAAAGAAGCCAAAAGCGTCATGATATATGATATGCCTGCGCTTGTCGGCCCGCATGAGGGAGAACTGCTTACGGAAGGCGCAATGAAGCCGCTTATTGAGCTTCCAGCCATTTTTTCAGGCAGAAAGGTCAATACGGTGATCTGGTCGTTTGGCGCAGGTCTCGTTTTATACGGTGCGCTCAGGCTGATATTCAGAAAGAGAATCAGCGCTCTTATCAGCCCGCTCGTCAAAAATGTGAATCTGGACTTGGTCGATGAAGTCGGCTACCGCGCTGTTTCCATCGGTTTTCCGGTATTCACACTCGGCGCGCTTGTGTTTGCGATGATTTGGGCGCAGCTTGCATGGACGCGTTTTTGGGGCTGGGACCCGAAGGAAGTATGGGCGCTGATCACCTTTTTATTTTACGCAGCGTATTTGCACTTGCGGCTGTCAAGAGGCTGGCATGGCGAAAAGTCCGCGTGGCTTGCCGTCATCGGCTTCGCCATTATTATGTTTAACTTAATTTTTGTGAATCTCGTGCTTGCCGGACTTCATTCGTACGCATAGATGCAAAAAGCCGATACAGTTCTCAAGCTGCCGCACAGTTTGTTAAAATGAAAGTAACAGAAGGAAAGCAGGGGGAAAACGATGGATCAAACAAATGAAACTAAAATATTAGTAGTAGATGATGAAGCCAGAATTCGACGCCTTTTAAGAATGTACCTTGAACGGGAAAACTATGTGATTGAAGAAGCGGAAAACGGCGACGAGGCCATTAAAATGGGGCTGGCATCAGATTATGATCTGGTGCTCTTGGATTTAATGATGCCGGGAACGGACGGAATCGAAGTATGCCGGCAGCTCAGAGAAAAAAAAGCGACGCCGATTATCATGCTGACGGCAAAAGGGGAAGAAGCCAACCGCGTCCAGGGGTTTGAAGCGGGTACGGACGATTATATCGTCAAGCCTTTCAGCCCGAGAGAAGTGGTGCTTCGGGTAAAGGCGCTTTTAAGAAGGGCTTCCCAAACATCTTATCTGACAGCCAATACCCCGACAAAAAATGTGCTCGTCTTTTCGCATCTATCCATTGATCACGATGCTCACAGGGTGACTGCGGACGGCACGGAGGTGAGCCTGACGCCGAAGGAATATGAACTGCTGTACTTCCTGGCGAAAACACCGGACAAAGTGTACGACAGGGAAAAGCTTTTAAAAGAAGTGTGGCAGTATGAATTTTTCGGAGACCTCAGAACGGTGGACACCCATGTCAAACGGCTCCGTGAAAAATTAAATAAAGTGTCCCCGGGAGCGGCGAAAAAAATCGTCACCGTATGGGGAGTCGGATACAAATTTGAGGTAGGCGCTGAATGAAGTTTTGGAAAAGCGTAGTAGGAAAGCTTTGGTTTACCATTCTTTCACTCGTGTTAATTGTTTTATTTATTTTAACGGTGCTGCTTCTGGAATTTATAGAAAATTACCACGTTGAAGAAGCGGAAAAAGATTTAACGCAGCTTGCCGACAAAATTGCGGTCATAATAGAAAATCATGAAGACCAGCCGCTTGCCAGATCCATCACGTGGGAACTGGCGGACAATTTAACGAGCATCGCGATCATTCAGGATGATAAGCATGTCTGGTATTCGCCCAATGACGATAATCATTTATCCTCTATTACATTAGAGCAGATCAAACATGACCGGGATCTGCACAAGGCGCTGACAGACCGCAAAAAAGTAAGCAAACGCGCGGTCCCCAACAATGCCGGTTCGGATAACGAACGGCTGATCGTCGGAGTGCCGTATGAAAAAGACGGCAAAAAAGGCATGGTCTTTTTATCCCAATCGCTGCTTGCCGTCAAAGATACGACGAAACATACGACACGCTATATTTTTCTTGCGGCGGGCATTGCCATCGTCTTGACAACGTTTTTCGCGTTCTTTTTATCCAGCAGGGTGACATATCCCCTTCGGAAAATGCGGGAAGGCGCCCAAGACTTGGCGAAAGGAAAGTTTGATACAAAAATTCCGATTCTGACCCAAGATGAAATCGGGGAACTGGCCATTGCCTTTAATCAGATGGGACGGCAGCTCAATTTCCATATTAACGCGCTGAATCAGGAAAAAGAACAGCTGTCCAATATTTTAAGCAGTATGGCAGACGGGGTCATCACCATTAATATCGACGGCACCATTTTGGTGACCAACCCGCCGGCCGAACGTTTTCTGCAGGCATGGTATTATGAGCAGAACATGAACATTAAAGAAGGAGACAACCTTCCCCCTGAAGCAAAAGAGCTATTTCAAAATGCAGTGAACACGGAAAAAGAGCAAATGATTGAAATGACGCTTCAAGGAAGGTCATGGGTTTTATTGATGTCGCCTCTTTATGCGGAATCACACGTCCGCGGCGCCGTGGCCGTGCTCCGTGATATGACCGAAGAGCGCAGGCTGGATAAATTGCGTGAAGACTTCATTGCCAATGTCAGTCATGAGCTCAGAACCCCGATTTCTATGCTGCAGGGATACAGCGAAGCAATAGTGGACGACATTGCAAGCACCGAAGAGGAGAAAAAAGAAATCGCGCAGATCATTTATGATGAATCTCTTCGCATGGGCCGGCTCGTCAATGATTTGCTGGATTTGGCCAGAATGGAATCCGGACATACGGGCCTGCACTATGAAACGGTAAACCTGCATGAATTTCTGGAGAAGATCTCCCGCAAATTTTCCGGGGTAGCGAAGGAAAAAGGCGTTTCGCTCACAGAGGACATCTCAGTGTCTCAGCCGGAGTGTGTCTTTGATGAAGACAAAATGGAACAGGTGTTTACCAACCTTATAGATAATGCGCTGCGCCATACGGAGTCAGGCGGAAGCGTTCATATCGCGGCTCAGACCGTAAAAGACGGACTGAAGATCGATATCAAAGATTCCGGCTCTGGAATACCGGAAGAGGACCTGCCTTTTATTTTTGAACGTTTTTATAAAGCGGACAAAGCAAGAACAAGAGGCAGGGCGGGAACCGGACTCGGGCTCGCCATCGTAAAAAATATCGTGGAAGCCCACGGCGGCTCAATTGCGGTTCACAGCAGCATCGACAAAGGGACGACGTTTACATTTTATATTCCGACAAAAGTGCAGGATGACGTCTGAAATTGACGAACAATCTTGTTCCATACGAAACACCCGCATGTTCTGCGGGTGTTTTTTATTTGTTTCTCCTTTAAAAATTTAAGAATATGTTAATATAAATTCCCTTCCAAATTCCAGTTTCTCGTAATATAGTTGTAATGTAACTTTTCAACGCATTTTTACGACAAAAAAGTGAACGGAGGGGTTTCCCATGGAAGAAACCTTTCAGATATTATATGATGCATACCATCAAGATTTATATCAATTTTTATTTTATATGGTAAAAGATAAGTCGCAGGCTGAAGATTTGACGCAGGAAGTGTATATCCGCGTCTTGAATTCCTATCATACATTTGAAGGAAGAAGCAGTGAAAAAACATGGCTGTTGTCCATCGCACGCCATGTGGCGATTGACTGGTTCCGCAAGCAGCAGACGATCAGACAGCGTATTATGGGTACGTTTGATTGGGATACACAAGATGTCAGAGATCAGCATTTGCTTCCGGACGAACTCGCCGTACAGCATGAAAACGTCCGGGAAATTTATACCGCGCTTGATCATTGCACTATTGATCAAAGAGCTGTTATTATCTTGAGATTTATTCAGGGATATTCCATTCAGGAAACAGCCGCCGCTCTCCGCTTCTCGGAAAGCAAAGTCAAAACGACCCAACACAGAGGGCTCAAAATACTTCGGAAACAGATGGAGCTTTTGAGGGAGGAGCTAATGGATGATGAAGTCATATTGGAACGAAGAAAGAGTAGAGGAGTTGTTAAGACAACTTCCGGCGGTTAGAGATCATCGTTCACCCGAGGCCATTTACCGGAATATTGAAACGGGTAAACCGTACAGGAAAAAACCGGCCCGAAGCTGGATCGGCCCCGCCGCAGCCGGCGTCTGCGCATTGTGCATCGCTCTGATTATATCTCCTCACCTGATGACAAACAAATCTTCCGGTGATCTTACCGCTGACAGCCGCCAGACAGAAAAAGCCAGTCAGTCAGCTTCTGTCAAGCCGCCGGATCAGAAGACGTTCGTCGTCTCAAACCAAAACAAAAACAATTACATTACTTTGGCATTTGCCGATTCAGAAACATCCGCCGTCATTCCGGTCAGTTTTGAAAAAAAGAAGCCGGATGAATCGGTTTCAGAGGCTTTATCCGAAGCGGAAGACCTAGAAGTGCCCGAATCCTTCCTGTCTGTGCCGAACCTTTTGGACGGTGTGCAGGTAACGGCGGATAAGAAGGATTTGCTTGTGCAGGTAAACGGACGGCTCTCTATCGAATCAGTTGCCGATGCTGACTTATTGAAAAAGATGCTGAAAGAGACTTTGACATGGAGTCCTTACGAGCGGATTAAATTGAAAAAGGTTCAAAACGGAGCCGGACAGGATTTTTATAAATCTTACGGCATTTCCGCTGAGATGTCTGTACATAAACAGACAAACCGGGCGTATTTTTCTTACAGCGACAGTCTGGGACAAGAGTATCTCATCCCGTCTGAACAAACCTATTATTCAGTATATCAGGCTATTGACGGGATGAAGACAACAGACGAAGGCTCACAGACTGCGAGCATTATAGAAGCCGATGCGATTGCATCGGTATCGGAAAGGGAAGACGGCGAGCAGCTGCGGATTCAATTGTCCGAAAAACATAAGGTTGAAGATTCGCTGGAAGGGATTTTAATGATCGAAGGGCTTCTGTTAACTGCGAAGGAATTCGGTTATTCTGAGGTGCTGTTCACACATGCGCATACAAAGAAAATCGGTAATTATGATGTGACAAAACCTATCGCTGTGCCTGCCGCGCCTAATCCGCTTCCAAGCCATTAAACGTAAAAAAACCCAAAACATATGAATGTTTTGGGTTTTTTGTTGGTTACGGAAGGTCAATCAGTTTAACGGAAACAATATCCTGAATTGAAGTCAGCTCATTGACGACTTTATCATCTAAATGTTTATCAAAAGAAAGCATCATAATGGCTTCTCCGCCTTTTTCTTTACGGCCTACCTGCATGGTAGCGATATTGATATCGTTATCGCCGAGGATGCGTCCGACGCGTCCGATTACACCAGTCGTATCCTGGTGCTGGATATAAACGAGGTGGCCGGCAGGATTTAAGTCAATATTAAAGCCGTTCAGCTCAACGATTCGTTCACCGAAGTGAGGGATATACGTAGCCGTTAACGTAAATGTGCTCCGGTCTCCGGTTACTTTTACGCTGATGCAGTTATCATATCCTGATTCATTGGAGGAAATCTTCTCGCTGAAGCTGATTCCGCGTTCTTTTGCTACACCGCCGGCGTTCACTTCATTGACCGTTGAGTCTACACGCGGTTTTAAGAAACCGGACAGCAGACTTTTTGTAATAAATGATGTTTCAAGTTTGGCGATGGTGCCTTCATATTGAATCGCAACATCTTTGACGGGTTCCTTCATACATTGTGACACGAGACTTCCGATTTTATCGGCAATTTGGTGATAAGGCTGGATTTTTTTGAATTCATCTTTCGTCATCGCAGGCAGGTTGATCGCTGACATGACAGGCAGACCTTTTGCAAACTGCAGCACTTCTTCAGAAACCTGTGCAGCGACATTCAGCTGTGCTTCTTTCGTTGAAGCGCCTAAGTGAGGTGTGGCGATCACCAGCGGATGGTCGGGAAGCTTTGATTCAACTGGCGGTTCCACTTCAAACACGTCAAGGGCAGCGCCTGCGACATGGCCGCTTTCCAGCGCTTCCAAAAGCGCCGCTTCATCAATAATGCCGCCTCTTGCGCAGTTGATAAGACGGACGCCTTTTTTCGTTTTGGCAATGGTTTCTCTGTTAAGCAGTCCTTTTGTTTCCTTTGTTAAAGGCGTGTGGACGGTAATGATATCCGCGCTTTCAAGCACTTCTTCGAATGTCCGGCTGTTTACGCCGATTTTGCCGGCTCTCTCTTCGGTTAAGAAAGGATCGAATACATGAACCGTCATACCGAACGCTCTGGCGCGCTGGGCAATCTCGCTTCCGATCCGGCCCAGACCGACAATGCCTAAAGTCTTTCCGTAGAGCTCCGCCCCGACAAAAGCCGTCCGGTTCCATTCTCTTGATTTTACTGAGATATTGGCTTGCGGAATGTGTCTCATTAATGAAGAAATCATCGCGAATGTATGCTCTGCCGTTGAAATGGTGTTTCCATTCGGCGCGTTTATCACGATAACCCCATGTTTTGTAGCCTCATCAATGTCGATGTTGTCTACGCCGACACCGGCTCTGCCGACGATTTTTAAAGAGGTCATTTTCTTAAACAATTCTTCGGTTACTTTCGTGGCACTGCGGACTAACAGGGCATCAAAGGTATGTAATTCATCTTCTGCATCCGCGACGTTTTTTTGAACAATTTCTATAAAGTCTGATTCCATCAGCGGCTTTAAGCCGTCATTGCTCATCTTATCTGAGACCAAAACTCGAAACATTGTTAGATTTCCTCCTAGTTTAGCTGACTAAATATCTGATAATTTATCATATTCTCAATAGAGTGTCAATGTGTATTGACGCAGTAAAGGAGAAAAGGAAACCGCTGAATCAGCTTAAATTGGGCTTCCCCAATATTTTATTTAAATTTGAGCAGTTCTCTATACAATTGCAATTTGATCATATATAATGTGAATAAATTCATAAGATCAATCTTCGGGGCAGGGTGAAATTCCCTACCGGCGGTGATGAGCATCATGCTCTAAGCCCGCGAGCTGCTTTGGCGGCAGGATCCGGTGAGATTCCGGAGCCGACAGTATAGTCTGGATGGGAGAAGATGGAGGTTCAGCAGACGTTTTGATGCTTATATCAAACGTTTCTTTGCCAAGCCTTAGTAAGCTCCCGCTTTTTAACAAAAGCGGTTTTTTTATTGGGGCGCAAAAGAACCTTTCCTCTTTTCGAGAGATTTGATCGAAAAGGAGAGAGCATTGTGAAAGTAAAAAAATTAGTTGTCATCAGTATGCTTAGCAGTATTGCTTTTGTGCTTATGCTGTTAAATTTCCCGTTTCCGGGGCTGCCGGATTACTTGAAAATTGATTTCAGTGACGTTCCTGCAATTATCGCCATTTTGGTTTACGGGCCTGCGGCGGGGATTGCGGTTGAAGCGATTAAAAATATTCTGCAGTATATCATTCAAGGAAGCATGGCCGGCGTGCCTGTCGGGCAGGCAGCCAATTTTATCGCAGGAACGCTGTTTATTCTGCCGACGGCGTTTATGTTTAAAAAGCTCAATTCGGCAAAAGGGCTTGCAGTGAGCCTGCTGGCCGGAACCGCGGCGATGACCGTGCTGATGAGTATTTTGAACTATATTCTTATCCTGCCCGCGTATACTTGGTTTTTACATTCACCGGCACTGTCAAACAGCCAGTTAAAAACGGCGGTTGTGGCAGGAATTCTGCCGTTTAACATTGTAAAAGGCGTTATCATCACCATTGTCTTTACGTTCATCTTTACGAAGCTGAAACCTTGGATTGAACAAAAACGCAGCATCCAGACACAATAACCACTCCAAAGCGCCCGCTCTGTAAAACACAGACCGGGCGCTTTTTTGATTGTTTGATCACGCAAAAAAAATAAGACTCCGGCCGATAACAGCCGGAGTCTTATTCAGGACGAAAAAGCTCCTCTCACGGGGAGGGCTTTTTTATTCGTATTTCAGCGGGTCGCCTTCGAACGGTTCATCCGCAACTTTGATTGAATCAGTAGGGCATCCTTCAAATGCGTCAATCATATCTTCTTCCAGAACTTCCGGAACTTCGACGACGCCTTTATTTTCGTCAAGCGTAACGAACGCAATGCCTTCATCATCATAATCATAAATGTCTGGTGCCGCAGCTCCGCAGGCGCCGCATGCAATACACGTATCTTTATCTACAATTGTGTACTTTGCCATGAATAAAACCTCCCAGATTGTTCGTGTTGGAACAAATGGTTTACCTTATATATTTTTAAATATAACACCTATTCCTCTTACTTATTGTAATGATGTTAGTGTCAAATTTCAACAGAAAAATGATTGAGAATGCTTATCACATAAGGGATTCTCTTTAGCACTTCCCCCTAAAAGATGACTTTAAACGTCAAATTTATATGAAAATCTGTTAAAATAAAAAGAACCAAAAAACGAAACTTGTCACAGAAGAAATGTAGGTGTGTTTAGATTGGCGATAAACTACTTTGATACCGTGGTTCTCGACTGTCTGGACAAAATAGACGGCGAACGGACTCCGAGTGCTGTGTTTCATTTATTAAAAGGAAAAAAGTCGTCTCAAACCATTCAGGATGCCGGCTTATTTCAGATCGCTAAATATTTCGGCATGGCTTCACATTGTGAACGCGGCGATATTGCGGCTTCTTTGCATAAACTCACCGAGAACTCATACATTACAGCCGGAAAAGAAGAGGGAACGTGGAAAGTGACTGCGCGCGGCGTTCAAAAGCTTGAACGGGCGTTTGCCGAGCGGCCTTGGCCGAAGCACTGCCACGGCGCGAATTATCAAACGCCTGCCGTTACCCTGTGGAGGCGGCTTTCCCTGCTCATTCAAGTCCTGTCAAACAAAGAGCATCAATGTAATCAATATATACCGGTTACCAACGATGTGCAGACGCTGAGATGGGTCAAACGGTTCATGCGGAAAAACAGAGACGCTAAAGAGCTCTCCGTCCAAATGCATGAGACGCTGTTTCACCTTCTGCAAGGCGCAAGTGAACGGCAGGCGCTTATTTTTGTCTATTCTTTAACTTCATTCAACAGAATCGGCAAAACGAATAAGCAGCTTGCTCTCCAGCTGAACGAAGATGAATGGTATGTGTCCGTCCAGTTTTGGGGAGCGGTACATTATGTTATTCAATCGCTTCCGCAATGTGCATATCCCGCTCTGCGCGAGCTGTTGTCCGATCTGCAGGCGGAAAGCGCGCTGACACAGTCTGCCAGAAAAACCTTTGAGCTGTTGGAAAAAGGGTTTCCGATTGAACGGATCGCCGCGGTCAGAAATTTAAAAACCGCCACAATCGAAGATCATATCGTAGAAATATCATTGCATCAGCCTGCATTTTTTATAGAACAGTATCTTTCCGAAGAGGAACAGCGTATGATAACGGCATTTGCAAAACAGCATCAAACGAATAAAATTAAACGGATTCGCGAAGGAATGCAGATGCGCTTCAGCTATTTTCAGATCAGGCTGGCGCTGGCAAAGACGGTGAATCAGCATGACTGAGCTGCATAAAGCTTTATCCAGGTATTTTGGTTTGCATTCCTTTAAAAAAGGGCAGGAAGAGATTATGACTAGCGTGCTCCAAAAAAAAGATACGATCGCCATGCTTCCGACCGGCGGGGGAAAATCATTATGCTATCAGCTCCCAGGTTACATGATGGACGGGCTGGTGCTGATTATTTCGCCGCTCCTTTCATTAATGGAAGATCAGGTGCAGCAGCTGAAAGCGAAAGGAGAAAAGCGGGTTGCTGCATTAAACAGCATGCTGAATTCCGCAGAGCGGCATTTTATCCTCAGCAACATCAGCCGGTATAAATTTCTCTATATGTCTCCTGAAGCCCTTTCTTCACCTTATGTGCTGAACCGTTTGAAAAATGTCCCGGTCAGTTTATTTGTTATTGATGAGGCTCATTGCATATCAGAATGGGGACATGATTTCAGGCCTGATTATTCGAAGCTCGGGCCCTTCAGGCAGGCACTCGGAAAGCCGCCTGTATTGGCGCTGACCGCAACAGCGACAAAAGAAACGCTCAGAGACGTGACGGATGTGCTCGGACTTGAGCATGCGGTGCGTCATCTTTATTCAGTCAACCGGCCGAATATTCTCCTGGCGGCAGAACATTTGGCGGATAATGCCGAGAAAATAAGCAGGCTCACGGAGCTTGCCGAAAAGCTTGAAGGTCCGGGTATCATATATTGTCCGACCAGAAAATGGGCGGAAGAGCTTGCGGCTGAGCTGAACGAAAAAACGGGAAAGCGGACGGATTATTATCACGGCGGAATGGATACAGGCGACAGGATTTTAATCCAGCAGCAATTTATCCATAACCAGCTTGATTGCATCTGCTGCACCAATGCGTTCGGCATGGGTGTGGATAAGTCAGATATCCGCTTTGTCATTCACTTTTATCCTCCCCAAACGGCCGAGGCCTTTATGCAGGAAATCGGCAGAGCGGGACGCGACGGCAGCCCGAGTGTCAGTATTTTGCTGAGGGCGCCAGGCGATACCGAGCTTCAGCAGCAGATTATTCAGACAGAAAGCCTGTCTGATTATGACCTGGAAGGCATTCTGGCCGTCATACGGGATGCCGGTACGAGTGATGAACGAAAGCTTCGGGACGTCCTGATCAATAAGGGAGTCCAGGAAACACAGGCGCGAACGGCCGTCCATCTGTTTCTGCGAGGAAAAACCACAAAAGACCAGCTGCGGGAAGAACTGACATACCGCGTGGAAAAGAAGCTGCGTAAAATGAATCGTTTTTCGGCGTTATTAGAGCGGAAAGAATGTATAAGAGAAGCGCTGCTGTCTTATTTTGATGAACCGTATGAGCCTGATGGTCAAACCGGACAATGCTGCAGCAGCTGCGGACTTGATCTGGCTCCGTACGAGCAAAAAGGAGAACGTAAAAATATGGAACGGTTTGAAGATTGGAAGCTGGAATTAGGCCGGATTTTCGGATCAGAGTCTGCGGGTGAGTTCAGCTGAGACGGCAAAGCGAATTGATCCGGCAGCTCTCAGACCGGGAGATTGTGATGCAGCTGTACGCCACCCAATTGCTCATATTGGCGGTTTCAGCTGTTATCGGCTTTTTCTTTTTTACCGACATTCACGATTTTTTAAAGCTGTGGCATATACGTGACGATAATATCATATGGTACGGTGTAACTCTTGCCGTCCTTGTCATTTTTGCCGATCTGGCGGTGATGAAATGGTGTCCTTCGCATTTATATGATGACGGCGGCATTAATGTATTGCTTTTTAAGAACAGGCCGGTTCTGCACATTTTGTTTTTGACGCTTCTCATTTCGTTCAGCGAAGAGATTTTGTTCAGAGGCGTTCTGCAGACACATATCGGCTTATGGGCCGCCAGCTTCATTTTTACCGTGCTTCATTTCAGATACTTGGCGAAGTGGCTTCTGTTTATGATGGTTGCGGGCATCAGTCTTTTGCTGGGGCTTATCTATGAATGGACCGGCAATTTATTCGTTCCGGTTACAGCGCATTTTATTATTGATGCGGTATTTGCCTGTCAGATCCGTTTTCAATATGTTAGGAGGGGTTTGCATGACGGAAATGTCAAGAGTTGAAAGAAGAAAAGCTCAGCTGCGTGCCGAGCAGCAGGTTGCCGCGGCCGCGGATGAACAAATTGAATATCTTGAAGACAGCCTCCCGACAAGACAATCTGTAAAAGAGGAGCGTAAAAAAAAGGAAGAGCAGGTGAAGGAAAAAACCAAAACAAAAACGCCGCTGTTCACTTTTCTGACCGTCCTGTTCATTATCGTAACAATCGGTGTCTTTTTCGGTCTTCTTTATATGACGAACAGCAGCAGATTTGACCCGAAGGACTATGAAGATGTCTTTATAGACCACAGTGAAAGCGCGCCTGCCGTTATTCCGAAAGGCGCTCAGAAAGAAACGTCAGAAACCGCTCTTTTAGAACAACCGAAAAAAAAGTCTGACGACAAAGATAAGAAAGAAGCGGCTGCACCTGAAAAAACGAAAGAAAAACCAAGTGAAAAAACACCTAAAAAAACGGAAACGCCCTCAGAAAAACAAGTAAAGCCGACAGACACCGAATACGCGGAGACAAAACAGCAGTCTCCGCCGGCTGTCCGTGAAAAAGCGGCTCCGGCTGAGGCGAGTGATCAAGCCGGGACTGTCCCAAAAAAAGTGCGGACCGTACAGCATACTGTACAGCCGAAAGAAACGCTTTACCGCATTTCAATGAAATACTATAAAAGCCGGGCGGGCGAAGAAAAAATCCGCAGCTACAACGGATTAAACGGAAACGACGTGTACACCGGCCAGGTTCTGAACATTCCGCTGTCTGATTAAAATAAATGCATGTTTTCACCGTGTTTTTCATATAGTGTACCAATGAAAACGGACAAGGTGTGAAGCGCATGGATTCTTTATGGAAGCAATTAGACCGATTTGCTGACGGACCGACGAAACAAATGCTTCAGGCGCTGGTGAAACGGAAATTAAAATACGAAAATTATGCCGCACAATGCCGAAGATGGCAGTGGGCGTCCCTCGTTTGTTTTTCCCTGATGTGCATACTGCTGATGTTTAAAAGCTTTAATGCCCCCCAAGCCTCTCCGCAGCTGATTCTGCAGGAAATATTAGGCCATACGGTTTACTTGTGCTGGATTATGGCTTCCGCTTTTGCGTATTGCACTTCTTATTATTTCAAAAAAAAGGAAGAAAAAGCTGAGGGTGAATTTCATAAACTGAGGTGTGAAATTATCCAAAAAAGCACGGATTTATGGCCCCAGCCTGAAAAATGGAGGGCGAGAGAATCTGTTTTTCACTTGATGAAACATCGGTATGATATCAATCTTTATTTTGAAAGCAAATAAAATGAGGCGTTTTCCGGAAAGGATAGAAACGTCTTTTTTTGTTTGTCCGTCTAATATAAGACAATGACAGAATGGAGAGTGCGTTTATGAAGCTTACAGCGGGAATTCTCGGCTCATTGGCGGGAGCGGCTGCGGTTATGGCGGCCGTTATGTACAAAACGGCAAACGGCAGCCATCTGAAAACACATACATTTACGCTTGATAAAATGAAGGGGATGAAGCCGCTCACCATCTTTTTTATATCTGACGTGCACCGCCGTTTAATTGATGAAAAGCTTCTCCGCGAAGCGGCAGGTTATAAGCCGGATGCCGTTTTGCTTGGCGGTGATTTGGCGGAGGGCGGAGTTCCTTACGCCAGAATTGAAGAAAACATCAAACGTCTGACGGCTCTCGCGCCTGTCATGTATGTGTGGGGAAATAACGATTACGAGGTCAGCCAGCAAAAACTGCTCTCTCTTTTACGGGCATACAAAGTGATCCCACTGAGAAATGAATCGGTTCAATTTGCTTATAAAGGGGAAACCGTTACGATCTGCGGGGTGGATGATATCAGGATGATGATGGATGATTACGAATCTGCAATCAGATATACGGATGCTGACAAAGTAAACCTCCTGCTTTGCCATAACCCCGACATCCATGAGCAGATGAGGGAGTCAGACGGGATTGACGCTGTGTTCAGCGGCCATACGCATGGCGGCCAAATCCGTTTCGGACGGTTCGGGCCGTACGAATTGGGCAGGACGGGAACGGTAAAAAAAGCGCATTACCTGATCAGCAACGGCTACGGGACGACAAAAGTTCCGCTGAGGCTCGGGGCGAAACCGGAGACGCATATGATTACGCTGTGCGGACCGGATGAGCCGTCTTCCTGAAACAAACCCGGCCGTGGTGATAAAAAACGGCATTCTGCTTGTCTTCCCGCTGTACACGGTGTAAACTGATAACAAATTAAGAACCTATGACTCATTTATTCATATACTGTGTTATATGATTTGTGTGCAAGAAGAGGCAGGAGGGAACATTATGCGGCTTGAGCGTCTGAACTATAATAAGATTAAAATCTTTTTAACCCTCGACGATCTGACTGATCGGGGACTGACAAAAGAAGACCTCTGGAAGGACTCGTTTAAAGTCCACCAGTTATTTAAAGATATGATGAATGAAGCAAATACAGAGCTCGGCTTTGAAGCGAATGGTCCGATCGCGGTGGAAGTATATTCTCTTCAGGCACAAGGCATGGTTGTGATTGTAACGAAAAATCATGACACGGACGCAGAAGATGACGAATATGACGATGATTATATCGAGATGCAGGTCAAACTTGACGAAAGCCCGGATATTATTTATCAGTTCCATTCGTTTGAAGATATCATTCAGCTTGCCGGAAGCCTTCACCGAATCGGGATTACCGGCGGCACCGTCTACCACTATGAGAACCAATACTATGTAAGCCTTGAAGACCTCGGCTCCCGTTCCGCCGAAGGCGTCATCGCGGTGCTGGCTGAATACGGACACCCGGCGACGATTACGATTTACAGGCTCCATGAGTACGGAAAACTCATCATGGACGGCAATGCTGTGGAGACCATCCAGAAACATTTTTCATAAAAAAGATTTGAAACGGCAGCTGTTTTCAGCGGCCGTCTTTTTTTAAGCGAAATAATGGAAAAATCATTGTCTTTCTTCTATGCACGGAGATATTGAAGGTGTATACTAGTCACTGAAAGGGAGCATGAGAGAAACAGAAGATTTTAGGAGGTTAACTCAAATGGCAGCCGATCGATTCACCGGTCATAATGAAGAAGACAAACATGATGTATTAAAATCAACCCAAACCGTAATACATAAAGCTCTGGAAAAATTGGGGTATCCAGAAGAAGTGTATGAACTGCTGAAAGAGCCGCTCAGATTATTAACGGTTAAAATTCCTGTTCGGATGGATGACGGGTCTGTGAAAATATTTACAGGCTATCGTGCGCAGCACAATGATTCCGTAGGTCCGACAAAAGGCGGCATTCGTTTTCACCCGAATGTAACTGAAAAAGAGGTGAAAGCACTTTCCATCTGGATGAGTTTAAAATGCGGAATTATTGATCTTCCTTATGGCGGTGGTAAAGGCGGAATTGTTTGTGATCCGAGAAATATGTCATTCAGAGAGCTTGAAAGGCTGAGCAGGGGATATGTCAGAGCAATCAGTCAGATTGTCGGACCGACTAAAGACGTCCCGGCACCTGACGTATTTACAAACTCACAGATTATGGCTTGGATGATGGATGAATATTCAAGAATTGATGAATTTAACTCACCCGGCTTTATTACGGGAAAACCGCTTGTACTCGGCGGATCCCACGGCAGGGAATCAGCGACGGCAAAAGGCGTCACCATCTGCATAAAAGAAGCGGCCAAGAAAAAAGGTCTCGATATTCAGAACGCGCGCGTCGTCGTACAAGGTTTCGGAAACGCGGGCAGCTATCTGGCCAAGTTTATGCATGACGCCGGCGCGAAAGTTGTCGGAATTTCTGACGCGTACGGAGGCCTTTACGATCCGGACGGTCTTGATATTGATTATCTGCTTGACCGCAGAGACAGCTTCGGAACGGTGACGAAGCTTTTCAATGACACCATTACGAATCAGGAGCTGCTTGAGCTGGACTGTGATATACTTGTCCCGGCGGCGATCGAAAACCAAATTACAGAAGAGAACGCTGACCGCATCAAAGCGAAAATCGTTGTAGAAGCGGCAAACGGACCGACGACACTGGAAGGAACGAAAATCCTGACAGACAAAGGAACGCTGCTGGTTCCCGATGTTCTGGCGAGCGCCGGCGGTGTAACGGTTTCTTATTTTGAATGGGTTCAAAACAACCAAGGCTTCTACTGGAGTGAAGAAGAAGTCGAGGAAAAACTGGAAAATATGATGATAAAATCGTTTAATAATATTTATGAAATGTCCCAAAACCGCCGGATTGACATGAGGCTTGCGGCTTACATGGTCGGCGTGCGGAAAATGGCGGAGGCTTCGCGTTTCAGAGGCTGGATATAAACCAATCGTTTGCATAAACAAAAAAAATCTCCTATGATAATATAGGAGATTTTTTATATGAGTGGAAACTTATGATGGAAATGCCAATCGCAGGAGTTGAAGGACATGACAGAAGAAAAAGCAATTATAATAGGCGGAGGTCCTTGCGGATTATCGGCGGCTATACATCTGAAGCAAATTGGCGTGAACGCGCTTGTGATCGAAAAAGGGAATGTCGTAAACAGCATTTATAACTATCCGACCCACCAAACTTTTTTCAGTTCAAGTGAAAAATTGGAGATCGGCGATGTCGCCTTTATTACGGAAAACAGAAAACCGGTCCGAATACAGGCTCTCTCTTACTACAGAGAGGTTGTCAGAAGAAAAGAGCTGCGCGTAAACGCCTTTGAAACGGTGGAGCGCGTAACGAAACAGGAAGACGGCCGTTTTCTTGTAGAAACATCAAAAGACCGCTACCTCACTCCGTTTTGTATCATTGCGACAGGATATTATGATCATCCGAATTATATGAACATACCGGGTGAAGGGCTTCCTAAGGTATTTCATTACTTTAAAGAAGGCCATCCTTATTTTGATAAAGATGTTGCTGTGATCGGCGGGAAAAACTCAAGTGTGGACGCGGCTTTGGAACTGGTGAAGTCCGGTGCGCGAGTCACGGTGCTCTACAGAGGACATGAGTACTCCCCGAGCATCAAGCCGTGGATTCTGCCTGAGTTTGAGGCCCTCGTCAGAAACGGCACAATCCGGATGGAATTCGGCGCTTGTCTTGAAGAAGTGACGGAAGATGAAATCATTTTCCGCTCCGGCCGAAATGAGACGGTCCGGCTGAAAAACGATTTCGTATTTGCCATGACGGGATACCATCCCGATCACGGTTTCCTCGAAAAAATCGGTGTGCGGATTGATGCGGAATCAGGCCGGCCGTTTTTCCGGGAAGAAACGATGGAAACAAATGTTGACGGTGTTTTTATCGCCGGAGTCATTGCGGCTGGAAATAACGCCAACGAAATTTTTATCGAGAATGGCCGTTTTCACGGCGGCTTGATCGCAAATGAAATATCAAAACGGCTGGGTGCAGAGAGCATATGATCATTCATATGCTCTTTTTTAAAAAAATTGAAAGATGTAAAAATGTGAACAACATGGTACGATAGATATAGGAATATAAAGGAAAGAGGTTGCCTGATGTTTGCAATCATCTCTGCAGGAATTGCTCCCGGCATTGCGCTGTTAAGCTATTTTTATTTAAAAGATCAGTATGACAATGAACCCGTACATATGGTGCTGAGGTCTTTTTTCTCGGGGTTGTCCTTGTGTTTCCGACCATGTTTATCCAATATGTTCTTGAAAAAGAGCATGTGGGGGGAGGAAGCTTTTTCGTTTCGTTTTTGTCTTCGGGATTTCTGGAAGAATCGGTGAAATGGTTCGTTCTGATGATCAGTGTGTATCCGCATGCTCATTTTGATGAGCATTATGACGGAATCGTTTACGGGGCCAGTGTGTCTTTAGGATTTGCCACGCTTGAAAATATTCTGTATTTATTCGGCCACGGCGTTGAACATGCTTTCATCAGGGCGCTTCTGCCGGTCTCCTGCCATGCGCTGATCGGAGTGATTATGGGATTTTATCTCGGAAAAGCCCGCTTTTCGCAGAAAAAAGCCCGTGTCAAATGGCTTGTGATTTCGCTGGCCGTGCCTTCATGTCTGCACGGTTCTTACGATTTTATTCTTACCGCCCTCAATCATTGGGTATATTATATGCTGCCGTTTATGCTGTTTTTATGGTGGTTCGGGCTGCGAAAGGCAAAAAAAGCACGCTCCGTCAATATGATCCAAGTGTGAAGAAACCGTGCGTCGCGTGCGGTTTCTTTTTTATGCCTTGACAGGGGATAAGAAGGAAACGTGCATAAAAATAACCTCGTGACAGACAATACGGGTACACTTTAAATTTTGCAGTAGGAGGCTTGAAGAGATGAAGTGCAAAGGAGCCTTTATGGCATGTCTCATTCTATTTTCTTTCGCCGCTGCTTTCTTCGATCATCATGAAACGGTTCATGCGTTTTCAAATCAAGTGATTCAAAGAGGCGCGACGGGTGATGATGTTATAGAATTGCAGGCCCGTCTTCAATATAACGGATTTTATAACGGGAAAATCGATGGTGTTTACGGCTGGACCACATACTGGGCCGTGAGAAATTTTCAGGAGAAATTCGGCATGAAGCCGGTTGACGGCCTCGTCGGCGCGAAAACCAAACAGGTGCTGATTTCTAAATCAAAATATTACCGTGAATATGTAATGGAGCAGATCCAAAAAGGGAATACGTTCACTCATTATGGCAACGTCCCATTGGAAAACCAAACAAAACCGAGAGCCGGAACGCAGAAGCCGGCGGGAACGAATAAGCCTGCTCAAAAGCCGCAAAACAATACAGGCGGTCAGTCAAATCAAAAGCAAAATACGACAGCGGCCAATATGCCTGGCGGTTTCTCAAACAACGACATCAATCTTCTGGCACAGGCTGTGTACGGGGAAGCACGCGGTGAGCCGTTTGAAGGGCAGGTTGCCATCGCCGCGGTTATTTTAAACCGTATTAAAAGCCCGTTATTTCCGAATACGGTGGCCGGCGTCATTTTCGAACCGCTCGCGTTTACCGCCGTTGCCGACGGCCAAATATATATGCAGCCGAATGAAAGAGCAAAAGAAGCGGTTCTTGATGCGATCAACGGCTGGGATCCTTCTGAAAACGCGATTTATTATTTCAATCCTGATACGGCGACAAGCAAATGGATTTGGGGACGTCCGCAGATTAAAAGAATCGGAAAGCACATTTTCTGTGAGTAAAAGTACGCAAAATGAGGTGTTAACATGATTAGAGGAATCATTATCGCTGTTCTCGGTGTCGCGATCGCCGCAACCGGATACTGGGGATATAAAGAGCATCAGGAAAAAGATGCGGTCCTTCTGCATGCGGAAAATAATTATCAGAGGGCTTTTCATGAATTGACGTACCATGTAGATCAGCTTCACGACAAAATCGGGACGACGCTTGCGATGAACAGTAAAAAATCTCTGTCTCCGGCGCTCATTGATGTATGGAGAATAACATCTGAAGCTCATAACAATGTGAGCCAGCTGCCCCTGACTCTCATGCCTTTTAATAAGACGGAGGAGTTTTTATCCAACATAGGAGATTTCAGCTATAAAACATCCGTCCGGGATTTAGACCAAAAACCGCTTGATAAGAAAGAGTATACAACACTGAACAGCCTGTACAAACAGGCGGAGAACATTCAAAACCAGCTCCGCAGCGTTCAGCATCTCGTCATGAGCAAAAATTTACGGTGGATGGATGTTGAGATGGCGCTCGCCTCTGACAAAAAACAAAGCGATAATACGATCGTCGACAGCTTTAAAACAGTCGAAAAAAATGTAGGCGCTTTTTCTGAAGACAGCATCAGCCCCACATTTACGGGAGCAAATACAGAACGAAAAGGTTTTACGCATCTGAAAGGAAAACAAATTACGGAAAAAGAAGCGGTCAAAATCGCGCAACGGTTTGCGCCTGATCATAATTATTCAATTAAAGTGGTCAAAAGCGGCAGGAAGACGAATCGGGACGTATACAGCATCCGCATGAAAGACGCCGACAACAAGTCTTTTATCTATATGGATATTACCCAAAAAGGCGGACATCCGGTCTATTTGATTCAAAAACGGGCCGTGAAGAAACAAAAGATCAGCCTCAATGAAGCATCTAACCGGGCCGTCGCGTTTTTAAAGAAAAATGGATATGAAACAAAAGGCCTCGAAATTGATGAAAGCGCGCAATATAATAACATCGGCGTCTTTTCTTTTATCCCCGTGGAGAAAAATGTCCGCATTTATCCGGAAGCCATCCGAATGAAAGTGGCGCTGGATGATGGTGAAGTCGTCGGTTTTTCCGCGCGTGATTACCTGGCGGCGCACCGCACGAGAACGATTCCGGCTCCCGCTTTGTCAGCTGATGAAGCGAAAGCGAAGCTGAATAAAAATGTTGAAGTGCGGGAGACCCGGCAGGCGCTGATCACGAATGAGCTCGGTCAGGAAGTGCTTTGCTACGAAATGCTCGGGACGATCGGGAAAGACACATATCAAATGTTCATTAATGCGGACGACGGAAAAGAGGAAAAAATAGAAAAGTTAAAAAGTGCAGAACCTATATATAAAGACCTATAAAAATAAAGGAGGAAAGGACTAAAAGTCTTTTCCTTTTTTTCGTTACATGCTTTAATAAAAGCATAAATAATGAAAGAGTGAAGGCCCATGATAGCTGTCGGAGATTATATTTGGATTGAATACATAGAGAACAATGAGCCCAAAAAAGCGAGGAGCAAAGCAGTAAGCGTTGAAAACGGCGAACTGCACATCTCATATCCCGTCGATCTGGATTCGGGACGGACGGTCTTTTTGCATAAAGGATTGGAAATAACAGCGGAATTTATGGGGAATGGCCACGTGCCGTATCAATTTAAAAGCATAATCAAAGGAAAGAAAAAAGACCCCATCCCGATGATCGGATTGGACATCCCCCCTCAGGAGGAAATGAAGCGGATTCAAAGACGCCGATACGTCCGTGCAGACGCAGTATTGGATGTATCCGTCAAAATGGAAGCGAAAAAAACCGCTTTCCAAACGGTTTCCTCTAATATCAGCGCCGGCGGAATCGCTGTTGTGATGCCTGAGCATATTTCCGCGGAACCAGGTGAAAAGCTGTATGTCTCATTTTCTCTTCCCGGCAAGGAAAATACAGCCGATATTACGGCCGAGGCTGTTACCCAGCGGATTTTTTATGATGAAAAGGCGGATAAACAAAAAATGACGCTTGAATTTGCAGAAATCGATCCCGCATCGCAGCAGCTTTTACTCCAATATTGTATGCGCGCGCAGCTGCAGCAGAGAAGAAACAGTCTGTCGGAATAAACAGCAGCGCACTTTTCCATACTAATCCTAATGGAGGTGCGCGTGTATGAAAACGTTTGAACGTCTGCTGGTCAAATTGGTCTGCATTCAGCTTATCATTTTGGGCGCGGTGCAATTTTTGCTTCATTATCAGCCTATTGAACCTTATATTTCGAAAGCTGTGAAATATGAGGGAGTTGATAAAATGGAGAAAAAAGAATGGATTGAAACGGTAAAGCGGTAAATCAGCTCAATTTTTTCGCCCCTTTTCCGGCAGTTCATGATACAATCCATAGAGGAGTAAAGAGCAAGGAGAGAGATTATGGACAAGAAATTATCAATTGCGATCGACGGGCCGGCCGCTGCCGGAAAAAGCACCGTTGCTAAAATAGTGGCTGAGAAAAAATCATATGTGTACATTGATACAGGAGCGATGTATCGTGCCATTACATATACGGCGCTCAAGCAGAATGCCGATTTAACTGATGAAGCGGCGCTTACAGAGCTGCTGAAGCGTACGGAAATTGAGCTTGTATCCGTTCCGGAAGGACAAATCGTTCTGGTAAACGGAGAAGATGTGACAGAAGAAATCCGTAAAGACGAAGTCAGCAACCAAGTATCAATCGCCGCCAAGCATAAAGGCGTCAGAGAAGAAATGGTCAAAAGACAGCAGCAGCTCGGACAAAAAGGCGGTGTCGTCATGGACGGCCGTGATATCGGTACTCACGTGCTGCCTGATGCCGAAGTGAAAATTTTTCTGCTCGCGTCCGTAGAGGAAAGAGCGAAGCGCCGATATGAAGAGAATAAGAAAAAAGGCTATGACGTGAATTACGAGACGCTCATTGAAGAAATTGCCAGACGCGACAAGCTCGATTCAGAGAGGGAAGTTTCCCCGCTGCGCAAAGCGGAAGACGCGATTGAAATCGATACGACGTCACTCAGCATTGCCGAAGTCGCAGGAAAAATTCTGGAGATCGTCGAACAGAAATCACGTTAACTTCGGGCGGAGTGCTTTATAATTTTTTTCGAAAGACAAGATGTTATTGCTTGACAAACCAGTCCATTTATTAGAAGTTAATACTAATAAAACTTTTTATTGATCATTCAAAATCTTTTTTGGATGATTCTTTAATACATATTCGGCTGAAAAGCGGACATTCACATGTTCAGCTTTCAAACCGTATTAATTAAGCTGTGTAGGTTTGGACCAAGGAGGTTATTCAAATGACAGAGGAAATGAATCAAATTGATGTTCAAGTGCCAGAGGTTGGAGATGTAGTAAAAGGGATTGTGACAAAGGTAGAGGACAAGCATGTAGATGTCGAAATTGTCAATGTCAAACAGTCCGGAATCATTCCAATCAGTGAATTATCAAGTCTTCATGTAGAGAAAGCATCGGATGTCGTAAAAGTTGACGACGAGCTTGACCTGAAAGTAACAAAAGTGGAAGACGATGCTTTGATTTTATCTAAACGTGCCGTTGATGCTGACCGCGCTTGGGAAGACCTTGAAAAAAAATTCGACACAAAAGAAGTGTTTGAAGCTGAAGTGAAAGATGTGGTGAAAGGCGGTCTCGTCGTTGATATCGGCGTTCGCGGCTTCATTCCCGCATCACTTGTCGAAGCTCATTTCGTCGAGGATTTCACTGACTATAAAGGGAAAACCCTCTCTCTTATCGTCGTTGAACTCGACCGTGATAAAAACCGGGTGATTCTGTCACACCGGGCTGTAGTGGAAAAAGAACAGACAGCCAAAAAGCATGATTTTCTCCAAACGCTTGAGGTTGGAAGCGTGCTTGAAGGAAAAGTGCAGCGTCTGACTGATTTCGGCGCATTTGTCGACATCGGCGGAATTGACGGGCTTGTTCATATTTCGCAGCTGTCTCATTCACACGTCGAAAAACCGTCTGACGTGGTGGAAGAAGGTCAGGACGTAAAAGTGAAAGTACTGTCCGTAGACCGCGATAACGAACGTATTTCTTTATCTATTAAAGAAACGCTGCCGGGACCTTGGAGCCAGATCGGCGAAAAGGTAAAACAGGGAGATGTGCTTGAAGGAAAAGTGCAGCGCCTTGTAAGCTTTGGCGCCTTCGTTGAAATTCTTCCGGGCGTGGAAGGACTTGTGCACATTTCGCAAATTTCCAATAAACATATCGGAACGCCGCATGAAGTGCTTGAAGAAGGACAGACTGTTAAAGTGAAAGTGCTTGACGTGAACGAAAGCGAAGAGCGCATTTCCTTAAGCATGCGTGAGCTTGAAGAAGCGCCGAAAGCCGATCAGGAGGACTTCCGCCAATACCAGGCGAAAGAAGAGCCGAGCACCGGCTTCCAGCTTGGCGATTTAATCGGAGACAAGCTTAATAAATTAAAATAAATTGGTGATAAAACGTGACACGAGCAGAACGAAAAAGAGAACATATAAATCATGCGCTGTCTACCGGCCAAAACCGGGAAACGGGGCTTGATGATATTACGTTTGTTCATGTCAGCCTACCGAACCTAGCATTGGAAAAAGTGGATATATCAACGAAAATCGGCGGACTCACAAGCAGTTCGCCGATTTTTATCAATGCGATGACAGGCGGCGGCGGACAACTTACATACGAAATTAACAGATCGCTGGCAAGAGCCGCGCGCAAAGCCGGCATGCCGCTGGCTGTCGGTTCGCAAATGTCAGCTTTAAAAGATCCCTCCGAACGGTGTTCTTACGAGATCGTCAGAAAAGAGAATCCGGATGGGCTGATATTTGCCAATTTAGGCAGCGAGGCGGATGCCGAGCAGGCGAAAAGGGCAGTTGATATGATTCAAGCAGATGCCCTCCAGATTCATTTAAATGTGATTCAGGAGATCGTCATGCCAGAGGGTGACAGAAGCTTTACTGGCGCTCTCGGCCGTATTGAGCGGATTGCGGCGGAAGCGGGAGTTCCCGTTTTTGTCAAAGAAGTCGGCTTCGGAATGAGCAGGGAATCGGCACGGCAGTTATTTGATGCTGGCGCAGCAGCAGTTGATGCCGGCGGATACGGAGGTACGAATTTCTCTAAGATTGAAAATATGCGCAGAGAGAAGGCGCTTCATTTTTTTAATACGTGGGGAATTTCCACTGCCGCAAGCTTAGCGGAAATCCACTCGCTCTCCGCTGATCAATCAATTATCGCATCCGGCGGGCTGCAAAGCGCCCTGGATGTCGCCAAATCGATTGCCCTCGGCGCTTCCGGCGCGGGAATGGCGGGCACTTTCCTGAAAGCTCTCACCTCTAAAGGAGAAGAGGGCCTGTTTGACGAGATGACGGCGCTTTTACAAGAGCTGAAAATGATTATGACCGCCCTCGGATGCCAATCGGTTTCCCAATTGCAAAAGGCGCCTTTGGTCATAAAAGGTGAGACACATCACTGGCTTTCTGAACGGGGGATTGACACGTCCCGTTTCAGCAGACGTTAAAAGGCATGCGAACCCGCATGCCTTTTTCTGTTTTTTACGATTTTCTTTTTCGGAATTCCCCGTTTTGCTCAAGGCTTGTCGCTCCTTTATGGTGAATCGAATCATCGCGATCAGATTCCACCCGTCGGGAGGCTTTCAGTTTTTTCTCCTGTCTGTCTTTTCCCATCCTTATCCGCTCCTTTCAGTCATAATTGGTTTAAAAAATGCGTTCCCGCTCCATACTGGTCAGAGGAGGAGCGATTATGGAACCGTTTTATTATTACTGGTCAATGTGGTTTTTATGGATACTTGCGACTTTTATTTTTGCCAAAACAAAAAGCCGCTTTTACGTATCAGTCTTTATTTTGACTAATATGATGGCAAGCATACATCAGATTACGGCTTATTTTACGCTGAACGCGGCATATGTCATGTTTTTTGCTGCGGCATTTGTTTATGCGGGAAGCCTCGGCATGCATAAACGGCTCCGTAATATTGTGATTCATCTGACGGCGGCTGCGGCGTACGGCTTTATTTTTCTTTTTGCATTATATGATCCTGTTTGGTTTATCATAAAACCTGAATGGGCGGCGGTTATACTGCTTACCGTTATTACGCTTTCCGTTGAGGGGCGGTTCCCTGAGAGGCTTTGTCTTTTTGTTCTCGGCATGTGCCAGGGGGAGCTATTGTATGCTGCGGTCATCCGCAATATTGCGGGTGCGGCAGCCGTCGGGGATTATAAGTGGCTTTCAGGCTGTTCGGCGGGAGTGGTTCTTCTCGTCGGGCTGACTACATATGAACAGCTTGCGGCGCGCATCAGCCAAAAAAGCAAAAAGCAGGGCAAAGGAGCGACAAAAATGTCTTGAAAACAGACGGAGACTGTTACATGAATGCGAAACATTTTGAAGAATACATTGTGATCTCAGTGAAAACTGATATAATAAATGAGTTAAGCCCTTCTGTTTGAAGGGTTCTTTTCATAGCGAAGATGATTTTTAATAACCGGTTGAACAATTTTTTGTGAAAATGTAAGCGGCTGGATTGAAAGGAAGGGTACTATGGGTAAACCTGTCGTAGCCATTGTCGGAAGACCGAATGTGGGAAAATCCACAATCTTTAACCGGATTGCGGGTGAAAGAATTTCAATAGTAGAAGATACCCCCGGAGTGACGCGGGACCGGATATACAGTTCGGCGGAATGGCTGAATTATGATTTTAACCTGATTGATACGGGCGGAATTGATATCGGAGACGAACCGTTTCTGACACAGATCCGCCAGCAGGCTGAAATCGCCATGGACGAGGCTGATGTGATCATCTTTATGGTGAACGGCCGCGAAGGTGTGACGTCTGCGGATGAAGAAGTGGCAAAAATACTGTACCGGACGAAAAAACCGGTCGTATTAGCCGTTAATAAATTAGATAATACCGAAATGAGAGCGAACATCTATGACTTTTATGCGCTTGGCTTTGGAGAACCGTATCCGATTTCGGGCACACACGGTTTAGGATTGGGAGATTTGCTCGATGCTTGTGCCGAGCATTTTAAAAACATTCCGGAGACGAAGTACAGTGATGATGTCGTTCAATTCTGCCTGATCGGCCGCCCGAATGTCGGTAAATCATCCCTTGTCAATGCGATGCTCGGCGAAGAGCGGGTTATCGTGAGCAACGTAGCCGGAACGACTAGAGACGCTGTGGATACGGCGTTCACCTACAATCAGCAGGAATTTGTAATCGTTGACACGGCGGGAATGAGAAAAAAGGGTAAAGTATATGAAACAACAGAAAAATACAGTGTGCTTCGGGCGTTAAAAGCCATTGACCGCTCAGACGTCGTCGGCGTTGTGCTGAATGCAGAAGAAGGCATCCTTGAGCAGGACAAGCGGATCGCCGGATACGCCCATGAAGCCGGGAAAGCCGTCGTCATTATCGTAAACAAATGGGATGCCGTTGATAAAGACGAGCGCACGATGAAAGAATTTGAACAGAATATTCGGGAACATTTCCAATTTCTCGATTACGCGCCGGTGCTGTTTATGTCGGCACTGACGACAAAGCGGATTCATACACTCATGCCTGCGATTATTAAAGCGAGTGAAAACCACTCTCTCCGCGTGCAGACAAATGTCTTAAATGATGTCATTATGGATGCGGTCGCCATGAATCCGACTCCGACGCACAACGGCTCCCGTCTGAAAATTTACTATGCGACTCAAGTCGCTGTTAAGCCGCCGAGCTTCGTTGTTTTTGTCAACGATCCGGAACTGATGCATTTTTCTTATGAACGCTTTTTAGAAAACCGAATCCGGGACGCTTTCGGATTTGAAGGTACGCCAATTAAAATATTTGCAAGAGCAAGAAAATAAAAAGGTGTGATACAGAGATGAAAAAAGTGGCAATGCTTGGAGCGGGAAGCTGGGGCACTGCACTTTCTTTAGTGCTGGCTGATAACGGACATCAAGTCATGATGTGGGGACACCGTGCCGAATTGATCGATCAAATCAACGAACTGCATGAAAACAAAGATTACCTGCCGGGGGTGGAGCTATCAAGTTCTATCATCGGTACAGCTGATTTAAGCGAGGCTTTAAAAGGAGCTGACTTCATCATAGTGGCAGTTCCGACAAAAGCCATTCGGGAAGTGCTGAAAAAGGCTCTGCCGTACATCCCGAAACAATCGATTTTTGTTCATGTCAGCAAGGGAATTGAGCCGGATTCGCTTCTCCGCATTTCAGAATTAATGGAAGAGGAGCTGCCTGAGGAGTACAGAAAAGACATCGTCGTGCTTTCAGGGCCGAGCCACGCTGAGGAAGTCGGATTAAGACACCCGACGACTGTTACATCATCTTCAAAAAATATCAAGGCTGCAGAAGCGGTTCAGGATTTATTTATGAACCAGCATTTCCGCGTCTATACCAATCCGGATATGATTGGTGTGGAAATAGGGGGAGCGTTAAAGAATATCATCGCTCTTGCAGCGGGGATTACAGACGGATTGGGATACGGAGATAATGCAAAAGCGGCCTTAATCACCCGCGGTCTTGCTGAAATCGCCAGACTCGGCACAAAGATGGGCGGAAATCCGCTCACCTTTTCCGGCCTGACAGGCGTAGGCGATTTAATCGTGACGTGTACAAGCGTTCATTCCCGAAACTGGCGCGCCGGCAACCTGCTCGGCAAAGGATATAAGCTGGAAGCTGTCCTGGATAAGATGGGGATGGTTGTTGAAGGCGTGCGGACGACGAAAGCTGCGTATCAGCTGTCTCAAAAATACCAAGTGAAAATGCCGATCACAGAGGCGCTTCACCAAGTGTTATTTAACGGGCAGAAGGTAGAAACGGCTGTAGAATCCTTAATGGCCAGAGTGAAAACCCATGAGATGGAAGACTTGGTCAACACATTCGAAAACCGGGTGAAGTGACAATAACATGCCGTCAGCATATTCTGAAGTGACGAAAGTCCAAAACGCAGAACTCTCCGGCTGAAATCGCTTAAAACATTTGCTGATTTAGGCAGAAGAGGATGCAGACGTATGCATCTGCGCATACTATAGCATCGAAGTCCAAGAGAGTGTATCTCAGACGTACAGGTGAATATAGTCAACTTGACTGAAGCAAAGTCCCCCTCTTTGCTTCAGTTTTTTTGTTTTTTCAATAGATGGAAAACCTGTTGATCTTTTCAACATTTGTATATTAAAATGAAATATAACGCTTACAATGATGGGACGGGGGGCACGAACGTGAGTGTGGCATTGATGAAAATGTGGTTTGCGCTTGGTGCGATGGGATTAATGTTTGTTGCGGTGGCCTCTATTTATGTCAGCAGGTACAAAGTGAAAAACAAACTGATAAAAGCAGCGGTTTCTTCACTCGCTTATGCCTGCATGGTCATCTCGGGATTGATCGTGTTAATGGTCGTTTTCAGCGGGCCTGTCAATGAATAAAGCAAAAAGGGGGCGCGGAATGCATAAGTTAAAAATGGCCGTCATAACGGCAATGGCGGTGCTTCTGCTGTCCGGCTGTCTGTACCCTGAAGCGGAAAAAACTGAAAATAAAGTATCTTACAAACATCAGCTTCAGCAGGTGCAAGCGGCAGTGGATGAATTTAAAAAGGCGAACGGCGGACTTCTGCCGATTCAGACAAAAGATATGAAAACACCGCTCTATCAAAAATATCCGATAGATTTTAAGCGGCTCGCGCCCAGATACATAGAGGAGCCGCCGGCCTCAGCTTATGAAAGCGGAGGAATGTACCAATACGTGCTTGTCGATGTGGAAAATAAGCCGACCGTCAAGCTGGTCGATCTCCAAATGGCGGAAGCAATCCGCGACATGAAGCTGCGTGTCAAAATGTATCAGGAAAAGCATACATATCCTCCCTATGAGGACGCCGTTTCAAAAGGGCTTTTCACTTTAAATAAAAAAAAGCTCGGCATGAAAGACTCTCCTTCAGTCAAAAGTCCGGTTTCAGGCACGTCTCTGCCGCTTTTAATCGGCGCTGACGGAGAAATCTATGCCGACTATCGCGTCGATCTCGCCCGCTGCCTGAAGGAAAACAAAAAGAAAATCAAACCGGGCGCGGAAATTCAAGATATTTTATGGAAAGAGACTCCTTTCGTCCCGGCCTTTTCAGTCACATACACCGTAAATGAAAAACAGGAACCCGTTTTTTTAGAAAGTCAAACGAAACAGGAATGAACCTTTTTCCCGCGCATACAAATAGGGAGAAAGGTTTTTTTGATTTTGATAGAAAAGACTGCCTGAAAATTTTCTAAAGATGTCATATTGAAATAGGACAACGTCATACACATATAGTGTCCTGTATTTGATTGGAGAATGGTGAATGAAAAATGATAAGGATAGGAAGTCCGGGAGGGGATCACTTGGAAAAGGTCGATATTTTCAAGGATATCGCTGAACGAACAGGGGGCGATATATACTTAGGAGTCGTTGGCGCTGTCCGTACAGGGAAATCTACATTCATTAAAAAATTTATGGAGCTCGTGGTGCTCCCGAATATCAGCAATGAGGCCGATCGAGCGCGGGCGCAGGATGAGCTTCCGCAAAGCGCAGCAGGAAAAACGATAATGACCACAGAACCAAAATTTGTCCCGAATCAAGCCATGTCCGTTCATGTCGCGGAAGGACTTGATGTCAACATACGTCTTGTGGATTGTGTGGGATATACGGTTCCCGGGGCGAAGGGATATGAGGATGAAAACGGCCCGAGAATGATCAATACACCTTGGTACGAAGAACCGATTCCCTTTCATGAGGCAGCGGAAATCGGTACGAGAAAAGTCATCCAGGAACACTCCACAATCGGGGTCGTCATTACGACAGACGGCTCAATCGGCGATATTGCGCGGGGCGATTACGTGGAAGCGGAAGAAAGAGTCATCGACGAGCTGAAGGAAGTCGGCAAACCGTTTATTATGGTCATCAACTCGGTAAAACCGTACCACCCGGAAACAGAAGCGCTCAGAGCTGAATTAAGCGCGAAATATGATATTCCCGTCCTCGCCATGAGTGTTGAAAGCATGCGGGAAACAGATGTGTTAAGCGTCCTCAGAGAAGCGCTTTACGAGTTCCCTGTGCTGGAAGTCAATGTCAACCTTCCGAGCTGGGTCATGGTGCTGAAAGAAAATCACTGGCTCAGAGAGAGCTACCAGGAATCAGTGAAAGAAACCGTAAAAGATATTAAACGCCTGCGCGATGTCGACCGGGTTGTCGGCCACTTCAGTGAATTTGAGTTTATTGAAAGCGCCGGATTGGCCGGAATCGAACTTGGCCAGGGTGTCGCAGAAATTGATTTGTATGCGCCGGATCATTTATATGACCAGATTTTAAAAGAAGTGGTCGGCGTTGAAATCCGCGGGAAAGACCACCTGCTTGAATTAATGCAGGACTTCGCCCACGCGAAAAAAGAATATGATCAGGTATCAGATGCGCTGAAAATGGTGAAACAGACCGGCTACGGCATTGCCGCCCCGGCCTTAGCCGATATGAGCCTTGATGAACCGGAAATCATCAGACAAGGATCAAGGTTCGGAGTAAGGCTCAAAGCGGTCGCTCCGTCCATTCATATGATCAAAGTGGATGTGGAAAGTGAATTCGCGCCGATCATCGGGACGGAAAAACAAAGTGAAGAACTTGTCCGCTACTTAATGCAGGACTTTGAAGATGATCCGCTTTCTATCTGGAACTCCGATATTTTCGGCAGATCATTGAGCTCTATCGTAAGAGAAGGAATCTCCGCAAAACTGTCACTCATGCCGGAAAATGCGAGATATAAACTGAAAGAAACGCTGGAGAGAATTATTAACGAAGGCTCAGGCGGCCTTATCGCCATTATTTTGTAAGCTGAAGGACCTCTTCCTGAAACGGGGGGTCTTTTTTTATTCTTTTTAGATACTGGAAATCAATCAAGGATTAGGAGGAAAAAAGCAAAAAAAGGAATATTTGTTCGGTAAAACACGTGAAAACCTTGACGAGCAAGGGATTGAGGCTTTAAAATGCTTGATATGGCTTTTTATATGTGTTACTCTACATACAGAAAATCTTCACTTTGTTGGACAAACATTCCTCAAAGTGTCTGTTTTCTTTTGAAAAGCCGTTTACTTGTCTGTTCTTCCCTGCTTTGATTTTTTATCAGACAGGTTTAGAATCAGGCTGAACTGTGAAGAAATGATAATAAACTGCTGATTTGATACCCTTTTGGGAGGAGGTGAAAGGCATGAACAAGACAGAACTAATCAATGCGGTTGCTGAAGCAAGCGAATTGTCTAAAAAAGACGCTACAAAAGCAGTTGATTCTGTTTTTGATACGATTTTAGATGCACTTAAAAACGGTGATAAAATCCAACTGATCGGTTTCGGTAACTTTGAGGTGCGCGAGCGTTCTGCACGTAAAGGACGTAACCCGCAAACAGGTGAAGAAATCGAAATCCCTGCAAGCAAGGTACCTGCTTTCAAACCAGGTAAAGCTCTTAAAGACGCTGTTGCAGGAAAATAATTGTGAATATAGATCGTGTATGCATCTGATACATACACTTTGTTTCTTCACAGAAAAGCCCCTTGATAAAGGGGCTTTTCATATTTAAGCAGCCTCGGTCACCGGGCAGGACTTTCGTTTTGCTTTTGGCGCGGCAAATGTGCTAGAATCGAAATTAAATGTATTCAATGGTGGAGGACACAGACAATGAAAGAAGTTAATAAAGAACAGATTGAACAGGCGGTTCGCCAGATTTTAGAGGCGATTGGAGAAGACCCGGACCGGGAAGGGCTTTTAGATACGCCGAAACGCGTGGCAAAAATGTACGCGGAAGTATTCTCGGGATTAAATGAAGACCCGAAAGAACACTTTAAAACCGTTTTCGGAGAAGACCATGAGGAGCTTGTTCTTGTAAAAGATATCGCGTTTCATTCCATGTGTGAACATCACCTTGTTCCTTTTTACGGAAAAGCGCATATTGCCTACATTCCGCGCGGCGGCAAAGTGACGGGTCTGAGTAAATTGGCGCGGGCGGTGGAAGCCGTCTCAAAACGCCCGCAGCTGCAGGAGCGCATCACTTCAACGATTGCAGAAAGCATTGTAGAGACCTTAGATCCCCACGGCGTCATGGTTGTCGTCGAAGCTGAGCATATGTGCATGACGATGAGGGGCGTAAGAAAGCCGGGTGCAAAAACAGTGACTTCCGCTGTAAGAGGTATTTTTAAAGATGACGCAGCGGCGCGTTCCGAAGTGTTAGAACATATTAAACGTGCGGATTAATAATGATAGAGGGTGCAGATATGAATTCAAAGCATTCAAGTGATTTTGTCGTCATTAAAGCGGTCGAGGACGGCGTGAACGTCATCGGTTTAACGAGAGGAACGGATACGAAATTTCACCATTCCGAAAAACTGGACAAAGGCGAAGTGATTATCGCTCAGTTTACTGAGCATACCTCTGCCATCAAAGTGAGAGGCAACGCCCTCATCCAGACCGCTTACGGAGAAATGAACAGCGAAAAAAAATAAGCCGGCTGTTTCCCGCTTTTGCCAAATGCCCGCAAACGGCGGGAGAATACAGCCAATTTCTTTTTTTTATGCTATAATGATACCTGCGTATAATAATGACGAGTAAATCTCATACATATTAGAATAAATGTGAATTTGGGGACAAGGGTGATATTTTTGCAAGACATCTACGGAACTTTAGCGAATCTAAATACGAAATTAAAACAAAAGCTGTCTCATCCTTATTTAGCGAAACATATTTCTGCGCCTAAAATCGATGAGGATAAGCTTCTTCTTTTTCACGCTTTGTTTGAAGAGGCGGACATTAAGAACAACGACAGAGAAAATTACATAGTAACTGCGATGCTTGTCCAAAGCGCCCTTGATACCCACGATGAAGTGACAACAGCCAGAGCGTTAAAGCGAGACGAAAATAAAAACCGGCAGCTCACCGTGCTTGCCGGCGACTATTTCAGCGGACTGTATTATTCGCTTTTATCTGAAATGAAGGATATCTATATGATTCGGACGCTCGCTACGGCAATTAAAGAAATCAATGAGCATAAAATCCGTCTGTACGATCGGTCTGTCAATGACTTGAATCAATTGATCGAAAGCATGGCGATTGTGGAAGCGGCCCTGTTTCACAGAGTGTCAGACCACTTTAATCTTCCGCGCTGGAAAGAGCTGGCGAGTGATTTTTTTGTATATAAGCGGCTGATGAACGGCAATGCTATATTTCTCGATGTCATCGGCAATATTGTAAAGTCAGGGAAATCAAAGGCTGACATAATGGAAGATAGCTTCCGAAAGGCAAAGCAAAGCATTGAAACGCTGCTGCCGCTCAATTCACCAATCCAAAACCTAATGCTGAACCGGCTTAAAGCGATCAGCCAGGACAAAACATATCATCAGAAAGTGGAAGAAGGGTAATCAACATGCAGGAGTCAAAAGAACAGCGCGTACACGGCGTGTTTGAAAAAATCTATAAAAATTATGACCAAATGAACTCTGTCATCAGTTTTCAGCAGCATAAAAAATGGCGCGATAAAACGATGCAGATCATGAATGTAAAAGAAGGCGCAAAAGCGCTTGATGTCTGCTGCGGAACGGCTGACTGGACGATTGCCCTCGCAGAAGCGGCCGGAAAAAGCGGCGAAATCAAAGGACTGGATTTCAGCAAAAATATGCTGAGCATCGGTGAGAAAAAAGTGAAAGAGGGCGGTTACAGCCAAATTGAGCTTTTGCACGGAAATGCGATGGAGCTTCCTTTCGCTGATGATTCTTTTGATTTTGTCACCATCGGCTTCGGGCTGCGGAACGTTCCCGACTATCTGACCGTGCTGAAAGAAATGCGGCGGGTCGTCAAACCGGGCGGGCAGGTCGTATGTCTGGAAACATCCCAGCCGGAAATGTTCGGATTCAGACAGGCATATTTTCTTTATTTTAAATACATCATGCCTTTCTTCGGAAAAATGTTTGCGAAGAGCTATAAAGAATATTCTTGGCTTCAAGAATCGGCAAGAGAATTTCCCGGTATGAAAGAACTTGCGCGTCTGTTTGAAGAAGCGGGCCTGACGAATGTCAAATACCATTCGTTTACCGGCGGAGTGGCCGCTACGCATATCGGTTGGAAATGATGAATATACAGATGTTTGGGTGAATGATATGAAATTTAAAATGGCCTATTCTTTTTTAAATGACGATATTGATGTGATCGAAAGGGAGCTTGAGCAAACGGTGCGATCAGACTATCCCTTGCTGAGTGAAGCCGGGCTCCACCTGCTCCAGGCGGGCGGCAAGCGGATCCGCCCTGTTTTCGTATTGCTTTCCGGCATGTTCGGCGACTATGACATTAATAAAATAAAATATGTTGCGGTGACGCTGGAAATGATTCATATGGCGTCCCTCGTGCATGACGACGTCATTGATGACGCCGAGCTGCGGAGGGGAAAACCGACCATCAAAGCCAAGTGGGACAACCGCATCGCCATGTATACCGGTGATTATATGCTTGCGGGCTCACTTGAGATGATGACGAGATTGGATGAGCCGAAAGCCCACCGGATCCTGTCCAAAACCATCGTAGAAGTATGCCTCGGAGAAATTGAACAGATCAGAGATAAATACAATATGGAACAAAACCTCAGAACCTATTTGCGCCGCATCAAACGGAAAACGGCTCTTCTCATTGCCGTCAGCTGCCAGCTCGGCGCCATCGCTTCGGGAGCTGATGAGAAGATTCACAAAGCATTATATTGGTTCGGTTATTACGTGGGCATGTCCTATCAGATTATTGACGACATTCTTGATTTCACTTCAACGGAAGAGGAACTGGGAAAACCGGTCGGAGGAGATCTGCTGCAAGGAAATGTCACTCTGCCCGTTTTGTACGCGCTCCGTCAGCCTGAATTGAAAAATCAGCTGAAATTAATTAACAGTGAAACAACACAGGAGCAGCTCGCCCCCATTATTGAAAATATTAAACGCACAGACGCGATTGAAAAATCAATGGCCGTCAGTGACAGGTACTTAAAAAAAGCGTTTGAAAAACTGAATACACTGCCGAGAGGACGTGCGCGCTCATCATTGGCCGCCATCGCCAAATATATCGGCAAACGGAAATTTTAAATTCCTTTTTACGAACAAGATGTGAACATTCTCCGCCCTGGATTGATTAATTGTCAGAAAGATGTTACGATTTCGGTGTGCAACTTGAAAGCCTATACATAATGATGGGGTGGAGAATCTTATGGAAAAAACTTTTATCATGGTAAAACCGGACGGCGTACAGCGCCAGCTGATCGGAGAGATTTTATCCAGATTTGAGCGTAAGGGCTTACAATTGGCAGGAGCCAAGCTAATGCAAGTTTCAGAACAGATGGCTGAAAACCATTATGCTGAACATAAAGGGAAGCCGTTTTTCGGCGAGCTTGTGGAATTCATTACATCAGGACCCGTATTTGCAATGGTATGGGAAGGGGAAAATGTAGTAGAGATCACAAGACAGCTGATCGGAAAAACGAACCCGAAAGATGCACTGCCGGGCACAATCCGCGGTGACTACGGCATGTTTGTCGGCAAAAATATCATTCACGGTTCAGACTCCTTAGAAAGCGCTGAGAGGGAAATTCACATTTTCTTTAAACAGGAAGAGCTTGTACCGTATCAAAAATTAATGGCCGACTGGGTGTACTAAACCGTCAGCCTTTCTTTTTCTCGTATTATGAAAAGGTTTACATCATTTATGAAAGACAGAGGCTGCGCTGCCCTGTCTTTTCGTTTCTCACAAATCAGCCCGCGGGCTGATTTTTTTATTGAAATCGTACAATTTCGACAGAAAACAGGCTATACTAGGACAAAAGACAGCGAGATTGGGAGAGAAGCAATGGAGCCTTACGACATTTTTATCACCAAGTGGAAACAAATAACCGGCGTTGATTTATCTTTATACAAAGAAGCACAGATGAAAAGGCGGCTGACGTCCCTTTATGAAAAGAAGGGGTTCAGAGATTTTCAGGAATTTGCCGCCGCTTTGGAAAAGGACAAGCTTTTATTAAACGAAACATTGGACAGAATGACGATCAATGTTTCTGAATTTTACCGAAATTATAAACGGTGGGAAGTTCTTGAAACCTCAATTCTTCCGTTAATAAAGCATAAAAAACCGTTAAAAATATGGAGTGCGGCCTGTTCAACGGGAGAGGAGCCCTATACTTTGGCTATGATTCTCAATCAGCAGACGGGACTGGCCGGATTTGATATATTGGCGACAGATATTGATGAAAAGGCGTTAAGCAAAGCCAAGCGGGGCATCTATCAGGAACGCTCGCTGCAAGAGGTGCCGGCTTCCGTGAAAAGCCGTTATTTCACTAAGCAGGCTGACAGCAGTTATCAAGTAAAACAAGAGATTCAGAAAAACATCCGGTTTAAGCGGCACAACCTGCTTGCCGACAGCTATGAACAGGATTTTGATCTGATCGTCTGCCGCAACGTCTTTATTTATTTTACTGAAAAAGCAAAAGAAGAGCTGTATGTAAAAATGGCGGGCAGTCTGAAAAAGAACGGAATTCTGTTTGTAGGCAGTACAGAACAAATTTTCAGCCCGGAAAAATTCGGCCTTGAGAGCACTGATACATTTTTTTATCAAAAAAGATAGAAGACATTTAATGAAAACTTGTGGTATAGTTTTACTTAAAAGCGTTAATGCGATGAAGGGAGAAGAAAGAAATGAGATACTTAACAGCCGGAGAATCACACGGTCCGCAGCTGACGACAATTATAGAAGGTGTGCCTGCGGGGCTTTATATAACTGAAGAAGACATTAATTTTGAGCTTGCCAGACGTCAAAAAGGGCACGGCCGCGGACGCCGCATGCAGATTGAAACGGACAGAGCGAAGATCACAAGCGGCGTGCGGCATGCCCGGACACTCGGTTCACCGATCGCGCTCGTTGTAGAAAATAAAGACTGGACCCACTGGACAAAAATTATGGGCGCCGCACCGATTACAGAAGAAGAAGAAAGTGAAATGAAACGCCAGATTTCAAGACCGAGACCGGGACACGCAGATTTGAACGGTGCTATTAAGTATAATCACCGTGATATGAGAAATGTGTTAGAACGATCTTCCGCGCGTGAGACAACGGTTCGCGTGGCTGCCGGAGCCGTCGCTAAAAAGATTTTAGCGGAGCTTGGCATTAAAGTCGCCGGGCATGTCCTGCAAATCGGCAGCGTAAAAGCAGAGAAAACCGATTACACATCCATTGAGGATCTCAAACGGGTAACGGAAGAATCACCGGTCAGATGCTACGATGAAGAAGCAGGCCGTCAAATGATGGCAGCCATTGATGAAGCGAAGGCAAACGGCGACTCGATCGGCGGAATCGTTGAAGTGATCGTCGAAGGTATGCCGGTCGGTGTCGGAAGCTATGTCCACTATGACCGTAAGCTGGACAGCAAGCTCGCTGCTGCCGTTCTGTCGATTAACGCGTTTAAAGGCGTAGAGTTCGGCATCGGTTTTGAAGCGGCCGGCAAAAACGGCAGTGAAGTTCATGATGAAATCGTATGGGATGAAGAGAAAGGCTATACACGCGCCACAAACAGGCTCGGAGGATTAGAAGGCGGTATGACGACGGGAATGCCGATTGTCGTCCGCGGCGTTATGAAACCGATCCCTACTTTGTACAAGCCGCTGAAAAGCGTCGACATTGAAACGAAAGAACCGTTTACAGCGAGCATTGAACGTTCAGACAGCTGCGCGGTTCCGGCAGCAAGTGTAGTGGCTGAAGCAGCAGTGGCCTGGGAAATCGCAAATGCTGTCGTAGAACAATTCGGGCTTGACCAGATCGACCGAATTAAAGAAAATGTTGAAAACATGAAAAAATTATCGAGGGAATTCTGATGAAAGAGCTTGAGGTTCGGACAGCTTCCTCCGCATATCCGGTGTATATCGGTGAAGGTATAAGGAAACAGGCCGCTGCCCTTTTGTCTTCACTGAACAGGCCGCTGACAAAGATCCTTCTCATCATTGATGCTGAAGTTGACCGGCTTTACGGTGATGAGATGTTCCGGCTTTTAAACGAAACATGGTCCGTGAAAAAAGTGATCGTTCCAAGCGGAGAAGAAGCGAAGTCTCTAAAAGAGTATGAACGGATTCAAACGGAAGCGATCGCTTTCCATATGGACCGCTCCTCATGTATGATCGCCTTTGGAGGCGGCGTGACGGGTGATTTGGCTGGCTTTTGCGCAGCAACTTTTATGCGCGGAATTGATTTCATTCAAATGCCGACGACACTGCTTGCCCATGACAGCGCGGTCGGCGGCAAGGTGGCCGTCAACCATAAACTCGGAAAGAATTTAATCGGCGCGTTTTATCAGCCGAAAGCGGTGATTTACGATACGGAGCTACTGAAAACCCTGCCGGAACAAGAGCTGAGATCGGGCATGGCTGAAGTGATCAAACACGCGTTTATCGCCGATCATGCTTTTTTAGAAAAACTTCTCACGTTTGACACGTTACAAGGACTGACAAGCGCTGAGCTGAATGAAATGATTTATAAAGGAATTTCAATCAAATCGGCCGTCGTGCGTGAGGACGAAAAGGAAGAGGGGATAAGAGCTTTTCTGAATTTCGGCCATACGCTTGGCCATGCCGTTGAGGCGGAATACGGCTACGGACGGATTACACATGGAGATGCGGTCGCCCTCGGCATGCAGTTTGCCCTTTACGTGAGTGAACAGGTTGCGGGTTGCAAGATGAACAGGAAAGAACTCACACAATGGCTGATTGGGCTCGGCTACCCGGGAAGCATCAGACAAGATATTGAAACGCCGGTTCTCTCCGCCCGGATGATGAATGATAAAAAAACGCGCGGAGGCATGACACAGTTCATCGTGTTAAAAGAATTAGGCGAAGCGCGGGACTGCATGCTTTCAAAAGATGAGCTCGAAAATTTGCTGAACAAATGGCGAATGGAGGAAACAGCATGATGATACGCGGCATTCGCGGAGCAACAACGGTGGAACAAGACACCGAACAAGAAATTTTAGAAAAAACACAGCAGCTGCTTGAAAAAATCATTGAACAAAATGGATGCAAGCCGGAAGACGTTGTACAGATCCTGTTATCCGCCACGCCTGATATCCATTCCGTATTTCCGGCAAAAGCGGTCCGCCGCCTTTCCGGGTGGCAGTACGTCCCGGTGACGTGCATGCAGGAAATGGATGTCACCGGCGCTCTGCAAAAGTGTATCCGTGTCCTGATGACGGTTCAGACGGATACGCCTCAGGATGAAATCAAGCATGTCTATTTAGAAAAAGCCGTTGTGTTAAGGCCGGATTTATCATTGACAAAAAATACTGACATGTAATACGATAAACAAAGCTTAGAAATACACAAGAGTGTGTATAGAGCTGGTAAGTAAGACATTGAACAGTTGAGTTTAGAATAGGGTAGCAGAGAATGAGTTTAGCTGAGCTGAGATAAACACGTTTTTATTCTGCCCAAAAGAAGCCTTTCTTTTGGGTTTATTTCTTATACGCAAGACTCCTCTCACTCTTCATCTCATTCTCCTTACCGTAAGGAGGAGAATCATGAATTTACAATCGGATGTTTCTTTATTTTTAAAGGACAGTCTGACACACCGCACCATTCCAATCGCAGAGACTTTTACGGTCGACACGATCACACCCATTCAGATGGTTGAAAAACTGGACAGAAACATTACGTATCTTTTAGAAAGCAAGGATGAGTCGTCAAGCTGGTCGAGATACTCTTTTATCGGCCTTGATCCTTTTATCACCATTAAAGAGAGTCATAACACATTCACTGCCGCTGATCCAAACGGGCATACGCTGTTTGAAGCCGGAGAATTAAAAGCCGTGCTTGACTGGATGAATGAGAGCTTCCGCATTAAAACACCCGAGCTTGATATCCCATTTTCGGGAGGGGCGGTCGGTTATCTGAGCTATGACATGATTCCTTTGATTGAGCCTTCCGTGCCAAGCCACGCGAAAGTAACAGATTTCGAAAAATGTATGCTGTTTGTCTGCCGGAAAATCATCGCGTACGACCACGAAACGAAACAAGTGCATTTCATTCAATATGCGGAGCTTAACGGCCGGGAGACGGAGGGAGAAAAGCGGGCCGTTTTTAAAGAAAATTGCGCGGAGCTTCGTAAGCTTATCGGTATTTTGACAGAATCGAAAGATATGAAAGAGCCGTTTTTTTCTAAAGAAACGTTTGACACGCCAAGTTTTGCCGCTGTGACATCCAATTATACGAAAGAAGAGTTTATGGCCGGCGTCGATAAACTGAAAGAATATATAAAAGCGGGAGACATTTTTCAAGGGGTGCTTTCGCAAAAGTTTGACATTCCGGTATCCAGACATTCATTTGAGCTGTACAGGGTGCTCCGCATCATCAATCCTTCACCCTATATGTACTATATCAAACTGCCTGACAGAGACATTGTCGGGAGTTCGCCTGAACGTCTGATCCGCGTGCATGACAGGCACCTGGAAATTCATCCGATTGCCGGAACGAGAAGAAGGGGCGCCGGAAAAGAAGAGGATGAACGCCTGAAAAAAGAGCTGATGAATGACGAAAAAGAAAAAGCTGAACATTACATGCTCGTCGATCTTGCGCGCAATGACATCGGCAGAGTTGCGGAGTACGGTTCCGTAGCCGTTCCGGAATTCACAAAGGTCGTTTCTTTTTCACATGTGATGCACATCATCTCTGTTGTAACCGGCCGTTTAAAACAGGGCGTCCATCCCGTTGACGCGCTGATGTCAGCATTCCCGGCAGGAACACTCACGGGCGCTCCGAAAATCCGCGCGATGCAGCTTTTAAATGAATTAGAACCGACTTCCAGAGAAACCTACGGCGGATGTATCGCTTATATCGGATTTGACGGGTCAATTGATTCGTGTATTACCATCCGCACCATGAGTGTCAAAAACGGTACGGCGTCGGTGCAGGCGGGCGCGGGAATAGTCGCCGATTCCGTCCCGGAAGCCGAATATGAAGAGAGCTGTAACAAAGCGGGGGCGCTTTTAAAAACGATTCAAATTGCAGAAGACATCTTTTCTGGCGGGGAGGAGAAGACGGATGAACAAATTTCTGCAATCGTGCGTTAATGGCCGTACGCTGAAAACCGGAGAAGCCGAAAAGCTGATGGAGATGATGATGAACGGGGACATGTCGCAGTCTGAGATCGGCGGGATTTTATCGGTATTAGCCCACCGAGGTGAAACGGCGGAGGAGCTTGCCGGATTTGTAAAAGTGATGCGGGCGCGGGCACAGACATCAGGTTGCTTGGCGGATGTCGTTGATACGTGCGGAACAGGCGGAGACGGGATTTCTACGTTTAACATATCCACGGCAGCGGCGATTACAGCTTCTGCTGCCGGAGCTAAAGTTGCCAAGCACGGAAATCGCTCCGTTTCGTCTAAAAGCGGCAGCGCGGATGTGCTGGAAAAACTGGGGGTTTCCATTCAAGCCACACCAGACAGCGTCAAACGCAGCATTGAAATGAAACAAATGGGGTTTTTGTTTGCGCCGCTGTTTCATTCGTCAATGAAGCACGTCGCCGCCGCAAGAAAAGAGCTTGGCTTCCGAACCGTATTTAATCTGCTGGGCCCGCTCAGCAACCCGCTGCAGGTGAAGCGGCAGGTGATCGGCGTCTATTCATTTGATAAAGCGCGCCTGATGGCAAGCGCTTTGGAACAATTTGATGTCAGACACGTCATGCTTGTGTCGGCCCGTGACGGATTAGATGAACTGTCCATCTCAGCACCGACCGATATCATTGAACTGAAAAACGGTGAACGTCTGGAATATTCCGTTTCACCTGAACAATTCGGTTTTACAGAAGGTTCACTAAAGGATATTCAAGTGAGTTCATCGAAAGAAAGCGCGCTCCTCATTCAGAATATTTTTGCAAATAAAGCTCCGTCATCCGCTCTGCATATTACCGCCTTAAATGCGGGCGCGGCCATTTATACGGCAGGTCTTGCAAACGATCTGAAAGAAGGAACGAAAACCGCCTTAGAAGCGATTCAAAACGGAGATGCCAAAAGGCAGCTCGAACGTCTGAAACAGAAAGAGGAAGAAATGTATGCTTGATCAAATCATTCAGCAGAAAAAAGAAGAAATCAAATCCATCGTGCTGCCGGAAACCTGTCAAATTGAACGGAGATCCTTTAAAAAAGCGCTCCAGAACCCGAACCGTTTTATCGGGCTGATTGCCGAAGTGAAAAAAGCTTCGCCGTCTAAAGGATTGATTAAAGAGCATTTTGTTCCGGAAACGATTGCGGCGGATTATGAAGCGGCTAAAGCCGACGCCCTTTCAGTTCTCACGGATACCCGTTTTTTTCAGGGGAGAAATCAATTTCTGACAGATGTTAAACAAACCGTGTCTCTTCCCGTGCTGAGAAAAGATTTTATTATTGATTCCCTTCAGGTGGAGGAATCGTTCAGGATCGGCGCCGATGCCATTTTGCTGATCGGGGAAGCGCTGGAACCTTCAGAGCTTCATGAGCTTTATCTGGAAGCCAGCGAGAAGGGCATGGACGTTCTCGTTGAAGTCCATGATGAAACTGTGCTTGAACGGATTTTACAAGTGTTTCAGCCGGACATTCTCGGCATAAACAACCGGGACTTAAAAACGTTCCGTACTTCTGTTTTGCAAACGGAAAAAATAGCGCAGCTTGTACCGGACGGCTGCCTGCTGGTCAGCGAAAGCGGCATCGGTTCTTTGGCTGACCTGCAATTTGTCAACAAGCACGGGGCGCAGGCTGTATTGGTCGGAGAATCCTTAATGAGAGAGGATTCGCAGCAAAAGGCGATCCGCGGACTGTTCGGGGAGTGACGATATGAAAAACCCTGAGGTGAAGTACTGCGGAATACGATCGAAGCGTGATTACGAACTTGCGGCAGCTTCAGGAGCGGATTATCTGGGATTTATTTTTGCCGCAAGCAAACGGAGAGTAACGCCGGATGAGGTCCGGAAATGGAAAGAGCAGGTCCGGACAGACAAGAAACATGTCGGAGTATTTGTAAATGAAACGATAGAAAACATCGCGCAAATCGCCTCTGATCTGGCACTTGACGCCATCCAGCTTCACGGAGATGAATCGCCTGAGGATGCCCTCCGCCTCCGTCCGCTTGTGCGCTCGGAGATATGGAAAGCGCTCCATCACGGGGAAGGGACGCTTCGTCAGATGGCTCAATTTGCACCTGCTGTCGACGGCTATGTCATTGATTCTTCAGTAAAAGGAATGAGAGGCGGCACGGGAATCGCGTTTTCGTGGGCTCGTGTCCCCTTGTACCGAAAGCAGGCTCAAAATGCAAACAAGCGCTGTTTTATTGCGGGCGGCGTTAATCCTGAAACGATTACCGGCTTACTGAGATCGCGTCCGTGCGGTATAGATCTTGCCAGCGGAATTGAAAAAAACGGACAAAAGGATCAAACACTGATCCGGCTTTTAGAAGAAAGGATGAACCACTATGTATCCATATCCAAATGAAATCGGAAGATACGGCGAATTCGGCGGCAAATTTGTCCCTGAAACATTGATGCGGCCCCTTGAGGAAATCGAAACGGCTTTCAAAGAATTAAAGAATGATCCCGTTTTTCATGCCGAATATAAAAAGCTATTGTTTGATTACTCCGGAAGACCGACCGCATTAACGTTCGCAGACAGGGTGTCAGAGTATTTGGGAGGGGCGAAAATCTATCTGAAAAGAGAAGATTTAAACCATACCGGCTCTCATAAAATTAACAACGCGTTAGGCCAGATTCTGCTTGCCAAAAAGATGGGCAAAACGAAAATCATCGCCGAAACCGGTGCGGGACAGCACGGTGTGGCTGCCGCGACAGCCGCCGCAAAATTCGGTTTTAAGTGTACGGTTTTTATGGGTGAAGAAGACGTTGCACGCCAGTCGCTGAACGTATTCCGGATGAAACTGCTCGGCGCGGAAGTGGTGCCGGTCACAAGCGGCAACGGCACGCTGAAAGATGCGACGAATGAGGCCATCAGGTATTGGGTCCAGCATTGTGAAGATCATTTCTACCTCATCGGTTCTGTAGTGGGGCCGCACCCGTATCCGTATATCGTTCGCGAATTTCAGAAAATCATCGGCGAGGAAGCGAAAGAACAGCTCCGCCGGGTTGAAGGAACACTCCCGGACAAGGTTGTTGCATGTGTCGGCGGCGGAAGCAATGCGATGGGCATATTTCAGGCCTTTTTAGACGAAGATATTGAGCTGATCGGCGCCGAGGCGGCGGGAAAAGGAATTGATACGCCGCTGCATGCGGCAACGATCGCAAAAGGGACGCTCGGGGTGATTCACGGTTCAATGACCTATTTAATACAAGATGAATACGGGCAGATTATCGAACCGTATTCCATTTCAGCCGGCCTTGATTACCCGGGGATCGGCCCTGAGCACGCTTATCTGCATAAAAGCGGCCGTGTAACGTACGAAAGCGTGACAGACGATGAAGCGATTGCCGCGTTACGTCTGCTTTCTGAAACAGAAGGTATTCTTCCGGCTATTGAATCTGCCCACGCCCTGGCAAAAGCGTTTGAAATGGCAAAAGACATGGATAAAGACAAAATCATTCTCGTCAGTTTATCGGGAAGAGGAGATAAAGACGTTCATACGCTGATGAATGTTTTGGAAAACGGGGTGGAGACACATGTTTAATCTGCGAGATTCTGAAAAATTATTTATCCCTTTTATTACGGCTGGCGATCCGCTTCCTGACATTTCTGTTGAGCTGGCAATATCATTGCAGAATGCAGGCGCTTCTGCCCTTGAAATCGGCGTTCCTTACACAGATCCGCTTGCGGACGGACCCGTCATACAACGGGCTTCAAAACGGGCTCTGGAAAACGGAATGAATATCGTAAAAGCAATTGAACTTGGCGGCAAAATGAAAAAAAACGGCGTTCATATTCCAATTATCCTCTTTACGTATTATAATCCTGTGTTACAATTAGAAAAAGAATACTTTTTCGCTTTACTGCGGGAAAACGACATAGACGGTCTGCTTGTACCCGACCTTCCATTAGAGGAAAGCGCCCTTTTGCAAATGACATGCAAAAAGGAGAACATCGCTTATATCTCTCTGGTTGCGCCGACAAGTGAAGACCGTTTGAAAATAATTACTGAACAGGCCTGCGGCTTTGTGTATTGTGTATCCTCTTTAGGAGTGACGGGCGTACGCAGCGAATTCGACCCGTCTGTATACTCTTTCATACGTAAGGTGAAAGAATTCAGCCCTGTTCCGGTGGCGGTCGGTTTTGGCATTTCAAACCGCAAACAGGTTGACGGGATGAATGAAATATCTGACGGTGTCGTTGTCGGCAGCGCGCTTGTCAAAAAAGTTGAAGAGCTTAAAACAAAGCTTGTGAATCCCGGAACAAGAGCTGATGCGCTTCTTGAATTTGAAGAATACGCAAAGACGTTCGGACGACTGTACAGTGTAAAATGAGGTGACTGGATTTGCAGATTAAAGAACAGCTGCGGCAGCTGAAACCGTATCAGCCGGGCAAACCAATAGAAGAAGTGAAAATGGAATACGGGCTTGAGAAAGTAGTAAAACTCGCTTCTAACGAAAATCCGTTCGGCTGTTCACAGGCCGCTAAAGATGCGCTGCATCAGGAGATTGAGCAGCTTGCGCTGTATCCCGACGGTTACAGTGCCGCTTTGAGAACACGGCTCAGTGAGCATCTGCAGGTCAGTGAATCTTCGATCATTTTTGGCAACGGCTCTGATGAGCTTGTGCAGATTATCTGCCGTTCTTTATTAAATGATCAGGCAAACACGATTACCGCCGCCCCGACTTTCCCGCAATACAGACACAATGCGGTGATTGAAGGCGCTGAGGTGCGCGAGGTTCCGCTCCGCAGTGACGGCGCTCATGATTTGGACCGGATGCTGGAAGCAATTGACGGCGAGACGAAAATCATATGGGTATGCAACCCCAATAATCCGACGGGGACATATACTTCTGAGCAAGAGCTAATTGCCTTTTTAAACAGAGTTCCCGAGCATATACTCGTTGTACTTGATGAAGCGTACTACGAGTATGTTACGGCGGAAGATTACCCAGAAAGCATTCCGCTTTTAAAGCAATATCCGAATGTTATGATCCTCCGCACCTTCTCTAAAGCGTACGGACTTGCCGCGCTGCGCGTCGGATACGGCATTGCGGACGAAGCACTGATCCGTCAGATTGAACCGGCGAGAGAGCCGTTCAATACGAGCAGAATCGGTCAGGCTTCGGCACTGGCAGCGCTTGATGACCAGACATTCATTCAGGAATGCGTCGAGAAAAATAAAGCAGGCCTTAAGCAGTATTATGATTTTGCAGAAACTCACGGATTAACTTGTTATCCTTCACAAACCAACTTTGTGCTCATTGATTTTAACCGCCCGGCGGATGAACTGTTCCAAGCCCTGTTGGAAAAAGGATATATCGTCCGCTCAGGACAGGCGCTCGGATTTCCGACAGCGTTAAGGATTACGGTCGGTACGAAAGAGCAGAATGAGGAAATTCTCACAATTTTAGCTGAAATATTATAAGAGGTGATCAGGCATCACCTCTTTGCTCTATTAAAATAGTTGAAAAAGGAAATGAGTGAAATGAAGGATACTATATTGCTTGCGGGGATCGGGCTGATCGGCGGATCGATCGCATTGGCCATCAAAAAGGAGCATCCGCATAAACGGATTATCGGTGTGGATATTTCGGAAGAACAGCTCACTGCCGCGCTGAAGCTCGGAATTATTGACGAGCGGGCCGGCTCATTTACGGAAGGTGTGCAGCAAGCGTCTGTTGTCATTATAGCCACGCCTGTCGCCCAAACGCTGAAAATGCTCGATGTGCTGGCGGCATCAGACATCACCCATGAACTCCTGATTACGGATGTGGGCAGCACGAAACAGAAAGTCGTCAGCTACGCCGACAAAGTGCTTCCGGCTCACTATCAATTTGTCGGCGGCCATCCGATGGCGGGATCTCATAAATCCGGGGCCGCTGCCGCGAAAGAATTTTTATTCGAAAATGCGTTTTATATTTTAACACCCGGAAAATCAACTTCTAAAGAGTCAGTAACGCATCTGAAGGAACTCTTGAAAGCGGCAAACGCCCACTTTGTGGAGATGACCCCCGAGGAGCATGACGGCGTAACGAGCGTCATCAGCCATTTCCCTCATATCGTTGCTGCAAGCCTCGTACATCAGGCTCATCATGCTGAAGAAGATTATCCGTTTTTGACACGTTTCGCAGCCGGCGGTTTTCGGGACATCACCAGGATCGCCTCAAGCAGTCCGGCGATGTGGAGGGACATACTTCTTCATAACAAAGATAAACTGCTTGACCGCTTCAAAGAATGGAAACGGGAGATTGACACGATCGAATCTTATGTAGAAAATGAAGATGCGGACAGCCTGTTCGGATATTTTAAAAAAGCGAAAGATTATCGCGACGGTCTGCCGCTCCGTCAAAAAGGAGCGATCCCGTCCTTTTATGACCTTTATGTCGATGTTCCCGATCATCCGGGGGTCATTTCGGAAATTACGGCGATATTGGCAGAAGAAAAAATCAGTATCACCAACATCCGCATTATCGAAACAAGAGAAGATATTAACGGAATTCTCAGAATCAGTTTCCAGACTGATGATGACCGGAAGCGTGCGGAAATCTGCATTCAATCCCGCGCCAAATATGACACATTTTACGCTGACTGAGGTGGAAAACATTGAAAAGAGAAAAAGTGACGTCTTTAAACGGTGAAATTCATATTCCGGGGGATAAATCCATCTCCCACCGTTCTGTTATGTTCGGAGCGCTTGCGGAAGGAACCACAACGGTAAAAAACTTTTTGCCCGGAGCCGATTGTCTGAGCACCATTGCCTGCTTCAGAAAAATGGGTGTCTCCATTGAACAAAACGGAAGTGATGTAACGATATACGGGAAGGGCATTGACGCACTTTGTGAGCCTGACAGCCTTCTTGATGTCGGAAATTCCGGCACGACCATCCGCCTGATGCTCGGCATTTTAGCCGGACGCCCATTTCACAGTACGGTAGCGGGCGACGAAAGTATTGCAAAGCGCCCGATGAAGAGGGTGACGGAGCCTTTAAAACAGATGGGAGCCGCGATTGACGGAAGAGCGGACGGAGGATTTACGCCTTTATCCGTAAGAGGCGGACAATTGAAAGGCATTGATTACGTCTCCCCTGTTGCAAGCGCGCAGATCAAATCCGCCGTGCTGCTTGCCGGATTGCAGGCTGAAGGGACGACGACCGTCACTGAGCCTCATAAATCAAGAGACCATACGGAACGGATGCTGAACGCTTTTGGCGCCGAGCTTGCGGAAACGGAGACGAGCGCTTCCGTAACGGGCGGTCAGAAGCTTCAGGGGGCTGATATTTTCGTGCCCGGCGATATTTCTTCAGCGGCCTTTTTCCTCGCGGCAGGCGCTGTCGTTCCCGGAAGCCGGATTGTGCTGAAAAACGTCGGCCTGAACCCGACACGCACGGGAATGATTGATGTCTTAAAGCAAATGGGAGCTTCACTTGAAGTGATTCCTTCAGAAGCGGACAGCGCAGAGCCTTACGGAGACCTGGTTATTGAAACCTCAGCTCTGAAAGCGGCAGAAATCGGCGGAGAAATCATTCCCCGTTTAATTGACGAGATCCCGATTATCGCCCTTTTGGCAACGCAGGCTGAAGGCACAACTGTCATTAAAGACGCTGCGGAGCTGAAGGTGAAGGAAACGAACCGGATCGACACCGTCGTATCAGAGCTCCGGAAAATCGGCGCAGACATTGAACCGACTGAAGACGGCATGAAAATACACGGCAAAAAAACGCTTGCGGGCGGAGCCGATGTGTCAAGCCACGGTGACCACCGCATCGGCATGATGCTCGGTGTCGCTTCATGCCTGACAGAAGAGCCGATTGACATCTGTGATACTGAGGCAATCCATGTCTCATATCCGACATTTTTTGAGCATTTAGATCAATTAGCCAAAAAAGCCTGAAGACGATTCTTCGGGCTTTTTTCTTCATGTGTCATAAAACTTTGGGCTTTGACATAGCTTGTCTTAAACAGAAAATAACAGAAAGGGGGAATGCGTTTTCGTTACAGAGACAGCCGGAACAAATTGCGCTGTTTGCGTATAAAGATGCCGTCCCCTTTTTTGCCGTTTTCCTCTTAATCATTTTCTGATAAACTATAATGCCGGGTAAAGCATCTTATTTGCGGGCAGGACCTGTCTGAATTATGATAAGAATAACCCGAATAAAAACCCTTTTCATTGGTTGATGAGGTATAGGAAAAGAAAGGACCGGTCTGATTTGAATACATTGATCCAAGAAGCCATAAAATTAGTTGAAGCAGGTGAAACCGAAAAGGGACTCGAAGCGCTTTCAAAAGCTGAAACGCAGCTTCATGACGAAGACAAAGCCATTGCAGCCCAGCTCTACTATGAATGGGGAAACGCCGAAAAAGCGTTAGCGCTGATCAGTGATCTGCATGACCTTTATCCGGATGAGTCTGAGCTGACGAATTTTTACGCCGAATTGTTAATAGATATTGATGAAGAAGAAAAAGCTCTTGAGGTGCTGGAGACAATTTCTCCGGAAGACCCGTCTTACGCGGAAAGCCTTCTTTTAATGGCTGATCTGTATCAGATGCAGGGCTTATTTGAAGTAAGTGAGCAAAAGCTGTTACAGGCGAAAGCGATGTTACAAGATGAACCTGTTATTGATTTCGCTCTGGGGGAATTATACTTTACTCAGGGATCATACGCAAAAGCCGTTCCTTACTATGAAGAGACGGCAAAAGAACGGCACGAAATCGGCGGCGTAAATGTTCATCAGAGGCTGGCTGAGTCATTGAGCGCGGCGGGTGAATTTGAGGAAGCGATTTCATGGTATGAAAAAGCGGCGGCAGAACATACAGAACCGAATACGATTTTCGGGTACGGGTTCACAGCCTATCAGGCGGGAATGGTCAAAACAGCCATCAAGCAGCTGTCTGATTTAAAAGGGCTTGATCCTTCCTATTCATCGCTTTATATGCCGCTTGCAAAAAGCTACGAGGCAGAAGGCATGTATGAAGATGCATTAAAAACCGCTAAAGAAGGTATTACTTACGATGAATACAATAAAGAGCTTTTTCTCTATGCGGCGAAAATGGCGTTAAAGCTCGGCAACGCAGAAGAAGGCAAAAAGCTTCTTCAGGAAGCGCTGGCGCTCGATCCGGGTTACGTGGAAGCGCTCCATACGCTTTTAGCCGTCTATCATAAAGAAGAAAGCTTTGAAGAGATTATTGATCTGATTCAGGAAGTCCGCGGCTACGGAGAAGAAGATCCGAAATACAATTGGTATTTGGCGGGTGCTTATACAGGCCTTGAGCAATACGCTGAAGCGAAAAAAAGCTTCGAAGCTGCGTATCTCCATTATCAGGATGATCGGGATTTCTTATATGAATACGCTCACTTCTTATTGGAAGAGGGTCTCCAGAAAGAAGCGCTGCCGCTTTTAAAACAAGTGCTTTCAATGGATGGAACAAACGAAGAGCTTGAAGAAACAATCTTACGGATAGAGGATGAATTTTTAAGATAAGCAGGATTTTGAACCATGCTTGCTGAATGTATAAGTGATGTCAGATTATACGATCGATAGAGGAGGGAATTACATGCAGACCCCTGTTTCTGTCAATGAAAAAAAGGATTTTATCCGTTGGTTTTTAAATCATTATCAGCTTAAACGCCGGGAGTGCGTCTGGATTTTAAATTATTTAATGAGTCATGATTCATTAATGGAAAAAGTCCATTTTGTAGAACAAGCTGAATTTTGCCCGCGAGGCATTATCATGTCTACTCATTGCGTTGATGAGGTGCCGTTTAGGTTTTACAAAGAAAATGTCATGACTACGGACGCGGAAAAATCTTTTCACGACATCCGGTTAAATAAACAGCAGGATTTATTTATCCAGCTGAATTTCCGTTCGGCCTACAGCTCACCGGAATATGCCGCTGTTCTTGAATCAAATCCGCATCTGCCGAAAGACCTGTTTGAAAATAAACAGGATCAGGGGATGGCCGAAAAAATATTAGAACACGCCATTTCCACTTTCCAGCGGGAAAAGCTGCTTAAAGATATCGACGAGGCGCTGGATCGCCACGACAAAGAAACATTTGAAAAGCTTTCCCGCCAATTGAATCAGCTCACATAAATGACAGCCTTGCAGAATATGCAAGGCTTGTTGCGTAAAGAGGAGGAACGAGACATGAGATGGAGGGCCGCTGATGCCGATGCCTATTTACAATCTGCGGATTACATTGATACCGCTGTCATTCCGTTAATTTCCATAACATCTTCAGGAGGCTTAAAAGAGGCCGTTGAACAGGGGGAAAGCACCCAATTGCTTTCTGAAGAGCTTGAGCGCCAATTGAAGGGACGGGTATATTTATTCCCCTCTTATACATATGTTGATATAGACCAATCACAAATCGCTCTGCTTCAAAAACTCAAAGAAGAGGTGATGACCAACTTTCGGCACGCCTTGTTCCTGACGGCAGACGAAAAATGGAAGGATTCTGAAATAGGGTCTGATGTCATATACATACCTGCCGTTCCGTTTGAACATATGAAAGACTCTTTAAAGAGAAAAATAGCGGATGACAAGTGCGGAGAAATTTTGAACGTTTTGTTACAGAAGTGGAACAATTCTTAAAAACACCAGGCATCCCGCAAAACACCCGTTTTGCCTCTGTTGACCTTGCTGAAAGATTCATATATTATGAGGGTGTCAAATCTCAGAATTATTTTCTATTTTAGTTAATTTTTGGTCAATCTTTAGGGGGGGAAGAGATGGGCGGAAAACAAGATATATCAAGAAGACAATTTTTAAACTATGCGCTCACCGGCGTGGGGGGTTTTATGGCCGCCAGTGCGCTTATGCCTATGGTCCGTTTTGCGCTGGACCCGGTATTAAAACCGACAGGAGATCAAAAAATGGTGCAGGTTGTCAGTGTGGATGAGCTGACGAAGGAGCCGAAGCGGTTTGACTTTAAAATTCATCAAGTCGACGCCTGGTACGAATCGGAAGAATCCAGGTCAGCCTGGATTTACAAGCATGGGGATGAAATTATAGCGCTTTCTCCGATCTGTAAGCATTTGGGCTGCACCGTAAACTGGAACAATGATCCTAAAAATCCGAACAAGTTCTTTTGTCCCTGCCATTACGGGCTGTATGAAAAAGACGGCACGAACGTTCCGGGCACGCCGCCGCTCGCGCCTCTTGACCGTTATGAGCAAAAAGTAAAGGATGGCTTTTTGTATCTTGGAAAAGCAAAGCCTAGGGGGGAAGGGTGACATGCTGAACAAAATTTATGACTGGGTGGATGAACGTCTCGATATTACGCCGATGTGGCGGGATATCGCCGACCATGAAGTGCCGGAACATGTAAATCCCGCTCACCATTTCTCGGCTTTTGTCTATTGTTTCGGCGGTTTGACGTTTTTTGTAACCGTTATCCAAGTGTTGTCCGGGATGTTTTTAACGATGTATTATGTGCCGGATATAAAAAACGCGTGGGAATCTGTGTATTATTTGCAGAATGAAGTCGCTTTCGGGCAGATTGTAAGGGGTATGCACCATTGGGGTGCAAGTTTAGTCATTGTGATGATGTTTTTACATACGCTGCGGGTTTTCTTTCAGGGAGCTTATAAAAAGCCTCGGGAATTGAACTGGATCGTCGGTGTTCTGATCTTTTTTGTGATGCTCGGTCTCGGTTTTACAGGGTATCTGCTCCCATGGGATATGAAGGCGCTGTTTGCGACAAAGGTAGGTCTTCAGATTGCGGAGGCGACGCCATTGATCGGAGCGCAGGTGAAAACTCTTCTTGCCGGCCACCACGATATTGTCGGCGCCCAAACGCTGACGAGATTTTTTGCGATTCACGTATTTTTTCTCCCTGCCGCTTTGTTTGCGCTCATGGGCGCCCACTTTGTCATGATCCGCAAGCAGGGAATTTCAGGACCGCTTTAATACAAATCTGATATAAAAGGGAGGGGATGACATGCACCGGGGGAAAGGAATGAAGTTTGTAGGAGATTCAAGGATACCGGCTGAAAAAAAACCGAATATACCGAAAGACTATTCAGAGTATCCTGGAAAGACAGAGGCGTTTTGGCCGAACTTCCTGCTGAAAGAATGGATGGTCGGGGCCGTTTTCCTCGTCGGATTTCTCGTTTTAACGATTGTGCACGAGCCGCCTTTGGAACGGGTGGCGGACCCGACGGATACAGGGTATATTCCGCTGCCGGATTGGTATTTTCTATTTTTATACCAGCTATTAAAATATGAATATGCCGCAGGGAGCTACACCGTTATCGGCGCGATGATTATACCGGGTCTTGCCTTCGGGTCGCTGCTTTTGGCTCCGTTTCTCGACAGGGGGTCTGAAAGAAGGCCGTGGAAGCGTCCGGTTGCGGTCGGCATGATGCTTTTGGCGCTTTGCGCTACGGTCTTTTTAACGTGGCAGTCAGTCGCGACGCATGACTGGGCGAAGGCGGAGGAGCAAGGGAAAATCAAAAAAGAAGCCGCCATTGATACTGAATCAGACGGTTATAAGGTATTTAAAGAACAAGGCTGTATTTCCTGTCACGGGGATAATCTTCAAGGCGGAAGCGCCGGTCCGTCCCTGGTCGATAACGGGCTGAGCCCGGAAGAAATTAAAAAAATCGCCGTTAAAGGGAAAGGGCAGATGCCAGCCGGTATTTTTAAAGGGAATGACAAACAGCTTGATCAGCTGGCGAAGTTCATTTCTGAAACGACAGCGAAATAACGTATTGTGAAGTAGACAATAGCAGGATATACTTTTATGAAAAGAGCTGACCGGATGTCAGCTTTTTTTGCATGATACATACTTTTTACGGACTGAGAGTTGATGGTATGAGGTGGATTTCTTATCTTTTAGGGTTGCGCGGCATGCTTCTGCTTGTTCTTGCCGTTAATTTTATCGGTACGGTGTACGGCTATTATTGGTATGTGCCTCAGCTTGCGGACACGCCGTTCCGATTTCTGATATTTGTGCCTGACAGCCCGACGGCGACGTTTTTCTTCCTGTTCGTGCTTCTGGCATTTCTCATGGGAAGAAACGCGCCGCTGTTTGAAGCGCTGGCTCTTGTAACCCTTGTAAAATACGGGCTGTGGGCGGTCGGAATGAATGTCTTTGTGCTGGTCAAAATGGGGCAGATGCCTTTGGAAGGGTACATGCTGATTGCTTCACATTTTGCCATGGCCGTTCAAGGCGTTTTATACAGCCCGTATTTTCGGTTCCGGTTATGGCATCTTGCCGTTGCCGCTGTTTGGACGCTTCATAATGATGTCATTGATTATCTTTTCGGCATGATGCCCCGCTACTCAATGCTCAATGACTATATGCAAGAGATCGGCTATGCTACATTCTGGCTGAGCATATTTTCACTCGGCCTTGCATACTATTTGGTGATTTCTAAAAGACGGATAAAGCTTGACTTACACTGATAGAATCTTGGTCTAACCTTGTCCCGCTCCTCATATTCTGTAAAGAGAAGGAGTGGGAGGGACCTCTATGAAACGAAAGCTGACGATCTGTCTTTTACTTGCTCTTATGTGTTTCATCACAACTGCCAAAGCTGAAGATGAGGGCGGTCTCAAGGAACTGAACGACCTTTCGGATACCGTTTTCCAAATGACGCGGCATTCGCAGTATGATGAGGCTCTGCAAGTGCTTGGCTACTTTAAGAAAAAAATGACACACGTAAACTCACTGAGCGGCGCCGAAGTCAGGCAGGTGACTCTGGGTTTCAATGATTTAGTGCGCGTTCTGAAACAGGCAGCCGCCTCAGATACCGAAAAAATCCGGGCAGCCGCCCAGTTCAGGTTGGTAATGGATGCGATGGAAGACCACTCCGATCCGCTGTGGGGTTCGCTTGAAAGACCGATTATGGCGACATTCAGCGCCTTAAAAGAAGATGTCAGCGGAAACGGAAGTGAAAATTTCAATGAAAAGTGGAATGAATTTATATCATTATATGATTTAATTTATCCCAGCCTGACAATGGATGTGTCGGCCGGCCAGCTTGATACGGTGGCGAAACATATCGAGGTGATTGAGCAGGACGGGTTTCAGCAGATGACAAAAGGAACAAAGCTTGAGCGTCTGACGCTCCTGCAACAGGATTTAAAGCGGGTTTTTGACAAGGTGGAGCGGGATGACGCTGACCCTTCGCTGCTCTGGGTCATTCTGACAACAGGCGGTATCATTATTACTGCGCTGACATATGTCGGCTACCGAAAATACAGAGCGGAAAAAAAGAAAGAGAAAAAGCGTGAGTATCCTAAGTCTAAATAAACACAAATTGCTGTAAAGGAGCTAAGCCAGTGAAAAAACTCATCCAGCAATTGGCTTCAAAACACCTCCCGCAGCCGATCAGAGGCAGAAAAGGGGCGACTGACGAAGGACCGCGAAACCTCGCGCGTGACTTCCAGAATCCTGACATGCTCGTTCCGCCTTCAACGGATGCAGGAACGGTTCAAAACTTGAAATTCTCATTTTCTGATACGCATATGAGGCTTGAAGACGGCGGATGGTCCAGAGAGGTGACGGTCAGGGAACTGCCGGTATCCAAAAACATCGCGGCGGTGAACATGAGACTGAAGCCGGGAGCTGTGCGGGAGCTTCATTGGCATAAAGAAGCCGAATGGGGATATGTGATTAACGGAGGAGTCCGTTTAACTGCGGTCGATCAAAATGGGAGGAATTTTATTGACAACGTAAGTGAAGGGGATCTGTGGTATTTTCCTTCCGGCATTCCTCATTCCATTCAAGGATTAGAGCAGGGCAGTGAGTTTTTGCTCGTCTTTGATGACGGCTCTTTTTCAGAAAACAGCACCTTTTCAGTAACGGACTGGTTTGCCCATACCCCGCGCAGCGTGCTGGAGGCGAACTTCGGTGTTCCCGGATATGATTTGGCTTACATCCATAAAAAAGAGCGTTACATGTTCCAGCTGGAACCGCCTCCCCCTATTGAAAAGGCAGCAGTTTCTTCCCCGGAAGGCACCGTTTTGGAGCCGTTCAGCTACAAGCTTTCCCGGCAGGAGCCTCTTGTTACCAGCGGGGGAAGAGTAAAGATTGTCGATTCAAAAACGTTTAAGGTGTCAAAAACGATTGCCGCAGCTCTCGTGGAAGTCGAACCCGGAGGCATGAGAGAATTGCATTGGCATCCGAATACGGACGAGTGGCAGTATTATCTTTCAGGAGAAGCGAAAATGACGGTGTTTGCGGCGGAGGGAAGAGCGCGGACATTTAACTATCAAGCAGGTGACGTAGGATATGTTCCTTTTGCAATGGGACATTATGTTCAGAATACCGGTGACACCGTACTTCGCTTTCTGGAAATTTTCCAAAGCGACCGTTTTGAAGATGTCTCTTTAAACGAATGGCTGGCACTGACGCCGCAGCGCTTCGTCGAGCAGACGCTCAATGTCAGTCCGGCATTCGTCCGCCGATTGAAAAAGAAAAAATCACCGGTTGTTAAATGGAAACACAAACAGTAAAGGCGGCAAAAGCCGCCTTTTTATTATCGTCTGATCGGATTTTTATTTTCATCAAGCGTAAATCCTTCGCCGAGCACATCATGGACGTCGCTTACTGCAACAAAGGCGTGCGGGTCAACGGAAGTGATGACGCTTTTCAAAAGCACAATTTCGTTTTTCGGAACGACGCAGTAAAGAACGTCCCTGTCTTCTTTTGTATATGATCCCTGTCCTTTTAAAACGGTGACGCCGCGCTCCATCTCTTCAATGATTTTTTGCTGGATCAAATCGTTTTTCGAAGAAATAATCGTTGCCCCTTTTGCGGCATAGCCGCCTTCCTGGATAAAATCAATCAATCTCGCAGCGACAAAAACGGCTACAAGCGTGTACATCGCTTCCTTGTAAGAAAGATACGTAAACAAAGAAAGCAGAATGACACAGGCGTCAAAGGCAAACATCGTCCGGCCCATCGGGATTCCGAAAAATTTGTTGATCAGTCTGGCGATGATATCAACCCCGCCCGTCGTGCCGCCGTATTTAAAAATAATGCCGAGACCCGCGCCGATAAATACACCGGCGAATAAGGCGGCCAGCGCTAAATCATGCGACAGCGGCATATGAATTTCGTAACGCTGAAAAACACTCAGAAAAACAGAAAGAGAGACGGTGCCGATCAGGGTATAGACAAACATCGTCCGGCCGAGCATACGCCAGCCGATGAAAAAGATAGGAATGTTCAATATCAGGTTGGAAATAGAAGGGCTGATGTGGAATAACGCATATAAAAGCAGCGTAATGCCGGTAAATCCGCCTTCCGCCAAATTGTTCTGCATATTAAAGTGAACCAGTCCGAATGAAAAAACAGCGGCGCCGATTAAAATAAAGCAAATGTTTTTGATTCTGATTTCTCCAAGCATTGCATCAAACCCCTTTTCCTTCCATAAGATTGCGTAAATATTATAGTGGATACAAAAGAAAACAGCAAACTGCCGTTTTTAACATTTGTCAAATGTACTTGAATTAGCTAACATGGAAGAGATGACAGGAGGTATTCGCACAGTGAGTGACAAAACGATGAAAGACTTACAAGCTGAGGTCGATGAATATATCGGCCAATTCAAAGAAGGCTATTTCAGCCCGCTTGCCATGATGGCCCGTCTCACGGAAGAACTGGGCGAACTTGCAAGAGAAGTCAACCATTATTATGGGGAAAAGCCGAAGAAAACGACGGAAAATGAGAAAAGCATGGAAGAGGAAATGGGCGATGTGCTGTTCGTCCTGATCTGCCTCGCCAACTCCCTTGATATTTCATTGGAGGAAGCTCATAACCGCGTCATGCATAAATTTAATACACGTGATAAAGACCGCTGGACTAGAAAAGAAGAAGGAAAGTAGGAGAAACCATGTCAAATGAAACCATTAAAGTCGTCATTGCCGGACCGAGAGGCAGAATGGGCCAGGAGGCCGTAAAACTTGCCGTCCGCACGCCTCATTTTGAGCTTGTCGGCGCCATTGACCATACATACGATCAGCAAACATTGCGGGAAGTGATGTCAGCTGATTCAGACGCTCTTATTTATACGGATATCCGCGCATGTTTCCAAGAAACAAAACCGGATGTGCTGATCGATTTGACAACGCCTGAAATCGGCAAAAAACATACGAAAGCCGCTCTTGAACACGGCGTCCGCCCCGTTGTGGGAACGACCGGATTTTCTGAAGCGGATTTAGAGGAGCTTCAAGCCTTGACTGAAGAAAAAGGAATCGGCGCCATCATCGCTCCGAACTTTGCATTGGGCGCGGTGCTGATGATGAAGTTCTCACAAATGGCCGCCAACTATTTTGAAGATGTAGAAATCATTGAGCTTCATCATGATCAAAAGCTGGATGCCCCGAGCGGAACGGCGCTGAAAACAGCGGAAATGATCTCAAGCGTCCGTACAGAAAAGCAGCAGGGCCATCCTGATGAAAAAGAAATTCTGCCGGGCGCCCGCGGTGCTGAATTAAACGGCATCCGCCTTCACAGCGTGCGTCTGCCGGGCCTTATCGCCCACCAGGAAGTCATGTTCGGCATGGACGGCCAGACGCTGAAACTGCGCCATGACTCCTATAACCGGGCTTCCTTTATGTCAGGAGTGAAGCTGTCAGTGGAGCAAGTGATGAAAATCGACCAGCTTGTATACGGACTCGAAAATATTATCGACTGAATCGGCAAGGGGGAGAACATCAAATGAAAATCGCTTTGATTGCTCACGATAAGAAAAAGCAGGATATGGTTCAGTTTACGACCGCATATAAAGATATACTGAGCCATCATGAGTTATACGCGACAGGTACGACAGGCCTGAAAATCCAGGAAGCGACCGGATTGTCCGTTGAACGTTTTCAATCCGGCCCGCTCGGCGGAGATCAGCAAATCGGCGCATTGATTGCGGCAAATGCCCTGGATCTCGTCATTTTTCTGCGCGATCCGTTAACTGCGCAGCCTCATGAACCGGATGTCTCGGCGCTGATCCGGCTGTGTGACGTATACGCGATCCCGCTCGCCACAAATATGGGGACAGCGGAAATCCTCGTCCGGACGCTGGACGGCGGGGCATTTGATTTCCGCAATCTTGTGCGCGGAGGAGAGCCGAATGTCTGAACACGTTGATATTCTGGCGTTCGGCGCCCATAGTGATGATGTCGAGATCGGTATGGGCGGCACGATCGCAAAATTTACGGCTCAAGGAAAAACCGCGGTGATATGCGATTTGACCGAGGCCGAACTATCATCCAACGGAACGGTAAGGATAAGAAAAGAAGAAGCGGCAGAGGCGGCACGGATTCTCGGCGTAAAAGAGAGAATCCAGCTTACGCTTCCCGACCGCGGGCTTTTGAAAAGTGAGGACGGCATCCGCCGGATTGTCAGTGTCATCAGAGCCTGCCGGCCGAAAACCGTTTTCATGCCTTATCCGAAAGACCGCCATCCTGACCACGGCAATGCGGCGGCTTTGGTCGAAGAAGCGGTGTTCTCGGCGGGGATTCATAACTACAGAGATCACCAAGAACTGCCGGCTCATAAGGCTCAGCGCGTATACTATTATATGATCAACGGGTTTCACCGTCCGGACTTTGTAATCGACATAACGGAAACCATCGATCTGAAAAAAGAAAGCCTGCACGCCTATCAAAGCCAGTTTATTCCTACGGCGCAGTCAGTGAACACACCGCTGACCAACGGTTATATCGAAATGGTGGAAGCGCGGGAAAGACTGTATGGCAAAGAAGCCGGGACGGGGTATGCCGAAGGCTTCTTTTCAAAACAGCTTCCCGTTTTGAATGATGATGTTTTTGGGGGCGGACAATGAGACCATTAAAAATAGGGATTACATGCTACCCGAGTGTCGGAGGCTCGGGTATTATTGCGACGGAACTCGGCAAGCTGCTTGCGGAAAAAGGGCACCAGGTTCATTTCATCACATCAAGCATCCCGTTCAGATTAAATACATATCATCCGAATATTCATTTTCATGAGGTGGAAGTCAACCAATACGCGGTATTTAAATATCCGCCTTATGACCTTACGCTGGCGAGCAAAATCGCCGAGGTTGCCGCAAGGGAAAATCTTGACATCATTCACGCGCATTATGCGCTGCCGCATGCGGTATGTGCTTATCTCGCCAAACAGATGCTCAAGCGCGACATCGGCATCGTGACGACGCTTCACGGTACGGACATCACCGTTTTAGGATATGATCCGTCATTAAAAGATTTAATCCGTTTTGCCATCGAAGCGTCCGACAGAGTGACGGCGGTATCAACCGCGCTTGCCGGAGAAACATATGACTTAATCAAGCCGGATAAAAAAATTGAGACCATCTACAACTTTATTGATGAACGTGTTTATCTTAAGAAAAATACAGAGAGTATAAAAGAGAAACATGGCATTTTGCCGGATGAAAAGGTCGTCATCCATGTTTCGAACTTCAGAAAAGTAAAACGTGTTAAAGATGTCATCCACGTTTTCCGTAATATCGCAGCCAAAACAAAGGCGAAGCTCCTGCTTGTCGGCGACGGGCCGGAAAAGTGCGTCGCTTGGCAGCTTGTCGAAAAATACGGACTGCAGGATCAAGTGCTGCTCCTCGGAAATCAGGACAGGGTGGAAGAGCTGTATTCCATTAGCGATCTTAAGCTTCTTCTGTCTGAAAAAGAAAGTTTCGGACTCGTACTTCTGGAGGCGATGGCCTGCGGCGTGCCGTGCATCGGAACAAATATCGGCGGAATACCGGAAGTGATTAAAGATCAAGTAAGCGGTTTTCTGGTGGAAGTCGGCGATATTCAGGCGGCATCTGAAAAAGCGCTTGCCGTTTTAGAAGATAAACAGCTCAGCAAACGATTGACTGATCATGCGCTGAAAATGGTGGAGACCGCCTTTTCTTCGCAAAGAATCGTCAGTCAGTATGAACGGATTTATGACGAATTGGCAGGACCGGAGTGATCTTATGGAACAGGAATTTGTCAAAGCCCTCCCCATCCTTCATCATCTGATGAAGGCGGGCCATCAGGCGTACTTTGTCGGGGGAGCCGTCAGAGACAGCTATATGAAACGAAAAATAGGTGATGTGGACATCGCAACCAGCGCTTCGCCGAATGAGGTGGAGCGTCTCTTTAAGCGGACTGTCGATGTAGGAAAAGAGCACGGCACCGTCATCGTCCTGTGGGAAGATGAAACCTATGAAGTCACCACTTTTCGTGCCGAATCAGAATATAAGGACTACCGGCGCCCTGAAGCTGTGCGGTTCATTACTTCTTTATCAGAAGACTTAAAGCGGAGAGACTTAACGATTAATGCGATGGCGATGTCTGCCGAAGGAGAGCTGCTTGATTATTTCGGAGGCGCACATGATATCGGACAAAAGCTGATCCGTACGGTGGGTAATCCTGAAGACCGTTTTCGGGAAGACGCTCTGCGGATGATGAGAGCGGTCCGCTTTATGAGTCAGCTCGGCTTTCTGTTAGAAAAAGAAACAAGAGAGGCCGTCATAAAAGACAGGGAGCTTTTGGCACATGTATCAGTAGAACGAAAGACCGTCGAGTTTGAAAAGCTGCTGCAGGGCGCTTCCTCACAAGAAGCGATTCAAACGATGGTGCAGATAGGTTTGATACAAGAGCTGCCAGGCCTTTCCGGTTATGAGCAGCAAATGCTTGAAGCAAGCGGCTTTCCTTTTTCTTCTTTAGATGCACGCGAAGAACGCTGGGCAGCGCTGTTATTGTTTCTCGGTCTTTGTCCGAAAAGCGCCGAGGCGTTTTTAAAACAATGGAAACTGCCGGGAAAAGTCATAAAAAAAGCGGTGCAGATCATAAGCGTTTATCCGGCGCAGCTGAAAGCAGAAGCGATGTACCGGGCGGGAGAGGCGCTGTTATCAGCCGTTAAAATCGGGATGCTGAAAAAGCATAAGACGATTGATGAACAAAAGCTGAAAGAGGTTCAGAGCCTGTATGAGCAGCTGCCGATCAAAAGCCTTCGAGACCTCGACATTTCAGGCGCTGATCTGATGGAGCTCAGAAACCGCCGCGCGGGTAAATGGGTGGCCGAAGAACTTCGCCGGATCGAAGAAGCGGTATTGGCAGGGAAGCTCCCTAACCGAAAACATGATATAAAGGAGTGGCTCGCATCATGGGATCAACATTAAGAACCCGATTAATTGATTTATTTTCTGAGGCGGGTGACGGCTTTATCTCCGGGCAGAAAATAAGTGGCGCGCTCGGCTGCTCGAGAACCGCCGTTTGGAAACATATAGAGGAGCTCCGCAAAGAGGGTTATGAGGTTGAGGCGGTCAGACGAAAAGGGTACAGGCTCATTAAAAAACCGGGGAAACTCAGTGAATCCGAAATCCGTTTCGGGCTGAAAACAGAGGTTTTGGGCAAACAGCTTCATTACCGGGACGTCCTGCCGTCCACCCAAAAAACCGCTCATGAACTTGCCAATGACGGCGCGCCGGAAGGAACGCTCGTAGTCGCCGATAAACAAACGGCAGGCAGAGGAAGAATGGCCAGAGTGTGGCATTCACAGGAGGGAAACGGGATTTGGATGAGCCTCATTCTGAGACCCGACGTTCCTTTGCAAAAAACGCCGCAACTCACCCTGTTATCAGCCGTTGCGGTCGTTCAGGCCATCGAGGCCTTTACAGGAGTACAGCCCGCCATTAAATGGCCGAATGATTTAATGATTCACGGCAAAAAAGCCGTCGGGATTTTAACTGAGCTGCAGGCAGAAGAAGACCGTGTCCGTTCGGTTATTCTCGGGATCGGGATCAACGTGAACCAGCAGGAAACCGATTTTCCCGGCGAGCTTCAGGACATTGCGACGAGCCTGAGCATGGAAGCCGGCGAGAAAATTGACAGAGCGGGTCTGATACAAGAGATTCTGCTGACTTTTGAAAAACGCTATCAGGATTACTTGAACCACGGCTTTACACCGATCAAGCTGCTATGGGAAAGCTATGCGGTCGGACTGGGGAACGAGCTCAGAGCGAGAACGCTGCAAGGGACGTTTTACGGGAAATCGCTCGGCATTGATGATGAGGGAGTTCTTCTCTTGGAAACGAGAGACGGTATAAAGAAGATCTATTCTGCCGATATTGAGCTCAATTAATCTTAGTTGGTACAAGCCTCGTGAATTTGGTATACTTCCTATGGGCAGTATCATAATGAACTGCACCTGATCAGCAGAACAGAGATTACGAAAAGTCTGCCTTGATCCAAAAAAGGACTGGGACAGAGGGATGACATTCGCCGAAGGTTAAACAAGTGGGGATCCTTCTTATTTTACAGAAGGCTTTTTTGCTTGCGAAGAATTGGCGGCTCATCTCCTCACCGTTTAGAGGAGGAGAAACAGAATGAAAACAAAACTGGATTTCATGAAAATGAAGGAAAACGGAGAGCCGATCGTGATGCTGACCGCTTACGATTATCCGCAGGCAAAGCTTGCGGAACAGGCGGGAGTCGACATGATTTTAGTCGGGGATTCGCTCGGAATGGTCGTGCTCGGACTCGATTCAACAGTCGGCGTAACGGTCAGTGACATGATTCACCATACAAAAGCGGTAAAACGCGGTGCGAAAAATACGTTTATCGTAACTGACATGCCGTTTATGTCTTACCACCTTTCAAAAGAGGATACATTGAAAAACGCCGCGGCCATTATTCAGGAAAGCGGCGCGGACGCGTTAAAGCTTGAAGGCGGAGACGGCGTTTTCGAATCCATCCGCGCGCTGACTCTCGGCGGAATTCCCGTCGTCAGCCATTTAGGCCTCACACCGCAGTCTGTCGGCGTATTAGGCGGATATAAAGTGCAGGGAAAAGATGAGCAAAGCGCGAAAAAGCTCATTGAAGACAGCATCAAATGCGAGCAGGCGGGAGCGATGATGCTCGTGCTTGAATGTGTGCCTGCTGAACTGACTGCTAAAATAAAAGAAGAAGTATCCATTCCCGTCATCGGAATCGGAGCCGGTTCAAAAGCGGACGGCCAAGTCCTTGTCTATCATGACGTCGTCGGCCACGGCGTGGACAGAACACCGAAGTTCGTGAAGCAATACGCCAAAATCGACGGCACGATTGAGTCGGCCCTCAGCGATTACGTCCGTGATGTGAAAGAACGGGTTTTCCCGGAAGAAAAGCATTCCTTTCAGATAAACCAAACTGTGCTGCAAGGCTTGTACGGAGGAAAGTAAGCGATGAAACAACTGACAGAAACTCAACAGCTGAAAGAATTGATTGCACAATACCGCTCAGAAGGCCGGACGATCGGATTCGTCCCGACAATGGGTTTTCTTCATGAAGGACATCTGACGCTGGTTGAAAAAGCAAGCAAAGAAAACGATATTGTCGTGATGAGCATCTTTGTCAATCCGACTCAATTCGGACCGGGCGAGGATTACGAAGCATATCCGCGAGATTTAAAGCGCGATGCCCGGCTTGCAGAACAGGCGGGGGCAGATGTTTTGTTTACGCCGTCTCCAAGTGACATGTATAAAGGCGAGCAAAATGTTGCCGTGCAAGTGAAAAGGAGAACTGACGTGTTGTGCGGCGCCTCCCGCGTCGGCCATTTTGACGGAGTGGCCACTGTGCTGACGAAGTTTTTCAATCTCGTTAAACCGACCCGCGCCTACTTCGGCCTGAAAGATGCCCAGCAGGCAGCAGTTGTGGACGGATTGATTGAGGATTTCTTTATGGATATCGAATTGGTTGCAGTGGACACGGTCAGAGAAGAAGACGGACTTGCCAAAAGCTCTCGCAACGTCTATCTGACTGAGCAGGAACGCAAAGAAGCGCCGATGATCTATAGAGCATTGCAGCAAGGTGCCGAACTGATCAGAGACGGTGAAAGAAATCCGGAAACCGTTATAAAAACCGTCACCGATATCATCGAAAACACAAGCGGCGTCATTGATTATGCCGAACTGTACGCTTATCCGGAGCTGACTCCGCTTAAAACATTAAACGGCAAGGTCATTCTGGCCTGTGCCGTCCAATTTTCTAAAGCCAGACTGATTGATAATATCATTATTGATATTGATGAATGGGAGAGATCATAATATGTACCGCACTATGATGGCCGGAAAACTGCACCGCGCTACCGTGACGGAAGCCAATTTAAACTATGTCGGCAGCATTACGATTGATGAAGATCTTTTAGATGCCGTCGGAATGCTCGCTAATGAAAAAGTTCAGATTGTGAATAATAATAACGGAGCGAGACTTGAAACGTATATTATTCCCGGTAAGCGGGGGAGCGGCGTCATCTGTTTAAACGGAGCAGCTGCCCGTCTCGTCCAAGAAGGAGATAAAGTCATTATTATTTCTTATCAAATGATGTCTGATCAGGAAGCAAAAAGCCATCAGCCGAAGGTGGCCGTTCTGGATGATCAGAATAAAATCGAGCAGATGCTGGGTCAGGAGCCGGCACACACGATTTTGTAAAAGAGCCCCCTTCATGGGGGTTTTCTTTTAAGATTTAGGGGCAAAAGCTGTTTTTCCGCTCCATTTCTCAACAAAACGTGTTACACTTTTCTCGTATGCTAGAATTGAGGTGTCCATTTTAATGAACAAACAACGGTTCGTTGTCATAGATGTCGAAACAACAGGAAATTCGCCGAAAAAGGGCGATAAAATCATTCAAATCGCAGCGGTTGTCATTGAAAATGGACAAATAACTGAGCGGTTTTCAAAATATATCAATCCGAATCAGGCCATCCCGCCGTTTATTGAACAGCTGACCGGAATTTCGTCCGGAATGGTTGAAAATGAACTGCCGTTTGAAGAAGTCGCGGAGGAGATTTTTCATCTGCTTGACGGCGCGTATTTTGTTGCCCACAATATTCATTTCGACCTCGGATTTGTCCGGCATGAACTGAGCGAAGCGGGCTATGAGCTGCCGGATTGTGAAGTGCTTGATACGGTTGAGCTTTCGCGTATTGTTTTCCCGGGGTTTGAAGGATATAAGCTCGGTGAGTTGTGCGCGGAGCTGAATATTGTTCATGACCGACCTCACCGCGCAGACAGCGATGCGGAGGTTACGGGACTGGTCTTTTTAGACATTTTACATAAACTGAAACATTTGCCTTTACCGACATTAAAGCAGCTTAGAAGGCTTTCACAGCATTTTATCAGCGATTTGACGCTGCTTTTGGATTCTTTTATACATGAAAGCAGGCCGGCGGAAGAAAAGAGCTGCATTCCATACGCCTCTTTTTCAATTAAAGAGCCCGATCACATTCCGGTTTCCCGTCCGGTGAATGCGGCCATTGACCTTGAAAAGTGGAACGAAGAAAAAGAACGGATCTTATCCGGCATCATCCCCCGCTATGAAAAGCGGAAAGGGCAGCTTTCGATGATGGATGAAGTGCTTGGCGCCTTCCGCAATCGGGAGCATGCGCTGATTGAAGCGGCACCCGGCATCGGAAAAACGATCGGTTATCTCGTTCCGGCTGTTTTATTTGCCAAAGCGGAGCAAACTCCCGTGATTATCAGCACGTACTCTACTCTTTTGCAGCAGCAGATCATGTCTAAAGATCTTCCGCTTTTGGAGCGTATGTTTCCTTGGCCGGTCAAAGCCGCTATTTTAAAAGGGAAATCACATTATCTGTGCCTGCCTAAGTTTGAACATATTCTGCATGAGGAAGATGACAACTATGATGCGGTTTTGACGAAAGCGCAGCTTCTCGTCTGGCTGACGGAGACTGAAACGGGCGACGCCGCTGAGCTGAATCTTCCATCAGGCGGCAGATTGCTGTGGGAGCGCATGGCTTACGATGAGAATTCTTTTTTGAAAAAAGGGAAGGACTCGGCTGCCGAGTTTTATGAACGGGCTAAAGAAAAGGCGCAGGCCGCAGATCTGATTATCACAAACCATGCTTTGCTGTTTTCAGATCAAAGCAGTGAAACGAAAAAACTGCCTGCAAGCGGAACGATCATCATTGATGAAGCGCATCATTTCGAACGCGCTGCCAGCGAGCACCTGGGGAAGAGAGCTTCATACATCGGACTGCACACAAAGCTCAGCCGAATCGGAACCTTAAAGGAACACGGACTGTTAAAGCGGATGAGAAAACTGTTTTATACGTATGAACTGCCGGCGGAAAGTTTTTTTGACGCCGATGAGTGGATGAAGCATATTCAATCGGAAAGCGACGCATTTTTCAGTTCAGTGCATTCTTTTGTCAAACGAAGAAAACCTAAAGACGATCTGAACCGTCTCGTTTATAGTCTCAATCATAAAAGCCAGGATAAAGGGTTTCACATGATAACGGACGGAGCCGAGCGGCTTTGTGCGATGCTGGATCAGCTGCTTGACATGTTTTCAGTACAGGAGAAACTGTTACATCAAAAGCTTGATCAGATGAAAAGCGGAGCGGCTTTTTTAGCGGCCGAATATGTAAAGTGTATCAGGGGGCTGAAAGAATATCGCGATACGTTCAGCAGGCTGCTGTTTGAAAATGATGAGAAAGAAGCCGTTTGGGTTGAAATTGACGCGAAGGGCGCAAAAAATGCCGTCAGTATCTATGCGCAGCCTTTGGAGCCCGGTGAAATGCTGGCAGACCAGTTTTTCGCCCGCAAAAAAAGCGTTGTGCTCACATCAGCGACCTTAATGGTGGAGCATTCTTTTCAATTTATGATTGAAAGGCTCGGACTTGCGGATTTTTATCCGCGCACCAAAAGCATCCCGTCTCCTTTTTCTTACGATGATCAGATGAACGTCATCATTCCGAAAGAGATGAAATCCGTTAAATATGACGGAGAGCGGGAAGTCATTGAGCATATTGCCAAGTATGCAGAAATCATGTCAAAGGGAAAACAGCCGAAGATCCTTGTCCTGTTTACGTCTCATGATATGCTGAAAAAAGTGTATCAGGAACTGAAACTCAGTATGGAGATATCAGGCATTCAGCTTCTCGCCCAAGGTATTTCGGGCGGGAGTCCCGGTAAATTAATGAAAACCTTTAAAACGGCAAGCCGGGCAATTTTGCTTGGGACGAATCATTTCTGGGAAGGCGTTGATTTTCCGGGGGATGAATTGTCAACCGTCATGATCGCAAGACTTCCTTTCAGGGCGCCTGACAATCCGCTTCATGCCGCAAAATGCGAATTTGCCAAGAAGCAGGGAAAAAATCCGTTTCAAACGATTTCCCTGCCTGAGGCTGTGTTAACGTTCAGACAGGGGATCGGGCGCCTGCTCCGTACGGCGGGAGACAAGGGAACAATCGTTCTTTTAGATCAGCGTGTAAAGACGGCGGGATACGGACGGCTGTTTCTTGAAGCGCTCCCGACTTCATCCCTTTTGGAGCTGACGGATGCCGAACTCGGGGCTTATGTCAGCCAAACGGAATAAAAGCCGCATAATCGCGGCTTTCGTGGTGTGGGATGAGGAATTGTTTTTATAGTAAAAGCGGGTTCATGCCGCCTTGTGATTTTATTATGCCGCGGGCGCATCCCGTTATGACTAACAAAATTTGTTCGACCGATGGAGGGTATAAAAATGGAAAGCAAAATTGAAATTCTGTCAACGATTAATGTGGAGCATTCAGATGATTTATATAAAATCGTCGATACATTAAACCGGACTTTGAAACGGGACAATCTGATGTTCGGGCTTGCGCTCGACGAAGAAAATCAAAATGAAGCGGTCTTCACCATTTATCGCACATAGGTGAAAAAGATGAGAAAAAAAGCATTAATATTTACAGCCGTATTTGGTATTATTTTTTTAGCAGTTCTTTTATTTTCGGCCAGCATTTTTAAATCTGCAATGGCCCAAAAAGAAGAAGGCCACGAAACAGCTGCCGCAGCCGCTAAAGAAAAAACGGATCTGACAGATGCTGAGAAAGTGGAGACCTTTGTCGGCAAACAGAAATATTATGTTGTTACCGGAACGGATAAACATGGAAAAGATATGTATGTATGGGTTCCGGCCGACAAAAAAGCAAAAATTCTCTCAAAAAAAGCCAGTGACGGCATTTCAAGCGGCAAGGCTGCCAAGATCGTTCGGGACGAAGGGCTTGTTTCCAAGCTGAATGGCGTTCACCCGGCGAGAGAAAACAATGTTCCGTTATGGGAAGTGACCTATATCAACAAAAGCGGGCAGTATAGCTTTAGTTATGTGGATTTTACAAGCGGCAAGATTCTCAAAAACATCACACCGTGAGACGTATTAGGGGGAGTTCAAATTGAAATTGGCAAAAAGAGTATCCGCATTAACACCGTCTGCAACACTTGCAATTACTGCAAAAGCGAAAGAGCTGAAAGCAGAAGGCCATGATGTCATCGGCCTCGGAGCAGGAGAACCGGATTTTAATACGCCTCAGCACATTATAGATGCCGCGGTGCGTTCCATGAATGAAGGCCATACGAAATATACGCCTTCAGGCGGTCTGCCGGCGCTGAAAGACAGTATCGCAAAAAAATTCAAAAACGACCAGGGGATTGAATATAAGCCGTCAGAAATCATTGTCTGCACCGGAGCGAAACACGCTCTGTATACATTATTTCAGGTTATTCTCGATGAAGGGGACGAAGTGATTATACCGACTCCTTACTGGGTCAGCTACCCTGAGCAGGTGAAACTGGCAGGGGGGCGTCCCGTCTATGCAGAAGGGCTGGAATCCAATCAGTTTAAAATTTCACCGGAGCAGCTGAAGCAGGCTATCACCGAGAAAACAAAAGCGCTCATTATCAATTCACCGAGCAACCCGACAGGTGTTATGTATACGAAAGAAGAGCTTGCGGAACTCGGAAAAGTGTGTCTGGAGCATGGCATTCTGATCGTTTCCGACGAGATTTATGAGAAGCTTACATACGGAGGAAAAAAACACGTCTCAATCGCACAGCTTTCAGATAAATTGAAAGAGCAGACGATCATCATTAACGGCGTGTCGAAATCTCACAGCATGACGGGCTGGAGGATCGGCTATGCGGCGGGTTCGGAGACGATTATTAAAGCGATGACGAGCCTTGCGAGCCACAGCACATCAAATCCGACGTCCATCGCTCAATACGGCGCCATTGCGGCCTATAACGGGCCGGCTGAGCCGCTGGAAGAGATGAGACAGGCATTTGAGCACAGACTGAACACCATTTACGCTCAGCTCAGTGAAATTCCCGGATTCACCTGTGTCAAGCCTGAAGGGGCGTTTTACTTGTTTCCTAACGCCAAAGCGGCCGCAGAAAACTGCGGATTCAAAGATGTCGATGAATACGTCAAGGCGCTTCTGGAAGAAGAAAAAGTCGCCGTCGTGCCGGGCTCAGGCTTCGGCTCACCGGACAACGTCCGTTTATCTTACGCAACGTCACTCAATCTTTTAGAAGAAGCGGTCGAAAGAATCCGCCGCTTCACGGAAAAACACAGCTGATTCTGAAAAAGCGGCTTTTAAAGCCGCTTTTCACTTGCATTGACCCCGTTAGAGTAGAACGGGTATAATAAAGTGATGAAAAAAGAGATTCAGGCAGATTCCTGAATGTCTTTCTTGTTCTGGAGGGAAAGAGTTTGAAAACAACAATCAACCAAGTGTATAAACACACAGGCGAGGAAGTAACGATTGGAGCTTGGGTCGCTAATAAACGCTCAAGCGGTAAAATCGCATTTTTACAGCTGAGAGACGGTACAGGCTTCATTCAGGGAGTTGTCGTTAAAGCTGAAGTAGAAGAAGACATCTTCCAAATCGCGAAATCAGTGACACAGGAAACGTCACTTTATGTAAAAGGAATTGTGAAAGAGGACGAGCGTTCACCGCTCGGCTATGAGCTTGCTGTTACATCCATTGAAGTCATTCACGAAGCGACTGATTATCCGATTACGCCTAAAGAGCACGGTACGGAATTCTTAATGGATCACAGACATTTATGGCTCCGTTCGAAACGCCAGCACGCAATTATGAAAATCCGCAACGAAATCATTCGTGCGACTTATGAATTTTTCAACAAAGAAGGCTTCGTGAAAGTTGATCCGCCGATTTTGACGGGAAGCGCTCCCGAAGGCACGACTGAGCTGTTCGCGACGAAATATTTTGATGAAGACGCCTTCTTGTCTCAAAGCGGCCAGCTGTATATGGAAGCAGCTGCAATGGCGCTCGGAAAAGTATTCTCTTTCGGACCGACGTTCAGAGCGGAAAAATCGAAAACGAAACGCCATCTCATCGAATTCTGGATGATTGAGCCTGAAATGGCATTTGTTGAATTTGAAGAAAACCTTGAAGTTCAGGAGAATTATGTTGCATACATCGTACAAAGTGTGCTGGAACATTGTAAGATCGAGCTGAACACATTAGGTAGAGACACATCGAAGCTTGAACAAATCAAAGCGCCATTCCCGCGCATTACGTACGATAAAGCGATCGAATTCCTGAAAGAAAAAGGCTTTGACGATATTGAGTGGGGAGATGACTTCGGTGCGCCGCATGAAACAGCGATCGCAGAAAGCTATGACAAACCGGTGTTTATCACTCATTATCCGACGTCATTAAAACCGTTTTATATGCAGCCTGCCAAAGATCGTGACGATGTCGTGTTATGTGCCGACTTAATCGCTCCGGAAGGCTACGGGGAAATCATCGGCGGTTCAGAACGCGTTCATGATATGGATTTATTGGAAGAAAGATTAAAAGAACACGGTCTGGATTCAGATGCTTACAAATGGTATGCTGAACTCAGACAATACGGTTCTGTTCCGCACTCCGGCTTCGGCCTCGGACTTGAGCGGACAGTGGCTTGGATCAGCGGAGCGCCTCACGTGCGTGAAACGATTCCGTTCCCGAGACTTCTGAACCGTCTGTATCCGTAATAGTTATGAAAAACGAAGTCTCCTGCAAGGGAGACTTTTTCTAAGTAAAGGGGAAAGCTCCCGGAGATAACCTTTTACAGTAAGAGGTGTAAGGATGAAAAAACAGCAATTTATAGATATGCAGGAACTCGGCATTTCAAGCATTCCCAACCTGCTGCTGACACATTACCGGCAGCTCGGGCTGAATGAAACCGAATTGATCCTGCTTTTGAAGATTAAAATGCATTTGGAAAAAGGCTCTTATTTTCCGACGCCGTTTGAACTTCAGTCAGGCATGTCCATCTCTGCTGAAGAATGTACAAGCTGCCTGAGAATGTTTATTCAAAAAGGTTTTCTGTTTATTGAAGAATGTGAAGACCATAACGGCATAAAGTTTGAAAAATATTCTCTGCAGCCGTTATGGGCGAAGCTGTTTGATTACATGCAGCATTCTCAAAATGAAACGCAGGAAAGAACGTCAGAAAGAGAACAAAAAAGCCTGTATACCATCTTTGAAGAAGAGTTCGGAAGACCGCTGTCGCCCCTTGAATGCGAGACGCTGGCCATATGGCAGGATCAGGATCAGCATGATGCGATTCTGATTAAACACGCCTTAAAAGAAGCCGTTTTATCGGGAAAACTCAGTTTTCGCTATATTGACCGGATTTTATTTGAATGGAAAAAGAACGGCTTCAAAACGGTTGAGCAGGCGAAGGCGCACAGCCAAAAATTCCGTCGTGTTCAAACAAAACAAAATGATCCGCAAAAAGAGTATACGAGGCAGGTGCCTTTTTACAATTGGCTGGAACAATAACATGAGAAGGGGAGAAACGTGTTAAATTTAAAGCAGATTGAATATTGTCTTGAAAAAATCGGCGATATGTTTCCGCACGCAGAATGTGAACTTGTCCATTCAAATCCTTTCGAACTGGTTGTGGCAGTCGCACTATCCGCGCAATGTACGGATGCTCTCGTCAACAGAGTGACAAAAACGCTATTTCAAAAATATAAACGGCCCGAAGATTATCTTTCCGTATCGCTGGAAGAACTCCAGCAGGATATTAAATCAATCGGTCTGTACCGTAATAAAGCCAAAAATATTCAAAAGCTGAGCAAAATGATCATCGAAGAGTACGGCGGAGAAGTGCCGAAAGACCGGGATGAGCTTGTGAATCTGCCGGGTGTCGGACGGAAAACGGCAAATGTGGTCGTGTCTGTTGCTTTCGGCGTACCTGCGATCGCAGTAGACACTCATGTGGAGCGAGTCTCTAAACGGCTTGGTATCTGCCGCTGGAAGGACTCTGTTTTGGAGGTAGAGAAAACATTAATGAAAAAAGTGCCAAAAGAGGATTGGTCTGTTACGCATCACAGATTAATATTTTTCGGCAGGTATCATTGTAAAGCGCAATCTCCCCGCTGTGCGGAATGCCCTTTGCTTCCGCTGTGCAGAGAAGGGCAGAAGCGTGACAAAAAAGGGCTGGTGAGACGGTGACGGCGATTGACATTCTGACAGGCTATGAAACATACCTGCGCAGTCTTACGGACTTGGAAAGCCTCGAGATCAAAACGGCGCTGCGCCGCCATCCGCTGTATATGGATTTCAGCGGTCAGCCAACAGTGCAGCCATGGAGGGAAAGGGGCGAATATGTCCCGTTTCTGTTTCAGATTTGGAATGAAACGAAAGAAACGCTGCTTCCCGTTTTTCAAACAAGAAAATCGAGATGTGATCAAAATGACATGCTGAAGGGAATTGCCTGTCTGATTGCCGCTTTTCACTGGACGGCAGGGGAGCGGGTCACATCACTCGATTGGTCTGTGCTTGAAACAAAGCATTTTCCCGCCGAACCGATCAATTGGGCGGAGCGAATGGCGTTTATTTTAACAAAACCGACTCAATATCACTCGTTTATTCAGCTTGATGAATTGATGACGGAGATGAAGAAACAATATCATAAATATGAAGCCATGAACAAAGGTTAAAAACCTCCTTTTCTCATAAGGAGGTTTTTTTGTATGAAAAAAATCCTTCACCTGGTTGAGGTGAAGGATTTCGTCCGCTAATGAGCGGGATTTGACTGGATGGTTGACGAATTGGACTGCCCGTTGATATTTGAAGATGAGTCTTGGTTTTTGTCCGTTTGACCGTTGTCAGGTTTATTTGAGCCGTCTGAACCGGAATCGGAATCATTATCAGAGCCGTTATCTTGCTGTCCGTTGTTATCGGTCCCGTTACCGGGCTGATTCTGATTGTTGTTATCTGTTTGATCCTTATCGGATTGATCCTGATTTTTATCCGGGTCATCAGTTGGTGTTTGATCCGATCCGTCAGACGTATCTGTCTGATTGTCATCTGTGTTTGAATCATCGGTTTGCGTTTTGTCTTTGTCTTTATCTTCATCAGACTTCTGTTCATCGTCAGTCGCTTTATCTTTATCCGCATCGTCTTCTTCATCTTTTGGGACTTTGAAAGAAGCTGATGCCGTATCGCTTTTTCCGTCATCGTTTTCCGCTGTCACCTGGAAGCTGTATGTGGAGCCTGGTGTGACATCTGAGACGACGGCTTCTTTTGCCGAACTGTTTTGAATGTCACTGTAGCTTCCGCCGTCAACGGATTGTTTGACATTGAATGTTGCATCACCGTCATAATTCCAGCTTAAAGTTAATGATTTTTTATCTTTGTCGTATTTCACTTGCAATCCTGTCGGTTTATCGGCTTTTTCTTTCGTGTATGTTTTAGAAACGGCAGTTGGCTGCGTTCCTTTCACGAAGTACTCCGTCACTTTTTTATCATCCGGCGTATTTGGTCCGGCTAAAGCGGCAGGATTCGAGCCTTTCTCAACTGTTTCTTTGACGACACTGTCAGGCTGCTTGAAGCTTCCTTTACCGTCATCAACGTATGAGATCAGCTTTTGAAAAATCCGTTTTGCGACTTGCTGGTCTGCAGAAGACAGTGATTTCTTGCCTGCTTTGTTGCCAGACTCAACTCCGGTCCAAACCGCTGCTGTATATTGAGGGGTGTATCCGACAAACCAGGAGTCTGGGACTCCGCCTTGTGCGATATTATATCTTTGGATATCCTCTTTAGTAAAGTTGGTCGTACCCGTTTTACCGGCGACTTCCACGTTCGGTACTTGAGCTAATCTGCCTGTTCCTGACTGCACGACTGTTTTGAGCATATCTGTAACCATGAACGCCGTGTAGTCGCTCATAGCACTTTTCGGTTTCGGTGTTAAATCAAGCTTAGTGCCGTCATTAAATTCAATCGATGTGACCGCGTGCGGTTCATTGTACGTTCCGTTATTTCCGAACGCACTGTAGGCGCCCGCCATTGTCATAGTAGATACACCGCGGTTATCCTCACCAAATCCTCCGATCGAATAAGATTCGGTTACACTCTCTTTGTTTAATCCTAGTCCTAAGTCATTTGCGAAGTCGACGGCATTATCTTTACCTGCTGCTTGGAATGCCTTCAGAGCCGGGATATTACGTGAGTCTGAGAGGGCCTCTCGCATTGATATCTGGCCTCTGTATCTATTGTCATAATCATGGATTGGTGTGCCGTTAGAGTACGTATAAGCCGAATCATCAATCTGCTCATACGTCGACCATTTTTTATTTTCAATGACCGGGCCGTAATCAAGAATAGGTTTTATCGTTGAACCGGGCTGGGTTTTACCTTGTGTTGCATAATTGAATCCCCCGGTAGTTCTGTTCCGTCCTGCTCCGATAGCGCGGATTTCTCCGTTTGTCGTATCAAGGAGCGTGACGCCGCCCTGCATGCCTTCGGTAAATCCGGCTGTATCGCCGTTCATCAATTGATCAAGATAATCTTGTGCTTTCGTATCAAGAGTCGTGTAAATTTTCAGTCCGTCAGTTGAAATATCGACGTCTTTCTTTTCTTTTGTCTCAATTTCTTTCATAACTTCTTCGACAAAAGCGCTGTATTTATTTGTGTCCTTTTTATCGTATTCCTTTTGGCTGACGACGCCTTCATCTTTCATGGACACTTTCTTTGCTTTTTGGTAGTCAGAATTTGAAATGAATCCTTGTTTTTCCATTAAACTGAGAACAATGTTCCGGCGTTTTTCGGAAGCCTTCGGATTTTTAACGGGGTTATATCCGGTCGGGCTTTGCGGCATTCCGGCAAGCGTCGCCGCCTGTTCAACCGTAAGCTTGCTCAAATCTTTTACGCCGAAGAATTCTTCAGCCGCTTTACCGACGCCGTAGGCACGCGGTGAGAAATAAATTCTGTTTAAATACATTTCTAAGATTTCATCTTTAGAATAATGGCGCTCCAGCTGCAGTGAAAGCCACACTTCCTGTGCTTTCCGTTTAATCGTTTTCTGATGGGTCAAAAGCGAGTTTTTCACAACCTGCTGGGTGATTGTGCTTCCTCCCTCTGAACCGAATCCATCCGTAAAGTTGGCGACCAAGGCGCCTCCGATCCGGATCGGGTCTATACCGTGGTGCTTATAAAAACGGGCGTCTTCAGTTGCGATAAATGCTTCTTTCACAACATCGGGTATATCCTTAATCGGGACGTAGGTTCGTTTTTCACCGCCCACTTCCGCTATTTCTTTGCCGTTTTTATCGTAAATCGTTGAAGAGTAAGGCGTTTTCAGCTTGGCTTCGTCCAAAGACGGCGCGCCGGAAACCAAAACGGCAAATGCCGCCGCTCCGCCGACTATGCCAAGGACAAACAGAATAACCAAGGACAGTACAATCTTTTTGAATAAACCGCCTTTACGCTGTTTCTTGCCTTTTTTCGGTGAAGAGGGCTTAGTGCTTTTCGTCTGCCTTGCCTTACGGCGTTCTTCACGGCTCGTAAATTGATCTGACATAACATCTCAACCTTTCGTTTATCAACCTTTCGCTCAGTCTACTGTTCCTGCGAAAAATAAAGCTGTTCAATAATACTAATATAATCAATTCTCGGTGAGTATCCAAGGGAAATCGGAAAGGAAGCATCTTCTAATTCGTCTTTGCGAATTGATTTTCTGCCATTGTTCTCCTTTCTCTCCCAAAAGACAAACAGCTTGTCGGCTTCGAGGAAATAAACCTTTCCGAAAGCGGATATAATAACAAAACAAATGCCGTCTTGTCTGACCACCTGCTTCATATGCTCAATCTGATGATCATGAAAATTCTGCAGGGGAAATGCCGTTTTGTTTTTTGTTTCTTTTGCCTCAAAATCAATGTAGCGCCCTTTATAAATGCCGTTGTAGTCAGTTGTGGAAGACTGTTTAAAATAAGCTTCCTTAATGACTGCGGCGCTTCTTTTCGGATAGTGGACGTTTACAATCTGGACGGGTGTCGGCTTTTTGTGAATGACAGCAATTTGGTTAACCAGATAATACTTATTCGTTTCATTCAGGTCGTCTTCGAGGGTCATGCCGCGATTACTGTATGAATGGGACCGTTTCTGGCTGTTTTGGGATGAAACCGTTTTGTTCGGCTGAAAAGTTTTTCCATTCGGGTACCGAATCACTTTTTCCATCCTCCTTATCAAACTAATAGTGACGGAAGTGAATGAACGTGCATAAACGACAGACCGTAACCGCCATTCTTCGCCTGATCGAAAAAGAGACGAAAATAAAAAATGCCGATAATATTTCCCGGACGAATGCCTATAAAGCATATTATGACCGCCATCCTGAGATCAAGTGGCCGCTTTTGGCATCGTTTGTGTCCCGCAATGCGGGCTGGTCGATGACTGATTTAAGAGGCGTCCTTTATCAGGAGGGCCTTGACAGCAGTCAGAAAAACTGGTTTTTCCTTTCGTATGAAAGGGCGAATTGGCTGATTTTTTCTGATGCCTATCCTCAGCTTCTGGTCTACCAGTGGTCAAAACAAATCGGCGAACCTCTTTTCCGTCATCTTCCTCATTTCCGCGTCTCGGCTTTTATGCAGGAAGAGTGGCTTCGCTTTTGGCGTGACGGAGATACGGAACGGCTCATGTATGCTCTTATTATAAATGAACAAAACACTATCCAAGCACCTATTATACAAAATCCTTCGTTTAAAAAGAATGTTTTTGGCACGATTCCTTTTTATTTAAGTGATTGGTTTCACTTTAATACGGTGATATTCCCTTCATTTGACGGACAATTATACGGAATTTCCGTCAAACGGTTTTCAAAAACCGAAGAGAGAATTACGCTCGGAAAACAGCTGGCCCGCCTTCTGTTCAGCCCTGATCTTCACGCTTCTTTTTACCGTTTTCTTGATACCGTTCCTCATACCGGATCACGCTTTGATATGGAGAAAATGATCGGCATCAAAAAAAGAACATCACCGATGCTGAGGACAACCTATCCCATTGTTGCCCACCCATTAGACGGCGAAAGGGAGGATTGGTTTCAAAAAAGGTTAAGAAAAGGGGCTTTCTTACAGGAGAAAATGCCGAAACAGCTTGAACTGACGGACTGGTACTTCCAGAAAAGACGGGAGCTCCATGCGCTCTTCGCGGTTAAAGAGTGGCTGAAGAAATGAAAAAGCCCGAAACCGTTCGCTGGGGTTTCGGGCTGCTGATGTGTTACGTGGAAGGGCGGTTTGGGCCGCCTAATTTTTTATCAAGCGTATCAGTCGTTTTTGCTTCGGTTTTTTGCTGTTTACCTGCATTTTTCGGTCTCGTTTTCATACGGCACCTCCTCAACTGTATCGTTTGCATTAACGTGCCGGTTCATACAAAGTTTGCGGCACTTTTTTGTCGAAAGGCACGCCTTTTAGGATAATCTCTGTTTGTTTGCCGAACTGCTTCTAGTTTTGTCATGTGCAAAGGAGAGCGGTATGAAAACGAGAATTATATTCTAAAGAAACGCAAGTGATAAAAGGGAGGAACATGAATGTCTGTTTACACGAGCAAGGCTGATATTCTCCGTCTGCTTTCTGATATCGAATTCCGGATTTCTGCTGCTGAAAAGACGCTTACCCAAGCAGTCAGATCCTGTCAGGCGGAAGCTGAAGAAATCAGACAGGAGAAACTTTCCCGCCTTGAGGAAGAGGCGCGGGAGCTTCATGTTTGTATTGATGACCTGTTTTTGGCTGACCGGCGTAAAAAGGATTTGCCGAGAGCCTGCCGGATCAGCTGATTTTATGCAAAAACTTTGGTACCATATGTACTGAGGTGAGTCCGTTTGCAGACACAGTCGTTATTGGAGCTGACAGAACAAATGATAGAGGCGGTTCTGGAAGCCGAAAAAAGGTATCAGGATGGAAAAGAGTCAGGCCGTTCATATGATTTTTTTGAGATTATTAAACCCGATGTTGAAAAAAGAGACCGGCTTTGCGCGCTTTGGACAGAAGCAGCGCTTGCGTTTATTCAGGAAAACCGTCCGAAATACGTTCATCACGCACAAATTCAGGCCGTTACAGAAAATTTCGGAGAGCTGATGCTCCAATCATATGTTCATCATATTCATAAAAAAAGATACAGGGATTTAACTGAATCTGTTTTATATACGCTTCGTATATTAAGGGATGAAATTGAAAAAGAAGGCAGCTGAAAACGGCTGCCTTCTTTTATATAAAGGGGTCGGGTATGTTATTCATACGCCGGGTTTTCTGCTCCACTTGCTTCGAGAACCTTCATACTGTTTCGAAATTCGGTTGCGGTGAGATGGCCTTGAATATAGAGGAATTTTGCAAAGTCCATCAGTTTATCTGCACAATCTGTTTCATATTTTTTCACTTCAGCAAAACGCTTTCTTAAGTATGATACGTTCATAATGGTGCATCCCCTCTCATGTATGTTGAGATTATGGTAACATAACGATTCGACTTTTTTCTGTTTTTAAAAAATTAAGACTTTCGACAGCATTTGACAAAAATCAGAATCACCGAAAGCACATAACCACGGCGGAATTCATACATATATAGCAGAAACTTAGTGAGAGACAAGGGGGAATGTCATATGCAATGGAGAGCAGAGCCATATCAAAATATGTACCAGCAGCCGGCGGGATATTTCTACCCGCAGCAGATACAGCCATTACAGCAGCCGTATCCGCAGCAGATACAGCCATTGCAGCAGCCGCCCTATCATCAGCAAGGGCAGTACCCGCAGCAATTTTATCCGAATCAGGAATACGGTCATATGCAGCAGCCGTTTGCTCCCTCTCCTCCTCAGGCAGCCATGCCCGGGGGGCAGCCGGGGTTTGTGAATCCTTACCCCGTTCCCAGACCGAATCAGCAGCAGTCTTCCCAATTCTCAGGCATACTCTCCCAGTTTAAAAAAACGAACGGACAGTTTGACTTTAATAAAATGATAGATACAACGGGGCAGATGGTAAGCGCCGTAAATCAGGTCGGATCGCTGGTGAAAGGCTTCACCAGTATCTTCAAATAAAAAGCATGAATGATATCCATCATTCATGCTTATTTTTTAGGGAAAAAGAGGGTAAGCGTCTGTTCATTCCAGGATGTTTCCATATCTTCTTCACTCACCTTATACGGGAGGACAACGGTTCTTGTCATGCTTGAAGACACATGGGATGAATGAGCCTGTTTATGATCGTAGCGGATTGTAACGTGAAGGTAGCACCCCTTCGTTTCCACCAGCATATCACCGTCACGGAATGTCTCGGGAACGCTGATATCAACCGCGAGGCCCGTCGGCTCTTCTCTGACGTCAATCGTCACTTGCGCTTGCGCTTCAGTAAAAGCCGAATTGAAAAGGTGCTGAAAACCCTGCATCAATTCTGCGAAGGGACCTGAGTGAAAAAATTGGTCCATCGCATGGCTGATGATGTCCTCATTTCTTTGCGGATCAAGTTTATCGTTTTGTGATTGATCCATATGACCACCGCCTTTTTACAAACAGACTATGCGATGTTATGCCGTATGGTTAAGAATTGAAGGAAAAAAGAAAGTATGGTTAAATAGTGGAGAATAAACTGGTAACGGATTCACATTTAGGAAGGGGAGCACAACACATTGCTGAAAAAATTATTCGGATTGGGAGACAGCCGGAAAAAGCCGGCCGAGGAAGTGATTTTTTCTCCGGCTGACGGAGCGGTGATGGATTTGGCTTCAGTGCCGGATCCCGTATTTTCACAAAAAATGATGGGGGATGGGATTGCCGTCGAGCCTGCAAACGGAGACATTGTTTCACCGGTTGAGGGAGAAGTGATTCAGCTGTTCCATACAAAACATGCTGTCGGCATCCGCACCCTTTCCGGAGCGGAACTTTTGATACATGTCGGTTTGGATACCGTCAATATGAACGGCGAAGGCTTTGAAGCGCATGTAAAAGAAGGAGACAAAGTGAAAACAGGCGATCTGCTTTTAACGTGCCGGCTGGATTTAATAAAAGAAAAAGCAAGCAGCACCGTCATCCCTATGGTGATTATGAATGGCGATGCCGCAGAACCTTTGCAATTTGCAGGCGCAAATGAAGCGAAAAAAGGACAAACAGAGCTTTTTAAGATAAAAATGAAGTAGGCAGGGGCTGATTCCCTGCTTTTTTTCTTGTGCAGGATTTTCATCTAGCCAGGCAAACAAATATTCGGTAAACTGTACCTCATAAAGAGGTGTGAACGATGAAGAAAAAATCACTGAGCGAACTGATTCAGGAATTAAAAAATCATGAAAATATTGTGCATTGGCATGAAGAGGAACCGCGGGAGGCGAAAACCATGCCGATGCCGGAGCAAGTAGATCGGAAAATTCGGGCGGCTCTCGAAAAGAGGGGGATCGAGCGGCTCTTTACACATCAATACTCCGCTTTTCAGACGGTTCAAAACGGAGAAAGCATTGTGGCTGTCACACCGACGGCCTCCGGAAAAACACTGTGCTATAATCTTCCGGTTCTTCAGTCTATCGCGGAAGATGCCTCAAGCCGCGCGCTTTATTTATTTCCGACAAAGGCGCTCGCGCAGGATCAAAAAAGCGAGCTGAACGAAATCATAGACGAGACGGGCATGGACATTAAAAGCTTTACCTATGACGGAGATACGTCTCCGGCCATCAGGCAGAAAGTCAGAAAGGCCGGGCATATTGTGATCACAAACCCTGATATGCTTCATTCAGCCATTCTTCCCCACCATACAAAATGGGTGAGTCTGTTTGAAAACCTGAAATATATCGTCATTGATGAATTACATACGTACCGCGGCGTATTCGGCAGCCATGTGGCGAACGTCATCCGCCGTTTAATGAGAATCTGCGCTTTTTACGGAAGCACGCCGTCATTTATCTGTACATCCGCCACAATCGCCAATCCGAGGGAATTGGCGGAGCAGCTGACGGGAAAATCAGTGCGCCTGATTGACGATAACGGCGCCCCGGCCGGAAGAAAGCACTTTGCTTTTTACAATCCTCCGATTGTAAATAAACCGCTGCATATTCGAAAAAGCGCCACCGTGGAAGTGAACGAACTCGCCAAAACTTTTTTAAAAAATAAGATCCAGACGATTGTTTTTGCCAGAAGCCGTGTCCGGGTTGAAATTATTTTAAGCCACATTCAGGAGATCGTAAAAAAAGAAATCGGTGCGAAGTCTGTCAGAGGTTATCGCGGCGGATATCTTCCGAAAGAAAGAAGAGAAATAGAGCGGGGGTTAAGAGACGGAAGCATTCTCGGCGTTGTCAGCACAAACGCGCTGGAGCTCGGCGTTGATATCGGCCAGCTTCAGGTCTGCGTGATGACGGGGTACCCGGGCAGTGTCGCGAGCGCATGGCAGCAGGCGGGCCGAGCCGGGCGGCGGCAGGGAGAGGCGCTTATCGTGATGGTGGCGAACTCTGATCCGATTGACCAATATATTGTGCGCCATCCTGATTATTTCTTTAAACGCTCGCCTGAATCTGCAAGGATCAATCCCGATAATCTCATTATATTAGTCGATCACCTGAAATGCGCCGCGTATGAGCTGCCTTTCAGAGCCGATGAAACATTCGGAGAAAATGATGCAAGAGACATTCTCGAGTATTTAGAAGAAGAAGGGGTGCTTCACGAAAACCGCGAACGCTATCACTGGGCGAGCGAATCTTTTCCCGCCTCCAACATCAGTCTCCGTTCGGCGTCACAGGAAAACGTGGTCATCGTTGACCGCTCAGAGACGGCTGATGTAAAAATCATCGGAGAAATGGACCGCTTCAGCGCGATGACGCTTCTTCATGATGAAGCGATTTATCTTCATGAAGGGGTGCAGTACCAGGTTGAAAAGCTTGATTGGGATCATAAAAAAGCGTACGTGCGAAAGGTCGATGTCGAATATTATACAGATGCCAATTTAGCGGTGCAGCTGAAAGTGCTGGACATTGACAGAACGGACAGCAGAAAGAAAACGGCCTTACATTTCGGCGATGTAACCGTGAACGCACTTCCGACAATATTTAAAAAAATTAAAATGACGACATTTGAAAATATAGGATCAGGGCCGATTCATCTTCCAGAAGAAGAACTGCATACCAGTGCTGCCTGGCTTGAATTGAAAGAGACGGATTCGGAGATCGGCGAAAAAACGCTTGAACAGCTGCTTTTAGGCATTTCCCACGTCCTGCAGCATATCGTGCCTGTATACGTCATGTGCGACCGAAATGACGTGCATGTCGTGCCGCAAATCAAAGCCGCACATACCGGACTTCCGACAATCTTTCTGTATGATCATTATCCGGGCGGAATCGGACTTGCTGATGAAGTATATAAGCGATTTGATGAAATCAATGAAGGGGCTGAGCGCCTGATCAGACAATGTCCATGTCAAGACGGATGTCCTTCCTGCATCGGCTCCGAAATAGAAGGAATAGATGCAAAGAAAGCGATACTCCGGCTCTTGAATTACGTGTAAAAGAAAAGGGGGACGAAAGATGTCCTTGAAAAATAAATTAAAGCGGATGAAAAACCACCTGAATGTGCCGGAAGCTGAAAAAAAGCCGGCAGCTTCACAACTTTCGGTCCCGGATATTCAAGTCCCATTTAGAGAAGAATGGGAGGCATTCGGAGTGAAGCCTTTCTTTTTTGAGGATGAATACTGTCTTATCCGCGAAACCGTCTATCCGCTTTCGCACCGCCACGGACGGTACAGCTTCAGTGAACTTGATGACGTCATGGCATTATGGAATAAAGGCGGTTTGACACATACTTTATCAGCAGAAGGATACGAAAAAAGCCAGCTGTTCTTCTTTGATACTGAAACGACCGGCCTCGGCGGCGGGGCCGGCAATATGATCTTTTTGCTCGGCCATGCAAGAGTGTATGAAGACCGTGTCGCGGTTAAACAGCATCTGCTTCCTAAACCGGGAAACGAGACGGCTCTTTACAAAAGCTTTTTAAGTGAGGTTGACATTACGTCTCTTGTTACGTATAACGGAAAAGCCTTTGACTGGCCTCAGGTGAAAACTAGGCATACATTGCTGCGGGACAGGCTTCCGAAGCTTCCTGACTTCGGTCACTTTGATCTTCTGCACGGGGCGAGACGGCTTTGGAAACATAAATTAGAGCGTGTATCGCTTTCGGCGGTTGAAAATGAAGAGCTTGCTTTTAAAAGGGACGAAGATACACCTGGTTATTTGGCGCCGATGCTGTATTTTCAATTTTTAAAGGCGGAGGATCCGGCTCTTTTAACGGGAGTGCTCTCGCATAATGAACAAGATGTGCTTTCCCTCATCGCTCTTTACATCCATATGTCAAAAAAGATTTTTGCATCTTCTGATCAGACGTCAGAACGTCAGGAAGCATACGCCATGGCGAAATGGTTTATCGCTCATAAAGAAACCGATCGGGCTGTTTCACAGCTGGAAGCGCTGCAAGGCAAAGACTTTGAAGATTCGGATCGGGCCCTTTTTGACTTAGCAATGCTTTATAAAAAACAAAACCGCAGGCAAGACGCCGTGCCCCTTTGGGAGAAACTGACGGGCTCTGATCTTCACATATGCAGACACCAATCAGCGGTAGAGCTGGCGATCTATTTTGAGCATCACGCAAAAGATTATAAAAAAGCTCTGCAGGCCGCACAGCAGGCGGCAGAAGACGGGGAAATATCGGAAAAAGAAGCCGAGAAGCTCCATGTGAGAATTGCCCGGCTTAAGAGGAAATATCCTTCTTGAAATATTGCCCGGGAAAGCGCAAAAGCCGAGCTGTTTCGCCAAAAATATTTTTTTCTGAATCCGCATCGATTTTGTTGTAGAATGGTGCCGCATCTTGTAAAATAGCGTTAGTTATTTATAGGGGAGAGTTGGTATGTATAAAGGTGTTTTTTACTTGTTCTTTGTCGTGGTTTTTTTGATTGCGTTTGTATTTTCGAATTTTAAAGACAGCTTGCTGACACACTTTTAAATTGGGTGATTGAATTAGAACATGCACCCTCTTTTCTTCATAACCTAACAGTGTAATATAAGTTAATGGAGAGGGGATTTAGCATGTTTCATCATCATTGTTGCAGACCAAACGTGATGCCGCCGATTGTCCATCCGACTCATTGCTGTGAACACCATTGTTTTTCTAACACAGTTGTGCCGCATATTCATCCGCAACATACAACTAACGTAAATCACCACAACTTTGAGCACGTTCATTACTATCCGCACACTTTTTCAAATGTTGACCCGACAACTCACCAGCATTTTCAGTGCGGAAGCCCTTGCTGCGATCATTAGTATTGAACGCTTAAGCAAGATCGGTTAGGATATCAGCAAATCAAAATGGGGCCCGATGGGGAGCCCCATTTTTTAAGCAGGTGATCAATTGAAAGTATTAGCCGTAACAGGATACAAGCCGTTTGAACTCGGAATTTTTAAACAGGATGACCGGGCGCTTGTTTATATAAAAAAGGCGATAGAAACCAGACTCAGAAGCTTTATTGACGAAGGCTTGGAATGGATTCTCATATCCGGACAGCTGGGGACTGAGCTTTGGGCGGCTGAAACGGCGTACGATCTCAGAGAAGAGTATCCGGAATTAAAGGTTGCCGTTATCACGCCTTTCTACGGCCAAGAAGAAAAGTGGAAGGAACCGAATAAAGAAATGTATGAAGCGGTGCTTGCTCAGGCAGATTATGAGGAGAGCCTGACGCATCGGCCGTACGAAAGTCCGCTCCAATTCCGGCAGAAAAACGCGTTCTTTATTGAAAAGTCAGATGCGCTTTTGCTTTTATATGATCCTGAAATGGAAGGATCGCCGAAATATATGCTGCAGCAAGCAGAAAAACGCCGTGAAACAGACGGATATCCGATTTATTCGATTACGATGGATGATCTCCGTGCCGCCGTTGAAGAAGAAGATTTCTTTACATAACACGTCAGAGAATATTTGACAACGGGACGTGTTTCTGAATAAAATATAACATGATGATTCACGATATGAGGTGAAAAAGATGCTTGCTGATAAAGTAAAGCTTTCTGCGAAAGACATTTTGGAAAAAGAATTTAAAACAGGCGTTAGAGGTTACAGACAAGAAGACGTTGACAAATTTTTAGATATGATTATTAAGGATTATGAAACCTTTCATCAAGAAATTGAAGAACTGCAGCAAGAAAATCTGCAGCTGAAAAAACAGCTTGAAGAAGCAAGCAAAAAACAGCCGGTGCAGTCCAATACGACCAACTTTGACATTCTGAAAAGGCTGTCCAACCTTGAGAAACATGTATTTGGCAGCAAACTTTATGACGAATAGGGCAGATGCACTTGTCAAATGAGACAAGTTGCTTTATAATGAACAAGTGTTCTTAACGTTCGGGTAATCGCTGCAGATCTTTGAATCTGTAGAGGAAAGTCCATGCTCGCACGGTGCTGAGATGCCCGTAGTGTTCGTGCCTAGCGAAGAAATAAGCTAGGGCAGCCTTGATAGGCTGACGGCAGGAAAAAAGCCTACGTCTCCGGATATGGCTGAGTATCCTTGAAAGTGCCACAGTGACGAAGTCTCATCAGAAATGGTGAGAGTGGAACGCGGTAAACCCCTCGAGCGAGAAACCCAAATTTTGGTAGGGGAACCTTCTTGAAGGAATTGAACAGATAGAAGGACAGAATGCTTTCTGTAGATAGATGATTGCCGCCTGAGTACGAGGTGATGAGCCGATTGCAGTACGACGGAACAAAACATGGCTTACAGAACGTTAAACATTATTGATATGACAAATTAGAGCTCTCCTTTAAAGGGGAGCTTTTATCTTGAATGAAACGAAAGCTTAAAAGAGACAGGGTGATACGATGAAGAAGTACACACTAATAGCGACGGCGCCGATGGGAATTGAAGCGATCGTCGCCAAAGAAGTGCGTGATTTAGGTTATGAATGCAAAGTAGACAACGGAAAAGTCATTTTTGAAGGAGATGCGCTTGCGATCTGCCGCGCTAACTTATGGCTGCGGACGGCTGACCGCATCAAAGTACAGGTCGCCGAGTTTCAGGCGAAAACGTTTGATGAGCTGTTTGAAAAAACAAAAGCGATTGACTGGCGCGCGTACATTCCGGAAAACGCAAAGTTCCCCGTTATCGGAAAATCCGTGAAATCAGTGCTTGCCAGTGTGCCTGACTGCCAGCGGATCGTCAAAAAGGCGATAGCGGAAAAGCTGAAACTTCAATCAGGAAAACAAAATGAATGGATTGAAGAAACGGGCCCCGAGTATAAGGTGGAGATTTCCCTTTTAAAAGATAAAGCCGTGCTTACACTGGATTCATCAGGAACAGGCCTTCACAAACGGGGATACAGGGTTGATCAGGGAGGAGCTCCGATTAAAGAGACGCTCGCTGCCGCGTTAATTCAGTTAACCAACTGGACGCCTGACCGTCCGTTCGTCGATCCGTTCTGCGGTTCCGGCACGATCGCCATTGAAGCCGCTTTAATCGGGCAAAACATTGCTCCCGGTTTTAACCGTGATTTTGTTTCAGAAGACTGGGAATGGATCGGAAAAGAACTGTGGGACAAGGCGCGTCTTGAAGTGGAAGAAAAGGCGAACTATGATCAGCCGCTGCAGATCTTTGCCAGTGACGTGGATCACCGGATGGTAAACATCGCCAAAGAAAACGCAGAAGAAGCGGGACTTGGTGACCTGATCGAATGCAAACAAATGCGGGTGCAGGATTTTACGACGAAACTCGAATACGGCGTAATCGTCGGAAACCCTCCGTACGGCGAACGGCTCGGCGAAAAAAGGGAAGTCGAGAAGATGTATAAAGAAATGGGCCGGGCATTTGAATCTCTTGATACATGGTCTGTCTACATGTTAACGTCAAATGAACAATTTGAAGAGGCCTACGGAAGAAAAGCAACCAAAAAACGGAAGCTCTTTAACGGTTTTATCAAAACTGATTATTATCAGTACTGGGCTAAAGTGCGGCCGCAGCGGAAAAAGCCGCAACAAAGAGAAGACGCCTGAAACAGCGTCTTCTCCGGCATCTTTACGTTTTATTCTGCCATTACCAGCGGTGCGCTTTTGCGTTGCTCCGTAAAATAATGTTGGTCTGGGACATTTCGGTGTGGCCGTTCACTTGCGATTTAGAGCGTTTCGGCCGCGTCCAATTGTGATGAAACAATTCAGAATGCTGATCTAATCGATCTTTATAACTCATGTAACCATCACTCCCGGATAGAATAATTTTGTGAAGATGGATATTCGATCGAATATCTGTTGTAGTTTGTGCAGGTCAGGTGCGGATCATTCAGAATGGCATGTATAGAAAGTGAAGCATCGGCATAGAATGATGATTATTTCTATTTGAGAGGTGATCTATTTTATGCTGAACAGCGAGCACTTCAGTAAAATACAAAAGGCGTTAGACGCAACTGCTTTCCGGCTGGAGGAAGCCGGAGCGGAGTTCGGTCCTTCCGCCATGACACACGCACAGGAAGAACTTGAAAATGCGGTAAAACATACACATTCAACAGACCATCCGTTCCTATGTACACATATCATTAACCGGAAATGATAATGGCAAAAACTTGGCGAGGCCAAGTTTTTTTGTTGTATTGAAAAGGGTTAAATGATATTATAGATGGTCTGAATGCCGAATAGTTAGGGGTTGGAGTTGGGTGACAACATCACGTTTGCCTTTTGCTTTAACAAAAGAAAAGAATTTTTACGAAGAATTGAACAATTGGATTGGTGACGTGTTTTACGATATCCTTCCCGAGAAAGGCTTTGACCTTCGGGATGAGCAGGTATTTATGGCGTTTCAGCTTGAACGGGCATTTAAAGAGAAAAAAGTCATGTTCGCTGAGGCAGGAGTCGGTACGGGGAAAACGCTGGTGTATCTGCTGTTTGCCATCAGCTATGCCAGATATACGGGTAAACCGGCCATTATCGCATGCGCCGATGAAACGTTAATTGAACAGCTTGTCAAAAAAGAAGGCGACATTTCCAAGCTGACAGAACATTTGGATCTGCAGATTGATACACGGCTGTCCAAATCCCATGAGCAGTATCTGTGTCTGAAAAAGCTTGAGAAAACGATGCAGCGTTCTGATGATGAAAAGTGGCTGGATCTTTATGAGTCGCTGCCTTCATTCGTACACGAATCACAAGCGATGCAGCGCTTTTATCCGTACGGCGACCGCAAACAGTACGCTGATTTGACGAATGAAGAGTGGGCAGGCGTCAGCTATGATTCCTTCCAAGATTGTTTAACTTGTGATATGAGACATAGATGCGGTTTAACACTTTCGAGAGATCATTACAGAAAATCAACGGATCTGATTGTTTGCTCCCATGATTTCTACATGGAGCATGTATGGACGGAAGAATCACGCAAAAGGGAAGGGCAGCTGCCGCTTTTGCCGGACCACAGCGCCGTCGTGTTTGATGAAGGACATCTGCTGGAATTCGCCGCGCAAAAAGCGTTAACGTATCGCGTGAAGCAGTCGACGCTTGAGCTGTTTTTAGAGCGTCTGCTTCAAAATGATATCAGAGAGGAATTCGCCGAACTGATTGAAGATGCCCTTGCCGCAAACGATGAGTTTTTCTATGTGCTGTCAGAGGAATCGAAGGAAATCGAAGGCTCTCACCGATTGGACATCCAAAACGATCAGCGTGTTAAGCGTGCGGCTGACGAACTGTGCCGTCTGCTCGATAAAATCGGCGAGGCGCTCGTATTTGAATCGGAAATGTATACGATTGATAAGTACGAGCTGTCAGTTGTAGAAGAATACGTCGAACAAATGGCATATTCGCTGTCGCTGTATCAAAAGGATGCCATCAGCTGGCTTGAAACGCGGGATACAGACTCAACGTTTGTCGTTATGCCGAGAACTGTAGCCGAAGTTTTGGGAGAAAAGGTCTTTTCTAAAAAGATTCCTTATATCTTCTCATCGGCCACTCTTTCTGAGGGCGGTTCATTTGATTATATCGCTGACAGCCTCGGAATCCGTGATCCGTTATCATTCACCGTTGAATCTCCGTACGATTACGAGGAGCAAATGTCTGTTGCGCTTCACGGTGACATGACGTCTGAGCAGAAAACAGCCGAAACGATTGAAACCATTAAGAAGAATGAAGGACGCACCCTCGTTCTTTTCCCTTCCTTTGAAGACATGAAGGAATTTAAAGAACAGGCTGCCGCGTGGGAGCTGCCGTATCCGATATACTACGAAGGTGACGAAGAGATCTCCAGTCTGGTCGAAAAATTCCAGCGGGATGAAGAATCCGTGCTTTGTTCCGTCCACTTATGGGAAGGTCTTGACATTCCCGGTGACTCGCTCCGGAATGTGACCATTTGGGCGTTGCCGTATCCGCCTCATGATCCCGTGTTTACCGCAAAGCGGAACGGAGCGAAAAAAGATCCGTTTGAGGAAGTTGATCTGCCGTACATGCTCTTGAGAGTCCGGCAGGGAATCGGCCGCCTCATCCGTTCTAATCAGGACAGCGGAACCATATCCATTTATGCGGGCGGAGAAAGTGAACGGGTCTTGGCCGAAGTCAAAAAGATCTTGCCTGTTACACCGAAAATCGTATAAAAACAAAAGCTGCAGGATTCTTATCCTGCGGCTTTTTTAAATCCGGGAAGTTGACTTTATCACGGCATTCCATTAGCCTGTAATTGATAGTGAAAAGGGAGGGGAACGGATATGGATTTACATACATATGAAAAAGAGTTTTTTGATCTGTTAAAAAGAGTATCCCACTATGTCGAAGCCATTGCACTTATGCATTGGGACTTAAGAACGGGAGCCCCAAAAAAAGGCTCTGATGACCGGGCGGAAAGCATCGGACAGCTGTCGGCTGACGTTTTTCAAATCCAGACATCCGACCGGATGAAAGAGCTGATCGACATCCTTCTCGCGCATGCAGAGGAGCTCTCTGAAGATACAGTGAAAGCGGCGGAACTTGCGAAAAAAGATTATGATCATAATAAAAAAATTCCTGAAGATGAGTATAAAGAATATGTCATTTTAACATCGAAAGCGGAAACGGCTTGGGAGGATGCAAAGGCTGCCTCTGATTTTTCTATGTTTGCTCCGTACCTTGAGAAGCTGATTGATTTTAATAAGCGGTTTATTTCGTATTGGGGCTATGAAGATCATCCATACAACGCATTGCTCGATATTTTCGAACCGGGTGTTACGGTAAAGGTGCTGGATCAGCTGTTTTCTGAATTGAAGGAAGCGATTATTCCGCTTATCAAAAAAGTGACGGAATCCGGCAATAAACCGGACACTTCCTTTATAACGAAAACGTTTTCGAAAGAACAACAAAGAGCCCTCTCCTTGTATTTCTTAAAAGAGTTCGGGTATGATTTTGACGGCGGCCGCCTTGACGAGACGGTGCATCCGTTTGCGACGACAATCAACCGGGGCGATGTGCGGGTGACGACCAGATATGACGAAAACGATTTCCGCACGGCGATTTTCGGAACGATTCATGAATGCGGGCATGCGATCTACGAGCAGAATATTGACGAAGCGTTGAGCGGAACGAACTTATCTGACGGTGCATCCATGGGAATTCATGAATCCCAATCGTTATTTTATGAAAACTTTATCGCCAGAAATCAACATTTCTGGACCGCCTATTATGAAAAAATGGTTGAGGCTTCGCCTGATCAATTTCAAGATGTGAAAAGAGAAGATTTTGTACGCGCTGTCAACGAGGCGAAACCGACCTTTATCCGAATTGAAGCCGATGAGCTGACGTATCCGCTTCATATTATTATCCGTTATGAAATTGAAAAAGCGATTTTCAGCAATGAAGTGACAGTGGAAGAACTGCCTGCATTGTGGAATCAAAAATATCATGATTATTTAGGCATTACGCCGCCATCTGACGCCAAAGGCATTTTGCAGGACGTACATTGGGCGGGCGGCGATTTCGGCTATTTCCCTTCCTATGCGCTCGGATATATGTATGCGGCACAGCTGAAGCATACCATGCTTGACGATCTGCCTGAATTTGACCAATTAATAGAACGGGGCGATTTTGAGCCGATCAAACAATGGCTGACAGAAAAGGTTCATCAGCACGGAAGACGCAAAATGCCGCTTGACATCATAAAAGATGCAACGGGAGAAGAGCTGAACGTTCAATATCTCATTGAGTATCTCGTCGGCAAATATTCAAATTTATATTTATAAACGAAACGCCCGGTATACACCGGGTGTTTTTCTAAAAATTCTAAAAACACGAATAATCGAAAACCAATTCTTTGTAAAAGTTCGGAAATATTCAAATTTCACTATGCAAAAGAAGTGTATCTTGTTATAATTTGATTAATATCATACGAACACTCATATAATCGCGTGGATATGGCACGCAAGTTTCTACCGGTCACCGTAAATGTCCGACTATGAGTGAGCAATGGAACGGCTTTATTCGGCCGTTGCGTGTAGATCATTCGGCATTGCTTGCTCTTTTTTTGGAGAGCGGGCAATGCTTTTTTTATTTTTTATAAGCGGGGGTAATCATTGTGGAAGCATTAAAACGAAAAATAGCAGAAGACGGAATTGTTCTTTCTGATCAAGTGCTGAAAGTGGATTCTTTTTTAAACCATCAAATTGATCCGGTTCTCATGCAGCAGATCGGCCGGGAATTTGCGCGCCGTTTTGAAAAAGACGAGATAACCAAAATCGTCACAATTGAATCTTCGGGCATTGCCCCTGCGGTGATGGCCGGCCTTGAACTCGGCGTTCCCGTCATCTTTGCGAGAAAAAGGAAGTCTCTCACATTAACGGATGATCTGCTGACGGCATCCGTCTATTCTTTCACGAAAAAAACAGAAAGTCAGATTGCAATCTCCGGAAATCATCTGTCGAAAGATGACCGCGTGTTAATCATTGACGACTTTTTAGCGAACGGACAGGCGGCAGAAGGACTTTTATCCATCGTAAAACAAGCAGGCGCAGCGGTTTGCGGGATCGGAATCGTCATTGAAAAGTCATTTCAGCCGGGAAGAGATGAGCTGATGAAAAAAGGATGCCGGGTCGAATCACTGGCGAGAATTCAATCGCTTGAAGACGGAAAAGTGACATTTGTACAGGAGGTCCGTTCATGAAAAACGGCTATGCCAAAACACTTTCACTCGGTATCCAGCACGTGCTTGCCATGTATGCCGGCGCCGTCGTCGTTCCCTTAATTGTAGGAGCGGCATTGGGACTGAACGCAGAACAGTTGACATATCTCGTATCAATTGACATTTTTATGTGCGGGGCGGCTACGCTGCTTCAAGTATGGAGGAATAAATGTTTCGGCATCGGCTTGCCCGTTGTGCTCGGCTGTACGTTCACCGCGGTAGCGCCGATTATTTCCATCGGTAAGGAGTACGGGATTTCAGCCATTTACGGGAGCATTTTGGCATCGGGTCTGCTTGTCATTCTGCTGTCGTTTTTCTTCGGCAAGCTCGTATCCTTTTTCCCGCCTGTTGTAACCGGATCTGTCGTAAGAATTATTGATTGAGTACGACATAAACCTAGTTATAGTAGACCTTGATATTCAAATTCTTCGTACCATCTCCCAAATCCTCGACCGTATACGTTACATGACTAATGAGCATCTTTAGTATTAAGTTTATCTCAGAGTTAGACATCCCGTCAGTAGACTCAATCATTTCCTGCACTTTATGATGACTCCATTTTTCTTTTTTTGTCTCAGCGCTAAGAGCATTTTGAAACTCAGTAGATGCAATTAATTCTGCTAAGTCATTTTCAGCTTTTTGAAGTGTCTCTTGTGAAATTTTCAACTTTTCTTTATACTCTGTTTTACTGATGTCTCCATCTAAGTACATTTCTTTTATGCGTTCTATTCTTCCTTTTGCCTTTTTAACAGCTTTCTCTCTTAAACCAATAAGCTGAGTTGTGTAAGAGTCATCGTTAACATCTTGCTCAGTGGGGGAGAAGAGAGCTTCATTGTATTTTTTTATTTCCTTCATAATCGACTGGAACAATACTTCTTCATGAATCCCTTTTGTTTGTTCGCATTCTCTTGTTCTTTCAGCAGATTTTCGTAAACACTTTCTAACGTGTTTTCTTCTGCCTTTGGGTTGTTCTATAGCTTGTGCTTTATGACAATAAGGACATCTAACAATACCAGAAAGTCTGTGGGTATTCATATTTAGACGTCTTCCAGCCACTTTATATGTTCTAAGTTTTTCTATTCTATTCAGGATTAGGGCATGTTCTTCATCAGTTTTCATGGTTTCATGATGACCTTTTGCAATCAATACTTCATCTAAATTTTTATTTTGAACAATACTGTTGCTGCTTTTGCTTTTCTTGTATTTACCAAACCATACATAACCCCTATGAAAATCGTTGGACAGAATTTCTGAGACAACTTCTCCGTACCAAATAGAACGGCCGGATGGGGAAGGGACTTTCAGTTCGTTTAACATCTCAGCAATTACTGTGCAAGAATGTTCCTCTTCTAAGAACCATTTAATCATCATTCTATATATTTTTTTCTTTTCCTCAACAACAACTGCAGCTTTAATATTCTTGTCCCACTTATAACCGTATGGAACTGATCCTGAATGAAGTCTGCCTTCTCTTGTGGCATTTTTCTTTCCGTTAATCGTTCTCCGTTTTATTGCTCTATATTCACTTCGAGCAATTATTGATTCAAACTCAGAAAGCATTTCGTCGCCTTCGATTGATAAATCATAGGTTTTTTTGGGTGTAATAAACAATGTCCCACTCTGCTTAAATGCTTCAAGTATACGCCCGGAGTCAATTTGTGATCCCCTGGACAGCCTGTCCATTGCTACAGCACAAACTGCGTCAAACTCGCCATTTTCAATTCTGGGCAACAACATTGAGAACATTGGTCGTTCATCAATAGTCTCACCTGAGACAACTTCCTCAAACCACTGAACATTTTTAAAGTTCTCTCTTTTTATGAGATATTCTAGCTCATTTCTATGTTTGGCGAGTGTATCTTCTGAATCTCTGTCTTCTCTGGATTTTCTTGAATAAACTGCTATTCTTGAATTTTCGTGTAATGCCAAGTATTTCATCCTTTCTTCTTATTGTAAGTGTAGTTAGATTATATCATGTGCATTGGAATTTCTTTATAAAATCCTCATTTTAACGAAACATTTTAGATCAACTTGCTTATTAATCTAATTTAAAGTATCCTAATTGATGTATCATAGGGGTTTAACAGCCACTATAGACCACAGAGTCCCTCACACGCTCTGTGGTTTTTTGTTTAGATTGAATATACCCAAATGAAAAAAGAAGCCTCAGAGGGCTTCAAATTGATTAATTCTTCTCACATGCAAAGTTGTCATTATCCCGATCCATCTTAGATGTATAAGCAGGGTGAGTGCTTGGTACTCCATGCGGATATTTCTTTCTCAGCTCTGTGCAGTTTGCAAAGTGTTCTGTTCCTCCAGTAGAAGGGGAGGCTTGTGTAGAGTTAGAAGAGCTACTTGATGCTGAACTACTTGAATGGGAACTGCTTGAGTTCGATTTATGTGTCTCAGATTGATGTGGTGTAACTGACTTTTGAGCCGGCTTAGATACACTTACTGATTTCTTCGGTTTCGTTACGCAGCCATTAA
>NZ_JAHOAA010000002.1:773766-780278 GCF_019039175.1 Bacillus sp. FJAT-27001
CTTCTTAGTTTCAGGAGTGTCAACAAGCAAATAACGAACTGTTTTGATTTCGCCTTTATAGTTAACTTTAATCGTATCTCCGTCAACCGTTCTGTTAAGTGTTACATCGACCAGCTTTTTCTTATTGTCAGATGTCTTTTTATCCGACGAATCCTTCTTTGAAGCATTTTCGGCTTTTTCATTTTTGTCATTATTGCTTTTGTCGTTTGATTGGGTGTCTGCCTTTGTCTCTTTTGCATTCTTTTCTTCTTGCTGCGTTGTTTTAGCTTTATCTGAATCTGTTTTATCTGTAGAAGCAGAATCAGACCCACACGCAGCTAAAGAAAAGCTTAGAGATAATGCGGCAATACCTAACAACCATTTCTTCATTGTAATTCCCCCAAATTTGTTTGTTCTGTCTCTATATCGGACAAACCTTCCTAATTATAAATATAAAACCAAAGATTGTAAATTTGATTTTGTCATTTTAAAACAATCAAATAAAGTTGTGTGGTAAAATTTAGTGGTCTAAACCTTAGAGGAGGGAAAGTTATATGGAAGAAGGGAAGTTAATTCAAATGACTCTTAATGGAATAAAGGAAGCTGTTTCTAAATACGGAACATTCCCTATGTTTCATCATGGAGGGTATGTCATGGAAGATGCTACTTTTCATTTCAAAGATCCTGCTAGTCCTCAAGAAATTAGCGATATAGAACAGAAGCTAGGTGTTACCTTCCCTAATGACTATAAAGAGTTTTTGTTACAGCACAATGGGATGGAAATGTTTGATGGGATTGAAATACTTAGCTTAGAGGGAATCATTGAATATAATGAGGTTCAAGATTTCCCAGAGGGATACGTTTTAATTGGATATCATTTTGATGGAAGATATGTCATAGACACAAACAAATCAAAAAATGGATTAGGTTATATGCTATATCTAGACTCAATTGATGATATTGAAGATGCGATTAACTTAGATTCGAATTTTGAAATATGGTTTGATATGTTAGTGTCTTCTAATGGAACGAAATATTGGGAAGTGAATCCGAATATCCGAGAGTATTATAAACTGGTTTCAGAATAAAAAGACTCCGCATAGGAGTCTTCATCTACATTCATCTACAATTTTACTTCTTTTTTGTATAAGAAGCCCACCATGGATTTACTTCTTTCCTGTGAAAATTCACATCGATAGGAATTAAATTGCTTGTCTGATTTCCTCCACCGTACTCTCTAGGTAGTTGATGATGAATCTCAAATTTTACCCAAGTTTTTTTGCCGTATTTTTTATCATACCAGTTCCTATATGCTTTGCGTTCTGTAGTTCCCCATTTTACTCTTTTATCGCTAGGCACCCATTTAATAAATGCATTAGATGGAGCTAATATATTTAATCCTGATTGCTTATCTGTGTAATTGGAGGGGAAAAACATTCCCTTCATATTCGTTAGGTATAATCCTTCAGTCCAGGATATCGTTCTAACAGTTGGTTTTTTCCCTGCCCAAGTAGCAATTGCGCCGCCAGTATACTTCCAAAATGTTGTTTTGTTTACATTAATAAATTGATGAACTTCCGATCCCTTTTTCACCTGAGTCCCTACAAAGGTCTTTCTAATAGTATGGGGGCAAGTAAACTGTTTGTTATAATAGCCACTCTTGCATAAACCCTGATGTACTTCTGCTGACGCAGGAGGAATTCCTACTATTTTTGAAATTTCAACTCCGTGCATCACTTTATTAACTTTTCCACCTAAAAAAGTGTGACTGAAATAGATAATACTTTTTGCTTTTTTCTCAACAGTTTTCCGTTGGTTTTCAGAGGTGACTTGTCCAGATGATGTCTGATTACCATCTTTGTCATAAGCTATATAAGTTTGGTATGAACTTTCAACATCCATTCCTTGTTCCTTGGCGATTTTTTGCAGCTTACTTTCTGATCCGGCTAATTCTCTTTTAGATGAATCGGTGTTTTGCGGTTTTTCATTTACTGTTGAGATACGTTTGTTAAGGTCAATGCCAGTTGCATTATTGTCAGTGATTTCTTTGTTTACCGTTGCCTTTGCATCATAGAGGGGATAGCAAGAGAATAATAAAGAGAGAGCTATTACAACTAACCAAATGCTTTTTGACACATACTTCATAATGGTTTTACACTCCTTTTTCTTCTGTTTAAACCTGTTATGAGTATCTGAGGTGTAAATAAATAATATATTTTACAATTAATACCTCCTTTCGTGAGGATAGTATCACCTTTTCCATTTTTTATCAACTGAATTAAGCCTATTTTAAGATTTTGTTAAAGTACAAATCTCCTAAGAAAGAGACCTTCAACAAAACGAAGAAGCTCTCCTTACATGTGATTTAATGTGGTAAAATTTAGATAAGATTGAGTGGGAAGGAGACGGATATGAAAGTATTTGAAGCATCCTCGTTGATTTCAGCAGCTGAAAAGCGAGCAAAAGAATACGATCAGATTAGAGAACAATTTATTAATCTCAGAAAAGCATTTCAAGGAATGGCTGATTTAGATGACAGTGAGTTTTCGGGCAAAGGTGCTGATAACATCAAAGCATTCTTTCAAGACCACGCCGGCGTCACAGACAGCTGGCTTGATCTGATCGACATGAAAATTGCGTTTCTTAACAGTATTTCAGGAAAAGTAACTGATGCGGGACTGGCCGATTCGTTTGTGGAAGAGTCATTTTTAGAACATGAGTTGATTCATGCGAATAATAAATCAAAAGCCATCATTCAAGAGCAGCGGAATGAAATGAGGGATATTCTTAACGAGATAAGCGATATTGTTCATATTGATGTTTTCTCGACAGAAGATGTCGAACAAAAGCTGGAGTCAGCAGACAAGAAACGGGACAATACCATACACAAGCTCGGCAAGCTTGATCACGATCTAACGAAAGAGTACGCAGAAACCGAGGCGAATGAACATTTCATTCAGGCAGATTTTCAACAGCTTCAAAATGCCACGGGTAAAGGGAAAAACGCAACACCACTTCACTATAACGCCAAAGCATACCGTGAAAGCGATATACATAAGAAGAAAGGCGAGATTGCAAGACATTCGGATGCTTATCTGACGTTTAAAAAGGAAGAAGCGAAAGAGCGGGAAATCAAGGATCTGCAGAAAAAGCTCGCTGATGGAGTAACTGATCCTGATGAATACTTGGAGATTGCCAAGAAGATCGGTTACGAGAACCTTGAACCTTCCCAACAACAATATGTGATGCAGCTTGAACAAGCAAAACAGCTGGAAGAAGCCGGAGAAGTGACTTGGGATATTTTAAAAGGTGTAGGCATAGGGGCATATGATGTCGGGAAAGACACGGTTAGCGGGTTATGGCAACTAATCACTAAACCCGATGAAGTTGTTGAAGGTATCATAGGGGCAGTTGCTCATCCGATAAACACGTATAATGCCATTTCAACAGCTATTGAGGAATCGTATCAAAAAGATATGGTAAATGGAGATGCGTATTCCCGATCAAGATGGGTGACATATGCGATAGGTACAGTAGTTACCTCTGTAGTAGGCACAAAGGGAACCGGTTCTCTTACAAAAGCAGATGTAGCTGGAAAAGTCAGCTCTAGAGTCAGTAAAGCAAGCCAAAAGATGAAAGATGTCTCAATTGCTGATTTATTGCCTTATAATCCACGTTACGATGTTGTTCCGGCTGGAGGAGTTCCTTATAATGTAGTTAACAGTGGAGGATTGAAAGACAGTATATTAAACTTTGCCAAAAAACAAAACAGTATCTTCGGCACTTCCCCGACTGGTAGAAGGCTCCCGGTACCTAAAGTACCTCCTGTAACTGTTAAATACGGTGAACATTATGCGAAATGGTCGAGAAGAAAGACACTAAAGCCTAATGTTATTTATAAAACAAAAGAAGGCTATTCCTATAAAACCGACAACTATGGCAGAATTACAAATGTTGATGCTGATTTGCAATTAGGCGAGGGAAAAAGAAATCAATATGCTCAGTCCAATGTTGGTAAGCCTCAAGATAGGCTACCAGATGATGATGGAGGCCATTTGATTGGCAGTCAATTTAAAGGATCAGGAGAAATTGATAATTTGATAGCCCAGAACAGTCAAGTTAACCGTTCTGGTGGGGAATGGTACAAAATGGAGACTGAATGGGCAAATGCACTAAAAGAGGAACCTCCAAGAAAAGTTAAAGTGAAAATTTCACCTGTTTATAAAGGAGATTCACTAAGACCAGATTCTTTTGAGATAATGTACCACATTGAAGGAAAAGGGTTTTATGAAAAAATCATAAAAAATAAACCTGGAGGTTGAGCACGTTGGAGACAAAACTAAACAATCTATATAAAGAGATTGCAGAAACAATAAATGAAATGATCCCCGAGCAATGGGAAAAGTTTTGGTTTTATGCACAAGTTTCGGAAACAGGAGGAGGAACTTATTTTTATTACAATACTCCCGACGAGCCACAAAATTACAAGTATAGCTTAGAAGTACCTTTTATTTTTACAATTGATGAAGATGACTTTACTGAGAAAAAGAGAAAGTTGTTTGATCTGAGTGAGAAGCTACGAGAAGTATTCAAGGAGAACGATCAAGAATTATGGTATTCGTTTACGCTAAGCCTTGAAAGAACAGGCAAATTAAATATCAGTTTTGATTACACTGATTGGTTTAGCACTGATTACAGCTTCAGTGATCAACACATCATATGGAAACATAAGTATCTAGGTGAGGAACCGTCTGATGCGTCTCTAAAAGGGATAATTGAGAAATATAAAGCTGATTATCCTGAAAACCCGATCTAAGTGGAGATTTTGGAATGAGCATACACGATATCACTGAAAAAATGAACAAATTTAATTTAAAGTATTACGCATCAAGCGATGAACAAGAAAGCAAAAGAAAAATCAAAGCATTTGAAAACGAATTAAACATAAATCTTGATGAGGTTTACAAAGAATTCGTTGTAAGATATGGCGGGAGCACGATACAAGCAGATAATGTTTTATTTCCAAGCTTAGAAGAGAATCCATTGGCTAGTAATAATTATTTAAGATTAGGGCTATTTTATTGGTTTGGGATAGGCGATACTGACTTTGATGTCAAATCAATGACAGTTACTTATAGAGAACAAATGCCAGATTGGATTATCCCGATTGCTGATGCTGATGGAGGAGATCAAATTTGTCTTGGTGTGAAAGGAGAAGCAGCAGGAAAAGTTTATTTTTGGGATCATGAATTGACAAATGGAGTAAAAGACACATTTTTGGTCGCAAACTCTTTCTCTGACTTCATTCAAAGTCTGTTTATAGAAGAGGCAACAGATGTGGACGATGAAGACGATGGTATTTTATCTATTGAGCTAGATGATGATTTATTAAACAGTTAAGCAAAAGTATTGCAATTGTGATGAGGTAGCCTGGAACAGGGATTCTCAATCAAAGTTGAAGTGGTTTAATCCATAAAGCAATAGTATTGCAAATACCATTTTTATGTGGTTATAATTAGTGTAGGTAATACAGTTATATGATTATTTGTGCATTTTGATTTGGGAAATGCATAAAATAAAAAGACCAGGGTGCTACCAACACCCCGGCTCTGTACAAAAAGCTACCCATCAAAGGGCTTGCTCGATGTTGTTCATGATAGACCTAACCCTTCAGGTTTCCAGGCTCAAGGGAGGTCTATTTTTTATTTATATACGTCAACAAGGCGATTATAAACGACCCAAATGCAAGCATTAACATTAATGCCTGAAATGTTGACATAAGCATCACCCCCTTTCGTAGGGGATGAGCAAGACTCCCTTGAGTGAGCATGCTTTAATGTACAGGAATCATTATACACTAATTCCAAATATATGTCTGTGATTATTGGAGCCTTATTGCCAAGCTGAATAGGTCTGATACATGGACATCTGTGATCCGAAAGAAAAACAATACTTTATTCCGGGGTTTTTAAGTGTGAAAATAAATTACTATGTCCCCCCTTACAAGCATACATTGTGATATGTAAGGGGGGATTTTTCTTGCCTAGATACCGGAGCGCTCTTCGCAAGAGAGGGCCTTTGCCTTTTCGGTATGTGCTTCTTCTGTCGTTTGCTTTTTTTACTATATCGACGGTCATTAGCCTCTGGATGATCAACTCCTCAATCAAACCGGTGCTGATGAACATAGGAGAAATGGAAACCAAACGGGTGGCGACAGAGGTCATTACGGAATCCATTGAAGAATACATGTCTCACAGCGACAATGTGAAAGATATGGTCGATATGAAAACGGATGAAAACGGAAAAGTCACAACGATGGATTTTAATACACAAATGGTCAACAGTATGAAGGCGAAAGTGACAAAGCAGCTTCAGGCTCATTTGAAGGAAGTGGAGTCGAACAATAAACAGCATGAAACGGAAAAAGGCGGGAAAACGGCCGATGAAATTATGATTAACATCCCTTTAGGGCAGGTCACGGGAAACAGCATTCTCGGAAATCTGGGGCCGAAAATCCCCGTGCGCTTTAACCT
>NZ_JAHOAA010000002.1:780551-948308 GCF_019039175.1 Bacillus sp. FJAT-27001
ATCAGGTGTGACGCCTTCCATTCAGCTACCGAATGAAAAACAAGAGAAATCCGGAGCCGATAAAGACAAATAAAGACACACAGCTGCCAGAAAAGAATGCGGCTGTGTGTTTGTTTTTTCCTGCGGATTTCTTTTCGCTCTGGGAGATAATTCAATGTCTCAACTAGAGCAGACCATAGCATAGGTGATGAATAGTCATTTCCAACAATTACATCGAACTATTGTTCTTATTTATATTGAATAAAGAACGTTTGTTCTGTTAATATTAGATCGATAAAGGAGTGATTCAAAATGCTTAGAGATCGAGGGACGATCAAATGGACTTCCATGATGCTTCCAGAACATTTAACGAAACTAAAACAGGACTTGTTAGATGTTTCGAAAATGGAGAAGCCATCTTTAGATGAACAGCAAATTGAGGAGATTGACATCCTGGTTTCTGAAGCAATGGCGCTGAATAAAGAACTGAAGTTTAAACTCTTTAAAGAAGGAGTTGCCGAGGATTTGATCGGTACAGTTCAATATCTCAATTACGAACAACACAAATTACACGTAAAAGATCAACACGATCAAACCGTATACATCACCATGAATGACATCATAGGAGTTGCTTACAATGATTGATTACTCACAGTTTCCACGTAAAAATATACTTTGTGTAGATATGAAATCCTTTTATGCTTCGGTTTCAGCTGTAACAATGGGATTGAATCCAATGACATGTTATCTCGCTGTAGTCGGAAACACGGATAGACAGGGAAGTGTTGTCTTAGCAGCGTCTCCTGCACTTAAAAAAGATTATGGAATTAAGACTGGCTCCCGGTTATTTGAGATTCCAGATGATCCAAGAATTCACATAGTTAATCCGCAAATGAAACTTTTCATCAGAGTTTCAACTGAAATCACTAAATTGTTTTACAGGTTCGTTCCTGAAACATGTGTACACACGTACTCAATTGATGAATCTTTTTTAGATGCAGGAAAAGAAAATCCTGAAGTCATGGCAGAGGCAATTCAGAACAGTATGAAGAGAGAGTTTGGCTTAGTTTGTACTGTTGGTATTGGTGACAATATGCTGCTGAGTAAATTAGCCCTTGATTTAGAGAGCAAGAAAACAAAGACTGGGATCGCACGATGGAGGTACGAAGATGTTCCAAATAAGCTCTGGAGTGTTCATCCGTTATCTGAAATGTGGGGAATAGGAGGGAGGATGGAGAGGAATTTAAACCGGATGGGGATTTCAACTGTTGGCCAATTAGCTAAATATCCATTAGAGCTGCTTGAAAAGCGCTTCGGCATTATGGGCAATCAGCTTTATTATCATGCACATGGAATCGACCTTTCTGAAATTGGAGCTCCTTTGATGCAAGGGCAAATAAGCTACGGGAAAAGTCAGATCTTACTTAGAGACTATACGAAGAAAGAGGATATCAAGGCAGTTCTCTTGGAGATTTGTGAAGAGGTTGCACGAAGAGCACGAACACATAATAAAGTAGGGCGTACGATCAGCTTAGGAATCGGTTACAGTAAAGATGAGTTCGGCGGTGGCTTTCATAGAGCTAAAACAATTGATTTACCTACAAATATCACAATGGATATTTATCGATATTGCTTGATATTGTTTGATAAGTTCTTTACAGGAAAAACAGTGAGAAGCATTTCAGTTACGTTATCTAATATTGAAGACGATGTGAATCAACAATTGAGCCTGTTTGAAAAAGATAATGAGAAGAGAAGAAAGCTTGGATTTGTTATGGACGGGATAAGAAACAAATACGGATCTAAAGCGATCTTACGAGCTGTTTCTTATACACCTGGAGGCACAGCTTTGCATAGAGCAGGTTTGACGGGTGGACATAAATCATGAGAACAGAGAGCAACTCCCTCTGTTCTCCTTACAAAGTCATTAGTTTTTTACGTTTCGGCTCTTTCAGCAACCTTGAACGTATCATTTTGTTGTTGGAGATAGGAAGCACCCACTGTTCCGGCAACGCCGAATAATAGAACTGCACAGATAAATAGTTTAGTTTTCATATTGCTTCTCCCCTTTTGATTTGTCTTCTTGCTTCATTTGCCAAACGATAAAATTCAACTGCACCCCAAGCATCCTGTTTTCCAGTGAGAAAATCCGCTACAGAGACACCATAGCTTTCCATGTCAGGGTATATACTTCTTTCTTTGAAGAACTCGAATGTTTTCCTAACTAAGTCTAAATCATAGTCCAAGAAAAGTCCTTTAACCATTTTTAACTTTTCAAGTACCATTTCATTGTTATGCCGTTCAGCCAACTGTTTGGCCTGTTCATAAAATTTTTTTGCGTTTTCAATGTCATTTTGCCTTCCCTTTAAGAAGGAGATAACAAATAATGTTTTAGCAGCGTAATCATGATTTTCCGGCTCAATGATTTGAAGTGACTTATTAAAGTGAAAAAATGCTTTATCAAGTTCTTCCATTTGATTATAACATAATCCAATATTAAACAGTGCTGAACGCATCAAATGTCCACGATTCTTTTCACTTTTGTTTAGCTCTACTGCTTCCTGATACGCTTTGTATGCTTGCTTTAAAGCTTCATCAAACTTCATACTGTCCAATAAATTACCAAATATGACGAATTGACAGCGTACCTTTTGTACCCCGTATGTAGGGCTCCCGTCAATAGCAGGTTGCTTTTTAAATATATCGTAAGCCCTCATGGCATAATTCATTGAAAAATAAGTCTGTTTCATGTGGTAATACACTTCTGACAATTTAAAATAAAATTCAGCTTTTTCAACTTCAATATCTTCGCTCTCAATTGAATCCAAATATCTCTCAGCTTGTCTATAGTGATTAAGGGAGAATGCCAACTCCTTTTGTCTAAAATAGAACATGCCCATGAAAAAATAATAGTAATATTCGAGCATTCCTGTTAAGTTTTCATGGCCTTCATATGCTTTTAACTCACCATAATTTTTCTCAATGTCTTTTATAGCGTTAGGATACATATATGCCAACATTAGCTTATGTCTAAACTCAAGTAGGGAGTAGTATAGTAAAACATCTTGGTTTTCTTCCATAATTTTTATTTCCTGCATAACTTCTTTACGCATTTCTTCTGCTCTACCGACCCAATTCTTTTTAATAGCCACATACCAATGATTCATCTTTGTTGCTACTAAATCATAAGGAATGACCTTTTCGTTCTCCAAGTCCTAAACCCCTTTCAAATCCATTTTATTATATAGTTGCATTGGAGGAAAGAAATGTAAAGGGAATTTGAGTGAAAATTAAAAACAAATCAATAATTCGATTATGAACGAAACGAAAAAAATACCCTCCTCGTTAGAGAAGGGTATATGATCAGTTTGCTGTTGCTTTTAGAGAAGCAAGCCACTCATCTAATGTTCCAGAGAAACCTTGTTGAACGGCTAATTCATATGCTGATTTTCCATCTTTACCGGCAGCACCAGTATCACCTTTGTCTCCCTTAGCGCCAGTAGCTCCAGTGTTGCCTTTTTCACCTTTTAGTGAAGCTAACCATTCCTCTACAGTTCCTGAAAAACCATTGTCCACTGCAATATCATAAGCAGACTTCCCAGTGACAATTGAGACATTAACCATCGGATTGAAGAAACTCATTTATGCGCCCCCAAAAAATTATATGTTATCCCTGACTCAGAAATTTTGAAGCTTGTGATAGGTGAATCGTGAGCGTCCATTTGAAAGCCTTGTCCAGCTCTTAAATAGATAGGATTTCCACCATTGATTGATACGTGGCATTCCTGATCATTCGAAAAGCTGAATTTATAGAAAGAATATTTAATCGTCCAGGTTGCAGGTGGGGAAGGGATCACTTCATGGTTAGATTCTGACTTCTCAAGCATTGGACTCCCGATATACCCAGATCCTATTTGCATGACCAACAATCATTCCTTTCTTAATTAAAAATGAAAAAAAGGGGAGATGAGCTCCCCTGAGTTATTTTGGTTCTGTGTATTCCATTGCTTGATCACTATCTGAGATACCTGTAGTGGTTGGATCCACCACAATTCCCATGGCAGTTAAAAATGTCAACAGCGCATTAAATTTCTCAGTGAGATCATCACTAAACACAGAAATATCGTATCCAAAAGCTGATGTAATAGCTTGTGCGAATAAAAGAGTTGCGGAGAAGATTGCAACCAGGAATGTTTTCTTTTTAAGTCTTACTTTCCAGTTAATTTTAGTCATGAAATTCGCTCCTGTTCATTTTATTTAAGCCCAAAATGTATGAGTAACCAGGCTGCGACAATAGTCGCAATTACACTGGGCAGTACCTTAAACACAAGGTCTTTAGTAAACTGAGAGGGATCAATTTTGCGAGTAGAATCAGAGCGTTCCAATATTTCAACTCGATTGTCCAGTTTTTCATATGATTTACTCAGATTTTTTAAACTATTGCTCATTTCGTTCAGAGTGCTGAACTGTTCTCTCGATTGTGCTTGAGAATCCTTATTAATTTCGACTTGCTGCTCAACAAGCGTAGCAATACGACCAATAACATTTGTTCTTTCTTCAAGAGAGTCAATTTTGTTATCAGTGTGCTTAGCTTTTTCTTCAAGTGCACTTAATCTTGAAATGGTGCTTTGCTCAAAGTTATCCATTTGTCACCAACCTTTGATAAAATAGAAAGGTGACATTACATCACCTCCTAAAATAAGAGGATAATCATTGATATACCTCGATCAACAATCATCCTCAAAGATAATTAAATATATTTAGATTTTTGACCCAAACTGACCTGAGATGTAGCCGCGTTTACCTTTATAGATCACTTCCCAGTAACCCTTAGCATTGTTTGAACCTTTCACTGAGCCAGAAATGCTGATGGTATCACCTAGCTTTACAGTGCCGAGGTTCTTTGCTTTGTTTTTATCGGGTCTGTCCATAACGATTGCAGCGCTTTGTACACCGACAATTTTAATTTTGCCTACAGATTTGATACCACTGCTTTTAGGCTTAGAAGTGGATTTAGGCTTTGGGGTTGATTGTCCGAGCTCAGCATCACTTTTAATGTATTTCACATTTACATAGCCGCTGTATGTAGCACCTTTAGAATTGGTATATTTAATGTAACCCCAACCGTTTTGAGTTGATCCTTTTTGATATTGGACATTGGAGCCTTTAGGAAGGGTAAGGACAATAGAGGAGTTTGCATTGCGTTGGGTTCTCACATTAAGACTGTCTGCGATAACTGTGTTCTTAACATAAGAACCATTTGTTTTAACGACTTTTGTTGGCTTTGAAGATGAGGAAGAAGTATTTCCGCCGAGTGCTTTCAATTCAGCAGCAATAGAAGCTTTAACAGCATTCCAACGTCCTTCATCAAGAACTCGATGTGGGCAATATTTGCCAGACCAGTCTTGATGCTTTTTAACTCGATCCACACCCCAACCACGTTCTTTAAGGAGTTGTGCAATAAACTTAATAGCCAACGCTTCAGCTTTTTTATAGCGTTCTCCGCCTGATTTAGAGTAGCAAACTTCTACACCGATAGAAGTCCGGTTTCCTGAATTCACACCTGATCCATCACCTGTATGCCATGCATTACGATTTGTAGGAATCCCTTGAACAACCTCTTTGTCATCTACAGCAAAGTGAAAAGAAACTTCATTATTGTTACCGATCATATAACTAACTTCATTTTGCGCTGGTGCGTTGTTGTATGTATTGTGAAAAGTGATGAATGAAGCAGATAATGCATATGGACATTTGATTCCGTATTTCTCTGGGGATACTAGCATTTGTCTCGCTTGAATAGCCATATTAAACATCTCTCCTAAATTAAATTTGAGCACAAAAAAGAGAGAAGGGAAACAAATTCCGATCTCTCTCGATTGCATGTATATAAGCTGTTACTCTCTTATTGTTAAGTCTTTTTTAATAGTCTTAACTCATTAAACATCGATCTGAAATTACCATTGAATATGGGAGCCTCTAACGCTTGCACAATGATCCAGAATGTTCTATTCTCTTTGAAGGAATCGTCTTTTCTTAGAAATTTAAATCTAACCAAGTAATATGCATGAACTATTAAAAAGGCTGGGCACATGACCAAAAGATGGAAGATTGAGACTATGACAATCACCTCCATTTGATAAACTTACATATTCTCACGTATGCTCTTGATATCTCTGTTTTTGAATGCTGCAAATTGAATAAAATTTATATTTTAACTAGAACATAACCACCTCCTTTAAAGAGGGCATTGAATTAAACTGTCGGTGTTATTAAGCAGACAGCAACACCGTATCCTCTTTCTTTTGTGTAAGGCGTTGTTATTTTCATTACCGGATAACCTGAAGCATCAGAGGATTTTGATCCTTTGCCGGCTTTGGGTACAATTCTGTCGCCGTCTTGAACTGTTTCATCAATGCGAACGAAAATTTGTCCAAACATACCGACTATATTCCATTCAGGACGCTCAGATCGTGGAACATATTCTTCATTGGCATTGAAGTTGGGATTTTCTTTTGGTAGCCTTCTTATTTCTGTTCTTTGCATACCTTCCGAATCCACAAATGTCACATCCCTATCTTCATAAATAAGACCGCCGAATTCATTTTTGAGGTATCTTCCTTGCCAATTAAACAAAGACTCTCCGAGCACAATGCCAGCTGTTTCAGATATAACCCCTAATACCTTGTCACCGAGATTCGCTTTTTTAATTTTGTCCCCATCAAGTGTGACCATATATCCGGTAGGAATTGCTCTTCCATCTGCAGATTCGAAGTACTCCGCATAATCAGCAAATGTGGAAGCACCTTTAACCTGACCGGTTAAGGCAATATTTCCTCTCATCGCATCATGTTCTATCTTAATGTTCGAGGTGGAAGGGGCATCTGATGTTCCATATCCCCATATAGTGGTATAACCTTTTCTATTTGCTACAGATTGTGATCCAATAACAACCCTAGAAGATCCTGATCCTTCAATGGAAGAATTATTTGATGCAACAACCAATGAACGACTTCCTTCTGCAGTTGTTTTAGATCCTCCAGAGGACGCAATAACTGCATTACGTGGCCCTTCTGCTTTAGAACCGCCAGTTGTTGCAATAACGGCAGAAGCGTCACCAGTTGCTTGTCCGCCACCTGAAGATGCCATTACGACGCTAGTATTTGTTTTAGCGTAGCCGGAAGTCGTCGCAATCCGTGTACCACCTTTGAAATTATTCGGGATAAATGCGTAGGTTTTCCCGGCAATTTTACTGGGAGTAGCGTATTGTTCGCACATCGCAGCGTTAATATTGGCTTGTGAGTTAGTGCAATAAACACCTATTGAACCTGCTTTGTTTGTTCCCGTCATGTTAACGTTATTGATATTGACTGAGCCAACTTTACTTCCAACAGCAATACCCACTAGTGCAGATTGGTTAATGGTTACATTCGAGATGTTTACATTGTCTGATTTTTGGGCTCCACCGATTACATAGATATCGTTACTTGCTGTTGTAAACCCTGAAACAGTGATGTTGCTTAGGTTGATATTTCTGCTCTTATATTGAGTAGAGATTACTATAGTATTCTTATAATCATACGTCGGATCACCAATTGCATTGAAGTTTGATACATTTACATTTCTATAAGCGGAAATAACAAGTGCACGGGGATTTAACCCTTTATAAAGGTCGCTGAAGATAGGATGTTGGGCAGTGCAGTTAACGACATTAATGTCAAATGCACTTGTAGAGGGTTTTTCGGAGGCTAGGTGAAAGCCAATATGCCTAAAATCAAATGCGCGGATATCATTTTCGGAATAGCAGTTAATTAAATTTACGTTTCTTGCTGCAGGCGCTCTGTTGTGAGCTTTGACTTCAAAACCCCTGCAATTTTTTCGGCTGTAACAGTTCACAAGCCATACGTTTTTAGAGCCGTCATCAATTTCAAAACCGTTTGAATTTGAAGCTCCTTTGCTGTGTGCGGATCCATTAGCGTCATAGGCGTAACAGTTAGTGAAGAAGACGTAATCAGAATAGTGCGTTGTGAAGCCGTCGTCACCATAATTAGTTGCAGTACAATTTTCAATCCAAACATATTTGCTACCATTTGGCTGATAATGATCTGCTCCATCAGAAGAAGAGTTCCAAACAGGGGAGCTTACATCAAAACCGTGTACACCTGGATTACGAGCATTGACGTTTCTAACCCGAACAAATTTAGAGTTAACAATGCCCACACAGTTCGCATTTGTTCCGTTTGTAATGGTGTTATCATTTTTATCTAAATTCCAGTCGAGGTCTAAGTATTCAATTAAGATAAATTCGTTTCCATTTGTGTAGTCACTATTGGTTAATACACAAGATGTTCCAGTAGCAGTTGGGTGAAGTTTGATAACAGACCCTGATCCAACACCATAAAGTCTGACATAAGAGGGGATGTGCAATCCTTGAACCATGTAAATCCCTGCCGGAACAAAAACCTCTCGTTTCCCACTTGCAAAGGCAGTTTTGAAAGCTTCAGTGTCATCAGTAACACCATCACCCTTAGCTCCAAAATCCTGAACATTGACACTTCGTCTGATAAATTCATTTAGGACTTTATCAACAATTGTTGCACCGGATGCAGGGATTTTTGAAATGTCTCCAATAGTGTTTGTGATATCTGTTAAGCCAGAATCGACTGTACTTATTACGTTTTTAATATCCTTAGAAGCTTTATCAAAAGCCTCTTGAATATCGTCTGCAGTATATCTAATATTATTTGATTTTAACCCGATAGCATCAATGGGTATCCATTGCTCTGTTTCTTCGTCCATATAACCCATTGTGTTTACGGGAATTAAATTGTCGTTCAATATATACTCCTCCTTATCCTTTTCTAATCCAAACCATACTTCCGTCAGGGGGTTCTACAGAAGGTTTTATCCTCATCTTTTTGGGAGCATTGTTCGTTCTCAACCATACTGACCTGATGTTGTAAGGCTCTACATAGCTAGAAACAATGTTGAAACCATCATACTTATCTGAGACGCTAATATTTATCCAGTCAAAACCATCCCATCGATATTCAATGCCTGTTTCTTTTACAGTGACAGTCCAACCAATTTGAGGGGAAGGATAAGTGCTTAATAAATCCTGATAGGTGTACACAAACGGCAAGTAAATCTTCCTAGTGTTCTCAACTACATACTCATAATCTGATGTTGCTTGTCTGCACCAATTTGTTATTTCAACACATCGCTTGGTGACACGTTCACATTCAGCAATACGTTCGTTGATACGAATAATGGCATCTTCAGCATCATCAATTAAGCCTTGAAGTGTTTCAATGACCATATTTCCTTGCCGTTTAATCCAAATTCTTGAGGCAGGGAAGAAAGATGCACCTTCTCCTTGATATGTAAAAGTAAGTGATTTGCCTTCATTTGAACCATTGAAAAAGACAACTCCCATAAGGTAATCAACCTTAAAGTAGTTGTCTTCTAATTCACCATCTTCAATTTCTCGCCATTCTTTACTGTCACCACTAACCTCGACTCTGTACTCACGGTTAGGTACTTCTGTAAGTAAGACTCGACCATTGTAAACAGTTAAAGTTTCACTGTAGCTTAAATAAGGGTCATCGATTGAGCCCTTCCTTTTTTGAGAAAGGGTGGGGTCGTTATAGAGCTGAGGAAAATCCAAACTAAATTCACCGTCCTTTCTTATTGTGTAATTGATTTGAGCAATTCTTCTAAGTGCGCGACTCTCTCTTCTAAACTCTGCAGTCTGCCCTTAGTACCACCTAATGTTTGTCCTCTAATAATGGATTCAGCTTTCTTGCCAATTACGTTGTAAACAGACTTCTCATCTGAAATCGCATATACAGAATATCCTTGCCACCAATCTTGAGCTTGAAAAACTCTAACCCAAGCTTCAAACCAATTCGCCTGAATTGATTCATTGTATTCTCCTAGGTCTCCGAATGCGTTATGGGGCTGTTCAGGAGAGTTACTGTAAGGTGGGATGCCAAGTTCACCAAAGAAGATCGGCCTATTCCATTTATCGTAAAATGCTTTGATTTCCTTGAATATATTCTGTCCTCGTCCATATAACGGTACGCTATAAATAGCATCAATTAACTGATCGACAGTTGGATTACGGTTATCAGTCAATTCAAAATAAGCAGCTATTGCAATAATATCGACTAGTCCAAATATAGGATTGTTCAGCTTTTTGTTATACGCAACAATCGTTTCAGGAGCCCACTCAGCGGTTACCCAATAATTTGTCCGGTAGAGTATCTTGCCAGAAAATAAACTCCTAAGCCCTGTAATAACTGATTTCCACTTTTCTGTTGAATCTTCCATATGAACTAAGTTTGAAGCTATGTATAAACCGTCTAATTTAAATTGCTCGCATTTTTTGGCGAAGTCTTGAAGGATGTTGTTCCATGCTGTGAACCATTGGTTTAGATCAGAAGGGATCCAATCGGTTTCAGCTACGGTTCCATTTGCGATGAAGGGGTAAGGTTCTAAAATAATGTTATATCCATCATTTTTGAGTTTAGGGATCATATCCCACGCTTCGTTATAAGTGTAGTCCACAACAGTCGGATTTGAATCTGAAGCATCTACTGCATTAATAAGGATAGGAATAGTGATTGTATTTAAGTTTAAAACAGTTGAGTCATAACTGACATCGGCATAATATTTACGACCAAATGCAGAAACATTTCCGCCTTTCCATTTCAGGGGATTGACCAAAAGGTTATTGAGCTCAATGTTTTGGACACGACTATCATAGTCGGAGAGTTTAGTGTCAACTTGTGCTGCTGTGGTTTCAACTAACTCAGCAGTTTTCTGGTCACTGGAAACCCATTTTTCGCCGTCATAAGAGGAAACAACACCGGTAACCGTATTAGTCCATAAATCGTTTGCTTCTGGCTCTTCGGGTTCAGTTGAGGAGACAGTGTATTTCGAGCCATTAAGCTTACCTTTGACTTCTACAGTAGAAGAGGGGAGGTAGGGGTTTTCTGAGGGGAATTTAGGCTGTACAATATCAGATAATATTCGACCGCTACTATCAATAGATGTCTCTACTGTGCGATAGGCTTGGACTCCAAATGTATAGTGCTTATTTGAAACTTGACCGGTTAATGTTGCAATTCGTTTATCATAACTAACTGATAAATATTGTTCAGCTGACATCTTTGAACCAAAAAGATAGGTATCATCTGATGTGTCAGAGTAGCAATGGATAAGAAAACCATCGATATTGCATTTATCCTCATTGGAGTCTGGAAAATCCCATTCGATTGATACATCTACAGATCCATTATCATTTACAACATGAGTTATAGCAGTCCCATCATTACGGATAGTTGGGTTTGCAACGGGTGCAGATATACGATCATTCCGTGCATTGTAATTGGTCAGTAGGGTATCATAATCAATCTTTTTCTTATTGAATTCAGTTGATGCTTTCTTGGCAGTATACAATGAGCGTGCAAAGTCTTGTTCTATCGTAGTAGCTCTTTTTCCATTCGAAAGTGTTACTTGTATACTTTGCTGCTCAAAATCAAAATTCATTCCTGTAAGTGTTGCTTTGACATCAGTTCTAAAATCGTCATTAACTAATCTGATTATATCTCCCAGGTAAATTCTATCCCAAAAGTACTTTTCTTTGTTGACAGTAAATAGGTTCACAATGTTTGTTCTGATGTCTACCGGGGGTGTATTTTTCTCCCCAAGTTCCTCAAGACCTTTTTCATACAGCTCTGTTTCATCAAAAATGTTGTCATTAGACCAATCTTCTTGACGGATAAAATAAGACAACTTTTTCATTAGCTTTTCACCGAGAAACTTATCCATAGACAGACGATCTTTTAACACTGCTATTTCTTCAGTTATCTTGGAAATCTGATTGGCAGTGGTGGATATTTCAGCTTTCTTTGATGTAACTTCTAGCTGCTTGGCATCTCTTTGCTTGATAAGGTCTTTCGTGTCATCTCCAGCTTTTTTTGCTACTGTGATCTTATCTAAGATTTGTTGTAATTCGATTTTTTCTAGGGTGAAGAGGGTATTCTCTTGTTTCGTTTTTGTTGCTTCCAGATCTTTTTTCTGATTTAAAAGGAGGTAAAAAGAAGAGCCTTCTTTATTTACAAGTTCATTGTAATCTAAAATTGCATGGCACAAATCATCATCCATGTAATCACTATGCTTAATTACATTTCTCTTTTCATCACGTTCAAAAGGGTAGAGGAAATAAGAGAAATCATCCAAGTAACTCTGTCCAGTAGGATTGACTGAATTAATAACAATTCCATCTTTACCGGTAATGTCTAATCGTGTTACAACTTCATCAATATCAATGGTATCTTCCATATCAATCATGAACCTTTTAGGAGAGAATTGGACACCTTTATACTTGGACACAGTTTCTTTTTTATAAAATGATACTGTGTTGTTCACAGTATCAAATATAGGCACAGCCTCAAAAGTTTCTCCAATGTTCTTTAAAAACTCATATCGGGTAGAGGTAACATCAAATGAGCGGCGCTTTTCATTAAAAGAGGGGTCAATAAAGTCTACAGTAAAGCAAGTTCCTTTAAGACAATCTGTGGCAACTTCCAACAGATTTTTAGAGATGCCTTCATATGATTTGATTTTGCTTTTATGAAGAATGTAGGGAAGACCTTGAGCTCTAACTTGTATTGTTTGTTCCTCATTTTCTGACTTTGTCAATCCGGTTATTACAAACCATTCAACTCTGTTTAAGAATTCTGCCTTAATGAGATACCAGCCTTTTATGAGTTCTGCCACATGGTTTGGCTTCATCTTGAAATTATATCTTGCTTTAAGTGGGATATTAAAAGTTAGATCGTGGAGTTCATCAAAATTCAAATTTAGAGAGGCGTTAGAGAAATCTACTATATTAGCGACTTTCTTTTTATTTGGTTTTGCTAAAGAAAGTTTGAGATGGCCTGGTTTAAAATCGTAAATCAATAAAACATCCCCTTACAAATACTTATATCTGTATATGAACCGGATATAACATTCGCCCGTTATTTTAACTCTGTTTATCCCTCTTGTTAAAAAAACATACTGTTCATTGACTTGATCATAACACTCATACCCAGTAACACTGGAGGTGATCAGCTCTTTGTTGGCATCTACATTAATAACTTCCTGATGTTTAATTGATGTGAATTTTAGAGGTTCTTTATAAGCTGTCAAGTTTTCAATTGTGATGTCTCCATCACCAATTTTTTTGAATTCGAGAGAGAGTGGGATATCTAAATCCCCTATATTTTTAATTTCTATATTATTAGAGCCTGATGATATGTCATGCCAATGGGTAGTTGTTTCTCGTCCATACCTATAAGGAAATACTTTCATTGTCAGCTTCACATATCCATCATTAGAGCAGTTGTGTACTAAATCTGTTGCGTTCACTGGCAAAGCAAAATAAATGATATCTAAATTACTACTGAATGAAAGAGGCTTGTAATCATCTACATTTAGCCAACGTGCAACTCTTCGAATATTTTCTTCATCTAAATGATCTTCTATGTAAAAGTTTAAAGGGATTTCATATGGTTCACGTTTAACACTGTCTACATATGGCTCAGAAGCTGATCGTGTATATGTTTCATTTACTGTTCTATTCGCTATGAATGTCTCTTCCAGTAGTCCGCCCTCTGTGTTTACATTCACTGCCCCAATTTCATAAGAGGGGATATCATCGAACATGAAATATTGACTTTCTCTAATCATAAAATTCCACCCTTACCAATCAAAAAGCAAGCTGAAGAGCCTGCATTATACAGACTCTTACATGCTTCCATTTAATTTTATAACTTCTTTCTTGATGGTTTCGAACATTGTCCTAGCTCCTGTTTCACCACCTGTGAGCTTTTCAATATTGAAATTGTTTGTTAGATTCACTGTTTTATCACCAGTAGAATTAACTGTAGGAGGGAGGTTAGTGGTTTTAACATTTGGTATCAAACTATTAGATAGGCTCGATTGGCTAATATTCGGAATTATTGATGGAATAGCGGTGATTCCTTTGTTAATCAAGGCTGCTAATTTTCCACCTTGCCCCCATTTAGGTGTTTCATTATTCAAATCGTTATCAGACAGATTGCGAACATGCTTTACAGTTTCAAGCATGTTCTTGGTGTCAGTCTTATTCAGAATAAGCTCTTTATCATGAAGAATAGCAAGCTTGCCAGAACCTAAACCTGTTCCTGTGTATCCTCCTGTTTCAAATGAGGATATTTTTTTGCCTGTTGTATTACCTTTAGTCACAGTATTAAGGGCATTAGAAGCTTCTTTAAGCTTATCGATAAGGTTATTAGAGATGCTTTTCCCGATGGACTCCATATTGCTGTTAATGAACTTAGAGAATTCATTCAGTTGCTTAGCAATATCAGTAATCTTCCCATCCATTAGCTTTTTCTCAAGTTCCTTAAATCCACGCTCATCATTGACGAGATCATCATATTTCTTGTTAATTGAATCTTCGTCTTTTTGAAGCTGATCTTGCAACGCTTCTTTTCGTTTGCTACTTTCACGATCTTTAAGAAACTCATCTAAATCTAACTGTTCCTTTTGTAGCTGCTCAGTCAATTCCTTAACCTTTGACTTACCAAACTCTGAGTCATCAAGAGAATACTGATTAATTTGGTCAGTGAGTTTTTGGATACTGTCTTGCTTCTCTTTTAACTGTCTTTGAAATTTAGCTTCATCATCAGTTTTATCAATCTCATCAATCAAGTCTTGCGTAGCTTTTTGGTGCGCTTTTAATTCAATGTCACGCATCTTTTCGTACATCTCTTTATAGATGGAGACAACTTCATCAGCAAGAGATTTGTACACATCTTTGATTGATTTCTTTGTGTTATAAAGCTCAAGATTGTAATCCTTCTGCTTGTCTTTCCAGTTCTCGATCTCTTCAGTAATTTGTTTCTGAATATCCGGGAACCCTTTAGCAGCTTTCTTTTGTGCTTCCAACTGTTTGATATACTTTTTCGCTTCATTCTGTTGCTGCTGAATAAGCTTAATCTGTTGGCTATAATATTTAACCTTGTCTTTATCTTCCTCGGTCATGGATATTTTGTTGCTAACATCTTTAAGCTTGGATTCAGTTTTCTTGGTTGATTTCTCAATACCGTTAAGTGTTTGATCAACCTCAGACTGAATGAGCTGTCCTCGAAGTTCTCTTACTTCTTCTTGAAAATTGATGAGATCAATCTTAGCCTGTTTTAATTCCTCAGCAAGCTGTGCTCTTTGAGCACCATTTAAAGTTTTGTTTGTTTTGATTTCTTTTTCAATAAAAGAAACCTTCTGACCCTGAATCTTTTGCTGTTCAGTTAAAGCTTTTTTCTGATCGTTTGTATACTTGCGGAATTCTTTACTGTCGCTCAGATAATGACTAGCGAGGGCTTTGTCTTTAGCGATTCTTACATCAAAATCACCAATACGCTTGTCATATTCATCAAGTTTCGACTGAACGATTTCATATCTGAGTTCTTGTATCTGATCGTTTACTGAGTCAATGTCGCCTTGGAGGGAGAGGAGGTCGGATTTAGCTTGTGCGATTGCTTGCTGTCGTTCTGCTTCAGCTTGAGATGCATCTGAAATAGATGTACCGACACCTTTTAAATACTTCTCAGGGTCAATAGTCTTTCCGTTTTCCTCAATTTGAAGATGAAGGTGATTTCCTGTTGAATTACCCGTACTGCCAACTTTACCGATGGTCTGGCCAGCTTTAACAGTTTGACCGGCTTTAACAGAAGGGGTATCAAGCATATGCATATACTTAGCAACTTTCCCATCATCCTGCTGAATGACAACCCAGTTACCGGCAGTTTTACTATAACCAGCAATTTGAACTTTTCCACTCTGAACCGATTTAATTGCGGTTCCAGCTTTCGCTGCAAAGTCGATACCTTTATGTGGAGTTGATCGGTAAGAGCCATCTTGTGCACCATACTTAGAACTTATTCTAAAAGCGCTGTTCTTCGTGTAGTAGCTTGCAATGGATGAATTAGCAGAAGTCATTGACTTAGTGTAATTAGACATGATCTTCTGAACATAATTCTGCGTTTCTTTGAAAGGAGGGATGCCACCATATTTAATTACATTACCAGGCCCTGCGTTATAAGCAGCAAGTGCTTTCTCAACATTGCCACCAAATTTGCTTAGTTGTTGGGCTAGATATTTCGTACCACCCATAATGTTCTGATACGGATCATAAACATTGTTTACACCTAAGCTTTTAGCAGTTGAAGGCATCAACTGCATTAATCCGGCTGCGCCTGCTCCAGAACGAACTCTTGCATTGAATCCAGATTCTTGCTGGATTACAGCTGCAATTAGAGCTGGATCAACACCGTATTTGCTTGCGGCAGAATTAATGTAGCTGGAGTATTTACCGGAGTAAGACCCGCCACCGGAAGAATAAGAACTACCAGAAGATGAACCAGAGGAGAGGGAAGAGGTAACTATACCGTATTGTGCAATGTTCCCTGACTTAATTTGATCCTTGAGGAGTTTGGCTTGCTCCTGCATAAGCTTTTTCTTTTGTTGAAGAGCTTTAATTTCTTTCTGCAGGGCATTCCGATAACTTTGAGAATACTTTGGATAGTCGTTTACTTGCTTATTGTACTTTTCGACTTCGGCATTAACTTTCTCCAGAGCTTCCTTGTATTTGTCAGCCACATACATAGATGTTTTAATTTCCTCAGAGGCTTTATCACTTGAAGAAGACAGGTCATCAAGAGATGTTCCTGTTTCAGATAGGGAAGTTGAAGCCAAATCGGCTAGTTTATCAAGCTCTTTAAGCTGATCGGTGATATCGGTAACTTGTTTCAGATCCTCTTGATTCTTTGGAAGGAATTGCAGCGATCCGCTGTTTCCTTTTTTTAATTCATCATAGATCTTTTGTTTGTTACTCTCCAGCTCTGATTTCATGTTATAAGCATCTTGCACAGTCTTGATAGCCTTAACTTCAGACTTATACATGTTAATCTTTTTATTTAATGCGTTAGCCTGATTAATTAAATCTTGTCTTACAGATTGTTGCATATCATTGTAAGCTTTGAGTTTTGTATCCCGAAGCTTAACAACTGCATTTCTGTTGATTTTTACAACACCATTTTCAACTGAAATTGCATCAGCAAGATCATGTTCCTTCTGAATAAGTTTCATGGCTTCTGTTGCAGATATGCTTTTACCTTCAGACATTTTTTCAAGGAGGTTATTTAAAGGGGAGATGCTGTCAGACATAGTGTCATAAGCTTCATTTTGAATGGCAGATATAGCAGCATCATTTTGCTTCGATTCAACTAAATCATCGATGATTCCTTTAATTGCTTCAAAATCACCTTTAGCTTCTTTGAGCTTGTCAGATAAATTACCGACTTGCTCACCTAATGCATCTACACCTTCACCATTTTCATCCCAGGTTACTTTTGCAGTTTGTGCAGAATCATTTGTAGAGTCAATGGCAGTTTTAAGGTCATCATAAGATAAAGCCAAACCATTAGCTTTATCTTTACCACTCATATATTGATTAACAAGCTGTTCTAAGCTTTTAGAGGCGGAATCAAAATTATTTTTATTGCCCGATTGCAGAGCTTTTTGAATATTTTCCATGTATTTCGAAACATTTATTGAAAATGACTCAAGTTCATCTGCATTCATTTTGCTGAAGTCGATTTTATCGAATGCGTTAGATATTTCCCTTGAAAGATTCGGATTTATCTTTATTGAGTTAAAGGCATCAATTGTCTGTTGCACTTGCTCTCTAATTTTAGCCTGTGAGCTGGATAGCTCTTGCTCAGTACGTAGTGCATCTTGTTCAGCTTTAATACCTTGATTTTTTTTGTCATTTTCAGAAGAGAAAATATCCCAACTCTTGCCGTTTTTATAATAATCGGCAACCTGCTTATACTGTTTAATCTTATCATTGAGTTTATCAATGTCTTTTAAGCTATCCTTAAAGTTACTATTAGCACCTGTTTGAATGTCTTTTTTGTTTAAATTAGTAAGGTCTTCAGTGTACTTTATAGCATCCTTTAGTGCTTGGTTTTTCTTTATGATTGCTTGCCCTTGAGAATCATACCCGGCGATCAAATTCGGGAACGTTTGCGCCAATTGCTGCGTTACTTGTAGGTATTCTTGCTCCTGATTGGCTGATAAATCCCCGCCATCTTTAGCCTTTTGCAGTTCTTTGTATTGGCTAATCAGTTTATCAGTTTCATCTTTATTGGTTGTAATTGCTTCAATGCTAGTAGTTTTAGCTTGTTCAAAGTCTTCTCTAGCTTGTTTTAAATCAGAATAAGAGGAAATGAGTTTCTCAATAACGACGCCCAGTCCAACCATGGCTGCCATAGGAAGAAAACTTCCTGCTAAGAAAGCTCCAGTGGTCATCGCCACTCTTTTAAGTCCAACTAGGGATGCATTAAATGCAGTTACAGCTCTATTCCAAACAACTGTTTTGGCAGAGGCGGCAGTTACTCCAACAGTTACAGCATTAAAGTTGAGTACTAAATTTTTAAGGGCTGCGCCCATTGCCATTCCTGAGGTAAGTGCACTTGTACGTAAAGAAGTGTTAAAAAGCATAACTGCAGCTGTAGCAGCTCCTATAACTTGAGGAAGGAGACCGACTGTTTTAGTGATTTGAGCACTTATTTGCATTAAACCTTTAAGTGCATCTGCAAAAACAACAATACTATCTGATATGAAAGCTTCACTTGAGGCAACTGACATCTCTGTAAATGCATTTGACAACCTATTTAATCTTGCCTGTAAACTGTCAGCGTATTTCTGCTGTTCACTCCAAGCGCTTCCTGCGGAATTAGCCGCAGTAGTCGCTGCGTTTTGTGATATGGAAAAGTTGTTCATTAAGGCATTAAATCTAGAAAGCTGATAAATGCCCGCTACACCTATCGAGGTGTTTTGTTTTTGAGCATCGCTGAGGTTATTCCATTTGTCTGCTAACTCATTAATTAATTCAGTAGCAGATTTCGCCTCACCACTAGCTGTTTTCACAGAAATGCCAATCTGTTCTAAGGCTTTAATTGAGCTATCATTATTCCCGATACGTGCGAAAATGGTTTTAAGTGAGTTCAATTCTGTTACTTTCACCTTAAAGGCTACTGACCACTATATGTGGCGGTATGATACTTCAATCATACTCTCTATGTTTCCATAGAAGTTCAGACTGTCGCTTCGCAATTTAGCGTCTCTTCGCTCAGTCGTTCAGGCTGCAATAACGCTTGCCCCTTGTCGTCCTCGTCTTAACGTTAGGAGTTCCAAGTCAATCAGAAGAGATTTAAAGTCAGCAATCACTTTACCGACTATATTTCCACTTTCACGGGTGGTACTTGCAATTGCTGTAGTGTAACCAATTAGATCGTTTAATTCAACGCCAAAAGTAGAGGCGGTGCTTCCTGCTTTTCGAATAGAATTCGCCAGGTCAAGAGTGGTTACAGCATAGTTGTTATCGACTTCATTAAGCTTATCTGCGATTGAAATAGAATCATTCGCAGCAATATTGAAGTTTAACATTGCGGCAGTTAAGGTGTTAACAGTATCATCAGGAGTTAAATCAGAGACGTTTTGTAGAACCTGAGCGGTTTTAGTAAGCGTAGACAGTTCACTTTCATCGAAACCCATACGCCCGAAATCGCCAGTCATTTGGAGTATGTCAGTGATCTTGTTTGAAAGGGTGTCGCCTAGGTTTATTGATTCCTCGAGTAGCTCATTGTACTTATAATCAGGCTCATTCATTACACGTCTGATGTTTGTCATTAGAGTATCAATTTCAACAGCCTGGGAGACCATTTCCTTAAGCCCAGATATAGCACCGTAGAATAAAGAACCGGAGATCAAATATGTCGACATACTTTTGAAAGCTTGAGTTAACTCTGTGCCAAAAGAGGAGGCTTGACTAGACGCTGTTTGAGCATTTGAAGCCAATTCCCTGAATTGCATGTTCAAGCTTTGAATTTGAGATCTGACATTACTTCCGCCGACGCTTGAGTTAAGACTATTAACTGCATTCAGATATTCTTGGATAGCTTGTCTATTTCCAGCACCCATCGTATCGCCATAACGCGTATTAAGGTTTTGTACGTTTACTTGTGCTTGGCGTTGATAAAGCTCAATAGTTTTTCTGAGCTCATTATTTTTCGCCACAGCAGCAGACTTATCATCGAGCATTTTGATTCTGTTTTGTAATGCTTCAATTTGTTGTGCTGTTTGAGCAGTATTTAATTTCCGTCCAAGGGAAGAGAGGGTGGTGTCAGTTACAATTCCTTGCTGTCTAAGTTTTTCTAAATCCAGTTTTAATTGTTCAATTGCTTTTCGTTGCTGATCATAATTCGTTGTTACTTTAGATGTAGTAGCGTTTGTTTTTGGATCAGTTGTATAGGTAATATCGTCAAAGCCATTGCGGTTCTTTTGAGTAACCCTTGTCGTTTGTCCTTGAGCATTCTTTTGTTCTGTTTTCTTCTGTACCTGACCAAGTTTTTCAGTCGCTTGAGCAAGCCTGTTAACTTCTTGCGTTTGTTCACGTAGTGATTGATTACGATTGTCGATGAATTTCTTTTCACGCTGAATGATTTCGCCATTTTTCTTATACTGCTGCGTAAGCTTTTCAACAGTACCATCAGCATTTCTGGTAATCGTTGTGGTTTCTTTAACTGTTTGATTGAAGGATTTGAGATGTTTTTGATAAGTTTCAACTGCAGAGGAGAAATCGTTGAGAGTCTTTAAAGCAGAGGCATCAATATTGGTCTTTAAATTAAGGGAATTTAGCTTTTTCTCTAAAGATTTAATTTGCTGATTTAACTGTTCGACAGTTTTTGAAGAAGTATCAGCTTTGGGTGTGAGTATGATCTTTAAATCTTGACTCAAATATAGGTCACATCCTTTCGAATAGGGCATATAAAAAAGCCACTCATTATTGAGCGACTTTGTTTGCTTTCCGTATTGCAATCTCCATAATCCCTTGCCATACTTCAGCATTTGATAAAGCATCTTTAACTTTTGGATCATCCTGTTTAAACCCTTTAACATTCTCTAGGCCAAATTCATCTTTACTCGGCAGGAAATCAAATCTGTAAATAGGGGAGGAGAAATCATCGAGTTTTAATTTCAAATCAATTTTTTTGAAGTATTTTGTTTCTGTCTTATTGGAAGATAACCCACCAACTAAAGCTCCAATGCTTCCTGCTGCTAATCCACCAACAACAGCGCCGGTTATTTGACTTCCTTTGGATACTTTTGTAACTGTACAATCATCAATTGAAACCTCGGCTTCAATGATTTTTTCAAAGGGAATAATTTTTTCTTCCAGTGTTCCATATTGATTGAATTTGTGGATCATAAACTTATCATCCGGTTCAACCAATGTAAGCTTTGCATTTTTATCGGGATTAATAATTGACTTGTAATTAGAAGGAAAGTTCCCGATGCTCTCAATCTCGGTTGCCCTTTTTTTATCCATTTCTTTTTGCTTATCTGAAGCGCAAACCCCGATAATAATGAAAGCGCCAATCACTAAAATTAGAATGATAGCCCAGTTCATCCAACCACCACCAGTATTATTTTCCTACATTATATCATGGTTTCCAAAAGGTTAGAACCAGCAATGGGAAGGATCACTTTCCTTTTTCAGACTTAATCTGCTCGAGTAACTCTTTAAAATATGTAGCAGTAATAACAATATCCCTATCCTTTCGTACATTGAAAAGGAGGAGAAGGCAAATGGCTATTGCGATTAGAATATACCAAAGCAAATTAAAACTAAACATAATTCTGAGAGATAGTAAGCATGTTCCTATGAGGACACTTCCAACTGTCCACATTTTTGTGTGATCATAGGACGCTTCAATTCGAGTCATACGGGAAATAGCTAAAGTTAAATCTGATGGATTAAGTGATTTTAGGATTTGCAATTTGCGTTTTTGTTCTGAGTAGGGTTCGCCTGAGTGGGGGAATTCCTTTTGTATATATTTGATTAGGTCACGACTATCCATCTGTACTAAATTGTGTTTAAGTATGGTCTTATTCATATTTTTCACCTCTCCATATTATCGTCAAATATGGAAATAAGTTTAAGGTTTTATCCATAAGCAAAATCCCTCAATTGAAGGATTTTGATTCTGCATAAAAGAGGGATTTCATAAAGAGTGTCGCTAAAGCAAATCAATTGATATGTCTCCCAACAAGCTTTTCTTAATCTTTCCGTATTCAAGTTTACCGGTGCTTGCATTGTAAACAAGAACTTTACCGTCACTGATCTTGGATTCATCAATCTGTTTAGACCCGAATTGATTCTTATCTGCTTTAGTATCAAGCAGCCTAGTTAATTCAGCAACAGCTTCGTTCAATTCATTAATTTGCTGTTGCATATTCTCAATTGAACTTTGGTGAGGATTGAAGAGACTCATAATGTTTACGAGAAGATTTGATTCTTTTCTTCTTTAAAATCACGAAGGTCGTAATGCTTAATTGTTGTAGACACGTCATTATGCTGTGCAACATATTTACTCACGAGCTCAATCTTAATTTTCTTGACTTCAAGAAGGTAAGTAATACAGGAGGCCTTAAAGAGGTGAGGGTTAATGCGGCGACCGAGGATATCAGAAAGAACATCAGAACAAAAATAGTCAGCCCACCCCTCTGACATTTGTCTTGGTTGGCCACCGTACTGTGTAGTAAATAAATATTCATGGTCATATCCCCGTTGTTCATGCCAAAGCTTCAAATATTCCAGAGCTTCTGTGTTAATCATGTAGTCGAGGGGTTTTCCTTCGCCTTTTCCTTTTCCAAGAACTTTGTGAGCCATGACATAAGATTGACCTTCAGGTATCTCATAATTCAGGATTTCGGTTTTAAACTGAATAATTTCAGCTCTTCTGGCACCTACATTAAAGGCAGTAGCTAACCAAGCCATTCCCAAATAGTTTTTATCTTCTTCAAGCACTTTCATCATTGTTCTGTATTCATCGTAAGTAACCTTTACTTTCTCATACGTGGTTGTTTTAGGGATGGCAGGAAGACCTCTTGTGAAGTTTCTGAATGATTTGTAATTATCGTCATCTTCAGCAACAACATTTTCAATGTAGTTATTTAAAGAAGATACTCCAGCCTTTTTTAAAGCTATTCCACTTGAAGACATCCCTCTATTTTTCAGGAAGCTTTGATATCTGATGAAATCCCTTTTGGATATTTTGTAAAGCTTCTTCCCATTCAAAGAATTATGCACCCACCAGAAGAACTGGCGAAGAGAGGAGTTGTATTGCTTCCTAGTTTTATCTCGGAATGAGTGGGCATCAAGAAATTCTTGTGTTAAGCTTCTATGCTCGTCATCAACCTGACCCCACATTTCATCTGTGACTTCGGGCAACTTTTCGGCTCTAGAGCGCATCATGTTTTGTTTTATTTCTCTGGCCATTAATACACCACCGTTATTCTGTTTTAATACCACTTGTATTTAAATCTTTTTTTATAGCAGCAACTAATCTTCCATCTTTTAACGATTCAGCGGTATTCTTCATAAATGGGCGAGGTTTTCCGTAACCATAACCGTATTTATCTGGATACGTGTATCCTTGACCAGTCTCAACAACCGTGGCAACATCCTTACCGTTGTCTTTACGGGTATTGTCTAATGAGAGTCCGTTAGATTCGTTTTGAATGACAAAGGAGTCCTTCAAAAGAGAAGTACGTTCATATACAAGGGGGTCATAGGTGTCATACACATCAGATTGCACATGCTCTTGACCTGTTTTAATCATCGTATTTTTTGTGCTTGATTGTTTTTGAACGGCTTGCTTCGCGGCAAATTCAATTAGTGCTGCTATTTCCTTTATCTTTTTGGCCATTATTCAGCCTCTTGTTCATTTTCAATCTCTTCGACCTTGTTAATGACAAGGTCAATTATTTCTTCTTGAGACATATTTGAAAGTTTATCTAAATTATCTTGAATCATCTTTGCTGCTTCACCAAGTTTCTTTATGCTTTCTTCAGGGAAGCTACTTAGAATCAATGGGAAAAATTCAGAGTCAGTAAGGTTGTGAAACCATTTGATCTTATTCTTAATATCATTTGGAATGCCTAAATCCGTAAATTCTTTAATTAGTGAAAAAGCTATCCAATCGAAATAATTGATCTTCTTAAAATCAATCCCTTTTTCTTCAGCTCGTTCGGGGTCTTTAATTATCTCAATAAACATTTTGGATATGCGAGAAGGGGCAAAGTGTGGGTAAATAAAGACATGTACGTCATCAGTGAGTTGTACTTTTTCTTTCTTATCGTATTTGCTCACACTTTCTTCAATTAATCCAAAATTTAATTTTTTCGATGCCATCTCATTTCCTCCTTATATATCCTGAACTCATTAAAAAAGACACCTCAAAAGGGGAGAGGTGTCTAAATAAAACTTGTATTTTATTCCGTGTCTGCTTCTTTGTAGTCTTCGCCAGTGATTTCTTTGTACTCCTCCAAAGTGACTAAACCATTCTTTACGCCTAATTGTAGCTCTTCTTTTGTCACATCGTTGAATTCCTGGTAGGCTTCTTTGACTTGCTCGACGGTTGCCCATTTCCGACTCAGGGCCTTAACCCAATAGTTATATGTAGTTATTTTATGAACCTCCTTTTAGATCATCAATATCTTTTAATATTGCATCTATTGTTTTGTTAACTTGTAACAAGCTTATACGGAGTTGGGACAGTGTTTGTCCTAAAATGTCAATATCGCTAGGCTCAGGAATATCTGGCTTAACGCTATCCTTGTATTCTTCAGTTGCTGATTCAATCCATTTATTTTTCTTGGGATCATATTTGGGTAAGATTATTGTGGGGTCTGGGACAGCAGTTGTACTATTTGGAGGAAGAGCATCGCCTTCAATGAAGTCTTCTCCAGCGTACATAAAGTTCTCATCGTAATAAAGAACATGCATAATATTTTCACCTACTACCATAAAGGAATTCCTATATTAAATGAAACTCTGGAAACACTGTTAATGTCATTAGCGTACAATCCATCAAAACGTAAATCTCCATCTGTTGTGAAGGCAAATCTCGCTGTTCCATATGATCCAATTGTGGGTACTACAAAATCCACCAGCTGTGTTGGCTTGGTTGAGAATTTAGCAACTGCAGTTCCAATGGCCGGCAATGTTCCGAAAGATCCTCTTAGCCATAGCACGTTATTTACACTTGAGAATTTGAAAGGGTAAGTGGAGTATTGTGTAGCTCCATTAATAAGTGTGACTGGGTTCCAAGAACCTGATGTACCACTCCATCTGGCTTTGTCATCTAAAGTAACGTGAATATCAGTTTTTGCTTCGTGGGCATCGGTGTAGGCTTTCGCTGAGTTGAGTGCGGAAGTGGCTCTGGTTTGTGCTCCGTCAGTCGTTTCATGTGTTTGCCAAGAAGTCCACGTTGAATCGCTTTTTCTAAAACGGAAATAAGTATGTGTTCCGTAATACGATTCTAATGCGAATTGTGCAATTGTAGTTCCATAGTTCATAACAACTAAATAGACATTGGATAAGTTGGCAGGGGAGTGAAGTCCCTGGTTGGCGATTAAATAAAATCCAGTGTTAATCAAATCGTTGTACTCCGTTTTTTCGGAGCTACCCTTGTAGAATATTTTTCCATCATCAGCAGTGAGCTTGAAAAGTTGAGTAGCGTCCCATCTATCCCGATCAGATTTGTTGATATGGACATTAGTGTCATTCAGATGATTATCAAAGTCACTTTTAGTAGCTTGTTTTACATTGTCTACATTCCCAAGTCCAATCTGTTCAGCAGTAACCTTGTGTGGGTTTGATTGATTGTCAGTATGTTCAGCTAAAAAAGACTTTGACCTTTCATCGGAACTGTTCCAATAACTGCGCTCATCCTTTGTGATATGTCTATCCTGGTCTGCATCGTGAGCATCAAAATCCACCTTCGATGCCTGTTGAATATTATCAACCTTAGACAACCCAACTTGACTTTTTGTAACTGCATGGGGATTTTTCTTATCCTCAAGATGGCCATCAAAAGCTACCTTTGTGGCTTGCTCTTCATTGAGCACATTTGATAATCCGACTTGCTCTTTAGTTACATGGTGCGGGTTTTCTGTGTTCTGAGTATGCGACTTTAACTCTGAATTTTGCTTTTCCATGAAATCATCGACTTTGTCAGATAAACGCTTTTCATGATCAGACATATGAGCTTCAGTTCTGTAAAATTGATCTTTAAGATTATTGATTTGTATATTGTTTTGTTTGAGCTGACCTACAAATTTACTGCTGCTCATTAACTCACCGCAATTCCTTTAACCGTAACATCTCCATTTACGGAAATGACCTCAACCATGAATTTGAAAAGCCCCGCAATATCGAAATCCCAGTTTTCATTTGTATTCAATGTGCCCGTACCTAATTGAAAATCAGTTTTGTTTGTTCCAGCAATTTCTGTCTTTTCACCATTTTCATCTACGGCAAAGAATTTTATTTCTCTTGAAGTTGAGGAACCAGAGATCTTAACAGTAATATCCCGATAATGTGATACTACAAATTCTTCACCTTCAGACGGGGCAGTTGTTGCTTCGTGGAATGTAAAGGTTGCTTTATCTGGAATGGTTTTTAAAATATTTTCATCGGTTTCTGTCAACAACTCCACCTCCTAAGTCTGTTTAAAAACTGACTTTTATTTAAAAAGGAGAGGGGAAGGATCCCCTCAAATTATTTAGCTTCAAATACTCTTACATCCCTGTCAGTACCGTCATTGATCACATAGACATAAAGTGTTTTGCCAGCAGCAACAGGCACCGAAAAAGGTTTGTCACCGGCTGTCAATGGGATACCTGTATCAGCGGTTACAGTAGAGTTTCCAATGTAAACCGTGCCTTCTGCGGGAGGATAAATAGTAAGTGCTGTTCTGTCAGTGATACCTGCGGTAACTTTTTGAGCTGTTGAAGTAACAGTGAATTTATCCGTTTTAAAAGAGGAGAAACCGGGATCTCTTTCATTCAAGGTCACGGAAGGGGATTGTACTTGGATGCCTTTGATAGCATCTAAACCAGCTTGAGGGAAGTCAACTTGTAGAGGCTTTTCTTGTGATTTGAGATGAATGTCAGTTACTAAGCCACCGTTTCCATCATCTCTAGCTGAAGATTTTACACCATCGAAATCATTAAGTTTTGCTGCCATTAAAAATCACTCCTGTAAAATTAATTGCCAACGTCTACGGATTTAGTTTGTGTTTCTGTATCAGATCCAGGATCTGGGTCTTTGACAAAGTTAATTTCTCTACTCGCTTCAATAACAACAGCCATCTCATCAGTGTCAGTATCCGCCAGTGCTTCAAATTTAATTTCTGGTGCTAATGCATTACCGTTTTCGAGCGACATTTCAAATTCGCCAGAAGGAGATACGTTAGGGAATTGAATGTAGATATCACTGTAAACCTCTTCAGTGTCAGGATTATAGGCAATTGTACGGTATTCAACTTCATATCGCTCAGAGAATTTGCTCGCTTTAATAGGGAGGCGTCTACCGATTTTGTTGATCTGGTACACTGCAGTTAATTTCTCTTTAGTGCCAGCAAATCCAGTAGGAATTAAATAAGATCCATCTGTTGACACAGGTGTCTTGTACGTAACACCTCTTTTGTTGAAGAAGGTTACATCACTTACCGGTTTACCTTTAAGTGTAACCGCATTTTTGTCATCAACAATTAGACCATGTTCACGGTCGAAAACCTGAACTTTTGCTTCTTCTTCAATTGTTTCACCTTGTGTCATTGCTAACCACTCTAAGTCGAAATATGCATTCTTGACAGTAAGATTGATTTCTTTTTCAGACTTCAAGATATAAAGTGGTTTATTTCCGATACCACCACGAAGTTTTTCTTCGGAGATGGTTTGGGAGAATGAAGCTGTTTGTGCTTCTGCTGTGAATACAAGCTGACCATCAGATTTTCTTCTGAAATAAACATCAGCTGTATCTTGAATAACTGTTTTCATCTATAGATTTCCTCCTTAAAATAAAAAAGAACAGCTATTTGCTGCCCTTAGAAAGACCTTTGGTCTCATTTATAAATTTATCCCGGCTTATGTAATGTTTCTCTTCCTCAAATAAGTCAATGTGTTTATCCCAGTTCACAATGTTCTTGCCTGCTTCTGGTGAAACTGTAGCAAATAGGGTAGAAGTGTCATATTGCTTGAATTGAGCAATCCGGTGATAAGTCATATAAAGTTGAAACAGGGTCATGTCATTAATGTCTTTATAAAGGTAGCCTGTATAAGTCGACACTGTGCTAATGATATCTGCCATATCAACTGAATCACCATCTTGACTCTTGACTCTTTTGCTTCGCTCATTAGCTTTTTGAATTTCAGGATTGGAGCTTATTTTTTCTTCCTTCAAACAACACATTTTTAATACAAGTTCTCTAATGGAATCGAAGTTGTCTGGAGTAAGCTTATCCAGTATTTCTTCTCCATTGAACATTTTAGAAAACACTGTGCTATAGGCTTCTTGAAAATTAGGAAGGGTACCCGAAATTTCATAAAGAGTCATTTTCTTTAATTCAGCAACAAGCTCATCAAGTTCCCCGAAACGATTAACATCTTCTTTGCTATAAACGTAAATAATCTCTTTTTTGGACATTTTGATTAGCCTTAAATAATTGGCTAACTGACCATACTCTTTAACTTTAATGAATCTACATTCACCAAGTTCTGTAGAGATAGGTTCTCCGGTAATGAAAAACTCCATATCAATCATTTCATAGCTCCGAAAGTGAATATTAATTTGTATCCCAAATACCCTTCAGGTGCATTCGATATGAGCAGTCTTGTGTATTTAACATTTTTACCGATACCAGCAAAATTTTGATTGAAGAGCATGTCACAAATACGATCAGTAATTTTCAGGTTCCTGAATTCAGTCTCTTCATAGGTGTTAATGTGTGTATAAACATCAATCATCAAATCTTGATCTAGCAGCATCGCACTTTGGATTGAGGGTTTAGGGATTCCATTGCCAAGATAAACACAAAGCCTGCAAATTGGTTGATCGGTTAAATCATCAGTTTTGGGAGCACGTTTAATTATGGAGCTTAATATCGATGGGGAATCATCAACTGGATCATAATAATTTTCCAACGTCTGAACGTCAGGGAGAGAAGAGGAGAGAGGGTCATCTTTATAATATAAAAGACGATTCAATTCTGTATCATTCATAATGGTTCTGAATACAGTTGTCATATGTTCGACCATCATACTCATTCACTATCACCTCCAACTTTCTTTTTGGCTATAAGTCTAATTGTTCCGGTGTCTCCATAGACCTTGGAATAGTCTATATCATCAACACGGAATTCCTCACCATAAAAAGAAAGAAAAAGACCCTTCTTTAATTTTTCATGTTTTAAAAAGGGGATGGTGACATGTGCTTGCCCTTCAGGAATATTTATAGCCAATTCTGATCCAATTGTTGAGGTTGTCCGTTCTAAAACACACGGGATGTCAACCTTCTCACCAGGCACTTTAATCTTTATCGGTCTCCCTGTAACTTCATCGATCTTTCCGGAATCAATTAGTTTGTCAGAAGATGTTAGACTAATTGATGAATTACAAAGCCGCATAGTAGCACTGTCATTCATTTTGTTATCGGTAGGGCGTGAATTAACTAACCAGTAACTACCGTCATACAAAATCAAGTCACCACGATTTAATAAACCTAAAACTGTAAGGACTTTTTTTGTTTCACTGTCCTGAGTGGTTTGAATTATTACCTGTGCAGGCTTGCCATTCAATTTAATATCGTAAGTTTCAGGTGAATTTGCTAAGATTTCTTTGAAAATTTCATACTTGTTTGAATTAAACTCTTCATTTTCCCAGCCACTCAAATAATTTGAAGAAGAGGTAAGATACCAATCTACAGACACCGAACCACCTCAATCAAAATTATTCACTTTTAGTTTGCTCATTTTTTTTTCAATCTCATCGACAAGATCTTCATAGGATCTATTAACCTGAGCTTTAGTATTAGATAAACCTGTCAATTGAATATCTCTTCCTACAATGTTGTTTAATTTTAAGGCTCTGTCTCGATATCTTCCTAAATAATCTTTGTACATGAGTCTTCCTAAAATTTGAATTTGAGCAGGGGAGAGGGGTTCTTTAAAATCTTTTGTTTCTTTATCAAAACCCAGTTCAGTTAAATCTGTTTCATATTCACCAATAGCGTTCTTGAAAAACTGATACTCAAGTCCATCTGGTAATATTTCATTTGACTGAAACTTTGAATGGAAAACGTTTATGATTTCATCATAGGTAGTCAAGATTTAACCCCCTTATGATTGAGTATCAAATTTAAATCCAGTGTATTCTTCAATGAACTTAATCTTAGCGTAGTCATTAATCTTTTCTTTTTTAGCCACATCAAACAGCTGAGCTTTTTCAGACTCAAGTAAAATTTCTTTTTGAACATTTTCTTCGAAGGCTTTTTGTGTTTTATACCCCAAGATTTGTTTAATCCGTTCTACAGTAACAACTTCTTGCTTATCGTCTTTATCATCAGTCTCAAAACCTAAGTGTACACGGGTTTCTTTGTCATCAATATAGATTTTGGCATGAGTACCTTGACCGTCAGTTCCAGTGAATAGCGAGGTATTGTCATAGACTTGGGATTGCACTTCTCCAGCTGTAATCTGTCTAATCCCATTGGCTGGCAATCTGAAGTCTCCGTGAGTGTCAATCTTTCGGAAATATAAATCCCATGGACATAGGTTTTTAATTGTGATCTTTTTATCTAAATTAAAAGACATGTAATCCCTCCAAAAATAAAAGGAGGGACACAGCCCTCCTAGATTTTAAATTGTTTAAATTTGTGGTAATTCATATTTTGTGTCTCTGATGAGACCAATTTGATGTTCTTGTCCTTTTGCTACACCAGCCCCAATTTCCATATCAAAACGAGTAATCTCTGTTCCAGTAATAATGTCGTTACCATTCATTGAAGTAAGTCCGCCTTTTTGGAATACTTGAAGAGGGGATTTTTTACCTTGAGGAACGAAGAAAAGAAGTCCTTCAGGAAGATATGTTTTGAAGTTGTCGCCGGCTTTATTTAATTCAGTAAGATTATAAGCGTTAGGTAATTCTACAACAGAAGAACCTTTATAAGTGTTAAGCAATCCTGTTCTTCGGATCTCATCCATCACAGATTGAGGGAGCTTAGTGCTTGAAGCATCTCCGGCTACAGCCTGAAACCCTGCAAAGTCATTTAACTGAGAAACAACAGAAAAGTCACCAACAATAGAAGGTTGTCCAAATCGGCGAATCTTTGTGATAATATCGTCTACAGATGATTTGGTGATACCTTCAGTTTCAGCAAAGTATTTAACGCCTGTTGCATTTTTAATTGCATTGAACATTTCATTTACAACATAGTACATTGCTTTGTTCATCATATCTGTTTGAACTTGCTCCATGCCTTCTGCTACTTTATCGAGGTTTCCACTTTGAATCTCACGATAGTTAACAGCATAGCCAGAAGAAATGGTTTGAGTTCCAATTGGATATTCGCTCCAAGTTGTAGTAGCGAACGGTACGTCACCGCGGGAAGCTTGGAATTGGCTTCGGATGGATTCATGCGCGTATGTTGTCATCATTGGTTGCTGATCATAGCCAATAGTTCTAAATGTGCCCATAAAATCAAATAGCTTAATTGCTGAAATAAGCTTAGGCTCAATGGCATAACGCACAATTGTGTTGATCTCGGCTTTAGCTACAGGGTTGCCCATAAGAGCTTTGGAAGCTAGTTCCTTCACATGGGTCATAGCAGCATTGGCTTTTGCTCCAAACTTGGAAAGATCTTGACCCGTTGCAGCTGCAGAAAAGATTTCTACAATAGGGGACTTAGCATTCAATTTAGCATTTGCATAATGGTTTGAGTCTTTTTGAACATTGTTTAATTCAACTGTAAACATTAATAATTACCTCCAGAATATTAATTAAGCCTGTACTGTTAGGTACAAACCTTTTCCGCCAAATGTATTTTTCTCTAAGACTTTTAGAGATACTTTAAACTCCGCAACGTCATCGCCAGCTTTAACCCATTTACCTGTTTTGTCCGCAGCAGGAACCAATACGTCATCTTTAACAAGCGCATCATAATCAACTACCACGTCTGAGCTGAGTTCAATTGGCAGTCCTTTTAAGTCTGCTAAATTAAATGCAAGGACATATTCACCTTTTAGAACTTTGAAGTCTTCTTTATTGCGAATTTCAGGTTTATCAATAATGTTTCCAACCACATACACATCTCCTTTTGCAGTTGAAGATGCACCTGGAGGGAATGCGTTACCAGAAGAATCGTTAGGAATTACGACTAGACCAGGGACTAAATCGACACTAGCCTTGCAGCGTGGATTATTTCGTACTTGTTTATAAGCACCAATTGTTCCGAATTTGAACATTGAGTATTCCTCCTAAATTTTATAAAAGTGTTATTTTATCTTAATAAAGATCATCAATAGTCACTGAACTTTGTTGCCCAGAATCACGAACTTCTGAATAAATATCGAAATTTGTGCTATTAGTCTCAGAGGCTTGCTTCTTTGAGCGTTCAGCGATGAAGGATCGAGCGATTGCTGAGTTGATTTCAGAAATAATTTCGTTTTTAAGCTCGACAGAAGGGGACTTAGAGAACATTTCAATTTTCTCTTTTGCGACATCCTTTTCTTCAGGAGAATATTCCTTTAAAGCTTGGTTAAGCTCTCCTTGCATCTTTTCGGCTACCGCCTTGTTTTTGAATTCCTTTAAAGAATTAAGCTCTTCATCTGCCTTGGCTTTTTCATCCTTAGCTTTTTGCGCTTCTTTTTCTTTTGCATCAGCCTTAGCTTTTTCATCCTTTGCAGCTTTAACAGCGGCATTCAGTTCTTCAGTTTTTTGCTTTAAATCCTCAGTGAGTTTCTCAACTTTTTGATTTAACTCTCCAATTTCTTTATTCTTATTATCAAGTTTGTTGTTTAACTCAAGGACTACTTCTTCTTGAGATTTTGGCATTAAATTATCCTCCTTTTTGTTACTGTTTAATTCAAGTAAAATGGCAGCGTCGTCTGCAGGATCGATACCTAAAATTGCATCACCTGTAAAGTCAAACTTCATAGGTATACGCCCTTGCTCTTTCCAGCCACCTTCATATTCAATTGCATCTGAGCCTTCTACAGCTGCTATTTCAACCGAGGTCTCAGGGAAATCACCATCAAACATTTTTGATTTTAACCATTGAACAAATTTAGGATAGCGCTGGTTGTATAGGAAGCCTTCAGCTATTAACACTCTTTTTGGCTCGCCATTAACATCTATAGTGTCAATGTAAGCATTAGTAGTCGTACCAACCACTGCGCTGTTTTCAAAGAGAGGGGTGCCGTCCTTGACTTCTGTTAAACCGTGTCCGAATGGCTCACTGTTTTCATCATCCAAGAATTCTGCGCAAATTGGCATTAACTTGATTGATTCAAGGTTAGCGTTTATGTATTTCTCCAGCCAGGTAATACCGTTCTTGTTAAACTGAGTATTGTTTTCATGAATTTCAAGAACGACCCACTTGATGTATGTTTGACCACTGGTTTTTTTCTGATTATTAATTTCTAAAATCGTGCTTTTCAAATATTAATCACCTCCTCTCAAGAGCCAGAAGGCGTTCCGTTACTGTTATTTGTCTTCGATTTAATCGTGTTTTCATTTTTGGGATTATCGATCTCAGGCGCGCCAGCTGACTTATCGTTATTCTTACTCATTGTGAAAGAGGTCGCATGAACAGGGAATTTTTCATCAAAACCTTCGTCTTTTTCATATTCCATTAGGGATAAGTAAGCATCAGGATTCCATCCAGTAGCGGCTATCCAAGCAATAAGGCTACCTCGACCACTTGTATAAAGGTCTTTCATGTTTTGGACTTTTTCTTTCCTGTTAACGTGTGTAAGAGGGAGGTAGTAAACCTCAATATAAGAGCGAGGATCTTTGATGATATTGGCGTTTATCACCTTGTTAAACTCACTTTGAATTTGTTCTAACCAGGAGAATATTTGGGAAGAAACCATCTCGATATTGGTTTGTTGAGAAGAGTAGTTACCGTCTTGACCATTGAGAGCAGATCCAGCAAATCCTAAATTTGTAGTGATTCGTTTAATGAGCTCGTCTTCACCTTTAACCTTCAAGAAATCTACATTAGTTTCCAACTTGTCTAATTTTGTTCCAGAGGCCAAAGAGAAGAACTTAACACCTTTAACGCTTCCTTTAGCAACTAACGCTTTTTTTATATTCTCATGTTGCTGCTCCTGTTGCTTTTGAGATAAGGCTGATTTGCCTTTTTGATCACCTTCAGGGAAAGTCTGATAAATTAAAGTGCTGTTGAGCTCATCTAAAATGTTTCGTTTAGTGTCAACAAAGTATTCATCATAAACCATATCAATAAATGCGGATAAACCGATTGGGCGTCCCCATTGATCTTCAATGTCGCTACTTCCTTTAACAGCAATAGTCTTATTGTTATCAAGAACTAACCATTTTCGATTTTGGTCTTTCTTATAAGCCCTATAGCCTTGTCTGATTTCTTCTGGCCATCGCCTAAGCTTGAGCGATCTCCCGTTACTTGTGAACTTGTCAAAATAGGAGACATCAAAGGCTAACTGATAAGAGGAATTTTTCCTGCCGATAATTTTGCAATAATCGAGGGGAAGGGGGAGGACGGAACAATTAAAGTCATCAATAGCATTTGATTCACTTATTGATCCGATCTCATTGTCACTTAGAGTGGTGGGAAAAGAATCATTGGCTACAGAATCAAAATAATAAAAACCAGTGCCATATTTGCTGAGTTTTCCTAATGCATCCCTGACAACACTTTTGTCGCTGATTTTCCTTAAAGCCAGATTGAACTTTTGTTTGTTCAATTTGAAATCAGCTACTTTACTTGCTCCCAAAATAACTCTGTCTAAAGTAGGGAGGGCTACCATGTAGTCAATAACGTTTCTATACACACCATTTGCGTTATAAAGCAATTTAGAGGCATCCCTAATCTGTTTATTGTAAACGTTGTGGTCTTTCAGCCATGATTTAACTTTGTCGTAAGAAATGCCGTTAAATAAATCATTAAAGAACAACGAATCAAGCGGCGCTAAATTTGTATTAAATTCATATGATGACTGTGGTTCAGGTGTAGTCATTATTCACCTCCTCATTTTCTAATTAAAAAAGAATCCAAATGAATACTCATCATCGGATTCTTCCTTTTCTAAAAATAAAGCTATGTAATACAGCGCATAAGCAATTGCACTGTACCTATCCTTATCAATTCTTTTTACAACTTGCTCAACAGTGAAAGAATTCTGTGTCTTTTTAATTCTGAGGTTTGCAACTTCGTCAATGAATAATTGAGTTTGAATACATGCTGCTTCAATCATTACATCATCAGATATGCTTTTTTGGTTCTTGATGTCATCATAGGACTTTAGCAACTTCAATTTTCCGGACTCTACATAATCCAGGAATTGAGTAATAATGTCTTGGTTAATACCTTGGGATTTTAGGTTGTAAACGATTTCCGGCGAATTTGGGACATCTGGCTTTTGATCAGTGTTTATTGTAGCCCAGCATCCAAGTTCTTCATTGGTCTCCGGATCCGTAACATCCTCTAATAACCGGTCGATTAAACCGCCACCGACTCCGTTTCCATCGACAATAACAGCTTTAACTCTCGAGAGGGAAGTATCTTGATTTCCTCCATAGTTTTTGAAAACTCTTTTTACCATGATTGATTGTTCTTTAAAACTCAATCCGTTTGGCGGCTCTATGATATTGACTACTTGAACTTGTCTAATGAGGTTGTTGCTGTTTCTGATAATCTTCAAAACGACGATAGCTGTTTTATTGTTTGATTCAGCTGCAGAGCGGGCTACGTCAACCCCGATTACATATTCATGTAGCAAGAAGTTCTTATTTTTATCTCTAGGACAAGAAAGTTCGGGGTGGGTAATTGTCCTAGCTTTGATCAATTTACTGATATTAATTAAAGCACCGTCACTTGCGCCAATCCAATCACAAAGATAGTTCTGACGGAATCGAGTTACATTCCCTTGTCTTGCTTTATTAATAACAGACATTTTTTGACGGCCAAAGTGAATAGGAATGCGCCAATCTGATCCGAATACAAAGGATCCTTTAAGATCACCAGTTTCCTTAACCATCGTAAGGATTTTTTCGTACTCATCTGAGTTTTTGTATCCAGATGTAGAGAATCGGTTAATCTGACCATTTAATTCAGCGGGATCAATTTCGCCAGTCATGGTTGTACGAGGGATGTTAAAAATCGGCTCGATAGCATCATCGTATAAATCTTTATCAATCAAGGCAGATTCCTCTAAGGAGCCACGTCTTCTACGTAAACCCTTAGAGGATTGGGCGTTTGCCAGGTTATCGATGATCGCCCCGTTTTGAAATTCAACTCGCCCACTGTCTTTTGAAAAGTTTTCACTCTTGATTTCATCTTTAATGGAAGGGTAAAACCTTAAAATTTCCTCGTGCTTTTCTTTCCATATTTTTACCGCCGATTCCTTTGTGGAAGCGGTAATGGCTAATGTTACATTAGGGAAGCAAATAGCTGTATGGTAAGCAACCATGATCTGGGTAAGCGTTTTTGATCCGCCACGTGGAATACAGAAGTAGTTCTGTGGGAAGCGACTGAGTGTTCTCATCATAACTCTTTGGTATAAATCCAGCTCAATTCCGCCGACTTCGGGTTTCAACATATCGTAAAAAATGTCTGGATAAAAACGAATAAATGAGGTGAACTCAGCCCACTTGGAGATATTCTTGCCAATGAGGTTTGAATTGTCATCGGGATTCAGAGGGGTTTCAAAAGCTGCGTCGTAAATATCTGTTCTGTCTTTTGTGTGCTTCTTGTTTTTCGAGGTGAAGTTTTTATAACTAGCCATTAATCTTCATCACCTGTGTCATAAAGAGGTTCTTTGTACACATTCTCCAAGTCTCTGAAAACATTGTTGCGAGCACTCTTTAGTTTATCAATTTCTTCAGGCGACAATCCTTTTGATTTGAAGTCCTCTTCAAGCATTTCATCATAAAAGTGGTAAATGTCTTTGTAATCGACTTTTTCCTTATCTTCGAGCCTTCTGTAATAATTTATAATCGCCCAAATGATTAGATCAGCGTCATCATATGGTTGGGCTGCTAAACGAGGGAGAAGGGGGATAATGCCCAATTCTGTTTCAACGGCTTCAAATAATTGAGAAAGTACATCGACTCCACCACTGATATCGCTCTTACTTAACTGAGATACATTAATTTTTGCATCTGTAGCTGCCTTTGAAGCTAATGAACCCCATTCTTTAGCTTCTTTTACATCACCTTTAGCAGTTGCTAGCTCCTCTTTTACACGAAAACGAATATATGAAAGCAAGCCTTCAGTATGAAGTGTGGTTTTTTCGCCGTAATTTCGAATGAGTTTATTGTATTTTCTTTCAAACTGACGGTACTCATCGGGTGTGTAACCAATTCCCCATTTATCAATCAGGTCATCTGAAATTTCAGGTTGGCTAACACCAGAATTGTTTGTAGGCGTAGATTCCTCTATAAGTGGATTCTCTGGTTGTCTTTCAAAAACACTGTCTTTATAACCAGTACCGTTAAATTGCTTCAAGGAATTAGCCATTGTCATATAAGCGCTAAATGTATCTGTTTTTCTCTTTTCAGCTTGTTCCCAATACAACGGATCAAATTTAACATCAATCTGTTGTAAGACTGTATATATTGATTCAATATTGTTGTAATCAATGTTTTTCTTCAAGCAAGTCTTACAAATAGGGACTTTTCCAGTCTTCTCATACAGACTGCTTCGTGAATTATAGAACCCTGACTCTTTGTCCTTTTCTTTTTGACAAGCAGCACAGATCAATTTTTCCTTTTCTTTAGCTTTTCTAGGCATTCATACACCTCCAATATAATTTTAAAAAACACGTTTTATAAAACGCCCAGCAAAAGAGAAGTAGGGGAGACTTCAATCATCACTGGGCGCTCTTAAAATGTGTTTTAATTACATAGATAATTTATAATCATATCTCATTCCCCTAGTAGAGGTCGTCTTCTTCAAAAAAGTTATCTCAATTTCCTCTGCAATTATCTGAGCTTGATCTCGACTTGCATTGCATCTTACAACAGTTGATTCAGGTACAATATATGCTTTGAAAAATTCAAAAAGCAAACTGGGCTCACCAAGAATCAATAGCTTAGGTTTATCTTTCTGACTGTTTAAGGTGGTACCACCTTTAGATGACCCAAATGCTGGTGAATAATTAACTACTCCTTGTGAAGTAGTAACGGACGGTTCTTTTATACTAATTCCAGGCATTGAACATGTTCCGATAGTTGCTTTTTGCGCAAGACCCATTTTTTCATGCAATTTATCTAAGACAGTTCTAATCTCAAAATCACATTTATAGCCAGATTCTCTTAATTTAATAAGCTGTTCAAAATGCCTGTTTAAATATTTAAAGTCTTCATTCGTCATTTTCATTCCTCATCATCCTCATCTGTATAAAATTAAAGTTTTATATCAATTAACAATCAAATTTACTAGAGTGCTCTTGCTTTCAGGGGACAGGTTGTCCCACTGTTCTACTAATATTTCAATAAATTCATTGGCAGACATAGGATCATTCCTTTAACTTTTTATTTTAAAAGCGAATTATGTATGTAGCCTCAATACCTGCATCATCAAAAACCATAAATTTTTGAGAAGGTTTTGTGCCAAACCGACCTTGCATAGCATAATCATCCGCACCGACAAGCGCTCCATTTACTACAACTGTTGTGCTGCCGTACTCTTTTTCATAATTGTGATGAATATGACCGCCGAATATGTAAGAAGGGATGTAGCCAAGTAATTGAGGTAATCGTGTTACACACTGATCAACACGATCGTAGTGGCCGTGCACAAACACGACTTCCTGATTGTTGATTTTAGCGGGGATGAATCCGTCTTGCTCAGGTTCAATTGAGATGTTCTTTATATTCTTCAATCTGGCTTCAAGATACCAATTAATGAGGTATTCAAAGTTTTCTTTGATCCCCACATCATTCTTAGAAGGGGAGAGACGACCGTGATTTCCTGCCACGTTGTAGAACTTAACCTCTTGAAACTCACTTGCCAACATCGCTAAAACCTCAGCAAGCGTTTCTGATACATATTTAATTTGTTCTACAGCATCTTCATTAGCTTGAACTCTTGTAGACACATGAATAAGCCCTCCGATTAGATCGCCGAGATTTGCTACATGTAGTGTGGATATATGATTCTGTTTACCGTACTCAATCACTTTGTTGGTGAGATGTTCCACACGCTCATTAAAAATTTCTTTATTGAATTTATTAATACGGTTGTCGATTTCCATTCCGAAGTGCCAATCACTGAATAGCGCGAGTCCATGTTTTTCATCAATAGCAGGTGATGGGAAAGTAAAGCGAAGGGGTCTTTTTGACTCTAGAGATGCAATAGCTTGTACGACATCATCTTTAATTTGTTCAAACCGTGCTTGATTGGCAATGAATTTCCGATATTCTCTTTTTTGATCTCGTGCTTTGATTGTTTGTTTTTCGGATTCAATGCGAATTTCTTCATGTTTTTGTTGAACTTCTTTGTTCATATTCTTTGAGATAAAGTAATCGTGCCAGCGCTCAAATTGTTTAAAGTCTTTACGCCATTTGCTTTCATCATAGTTGGTTCCCTGATCTTTATTTAATAGTGCAGCAATTGTTTTTGTGTCAATGTGATAAGTGTCTTTGTTCTTGAAAAGCCTAATATGATAATCAGTGAACGATTCGTCTTTTTCTCGCTGTAAAACAGTATCTAAAATAGCTGTCATTCAGTCACCGCCTACTCATTGATTTGTGGAAGTTCGTCTTCTTCGGTAATAGAAATTTTCACTTTCCGACCATCAAATGATTTTAAAATTGAATTCAGATCATAACGCTCGATGTCTGTTTTTGTTTCTTCTTCAATAATCCCATCAATGTAAGTATAGTTACCTTTTAAATTTACTGTATGAACTTTCTTAGCCAAATTAAATTCCTCCAATATGTGTTTTATTTACGTTCAATAAGCTCCTTCGGAAGCCCGATGATCCGAAGCATCGGTAACGTCCGAAAAGGGGATATAAAGGAGATGAAAAGATAAGTCGGATAGGCGTTGGGGAAACGCCCGAAGGAGATTATTGATTACTTGCGTACCGGAAGGCTCGGAAGCACATTCCGGCTGATCGGTAAAGTAAAATGCAAGCACAAAAAGACCTTCTAACGATTTAGATGACCTTGTTCTGATTACATTCTAACCCCGTTTCACCTACGTAAGTAGCTCACGTTGGGACGCAAGCCTTCGGTTAGACAGGGAATACGCTGATTACGGGTTCAGCGACTGAAACCTTTGTAGTCGACAAACTATAAGTAAGCCGAAAATAACAAAAGACGTCATAATGACGTCTTCAGGAACTCCTTGTACATCATGGTACATGAGCATAAAAACCGGTAATCGCTGTGCGAAAACCGGATTCTCCTTCTACACCTGGCAGATGAGCTATGACAACAAATAATACACACTTTATGGGACGTGTTTAAAGTTCCTATTGCCAACATCTTATATATCAAGTTTTTATGTTGCTTGCCAACTGCTCAGCAGAGTCTGAGAGCCAAGGGAAAAATAATTTGAGAAGGAAAGACCCTAATAAGCCTTCTCAATGGCATTTTTAATGCTCTTGTCGGGTTACACGCCTTATTGAGAAACAAAGCGTCTCAAACGCTCGCCATTTATTTTGCACAGTTTTCTCTGACCCGTGTAAGGAGGTATGTGCATGGGAATAAGCCTCCATTCAGAACATTGAAGGAGATGAAGTGAAATTGAAAAGGCAAGACCGAAAATAATCCTTTTCTGTGAAATGGGAGCGGTGATCAATCGCCCAAAAACCATCTCACTTATTTTACGAGCATAGAAGACTCGCTAACCCGGAAAAATTTTTGATGACCGCATAATAAGCATCAAAGCTTACAAGGGCATTATTTAAAGGGAAGGGAGACGCATCTGCCTTACCTAAGTGCAAGCCGAAGCAGTGCACCGCAATTAATATTCAGGCTATATGCCTCCCATAATAAGACCCTGATGGGATTCAGTCGCAATTTGCAATAATGCGTTAAGTCTTATCGGCATATTTAGCCCGATAATAGCCATTTACCTGTCTCTTTTAGATACAGAGATTCGAGTTAACCTCGAACCCTCATAAATGACCATTATCCGACTAACTACAATGACCAGTTGTAGCTGTAAAGTCGAATTTAATGCTTTTGTTCGTATGAAAGAGAGAATAGACATGTTTAGAAAAAGCTTCATCCACGATGGGGCAATACCCCGCTAATATCCACTTATCCGAAATCCTGGCATTCCAAGTCCTCAAACAAATGAATATTAGCGGAGAACTGATATCCCACATATCAGTAAACAGCTTATTATTGACGACACCCCCATGCCATCAATAAAAGAACTCTAATTAACCAGGAGATGAATGCGGGCGAGGATTTGCACCTCGCATACAAACTTTGTTGTTTGGGTGTACACCCTGCTCCCTTTGTTTGCGTAACGGGCTTATCCGCGTCTACCTATTCCGCCACCACATTCATAGGTTAAAGAGGGGAGAGATACCAGTCCTTCACTTTATATATTAAGCTTTCACTGCGTCTTTTAGAGCTTTAGCAGCCTTGAATGCAGGTGCCTTTGTAGCTGGAATATCAATTTCCTCACCCGATTTTGGATTTCTCCCTTTACGAGCTGCACGTTCACGAACCTCAAATGTTCCAACTCCAGGAATCTTGATTGATTCACCTTTTGTAAGTGTTTCAACGATTACATTAAATACTGCTTCTACTTTAGGCGTAGCTTCTTTCTTAGTAACTCCTAATTTTTCTGCAACTTCTCCAACAAATTCTGTTTTGTTCATGTTTTAATTCCTCCTAGTGATTTTGCTTATTTTTGTGTTAAAGTATAATTACGGTAACGTTTGTGCTTCTTTTGAAAAATGGGAGACGTACTCACCCTTATATGTGGAAATTAGCTTTCTTTCTCCCTTATGGCGATTATCTTTTTTAAAAGATTAATGCTCCAAACGCTTGTGGCACAAGAGAAACAAGAGCGTTGGAATAAATAAGAGTGCAAACTCAAGCGGAATTTCTCTTTTTTCTCAGTCTATCCAAGTACTGTTTATGTTTTTTTTGGCACGTTTCACACCTTATTTGTCTTTGCTTAGGATTTTTAACTATCTTTCTACACTCGATGCATACAATTTCGTTGTAAACATTCCTTCTAATATTAGATAAAATTGTTTCACCAAAGCATTCCCATAATGTTGTTTTAAACTTGCTTTTCTTCATATAAAGGTGTTTGACTAAAACATCAACTATGTATTTCTCATTGCAGTGTATTTCCATTAAACGATCTTTAATGATCTTATAGACATAAAGCTTTTGCCCCTGTTTAACTCCTTCATCACTGTTCATTAACCACTTTTTGTTGCGATCTAGCCTGGTATATTCTTTAATTATTGCTTGATCTAATCTAGCATTCTTATTATTCAATAATGTACGGTAATCAAAGCAACCTGCTACAGATTTAAAATTAATTCTTTCAGAAGGAATAACTTTTTCTAACCTGTTAACTGTACTCAAATTCAGTTTTTCAACGCTATGTTCTTCTTTATCCTTCGCATTGATAAAGAAGTGGGGCACTTTATTTTTTATGTAATCTTTAATTTTTTCATCAACATGATCAGGACGGGTGGGCATGAATAAGGTTTTTGCGAACTTTGATACCCTCGGTTTCCCGATATTTTATTAGGGAATAGACCATATCATCATCTGTGCTAGACAGATGGTCAGCGCTTCATAATAAGGAATTTCACCTTATTATTACTCCATAAAGGATGGTCGTTGCACCTTCATTTACAAGTGCTTCCCAGCATGATGTAAACGCTTGGCACAGGGTTTTCATATAATACATTCTACATTCATTTTACATTTTTATAGGTTCTTCCTTGTTTAATTCCATAGACAACATTGGGTTTTATGTTACACATTTTTGCAACATGGGGTGCTGATAACCCTTTTTTAAGAAGTTCTCTTATGCAAAATACTTCTTTTGAAGTAAGAGTGCTTTTCTTCTTGCTTTTGTATTTAAGAATAAAGTCGTCCCACCCAGTAACATGAATATGATTCCATACTTTACACTCTAATATTGATTTAACGATGGGGTAGGAAACACACATTGACTTTGATACTTCGAACATCTTTTCTCCATTAATCAATCGAACTTTTATCTCGTATGCTTTCGTTTCATTTATTTTTGAGGATTTATTTTTTGACCCTAAATGAGACTGACGCATCTTTAATCTAGATTCTGGCGAATGCCTTTTATTCATTCTAGATTGTAAAAGCTTTTCCTTATGCTGCGGAGAGAGCTTTCTGCCAATTCTCGCTTTACTCATTTTGGCTTTAGTCTCATCACTAAGCTTTCTTCCGGTGTTATTAATCCTATTCTTTTCCCCAATAATTCTTTTGGTGGAGTCAGACATCTTACAATTACTCTTGCCCTCTCCGCCGGTGGTCATGTTAAAGCCATTTAAATAGGCACCTAGTTCGTTTATGTAGTGAGTTTCTAATTCGTTCATATCTGAGTTTGGATCAACTGTTTGCAATACATGAAATTGGAAATCGTTTTCTCCATATTTATTCCAGGTATTCTGCAAATGTCGATTACAGTGCGAATTGTTTTTCAGCTTCCAAGTGTGATGCCAGTAACGCTTAATAAATTTCATCTTAGTTTTCCCCACATATATTAAGCCGGTGCTTATCTGCTCAATCTTATATATCCCGCTCAAATATTTATGCTCATCCTCATTTATAAACTTCACTTTGTCACCCCCTTGTTTTAAATATCATTGTTCAAAAATGTAAAATGTATTAATTAGAATTCCCCTGTTAGCACACTCATTGACGATCATTTCCTATCGCTACTTTTCGCTGAATGTACACCCTAGATTTCTAGGTTCACTGACTTTTCATCCGCATATCGCTATGCGACGCGACTATAAATTTAATCGATAGTAAAGTTATTTTCCATGCATAACCATTTGATTACGTCCAGATTTATATTGTCACTGTTCCATATCTTAGTGATGTTGTTGCTGTATTCCCCGATATTGATCCCATAAGCAAGAGTAAGTGCTTCATATATGTTCCTGCTATTAATCTCTTGTTTCTGGGCTACAGACATTTCATAATACAACGGAGCGATGTTCTCCATATTACGCTTGGCAATATTGACGATTAACTCATCAGAGATAATTAAAGCCTTATCCCCGTCATTGTCGAATTGCAGCAGTTTAGATATGGGATCATGAATACTGGTGTAAACACCTGGAGTAATGAACCACTTTTCATATTCCTCAGCTTTTTTGTTCCACCTAACACCATGCTCTCTGTATAAGTGAGGGGAGCGGAGGATATCAATATACCCTTCACCATATAAAGAACAATGAACATCACTTCCTGAGAGAAGCCCTTTTGGATTCTGGATGTTCAGAAATAATTTTTCGCAAAAAGCATACAGATCAGGGCATAAGTATGTATAACGAGCACCATCAACAAGCAATTTTCCTGATTTGGCATCTTTAATCATGCTTTTCTTTTTATTTTTAATAATTTCTTTCGTGTGATCATCGTTAAGAAGTTCTGGATATAGAAGTAAAGCGTCCTGAAGAGCTGTCCGATGTTTCTTTTTCTCCGTAGCTCCAAGAACTCTTAACATGGTTTCCTTGTCAGTTCCCAATGTGGTAATCTCTTTTACAGTCTTTGAGCTCATTTGAATTAATTCTTCATCTGAGATATCTGTAAGTGTCTGGAGCATTTGATAAGTGAGTTTACCTTCAATAGAAGGGTCTTCTTCGTTGAGTTTTGCCCCTAAGCATCCATATTTTTTATAATTGCCTTGATATTCTTCCCACGATGAATAATACTTCCACATTTTAAACTGGCTTTTAGTGAAGATAATTTGAACATCATCTTTCACTACGTCCCATTCCTTGCCGTATATATCATTTACTTTAAAAGCTTTGTTTTCCTCAGCAAATTTACGAAAATCAAAAGGGACTAATAAACCCTTTACCCACGGGAGCCTTACCATGAAGCTTTTACGACTAAGAGTGGGAAGTATCATTCCGCAGCCATCTGTATGCTCAATGGGAATGTTCATTGTTTTTCGTGTGATCTTGTAGGTGTCTCGATCAATGTAGTCAACGAGACTCGACACATCAGTTTCTAAGTCGTTGACTACAATGGCTTTATCAATATCAATCTCCCAAGGGCTACTGGCGCTGTTAGATAAGGCCATATAACTATTCCATTTATTAATGCTACTACCACCAAGGGAGTTTATCTTTTCAATACTTAAGCCGCATGTCAAAGCATCCTGATACTTATCGTAGGTGCTTTTTTTAATGAAACATGACTTCTTTGTACGAATTTGACCGGCGCTGCTCGTGAAATAAACGTATTTTTCATTGTTATGTAAGAATCCTTGATCTATAATGTCCTTCAATACTTCAAAATGATAAGTCTGGACAACCATGATTTCCTCTGAAAGGCTGTTTTCTTTAATCCCTAACGTTCGGGTCAACACTGAATCAAATAAAGAAATCACTTTATTATCCCTTAAGCTGTCAGTTCGAAGTGTTCTTATGTTATTATGTTCTTCGAATGCGGAATAGAGGCATTCTTTAAGGTATGTAATTCTTTGTGATATGTATTTCTTATGTTTATTATTTACATTGTCTAATGTCTTAAGATAATCTCTGTATCTATAAGACTTCAAAATCTTATTATGTAATGAATTTTCTTTGTCATTATAAAATGCTGATGTGTCCACGCTGTATATGTGAACTTGCTTAGACAATCCGTCTTTTTTTCTTTTCAATCAATCCCCTCCACTTATTTTATTTTTACTCTGAAAGCACTTAATAATCGCTATTAAGATATTGATTTACTAAACTTCGATATGTAAAGCTTTGCTTATTAATCTTTCCGTACCATTTGTAATCCTGATAAAGGTATTCTTCTTCGGGTGTTGCTGTCCCATCGACTACTTTTCCCTCAATAAACCCCATTAAATGACTAAATAAATACTGCTTTTTCATCTTACACCTCCATACTATTTTATTTTTACTCTTAAAATGTTTAAAATAAAGACCACTTCATGTGGTTGTGTCTTTATTATATATTTTATTTTTACTCTTGTAAACATAAAAATCCAAAGTTAATTGGATTTAATTTCGATTAATTCAAAAAGATCGTCAACTTTACAATTTAGAATATGTGCCATTAATAAAAGATTGTATGTACTAGGGAGGACGGTTGCAAATCCCTCGCTGTCATTTTTACACCATCTAGATATACTTGCTCTTTCAGCTTTTATTTGCTCTGCTAACCAGCCTTTTTCGATACCTTTGCTGCTTAGAAATGAATCCAACTTACTTTTAACCCTATATTCCATTTAAATCATCCTTTTGCTGTTTGAATAAATTTTATAAAATGACTGGTTTACATACAAGCAGAGTGTGATTATTTGCATTAAGATACAAAAATATTTGCATTTAAATACAAATAAACAATATAATAATCGTAGATCAACCAAGATACTTCAAGATCACAAGATATTAAGGAGGGGTCACATGGATACTTATTTTGATTCAGTAATTGACAACTTAACTCGAAATGATTTGTATATTCTAGGCTTATTGAGCGATGAAGGGGCTGATTTAAAGTTTAAATCAATTAGGAAGAAAACCATTCAAGCTAAAACTCAGTTAACTGATGCTACCTTTAGAAAGAGCATAGATCGTTTAGAGGCCTTGCAGTTTATTAATATAGTTAAAAACAGTAAAGAGCATACAGTTTTAATTACTCAATATGGACAAGAAGCTTTGAGATATCAATTAGAAGGGGAGAGGGTTTAATGTTTGGCTTTATTGGAATTGGTCAGGCCGGTGGAAGTGTAGCAGATGAAGCGATGAAGAGAGGATTTCATTCTGTCGCAATAAATTATTCACTTTCAGACCTTAATTCATTGATCAATATTCAAGATAAGCTTCATCTGGTCGGAACCGAAGGAGTAGGTAAAGACAGAAGCGTAGCAGCGAAACATATGAAAAATAACTGGGAGTCCTCTATTGAGTTTATAAAGAACACAATGGAAAAACCTTCAGTACAAGTTATTTTTGTTGTTTTCTCTGCAGCTGGTGGAACCGGTTCAGGGGTAGCTCCTATATTATTAGAATTGTTAAACGAATGTCTTACCCATAAAACAATAGTTGCTGTACCAATCCTTCCTGACAACAATGAAGTATTGGTTAACCAGATGAATTCACTGGAGCTACTTGATGACTTATCTATGCCAGATACATGTGTTTTACCTTTGGATAATCAAATGGTTTTGAGTAAATATGATGGAAAGATTTCAGAGAGCGGGCTTTACAAGGAAACAAACAAGATGTTCCTTGATTTAATTGAAGTCTTACTCAATTACACAGAAAGAGGGTCAAAAATCAGCACTTTAGACAGGAAGGATTTAAATCAGCTTTTTGATACCCCAGGAATCATGACTATTGCTCAAACAGACCTCACCGAATTTACAAATGAGGGCAAGTATTTTGATAAGCTGCATGAAGATATACAAAAATCATGGAACAATTCGATATTCACTCCAGTTGAGTTTACAAATGTAATGAGAGCTGGAGTTATTCTGGATGTTCATGAATTCTTAACAGAGCATATTTCGTATAATGAGCTGTTTAATGTCTTTGATAACAAGATGCCCTTAGACTTATTTAAAGGACATTATGATAAGGGGAATAGGGCGATAACGATTCTTAGTGGATTAACCTGGATCAATGAGCGGATGAAGCAGTTAGATGATTTAATTGAAAATGGGAACACTGAGATTAAAGAAACAACTGTTTATAAAGCTAAGAATCGACGTAGAGAAGATTTATTCAAACCGAGGAAACCAGAGAACGGAGAATCGAAAAAGACCTCGTATATGGAGGCACTGAAGAAACTAAAGCGTTAATTTTAAAGGGAGGCTGCCTATTATGGCGGCTTTTTTATTTTGATTTTTTATGACCCCCCTCGGTGATCGTGAGCTGAAAAAGTGCTTATCGTAAATGAAGGTCGGAAAGGGTTATTTAGTTGATATAGCATTGTTTTAGAGCTGTCAAAGGGGATAATAGGTGTTTTGTGATCGTAAAACGTAGACAGGAGAGAGGAAAAGTGGTTGTTGAGTTAAAAATCTGATGAAAAAGGGGAGAATGAGGGGTGAAAAAACATTAATATTATAGGCTTTTACGATTGAGATTACGATGCGAAAACAGGCTGAAAAATGGGAAAGTGAAAAAATAAGTTGGGTGAGGAAATGGAAGTGCTAGGGGTACATTTGTTCCTGTTTTTTGGCCTTTAGATGTTAATATACCCCCTATATATTGGTATTTAATTCCCTATATAAGATACGTTATGTAGGGTTTTTATGATTTGGCTGATAAATTTGCACAACTAACACAATTCCAAATGAAAAACAATATTTATTTTTGAAAAAATAATTAAGCATTCAATTTAAAAGTGAATACCCATTCATTAAAATAAATCGTGTGTGTAACGAAAGGGAATGAATCGAAGTGTTATCTATCCTATATAATTTTTCATCTAATCCACACACCTATTTTATATTCACTCTAATCATATTCCTTCATCTCGTTACATCCACCATTACATATCCTCATCTTGCCTAATCATCTCCATCCAATTCCTTCACCACACATCATCATATACCCATCCCATAACACACTAACCATAACATCATCAGAAGCATTCTAATACACCTAGAATCAATTTTAAATTGATTATAATATCATTGGTATCCAATCCACATACACGCCTTATATAGTCTATAAACACCCATAAATAATAGTCCAAAATAATTTAAAAAATCCATATTTAGAGTAAAAATAAAATGACTTTGTAGGGAAAGTGTGCTATAATAGAGTTATAGGAAAGGAGGTGTACATAGTGCTTGAGAAAGTGGGTATAGCAATTGCTTTCCTTATTCCTATCACGGTTTTAATCATCAACTGTTTAACGATAGCTGAGAAGATTCAAAACCTGATGAAGAATAAGAAAAGCAAAAATAAAAAGCGTACACGCAAGCGCCTCCGTAGCAAGAGACAACGCAAACGTATACGCAGATAACACGCTAAAGGGGATTAATTCCCCTTTAGTCACTACCCATATTATAACATGGACAAGCACTTTGTAAACATGAAGCGATGCTCATTGTGGTTTACGAACATTACATTTGTTGTTTTATTCTTATTGTTCCTGTTCATCAAAGATTATTTCAGCAGCGGAATACAGTCGCTTATTATGGCTATCTTCATAGTAACGTGTATCATTGTCATTTTGTTATGGATCGCTTACTTTGTATACGCCAAAAGAAGGTAAACAAATCTAACTGACATCACAATTAATGGTGCTTATTAGTGGTGAGCGGGACAGAAAAATGGATTGACACAAATGAACCTGAAGAAATTGCATCTATGTTGCCAAAATAAAAAGTGATCAACAGTGCAATAATGATTCATTTTCTAGGCTGGAAGGACACTTTAATGATCTTGAAGAGAGAACTAACAATTGAATTTAAGACGTAAGAAGGAGCGGTATATTGTTTATCGTTCCTTTTTAAAAAGAAATTATAAGGAGGTAAAATGAAAGGAATATATCAGATAACAAATAAGCATAACGGAAAAAAATATATAGGAAGTAGCATAAATGTATTCAAACGTTGGGAACAACATATAAATGATCTACATTATGGGGTTCACCATTCTCATATCCTTCAGAAAGATTGGGATAAACATAGCTTAAATGATTTCACATTCGAAATATTGGAGCATGTAGAAAAGAAAAAGGATTTATTAAAAATAGAGCAAATGTGGCTAGATGGAGAGGACACAGACGGTCTGTATAATGTTCTAAGCTCCACTACAATGCGGAGCATTTCAGCTCCTTCTAGTTTCGTAGAAGATGTGTTTTATTGTAAAAACCTTTCAGAGAGAACTCTGCATCTCTTAAAGAAAAACTTAATAATCCACGAGAAAAAAGGTAAGTTGCTTCATAGCGGAAATAATAGATATGACTACAGTAAAACTTGGTTCAATAAAAACTCTGGTGGTGCTGTGCAACAATTAAAATTGAATATGAATAATTATTTTTATAATCAAACAAAATCAACTAGTCAAGAGCGTTGCTGGACAACATTCACACAATATGCGAGACAATTAGAATTCAAAGGAAACAAGAAAAGATTTGTACCTCTCAATGGTCAAGAGCTAAAGGAAAAGAAAAGTTATCTGTGCTTTGCAGCCAATTGTTTCCCAAACTCGTTTTTGATTGCGAAATATAACGAGTTGTCATCTCTAGATGAAGATACATACGCTTTATCTTTGATTTTAAAATGGATAATAAACTGTGGCAATATCAATAAGCCTTTAACAGTGTTCATTCCTTCGATGAGAATGGAAAAGCTGCTTTCACAATGGATATATAATATTTAAGGGGGAAGTCTGTATATTTATGAATAAAATTAAAATAGTTGATTCGGTTATGGGGAGCGGTAAAACATCTGCAGCGATTAACAAAATGAATTCTGCCAGTAAAGAAGAAACCTTTATATTCATCACACCTTATTTAAATGAAGTTGAGCGCATAAAGAAAAGCATAAAGTCCAAACAATTTTTCGAACCTAAAGTAAAGAAGAAAGGTGATAAAACACAATATAAGTTTGAATCCTTTCACGAACTCTTATCACAGAATAAAAACATTGTGGCAACTCATAACCTTTTTAAAAACGCAAACGACGAGACAAAAGAACTTATACTTGCAGGCAATTACACACTGATATTAGATGAAGTCATGGAAGTAGTGGAACAATTACAGGTGAAGAAACATGATCTAACAACACTGTTTGATTCCAATTTGATTTATGTTGAAGACGGTTTTGTCAAATGGAATGAAGAAAAAAAAGACTATGAAACACGATACGATGATATTCGAGATATGGCGTTAAATAACAACCTAATGTATTTCAAAGACAATATATTGATTTGGAACTTTCCTGCCGACGTATTCCAGTTATTCAAGGAGGTTTACATACTTACATATATGTTTGATGCTCAAATACAAAAGTATTACTACGATCTGAACAACATTAAGTATCAAAAGTACATTTCAGCTTACATGGATGGGCAGTATAGGTTCATTGATCACAGTACTGATTATGAAAGGAGCTTTAAGAAAGAGTTAAGAAACAAAATAAAAATATATGAAGGTAATCTAAACACAATAGGACAACTGGAGTTTTCACTGTCTTCTAATTGGTATAAAAATAAATCACCTTACACAATCAAAAAGGTGAAGAACAATGTATTCAATTACTTTAATAATATTGTTAAGTCGTCAAGTGATGAAGCTATGTGGACGACTTATTCAGACCATAAGAACAGAATAAAGGGCAATGGGTATACAAAAGGCTTTGTTTCATGTAATGCACGTGCTACAAACGAGTTTAAGCATAAGAAACACTTAGCATATACAATAAACAGATATACGAATACTGTTCTGTATAATTATTTTAAAGAAAAGTACAGTATTACAATAGACCAGGACGCATTTGCATTGTCTGAGTTAGTGCAATGGGTATGGAGGTCTGCTATTAGGGATGGAGAAGAAATAACTTTGTACATACCTTCTTTGAGAATGAGGAAGCTGCTCACAAACTGGCTCGATACCTGATAAAGAGGACAAACCTCTTAAACTTAAAAAATAAGCCAGTCATATCAAGGGTTTTAGAGCCTAAGTCTTAAGGAGAACCATAAAAATAATTAAATAAAAAATAATAAATTCGTCCGTAAAGAAAGTGCCTTTACGGCCGTCTCGTTTCAGCAAGCTGAACCTCGATAATATGTTTTTCTCTTTTTAGAATAAAAATAAAATAACTATTGAATATTTAAAGTGATCATGTTAAAATTAAATCAAGTCAAAGGATTACATACATTTAGAGTAAAAATAAAATGATTATAAAGGATGGAGAGATTGAAAATGACAGCTGTTTTAAGAATTAACGAAGAGTTAAACGGAATTGAACTTTATTTTGATAGTAAACCAGAACAAGAGGTTTTAACTCATCTTAAATCAAACGGTTTTCGATACTCTGGATTCAAAAAATGTTGGTGGAGCAAGCGGACAGAAAAATCAATGCAGGTCGCTAATGGTGTTACTAAACAAGAAATCTCATCATCTAAAACAATCACAAAAACCAAAAAGAAAGCTAAGGGTGTAAAAATGAGTCTGTGGGATGCAACACAATGGAATGAGTTAGAAGTAAATAAGGAACAAGAAGTGAAAGAAATGGCAAAGGAAATAAGAAAGCATTTGAGACAACGTTTCCCACAATGCAAATTCTCTGTTACTACTGGGGGAAGCTATTTACATAGCACTATTAACATCAAAATTAAATCAAGTCCTTATGAAAAAGGGTCAGCTTATTTGACTGCGATTTATGATTATTGCAACAGTCTTTTAAACAATTATCGCCATTGCTACAGCCCAGCAGATCCATACACTGATTACGCAGGTAGCTACAACTTTTATGGTCATGTTTCATTAGATTGGGAATATACAGTGACAGAACAAACAGAAGAAATTAAAGAAGATATGACTCTGTTTGATTCAAAGATGGAAGAATTCAAAGAAGTCGAGAAAGCGAGAAAAGAAAAAGAACTGCAGGAATATTTAAAAGAACAAGAAATCAAAAATGCTGAATATAAGAGACGGCAAGAAGAAAAGAAACAAGCCGAAAATATCTATAGCAGCATTGTAGTAAAACAACTGAATGAAGATCAAGAGTATTTTGTTATTGATGCACAGTTTGCCAACTTAAACAAAAATCAAACACTTGATCAATACAAAGACGAGGTTGCTAAAGGTGACTACAGACTTGAAAATGTGAAAATTACAAAAGAAGTACATTTCAATACTGAAGAAGCTTTAAACAACTTTTCTAACTTGCTTTTAAATGATTTTGATTTTCTTGCGGAAACAGGGGGCAGCTTTACGGAAGACAACAGAATCAACTCAATGATTGATTATTACAATATGGACGATCTAGAAAAGAACACAGTCAGATGGAATTTATATGGCGTAGGAGTGTACTACGGCGGGAAATTGCAATTTATTGTAGACGCTCAAGGTTATTCTTATGCAAGATACGTTGGTTTAGTAGGCAATGCAAAAATTGAAAAGTCAATTTCTCATAAGCAAGCGTTAAAAGAAGAAGAATTGCAGGAGTTAAAATATCAAGCGAGAAAAATAGAGGATCTTTCTAGCTCAGTCATTGAAGAATTAAATATATTTGCAACCTGGAACAATGAAGACTGGGACAAATATAAAACTTCACTCAAAGAAAAATTGAAATTGAATAATTTAAATTTAAGTAAAAATGTTATCCAACAAGCAGATACAGAAAAATTAAAAATTGCTTTATACAGAATTCACCATGAAGTTGACAGCATTCAAGAACAATTTAAAAATGCTGATCTTGAAAAAGGTGAAAAATATACTCTGTTTTACATATCTGATCTTGGATCTTTAATTACTGAAAGAATAACGTATGACAGTTACCGGCCAACTAAATATGCCCAATATGATAATGCAGTCAAGTTGACATACCGGCCTGAAAATAAAAGAAAATTATATTGTTGTCACTTCTATTCAGAATTATTGATGTTCAAAGGGTGGCACTCGCTGCCCGAAACAGTATTGAATAATGTAGAGGTTAAACCAGATGGAATGAAAATAATTCACAGTAAGTACCACTCTTGCGACAAAAGACAATTCGATGAGGTTTTAGGTTATTTAAATAAAAAAAGCTTCAAACCAATAATTAACACATATAAGCCTAATCTATAAACTAATGAGGGGATGGGAAAACATCTCATTCCCTAAAAAGGGGAGCTCAAAATGTTTAAAGATAATCCGGATTTTTATCCGACACCACCACAGTTAATCCGAAAAATGACATCTAAAGTAGAATGGAAGTACATTAACTCCGTTCTGGAGCCCTCAGCAGGCAAAGGGAATTTAGTAGAAGCTATTCACAATCAATTTAAAAACACCAGCAACTATAGAAGGAATTCGAAATATGACATTGATACAATTGAACAAGATGAAAACTTACGACACATACTTAAAGGCAAAGATTACAGAGTGATTGCAGATGATTTTCTGACGCTTAGCACTTACAAGAAGTATGATTTGATTTTTATGAATCCACCTTTTAGTAGCGGTGTTAAACATTTATTAAAGGCGATTGAATTAATTGAAAAGCAACAAAGATCCGGCCAAATTGTTTGCTTACTAAATGCCGAAACATTAAAAAATCCGTATTCAAATGACAGGAAATTTCTTATACGTAAGCTAGAGGAAATAAATGCAGAAGTCGAATACATTCAAAACGGTTTCCAGGGTTCGGAGCGAAGCACAGAAGTTGAAACAGCTCTAATTTATATAAGCATTGAAAAACAAGAATATGACAGTGTTCTAATAGAAGAATTGAAAAAAGATGAGTCCCATAAAATTAGTGCCGATTATAAAGCAACACAGTTGGTGAATGCAGACTTTATAAAAGGGATTGTAGAACAATTCAATTATGAAATTAAAGCGGGTTTAAAGTTAATCAATGAATACAACAGTTTAAAACCATTAATGCTGCATAGTTTCAATGATGACAGTGCTCCGATATTGAAGCTGCAAATTGATAAGAATACCGAAGAAATTGACATAGAGAATACATATATAAAACAAATTAGGGCGAAGTATTGGAATACGTTATTTAACAATGATCAGTTTATGGGTCTCTTTACAAGCAACCTGAAACAAAAGTACTTGCAGCACGTTGAGGAATTAAAAGATTATGACTTTTCTTTGTTCAATATCTATACATTGAGAATTCAGATGAGCAAAGAGATGACACAGGGCGTAGAAGATACAATACTTAATCTTTTTGAAGAATTTAGCCACAAGCATTACTATGATGAATCATCAAAAAATGTGCACTTATATAATGGATGGAAAACAAATAAATCATACAAAATTAACAAAAAAATAATTATCCCATTGAATGTGTATAGCTGGTTAGATGGTCGGTATAACCCAACAGACTACAAGGTCTTAGAAAAGTTGAAAGATATCGAAAAAGTTTTCAATTACCTTGACAATGGGTTAACAGAAGACATAAACATAGATGAAACTTTAAAGCTAGCTGAGCATTACGGCGAAACGAAAAAAATAGAATTAAAGTACTTTTATGTAACTTTCTATAAAAAAGGAACATGTCACATCGAGTTTAAAGATATGGAAATTCTAAAGAAATTTAATATCTTTGGCAGCCAAAAGAAAAATTGGCTTCCTCCTTCATATGGCAAGGTAAAATATCAGGATATGACGGCAGAAGAAAAAGACGTAATCAATGATTTTGAGGGTGAGCAATCTTACAGTGCTACGGTAAACAACGCTTCTTATTATATCCTGGATACATCGAAGCTTCTCATGCTCACATCATAAAGGCTTGACTGCGTAATTTTTAGAGTGAAAATAAAATATAAACAAAATAAAATGCATATTCTAAACAGAAGGGAGAGATTTAATGAATATTGAAAAAGCGTTTCAGCTATGGATTGATATAACAGGAATAAGCCCTAATAAAACTGAAGTTACTTTAAGAGACATGAATATCCAAAGTGCTAATAAAGTCTTGGAGAGATCCTTAAAATATGACCTAAGCTATGTAACTACTCTGATGTTGATGAACACTTATTTAAAGGATTTCACCAAAGAGAGAAAATTATCCTTGAATGAGATATTGGAGAATTATTCTATCTTTAATACTTTATTATCCAAACTGGAAGAATTCAAAAGCCTGCTTAACTCTGATGAAGTAACAACTATCAAAGAGGAGTTCAAACGGCGCCTATTAGAAAGTCTTTCACACTATGGAATTGATCAGAGGGTATATAAATCAATGATAGGTGACGAAGATAGTCTAGCAGAGTTACGCTATAGCGCATATAACGCAATAAATGAGCTAGAAATTGTGCAATTCACACAGGGGACAGCAACTTCAAAAAAACCACGGATATATAAGGATATTTTTGTTTTTAAGGATATTAACACCTTATTGAAGTGGATGATGACAGTTGATTCGGGAATCGTAGTTGCAATGATACAGAACATGCAAGACTTAGGCGATTCTTATTTTGTATTCGCTGTAAGAAATGGAGGTACACTTTCAATACTTACAGATCGTGAAAAACAACGTCATCCACTTCGCTCACAGCTATCGAGAACAAGATCAAAAGGAAGGGCTTTCTATGAAAGAATTGTGGAATACCACTTTCCATATTCGATACTTGATATTGAGTTTGGAGACAACCATCGAGCATATATTTCGTCCGAAAACAGACTTGTTACACAATATGAAGGAACTTCAATAAAACCTATTAAAGACTTAGATGATGATGAAATTGTATGGCTTATCATGATGTTTGATTTAATAAAGAAAAAGTTTTTTGAAGAAGACTATAAATCATCAGAGCTTTCCTATACGCCACTTATGATAAAGGAAACAGATTTTCTCTTAGAAGAAGCGCAGAAAAATGAAATTGCAGTTTCTTCATATACCCATCTGAACTTACCTAAAATAACTGGACAAACTATGCAGACCGAAAATTTAAAAAATGTTTTCGAATTTGAACCAACTGGTAGCAATGATTGGATGATTGAGCGATACGATGTGCCTGAACACACTTTTGATGTTGTTGATAATAAAGACTCTGTGCCGCTTTTATCAAATGAAGATAATCGAACTGAGGGACTATCTCTTTCGCTTAAAAAAATGAATGCATCTACTTTTGGCAGTAAGCAAGAATTAGAAAAGGAGCGTCTTTATTTAGCTCGTTATAATCAAGCGCAGGTAATAAGTGAGAAGCTGACTCAAGAGTATTACGAAAGAAAAGCTGAAGTTAAGCAATGGTTTGCTCAGGCTATTAAAGGGAATTTACCTAATCTTCTTAAATCTATGATCTATAGAAAATTCATTGTTAATAAAGACAAAGAAGAAGCGAGAACACTAAACGGAGATTGGGAGAAACCTGAATCTAACGGAAATATTCTCAATGTTTCTTTACTTTCAGAGAATAGTTATAACGGGCAATACTGCAATATTTATGGTTATGGAACAGACCTTTATAGAGATGATTTTAAATGTGTTGTTAGTAATAAAACGGCTTCCATAGTTGGACATTTTCATCCAAGAACAGCAGGACATATAGCTGATCTTTGCGGATGTGAAGTTCATGAGTTGCACGAACTACTACAAGGTTTTAAGAAGGGCAAAAGCTATTTTGGGAACCCAATTTTGAATAGTGTTGACCCGATGGATTGGGCTATTAAAAATCCTTGGAATGAACTTCGTATGGATGTCCGAATCTATGTAAGTAAAAGAGAATATAACAATTTGTGCAAACAATATAATACGGGAAATGAAAGATTTTGGTTAGATGATAATCAAAATGTTCAATATGATTAAAACAACAATTTTAAACATATAGGAGGGTGCTGTGATGAAAGAAGGAACAATCGATTTATGGGATAGAAAAGACGGAAAAGTTAAAGTGATCATAACTGATTTATTGAAATTGCATCCGTACACAGGAAAAGGAAATAGATCGACTGTAAGTCTATTTGATTTTGACGGAAATTATAGATGCCGTATAGACCATATACAGAGTGATAAGAATCTAGTTGGAGATATACTCGAAGCGTTAGAGGTCGACGACAGATTCAAAAATTTCAAACTAGCATTCGATAAGGACATTAAAATGTACGAATTTTCGATAAATGAACATGGGAACATGCCGTATAGGTCATACAATACAAACAGTGTGACGGCAGTTATCAATACAACTTTCGATGCATTAATCAGTATGAGATACATGCCAAATAACGGAGGGTACGCAGTGACAAAAGATAACGAGAAATATTGAGATTGGAACAATTTCAAGAACTGGTCAGGCTAAGGATATGAAAGACTTAGATTGTTCGGTCTTACATAGTATCGACAACATCTTTAAATATCATAAAATCAGATAGGACGGGCGTGTGTAGTTTGGATAGAGAGAAAATCAATGTCTATAAATCAGAAGAAAACGATTATTGCGATGGATGTGGACACAGAAGAATAAAGGGCGTATACAGCGTATACGTGCCGTATGCAAGAAGTATTGTAAATGTATGTGATGATTGTAAAGAAAAGCTTGTGAATGCATTGAAATCGGAATAAAACAATATTTCACAGGGGCTTGTTAGCCAATACTAAAGCGAAGAGGTGAGAGAGCTCAATGAATTTAAAAGTTGATGACAAAGTAAAGCCAATTAACAAGACTGCTGGACACCGTGATTTTGATAATAGTGCTACTCACTATTCGATGTTGGAAATAAAGCAAAACTTTTTATATGTAATCGGAGTCAATGAAGAAGAATCTAGAAAAGTTAAGGAAATTTGCTATTGGTGTGGGGTGTATCCAGGTGCACCGATGGATATAAAAAAAGATTGAATAAAACAAACAGCGGTTTCATGACATTCCAAATAAGCAAATACCTGCCAAAAAACATTTGACTATTTAAAGTAGTCAATATATAATAAAAGTATAGAAAAAATTGAAATGAGGGAACGAGAAATGAAAACATTAGTTCATCAAATTAAAGAAATCAGCAACAATCAAAAAGAAGAGATTAACGGATACACAATCTTTAAAAGAAACCAAAATATTTGTACAGTATCTAAATTCGGCGAAGTGATGTTCGAAGGGACCCTAATAGAAGTTTCAGAGTATATAACAAAGAATAGACAGGACACTTTAAATAGTTTTTCTCAAAATGAAATAGAGACTCTAGCAGAAGCAATGGGAAAAGATAAGAGAACGATTTTGTTTGATATAGAAGATAGTCGAGTTACAGCCGAATTATACCGTGAAAGACTTGCCCGTGTTATCTAGCTCCTCAGGGGGAGAATAAACCGCATTAAGCCCTGAGCGTTCCTGCTTATGCAGGAGGTTGTTAGTATTTTTAAATTCTTGAATGGGAGATGGAATAATTATGACAACTTTAAATGAAAACGTCCTTCAATTTTTACTGGATAATGGCTTTAAATTAAAAGAGTACGAAGATCAGGGGTTAACATTTTATTCAAAAGAAATAAAAGATAGTCAAGCTTTAAAAAAATTGATTGAGTATCATTATGAGATCGAAGAAGATGAAGATATTGTAGAAGGCGATACCACCTTTATTATGGAGATTCAAACAAATGGTGAGAATCCACAATGGCTTTTTACAGGCGAACATGACATGTTCGACATTCTTGACGATCAAGACGACTTTTTTGATTATGTAAAAGGGATTGAACGATTAATTAGGCCAACTGAGTAGCTAAAGAGAGGGGAAATACAATAGCCATGAAGGTTAAACAATTGATTGATTCATTGCAAGAGTTGATAGACAAAGGGGAAATAACAGAGGAAACACAAGTTCTACTCAATACATATGACGACTGCATGTACGAAGTAGCATGTGCTGAGCCACTGGGAGAGTTTGTACAAATAGAAGCTAAGATTAAATAAAGAAATAAAACATGTATTTAAAGAAAGGTGATTAACATGAAGAGATGGATTAAATTTGACTACGATGATGGAGCGGAAGTTTCTTATAAGATAAACAACCCTGATCCCAATGGAGAGATTACTATTGATTTTAAGGTGAAACAGTCAGAAGAAGATGTTAAAGAGTTTCAGCTATACGATGATGAATTAGAGCAAGTATACAATCAATTACAAGAAATGAAAAAAGGGTTGTAATGGGATATAGCAAAGATTTTGCAATCAATCTTGCAAATGAGAGAGCAAACAAACTTGGGTTTAAGCATTATGTCATTCATAATCCTAAAGATTATAGAGAAATTTTTAATAATACAGGCTTTGTTGTGGCACAGACGGTAAAAGAAAATGAAAAGTCATCTATTGTTTACGAAACAGAATGAAAAGGGGAGATAAAATGGATGAGCTGCTAATCAAGTGTGAAGAATGCGGGTATAAATGGAATGGCGATGACTTTGATGAAGACTGTCCATCATGTGAAAGCGAAAATATCAAAGTTATTGGATGAAACGTTAGTATTCCAAAGCCTATTTTAAATAAAAACACCATTTCATGCTAAACAGGATTCGGGCTGCCTACATAAGAACAGCCCTTGCAGTTAGCTCGCAATCCTTGTTTTAACCGGTTTGTTTTTCTTGATATTACGTAATTTAAGAGCGGGTTTTTCCACTATTCTGTACGAAAGAAATGCGGATGCAGCAGTAACAGCAATTAGGGCTATGATCAGCGGGTAATCAGACAATGTTTTATTAATTCCAGTGTATAAGAAGATGTTGATGATCACCATGTGCCATATAAAAATTCCCATACTGATATCGTCTAACCGGTTCAGCTGCCACAATATCTTCGGCCCATTGTAACCAAACCAGACGAGTGCATAGCTCAGAGGTACGAACCATAAAAAGCTCCATAATGTGCTGTTTATTGAACTAAGATGCATGGGGTCTGCCTTAATGAGTAAAAATAAAATTACCGAAGATAAAAATAAAACAATATGCTGCGGCGGTGACTTTCTCCATGCCTTTGCCCAGAAGATGCCCAAAGTGAAATAAAACATCTGTGGCAGGAAAGAATGTAAGTACAGGTTACCGATCAAACTGTCAGGCGAGTGCTTCAATGTTATAAAAGAAACCAACACACTGAAAGCGGAAACAGCAAAAGAGAAAAGAATCATTTTTTGGAATCCGAAACGTTTATAAAACCAATAAATTGCGGGTAACACCAGGTAAAAGCTAATCTGAACAGGAATTGTCCAAAGTGAATCGTTAAGGCGACCTGTGCCAATGTGATGGAATATGTCAGGGAAGTATTGAGGGTATAGCACAAGATTGCTCAGAAGCCATATCCAGTACTCTTTAGTAGTGAATACTGTTAATGAAAGAGCTCCCAGAACAATTAACAGGATGGTGGAGACGATAGCATAGGTGTATATAGCGGGTGCGATTCTGATGATTCTGCTCCAATAAAAATCAGTTACATTATTCCCTTTAAGCTTAGATCTTTCATAGGAAGTGAAAAGAAAAAATGCACTTAGAAAAAAGAAGATTGATATGCCGGTGTGAAATATTGCTTTGCTCTCTGGGGTATAACCAAAGACAGAAATATTTAGATCTCTTGTAGCATGACCAATCAACACACAAAGAGCAGCAAACAGCCTGATAACAAAGAAACAGTTAGAATGTTTTACGTTCATTAAAAGAACCTCTTTCCTATACCATATGGCGAATAAGCAGTAAGGTTGCCTATAAGCAGTGATGATTATATCATAAAAATGGAAGAATTGTTCTTAAAAATGAACTAAAATAAATATTTTTGTTCTCAATAAGGTGTATTTGTGTGATATAGGGAGGTATAAATACTTATAAATACATGTAGATATTCATAGATACGTGTATATCTAGCTATATCATAGAGAATATAGGAAAATCGAGAAGCTTCTGCCTGTTCTTTCACCTTTATTTCAAATATAGTATAATTTTGGAAAAGGGGGAGAGGAAATGAAAAAGCTAATCTTTTTGGTTGTGATTTGCATTGGTTTTATATTGAGTTTTAACACACCAAGTGCTGAGGCGAAGCTTACATTAGACTACAAAAACGTGAATTTTCACATGAGTGAGGATTCAGAGAGTTTTTCAATGGCAGATTATTTTGATCGGAACTATTATCGCACTTGGCTCTTCTACAAATTCACAATTAGCAATGCTGAGGGGTGTACTCTAAATATGAAAATCAGTAGGATAACTCTTGCTGGCTGGGTATTCCCACGTAGTGAAAAGCAGTTTGTAGGGAACTATGCCGACTATACTGCTGCAGATCGAGTAGAGGGAGATGCAAATCGTAATCATGTGTTAGAGATTACAAAGAATCCAGGATGCGGAGATGTGTGGATTAAAGGTATTTATGGATTTGAACATGAAGATTCATTTGATTGGTAAGCTTAATACATAGTCAAGGTATATCCTTGACCTTTTTTATGGATATAATGATAATTTAAAGTGATCATACATAATGAATGCGAGGTAGTAATATTGATTAAATCAAATTTAAAGCCAATATTAGACGAAAGGAATATCAGTATTCGAAAGCTGTCCAATGATATTGACCATGGTTTTAACACAGTTAGAAAGCTGTATCATGACGAAATGGAGCGGTACCCAAGGGATCTGTTGGATAAAGTCTGTACATATTTAGACATTGAGTTGCATGAGCTGTTGATTTACAAAAAAGATTAAAAAGATATTGATCACTTTAAGTGATCATGGTATATTAAAGTTACAAGTTAAGGAAACATTAAAAAACAATGGAAAAGAGAGTGGAGAGATTGAATAATTTAGAACAACATTTAAAAGAGCAAACGGATACCTTTCTAGCAGATTGCTTTAATGAATTAAAACAGTGGCGGGAATCAGGTGTCCTAGAGCAGGGAAAGGTTAGAAATTTACATGATACTTTTAATACGAATATCACTCAACTACATATGATTAGTGAAGTAATATACAGGGAGTTAGCATCAAGATTCGTTGAAAGAGTAAAGCAAAACTAGGGCAGAACTAAGTGGGAATTGTAGCCTGCAATGTATACATGAAGGATAATTGCAGGCTTTTTTTATAAAATCGTACTTTCATAGGGAAAAGAGGAAAAGAAATGTTGCCAACTTCTTTAAAAGCAAAAGTTCAGCGAATTTTATTAAAAGGCAACTTTAAAAAATCTGAGAGCTCTAAAAGCAGAGTAAAAGGACTAAGCAATATTTCAGCGGGTTTCACTTTTGAGAAGATGTTTGACGACGGTTACTGCCTCTATTATACATGCGGTAATATGGCTTTCCGGGGAATGCCCAACGAAAAAAAGGATAATCAAACAGAAAAAATGTATCACTTCTTATTGGATCAGGGTCTTCAAAAAAATATTGAATTGACAGAGTTTAGAAATCAAAAAGCAATCTTGTTGAAAGTGGAATAATTGCGAGACACTTTGAGGAACAGCATAAAATTGCACTTTACAACAAAGGGAGAGATAAAATGAGAGAGGAAATTCAAGTGTTACTTGAAGAAATTGAAGAATTAGAAATGGCTTTAAGTAAGTCCGATAACAATACTGTTTCTGTGGTTCTTCAAGAGGCAATTGATAAAAGACGCAATGAAATTGGCGAATTAAAGCCAAATGGGTACGTCATAGCAGACGTAGTCCTTAAAGACGGTACCGAGTTAAAACGGTGCTTAGTTTTTACTGTAACAGATCGAATGGGGTCACAAGCTGTAACTGAATTAGTTGAAGCAAGAGAAATCTTCGAAAAAGATAAAGCGGTTTATTTGCAACAGGAATATGAGGATGGAAACTTTGCAGGGGATATAGGAGTACACGAAATAGCAACATACAACCTTGAATATGAAAATGGTGTTAATGAATAAAAAATCTTTAACCTAGATAGAGGTGCAATATGCAACTAATCAATGACACAATTATTCTAACTAGAGAAATGAAGGATATTTTAGGTGATGTGGTGGAATATGCATACATAAAAAAGCCTTCCTGGTCAAGTAAGCAAGATTTTGAAGAAGTCTACTCAGAGATGTTGGGACAAAAGGCAAGAATAGAGCCCGTTGATTCCTACCCGATTTTCGTTAAACTAACAAACAGCAAAACATTTACACTTTGGTCATCTGAGTGGGGCGGAATAATATCTGAAACGGAAAAAGGATACTTAAACGAGTAAAGCAATTAAGTTAAAATCATTCTTTCATCTTAATAAATGAAGGAGAGTACATAATGTATAAGTTCATATCAGAGTTAAATTTAGACGACTCGACAATTCATAAAATGGAGATATCTAAAAGCTTTAAATATATTGGTGGTTTTTATATGTATAATCCCCGCCAAAATGAAATTCAACTCCCAGAAGGAGAATCATCTTCGCTCAGTGATTTAGCCCATTTAAGTTTTAATTCTTATGACTGTGAAAACCAAATGATTGCGGATATGAAAAGGGAATTCACTGAAGAAAAGCTATTAAATATTTTTAATTCTAAGTGCCCAGAAACAGCTTTTAATGACGCTGCTTCAAGAATCATTGAAAAATATAATTAAGGTGGGTTTTAATTGGCTAGTGATAAAGAATGGGTTAAAATAAGCGAACTTTCTGAAGAAGAAAAACAAAGCTTGACTGCCGGTACTGAAGTTTTGCTGCATGATAATTATTATAATGGGTCATCAGATAAAGCTGCCTTGATAAGAAAAAAAGGTTCTCAAGGAAAACTAGAAGGCCAGTATTACGAATTGACCGGCCAAATGGTTAGAATTCTTTTCGGAAGCAGAAGCTTAAAAGTCCCTTCTTCTTTATTATCTGTTCCAGTTACAATCGACAGGAAACAGGAAGTCGAACTAAATCTTTCACCAGTCCAAATTGTTAAAGTTGTGAAGTCATTAGAACTGTTACTAGACTTAGACAAGGAAGAATTTAAGTTTAATCGAGATGAGATTGCCCTATTATTGGGGCAGCTAAGTGAAAATCTAGATAGTAATGGTATTGATCCTGACAGAGTACTGAACGAGCTGTTCTCAAGGATTGATTAAGTTGTAATGAAACCAGTCTTTCATCCAAATATAAAAATGGAAGTGATTGATTGCAATTATTAATAGGAATCATTAGTAACAAGATATTTATAATATTGGCACTTTTGTTATTTTGCCTTTACATCAAGAACAAATATCCTTTCTTTGTATTACGTCTAATTGTTAATATTTTAATATATTTATTTGAAGCATACTTGGGTTCTTTAATTGTAATGAAAATTTTAGGATATGTAGCCGATGGAACTGTCTTTTCTTCTACGAGAGATATGATTTTTTCTTACACTGCTTATCAATTGATTTTGTTTTTTTCTTTAAAAATTTACGATTCATTAATTGAAGATGCCTTAGTTTCAATAAAAACATCCCTATATAAAATTGAAAACTACATTACTTATAATCAGACAATTCCTTCTGAATATTTGCAATTCCTTGAAAAAATTGCTCAAAATAAAGGGGTTGATTATAAAAAAGAGCACAGAGAATTGTTAAAGAATATAGTTGAGTTAACAAGAAAATACAATTCGTCAGAAATGAAAACAGATGATATTAGAATGAGGTTGCGATCTTACATCATTAATATAGAGCATGATTTGAGCATGTTGAAATTTTCCTGGTCGGGATCATTGTTTTTAAGAATAGTAAAATGATAAAACTGCGATTTTAAAAGGAGAGGATGACTTATGGCAGCTAAAATGATAACTGTATGGTACAAATACGATGATAAAGTCAACGAAGCCAAGCTAAATCATATTGAAGAGGGATGGGTGAACGGTGAATATCCAAAACCTATATATCCATCATACACAAATCAAGAAGCATGGAAGAAAAGTGATTGGGAGAGGAAACATGCTTATTTAGATGAACAATATCGAGTATTGAGCGTTCCACCGGCGAATTGGATTAAATAATGAGATAAGAATAACTTATAAGTTGAAATAGGCTTGAAGACTATGTATTCAACAAGAGATTGAGATACATAAAGGCACTATCATCTGAGGTTTAAATCATGAATTTAATAATGTTCACGGCAAGTATAAGGGCAGATGTTCCAAAGAAGATATATCCATAGCTCTTTTGTTTCTTTGAAAGCAATTCCAACCCGACTATGATAAAAAGAACTGCAACTAATACCTGAAGAGAAATCAACAGGATTCCACTTTGATTAAACAGGGAATACACGGCTAGTAGTAATGCCATAAAAGAAATGAAAATTTTTGAAGCCTTTAACATGAAAACACATCCTTAAGCAATTTGATTAACCTTAACACGTTACAGACTTTTTTTGGAGAGGCGTATGTATTAAGAACAAAGAAGTATTTTGGAGGGGAGTATACATGATAAAGGTTTACACAATAGGTCATGAAATACCAGAAAAGATTAAGCCCTGCATAACTGAATGGAATTATTGGTCTTGGATTGTTGCTGCAAATAGTGAAAAGGGCAATAAAAGTGCAAAGCGGCTTATTGAAAAGATTGAATCGGATCCAGACAAAATTGCGGAATATAAAACTGAAGACGGAATTGAAGTATATGTAAGCTACATGATTCCAGTGAAATAAAAAAGAGCATCAAACTAAATGCTCTTCTTCATACCACACCTACGACACTCGCGCAAAAATACACCACTTTTCACTGAACTCTTGAATAAAGCGTAATCACAGTTGTCACAGCGACCATATTTAACATCGGGATACTCCTTATAATCATATACAATTGTTACATCGTACCCGTTAGTCTCAAAATCTTTCTCTTCCATTAAATTTCACCTACACAAAGTATTTAACACTACTATAATACCAGACGATGTATATGAGGAGGGTTTTATTTTGATTGGATTTTCATATTTCTTAATACTCTGGCTTGGTGTCGGCTTCCTGACGGGATTTAAAGCCTTATTCGTTGACCAAGTTTACGATGAGGAATTTAAACAGGAACTGATTGATTCATGTTCACCAGGAATGCAACAAAACATGGCAGAGTTGTTTTTTAAGAGTAAAATAAACATCATGGTGTTTTACGTTTTAAGTGGATTGCTGCCTGTTGGAATAAAAATTGTTGGTCTGCTGAAGAGGGATTAGATATGCCGGTTATCGATAACTTTTTTGTTATTCAATTTGAAAATGATGATTACTTCAAGTCATTTAAATTAGATGGCAGTGGTTATATAGCATCTATGGGGCTTCATGGCGCTTCTAAGTTCACTACAATGTCAGAAGCTTTAGTGATCTCAAACGAGCTACATACAGAGTTTAAAGTCACTTCTGCCATAAGACAAATTGAAGTTATTACTAGGTGAGGAGTGTACAGGTGTACTGGATTGAATGGATTGAGGATGGAGAGAAGAAAAGCATTGTTGCTGACGGTTGGGTTGAATGGGCCGCGATCCTAGAAGACCTTTATCAGCAGCGATTTGAGTATGTTGAATGGAAACGGCTTTAAATAAAAGAGTGAGGTCATGAAATAATCAATTAATTGAAAGAGAGAAACAATTGGAGTTTTGTTTACGACTTAAGTGAGTGATTTAAAGAAAAAAGCACCCCTTTGATTAGTTTTAATAAAACCATTGATGACAAAAAGGAGTTTTTATGAAAAACATAGTAAATAAGGATATTTTTGATGTTTTTACTGTACAAGGGTATTGGTGGATTGATAAAGATAAAGAAAACCAAGTTCCAGGTACATTAATATATAAACCAGAAGAAATTACATTAGAGATAATGGGTGCATTAGTTAATGACTTTATTGATATTGGTGACACCCCAAAAGTTATCAATGGAATATCAGTAGATGGCGAATTGTATAAGCTAGATGTTCTTGCAGCAGGAAATTCAAACTTCAGATCACCTGGAATACCCACTTCAGTTTATGAAATTAGGAGTTTTTTAGTAGGAGATTACACTAAGGTATTCCCAGAAAAATTTGACTCCGCCGAGTTTTCAACTGGTAATTTAACAGAATGGATGGGTTTGAATGCCTTCACACAAGTGTTTGACTCTAAGGGTAAAAAACATGAAATACATTATGACAGAATAAATATAAACAGGGTTACGGTCAAAGATTTTATAGTACAAGAAACTAGTGAGGTAAAGATTAAGAATCAGAAATCTGGACAGTGTATATCTATGGAGCATGTTAGTGGATTCAAAATAATCCCATCAGAAAGGAAAGATTTGAATTGGTTTCATGAGAATGTGAATCATCAGGTTAGACTCGTAAACCTTCTTATGAACAACATTAACTACGATATAAATATTACATTAAACGTGAAAGAAAACAAAAGACAATTGAAATATAAATACTTTCAACATCACAGAGAAGTCCTTAGACAGAAGAATGCAAATTTCTTGTTTGATTACAATAAGGTTAGAACAAATTATGAAACATTGTTAAATAACTGGTTTCAAGAAAGAGAAAAGCTGAGCACAATAGTTAGTTTATTTATGAATAGTAAAGATCAGAAAGAGTTTGTGGAAACCAAATTCATTAAAAATATTCAGTGTTTAGAGATATTTCACAGAAGATATTGCTCCAGTTCAGAATTTAACCAAGAACTAATATTTGAAACTGAGAAAGTAAGAGAGTTTATTGATTCTAATGTTTCAGACGACAATAAGTCGTTTTTCTTAAATAAGTTAAAGCATATAAATGAAGTTAATCTAATGAAGCGACTAAAGGAGTTATTTAATCAACAATCAACAGATACAAAAAACTTCCTTTCGGGTAATAGTAAAAATAGAGACAGTTTTATTTTTGGTCTTGTTGAGACTAGAAACTATCTTACTCACTATGACTTAACAAACAAAACTAAGGTTTTCCATCAAGCAGTTGAGAAATATTACGCTTCCTTAAGAATGAATGGTCTATTAACATTTTTGATCCTAAAAAAAATAGGGCTGGATGAAGAAATTATTTTAAATAGTATGAAAGAAAACAGGAATTTAAACCAAAATTTTTCACACGCGAAAAAAATTCTGGATAAATAAAAGCCGGGGGAGATGCTCCCCTTTTAAATAAAATACGAATTTTAAACAGATACGGATCCTTCAAAAAAGAATTAGAATAAAAATAAAATAAATACTTGTAATTCTGACAACTCTAATGTATATTATAAACAAGGGAACATTAGTTGGGAAGGGGTGGAGTAACCAATGAATCTAAAGCAGATGATTAAGAATGAATGTGAAAAAGACAACCAGCTCGCAGCGAAACTCTCAAAAATAGCAGGGTACGAAAAGGTTAACGGCTTTTACAAATTCATCAACACCCCAGAGAAAGAAATGGACAACTTAGGCGGTTTAATTAATATTGTTAAAAGCTTGTTTCCTGATAATGAGGAGCAGCTTCTAAGTGATTACTTCTTATCACTGGATCCCAACAAAAAATGTGCCAGACAATCTGTTGAATACTCAGATATTAATCAATGGGATACGTTAACAGACAAGATAGTGTCGAGGCTATCTAGTTCAAAAAACCTAGCAAGTCAAGAATGGGGCAATACATACAGTATACATAGAAGATTGAGCGAAAGTAAGATAAGTTTAACTGATGCAATAAGAGCAACCGGAAAGTGCAAAACAGATGAAATGTTGTTTTTCTCAAATGCTATGCTGATGTATGAGTATTTGAAGGTAGGCGAGTTTGGATTGATGAAAAGCACATTGTCACTTCTCAATTTCAACGACTTACCCGAAGGCTTTGTGAAAGATTGCTATATGAATAGAATTTCATTATTAAATGCAAATATTTATTTGAATGATAATGAAATTGAAAAATCTAGGTATTATTCAGAACAAGTTATTCAAAATTCAAATATAAATCGCCTAAAAGTATTTGGGCATTTAACATATGGGAACACATTAATTTTTGAAAGCTACTCTAAAGCCAAAGAGCAGTATCTTAAAGGATTGGAATTTGCGCGTGATAATGAACATCATAAATATAAGCTGCGATTAGCTCTTTGCTTTTTAAGTAACGTATGGAACAAGGATAATAAATGGCTTGACTTCGACACTGATAATATCCCTGATAAGATTGAGGTAGCATATTACTATACTAATAATAAGGAATTTAATAAAGCAGAGAAAGTAATAAATGAGCTTGAAAATATGAAATTATACGAATATGATTCTGGGATTCTAGATTACATTAAGGGGATTCTATACCAAAATAAGAATTATTTTTATGAAAGCACTGCAAAGTTGAAAAAATCTGGTGATAAATTATTTATCAATCTTCCATTAGCGGAGCTAAGGAAAATGGGCTGTGACGAAAAATTACTTGAATTAATCATGGTCTAAAATTGAAGGGGGGTGAATTAAATGAAAAATATTATTCTTGGAATAGTAATCTTGTTAGCAATGGCTGTTGGATTTGTTGCCGGACAACAATCAATTGAGACAGCATCGGTAGACCATGTAGACCAGCCTGTAAAAGTTGCATCACCAAGCCGCGGGGCTTAACTTCAAAGATGATACATAACTTGGCTAGACGTTTGATCCACTGGATCAGGCGTCTTTTCTAATTTTAAGAGAATGTTCCAGAAATTCATAATATAAAAAACAAGAACATGGGGGAATTAAAATGAAAAAGCATTTCGGACAAGTACTTTCTTATGAGGATATGGCTAAGGGATACATGGAAATGGGAGATATTAATTTAGAAATTTCCCAGGAAGATAATCATCTTGAAAATGAAGCAGAAATGGTAAGATCAAAATATAAAGCAAAGGTATCCTAATGAAGATTAAAGACAAATCAGCAGACATTTTAACACATACATAGGGGATGTGTTATTTGTCTTGAATAAAAATAAAATAAATCATTGCATATTATTATGGTAACATATATAATGAAGTTACAAGATGAACGTTGTTGGGAGATGAAACAATGGAAACTACCAGTGCCACTCAAAAAGAAGAGTTGAAGATTACATCATTAAGACAATATCAATACATAAAACAACTAAAGAACTTCACACGAGTCAATCTCCACCTAGAGGATCCAGATGTGTTTACACCTAATAATGTAACTACAATGAGAAAAAATCATAAAGAATACAACCTCATTAAAGAACAAAAGAATTCTATAAAATGCATTTAAGGAGTAAAAATAAAATGAATAATAAATATTATACAGAAGAAAACAAGGCTAAAGTTTGGAAAAAGCATATGATCGTTTTGAAGTTTCTAGAGCAGCCTGAGATAGCAGTTGCTTATAATGAGTTCTTACGAAGAGAAGCGACAAGTGATGAATGGGTTGGGTTCGAAGAGGAGTTGTATGAGGAACTGACGGGGATGCCAATTATAAACGTCTGCAAGGATGAGAGGGTAAATGTCCTAAACTGAATTTTATTATAGAATAAAAATAAATTAGGTGTGATAAAATGAATACGGGCATCTTAATTAACGCTCTTAAAGAATACGACATGTTAAAGCAAATGGAAATCTGTAACGCCAATATAATGCTGCTGAGTAATATTCAAGGTGAAACTGAATGGATTGTTGCGTGGAAAGAATTTGATCAATACTTAATGAAAAAAATGATATGAGGTGTCATTATGGAAGCTCAAAAGAAAGCGTCAACACTAAGGGATTATTCAATATACAACAACATAAATAGGTGGTTTGATGAATTAGATTTAAGAAACAGGGATCGAGAAACTGGAGAAATTGAAAAGTCTAATACTAGAGCCACGTATGAGAGGCATATAAGAGAGTTTTTCAACCACTATGCTGCCAAGGATATTGAATATTTAACTGAGAGTGACCTGGCGATTAAGAAGAGTGACCTGTATGATTATCGAACCCATTTGGCTAAAAATAAAAGTAACTCCAATTCAACAATTAACAATAAGATTGCCGCACTGAAAAGTATGATTAAGTACCTTGAATCTGAACATGAGTGTGATTCATCTGTATTTAATTTTAGACCTCTTCCAACAGAAAAGAACCCAGCAGGGTCTTTTGAAGGAATATCGGAAGCTGATGAGTTTGCTGAGGCAGCTTATGTTACTGAGCGTCAGAACAGATTAATGAAAAAGATGTTTATTTTGTTTAGTGCACGTACTGGTGGGCGTAAATCAGAGGTGCTTAGAGTTGGGTGGGATGATATTACTTATTCAGAAAAGCACCAATGCTATCTCGTCACCTTTAAAAAAACTAAGCAAAAAAAGGCTAGGCCAGTTGGGATTTCCACTGCTTTTTATGAAGAGTTGTTGCTGTTAAAGCAAGAGTATGGGGAACATGAGCTTTTATTTCATAAGTTAACAGTTGATTCAATACAGGATATGTGGAATCGCGTATGTAGAGTTATGGGCATTCCCAAAGAAAGAAAGATAACTCCGCATAGTTTACGCAATACTGCAACAAACTTTTCTTACAGCGTTAATGGTGATATTAAAAAAGTGGCAGCGTTCTCTGGCCACAGTAATATCAATACTTTAAATGACCATTATTTAGTCAATGAAAGGGATTATTCTCAAGATCCAGGGGTTTTGGTTGATCAAAAAGAAGACATGTCCTTTTTAGAAGATGTTACTTTAGAGCAATATAAAGAATTCTTTTTAAAATCAGACATGTATATACAGAATAAACTTAAAATGTTTTTGAACAAGTGATACAAATAATCATATAAAAGCTTTACTTGCTTATGAAAATAATGATAAATTTAATATGATTATGTGAGGTGATAATGTGTCTGAAGTTTTGTTGACAACGGATAAACTTTATAAGTTAAAAACTGAAATAGAGGAAAATCTTAATGATATTAAAAATGATCCCAATATGGTGAAGGAATTAAAAGCCACAATGGCGGACAAATACAAGGCACTCCCTGGTTATATCCAAGAAATTTTAAATAATAATGATAACAACGTACAACGTTTAAACGAAAAAGAAGTGTACATTGTTTCAAAAGAGATGTATTCAATTCTTGGGGCGCAAGCTTTAGATCCGTCAAATTATTTTCCAACCAGATTGGCAAAAGAGCTTGAAGGTGGGAGAGTATTCGCCGGTGAAGAAGTAGTTAAGCTTCCATACAAGTTTAAAAATGTGATTAAAATTAAAGAGGATAACTATGTCACTTCCATTACTGCCAAAGAACTGAGTGAGTTATATAATAGCTCCATCCTGCAGTACAATTACAACACTCAGCGTGAAGGAAAGTACATTAAGGGTAGCCTTATTCCTGTACCTAAAACAAACCCTAAATCAGTTGATGAGATCAAAGAATTGTTTATTAAAGGCGATTTAATTGTATCAATGTTAACTTTTAACGCTCGTCTTGGAACATCTGATGGTGATGAAGAAGTTGAATATGATCCAAGCGACCAATCCCTCACTGTAACACGAGGAACCTTATTAGATGCTCTTGATGGATATCATCGAATTTCAGGTATTGTTAAGGCCATTGCTGAAGTCCCTGAATTAGATCAACCATTCATTTTAAATGTGCTCAATTACGATGAAGAAAAGGCTAAGGTTCACTTTGCTCAAATGAATACCATAAACCCAGTTGAAAAATCCAGAATTGAAGAATTGGGACAAAAACGGTATTCTTCAACCGTTGTCGAGCAGCTGAAATTTAAAAGTGAACTTAAAAATAAAATAAGCCCACAAAGTGAAATTGGTATCGATAGCAATTTTCTTGTGACATATTATACTTTATCAGAAGCTATAGACGATGCATTTGAGTTGAAATCTCGAAAAGATGCGTTGAAAATTGCGAAATACCTGGTAGACTTTTTCGATAACCTTTTTTATGCCTTCCCAGATGAATTTCTTGAAGATGATTTATCGTCCATTAGAAAGCAATCATACATTAATCATAACGTAATGTTTTACGGTTATGTTTATTTGGCCAAGAAGATGAAGGAAAACAATGTAGAACTAAACAAGCTTGAAAATATCCTTAATACGATTGACTTTAGTAAAAGCGGAAGAGTGTTTGAAGAATTAGGAAGACAAAATAATGAAAATCAACTAAAGAATGTTATGAAGAAGAAACTTAAGCGAATATTTTATGATGAAATTGCTGTTGTTTAAAGCCTAAAGGAGAATTTAATATGAGTGAAATGTATAATGCTGAATTGAAGGAAAAGTTTTTAGAGAAATACGAAAGTGAAGCAACAAGAAACCATTATTGGCTAAGGCTAAGGGATTTCTCAGCTACAGAAAAAATACTTCAAAAAGACATATTTAATTTTTCTTTGGAAGAGCTGCGTACGTTATTTTTAGATTTAGATAGCAAATCTATAGATTCACTAAGAGGAGCAAGAGCTGTAATTGGACAATACACAACCTGGGCAATGGAAAATGGCTTGGCAAACAGTAACATCAACAAAGTGTATCAGATACAGGATGGGGACTTAAAGCAGTTTATAGATAAAAACAAAAAAACACTATTCACCAATAAAGAAGTAGAAGAATATGTTGATTTTATGGTTAATGATCAGGATAAAGCGATGATACAGGCTATTTATGAAGGCATAGATGGTTATCAGCATTCAGAGTTACTGAATTTAACAGGTGACGATTTACTTGATGATAACAAGGTAAAGCTTGTAGATGATAAACACGGTGTAAGAATAATTACTGTAAGCGACAAATGTTATGAGTTGCTTAAGCGCGCTAATGATCAAACAACATATCATCTTAGCAATGGTTCGCCAGAGAGTGGACTTAAAAACAAATTTGCTACATTAGTTAAAAGCGAAAATATTTTTAGGTTAAAATATAAGAGTTCTAATCAGAGTATGAAAGCTGACAAATTTTTAATTCACCGTTCTTTTAGTCAGTTTCAAAAATTTTTAGAAGAACCCTTCTTTTCACCTAAGAATCTTATCAACTCAGGAAAGCTCAACATGGCGTATGAGATATACAAAGAGAAGGGTGAATTAAAAGTACCTGATTATAAGAAAATAACTCGACAATATGGATTCCTGAATGAAGACGCGGAGTTTAATTCACAATCACTGAGGAAAGTAGTGAATATGGAGAACTTAGAAAAATATTGTATCAAGTCTGAAGTAATTGAGACTAATTCTTAATCCCTGTTACAGGGATTAACTTTACATAACTTTTAGAGTAAAAATAAAAACAATGTGAATTAACTCGTGATATTTTTAAAAAAATATCAGGATTTTGTTCATATTTTTCAGAATTCGACAAAGTTAGACAGAGACAAATTTGTACATATGCAGTAAAATAGTTCTATACACTAAAAAGGGTACAAGGAGGTTCGCTAGGTCAAACTCCCTAGCGATTAAGTCAATGTTTGATTTTCCATTCATAGAGGTCTTCAATCGAACAGTTTAGGGCAATTGCAATGATTCTCGCTGTTTTTATATTCATAGAAGGTCTAACGCCATTAGCGTAATCACTTAACCTTTGCTTACTGATGCCTGTTAGGTTCGAAAGTTGCCCTAGGGACATTCCTCTACGTTCAAGGAGAATGGATATCAAACATTGTCCGATTTCAACCTCAAGCATCGGACAACCTCCTGATATAGTATTGCTTATCATACTATATCAATTCTTTCCAAGTTTTTAAATGAAAGAAAAAAGATTTGCCACTAACTAGGTAAAAGGTTATAATTAAGTCAACAAAAAAGGGAACGTAGGTTCGGTTAATTACTACCAGAGAGAGGGAAACGTATGTCAGAAAAGGATTATTTCATTCAAGGGGAGCTGTGCATACCTTTTTTCGGCAGAATAAAAGCCAAGAATGAAGAGGAAGCACTTTTGTTCGCATATCAATCAATTAAAAAGAAATTGAGAAATAAAACAGGAAAAATGGGGTTTCTTCAAAAAGATCATGAAAAATATGAGGCACTATTTGATGTAGATATTATGTGTACAGAGGATGCTGAATTAACAACCTCTTATGCCGAAGAAATAGACGATTCGTTTGAAAATGAGGATTATAAATCTTCACAATTGTTATCATCGAAGTAAAAATACATACACATCTTGTCAGTCATCATGAGACATAAAAAATTGGTGACTTTTTAGTCAGACTGGAGCATACAATGGATTTTAATCTTGAAATTGACTTGAAAGACATTATGAGATCAGTTTCCATGAGTGTTGGTTCTAAGAACATCCAAAGTGGAGAGTACTACATAGACATTATTTTTAAAAACAATGGGGATTGTTTGAGGATTAGAATGGATCATGCTTCAGTTTTAGAATTTAGAGACAAAATAAATGAAACTCTTTGGAAACTAGACGGCATGAAGACGTTTATGAAGACAGCAGCTTTACAGTATGAGTAAAGCTGATTTTTTTGAAATTTTTAAGAGTAAAAATAAAATAATTGTTTACAACATTTGGTTGGGGTTATATAATCGAATTAGAATAAGGAAAGGAGATAGCTTTAATTATTGATTAATGAACAAATTAACGATCAAATAAGAACTATGGTTTTAAGGAAATATGAAAAGCTCTTAGCATCATGCGAAAGATCTTTGCGCAGCATAGAGAATAATGAAATCAGAATGGCAATAGGAGACCTGGACTTTGTTAAAGACAATTTAGAGGAAATACAATACATACTTCGTGATGTTGTGAATCAGCATGAATATATTAAGGATAAAAATAAAATGTAAGTTTTATTGAGTTTTGAAACGAGGGAGGAATAATGATGCAAAATGGATTTAAAAAATTCAAAGTTGGATTTAGAGGTGGAATTGAACTCGAGTTTACCAATGAGGATATAGTAGCTATTGAAGAGCAACCTGGTGGCCAAACGCGCCTCACTCTTATTAACGGTTATCGAATGGTATTCAGTAACCCCGTAAACAAGTTGAAAGAAATTTTTCAATGGAGTGATAAAAATCTTATAAAAGCAAAGGAGGGTTCAGAATGACGTGGATAGATTTAGTGAGGAATTACTTTCCCGATGCCAATGATAAGCAGTGTGATTTTATATTGTGGGAAAAAACTGCTTTCCCTTTAGCTTCTGTGGAAACTATTGAAAATCAGTTACAGGAATACCAAACAAACATTTTTGCAGATAGAAGGAGTAATCGGGTTATTAAGGAGGTTATGGAGTGAACAAAATCACAATTAAAACAAGCGATAAGGTTGAAGTCACAAAAGCACAGGCACGAGCAATTGAGGAAGGTAAGAATTTTTATTTAAGAATGGCTGATAATGACCCTCAGAGAGTGAACGACTTAACAAATGGGGACAAAAAAGAATTTGCGCGCCTTCAATTTGTAGGGAAACAATTTGTCATCAATAATGGTGACGTCGAACCGTGGACTGGATTGTTTGAACCACTGAATAGTATGTATGCTGATGATCTGAATCAGGCAATTTTAAAAGGTTATATAGTGAAGGAGGGTGCGGAATGAGCGAATTTCACTTACACAAATATCCCGTGACTTCGGTTGAAGGTAATGAGTATGCCGTAAGTATTTACAGTGATAGATACTCAAAAGGCTTTGTCAGGGTCTCTTTATATAAAAAGGTACGCGGTTTATTCGGGAAAGAAAAGTTTAAGTGTCTCACAGCAGAAGGGGGGTCAGCACCTAGTTATTTCGAGGCAAAGTGGGATTACAATTACATAGAGATGGCAATCAATGAAGTCATTACATACGAAAATTCCGTTCAGGAGCAAATTAATCATGAAAATAAACAAAAGGCTGCTATAGAGAAATTTGAAGCGTGGAGTGGCCAGGAGGTGTAACTGTTATTGGAGGTTAATGTGAAAACAAACCAAAGAGAAAAATTCATTGCAAATGGTATTCCCTATGATGAGCTTGATACACAAATGATCAATTTAATTGATATTTTAAATTTCAAGATTGGATTAAAAACACGCCACTGTTGTTTTGGGCATAAACCATACGAAGAAATTCAAGTGATGTTTGAAGAAGAAGTGAATTTAAAAGAAGATCAAATTCTGAAATTAGCAGAATTAGCGGGAAGAGAGTGGAAAGGTCTTCAGTTAAGCTTTAGCAAATGGGCGAGGTTTTCACCGTTGATGTTTAATTGGTCATTGGTGCTATCGAAAAGATTCAGAAATCCGGAAGATCCAAATAAATACCGTTACCTTAGATCAATTGAAGAATTCTTTGAAAGCTATGCTACAAAGAAGTGAATAAAAGATGCATTTTAAAGTATCTCAAGGGGGAGTAATGAAATTGGGAAAAGAATGATTTGAAAAAAGCGCTTGAATACAAATTAACGGGAGGTAAAACGATGAAAATTATTAACGTTTACGGAGACGGAGATTACGCAGCGTTGTTTATTGAGGATGAGTATGGGATTGAACGTGCCTATAAAGAAGCGGTTGCAAACGGCGGAAAAGTAAGCATTGAAGGGGACGATTATCAACCGGTTTACGTTGAGGTTCTGGAATTTGGGGCTGTTGACGAAAAATTTATCGCTTATATTCGAGATAAGCAAGATTACGACATGGCTAAGGAAAGCAACTTTTTCGTTATTGATGAGTCGTAATAAGCTCGACAGACTAAAACATTGGTCAGACAATGATGATAGGTACGGTAATATGCTATTCAGTGATACCTATGGATTTAAAGGTCAACACTATATATTTAGCAAAATTTTTTGATAGGGAGGGAACTGTATGGAAACAAAACACGGTTTAAGTCAAGGGCGCTTAAATAGAGCAAAAGAGTACTCTCGAAATCTTGCTGAGAGAATCGCGAAAATTGAGATGATGTTCCAACTTTCTGTAAGTAACATTATAGATGGAAAAAAGGCAGAGGATTTCATTGAACTTAACATTAAGGAGATTGATCAGGATTGGGAATATTTCAAAAGCTATATTAAACAGAGGGATGATATGAGGAAATTAGATTAAAAGTAAAATTTTAATGGAAAGAGGAGCTATATGAGAAGATATCAAACACAGGAACAAGTTGCATTAAACTTCTTGCTTTCAGAGGCCAAAGAAGAGCTTAGATTATGTGAAGAAAGAATCGAGTACCATGCAAAACATAGAGATTATGTTCACATGAGGATGGAGAAAGAAATTGAAGCAAAGGCAAATGCGAAAATTGAAAAATTATCTTCGTTGCTTGGGATGGAAAGAGAGTCTTGGTCATACTCACCTTCTCTTTTACAAATTGGAATAGTGAACACTAGGGGAGAATCTGTAATTCAAGAAGAGCATTTTTCTGAAGAAATTGAATAAAATTGAGCTTTAATAAGAATTCAACAAAAAAAGGAGAGTTTTCAGTGAACGTAAAGTTACAAGGTTACTTTAAAGAATTAGACACAAATCTAAAGGAATTAGGGATGTCCGATTCATCAGTTGAATTTGCACTGCACATTAGGAGTAAATTCAATAAGGTCATTTATAGCTTAAATGAAATAAAAAACTATTTAGGCGAGGAAGAAATGGCCTGCACATCAGATAAATATTTTCAATAAAAAGACTGTTTTAAAGAGAGGGAGATGTATTAATGGGGATGTATACAGAATTGGTATGTGCTTTTGAACTTATTAAGGAAACACCAAGTTGCATAATTGAAATTTTAGAGTTTATGACTGGTCAACGAGATGAACAACCAAATGAGCTTCCAGAGCATAAGCTGTTTCTTGAAGGGAACAGGTGGCGATTCATGCTTCAATCTGATAGTTATTATTTTGATGGCAAAACCCACAGTGAAATTGTAAGGGATACTCTAGTAGATGGGTATTATGCAACAATTAGATGCAATCTAAAAAACTATAATAATGAAATTGAGAATTTTATTGATTGGATTTCACCATTTATCTATAAAACAGATGAGAATTACTTTATTGGCTATAAACGATATGAAGAGGATAAAGAGCCAGAGTTGGTATTTGTTTAAAAGGATTATTTCAATGAAATGAGGTGGGAATTTGAGTGAGAACTATAAAGATCCGAGACAAGTTGCGCTTGAGCTTGTAAAGAAAGCAAGTGATCAGATTCGCTATACCAATGATGATGAATTTACATTTGAAGTGGTTGATAAATTGGAGGAGATTGAGGATATGCTTAAGAAAGATATTGATAAAGAAAAGAAGAATTCATTGAAAAATTAGTTGAAAGGATGTCGTTAGCATAGGATACATCAAATACATAATTGATACAGCCTGGTTTAACTTAGTTTGGTTTAAGTGGCATCTTGGAGCGGATATAAGCATATCTGATGGCTGTGGATGGAATACATATAAATTCTTAAAGAGTAAAAATAAAATAAATGGAGGTTATAAGGGTGATAAAGAGGAATCTGCTTAGCAATCACGTTGATGAGATTATTGGTGAATATTACGCTGCTAAAGGATATTCAGTCCATAGCATTGATCACCAGGAAAATGGACAACTGATTGTTGTTACGGAACGAGTAGCAAATGAGAAGGAAACGGAAAAAGTTGATATCGCATTTGATTTTGTACATAGAAGACCACATAAGAAGAAGTATTTAGCTTAAAAAAGGCAAAGAGTCAAAGCTCTTTACCATCAGGTGTTTTCCTTAACCGGTTCGCAATGTACTTCATTACGTTTACCGCAATCGACACTAATGCAATAATCAATGCTATTTCAAATAAGAGGATGTATCCAAAATTCACATTAAGCTTTTCAAAGTAATCGCTGGTAATAGAGAGGATTTTATAAATCCCTAGCATAAAAGCAATAAAGGAAACTCCTAAAATTACAAGTGACTTTTTAGAATAATCTTTAGCGTGTTCAAAATTATAAATCATTATTGATACAAATAACAAACCCGTAGCAATCCTGTGGGATAACGAATCATCGGCCGAAAATGATTGCACTACTATGCTGATGATTAATCCAGTAATACCGATTGTTTTATTCAAGGAATCACCCACTCGTATGTAAGTTAGGTATGAGTTTACCAATTAAAGGGGATTTTCTCAAGGTGATCCACATTAAAGTTAAATTAAAATGCTTTCTCAAGAAAGGGGTGGAAACATGCTTGGTTATCAGAAAGGGAAGCGAGTAAGGTGGCATGAAGATGGAGAGATGGGAATTATATTGTGGACGACAAATCAAGGTTCTGTAGGCGTTGAATGGGACTCTGGTGAATACGGTGAATATAATTATGAAGTCGATGAGTTATTAATGTTAGTAGATTAATATGTTTTCCGAAAGTTAAACGAAAAAAGTTCATTAAAGAAAGGGTTTAAACAATGATTAAAACAAGGATATTCCAAGATGAATATTGCAATGGTGAATGGGTTGAAATTGATAGACTAATAAACGGTTTTATAAGAGCGGAATCAAAAAAGATTGAAGTTATTGATATCAAATATAATTCAATAAATACAGGTCGAACTCATAATACAGCGTTGCTTATATATAGAGAAGGGATTTAAGATCATCAGGCAGTGGGACTGAATGAAATCGTGATTTTAAACAGATAGGAGGAAGCGAATGAATCAAGATATTCAGTTTTTAAAAGAACTTCAGCAAGAGTTGAAAAATCAAGACAGCGACTGTCAAGCTGCACCGCGTTTCTGGACAGTTGGCGATTATGAATGGGTCGAAGTTCGAGAAGAAAACGCAGAACGGTATTCTGTATACCTGCCATATATTGCAGAAGCATATGTTTTAGATGATTATTTAGAAGATTTAAAAGAAGATAGTGAGCTCTCTAAGGAAGCTTTAACAGAGTTGAAAAAGGATGACTTTGATGATCCTATTGAGTGGATTCAAAAATACATTGATGAAGAAGCAGAATTAATTCCAGAAAGAAAGGTTCATATTGTACGGCCGGATACAATGTTTTTGACCAAAGCAGAAGCGAAGGCTCATATCAAATTAAATAGGCATCACTACACTTCAGAAGCTCATACTTACGCAATGACAGCTTGGAGGGCACCGAAAGTAGAGCGGCTGCTTAAAATTCTCGAAACGTTTGATTGGAGTTCAATAACGATATCTAATTAAAAGATAGTTTTCAAAGTGAAAATGGGGGGAGTAACAATGAAAAAATTTGAAGAAATCATTAATCAAAAATCAGTACTCCTGAACGAATGGGAAGGAAAAGAAAAGGTTGACGTTTTGTCAGACTTTGAAGAAAAAGAAACTGATGTAAACATTCTGTTTGCCTCTTATGATGGTGACATTTGTGAAGGGCACGCTTGGGTTCTATTTGAAGAGGAAGGGAAATTGTTCGAGGTTAATGGTTCCCACTGTTCATGCCACGGTTTAGAAGATCAGTGGGAACCTGAAGAGGTTACTCTCAATGTTTTAGAACACAGGTTGTTGAATGGAACATTTGGAGAACCGGATTTTAAGGAAGAGCTATGTGACTTTTTGGGTGTTGAATTTAAATTAAACTCCTAGAAGATCGCTATCTAAAGCAGTAACCATATAGATATCGATCATAGAGAGAATATCAATCTCTATAACGCCTTCTTTCCTCAAAGTCATCGGGATACTCATTCTGCTTTGTCTTGGACTTGAATACAAACCAAATTACAGCAGCTAGCATGTAATCCATGACTTTATCAAAAGTCCAATTTGTGAATAGATCCATTAGAAATTTCATTACCTTTCACCTCCCAAGAATGTCCTATCTCTCTTAGATGACATGCGTAAGACATGCCTCTATTAATAAAAGAGTGAAAAGCAATATGAAAATCAAAAAGAATTGAAAAAAACATGAAGAAAATTGAGGTGGAGCATATGGGGCAAATATATGCGTGCTTTCTGAACGGTAAGTTGTACGGATGCGGCGACATCGAGTATATGAACGACCTATTCCGCGATTACGTTGTTTATTGCGAGATGTATGGGAGAGACGACTGTACATTCCGGATAACTACGAAGGAGAAAGCTCGTAGAGTATTGATTAACGAAACTATATACGAAAACAATGAAGCATTAAAACGATTGGAGGGTGAATAATTGCGGTTTTGGATTACGTACGGGGCATATGTTTTCTTTTTCGCATATTCGATCACACAGCTTATTACATTTGAGTCGGGTAACTATACCGGCTTGGCAGTATTTTTGATTCCCCTTATACTGTCGTCGTTTATAACAGCATTAGTCGTTTCCCTCGGGTTATTCGGAAGTAGTTCCCATAGCGGATATGGAAATGGAGGAGGAGAATAAATGACGAATATTCTAAATGATTTTGTGGGCTATGATATTTGGTGATTATTAAAGAATAAAAATAAAATAGTTATTTTAAAGGATGTGATTTATTTATGGGGAGAATTAATGAAGATGTTTTTCCTTGTGAGATTTGTGGAGAAACCATTGTTTATGAGCCATCTCTTGAATTTAGAGTAAAATGCGATTATTGCAATGCAGAATATTTAATTGAACGAACTGTAAAGATAACATTGTTATCAAAAGTGAAAATTCACAAGGAAAGGGGTATGAAAAATGAAAGAATTATTTAATTGGCAGAGAATAATGTTTTCTCCTAGGGTGTTATTAAATCACTCGAAATATAAGAATAGTCATACGAAAGTCATTGAGGATGGTTGGCGCTTTGATTGTCATATAGGGAAATATTATAAGTGGATTGAGATGGAATAGAACTAACTTAAAGTGTTAATGTAATAGATTTTGAATTTTGTTAAGAAAGAGACATTAAGGAATTATGTAACGGAGAGATTAGACTCTCCAGGATTCAAAGGAAGGTATGCGGAGTTTACCATGCTTAGTCTTAAATCTGTGCTTAACCTTACATAAGATCGGTTCTATAAATACATATTCATCAGATTCAGACTTTACATGTTTCATAGAGTGGAACTTACTTCGTTCTGCGTTCGGCATGAATTCCATAAATCCAGCTGCCGTACCATCAGGATAAGACAGAAGAAATTTTATATCCTCTTTGGTGTAGCCAGTGATAAGGACATCTGTGTAATCATAGTTAATCACTTTCAGCCAGCTGTGGGAACGTTTATTGATTTCATAAGGGGAGTTAGCTTTCTTTAGTACGATTCCTTCAAGATGCTTTTCTTTGGCTAGATTAAAGTAAGCTAACCCTTTTCCTTGCAGGCCCTCAATAACATATACATTATCGTGATCAAGGTTAAGATTTAAAAGCATGTTTTTACGTTCAGTGAGCGGCTTATTAGCGATTGAATGCCCATCAATATAAATTACATCGAATACACAGTAAACCACCTTATGGGCTGATTTCTTAGACATAAAGCGTTCCATTACAGCCTCGAAATCAGGAGCACCGCCTGGGGCAGCAACAATAATTTCACCATCTAAAACAGTTCCATTGGGTATATCGAGATCCAAGAGTTCTGGGAACTTGCTTGTTACTTCATTGTTGTGACGAGTATATAGCTTAATCTGATTATCAAATTTTGAAAGGATGAGTCTGATTCCGTCAAATTTGAGCTCAGTGAAATAGTTCTCGTCGTCAAATGGCTCTTTTATTGAATGCAATAACATTGGCGATACAAACAAAATATCACCTCCTACTTATAACATATTAGCTAAGCGAAGGTGATATATAAAGCGATATGGCAGTGGTACTTAATGGGATTCAATCAGCTCAGGTGAATTGTTTTTAGGTGAGTTCACTAAAGATGAAACTTGATAAGCTTCCATGTCATCAGAGTCATACGGCAGCAGAAGACTTTGAAGATAATCCGGATCGGTGTTTTTGGGATTTAGCCATTCCTTTTCATTCTCATCAGTAAGAATAACAGGCATACGATCATGTATGTCCTCCATAAGCTCATTGGGCTTTGTAGTAATGATTGTGCAGGTGTATAGCGGATTACCTTTAGGTGTATTCCACTTTTCATATAAGCCGGCAAATGCAAAGAGATTGGAGGATTTGAGCTTAATCCGCATAGGAATCTTAGTCTTCGGATCGAGACGTTTCCATTCATAAAAACTGTCCGCAGGGATGATGCAACGTTTGCTGACAAGCGGTTTTCTGAAGCTGGGTTTCTCGGCCAATGTTTCAGCGCGAGCATTGATCATTTTGTATCCGATCTTTTCATCCTTAGACCAGGGAGGAATAAGACCCCATCTTAGCTTACCCATACGGTTGTTTGATCCGTCGTTGATGATTGTAAGGATGTTTTGTGAAGGAGCAACGTTATAACTTGGATGGTATTCATCTTCAGACAAAAATTGATCTATATTGAACTGTTCGATGATGTCGTCAAACTCAGAAAATAAAGTGAACCTGCCACACATGTTCATCATCCTTTAGGGTTTTTTGAATATTGTACAGGCTTGATACACGAAAATCAAAAAGGAGGAATGTGATGCAACGGCAAACAGTTGAGGTAAAAGAAGTTGAAGTGTTGATTAGAGGTATATGGACAAAGAAGAAGTTCACGGATATCCAAAAGGGGCAAACATTCAAGATTGAGGAAAATGGAAGAGCAAAGAAATACATAGCAAGAACAGACCCTTATTGGGATGACATGTATGAGACTTACATAATTGATTTATAAGAATAAAAATAAAATTAAAAAGGGGAAATTTGATGAAGCTAATTGGTATTAAAACAAGTAACTGTTTTTTGGTGTCTGACAATATTGAAGGAAAGAAATATTTTCATAGTCAATTAGATGAATTGTTTTTCGATGGGAAACGAGCAACTGAAACGTATAAATCAGACTGGTTTAAGCTTGATAAGGAGCCAAGTGTTATTGAAAAACAAATGCCTGCTAAAAAAATCAATCAAAGGTATGAATTAAAAGAGGGGTTCCAGGAAACTGATTTGACGCCACAAGTAATTAAAACTTCTTACATAGGTGAAGACAGTGAATACTATGAAGTGAAGGGTTTATATGATTTAAAATTTGAAGAAGTCCCGCAACAGAATCAAAAAATTGAGTTTGAAATGAATGTAATTGAAGAAATTGACGGAGAACTTAAGTTGCAAAGCCATAATTTTAACTTGAATTATAACTTACTAGATAGAATTCAAACTCATCCAATGCTTCTTGAAACAAAGCCGTGTTACTTGTCCCGAGAAGAAAGCTATAAGATTATCAGAGACCATATTAAAGCCAATATTAACCCTAAATTGGCAAGAATCACGAGTGATTATGATTTCTGTTTAACTGTGGTCAAAGTTTTGGAGCTTTACAAACCTCAAGAGTACGTAGTTGATCTAAATGCAATGTACAAACGTAGAAAACCTAAACTTGAGAAAAGATTTCAAACAAAGCGGGAGGTTGAAATTTACAATGTTGCACCCAAAGCCTATCAGAGCTATCCAATTGTAGAGCCTTTTAGTGGTAATGACGTTGAAGATTTAAAGAGTAATATTAAGAAATTTTTAGATGATCTGATGACTAAAATCAATGAGCCCTTAGTCGAATGTGAATGCTGCAAAGGAAGAGGGGTTATTTTGAATGAAAATTAAATTGGACAAAGATTACATGGTAAATGAATTGGGGCTGCCTGAATCCTCAATTTTAGAAGAAATCACTGATACGTCTAGGTGGAGTATTCATTATCGTATTGTGTTTGCATTTCAAGACAAGTTTTATGAGACAACTTACAGGGAAGGCGCTACAGAGTTACAAGAGGAGAGACCATGGGAATACGATGACCAGGTTGAGTGTTTTGAAGTTGAGCTTAAGGAAGTTAAGGTTAGAAAATGGGTAAGAAAAGAAACTGAATAAAAACGATAATTTAAAGAGAAGGGTAAATACCCTATCTCCTGAAGTCTTCAATATTGTAACGTCTTTCACCGCATTGTAGACAGGCGTAATCAGTATGAGCACCAAGTGTATATTCTCTTCCTATTTGAGAATGATCACAGGGTGGATTACCTTTGTTTTCCCATTCTTTAGCGATTTCATCAATTTCTTCTGGAGAAAGTTTAATCACGAATAGCTCAATCCTTTCAAAGAGAGATACTCATATTTTACCTTAAGGAGTTGATTAATCGTATTGATTTTTGAATAAAAGTAATTTTTTATTTAAGGGGGTGATAACAATGTGAGTTACCTATGTGATTTGAGTTTTAAGAATAAAACAAAAATAAAAAGGAGTGGTTATTAATTGTTGAGGATTAAAAACAGAATAGAGGAAATGTTAAAAAAGATTGAAGAGGCAGAGAGGGTTTGCTATGACGGGCGCTCCCAACTCTGCATGCATCGTATCACTACGAAGCTATTAAAGTGTATCACAGTTAAGAAGACTTTTCCAGTCTTGGTGACAGCTCTAGCTTCATTTCTGAATCCAGTAAGTTCTCTAGCAGCAGACAAGTATCGAAACTTTGAAGAGCTTAAAGTGAATGAATCACCGTTCAGTTTCAGCGTATTCTCAAAAGAGCAAGACACTGATGTATTAATTCTTGCTCCCCATGGAGGTGGCATAGAAGGGGGAACAAGTGAGCTCGCTAAGGAATTAAGCGAAGCATACTCTACATATCTTTTTGAAGCTTTAAAGACACCAGGAGCATTTGATTTACATTTAACCAGTACGAATTTTGATGAACCACAAGCACTTGAAATGTTGAAGGAACATGAGTTCACACTGTCACTTCACGGTTATGCAAATAATGACCGGCATGTTTTAGTTGGCGGCACAGATCGAGACAAAGCTGAAGCGATAACAAGTACATTAAATAATGCTGGTTACTCTGCAGAGCTTCTTGACGAAGGGACAAGGCTATCTGGTAGCAACCCGAATAATATTGCCAATAAAAATAAAACAGGAAAGAGCATTCAACTTGAGTTAAGTACTGGACTGCGCAAATCAATGTTTAACACCTTTTCTCTAAAAGGACGCTCAGGCACAAGAAATGAGAACTTTTATAACTTCATTGACACTCTGTCACGGTTTATCAATGGGAATGTAGAAGGGAAGGGTTTGGCAACATGAACATGCAGCAGCCATTATACTATTCTGTTGATGCTCTGGATTGGGGAATTGATGATAAAGGGTCAAATGCTATTGAAACGACAGAAGGGATAAACCGAGCTTTAAAGTACGCAAGCTCAAAATCATTCTATAAAGTACATATTCCAAAAGGTACCTATCTAATTGATGCTGTGAATACATCAAGGCGGCTGCCTGAATTCGGCGGAGGTATAAATGTTCCTTCAAATATTGAGCTAGTACTTCATCCAGAGGCAATATTTAAGGTGTTGCCAAATGATTCTCAAGGCTATTCCTGTTTCTATATCGGCCAAGCGAGTAATGTAACGATTCGCGGTGGTCAAATTATAGGTGACCGGTATGAACACGATTATTCAAAAGTAACTTCAATTAAAAGGACACATGAATGGGGATACGGAATTCATATTCATGGTAGCAGTAATGTGTTAATTGAAAATGTACAAGTCTCTGACTGTATTGGAGATAACATTTGGATAGCAGCTGATGGAATGATGAATACTTCAGGAACATATACGCCTTCAAAGAATGTAACCGTTCGAAAGTGTACTCTTTTGAGAGGGAGAAGAAATAATCTGGCTACCAATGGTTGTGAAGGTCTTCTTGTAGACGACTGTGATATAGAGGAAGCTGGGGGAGATACAATTGGGCCGCAATTAGGAATTGATTTAGAGGGCTTTGGAGAAAACGGAATTAAATATGATCACCCGTATAAATTAACTGTGCGAAACTGCAGGTTTAAAAACAACGGACGTGGATCCGTTACAGCTCACACAAGCGGTCAAGTAATTATTGAAGGGAACTACAGTGACAACGTTATTTCTTACGGATTCAGCACTGATGTCAGCATTAAAAACAACAAGATAATCAATGATGCAGAGGTTAAGAAATACGGAATTGACTCGGTTGGTGTTTCAAGTACGGAATCCGGAAACAGAGTTCAAATTGAGGGCAATACGGTAAGAGGGTTTGAAGTAGGAATTTGCGCAAGAGGAAAAGGCGTGTCGATATCAAATAATACTCTAGAAGGGATAAAGGCATGTCCAATTGCAACACATCAGGCAGAAGATGTATTAATCACAGATAACAGAATAGAGAACAGTGACTGCATTCAAGTCCAGGTTAGAAACTCAAATGATGTAAGGGTTGTGAACAACAAAGGGAAAGGAACAATCTCAGCATACGCTGTAAAGATAATGGACTCTACCCGGATCAGTCTAATTAATAATGAATTTGTAAATGTGTACGGTGGAATTTATTGCGAAAGGTCTCAGTCAGTTCGTTTAAAGGGGAATGACTTATTGTTAAACGGAAGTGGATACGGCATTTTCTGGGATAAGGACTCTTCCGTCTCGCTGCAACGAAATGAAATTCATGAGCCTAGGAACGTAGCAATTAAAGGCACTCCTGAGAAGTACAGTTGTCAGATTAGTGAGAATCAGATTTATTTCTGTAAAGCATTAATCGCTATTCAACTGACTGGTGGATCAGAACACATATTAAAGGATAATGAGATCATGTTTAACAGGTCAACAGACCAAGGATATGGTGTTTATTTGGAGAATACGGACAAAGTACGTCTCGTCAGAAACGATGCGCGTGGAATTGGAGGTAAGTTATTATCTCACCCGTATTGCACAGATAAAGCAAAGAATACAACCTTAATTCATAACACATTCGATAGTGGGACGCTGAAGACAGCAGAAGGAGATATTGTAGTCTAAATAAAATTGTAGTTTTAACAAGATTGGGAGATGGATATATGGCCAATATTTTAAGTAAAGAACAAGATGAAGCAATCCGGTATTTCAAGAACAAGCTAAACATATCGGAAAAACTGTACATATCCCTAATTAATTTTAATCTGCTTAGAGATAAACACGAAGACTTTGGCAATAGACTATATGAGCTTTATAAAACAGATCCTTATCTGTATATCAAAGCGCTCAAAGAAGGTTACGTGGTTGATCAGCCAATTGAATTTAATGAAGCAATTGTGCGGTTCTATGATGGTGAAGAACTTGCTGTAATTCATAAGACCACTGGGAAAAGATATAATGTAAATGTAAAAATGAAAAAGCTTCCTGACGGTTTTACGCTGCAAACAATGAACATGTGGTCATGGAGTGAAGTTGTTTAATTTTAGAATTTTCACTCGTTTTGATTTGTCATATCGTTAAGTGGGTACATTAAGGATGAGAAGGAAAAGGCTCTCTCATAATAATGTTAAGGGGTGTTTAATGTGTTGGTATATGAATATGGCAGAACGAAGCAAGAAGCTCTGTCTAACCTATGTAGAAAAATGATCCGTGAGTACCCAGATGAAACTTTCACAACGGACTTTGCAAAAGTTTCTGATTACGGTAATGAAGGATCAGATAAGAGATACGTAGCTGAATTTCGGGTATAGGATAGTTTGTTATACAGAAGCGCCTAAGCAAAGGTGCTTCTTAACTCTCGATATGACTTTATAAAATTACGCTGTTGGGAGTGGAAACAAGAAAATCATTCTTCAGATGCAGTCTGTACCGCAATTGATAAAGATACTCATTAAAACTTTTTAGAATAAAAATAAAATAGTTATTGACCGTTTCGTTTTGGTGATGTAAGATTAAGTTATCCCAAAGAGAGAAAGGAGGAAAGAGATGAAAAAGGAATTAAAGATACTGAAAGTATCAGCTGAAGCTTTACATACCTACAAAAACGATGTCAAAAGGAATTACGACATTGATGAAGACCAAGCAAGGAGAAAATTAACCAGGAATGTGATGTTGGTAAAGGAATTTAAACCACAGGGAATTAAAAGAGGTCTTTTTTCTAAAACATACTCATATGGAAACTTAAAGATCACAATTCGGCATGGAACAGTAATAAGGATAGAAAATGTAAAAGGTGATCCTGAACCTTGGGACTTTCCAAAAAAGAGATACATAGAATTAAACAAGCTACTGGGTATCAAGGATTGTAAGTTTAGTAGTAAGTCTCATTATAGGCATTTTAAGAGTAAAAATAAAATATAAACGAAAAAGAAAGAGGTTGATTATTTAAATGGCAGAAAATAAAACAGTATTACGTGAAGCATCAAATGTTGTAACTATTGAGGGGACACTTGCTGAGGTAAGACACACTGAGTGGAAAAGCGGCAAGGGGTTAAATATTGAATTAGACATTGAGGTTGCGCCAAATGAAGTACATACAGTGAAGGGCTTTTCAAAATATAAGAAAGCTGATGGCACAGATAATGCTATTGCCAAAGGGTATCAAACTATTATCAGTGATTATAAGTCCATTGCAGAACACGGGAGAGATCAAGCTGATAAAGTGAGAATTACCCAAGGAAAGATTGGATTGAATGAATATTACTCTCAAGGGATTTTAAAGGCGTATCCACAGTTAACGACTAACTTTGTAAATAGACTGGACGCCAATGAAGAATTCAATCCAAGAGCAGAATTTGATGTTGAGCTGTTTGTAAAGAATGTAACCGAAGAAAAAGTAAAAGGTGAAGAAACGGGCAGAGTTAATTTAAATGGTTATATTCCTTTATATGGTGGGAAAGTAATTCCGTTTGAATTTGTAGTTACAAAAGAAGGATCTCAATACGTTGAAAATAATTATGAAAAAGGGTCTACTGTTAACGTTTTTGGAAAGATTATTAACTTTAAAGAGCAAAAAGTAACGACCAAAACAGCAGCATTTGGCGAAGACAAGAAAGAAATCACTATTAATTCGAAAAGAGAGTACCTAATTACAGGTGGAAATGATCCATATGACGAGGATAGCAAAAATGCTTTTAATGCAGATGCAATTAAAAAAGCATTGACTGAAAGAGAGATTTACCTAGATGAGCTTAAGAATGAAAGTGGCAATGAGAACAATAAAAAGTCTGGGTTTGGCGGAAGCGCTCCTAATAACAAGCCTTCAAAGCCGGTTGAAATTTCAGATGATGACCTACCTTTTTAAAGGATAAAAATAAAATATCGTAACAGAAAATACATAACTGGGGTGGGCTTTGACTCACCCATCAAATCAAAATTAAAGGAGAGTTTAAATGGCAATTGATATTTTCAATCCTCAAGTTTCAGTAGTCGCAAAAGGTTTAGAGGGAAAAGTTATTACTATCTATGGTTCTAACAACTTGGGTAAGACAAAACAAAGCACACGAATGAAGAAACCTTTATACTTGCCATTTGAAAAAGGTTTGAATGCCATCGCAGGTGTTCAATTTATGGCTATTAATAGCTGGGCGGATTTTAAGAAGGTTAATAAACAGTTAACCAAAAATGCAGAAAAGGCAAAAGAAATGTATCAGACAATTATTGTTGATGAAGTAGATGCATTTGCTAAATATGCAACCAGATATGTTTGTGAGCAATATGATGTAGAACGGATCAAAGATGGAAATGATGGGTTTGGTCTTTGGAAAGAGTATGAAACAGAAGTATGGGAAGAGATTAATAAACTCATTGGTGTAGGATTTACTGTTATCTTTATTGCTCATGCTGCAGAGGACAAAAAAGGAAAAGTTTATCCTAAAGGTGATAAACGTGTATTGGCCCCAGTTATTGATAACAGTGATATTGTACTTTATCTAAGTTCTAATGGTGTTGATGAAGATAGAAAGGTTATCAAATCAAGCGCCTGGTTGGCTGAAACAGATGAGCATTTTGCACGTAGCCGATTCGATTACATTGACACATACCTTCCTGAATTCACTGCAGAGAACCTGGAGAAGGCCATTATCGAGGCAGTTGAAAGACAGGAAGAAGCAGAAGGCATTGTTGCTGTTACATATGAAGAGCAAAAACAAAACAATGCTTCAGAGGAGCTTGATTATGACTCTTTGATGGAGCAAATCAAAGAAGTTGGAATTAAGCTCAATGAAGAAGGACGACTGGAAGAGGTTAATCAGATTACAGAGAAACATTTAGGCAAGGGAGTTAAAGTGACTGAATGCAGCCGCAAACAAGTAAACGTTATGTCTGTAATCTTGGATGACCTAAAGGATCTTCTAACTAAATAAACAGGAGGGATTATTCCCTCCTCCTTATTAGGGGTGATTAATTGGGGAGACAAGTCAAATGTCCATATTGTGAGACTAAATTAGATAAAGATTTAGCGATTTCTTATAAAAAAAGATACTACCATGAACAGTGCTTCAACACGTGGAGACAAGAGGCAGACCATCGAAAAGAGTTACTTCAATACATATGCAATTTATATGGTCTTTCATCTCCGACCGGTATGATGTTAAAACAAATCAAAGAGTTTCAAGAGGATTATGGTTATAAGCTAAAAGGAATTGAGCTTGCGCTTAAATACTTTTATGAAACACTGGAGAATCACCCAAGAGAAGGTGACGGTATTGGAATCGTCCCTTTTGTATATGACGAAGCTAAGCGACATTACATAAAACAAAAGGCAATCCAAAAATCAGCTGAAGACCCTAAGAATCACAAAAGAGAAGAAATCACGTTAATTATAAAAAAGGGATTGAGAAAGAAAAGGGGACTTGTTGACATCTCAACATTATAGGAAGGAGAGTCCATTTGCTACAAGATAAACAGGCAATTATTCAGGTTTTAGGAAGCATACTCAAGGATCCCACAATCTTGTCTGAAAGCAACAAGTATAGGATTACTTCGGATGATTTCCCTTCAAGATTTCACTCAATACTGTTTTTTGCTATGAGTAACTTATTCCAGCAAGGGACGGAAGTATTGAATGAGGTTGAGATAGATGGATATCTAAAAGATTACGACATTCAATATAAGATTTTTCATGATAACAATGGCCTTGAATACATCGAAAGAATTCAAGAGCTGGCTGTAGTCGAAAACTTTGATTACCACTACAAAAGACTAAAAAAGTTTAGTTTGCTCAGAGAAATGAGCGGCTTAGGTTTCGATATCAAGGAAATTTATGATGAAACTATAATTGATCCAAAAGAACAAGAAAAAATGCAGGAACAGTTTGATAAGAAATCGATTGACGAAATTCTAGCAGCTTATGAAATGAAGATTGTAGAAGTAAAAGAGAAGTTTCGAACCTCATCCGAAAGCGTGGGAATTCAAGGTGGAGAAGGCATTGATGAGTTATTAGATTCTTTTGAGGAGTCGCCGGATATTGGGGTGCCACTAAATAGCGAAATGCTTACGTCAATTTTCCGCGGGTCTCGCAAGAAAAAGTTTTACATTCGCTCAAGTATTACCGGTGGTGGTAAAACAAGAAATATGGTTGCTGATGCTTGTCGATTAAGTGCAACTGAGTTGTACGACCTTAAAAAGAAGGAGTGGGTGAAAAATCCTTGGGATGAAAGTTCCGCGGTCATCTCAACGGAAATGATGGGAGAGGAATTGCAAAGCTTGGCACTTGCCTATATCAGTGGTGTAGAAGAGAAAAAAATACTCAGAAATACTATTAATGAGCAAGAAAAACAGCTTGTACGCAAAGCTGCTAAAGTTCTTCAAGAGTCCAATATTTGGTTTGAGCATCTTCCAGATTTCAATATCCAGGAGATCGAGAGAACGATTGAAAAGAATGTAATTAAAAATAATGTTGAGTACATTTACTTTGATTATATTCACTCATCGGTGACAATTTTTTCGGAGATGAGTAAAAAAAGCGGAATCAACCTAAGAGAGGATCAAATCCTTTTGCTTATGTCTGATAAGTTAAAGGGCTTATGCAATAAATACGATGTCTATATGATGAGTGCTACTCAGTTAAATGGTGAATGGAAAGAGGCATGGCAAAAAGGACAAGTTATAGATGCATCTTACCTTAGAGGAAGTAAAGCTATTGCAGATAAGACTGATGCTGCAATGATTATTCTCCCTTTAAGCAAAAAAGAGAAGGATGCTATTGATCCGATTTTAAAAGCAGGTTTTTATTCAGAGCCAAATTTTGTTACACATGTGTTTAAAAACAGGGGGAATGAGTACGACAAAGTAAAAGTCTTCTCCTTTATAAATATGGGGAATATGCGCATCAAGGATTGTTTCACAACAAATCTCGATAACGAATTAATTACAGTTGAAAAATTGAATGTTAAAGCAGGATAAGGGGTGTAGCACCCTTTGAAATATGATAAGGACAGAATAAAAGAAAGTCTTACGCTTGAGGATATACATAAAATATTAAAAGAATTGGGTAGCGAAAATAATCAATGGGATCAACAAGGAAACCCAATATACAGAACCGTTTGCCATAACGCTTCTGGGGGAAGCTACAAGCTGTATTATTATCACGAAGCAAAGCAATTTCATTGCTATACAGAATGTGGAGATACATTCGATGTCTTTGAGCTTGTTATACGAGCAAAAAGTCAAAAAGGGATCAATATACCTTTCAATCAAGCCATTGAGTATGTTGCAAGGCTGGCGGGGAGAACATTTGGTTTCGGTAATAGAGAGACATTTACGAACAATGATTTAATTGATGACTGGGAATGGATGGGGAAGTTCAATAAGAAGAAAAAGATAGCCATTGAACTTCCCAGCTTCAATGAAACTGTTTTAGATGTGTTTATGCCTTATCCTCATCAAATGTGGTTGGACGAGGGGATAAGCATGCAAACATTAAATAATTTTGAAATTGGTTACTATTTTAGAACTCACACAGAAGGGATAACTATTCCACATCGAGATTTAAATAATAGATTGATTGGCATACGTAGACGATCTCTTATTAAAGAGGAAGTTGATGCCGGCTATAAATATATGCCTTTAAAAGTTGGGAACACCCTGTATAATCATCAGACCATGATGAATTTATATGGATTACATAAAACAAAAGATTCAATTGAAAGGTTTAAAAAAGCCTTAATTTTTGAATCAGAAAAGTCTGTTTTAAAATGCCAGGACTTTTATGGTGAAGCAAATTTCACATGTGCAGTCTGTTCAAACAACATTTCAAATTTTCACCGTGATATCTTACTTTCTCTTGGAGTGGAAGAAGTGTTTATTGCTTTAGATAAATATAGACCACCGAAAGAGCATGAGACAGAGGAGAAGTATCAACGTAAACTGCTAGAGTATCAGAAAAAAATCTTGAAGCTTGCAGCAAAATTTACTCCGTATGTTCGTGTGTATGTTTTATGGGATTTTGAAAACATGCTGGATTATAAAGACAGTCCAGCTGATAAGGGAAAAGACGTTTTAGAGGAGTTGATGAGAAGAAAAATAGAAATCAATACGAATGAAGGAGGGATTTAGTGGCTTATAAGCTCATTGGCAACAATGATTATAATTTCAATCCATTATCGACAATTTTTAAAAACAGAGGGATTGAAAATCCGAAGAGCTTTGTTGATGTGAACCAGAGCTCAGTCATTCATTTTTCAAAACTCGATAACATTGATAAAGCATCTGATTGTTTAATAAAGCATTTAGAGAATGAAAATAAAATATTTGTTCAAGTGGATAGCGATGTAGATGGGTACACATCCAGTTCAATCATTATCAATTACATAAAAGCAATTTATCCGAAAGCTGACATACGATACCGGATTCATGAGGATAAAGAGCACGGCATTTTCATTGATACAATTCCTGATGATGTCGACTTAGTTTTAATTCCGGATGCTGGATCAGGTCAATTTGATGAACATGAGGAGCTAAAAAAGAATGGCGTAGATGTAATTGTTATTGACCATCATGAATGTGAAAGAGAATCTAAACACGCTATAGTCGTCAACAATCAGCTCTCGACTGAGTATTCAAACAAAACATTAACGGGTGCTGGAATGGCATATAAGCTTTGCCAGGCCATTGATTATAAGCTAGGCAAAACCAAAGCAGAACAATTTTTAGATCTTGTTTCTATTGGTAATATAGCCGATTCAGCTGATTCAAGAAATCTAGAGACCAGGTACTTTATGAATGAAGGCTTAAGGAACATTAAGCATCCATTAATCAAAAAGCTCTTTAAAAAACAAGAGTTTTCAACCAAGGGTTGCACAAACATACAGAACACACAGTTCTTTATTAATCCATTAATTAACGCAGCTATAAGGGTCGGTAGCAGTGAAGAAAAAGATCAATTGTTGAGATCGTTTCTGTTGTCTAAAGAAAAAGTTCCATATAAGAAACGTGGACAAGATGAAATCAATCTCGTGTCAATTCACGATGACACAGTCAGGATTTTGGGGAACCTTAAAGCTAAACAGAAACGCATTGTTGATGCAGCTACAGTGGAAATTAAAAACAGAATTGAAGGAAAGAATTTGGTAGCTAATAAAGTGCTTATAGTCTACACTGAGGGAATTTTGGATAAAAGCTTGACTGGGCTAGTAGCAAATGTACTTGCAGGTGAATATAAAAAGCCAGTTTTGCTGGCTAGAAAAAGCGATGAAGAAGAAGGGATGTTGAGCGGGTCTATTCGAGGGTATGAGACTGGCTACATCAAAGATTTTAAAAAAGAGCTAACAGATACTGGGCTGTTTGAATTTGTTGAAGGCCATCCAAATGCAGCCGGATTTGCAATCAAGCGTGAAAACTTGATTTTGGTTAATGAAGTTCTAAATGAAAAATTTAAAGATGTAGAGACAGGTGAAGAAGTTCAAAATGTTGACTTTGAGATACCGGCTAATCAACTTAGAAAGGAATTTTTAATTAAGCTGTATAGCTATAAAGATTATTGGGGCTATAAGGTCGAAGAACCATTAGTAGCAATAACAGAACTAGAAGTTGATACTGATCAAATTGAACACATAGGGAAAAAGAACAAGACAACAATCAAGTTTAAACATGGAGATATTGAATACATACGCTTTAAAAGCGATACAGAATACTTTGAGAAACTTACTCAATCAAATGGAACTTTAATACTTAATGTTGTTGGTAAGGCAAAGGTAAATGAATATAAGGGCAGACAAACACCTCAAATTGAAATTTATGACTTGGAGGTGGTTCGTACAAAGAAAAAAGAACTTGTGTTTTAAGGGGGATGAAAATTGATTGGATGTCACTGTCACACTGATAAAAGTAACATAAGGCTTCTCGATTCAACAAATTCAGTAGGAGAATTGCTTAAAACAGCGGTTCAGATGAATTATAAAGGATTGGCCATAACTGACCATGAGGTTCTTTCAGCGCATTTGGAAGCAATTAAGACTGTCAGAGAAATGAAGAAAGAAGGGGATATGCCTGCAGATTTTAAACTCATACTTGGGAATGAAGCGTATTTAGTCGATTCACTTGAAGAAGTTCGTGATAACTATAAGTCAGGACACACAAAGTTTCCGCACTTTTTAATGTTGGCAATTGACCCTATAGGACATGAGCAGCTAAGAATACTGTCTTCACAAGCCTGGGAAAATTCATTTTACACAGGAACAATGGAAAGAGTGCCAACAGTTAAAAAGGATGTAGAAGAACTGCTTAGCAAAGATCCAGGTCATATTATCGCTACAACAGCTTGTCTTGGCTCTGAGGTGAATATCAATTTACTCAGAATCAAAGAATGCGAAGAAAGCGGAGACATTCAGTCAATCAAGCAGCACAAATTAAAAATTCATGAGTTTATAACATGGTGTATTAAAGTCTTTGGGAAAGATAAGTTCTTTATTGAGCTTCAACCAGCTTTAAGTGAAGAGCAAATTTATTGTAATAAGAAACTTGTTAATATAGCTAACGGTTATGGATTGAAAATGATTGTCACAACCGATGCACACTTTCTTAGACCGGAAGATAGGGCAATTCATCAAGCCTTTTTAAACGCCAAGGATGGAGAGAGAGAAGTCGACTCTTTTTATGAAGCATGTTTTGTTCAGAATGTTGATGAAATTCATGAGAGAATGGACTACATGGACGAAGAGATCATCAATGAGGCCATTGAAAACACATTGCTAATTGGAGAGATGATTGAAGACTATACTATTGAGCACGAACCAATTATTCCAAAAATGGAGCTACCCCAGTTTAAATTAAGACATTTATTTAAACCAGCATATAATGAGTATGAGTACATAAAGAAGATGTCTGAATCAAAAGATGAGCAGGACAGATATCTCTTGAAATTAATTGAAGATGGCTTTGATGATAAGCTGAAAACAAATGAACTAACAAAGGAAGCATTTCACAAAATATTAAATAGGATTAATGTTGAGCTAGGAGAGCTTTGGGAAATCAGCCAAAAGCTAAACCAGTCCATGTCTTCTTATTACATAACAGTCAGAGAAATAATTAATATTATTTGGGATGATGAGTGTGGTGGAGATAGTTTAGTTGGGGCAGCCAGGGGAAGTGCAGCAGGGTACTTAGTTAACTATCTACTCGATAACACTCAAATCAATCCAATGCAGTATGATCTGCCGCATTGGAGACACATACATAAATCAAGACCTGATCTTCCCGATATAGATATTGATACGGAGGGCTCTAAAAGACAAAAAATTCTTAAGGCTCTTAGAGAAAGGTTTGGGGACAAGCGGGTGCTTCAGATAGCTACCTTTGGGACTGAGGGTTCCAAGTCGGCACTTCAAACAGCGTGTAGAGGTATAGGAATCGATAATGACATATCTCAATACTTAAGCGGAATGATTCCTTTTGAAAGAGGATCAAACTGGCCTTTATCGCATTGCTTTTTTGGTGACAAAGAGACTGGCAGGAAACCAATCAAAGAGTTTATTAGGGAAATTGAGCAATATCCAAACCTTAAAGAAACAGCTTTAAAAATTGAGGGTTTGACTAATAAGCGCTCTTCTCATGCAGCTGGAGTAATCATATTTAATGATGAGTATACAAAATCCAATGCAATGATGAAGACTCCTAAAGGGGCTTATATTACACAATTTAATATGGGTGATAGTGAAGCCATGGGATCGGTAAAGTTTGATCTTCTTACGATTGAGGCTTTAGATAAGATTCGAGTAACCTTAGATCAATTAATCGAAAACAAAGAAATTGAATGGCAAGGAAACTTAAAGGAAACATACAAGAAATACATTCATCCAGACGTAATTGAGTATGAAGATCCAAGGCTGTGGGAAATGGCCGGCAATGGAGAGATCATGGATTTGTTTCAGTTCTCAACTGAAGTTGGGCATCAATCAGTGGTTAAAGTAAAACCTAAGAACTTGCTTGAAGCAGCTGTAACCAATTCATTAATGAGGCTTATGTCAGACGGCGAAGAACAACCTGTGGATACATATGTTAAATACAAAAATGACCTTAGTGCATGGTATGAAGAGATGAAGCGATACGGTCTAAACGACAAAGAAATCAAAGTAATGGAGAGACACCTTAAGGATATTTATGGTGTTGCTGATACTCAGGAAGTCGTTATGCTGATGGTTATGGATAAGGATATAGCTAACTTCAACATTAAAGAATCTAATTATCTTAGGAAATCCATAGCAAAAAAGAAAGAAGATGTATTAAAAGAAGTAGAGGAATTGTTTTTCAAAAAAGGAAAGAAGATTGGCACTTCAGATAGCCTTTTGAATTATGTCTGGAATGTTCAATTTAAAAGACAATTTGGGTTAACTGATAGCCCGTATGTGGTGAACCTGTAAGTGCAGGGTGTGTCCATTTAGGATGCTAACGGTGGAACTCTAAGGGAGATATCCTATGACAATACCGTGCCAAGCCTAATTTTAGGAAGGTGTAACGACTATCCCTTATGGGAGTAGTTTGCAGGTGAAATTCCTGCTTACGAAGCGCCACACATCTACGCTAAAAAGGAGGTGAGATTAATGGAACTATGGAAGAGAATTTACATTGATAACTGTGAAACAAATTATGAAATATCTAACACTGGAAGATGCAGAAACATAAAAAAATCTTCGTGGAAGACAAAAGGGATATTAAAACCGAAAATAAATAGTAAAAGTGGTTATGTTCAATATTGTATTGTCCACCAAAGAAAAAATTATTATATGTATGCGCACAGATTAGTTGCAAAATACTTCATCGGAGAAAATAATAGCTTGCAGGTTAATCATAAAGATGGAGATAAGCAAAATAATCATATTAGTAATCTTGAGTGGGTAACAAGAAAAGAGAATATGCGACATTGCTTTGATATTGGATTATCCAAATTACCAAAAGCCATTGTGCAATATACGCTAACTGGACAAAAAATTGCTGAGTACAAATCAGAAAGTGACGCTGCAAGATTGCTTAATATTGACGTAAGAACAATTAGTAATGGACTTACTAAAAAAGAAGGTAGTCAGGCCAGCGGGTACCAATGGAGGTTCGTAAATGACAAGCGAAAGGTCACAGATATATCGGGAAATGTGAAACATTATACCAGAGGAATTGTACAGTTAACTCTTGACGGAAAATTTATAAGCTATTTTGATAGCATCACAGAAGCCTATATATCGTTAGGGAAAATAAACAATGGCGCTATATCGCAAGTATGTAAGGGAAAAAGGAATTCTTTTGCGGGTTACAAATGGGCCTATGAAAATGACTACAAAAAAAGCGTAGATGAAGATATAGTCTATTCCCTTAATTAAATATCGGGAAACCGAGGGTATAGAAAGATTCATTCAGCTTACTACATACATTGGCATACTCAATTATTGCCTTACAGGAATTAAATCTGAACTATAGATATGATCCTTTATATTGGAACACTGCTTGTTTAACGGTAAACAGTGGTGGGATAGAGACCGAAGAAACAAAGGACAATAAAAAGACAGCTGCCACAAACTATGGGAAGGTTGCCTCAGCCATTGGGAACATTAGACAAAGAGGAATAAAAATAGACTTGCCAGATATAAATAAAGCCGATTTTGGGTTTAGGGCAGACGTTAACAGAAATTCGATATTGTTTGGGCTAAAGGGTATGAATGGAATTGGAGATGACGTAATCCATACCTTAATTTCAAATAGACCTTACAAAGATTTCTATGATTTTATAGAACGAATGTTCAAAAGAGATGGTATTAAAAAAGGACAGGTAATCCAACTAATAAAAGGTGGTTGTTTTGATTCTTTTGGTGATAGACAAAAAATAATGAAGTCCTTTATTAGTTTGATATCTGAGCCTAAAACCAAACTGACTTTATCGAATTTAAAAATGCTAATCGAAAACGATATTGTTCCCCAGGAATATGCTTTAGAAATTAGATTCTTCCGTTTCAAAGAATACATCAGCAAAAAGGTTTACAAGACAATGAAATCTCCAAAAGACAGGCTTTTCTTATTAGATGATATGTCTTCCGACTTTTACAATCAGCATTTCAGTGAAAGCGGAATCGTTGATGTGATTAATGGACAACTTGTTATATCAGAAAGATTGTTTAAAAAAGAATATGACAGTAAAATGTCCAAAATCAAAGACTGGATATCGACTGAAGAAGCCTTAAGTGGACTTAACAATTGCTTACTTAAGAAAGAGTGGTCTAAGTATGCCGATGGATCTCTTGGTAAATGGGAGATGGATTCATTGAGTTATTATTATAACGATCATGAACTTGCTGGTGTTAACTTTGCTAAGTATGATATTGCTGATTTTTATGAGCTGCCAGAAGAGCCAATCAAAGGGAAACCATATCAATGGCGAGGAAAAACTCTGTATGAATATGAAACGACTCGAATTATAGGAACCGTATTAGACAGGGATAAAAACAAGCACACAATCACACTCCTTACACCTACAGGGGTGGTTACAGTTAAACAGTGGGCTGGCAGCTTCGGGCATTATAATAAACAGATTTCTCGACCTGTTGCTGGCGGCAAAAAAGAGGTTGTTGAGAAGTCTTGGTATACCAGAGGAACTTTGCTCATGTTCACTGGATTCAGAAGAGGCAACAATTTTATTCCTAAAGTATATAAGAACAGCATCTATAGCCACACGGTCTGTAGAATTGATCATGTTGACAGGAAAGGGAATATCAGTCTAACAACCAAAAGAGCTGAAGTATAGGAGGCAGGATTATCAATAAAAATTTTATGGATAAAAATAAAATAAAATTACACATTTTCAGATCTGTTTATGGTATGATGATTTTAATTCCCTTAACCACTTTTTCTTACATAAGTTATGAGCAACATTTGCATAAAACAGAGGGAAATGAAGACTCAATAAAAGAATCATTTTATAAGAAGCCTAGACAGATTAGGATCCCATCAAGTGAGAGTATTGTCTTACGGCTATTTAAAAAAGCTCAAACGAACAAAGAACAACAATTAAAAAGGCACACAGAGAAGATTATCTCAGCAAAACTCATTAAACCTAAGCAAAGTAAGAAAAGGCACATGAGAGGAGGTGAGAAGACAAAGCATAGAGTTTTTAAGAGTAAAAATAAAATATCCTTTAAAGAAAAAGAAAGCAAACCACCGGCCGCAAAGAAAACCATCCAGGTTAAGCTGAGTGCTTATATTGCCCACTGCCAAGAAGGATGCACAGGAACAACTAAAACAGGTGTTGATGTTACACAATCAATCTATTACAAAGGGTATCGTATTATTGCAACCGATCCAAGTGTTATTCCCTTGAATTCAATAGTTGAAGTAAGCATTGGTGGGGAAACGTTCAAAGCAATTGCGATTGATACTGGAGGCGCAATCGTTGGAAATAAAGTGGACTTGCTTGTAGCAACCGAGCGTGACGCAATTAATTTTGGTAAGCAAAATGGGACAATCTCGATTATTAGTTAGGAGGCGGTTAATTGCCGAAGTTTTGGTCTTATCCAGAAGGGTTAAAAGTCATCATAAATGAGAATGCAAAGAACGCTTGTCCTCATCATGTTGGACGGGAAGGGAAAATTATTGAGCTACTACACTCTGCCACATATGATTACGCGGTCAGTGATGAAACAGGTGATATTACATTCTTTAAGGAGCATGAATTAAATCCAGCTAAAGGAGGTTAATTGTATGTTTAAAAAGGGAGAGAAGGTAATTGCAGGTTTTACAGGAGAGATTGGTGTTGTTGCACAAGTTGATAAAGGACATAAGCAATTAGAAGTTGAGTATCCAGACGGCTCATATAGAGTGATTGGCTTCAGCAATGTAAGAAGGGTGGAAGATAAATGACGATGATTATTTTAGAAGGCGCTGACTGCTGCTACAAATCAACAATAGCAGATAAGCTAAGCAAAGAACTCGGATATCCGGTAACAAAAGGATCCAGTTTTGAATTAGCTAAGAGCGGTAATGAGAAGCTATTTGAACACTTTAGCAAGCTGGCTGATGAGGACAATATAATTATTGACCGATACATATATTCAAATTTGGTTTATGCGAGAAAATTCAAGGATTACTCTATCTTAACGGAAGAGCAACAAAGGGCAATTGAGGAAAAGATTAGAGATAAAGCAAAAGTGATCTACTTATATGCTGATCCAAAAATTATTAAGCAGCGTTTACTTGAACGTGGTGATGAATACATAAATGACCGGGATATTGAGCCGGTTTTAGAACTTTACAACCAGGTAATTGATGAAATGGGTTTACATATGAACTCTTGGGATACAAACGAGTGGAATAGTGATGAAATTGTAGAGGATATTATTCATTTGATTGGATAGGTTTGGAATTGGAATAAAAGAACATATCAGCTATAAAAATGAAAAAGGGGAACTTAAATGACAAAAGAGCTTTTAGGAAGTTTGGAATTAAACAGAATTTATCAATTCGATGTATTAAAAGGATTGAAATTAGTACCATCTAATTGTATCGATCTAATAATTGCAGACCCACCTTATTTTGGGGTAGTTAAAGATAAATGGGACAATCAATGGGGCAATGATTATGATAAATTTAAAGATTGGATTTGTGAGATAATAAAAGAATTTGATAGAGTACTGAAGGTAAACGGTACTTTATATTTATATGGATGGTTTAATAACATGTTGCCTCTGTATGATGAAATCAAGAAAAACTTTTTTCTTAGACAGAATATCACTGTTCATAAGGGTGTAAAATCTATTGCTGGAAGAACATCAAGTAAGCTTAAACAGTTTCCAACAGCAACAGAATATCTATGGATTTTAACTAAGCAAGATACAGTAGGCAGATTGAAGGATGGTTCGAGTGTTCTTGATCCAATACATAATGTTCTTCAACAAGGAATCAAGGCACTTGACTTAAAAATGAAAGACATAAATAAAATTTGGGGACATCCAATCAATTCAGGAATAGCAGGACATTATTTCAGAGATAAGTCTCAACCTGCATTTATTACAAAAGAGAAATATAATCAATTAATTTCTCACGGTTGTTCTTTTGAAAAGACTTGGGAGGAATTAAAACAAATGTATGAAGATAACCGGATTAAATTTAATCTCCCTAGGGGAGTGACAGATGTCTGGGAAATTGATTTTTACAAAGATGAAAGATATGGACACAGCACTCAAAAACCACTTGATTTGTGTGAGCGAATTATTACATCTAGTTCAAATCAACATGATAATATTCTAATACCTTTTGTTGGATCGGGAAGTGAATGTGTAGCAGCTCAAAAACTAAACCGTAATTATTTAGGGTTTGAAATTGATTTTGATTACATAAAGATCGCTAACAAGCGTCTAGATTGCATTTGATTTTGTATTTAAAAGAGGAATATGACATAATTTGTAGAACTTATTACGGATAGAATAATTGGGAGTGTTGTATTATGTCCGTAAGAATTTTACATTGTGGTGAATCTATAGAGAATTATAATATTTGCATAGATAATAAGATTGTTGGATTTACTAAAAGAACTGCAACAATAGGTGATTTAATTTATATCTCTGTAAAGAAGGATAATGAAAGCTTCTGCGGAGTCCGAGGCGTAATTGCTGAGATTACAGATGAAAGACCTTGGAGAGACGAAGATAATTATGTGCAATCTTTTCACTTGAAGGATATGGAGTTTTGCAATCCGTTTCCCCTAAAAGTCCTTGCTGAAATCGGAGGGAAATATTGGGGCGCGAAATATATGCAATCCTCGAAAGCAATTAAAGACAAAGAAGCCATAAGTTTGTTAAATAGTAACTTTTTAAAACCAAATGAAAAGTCTTTACATAAATCTTTAAAAGCAACATTTGAAGAAATAGATACTGAATTATCCCCAATCGAAATCATGGGCACCTATACAACCATAAAATTTCACAGTGAACAACATAAATCCAGAGGATTGGAAACCCTTGTTAATAAGAATTTTTATAATTTATTTGATGATTATCAGAAAAGATCGTCTATCCTTATTTCAGATAATCGCAAATTTATCACTTCATCATTAGGGAGTGAAATGTCTAATGGAATGGTCAAGGGGATAAGTAGCATCCCAGATGCTTTGCTAATAAACTTCAACAAACGTAACATTGCTTCACCATTTCAACTGAATTTAATAGAATACGAATGTTATGGACAAAATAAAACAAAGCTAATGGATAAATTCAACTACCTGAACGGTCATATTATACCTCAATTAATGAGGTTTGCATCTGCATTTAGCATCGCTACAGATAGCAGTTTAAGAGACTCTACAATAAAATCTTGGGTTGAAAAAATAATTGAACACATATATGCAGATGAGGATATCATAATAAAGGTATCTGGTTGGATTAGGGAGATACACCCTGATATCAATGAACAAAAAATTTCATTGGAATTACATAAATTGCTAACAAAATCTTTTCATGAAAACCTGAGAATTATGTTAATAATAGATGAGTTAACAACTGATCAAAAAGACACAATAAAAAATATTATTGGCTCATTTAAACTGGGCAGTGAAAAAAACATTGAGTTTTTAGGATTTGTAGTAAGGCTAGAACAGAGAATTAATGTGATCAATGATAATGAATATGCATTATCTCTACAGAAATAAATTTTGACAAGGATGGAGGTGCTCAAAAAGAGTACCTTTTAAATTCAATATTTTGAGAATGAAAATAAAATATCTCTTTTATAGAGAAAGGGGAGAATCCTGTGGTGAACTATCCAGAAAGCTTAAAAGAGGAAGCCGAAAAAATTAAAGACGAAGTAAGAAGCGGCAAATTAGACGATGGGCAAATAAAAGCCATTGCTAAGTCTGCAGTTGAGTTTTTAATAGCTCAAGAAAAGAGTCATGCTCATTGTGCAGAAGTAGCTGGAGCGATTGCTGCAAACCTAGATGAGTTCTTCAAGTCTTATCTAAAAAAGGATTAATACAACAGGATAACAAGAAAGGATAAAGGGATGTTTATTGAAAAGGTACTATGTTAGATGTAAAGATCACAAGGACGAAAATACGTCTTTGATAATTGAGGCGCTATCACCTGAACAGGCAAAACGAAAGGCATTAGACATACATAAAGTAAAGATCGTTTATAACGTGAGTCTGGGAGAAGGAGCGTCAAGGAATTATCTTGAACGAAAATATTCTCCATACATAAAAAATAACAACAGCAAGGCAGTAATTATCTTTTCATAAGGGAGGACGGATCCGTGTACATATCTGATCCAATAAAAGAAACACTTGTGCAAAATATGGATCAACTTAGTAGCAGAGTTGATGAGTTGTTCATTTACCTTGAAAATGAGTTGCCTTCAACATCTGAAAGACAATGGAAAACTATAGACAAAAAATTCGGTGAGATTTTTACTAAATCTAAGGAATTACAAAATTACATAAGTTGTTTATAAAGGTGAGCAATATCCCTTTGATATAACGACATCTGTGTTACTTAATATTCAAAATCGTCAGTATTTCTTAACAATTATTTATATGATTGGTAGCATTTATTAAAGAAAGAAGGTGATTTATGAGATTGTCTGTTTGATAAGTATTGATGCCAGATGAGAATTATATTTTTACAAAGGGGATATTTTAATGAACAATTTTTATCGAACGATCTTAGCACTAGTTGCCGTGTTTGTCCTGGCCTTTTCAACATTTCCTCCGAACAGTGATGCAAAGAGCACAATCTCAACAGATAATGTCGACAAGGATAAAGTAAAATCAGAGGCAGAATTTATTGCAGATCACACTATTGATGTGAGTAAAAAGACTAAGGAAAAACTTCTATCCAAGGCAGAAAAAGCAATTGAAGATGGAGACATTAAGTATCATAAATCAAACGAAAAGGTATTTGATAATGCATCATCAGTTAGAGCTATTAAGTATGATGATGGCACAGTAACTTATTCGGTTTCTTATTTATACGTGGCCACTGAAAAAGTAGACAGAGTTAGCTCATTTAATGTTTCGTTTGATAGCGATATGAATATTGAAGAGTACTATGAAGTTGACATGAAGAAAATCAGCAGCACTCAAAACGAAATGAATTATTGGGTTAATGGTGTTAAGGATGAGGACAAGTCTGGGGTCTTTGAAACAAAACAAACTTCAGAGGACAAAGGAAGTACATCTAACATGATGAGTGCTCAGAAGAGTTGGACTGGATGCGTATCAGATTGCTTAGGTGATAAGAATATTAGCCAATGGGCAATTACCGGTTTAGCTATTTTATGTGGAGTTTCATGCACAGCTGGTGTTCCAGCAACAGCGGGGACTGCTTGCTATGCTTGTGTAAATTCTGCTGGTATTATTGGTGTAAATGCATTCTTTGATTGTATGGAGAAGTGTAAATGATCAATATCTTAAGTAAAATACTATTTATTTTGTCTGGTTGCGCTTTGTTGATCTTTGGGATAATTTTAAAGAATGGATCAATGGCTTTTGGATTGTTTGCCTTATTCTTCATAGCAGCAATAATTGTTCGTGTATTTCATAAACGAACTCAAAACCATTAGCAGCAGCCTTATTGTACTGTAGGGGAGGAAACTCTCCTACTTTTTAAAAAATATTCAGAGTAAAAATAAAATAGTTATTGATTGTTTGGGAGAAAGCGAGTATATTAGAAATATAGGAAGCGAGGTGATGCATTGGAGTGTGTTAAATGCAAGGATCACATAGGCGAGATCGTTTATTACATAAGAATAGCTGACAACAAAGAATACAGGGAATTCCCGGTACATAGAGAATGCGGAGAAGCACTCAAGAAAGAATGCATTGAAAATTGTAAAGACATGAAATTAGAAAAGACATTGGATTACTTGCAATTACTTTAAGAGTAAAAATAAAATATTCCTTTTATCGAGATATACGTAAAGAAAAGTGTATAGAGAGGAGACAGTTTAATGGCAACTAATTGGTTTATCAGTGATCCACATTTTGGACATAAAAACATCATTAAATATGAAGGCGATAAACGACCGTTTACAGATACAGAACATATGGACAATGTTATCATTGAGAACTTTAATAACACTGTAAATGAAGGGGATACAGTATTTTGGCTAGGGGATATGTTCTTCTGTAATTCAAAAAGAATTGATTACATAGTGAGTCGGTTAAAGAAAACCAGAAACATACTTATTAGAGGAAATCATGACAAAGGAATTTCAGATACAAAGTTTAGAAGACTTGGTTTTGATCCACATAGGATGTATCTCTATGAGGATTACATCCTTACTCATGAACCAATTTCTCAGGTGAATATGAACAGATTAATTGAGGAATTTCAACTTTGTTGCAATGTACATGGGCATACGCACAGCAAGGAAACTGGCTTAGAAAATTTAAGTCATGTGTGCATAAGCGTTGAGAATACAGATTTCAAACCCATAACGATTGACTGGATAAGTAGTAAGCGATGGGATGCGTGCAGGAATTCTTATTGGAGGAAATAGTCAGAAGAAAATATTCATAATTTCCCGGGCAAGCGCAGTATACGACAAATTAGAACAATCAGAGATCAGTGTTTTAAGAAAGGGTGGAGTAAATGGCCAACACACATTCTTTAAAAGAGAAAAAAGAAGAGCTAGAGAAAGAGAAAAAGGTTTTAGAAGAGAAACTGAAAGATGTTGAGTCTAATATTGCTAAAATTAATAATATGCAAAAACCTTATGTAGCAAATGTCTTAGCATATAGTGGGCATTACTCAATGCAATTTGAAAAAGAGGAAAAAGCAAAGAAAAAGCTATATGAATATGCAAGTAAAAGATATTTCAAAAATGGGTTGAATTATGGTGTTTATCTTTATAAGTGGAATGAAGACGGGAGCAAAACACTCTTGGAATCAATTCCACTAGGACGTGAAAATTTTGAGCCTAGGCTGTAAGAGACTGTTTAAAGCAATCAATTATAAATAAAATTCAATTTTTATAAAGAAAGGAGAAAACCATGAGAGACATTACATCCGAATTCACATTAAGAGGAGTAAACAGAAAAACTCTGAAACTCCTGGCAACTAAGAGTATTGATTATCCAGATACATGGGTAAAGGTGCAAATTGGAGATCAAATGGCAGAAGTTGAGGCAAAGCAACTGTTGGTGGCAATAACAGCATTTAATGAAATGTGAGAAGGGGGCGACTAAAATGAAGCTCAAAAAAGCAACCCGGGCTATTATCCAAGAAGCGGAGGGACAAGGCTTAATGGTTGGTATGGCTGGTCTAATTGAAAGAAAGCGCACCGATTTAAACAATGAATTAAGTGATTATTTTAGAAAGCAACTCTCCGGCTATACTGGCAGCTTTGATGAAAATGAAGGGGAAGAAATCCTTTATTCAATTAACCAGTACATAACAGAAAACAATATTGATATGTATCCTTTAGACTTTCCAGTAGATGGAACAGATGTTCATTTGATTCCTATAACAGAAAATATTCAATTAAAAGTAGTTGTGGCAGATAAATATTATGGCGATGGTGACTATTCAAAATATATTATGGCAGATTTCTTCTTGATCAATGACAAGGCAACTACGAAAGACGTTGATACACTCCTTCAATTTGTAAAGAAACATCTTTTACAAGGAGGTGAATAAGTGGGACGGCATAAAGCAACATTTGAAGGGAAGGTAATTAAGAAAAGTTGGACATTAGGTCTGTGTGATGCCCTTGTCCCAATTGAGCAGCAATGTGAATACCAGCCATTTTTTGAAGGGATCATTGACTTAGACCCAATTGAAATCGAAGGGAAAGTGTATATCCCAGGGTTTAACGAATACGTAGTCGTAACAGACAGGCAGCGCAACACAAAAAATGAATGGACATATCAGACTGACAAGGTAATTAAAACAATTGAAGATAAAGAGAGCCTTGAAAAAGCGATTCAAACACAAGAAAAAATACAGAAATGGAATCAGCAAGTTAAAGAAAACTATGAACGCTTTAAAGAGGAAGAAGAAAAACGTAAAACTTCCTGGTGGAAGAGGTTTTGGAAATTCTGTGTAGCAGGTGAGATATAAATGAAAGTTTTATTTTATCTAAACAGAGGGGGAACTAAATATAGAGACTAAAACAAACTTTAACCAGGGGGTATTTTTTAACCCAGAGGATCGAACTGACGTCTGGGCTACCCCAATTGACTTTTTTAATAAAATCAATGAAAGGTATAAGTTAAATCTTGATGTGTGTGCCAAGCCATCAAACGCTAAATGTAAAAACTTCTTTACTCCTGAAATTGATGGATTGAAACAAAAATGGGTTGGCAGGGTATGGATGAATCCTCCATATGGAAGGGAAATTAAAAAATGGATTAAAAAAGCTTATGAAGAAGTTGAAAATGGGAATTCAGAAATTGCAGTTTGTCTTGTTCCTGCAAGAACTTGTTCTGCTTGGTGGCACGAATACTGTATGAAAGGTGAAATCTTATTCATTAGACACAGACTAAAATTTGGAGGAAGTAAAATTAATGCTCCATTCCCTAATGCACTAGTCATTTTCAGTAATGAACACGTGAATACATATAAAGCAATTGATAGAGAGGGCAACTTAGTTATTTAATAAAAGGATGATTTTAAGGAGTTGATTAGACATTAGTTTAAGTCAAAGGAAGTCTCAACGTATTCGAGAAGCTCTGATAAATTCAAACACAACTGCTGAGAAAATTGGAATGGATATAGCATTATCAGAAGTTCTCAATCTACTCAAGAGAAGAATTTTGGAGCTGGAATCTTTGTATTATCCAGAGTGGGAATATGAAAATGCAAAAGTGAAGCTTGAAGAGCTTAGAGAAATGGTGAATAAAGTTAATGCACTTCGAGGAACCGGGAAGGATGAACAAAGTGAATTTGAAAATGCAGGAAGCGGTTTTACATCTCAACAAATATGACAGCAGTTCAAAAAGTGCTCAAGATGCACAGAAGTTGTTGAATGCTTTGAAGGATACATACGAAGTAGTGGGTTGCCAGTTTAGACATTATAAAGGCGGTCTGTATAAGGTTATTGGAGAGGTCATTCACACTGAAACAGAAGAAAAGCTGGTTACATATGAAGATCAAGACGGTGTTCTTTGGGCAAGACCTAAAGAAATGTTCTTTGGAAAAGTGATTATTGATGGCAAAGAGATTAAGAGATTCACAAAAATAAATTAAAAGGATGATGAAGCCTGGAGTACATTAAGCATGGTAAATACGTAAAGGGATACATCGACTTTAATTTGCACTTTGATTCAAACGATGAAGAAAGCAGTTATATTGAACAAAGAATATTCAAGAATTCAAATGAGCTGTTTGAACATATGCAACCGAGTTTCTTAGAAGAGCTTAAAGATGCACATGGCGCTAATGATATTGAGGTCTTTGGTGTTACGTTTATAGCCGAAGAAAAGGGGATTGAATCAGTAATTACTATGTATGATACAAGCTCACAATTTAGAGTCTCAACCGAGTTAGATGTTAGTGATTTAGACAGTGAATATAAACAAACATTACAAACCATTAAAAGCATTGTAGATAAAAAACTCTAAGAGCAATGAAAAGGAGAATGAAAATGAACATTAGAGAGTTTATTGATGAGCAGAGAAAAGACGAAAAGTTCTTGGGTTTGAGATCAAAATTAAGAGAACTAATTGAACACAGAAGACTAGAACTTGTTGAGATACTTGGTCATAAAATCGATAGCTTGAATCAAGAGCAATTTATGGAATTCAAAGATAAATTCAGTGAATTAACTGCATTTAAAAAAAAGGTAAGTAATGATCCTTTCAACATTAGCCTGAATGAACTTGGCGAACTCCTATGTTTCCAAAAAAACAAGGAAGGCAGATACAAAACACTGGAGTATGTTTTGAGTAAAACGATTGATCCATACATTGATAAACCAAAGCAGGTTTCAGTTATTTCTAGATAAAATCACAGTTTCATAGGAAGGGGAAACAAAATGAGTGCAGCAAGAAAGTGGAGAGATCTAAGAAGCAAATTAATTGGATATAAGGTCTATGGTAAGTTCAGTGATGTTGTTATTGACCATATTCTCAATGATATGGATAAGTTAGACGTAAGACATGACAAAGATAAAAACAAAAAATAAAGAAAAGGGAGTTGTGGAATGGGAGCTGCTAAACAGTTATACGTTAAGCGCAGTCACTTTGTAACCTTGGATGAAGCAAAAGAAAATACGCAAGTACATATGAAGAATGGTGGTTCTTACACTGCTTTAAAAGGAGAGCTGATTGCGACCAATTTAGAAGGGGATCAAATGGTTATCACGCAAGAGCAGAAAGAAGATTATATCCCAGTACCAATGTCAGAGCTTTCTGATTTAAAAGCTAAGATGGCCAAAGGTTACATGGAAATGGGAGACCTTAACTTAGAAATGTCTGAAGCATTCCATCATGCTGAAAATGAAGCAGAAACAACCACGAACAGCCTAGTTAACGGGGAATATAAAGAATATTGATTATTACATATGAAAGCAAGACAGGTAACGTGAAAAGGTTTGCTCAAGCATTACAAAGGGAGTTAAACTTCGACATCATTGAAATTACAGATGACTTAATTGTCGAGGAAGAATTCATACATATTACATATACGATAGGCTTTGGGGAAGTACCTGAAAGGACTTTGCATTTTATTATTAAGAATAAAAATAAAATAAAAGGAGTTGTTGTGAGTGGTAATAAGGTTTGGGGTGATAACTATGGTTTAGCTGGGGACAAGCTTTCAGCAATGTTCCATGTACCATTGTTATTAAAGTTTGAACTAAGTGGAACAAAACAAGACTTGCAGAAGATTAATCGGGAGGTACAACTTATTGACAAACACAATACCAAAGTGGATCAAGCTCAATAATGAGATCATGATTCAGAAAGACGGTAAGTTTCAATTTGAGAAGGATAAGGAGGCAGTACACAGTTACTTTGTTGATTACATTAATCAAAACACAGTCTTTTTCCATGATCTAAAAGAGAAACTTGATTATTTGATTAAAAATGATTATTACGAAGAAGAATTCTTAAGCGAATACACATTTGAGCAGATTAAATCGATTTTTAAAATTGCTTACAGTTACAAATTCAGATTTCCATCTTTCATGAGTGCCTTTAAATTCTACAATGACTATGCATTGAAAACAAACGACAAAACAAAAATCCTAGAAAGATATGAGGATCGTGTCTCAATTGTAGCTTTGTATTGTGCAAACGGTGATTATGAAAAGGCTGTTGAGGAAGTACACGCTATGATGAAGCAAGAGTATCAACCGGCAACACCTACTTTCCTTAATGCCGGCCGTAAGCGAAGAGGTGAAATGGTGAGCTGCTTCCTACTTGAAGTGGGAGACAGTTTGAATGACATCTCTCGTGCAATTGACATTTCAATGCAGCTGTCTAAATTAGGCGGTGGTGTAGCATTAAACCTAAGCAAATTACGAGCCAAGGGTGAAGCGATAAAAGACGTAGAGAATGCAACTAAAGGTGTCGTAGGTGTTATGAAGCTATTGGATAATGCTTTTAGATATGCCGACCAAATGGGTTGATTTGGCCCCTTTCGTCAGCAATGGCGATCGAAAACCTCTTTAATTCATGGGAACTCCTACAAGGACAATCATGAGCGAAGCTAGACTAAAGTCTTGAACGTGCAACGACTAGCCGAAAGGCGTAGGCTGCAAGCTATTGGCAGTCGAAACAGGAGGCATCCTGAAAGGATGAAGATATAGTCTAACCTTCATGGCAACATGAAGCAGCCGTATGGCGGGGCGTGCTTAGCGAACACGCCTGAATGGTCTGCAAAGACAAGGTTCAGGAGCGGCTTATCTCAGTGTTTTTCATCCAGATATTACAGACTTCCTGGATACCAAAAAAATAAGTGCTGATGAAGATGTCCGAGTTAAAACACTATCCATTGGTGTAGTGCTTCCTGATAAATTCATTGAATTGGCAAGAGAAGATAAGGATTTTTATATGTTCTATCCTCATTCAGTTTACAAAGAATATGGACAGTATCTTGATGAGATGGACATCAATAAAATATATGATGAGCTTGTTGAAAACCCTAGGGTTAGAAAAGCCAAAGGAAATGCTCGAAAGCTGTTAGAGCAATTGGCCATTCTAAGAAGTGAATCTGGGTATCCGTATATTATGTTTGCTGACAATGTAAATAAAGTGCATCCAAATGAACATATTTCAAAAGTGAAGTTTTCTAATTTGTGTTAACTGTAGCACCTTCGGTCAGCAATGATCGTAGCAAACCCGTCTAAACGGTGAAACTCTATTCAATAGACAATACCGTGCTAAACCGCACCTTGCGGAAATGCCGAACGACTATCGAAACCACGCATACGCGTAAGGGAGTAGAGTACATCGCAAGCATATGGCGATGGAAACGGCGGGCGACCTTATAGGTCGATGATATAGTCTATTCTTACGAGTGATCGTAAGCAGTTCATAAGAGAACGGACGAGAGTGTTGCGCCTTTCGTTGAATATTAAAGTCAGAGGTACTCCAAGCATCACAAGTATCAGTTTATACAGATTACGATCAGGAAGATGAAATTGGATTAGATATCTCATGTAATCTTGGATCCATGAACATTGTAAATGTAATGAGTAATCAATCAATTGCATCAACGGTCAGAATAGCAATTGACTCGCTGACAACTGTTACAAGGAAAACAAACATTGTAAATGCCCCAGCTGTTGCGAGAGCAAATACACTAATGCGATCAATTGGTCTAGGACAGATGAACCTACATGGTTTTCTGGCTCAAAATAAAATCTCTTATGAAAGTGAAGAGGCTAAGGACTTTGCAAATACATACTTTATGATGGTTAATTTCTACTCCTTGCAGCGTTCAATGGAAATTGCAAAAGAAACAGGGGAGACATACTACAAGTTTGATGGATCAACCTACAAATCAGGCGAGTATTTCGAAAAGTACGTGACAAATGATTATAGCCCTAAATATGAAAAGGTTAAAAGCCTATTTGGAGATCAACATATTCCTAACATTGAAGATTGGATGAAGCTTAAAGAGGATGTGATGAAATATGGTTTGTATCATTCGTATAGGCAAGCTGTTGCACCTACTGGGAGCATCTCATATGTTCAATCATCTACGGCCGGTGTAATGCCTATTATGGAGAGAATTGAGGAACGTACATACGGAAACAGTAAGACATATTATCCGATGCCAGGTTTATCGGCTCAGAATTGGTTCTTTTATAAAGAAGCGTATGACATGGATATGTTTAAGGTAGTTGATCTAATTGCAACTCTTCAGCAGCACGTCGATCAAGGTATTTCATTTACGTTGTTCCTGAAAGATACGATGACGACAAGAGATTTAAACCGGATTGACTTATATGCGCATCACAAAGGTATTAAAACGCTGTATTATGCTCGAACGAAGGATACGACTCAAGAGGGTTGCTTGTCATGCGTTGTTTAAATATCTATACGGACAAACGCATCACAGAAGTCGGTGAAGTCTTTCGATATCTATATATTAGCCTTGGATGCTTTCGACTTGTATTTGCGTTAGGAGAAACAGTTTGGTATGAGAAGGGAAGAAAACGACGGATTCCTATATTTTTTAAGAAAGATCGAAATGTTTTCTTCTTTTATTGTTATTACCTTGCAGTAGCTATTGGAGTTCCAGAAGTTAAGGAGGACGAATAATTGACAAAAATTTATGACGCAGCAAACTGGTCAAAGCATGAAGATGATTTCACCCAGATGTTTTACAACCAAAATGTGAAGCAGTTCTGGCTTCCCGAAGAGATCGCATTAAACGGCGATCTCCTCACTTGGAAGTATCTTGGAACAAAGGAACAAGACACTTATATGAAAGTTTTAGCTGGGCTTACCTTATTAGATACAGAGCAGGGGAACACGGGCATGCCGATTGTGGCCGAGCACGTTGAAGGGCATCAAAGAAAAGCAGTATTAAACTTTATGGCCATGATGGAAAATGCTGTCCATGCGAAATCTTACAGCAACATCTTTCTAACTTTGGCTCCAACCGAGAAGATCAATGAAGTGTTTGATTGGGTGAAAAACAATAAGTTTCTTCAAAAGAAAGCAAGAACAATTGTTTCAATTTATAAAGCAGTTGAGAAAAACGATGATATTTCCTTATTCAAAGCAATGGTTGCATCTGTGTTTCTGGAGAGTTTCTTGTTTTACTCAGGGTTTTATTATCCACTTTACTTTTATGGACAAGGGAAGCTCATGCAGAGCGGTGAGATCATTAACCTGATTATTTAATAGTCCCTTTTGTCGGCAACGGCAAATGCGAACCTCTCTAATTGCTGGAAAATCCTTTTTAGGACAATCAGCAGCGAAGCTATGCGAACCCAAAGGAGGTGAAAATGATAAGGAAAGAAGTCGAAGAAGCGCCTTGGTGGATAACGGAAACGGGAGTTATCATATCAAAAAAAATAAAGAAGCCAAGAAAGACATTTATTACTCCACATGGCTATGAAATGATAGGATACACGCATCCGAAAAGAGGAACACAGAACTTTTTAGTACATAGGTTAGTCGCGAAATATTTTATTCATGAAATACCAAAAGGAATGTTTGTAAACCACATAGACGGAAATAAACTAAACAATCACGTTCGGAACTTAGAGATAGTTACACCTAAAGAAAATACTCTACATGCAATGAAAATTGGATTAATGTCAGGACAACCTGGAGAAAGTAATTCAATGTCAAAGCTCACAGACTCAGAGGCAACAAATTTAATCTATGATTTGCTTGCTGGAATGAATAATGTTGAAGCTGGTGAAAAATACAGCCTTCATCCTCGTTACGTTAGTCTGATTCGACATAAAAGAAGATGGAAGACTTTATGGGATCGCATAGAACGTTCAACGACTATCGCATAGGCGGCGAAATTCCGCAAAACGAGTAGGGCGCAAGCTATTGGCGTGGGTGAGAACCCCTTAAATCGAAACGGGAGGCATCCTACAGGGATGATGATATAGTCTGCTCCTTACGGTAACGTAAGGCGGTTGCGACAGGGCAACGAGCTGAGAGTAGCGAACTCGGTTGAACTAAAGGTATTAGAGACGAAGCACTGCACGGCGTTTACGTCGGTTTATTAGCACAGGAGATATATAAGAATCAAACTCCTAAGAAGCAAAAAGAACTGTTCACATGGGCTTTAAGCTTGCTCCAAGAGCTTTATGAAAATGAATTGGAGTATACAGAAGATGTTTATGATCAGGTTGGCTTAGCTCCAGATGTAAAGAAATTCATCAGATACAACGCAAATAAAGCATTAAACAATCTAGGCTTTGATCATTGGTTTGAAGAAGAGGATGTTAATCCAATCGTTATTAATGGATTGAGTACTAAAACTAAGTCGCATGACTTCTTTAGCCAAAAAGGAAATGGGTACAAAAAAGCAACTGTTGAGCCATTAAAGGATTCTGATTTCATTTTTACCGAGAAAGGATGTATTCAATGAGATTAATTAAATTAGAGCAGCCTAATTGCAATCCGTGTAAAACGGTGCCAATTACTTAAAACAAGCAAATATTCAATTTGAGACAGTTGACGTTACACAGGAACCAGAAGTAGCAGCAAGATTTGGTGTCATGGGAGTACCGGTAACCATTCTGCTGAGTGATCAAGGAGAGGAAGTAAAACGAAGCATTGGCTTTAAGCCCGATGAGCTTGATAAGTTAGCAAGGGAGGTTGTTTGAAATTTCAGAAGAACAAAAATCGTTAATAAAGATTGGAGACAAACTTAAATGCCTAAGAGGGGATTGGCATTTTGAAACTAATTGCATTTACACAGTTTATGGAGATAGGCCAGACAATACTAGTACGCCAGTTATATGGTGTGATGAAATATCTCCCCATACAGTAGAGGGATTGGATTTAGGACAGTGGGAAATTGTTTAAAAAATCAGAGTTCCAACGTTGAGCTTAAGTAGGAATAAGAGAATAAAAATAAACAACATAAATTAAAGGAGATAATACTTAATGCAAATTAAAATCAAATATCTAGACGAAACTCAAACGAGAATCAGCAAAATTGAGCAAGGGGATTGGATTGATCTGCGGGCAGCTGAAAATGTAGCAATCAAAAAGGATGAGTTTAAACTTCTCCCGTTAGGAGTAGCTATGGAGCTACCAGAAGGATATGAGGCTCATATCGTACCCCGGGGAAGTACATTTAAAAACTTTGGCATCATTGAGACAAACTCAATGGGTGTTATTGATGAGTCCTACAAGGGAGACAATGATTTCTGGTTCTTTCCTGCATATGCATTACGGGATACAGAAATTAAAAAAGGGGAACGTATCTGTCAGTTCAGAATCATGAAGAAAATGCCTGCAGTTGAATTGATTGAGGTAGATCATCTAGGCAACGATGATCGAGGTGGACACGGATCAACTGGAACTAAGTAATACAAGCCCTGGCTTAGATCATGATGTTTGTCCAGTGGAGGGTCTTAGCCAGGGTACAACTTAAAATACTCAAAAAGCTCAATAATTATGCCAAACAAAGAGGTTGTTTCAGGAAAAGGTTTTACAAAAAGGCGTCGATACAGGGATGTTGATGGAATGAACATCTCAATAAAAGAAGACTTTTATCTAAAACAATAAGGAGGAAAAAGACCATAAACAAAAACAGTTATAAAGATTTGCAAGCAAAATATGACAACATGCTCTTCAGGAATGGTCTGTGTTTAGGATTTATTCAAAAACATGGGCTTGAAGATGTGTTTTTGGAGCATATGAAACAAGTTGCAGCTTATGAAGAAGACCAAAGGTATAGAGTTGCAGCAGTTAATTTTTTGAGTTTATTAGAATCAAATTAAAACAAAAAGGGGCAAAGATATGGAAAATATTTATCGCTATTATAAATTAAACAAAGGATTACAGGCTGTGAAAGTTGTCTCTGAGTTGTTTCCTAAAGAAAGCGAAGCTTATAGAGAACTGATTAAAATTGAAATTGGAATTTTGGAGGAAAAGAGAGAGCTTCTTAATGGCAAAGGAAAAGTGAACAAACTGGATCAGGAACAAACAACAGACCTAGGAAGACAGCTAACAGATAAGATCGCTGAAGTTTTAGAAATTGTTGAAAGGATTAGCCATCATGAATAAACACATAGAGAAAATAAAAGCCCATCTAAAAGAAATAGAAAATTTTAAACAAGGTCTCCAATTATTCAGCGAGGATGAAGAAGAATACATAAGCTTATTAGCTAAGATTCAACATCAGTTTGATTTAATTTCAGATGAATCAATGGAAGGGTTTAAAGAATTAACCTTACATATAAGAAATACAGGACAGAAAAGAATACAACGGGGAATTGACCAGTTACCTCATGCAATTAAAGAAAGTGTAAGCGAAGAAATTAAAGACATGAAGAGATCCGGCGAGCTGTTTGATTGAACATAGTTATTTATAAGATAAAAATAAAATAAGGAGATGTATTAGAATTACATACTTTACGTTATTACTTGCAGCATACTTATTTACACTAAACATTAATGAAATTAGACTAATTACACGAGGAGAACAGAACGTATACGCTAAAGTTACACATATACTTTCTAATTCACCGTATAAAGAACTGAAGAAAAATAAGAACTTAGTGTATGCCATTACATTGTTCAAGGGGATTTCGTTCATTGTCCCCTTGGCTACTATTGGATTGATTACGCACGGTAACGTGCTAATGTTAGCTTGGACAGCTTTTGCTTTAATATATACCGGTTTAACAATGTTTAAAATTCTTGATGTTTTGGACGGTGACTCAAACAATAAGCAAAACAAGTTCGTATACATGCTTTTTGTTTGCGGTAATCTTATTTTTGTAGGTAACTATATTTATTGTGTCATCTGAGACAGTTCATATGGCTCTTGATATGGCATAAGGCCATTAAGGCGATTCATGCATGGATGTCTTGGTGAATTCTTAACTGTGAGAAGCCTGTTGTAATGGGTTTTGATAACAAATGCCTCGTCTTTATTTATTCCTTTTAGGAGCTGTTTAACATCGTGGCATTGCTTATTAAAACTTCGTTTATCGAATCGCTTTGGACAATCACCCCAAGCAAAGATTATCTTTTTAGATTCTTTGGCTAAATTGGCTATAATTTGATGATTAGTCTTAACAGCAGTTTCATACAGACTCCTGTCCGCTTTTTGAAGCTTATGAATTATTGAGGACAATTCTGCTGAGTCTGTTTCGTAAAAAGGATAGAGATTGACAATATGAATGGATCCAACTTCATTTAATGAGTGGCTAAAATTACATAACTTAGTTATAGTGAGGTCTGATACTTCTTTGTCAGCAATACTTGGATTTAACATAATAAACACATATGAAGAGTCTAAATTATTATTAAGCTTTATTGATAAACAATATCTTGCTTCAATTGAGTCTGTTAATCTTTCGGTTTTACATTCCAGTACTTCTTTAACCACCGCTGGCTTGTATTTGTAAACAGACAAAAAGATCACCTCTTTCCATTATGTGGGCAAGAATATTTTACCAAACGATGGAATTGAAAGGAAGGAAAATATGAGTCAATTTGATAAGCAGTACAACACAATCATAAATGACATAATTAATAATGGAGTATCAGACGAAGAATTCGATGTCAGAACCAAATGGGATACAGATGGGACACCGGCACATACACTCAGTGTAATCAGTAAGCAAATGCGGTTTGATAATTCCGAAGTACCGATTTTAACGACTAAAAAAGTCGCCTGGAAAACAGCAATCAAGGAATTACTTTGGATATGGCAGCTTAAATCAACCAATGTTAACGAATTAAACAAGATGGGCGTCCATATCTGGGATCAATGGAAACAAGAAGATGGTACAATCGGCAAAGCATATGGATATCAGCTAAGTAAAAAGAACAGGGAGCTAAACGGTGAGAAAGTTGACCAGGTTGATTATCTTCTTCATCAGTTGAAAAATAATCCATCATCACGTAGAAATATTACAATGCTTTGGAATCCTGATGAATTAGATTCAATGTCCTTAACCCCCTGTGTGTATGAGACACAATGGTACGTAAAACAAGGCAAGCTTCATTTAGAGGTAAGAGCACGTAGTAATGATATGGCTTTAGGGAATCCGTTTAATGTATTCCAGTACAATGTATTACAGCGTATGATTGCTCAAGTTACTGGCTATGAGCTGGGTGAGTACATCTTCAATATCGGAGACTGTCATGTATATACTCGCCATATAGACAATTTGAAAATTCAAATGGACAGAGAACAATATGAAGCACCTGAGCTATGGATTAATCCAGATATGAAGGATTTTTATGATTTCACAATTGACGATTTCAAACTGATTAATTATAAGCATGGAGACAAGCTTTACTTTGAGGTAGCAGTATAATGCTATCTCTTATTGCTTGCTGCGACAAATCAATGGCCATTGGGTACGAGAATAATCTTCTTTACCATATTCCTGACGATATGAAACGTTTTAAAGAATTCACTACAGGAAAGTTGTGTATTCAGGGAAGACTTACATACGAATCGATCGTAAACATTACAGGAAAGCCACTTCAGAACCGAAGGAATATCATATTGACTAAAAATAAGGATTTCAAGCCTGATCACTCTTCATTCGTTTATCATTCAATTGATGATGTATTAAAGCTTATACGTGGCCAATTGGATACAAATGAAGAAGTAATGGTCATTGGAGGAGGCGCTATTTACGAGGCATTCTTACCGCATGCAGACAAGGTTTATTTAACGATTGTTGATTCAGTTGCTGCGAAGGCAGATTCATATTTTCCAAGGTTAAATGATGATTGGAGAGTAATCGAAAAGGATCACAGAAAAGCAGACAACAATACCACATTTAATTATTCATTTGTGACTTACTCAAAATAATTTAAGAATAAAAATAAAATAGTTATAGACATCCGAGAAGTTGAATGATAAGATAAAGACAAGTTAAAAGCTTGTCTTTTTTTACACACTTTTAGAATAAAAATAAAATAATAAATGGGAGTGGCGATATGAAAACTGCAACGGATTACCTTGTTTCCATTTCGGAACCTCTTGCAGCAATTGAGGAGACTAAACAACGACTTCAAAATGAAATTGATAGCCTTTATAAAGAGCTAGGGAAAGTTGATAAAGAGCTCAATGAATTTTATCACAAGCTAGAAGAGGACAAATTTAATGCTTCAGAGGGATATCACCTTTCGTTAAAAGGTCAAAAGATATTGAGAAAGCGAAGAAGCTTAAAACAAGAGCTCCAATTATTGAACACACTTTACGGGAGTTTAAACAAAAACGGATGGACTCTTGAATCACTAAAAATTGCAGAGTATAGAATTAACAAAAAGAAAAACAATCATTTAAAGTATGAATCAGTTTAAAAACATAATCCACATTCACATTGTGAATACATATTTAATCCTTATAAGGAGGTGATAAATTGCAACAAAAAGAGCGTGAATTGTTGTCAAAGAAAGAACAGCTTGAAGTTGACGTTTTAGAAAAGGAAGTAGCTTTACTTCGGCTGGAAGTGGAACAAGAAGATTTCAATCTCCACAAAATTGGGGAGATCGGAGTACTTAAAGATTTTTTTTTATACATAAAGAAATACAGAGCAATGTTTACTGTTCAGCAAGCAGAAGAATTTAGAAATATGGATGACCGAATGAAAAAAATCATCAAAGTCCATGATGGACAAGTTATGGTTGATGAAGAAGCTTTAGAGGGGTTTATTTATGAACTTGAGGATCAAATTAATTTAATTGGAAGTGGAGGAGATAAGGAATGGAAAACGTAAATCAAACGGTGATCAATAATGCGAATACGGTATTTGAAAAGAAGGACGATAAATATTTCGGTTATAAATCTCGTTTTGGAGATATTGTTATTGGCGGCGCGTATTCTTATAGATTCGTTGTTCACTATGCAAAAACGAATCAAGATGTTGTTATTATATCTGGCGATGTAAATACGGTAACGACTCCGGTCTGTACAACACTAGAGGAGCGTTTATGGAAGCCGGAGAAAAGCGCCCAAGCCCTACGCGATGAAATCGTTGAGCAGGCGAAGGCGGACGTTGAGAAACTGGCGAATAAATACGGTTACTACTACGCTTATGGACGGAATACGAAAGCGGAATTTATCGTAAATTGCGAGAAAAGAACCGTAGTCACAATTTTACGGTGGATAGCGGATGGTCAAATCGTAGCGCGAGGAATCGCCAAAGCCGCACCGTCCGACTGCTTCAACGTTCATATTGGTCGTGCGATCGCGCTAAGACGTGCGCTAGGCCTGACGGTGCCAGACGAATACTTGAACGCTCCGCAGCCGACTGAGGTTCGTGTGGGCGATTTTATATCGGATGATAGAGGGGTTCACAAAGCACTAGTTATTGAAGACGATAGTTGGCCGCCTTTTTCCGGTGATGCAGTAATATACTTGAAAGATGCACGTAAATACGGCTATAAAGTCATCGACGACTCACGCGAAGAGGTAGGAGGTGAGTGACGCATCATAGACGCCTGAAGACTGCGGTGTTTAAAAAGTATAGCGGTTATGACTGGACTTGTGATGGAATGTTTGAAGCACCAAAAGTTAAAGGAAGCAACAAAAGAAGGAGATCGAAACACGAACGAGCAATCCGAAAAGCGATGGATAAAAAAGATATTGATTATCATAACTTTTAATATGAAATCTGTATTTTAAAGAGAAGGTGATGCAGTGAAAGAGTCGTTAAAGAATGATTTTCAAGAGTTTATGAGTATTGCAAAAAGCTTTCTTGCTGTTTCTGGAGCAGTCTTCTGGTTATTGATAATTTCATTTGTTTTTGTTGGGGGCTATTAAAATGAGTCAATTATATAAAGCTAGTCTAGAAAAATTACCAAAAGAAAGCCTAGAGACACTGAAGACAGACATACAAAATAGAATTAATGATGGATTGCGTACCGATAACCAAGCATACATAAAAGACCAAAGAAGGAAACTTCAAATCGTTTTAGACGAGTTGGTTAGACAAAGTACATTTGTTCACTAAAGGAGGTGAATACAATGCCAGTAGTACTTTATGGATTTGGAAGAGGAGCATAAAAAAGAGGGGAGCAATCCCCTCATAAATTAATGAAATTGACCATTCATGCTTTGTTGAGCCAGTCGAACCAAACGTTTTGTAATTTCTCCACCTACTGATCCGTTTGCTCGACTAGTTGTCTCAGCGCCCAATTGAACACCAAATTCAGAAGCAATCTCATATTTCATTTGTTCAATTGCTGAAGCAGCTTGCGGTACAACTAACTCATTATTATTGTTTGATCTTGATCTGTTTTGTTGAGCCATATGATCATCTCCTAAAGTAGTATGTAAAACAAGTTTGTTCAATTGTATTGTGTGGAGATGTTTTGAGATTATACACATTAATTTGAAGTGAGGTGATTGCATGGATTTTTCAAGTGTTAAAGAAGGAGACGCAATTAAATATATCGGTGATTCTTGGGCTTACGGTGGAACCTATACAACTGTTACAGCCGAATCTACATACAGTAACCCAGATAGCTGCCCAAGAAATGAACAAGGTCGATTGATGATTATTGAGTTTATGAACGACGGTACGCCAATGTTCTTCACATTAGATCAACTTAGTCCTGGAGAGTGGGAATTAGTTAATTAATACGATTCGGGTGAAATTCTAATTTTATTGGAAGGGGGAATTTAAAAATGAGTACACAAAGAGGGGCAAATACACCGGAGGAATTGGCCAAATCAATTCAGAAACTAGGAAAGGAAATGCAAGAATTCAGTGACTGTGGCAATGGTATTCGTGAAATTGTTATTACTCTAGATGAAGATGATGGTTCATTTACGATTACAACAGATTAAAATGTTGATTTTAAATAGAAAGGATGATTAAGTGCATTTGGATAAATGGTGGGGTGTTACTCTAAATGGAGACGAGGGAGCTGTTAAAGCTCTAAGTGAGTTAATGGACATCAACAAAACGCTGTTCGAGAATCTATACAAAGTGCAAGCAAACACAATTGAAGAACATGTAAACAAATTATATGAACGTGTTCCTGAGTATGAAAAGAAGTTCTTGAAGTTTGTCAATGAGCAGTTACCTAATCTGAAGAGGTACTTACAGTTCGAGCTACCTTATAATCCTCAACTAATATCCAGCATAGAATATGAAATTTACATATCAGGTGCCGAAATTGATTGTGAATACCCTTTTGATGCGAGAGGTTGTATTATTACATTCTTTCAACGGGTACCAGAAATATTCGATTTGCACAGGGAGGGATTGAATGAAAAACGCAATGTCCTGGTTTGATTTAGATTTTGAGTTTAAACCAGACAATAACATTGATGAAGCTCTATTGCGGTTATTTGATCTCATGAAGAAGAGTCTCCACATTTATTTCAATATTGAAAACTCTTCTGATATTCACGAGTTTTTAAAAATCGCAACAGCAAAAAATAATGTTGATTACTTTATTGAATGGATTAGGGGAAAGGGCATCCCAAGATTAAAGAAAATTGATTTTGAAAATTTACCAAGCAATGATCAATTTCTTGCAATGATTGAGTTCGATGAATACTGTCTTAAATGTGAGATGGATTTTAAAGAACCAGAAGAGGTAAGGAGCTGTATCATCACGATTATTAATAGTATTCAAGAATATATTAATATTTGCAAACAGTTAATCAAAGGGGGTGAGTGATCTGATCGTTACAGCATGGATATTGTTCGTTGCATTTGGGCTTGTGTTGTTAGCAAACATGGATTCCAAAGGGAATATTAAATTTGCAGTGTATATTGGTGTAATTAAATTTGTTTCAGTTTTCATTGTTGCCATTGCAGCAGGAGTGATTTGGGGAGGGTTATTTCAATGAGCAATATCACCGATATTGAAAATAAATATGTAAAGCTAAAGCATGTCAAAGAACTATTGGGGTTAATAAAGACCAGAGACAGTTATTATGATTGGTCGGATAGCTATGAAAAATATGATAACAAAGTAAAAAATACAGTAGAGTGGTTGGAACGGAATGCTAAAACATTGGATAAGCCGATCAAATTTAATCAAAAAGAAGAATTTTATGAAGTGACAAATTATGAACCAGTGAAAGGGTTTAGGGAGGATTATTTCAATGAAGACGATTAAATTATATGAACTTGTATTACAAGGTAAAAAACCGATTATTAAATTTAATGACAATGTGTATGAATGGATTGAAGAATCAGTCGATCCCATGATGATGGGGAAAATAATTGGGGTTTCAATTGAGTATGATGAGATTAAATTTTTATTAGATTTGAATCCTTTTGAAGCATACAATCGAAGCGTTGCGCGGTATGATTGGAGAGATGATGAAGGGAATAACGTTTTATCATGGTTTGAGACTTCTTTCTATCCGAAAAACGGAATTGCAGCTATTTACTTGCCTATTGATGAAAAAACAGAAATCGCATTTGATTTTATAGAAGAGGATTCTTTATTAAATGAATATGCAAAAAACACTCAAGAGATGTCGTATGTTGAATGGCTGGAAAATGAAGTTAAGCAATTAAGGATTAAATAAAATCGGTCTTTTGTTTAGAGTAAAAATAAAATTAGTAGAGGTGAATGTATGGGTCTATTAAAAGATGAAAAAAGAAAAACTGGGGACTGTGGAGAGTTTCTAGTTTTATATGACTTAACTAAAAAGGGGTTTGAGCTTTTTTCCCCAATGAATAATGGAAGCTTAATTGATATTGTTGCTATAAAAAATGGTGCATCCTTTAAAATTCAAGTAAAAGCTTCTAATAAGGTTCTGAATGATAAATTGGTATTTGATATTCGCAGATCTAACAATGTGTATTCGAAAACTAGTTTTGATGTTCTTGCTTTAGTTGATACTGAAAACAATAAAGTCGCCTATTTGAAGTGGGAAGAGATGTATAACCGTAGCACAATAAAAATGAGAACTAGTAACTATAATAGGAATTTTCATAGCCCGCATACCACAGTACATTACTTTGATGATCATTTAGAATTTCCATATAGAGCGAATGATCCTGATATACTAGTTACCCATTAAGTGATAATGGACAATTACTTAATCAAGAAATGACATACATAATCGCATGATATAGTTACCATTTAGTAGCGAGACAATAAATTCAAATAACATAGGGAAAAGAGGCGAGAACAATTAACAAGCCTTATCATTCAATTCAAGCACTGTGTAATAAGATGGATAGGCAAATGAAAACAGCAAAGGAGGCCATTGAAGAAAAAGATTACGAAAGAGCCCACCGTAACCTAATCAACCTTTCGGATAATAATGAAGAATTGATGCAGGAAATCAGATGGGCTCAAAAAGGGATTAAGATTTAACTTTTCTTCTTTCTTCGTGGTTCCATTCGTATAGCTCTTCAATTGAGCAACCAATGGCATCAGCAAAAGTCATGCCTGTAGCTAAGTTCATATTTGCTTTGGCTCCACTTATATAATCGTGGATACGTTGTCTCGGATATCCTGTACGTTTGAAAAGGTCATCAACTGTGAGGTCATATTCAAACATTAATTCATTTAAACGAGGGCGTAGGGGTGTCCATTGCTTCATTTCGTACACTTCTTTCAATATTAATTGACATAAAACAGTGTAACAAAGGTTTATTTTAATATCAATTTTGATTTCAATATTTTAGGAGAGTGATTGATTGGTAGGTACAAACCAGGGTAAGGTTTTTGAAGCAAATATAGAAAAATCAGCTGCAGATCAAAAGCTGTTCTTTTACAGAATCAAAGATGTTAACCCAATGTTTTTGAAAAGGGGAGCAGCTGTATCAAAAAACAAATACGATTGCTTCCTGCACTTTAAAGGTTATCTTTTTCCTTTTGAACTTAAATCAACAAAGAACAAGTCTGTATCTTTCAGTGAAAAGATCATTAAGCCACAACAGATTAAACACTTAAAAGAGGCAGCGCAATATCCAAACATAATTCCTGGTTTTCTATTTCAGTTTAGAGAGCCAGAAAACAAAGTTTATTTCGTACATATTAATGATTTCCTTACATATAAGAACATAGCTGAAAATCAGTTGTCACATACATATAGGAATAAAGTAAACAAATCCAGCATTCCACTTGCAATTTGCGAAGAGATCGGCACAGAAGTCCGTTCGATGAAGAAAAAAGTTAACTATACATATTACTTGAATAAGCTTTGCGATGATTTGATTAAAAAAGAACAGCAGAGTGTGAGCGCTGTATGAGTGAATTCGTTAAATCGTCCTCAAAGCAATCGTTTGAAATAGAAAAATATCATATAACGATTGAAAGCATGAATCAACCATCAGCTGAAGCAATTAAGAAAGTCAACCTAAAAGTGAATGAAGTAATGTCTAATTTATTAGCAAAAGAAAAGAGCCATTAAACCGGCTCTTTTTTGTTGTGCCTAAACTATAATGCTTGTGACGATTATCGGGATGACCTTAATGCCGGTCGCGATGAATCATATTGCCGGCGGGGAAGGCAGCAAGGATTTCGGTGATCCGGCTAACCTTGCCCTCGGATTTACGGTGCTCGTCATCATCGTGCTGCTTTATCGGTTTACAAAAGGATTTTTGAAATCCATTTCGATTTTAATCGGCATTGTCATCGGGACGGCCATCGCATATTTTATGGGAAAAGTGCAATTTGACAATGTGGCGAATGCTGACGCAATTCAAATGATTAAACCGTTTTACTTCGGGACGCCGACATTTCATGCGGCACCGATTATTACGATGTCCATCGTTGCCATTGTCAGCCTTGTTGAGTCAACCGGCGTCTATTTCGCTCTCGGTGACCTGACAAACCGTCGCCTGTCTGAACGTGATTTAGCAAAAGGCTACCGCGCGGAAGGCCTGGCGGTATTCATCAGCGGCATTTTTAATGCTTTTCCGTACACGGCTTATTCGCAAAACGTCGGCCTCGTGCAGCTGACAGGAATTAAGAAAAACGCGGTTATCGGTGTCACGGGCGCACTTTTAATGCTCTTCGGCCTTTTTCCGAAAATCGCAGCCTTCACGACCATCATCCCGTCTTCCGTACTGGGAGGCGCGATGGTGGCCATGTTCGGCATGGTCATCTCCTACGGCATTAAAATGCTCAGTCAAATTGACTTTAAAAAGCAGGAAAACCTTCTGATTGTCGCGTGTTCGGTCGGATTGGGACTCGGTGTAACCGTCGTTCCCGATATGTTTAAGCACCTGCCGTCTTACTTCAATCTGCTGACCACAAACGGAATCGTCGCCGGAAGCTTTACCGCCGTCCTTTTGAATATTATTTATAATATGATTCCTAAAACGAAAAAAACCCTTGATGTGACAAGGGTTCAAGAGGGTTAGTGATCCGTTTTCTTTAAAATAACATCTTATTTTATCCAGATCGAGGATGCTTCCGAAAGTTTGCTGAACTTTTTGCGAGGCATCCTCTTTCATTTATTATTTTCATTGTTTGAAAAGAAACAAATTGAGTGATGAGGCATCCGCCTTTTTTGCCGAAAAACCGTCCCGAACTATATGTACGTGAACGAGTATCTTGTGCACGGATCCTTACAAATGAGAGTGAAAAGAAGGGAAAGCCCCTTCTTTTAATTAATCCATCCTTCAAAAGTTGCGCGATAGAACCCTTCGATTATCTCTACTTTCTTAAGGTAATATGTAACACCATTCTTAACAGTTGTATTTGGGATATCCCATCTATGAAGGTAATCCATTGTAAAAGAATCTTTGGTCGCTTGTGTCGAAATTTTTGTTTGAGTTGAGTCGCTATTTGTATTGCCAGGGCTAGATGCAAAAGCAGGGGCAGCGGAAACGAGTAAAGCGAGAGACAAGGCAGAACCAGTTAAAACTTTTTTTAATTTCATTTTGAACACTCCTTTGTTTTTTAATACACTTGTATTATTACATACAATACAAAAAGAACCAAGGGTTTTTTTGTTAATATTTTGTGAGCGTGAATGTAGTTAGGGGAGTGGATGGCGATAGGAGCGATGCTTTCATTCACTGTTGCGGCTTATTTCAGAATATTGATAAGTATATAGAGAAAAAGAGTTGAATATTGCTGGCTTCTGGTGAGCTGCAGCCTTTGAGTCAGTGTTTGCTTTAGCTATTCCAGCGCTTTTCCAACGGGGAAGGTGCGATATGAAATTTAACACTGAAACAATTGTACAAAAGTAAAATCTTTATTTAAAATGTTATAAATGCGAATTTTCAATATAGGAGGTTATCTGATGGCAGAAAAGAAAAAAGCTTTAATCATTGTGGATGTACAAAAAGCCTTTGATGATAAAAAGTGGGGAGACCGAAATAACGTAAAGGCGGAAGAAAATATCAGCAAAATACTGAAATTATGGAGAGAAAAAGGATGGACAGTCATATACATACAACATATTTCTGATAAACCTGGTTCTTTATTTTATCCAAAAAATGAGGGGGTTGCTATAAAGGAAATCGTTAAACCTATGGAAAAAGAAGTCATTATAACCAAAAAAGTAAACAGCAGCTTTATTGGGACTAATCTAGAAGAGCTTTTAAAAGCAAATGATATAACAACTGTCGTAATCACTGGCTTGACTACGCCGCACTGTGTTTCAACAACCACAAGGATGAGCGGTAATTTAGGATTTGATACATACCTGATTTCAGATGCAACAGCAGCCTTCGGAATGAGAGATCAAAATGATACATATTATGATGCAGAGACTATTCACAATATATCTCTGGCAACATTGCATGATGAATTTGCCACAATATTAACGACTGATCAATTAATCAATGATTTTATAAAAACAAACTGACTAACATTATGGCTAAGGGCGGCGGTAGGGATAGGCGGCTGAAAAGCATATTCAGGCGCATACAAGGACCTCTCGAAAAATACGGGGATTACCGACTCTTTTCATCGTCGCAATATCGATTGAAAAAGGCATCTGCTTCAGATGCTTTTTTTGTTTCTTGTAAACCGGTTTTGATCGGCGGTTAACGGTCTGATTCGGCGAATAACAAAAGGCTTTACTAATCAGCGAATTATTCAAGATTTTTTGGCTTATGCTGGGCCTGGTGACTTTTGATTTCCTCGAATAGATTGGCTTGATCATCTTTTTGAGGCTGAGGCTCTTTGTTAAGACATTTTGGATCGATCACATTTTTAAGATCTTTGATGGTTAAAGGCTTACAGTCATCTTTTAATTCGTAGCCTAATTGTCCATTAGCTTCTAAAGTGGCATATTTAATTGTGTTTATATCTGAAATGCCAAGAAGCCTTAAACGCATTTCGAGTTGATCTGCTGTCAGTCTCAGCTTCTTTAAGTTTTCTATATTGAGTTGGCCGTCTTCTATAACGAATTTAGATTTTCCGGTTAAAAAAGATTCAATCCAGTTTACTTTTACTTGAAACCATTCCATCAAAATCAAAGCGCTAAAAAGGATAGACGCAGCGATTAATGTTTTCAATAAACTAGTTTCTAAAATGGGGTGAACGATAATCGTACCGATTGAAATCATCACCATTGTCTGTGCAATGGTCATTTGTGCAATGGATTTTCTCCCTGAAATTCTCAGTAAAATCATTCCGAATGCAATTATAATTAATTCTTCCCAAGCAAATCTCATGTTATCACTCTGGATTGTGTTTTATCAAAAATAAAAGAGCAAGTAAGAGGTTTTATGGGGTACTTGCTCACGAAGAATTATTGCCCTTACATTTAATTTTATTCATTTTAGGTGTTTTCCTAACTGGAGAAACTATTCTGCGAGGGTGAATTCATTTCGGAATCTCCAATACAAGAGGCGGCGGTGAATATTGGTGGCTGAAAAGCACACCAAGGAGTATAAGGAGTGCGTAAGGCATGAAATAGAAGAACCTTGCCAAGAAATACGAGTTGTCAATTAACACAATTAAGTCATAGGAAAAGCGGCATGGTTGGGAACAAAAAAGGATGCATACTGAGACATTCTGCTAAAATGCATTGAGGAACAACGGTCTGCTGCTGAGACAGAGCTTGAAATACGGTTGCTTGGGATCGCCGCACAACGTTCTTCGTTGATCATGGTTTTTAGGAGGTTAGTAGGGAAAACAACTATGAAAAAAGGGATGAGAGAAAAATCTCTTATCCCTTAGATAATCTTAAAACCAACCTTGGTATTCACCAGTCCATGTGCCATCACTGTTCTGCTTGGCATCTTTTAAATAGTATTTAACTCCAGCAAATACTGTTACATTAAGAAGTTCTCCACGTGTATTAGCATTGATGTATATAGTTTTTAACACTGCCTGAGGAGCTGCAGTTTTATGACTCCCGCCATCTGCAGTCGGGCTTGCTGCAAAAGCAGGAGCAGCAGAAACAAGTAAAGCAAGTGATAGAGCTGAACCGGTTAAAACTTTTTTAAATTTCATTTAAAACACTCCCTTTTTTTATTTGATACAACTGTATTATATAACTGTATGTAAAATTTGTCCATATAAACTTATGTTAACTTTTTGTGAATATAAGAAAGTATTTTCCACCATGAGTTTTATTAACTCGTATCATCTTATTTTAAGCCTCCAGAGTAAGGCATCATCATATGACGTCAAAACTGTTGTATGATACTAGGGAAATCATTTTTAGTCGAAATGGGGAGTTGCATGACATTTACGGAACGGGCGGTAGCCATTATCAAACAGATTCCTGAAGGAAAAGTGATGACGTATGGTCAAATTGCCGATCTTGCGGGAAGTCCGCAGGGAGCGAGGCAGGTTGTGAGGATTCTTCACTCCATGAGTAAAAAGCATCGTCTTCCTTGGCACAGGGTCATCAATGCAAAGGGCGAAATCGGATTGAGAGACGAAGAGATGTTTTCTGTACAGAAGCTGTCTCTTGAAGCTGAGGGGGTAGCGGTCACGTCAGACGGACGGATCGATCTCAATTTATACGTATATGATCCGAATATGTAAAAAAACCTGCCATATATCGGCAGGTTTTTCAGTTATATGCTTTGAGCCGGCCAGAAAGGTTTTGCCGGATATAAGGCCATTCCTCCCGAAGGATGGAGTAGTAGGCGGTATCTCTGAGACCGCCGTCGACAGCCGGAATGTGTGCGCGGCGGATCCCTTCAAATTGGGCTCCGATCCGCAAAATCGCAGTCCGTGAGCGCTGGTTGCGAACGTCGGTTTTCAGCGTCACCCTGACAGCTTGCCACACGTCAAACGCATGAGTCAGCATCAGAAGTTTACATTCCGTATTGACACCGGTCCGCTGCACGGCAGAGGCATACCATGTGCTGCCGATCTCACACACTTCCGGAGCTGCGTCCGCCGGCCGCGTAAACACTTCCGCATCCATAAACCGCGTGCTTCCGACGATTCGGTCTGTTTCAAGACTCCGTACTGCAAAAGGCAATGCAAGTCCTTTTTCATAATCGGAAAGCGCACGCTCAATATAACGCTTTGTTTCTTCGATTCCGTCAGGGACATGGGTGTAAGCGTAAGTCGTCCTATTTTCTGAAGCAGCGTCACAAAGTGCCTGAGTGTGATCAATCGTCATCGGCTCTAACTGAACGAGTGACCCTCTAAGAATGACAGGCTTCAGCATTCTTATCACAACCTTTTTTATGAATGGATCAAGTATAGTCGAACGGTTTCTTATTCAAAAGGGCCAATTTCCTATTAAAATGGCATGTCAGTGAAATCCTCGATTCAAACTTATGCATACATTCAGGAAAAAAGCGGAAACCTTTATGTAAAGAGGTGATGGGCATGGCATATGTGTTATCTGTCGGAACGAGCATTCCAAAGTATCATGTCTCGCAAGAAACGGCGGCGGATTTTGCGAGAGGGATGTTTGCCGATTCATTTAAGGATATTGATCGGCTGTTAAAAGCCTTTCAAAACGGCGAAATTGAATCAAGGCAGTTTGTCCGGCCGATTGAATGGTATAAAACGGCACGGGGTTTTTCAGAAAAAAACCGGCTGTATACGGAAGAAACCGTCAAGCACAGTGCGGATGCGGCACTTGATTGTTTAACAAACCCGGATTGTTTAACAAATCCCTTTCCATATGAAAAAGTGGATGCGATCTTTTTTATTTCCAGCACCGGGCTTTCGACACCCAGCATTGAAGCGAAAGTGATGAATCAGCTTCCGTTTTCTGCGAAAACAAAACGGATACCGATCTGGGGCTTAGGATGCGCGGGCGGAGCGGCCGGCCTGTCCAGGGCGTACGAATACTGCCGCGCGTATCCTGAAGCATACGTGCTTGTCATCGCGGCTGAACTCTGCAGCTTAACGTTTCAGCCGAACGACAAGTCAAAAAGCAACTTAATCGGAACTTCCCTGTTTGCGGACGGGATTGCCGCAGTACTAATGGGAGGAGAAAAGGCGAACCGAAACGACGTCAAACAGCCGCTTCTTCCGCGGATATTCGCCACTCAATCGGTGATGATGCCGGATGCGGAAGATGTGATGGGCTGGGAATTCACCGACAGCGGTTTTCAAGTCATTTTTTCAAGAGACATTCCCACCCTGGTTTCACAGTGGCTGAAGGACAATGTTGATGAATTTTTATTTGAATATGGTGTCAGTCCTCACGACATTAAAACCTTTCTTGCCCATCCAGGCGGGAAAAAGGTCATTGACGCCTATTTAACGAGTCTTTCAATGGGCACCGGGCAGCTTGCGGCATCTCGGAAGGTGCTGCAAAAACACGGGAACATGTCTTCCGCAACTATTTTTCATGTGATAAAAGAACAGTTGCTCAACGGACGGCAGAAAGAAAACGAAAAAGGGCTGATCGGCGCTCTCGGGCCGGGATTTTCGTCTGAGCTTTTGCTGTTCAGCTGGGAAAAGGGGGCTTCTTAATGTTTTGGCTGTTTATCATGCTGCTTGCGGCCCAGCGGATTGCGGAGATGATCGTGGCCCGGCGCAATGAGCAAAAGGTGAAAAAGCAAGGCGCAGTCGAATACGGAGAAGGACATTATCCCTTTCTCGTCCTGATGCACGTGCTCTTTTTTGTCTCTCTTACAGCTGAGGTGGCGGCGTTTAAAAAAACGCTTTCTCCAAGGTGGGCCGCCATTATATGTATCATTTTATTTGTACAGGGGATCAGGTATTGGGCGCTATTATCATTAGGGCGGTATTGGAATACGAAAATCCTTGTCGTGCCGGATGCGGAGCTTGTCAGAAAGGGGCCGTACAGGTGGATGAAGCACCCGAACTACGCGGTCGTCATCTTAGAATTTATTTTTCTGCCGCTGTTATACGGAGCGTATTGGACACTGTTTCTCTTTTCGATTCTCAATGCCTGCATGCTCACTGTGAGGATTCGCGCCGAAGAGAAAGCGCTAGAAGAAAACACCGCAAAATAGAGATTGAAAATCATTCTCACTCATGATAAGATATAAATATGAAAATGATTCTCATTCAAGGTGGTGCCAAAAATGACAATGTTATTTTTATTTGCAGCCGTTTGTACATACAGTGTTTTAATTGGTTTCGTATTGAAAAAAGTTTCGAATAAATCGATGTCTTCTTAAACATCTGCGGTTTTTCCTGCCGCGGGTGTTTTTTCTTTATCAGCTGCCGATATCGGCGGCTTTTTTGCGTTTCCTGAAGAAAAGTGAGCCATTCTTGTGTAAAATGGGGGAGAGGTTTTTTTCAGAGCTTTCTAAAAATGAAAAACGTCATTTGATGCGACAGACACAAAGGGGTAAAGACACATGACAGAAGAAGAACGCCATAACAGGGAGATTTTCAGCAGAACGGGTGCCTTATACGCACAATTTTTGGATCATCAGGATGAAAAACGGGCCGATCAGCTCGCTGCCATTATGAAAAAAGCGGCTGATGAAGAGGTTTATATCGCGTTTACCGGGCATTATTCGGCCGGAAAGTCCTCTTTATTAAATACATTGCTCGGTGAAGACATACTGCCGACAAGCCCGATTCCCACAAGCGCCAACCTCGTCGTCATCCGGCACGGTGCAGATAAAGTCGTGCTTCATACGACGGACGGGGCTTATGCAGAGATCAAAGGAAGTTACGATAAAGAACAAGTGCAGCAATTCTGTAAAGACGGTGAGCAAATTGAGACGGTGGAAGTCTATGCCGGCTTTAAGGAGTCAGAGCCTTATGCGGCCTACATTGACACACCGGGAATTGATTCGACGGACGAAGCGCATTTTTTATCTGCCGCTTCGGTTCTCCATCAGGCTGACGCTTTATTTTACGTCGTTCATTATAATCACGTCCATTCAGAAGAAAATATGCTGTTTCTCAGCTCCATCAAAGACCGTATTCCGAATTTGTTTCTGATCGTCAACCAAATTGACAGACATGATGAAACTGAAACGAAGTTTGAAGAGTACCGCAGGCAGGTGGAAGATATGCTTGAAGGCGCGGGAATACCGAAAGAATCGCTTTTCTTTACGTCTGTCACTGAGCCTGACCATCCTTTAAACGGCATGGAACAGCTGAAAAAACATCTGCAGAAGCTGAAACAGCAGGCAAAAACAAATTTATGGTCCTTAACGGAGAGAAAAGTCGCACACTTAGTCACAGAGCATACAGAGATGCTCGTAAAAGAAGATAAAAACAGCAGCGGAGAGCAGTTTGACAAACAAGAAGCACTTGTCCGTTCTGTTGAAGATGAGCTTAAACAAGCCGTTCAACAGGCTGAAACAGCAGAGAAAGACATCAGAAAAGACGTGCAGAACATACTGCAAAACGCTAATCTGACACCCTTTGAGATGAGGGAGCTTGCATCTGCTTATATTGAATCACAGCAGCCCTCATTTAAAACCGGATTATTCTTTTCAAAAGCGAAAACGGCTTCGGAAAAAGAAAGAAGGCGTGCAGAATTTTTTGCTGATATTAAAAAAAGAACGGAAGGGGAAGCGGATTGGCATATTATCGACACATTTACGAAAGCTGCCAAGCGGTATGAAGCGGATTCGGACGAACTGATCAAGAAAATCCAGGCGTACCGCACACCGCTTTCTGATGATATCACCGCTCAGGCCCTTAAGCAGGGAGCGGCCTTTTCATCTGAATACGTATTAACTTATACGAAAGACCTCGCTGAAATGATCAGAAGGGAAGCCAAAAGACAGACAGCGGAACTCATTGAGGAGCTGACCGCTTATGTTCAGACAAAAAACGGACCGCTCATTGAGAACTTGAAAAACCGGCTCGAAAAAGAAAAGAAAATAAGGGATGAGCTCGCGCAATCGGCAAAAGAAGAACGCAATGCCTTGGAAAAAGCAGCCCGCGTCCGCGCTTTGTGGGAAGAAGAATTGACCTGTGATACGGGAAGCGGCGACTGGTATACGCGAAAAAAACGCCTTGCAAAAGCGCCCGTCCAAAAGAAACCAAAAGAGGCTGTACAGCATGAAGTAAGCAAGCCCGAAAAAAATGCGATGAAGGAACTTCCTATAAAAGAGCAGACTGATCGGTTCTATGAGCTTGCCGGGATTCTTGAATCCTCGAGCATATTAGGAAAACAGGCAGAAGCCTTTCGAAGCAGGATTGAGCGGCTTGAAAACCGCCAGTTTACCTTGGCGTTATTCGGCGGATTCAGTTCCGGTAAATCATCATTTGCAAATGCGCTTGTCGGTGAATACGTGCTGCCATCATCACCGACGCCCACAACGGCTACGATCAACAAAATAACGAAACCGCAAGACGGCAAACCGCATAAATCTGCGGAGATCGTTTTTAAAACGGAGGAGGAGCTGGACGCTGAAATGCTTCAGCTGACTGAGCTGAAAGACGCTGATGTAAAGGGGCGTTCACTGAAAGAGAGATGGAATTATGCCATTAAAAAGGGAAAAATTCCGGATGAACTCATCCCGGTGATTCAGACGATGCTGCAGGCGTTTGATACGTACGAAGAACAGATCCGTCAAAGGCTGACACTGACGGTGCCGGTTGAAGATTTAAAACCGTACGCAGCCGAAGAAAAAACGGCCTGCTGCGTAAAAGAAGTCACCGTGTATTATGATTCGCCTCTCACGCAAAAAGGCATCACCATTGTTGATACGCCGGGAGCAAGCAGTATAAACAAGCGCCATACGGAACTTGCCTTTCAATATATAAAAGATGCTGACGCGTTCTTTTATATGACGTACTATCAGCATTCTTTTTCAAAAGGAGACAGGTCTTTTCTGAAGAAACTCGGCCTCGTCAAAGAATCATTCGGCATGGATAAAATGTTTTTTGTCATTAACGCCGCCGATCTGGCCAAAACGGAAAGCGAGCTGGAAACCGTCAAAGACTATGTCCGCTCAGAACTCTCAAAAGAGGGAATTAACCGGCCGAAATTATATCATGTCTCAAGTAAAGAAGAGCTTGCGGGTAAAAAAGCAACTTTTTATAACAGGTTCTCTGATGTAAGAACCGGGCTTGAGCACTTTATTGAGGAAGATGTAATGAGGGCCAGCTGCGCCCAGCTGAAAACAGAGGCGGACAAATTGTGCGATATGGTGGAACAACTTCACGAATCTCTTCACCAGTCGGCAGAAGAAAAAGAGAAAAAGAAACAGCGTCTGGAGTCTTCCTATGAAAAAGCTCTCGCTGACATTTCAAAGCGCCGTACGTCTGAGGTCATCATTCGAAAAGTGATGAAAGATACGGAAGAACAGCTCTATCACATTAAACACCGCCTGACGTTTTATGCGAATGATATGCTGAAAACCGCCTTCCATCCGGGTCTTCAAAACGGTGATTGGAAACAAAATATATCAGCGGCGCTGAATGAAGCGCTCAAGGAATTCCGTTTTGAATATATTCAAGAGCTGAAAACGCTCGATATCCGGATGACCGGTTTTATTGAGCGCCATATGACTGAGGAATGGATGGAAAACTGTCAGAAGAAGCTTATGGAAGACGGAGATTTCTCCATTTATGTCAGCGGTGAAAACGAATTTGCCGTTCAGCTGAAAGAGGTCGCTCCGGTCATTGACGTCTCGGCATTCTCACATCACGTAAAGGAAGTTAAATCACCGAAGCAGTTTTTTGAACAGAACGGAAAAGCAGCGTTTGTAGAAGGGCTCAGGCTCAGCCTGCAAAAAGTGACAGAAAAGTGGCTTGAGCAGGAGAAAGAAAGCCTTTCAGAGCGATATACTGAGCAGGTGCGCCGTCTGCAAGGAGACATGGCGGATAAAAGCCTGTCCCAGATCCGCGAGCAGCGGGACACTTATTTACAAGGTCTTGCGGAAAATACGAGTGCAAGGGAAATTGAACACCTTTACGAAGCCGAAAAAGCATGGAAAAAGAAAGATGAAATGCTGAAAATTTAAAAATCCGGTTGGCGGGCAGATAACAGTCGTGGTAGACTAAAATGAAAAAAAGCGAGATGAAACCTTTTATGTCAGAAGTCCATAAAGCAATTTCAGCACATTCCGCAAAACAGCATCAGCACGTCAAAACATTTGTACAGCTTGATTATGAGCGTGAACAGGCCATTGAAGAAGCCATTGTAAAATGCAGACAGAATAAACCGTTCACGACAGATGCCATCAATGGCATCACCGCAAAAATGAACCAGCTGGCTAAAAAGGGCATCGTGCCGCAAAGACAATTCGTAAGTGAAGAGATGGTGAAAGAATTCGTCAGCAGACAGTAATGGATGAACCTGCCGCGTGTGTCATCAGCGCTTGCTGTACATACTATCCGTATCTTCTCTAAAGGGGGATATGACCATGGGCAGAACAAAACTGGGAAACAGAAATGCTCAGCAGAATAACAATGCCAAAAAGAAAAACGGCTTCGGACAGAAATTTGATTCTTATGCCGGCCGTGAAGCTGAAAAGCTGATGGCAAGCAATAAAAGACACGGTGAGTAAACGTGACGGCAGCATCTTCCAAATGGGGGGATGCTGTTTTTTTACCGCCTTCTTTGGTAAAATAGGAACATTGAATAAAAAGGAGTTTCGATATATGAATAATAAATTACTGCTCGTTGACGGCATGGCGCTTTTGTTCCGCTCGTTTTTCGCGACGGCCGTTCATCGCAATTTTATGATAAATGAAAACGGAATTCCCACAAACGGCGTCAACGGTTTTTTAAAGCATCTTATTACGGCTGTTGATACGTTTCAGCCCACACATGTCGTCTGCTGCTGGGATATGGGAAGCAAAACGTACCGCAATGATTTGTTTCAAGATTATAAGGCCAACAGAAGCGAACCGCCGCTAGAGCTGATTCCGCAATTTGATCTAGCGAAAGAAGCAGCGCGAGAGCTCGGTTTTTTAAACATCGGCATAAAAGGCTATGAGGCGGATGACTGTATCGGTACGCTTTCTGCCCTATTTTCCGGGGAAGCGGAAATTACGATTGTAACGGGTGATAAAGATCTGCTTCAATTGCTGAATCATCAAGTTCAAGTAGCGCTGCTGCAAAAGGGTATCGGCAATTATAAGGTATATACAGATGAGATATTCAGAGAAGAAACGGGAGTTCCGCCAAAAGCGCTGATTGACATTAAGGCGCTGATGGGAGACACGAGCGATAACTATCCCGGCGTTAAAGGGATCGGGGAAAAAACGGCGTACAAGCTGATCCGTGAATATCAAAACATAGACCGGTTATTAGAAAGCCTCGCTCTCTTGCCGAAGGGCCAGCAAACGAAAATTCAGCAAAGCTTGAAAGAATTGGAGCTGTCAAGGCAGCTTGCTGAAATACATTGCGAGGTGCCGTTAGCCTGTACGCTTGAAGAAGCGCTTTTTTCATTAAAGATGGAAGAGGCGGCATTAATGCTCAGACGTCATCAGATAAAAGGAATTGAAAGGATGCTCGAAAAGCTGAACGCCAGAGAGATCAGCTGATCCCTCTAGCGTTTTGTATTGCTTTTTTTTGCGTTGTTTTCAAGGGCTGATTTCGGGTCTTTATGCGCATTTCCTTCCATATTTCCCTGAGGATTCACGCCCCCGGTCAGCCGGCCTTTATTTTCTTTTCTCATAGCTGTTCACCTCATTTGTAGGATGAACAGTGAGACGCAATTTCATTCCGGTTATTTATTCAGCCGAATCGCTTTTTTTGCGAGCTGATCGGCTGTTTGGTTTTGTCTGCCGGGAATCCACTTAATGAAAAACAATGGAAATTCGGCCTTTAAGCGGATGATTTCGTCAACAAACGGCTGGAAAGCCTTGTTTTTAACCGCTTCAAGATCTGCGGCCCGCTCCACGATATCCGAATCCGTCCGGAATGACACGGACTCAAATCCGCGGGCGGCACACAGCTTCATTCCTTCAATTAAAGCGAGAAATTCAGCTTCCTGATTTGAATGGTCGCCGATCGGAATTGAGAAAGATTCTGTTTTCCCGTCATGTTTAATAAAAATACCGATACCGGACGGGCCCGGGTTTCCGGCGCTTGCACCGTCTACATAAATTTCAGCGGGCATCATCCGTCACTCTCCATTCGGTGTCATTTGTTTTGCCGCGTACGCATAAGGGACAGAAATGAGTGACACCGCAAATTTAATCAGGTAAGTTGAAATGAAGATGCTGAACCATACGCCCGCGGAATAAACGCCGATAAAGGCCACGGCAGTGAAGATAAATGTATCCAGCAGCTGGCTGAGCGCCGTGCTTCCGCTGTTTCTGAGCCAGAGAAGCCTGTCTGAAGGAAAGATTCTCCGAATGGCTGAATATACATAAACATCTATCGTTTGGCTGAAAATAAAAGCCAAGAGGCTTCCGAGCGCAACACGCGGCAGAAAACCGAAAATCGTCTCAAGGGCCGGCTGTGCGATATCTGACGCAGCCGGTTTATATAAAAGAGCCCCCTGCATGGCGCATGTCAAAGCGAGCAGAGTGGAAAACCCGAGCCAGACGGCTTTGCGCGCTTCCCTGGGACCGTATTTTTCATTCAGCACATCCGTTGCGAAGAAAACGGTGCCGTACATGATATTTCCCAGTGTCGCCGTAAGCCCGAACAGCTCGACTGTTTTGACAACCTGCAAGTTGGCGCACACCGTGGCGAAACCGATCCATACGAATAGGCCCGTTTTGCCAAATCCTTTATAAAACAGAAGAACAATGATAAAATGAATGACCGCAAATAAGATCCATAACACATCGTTAAACAAAACCTGCTGACTTCCTTTCAATTTGAGAATGGTTTGATTATAGCACACGCCCGTCAACTAATGAATGGTAAGGTGATTTCAATGAATCTTAAGCCGTATATCGAAATAGAAGCAAAAGGAACAGGCCCTGTCGCATTTTTTTCCGAAGATTGGCTGACCGTTCCGAAAGCGCGCATGCTTGCAAGAGAAGTCAGCCGCTTTCCTTATATAAAAGACATTTATTTTGAGGATGAAAAAGGCGCGAGCTGGACGCTTAAAGAATTAGAAAAGCTTACTGAAGAGCTTGCGCACGAACCTGACGACATTACAGTGTATTTCGACGGCGGCTTTGACAAAACAAGCGGACGCGCCGGACTCGGAATTGTCGTGTATTATTCTCTCGGCGGCAAGCGGCACCGCATACGGAAAAACAAAAGCTTAACGCTTCAGACGAACAATGAGGCGGAATATGCCGCTTTGTACGAAGCGCTTAAGGAAGTGCAGGAACTTGGCGCAAGCAGAAATTCAATCACGATAAGAGGGGATTCCCTCGTCGTTTTGCATCAGCTTGACGGCAGCTGGCCGTGTTATGATGAAACGCAAAACGAATGGCTGGATAAAATTGAAGCGCTGCTCGAATCCCTAAAGCTGACACCGACATATGAAGCCGTAAACCGAAAGGAAAATCAAGAAGCGGATGACCTTGCCAGAAAAATTCTCTCGGACCGGCAGATTGAAAGCCGTATAACATTGGAAAGTAACGGAGATGACTGATATTGGATAAAAAAAGCATTTATAAAGAATTGACAGAGCTTCAGGATGAATATTGCAAAGACTGTTTCGTAAAAAAGCATTTTCGCAAAGAGTTTGGAAAAACGCACGCTCATTCTTTCTGCATCAACCAATGCACGGTGGGGGAGAAGCTGAAAGCCTACGGCAAGGTGCTGACAAATCAATAAAAAATAAAACCGCAGCTTCTGCGGTTTTATTTTTCGAATTCATCAAGCTGATGCTGGCAATCGTCGAGAAGCATTCGCTGCTTTTGCAGAAAATCCTGATCGAGAGCCTGCAGTTCACTGGATTGTGACATCGTTCTGGCATCCTGAATCGCCTGGTATGCAGATTCCACCAAAGTTGAATTTTGGCCCCGGGTAGCCGCTCCCGTTGTTTTCTGGGCCGTTTCCACCGCTAATTCAAGCTGGCGTTTATCCGTCAGTCCGTTTGGAAAAAATTCAGAGTCCATTAAAAAACACCTCCGCAAATAGTTTGGAGATTTTTTTTTAGAAATATGTACGGAAAATAGAAAAAAATATAGAAAATAAGCCGATATAACTATTGAACCTGATTAATTAGGGCTTATTTACTATTATTCAGGGTATCTTGGGAGAGAAGGGAAAAACCAGCCGTGAATGATAATGATTTAAAAACAATCCTTCAGCAGACATTTAAAGAAATATACGGTGATTTGGGAAGTTTAGCAGAAATGGCGAAAAAAGGAATGCCGTCAATGGAGAAACAAATTGAAGAAATCGAGCAGCGCTGCAAGCAGAATCTTGTCGCAATTGAGATTCAGACGGCAATCAAATAGGAGAGGCATACGCCTCTCCTCTATTTGTCATCTGATCAACATGTATTGAGTTTAGAGTTTTACAACATTAGAAGCTTGAGGTCCACGATTACCTTCGACAATTTCAAAAGAAACTTCTTGTCCTTCTTCTAATGATTTGTATCCTTCTCCTTCGATAGCAGTGAAGTGAACAAATACGTCGTCTCCGCCTTCAACTTCGATGAAGCCGAATCCTTTTTCGTTATTGAACCATTTTACTTTACCGTTTTGCATATTGCTTAATTCCTCCTAGTACTGTAGCACCTTCGTGCTAAAAAAAATTTTGTCATCATCCAACCGTACGTATGTAAACGTTGTTAAATGATGGTTCAACTATACACCATATGGGAGCGGACGTCAAGCGGCCGCTCCCTATTTTTTATCTTTATTTTTCCAGTAACAAAGCTTAACCGGAAAAAACAAAAAGCACACGAATCATTCGTGTGCTTTTCTTTTACGATAATGCCATATCCGCCTTCCCGGCCATCATTTCAGATTCTTTTATAATATCCTGCAAAATGACTTCAGAAGAGTTGGGGAGGTGAAGGCTTTTAATATTGTCCTTCATCCGGTTCAGCTTCTCCTCATCCGCAAGAAGGGAGGTGACAGACTCTAAAATTTCTTCGTGGCGGTTGACCACGACAGCCGCACCGCGATCTTCAAAGAAAATGGCATTTTCTTTTTCCTGTCCGGGAACCGGTTTGTACAAAATAACGGGTACTCCGATCGCCGTCGCTTCCGTCAGTGTGATGCCGCCCGGTTTCGTGATCATGCAGTCCGTAATACGGAACAACTCGTCAATTCTTTCTACATAGCCCAGAACTTTCAGCCGGTCGGCATTGTCACCTTCCAAGCTGCTGAGGGATTCTTTCAGCGAGCTGTTTTTGCCGCATACCACCACAACTTGCACCTGATCGTCATGAACGAGATTTTCGCACAGTTCTTTTACGTTTTTCAGCACACCATGCGCTCCCGCCATAATAAGAAGAACTTTTTTGTCGGGAGAGAGATTGTATTTTTTATAAATCGGCTCTTTTGGCATCGATTCCTCGAATTGAGGTCTGATGGGAATGCCCGTGATCTTTACGTTGTTCGGGTGAGTGCCGATTTCAATCAGTTTTTCCTTCACGTAATCTGTGGCGACATAATATTTATCAACATTTTCATGAACCCAGATTTTGTGAAGGCAGAAATCGGTCATAACGTTGAACGTCGGGATCACTTTTCCGGTTCTCCGTCTGTATTCTGGTACGACAATCATCGGAAATGTATTGATAATAATGTCCGGCTTATGCTCTTCGACGAGCTGGCCTAAACGTTTATTTCCCATTTTAAAATAAATATTGAATTTGCGTTTATTATAGATTTTGTCAACTCCGTAATAAAACAAACGATAAAACTGTTTCCCGATTGAGAAGCTTTTTAAATAAAGGTATTGAGTAACCTCTGAAACAATCGGATTTGACTCTTGATACAAATTGGAAACCGTCACATCTAAGCCGAGACGCAGACACTGTTCGTAGAGCGTTTTGGCCACTTGAACATGCCCGTTTCCGTAATTTGCAGTCAAAATTAATACTTTTTTATTGGTATTCAAGTAAATTCACCTCAATGTAATCAACAACAAGCAAGCTTCATGCATCGTAAGGAGTTATTGTCTATAGATAAACATAACACATGTGCATCATTTTATAATAAGCGCGGCAACATATTTAAACTAAATTTAATTAATATGTTCCATTATTTTAAAGTTTTGTTATACGTATACTGAATCAAGAGTATTTTATCATATTTTTGTCACCGTATCACTCAAAACAAAAATTAATCCCATTCATACGGGGTTTCCTGATATACGTAATAATTCAGCCAATTCATAAACAATAACGTTGCATGAGCTTTCCAGCGGTTAACAGGTTCTTTCCCGCCGGGCGCAAAATAGTGCTTAGGAGCTTCTACGTTTGAAAGATTTCTCTCTATGTCTCTCTCATACTCCTGAAGTAGCGTATCGGTATCATATTCCGGATGACCCGTTAAGAAAATCTGTTTTTCGTCTTTTGAAACGATTAAACAGACCCCCGCTTCCTCTGAAACGCTGAGCACATCCAGATCCGAAGCCGATTGCAGCTGCTCCGTATTAATATCTGTATGCCGTGAGTGGGGCACATAGTATAGCTCGTCAAATCCTCTTACCAATCTCTCATGTTTTTTAAGAACGGTATGCTCAAACACACCGAAGATTTTTTTCGGCAGCTCCACTTTCTCAATGCCGTAATGATAGTATAAACCGGCTTGAGCGCCCCAGCAGATATGGAGGGTTGAAGTGACATTCGTTTTGCTCCATTCCATGATTTCCTTCAATTCTTCCCAGTAAGAAACATCTTCAAACGGCAGGTGCTCAATCGGAGCCCCGGTAATAATCATTCCGTCAAACCGTTTGTGGCGGATGCTGGAAAAATCCGTATAAAATTCATCCAGATGCTGCCTTGCCGTATTTTTTGGAGTATGTGTGCTCGGAATTAAGAACGTAAAGTGAACTTGTAAAGGTGAATTCCCAAGCATCCTGAGGAGCTGGGTTTCCGTTTGGATTTTTTTCGGCATCAGATTTAAAATCACGATCTTCTGCGGCCGGATATCCTGATGAAAAGCCCGGCTTTCATCCATTACAAAGATGTGTTCACTTTCAAGCACCTGCTTAGCGGGCAGGTGATTTGGTATATTAATAGGCAACATGCCACCTCCGTTATTCCCCGTTAATTTTCTTCATTATAGAAATTTTTAAGCCATTTTTCAATCCATCCCGGCGTAATAAACCGCATTTAACGCATAATGACGGGGATAAAAGCGGCAAATAGGCATAAATTCGGAGCGGCTCTTTATTATGACGGGTAAAGAGCCGTTTGGTTCCTCGAAAAAAACGTTTTCCGTTAAGTGGAAGGAAAAAGCGGTTGCCGTTTGTTTTGCAGTGTAAAACAGGTAAAATAAATGAAGAATGTAAAAAGGAGGGCCGCAGATGACAATTTACGATATAAACGTACGGACCATAACAGGCGAAGACATGACGCTATCGGCTTACAGAGGCAAGGTGATGATCATTGTGAATACAGCAAGCAAATGCGGGTTCACATCCCAGCTCAAGCAGCTTCAGGAGCTCTATGATACATATCGGGAGGAAGGTCTTGAAATATTGGGATTTCCCTGCAACCAATTCATGAACCAAGAACCTGGAAACGAAGCGGAAATTCAAGAGTTCTGTGTGAAAAACTACGGAGTCACATTCCCGATGTTTGCGAAAGTTGATGTCAATGGAGCAGACGCTCATCCTCTTTTCACATATCTGACGGAACAGGCGAAGGGGATGCTCGGCACAAAAGCGGTCAAATGGAATTTCACTAAGTTTATCGTGGACCGAAACGGTGAAGTCACCGGGCGTTTTTCACCGAACGTCAACCCAAAAGAGCTTGAAGATACGGTGCAGAGGCTTTTGGCCCGATAAGAGGTGATACGATGAACGAAAAAGAGCAGCTGGAAAGCGTCAGGAATTGGGTCAGAGAAAAGCTTATCAATGAACGAACGGGCCATGACTGGCTTCATATTTCCCGGGTCGCAAAACTTTCTGTGTACATTGCAAAAGAAGAAGGCGCCGACTTATTTATCACTGAGACGGCCGCGCTGGTTCATGATCTGATTGACGCCAAGCTCGAAAAAAGCGAAAGGCTGACGGCAGGCGAAGTGACAGAACGGCTGGCTGCTTTCAACATTGCGGATGGCTCCATTCAGGAGATCGCGGATATTATCACGAGAATGTCATTCAGACACAGGGAACTGCTGATAAAGCGGCCGCTTTCATTGGAGGGGAAAGTTGTTCAGGATGCAGACATGCTTGATGCGATCGGCGCAGCGGGCATCGGCAGGGCTTTTATGTTTGCCGGGGCGAAGGGTCACCCGATGTACGGAACTCAAACAAGTGTGCTGGCCCATATAGAGGATAAATTAATCAAGCTTAAAGGCTTAATGAATACAAAAGCGGGGGCCGGTTTAGCAGAGGAGCGGCATCAATTTCTTTTGCAGTTCGCCGCCCGTATCCAAAAAGAGGCCGGCATTTGCAAAAGCTAAGCGGCGCAATAGAACGCTTGTGCCGACTATGTTAGAATAAGTGTCAGATTGCGCATAGGAGGACCAATATGAAGATTAAATCAATAGAACCGACGCCGAGTCCGAACACGATGAAAGTGATTTTGACTGAAGAGCTTCCGGCAGGGAAAAGCAACAATTACAAGCCCGGTCAGGCAGATGATGCTCCGGCTGTCGTACGTGATATTTTAAACATCGAAGGAGTAAAGGGCGTTTATCACGTTGCCGATTTCCTGGCTGTGGAGAGAAACGCCCGTTTTGACTGGAAGGAAATTCTGCCTCAGGTCCGTTCCGCCTTCGGAATGGAACATACGGAGCAGTCTGAGAGCCGTTCTGAACAGGAATCGTTCGGTGAAGTGAAGGTTTTCGTACAAATGTTCAGCGGAATCCCGATGCAGGTCAAATTGACGGACGGCGAACGTGAAGAGCGCTTCGGCCTTCCGGAACGTTTCCAAGAAGCCATCTTAAAGCTGCGTTCCGAAGCTTCAAATGTTGTATTTGAGCGGGCTTGGAAAGAACAAGGCGTGCGCTTCGGGGATTTTACCGAAATCGGACACGATGTCACAGAAGAGCTTCAGGCCGCCTACAGTGATGAGCGGCTCAAACGCCTGACAGAAGCAGCCGCACAGCAAAAGGGTGAGGCCAAACCTGCAGTGCAGCGGAAAGCTTATAAAGTGACTTTGGACATGCTCGATGATGAAGACTGGAAACAGCGCTATGCCCATCTTGAGCAAATGGATCCGGATGAAGACGATTTACCAGTATTGGAAAAGGCGCTGTATGATCCGAAGACTTCGATCAGAAGACAAGCCGTCGTTTATTTGGGAATGATCGAAAAGCCGTCTGTGCTTCCGCTGTTATACAAAGCGCTTGAAGACAAAACGGTGACGGTCAGAAGGACGGCGGGTGACTGTCTGTCGGATCTTGGCGATGCGAGCGCCATCCCGGCCATGACGAAATCGCTCAGTGACTCAAGCAAGCTCGTGCGCTGGCGCGCGGCCATGTTTTTATATGAGGTCGGCGATGAAAGCGCGCTGGAAGCATTAAAAGCGGCGGAAGACGATCCGGAATTCGAAGTCAGCCTGCAAGTCAAAATGGCGATTGAACGGATTGAGCACGGAGAAGAGGCGAAAGGTTCAGTCTGGAAACAGATGACTGAAAGCAGAAAAAAAGAACAGTTATAACAAAAAGGTGCGCCCATGCACCTTTTTTATTTGAATTCACTTTTTATAAAAATTATTTAGAATATTGTTGAAAAATGATTCAAAACTCTATATAGTAAGTACAATATTAATTGTTGGAGGGTTTTTATCGAAATACAGAAAGAATAGAAAAGCGAGACAGGGCAAAGACACTGTAAAATTTGCAGAACGCGCCCTAGAATAAACTGAAAATTTTAAAAATAGTGCACAGTCTAAAAACAGTAGGGGGATCACCATGGCAGAATTACGCAGCAACATGATCACACAGGGAATTGACAGAGCGCCGCACCGCAGCCTTCTTCGCGCTGCCGGCGTAAAAGAAGAGGACTTCGGTAAGCCGTTTATCGCGGTCTGTAATTCATACATCGATATCGTTCCCGGGCATGTTCACCTGCAGGAATTTGGAAAAATCGTAAAAGAAGCAATCAGGGAAGCGGGCGGTGTGCCTTTTGAATTTAACACGATCGGAGTAGATGACGGAATCGCAATGGGGCATATCGGCATGAGATATTCGCTGCCGAGCCGCGAAATCATTGCCGATTCAGTTGAAACGGTCGTCTCGGCGCACTGGTTTGACGGAATGGTCTGCATTCCGAACTGCGACAAAATTACGCCGGGAATGCTGATGGCGGCTATGCGGATTAATATTCCGACCATTTTTGTCAGCGGGGGGCCGATGGCAGCCGGCCGCACAAGCGACGGCCGCAAAATTTCGCTTTCTTCAGTATTTGAAGGCGTCGGCGCATATCAAGCCGGGAAAATCGGTGAAAGCGACCTGCAGGAGCTGGAACAGTTCGGCTGCCCGACGTGCGGATCTTGTTCGGGCATGTTTACGGCAAACTCCATGAACTGTCTGTCTGAAGCGCTCGGTCTGGCGCTTCCGGGCAACGGAACAATTCTTGCAACTTCACCGGAAAGAAGAGAGTTTGTGAGAAAATCAGCGGCCCAATTGATGGAGACCATCAAAAAAGACATTAAGCCGCGCGATATCGTCACCGAAAAAGCGATTGACAACGCATTTGCGTTAGACATGGCTCTCGGCGGCTCAACCAACACAGTGCTACATACGCTTGCGCTTGCCAATGAAGCTGGGGTTGAGTACTCTTTAGAACGCATTAACGAAGTGGCTGAACGAGTGCCTCACTTATCGAAATTGGCGCCGGCCTCGGACGTCTTCATTGAAGATCTGCACGAAGCGGGCGGAGTCTCGGCGGCCCTTAATGAATTAGCGAAAAAAGAAGGGGCGCTTCATCTTGACGCGCTGACTGTAACAGGCCGCACACTCGGAGAAACAATTGCGGGTCATGAAGTAAAGGATTATGACGTGATTCATCCGCTTGACAATCCGTTTACCGAAAAAGGCGGTTTGGCCGTCCTGTTTGGGAATCTGGCTCCGGACGGCGCCATTATCAAAACAGGCGGGGTGCAGGACGGGATTACAAGACATGAAGGCCCCGCTGTCGTCTTTGATTCCCAGGATGCCGCGCTTGAAGGCATTATAAACCGCAAAGTAAAAGAAGGAGATGTTGTCATTATCCGTTATGAAGGGCCAAAGGGCGGCCCGGGCATGCCGGAGATGCTCGCTCCGACGTCTCAGATTGTCGGAATGGGGCTTGGCCCGAAAGTGGCGCTTATTACAGACGGCCGTTTTTCAGGAGCGTCCCGGGGCCTTTCAATCGGGCACGTATCGCCTGAAGCGGCTGAAGGTGGCCCGCTCGCATTCGTAGAAAACGGCGACCATGTCATCGTTGACATAGAAAAACGGATTTTGGACGTACAAGTGCCTGAAGAAGAATGGGAAAAACGCAAGGCCGAATGGAAAGGCTTCGAGCCGAAAGTAAAAACAGGATATCTGGCCCGGTATTCCAAACTCGTAACAAGCGCCAATACGGGCGGAATCATGAAAATATAAAACAGAGGCCTGAACAATTGAATTCCGGCCCCCTCTATAGTATCCTTGACTTCATATAAGGATTTTAGAGGGGGCTTTTTTATGTCAATGGCTTATGAAGAATATATGCGCCAGCTGGTCGTGCCGATGCGCCGTGAGCTGACGGGTGCGGGTTTTCAGGAATTAACGACTGCTGAAGAAGTAGAAAGCTTTATGGAACAGGCAGAGGGCACGACATTGGTCGTTGTCAACTCCGTGTGCGGCTGTGCAGCCGGTCTTGCCCGTCCGGCTGCGACTCAGGCTGTTTTACAGCATGAAAAAGCGCCTGATCATACGGTTACCGTATTTGCCGGTCAAGATAAAGACGCAACTGCAAAAATGCGTGAATACTTTACAGGGCAGGAACCTTCCTCGCCATCAATGGCGCTGTTAAAAGGGAAAGAGGTCGTTCATTTTATTCCCCGTCACGAAATCGAAGGGCATGACATGGAGGAAATTATGAAAAATCTGACGGATGCCTTCGATGCGCACTGCTGAAATGCCCGAATTCCGGGCATTTTCTTTTTGGAGAAAAAGATGATCACAACGAGTTACCGACCAAGCGAATATACGATACACACAGCGCAGTCACTCAGTGTCAGGCTGGGTGACACTTACTGCAGCCGCAATAAACAGCCCATTGAAAAAATGCTGGAACGAGCGGCTAGCGATCTTTTAGTCATCGGAAAGGAACGGTTCGAACTTTACACGAAGCAAGGGGAGAAGTTCTTTTTTCACCCGAATACAGCGATGTTCCGCGCAAAGCGGTTTTTGAGAGGGGAAGCCGAGCCGTTGTTAAAAGCAGCCGGATTACGCGAAGGGGATTCCTTTTTAGATTGTACGCTCGGGCTGGCATCCGATGCGATTTTGGCAAGCCTGGCAGTCGGAAAAAGCGGACAAGTCATCGGCCTGGAGAAAAACAAGCTTGTCTCATTGCTTGTTGAAACAGGACTTCAAACGTGGGAAACCGGAATGGAGCAGCTCCAAACCGCCATGAAACGCATTCAGGTCAAACATGCCGACTGCGCCGATTATTTGCGGGAGCTTCCTGATTCATCGGTAGATGTCATTTATTTTGACCCGATGTTTCACGAACCTGTTGAAACGTCAGACGGCATTGCACCACTCCGCGCGCTGGCAGAAGAGGGTTTTAACGAAGAGTGCATCACGCAAGCCGTCCGGGCGGCGAAAAAATGCGTAGTGCTTAAAGACCATTGGAAAAGCCCGCGGTTTGAACGATACGGCTTCAAGGTGCTGAAAAGAAAGACGGCGCTTTTCCACTTTGGTGTCATCCATGTGAGCTCATGATATCTTGGGCTTCTTTTTCGTTAATCAGTGATTTCCATAACGACAAAATAAAGCAGCGTGAGAAGTGATACAGTCGCAAATAAAGCGTTAATCATCTCATCCCCTCCTTTTTCTCCTTCTTATTGTAAGCGGTTTATCCGCTCGGTCACAGTTACCAATTTCCCATATTGCATGATAATACGCTGCCGGACATGACGCCGCGCTTTCATCTATGCTAAAATAAAGGAAAAGAGGACAATAAAACAGAGGGGAACAATCTGTCATGAAATTGTGGATGAAAAAGACCCTTGTGGTTCTGTTTACCATTGTAACGTTCGGACTCGTGTCTCCTCCGGCTGCTTTGATGACAGACAAGCCTTCAGGACAGTCGAGCAGTCTTGAGCAGAATGATTACACCGCTTTTTATGATGAACACGCTCTGCCGGGAGAAGAGAAGGCAGGGCGGGAGCCTGAATTACTGTTTCAATCGTATCAGCAGCAGCTTCTCGGTGATGCTGAAAATCAATCATTTTTAAAATTCGGCAGCAAAATCTCTCCGGTCATTGAAGATGATTACAGAAGTGAAATTCTGCCGAAAATCGAAGATGTGATCACAGGACATTTAGCCAAGTTTCAAGATGATGAAGCGTATCAGGATGTGGTTATTTCCAGCAAACCGTCGGCCGGAAAAACTGAAAAAATTTTTCATGTGTATAACAGGCTGACGGGTGAAGATCTTTTAAGGTTCCACGTCCGCCGGGATCATCCTCCGCAAGACGGCTACTGGTTTAATTTTCATTACCATACCGCTGAAGACGGATTTCAATCACATCATGAGCTCGGCAGCATTTACTGGGACCGCAATACGCCGCCTGACTGGATGAGCGTGTAATAGCGAGAAGAAATAAAAAAATCATTTCTGAGAAATTTTGCAGAAATGATTTTTTATTGTGTTACACTACTAAAAGACTACTTTAAAAGGATGAAAAAAATGAAACAATATAAAGATTTGTGCCGTCATGTGTTAGAAAACGGAGAAAAAAAAGGAGACCGTACGGGAACGGGTACGATCAGCACGTTCGGCTACCAAATGCGGTTTAACCTTCAGGAAGGTTTCCCGATGCTTACGACGAAAAAGCTCCATTTTAAATCCATCGCGCATGAGCTGCTTTGGTTTTTAAAAGGAGATACGAATGTCCGCTACCTTCAGGAAAACGGAGTCCGCATCTGGAACGAATGGGCGGATGAAAACGGAGAGCTCGGACCGGTTTACGGTTCTCAATGGCGTTCATGGCGCGGAGCGGACGGCGAGACCATCGATCAAATCTCCCGGCTGATTCATGACATCAAGACAAACCCGAATTCCAGACGTTTAATCGTCAGCGCCTGGAATGTCGGCGAAATTGATCATATGGCGCTTCCGCCTTGCCACTGCCTGTTTCAGTTTTATGTCGCGGACGGAAAACTGTCGTGTCAGCTTTATCAGCGCTCAGCGGATGTCTTTCTCGGCGTGCCGTTTAATATTGCGTCTTATGCGCTTTTAACAATGATGATCGCGCATGTGACGGGGCTTGAACCGGGTGAGTTTGTTCATACATTCGGAGACGTCCACATTTACCAAAACCATGTGGAGCAGGTGAATTTGCAGCTGACAAGGGATGTCCGTCCGCTGCCGAAACTGCGGTTTGCGCGAAATGTTGATTCTATTTTTGATTTTACGTTTGAAGACTTTATCATTGAGGATTATGACCCGCATCCGCACATAAAAGGAGCTGTCAGCGTATGATTTCGTTTATTTTTGCGATGGATGAAAACCGGCTGATCGGAAAAGATAACGATCTGCCTTGGCACCTTCCCGATGATCTCGCATATTTCAAAAAAGTGACGACGGGCCACACCATTGTAATGGGGCGGAAAACGTTTGAATCAATCGGACGCCCGCTTCCGAACCGGCGTAACATCGTTGTAACCTCACGGGACGAATCTTTATTCCCGGGCTGTATTACCGCCGACTCGGCTGAGGAAGTGCTCAAGCTGATCCCGGCAGATGAAGAATGCTTTGTGATCGGCGGCGCCCAGCTGTACAGTGCGCTCTTTCCTTATGCGGACAGACTCTACATGACAAAAATTCACCATGTCTTTGAAGGAGACCGTTTTTTTCCGGAATTTAATGAAGCTGAATGGGAATTGACATCCCGCAAACAGGGAGTAAAAGATGAAAAAAACCCTTACGATTATGAGTACCTTGTATACGAGAAAAAGAATTGAGTTTAAGCAGGGGGACAAGAATTGATTCGTTACGGCTGCCTTGTGATGTACGTTGTATTTATGTTCATGAAAAATATTCAGGAATATATCAATCAAAAAGAGCTTGACCCGCGGCTTTCTTTTCAAAAACAGATGAGGCTGGTGTATGAGCGGCCGAAAGCCTTTATGAGAGGCTGCATTGACGTGTCGGGATCGGCAATCGGCATTCATCATGATCAGCCGATACCGGACGGCCCCGTATTGTATGTGCATCCCAGATTGCGCCCGGCTGATCTTCTGCTGCTTGCGGGACATCTTGAAGAGCCGGCTGGTTTTATCGCTGGCGAGAAAGCTTTCCGGATGCCGTTTCTCGGAAATTGGCTGCGGCTGATGGGTGTCATTTGTGGCGGAGACAGCCGGGATGCAGTGCTTCATGAGGCGGAAGTCCGTCTGCAAAAAGGGCAAAGTCTGATTCTGTCCGAAGACGGCAAAATCAATCCGGAGGAACTGGCCCTTCGTTTCGACCTCCCGATTGTGCCTGTCAGCACTTCGGGAACAGACCGGCTGCTGCGGGGCAGATTACTGAAACGGCTGAAACCGGCTGACATTGAATTACATATAAAGCCCGCTTATTTTCCGGCCGATCAGAAACGGCTCCGTGCATAAAAAAAGCACAGTCTCTATAGAGAGGCTGTGCTTTTTATTTCAGATAAAGGGGACTTTGACGCAATAAAATAAAATACAGAAAAACATCGAGGCGCTGCCGCCTAAAACAAAACTGTGCCAAATGGCGTGATGATACGGAACCTTTCTCCAAATATAAAATATTGTGCCGGCGGAATACAATAAACCGCCGAAAAGAAGAAGGCCGAAACCGGGGCCTGACAGCGAAGCGTACAGCGGTTTAATGGCGACGATGATCAGCCAGCCCATCATTAAATAGACAAGCGTTGAAAAAATGATAAACCGCTTCACGAAAAAGATTTTAAACACGATGCCTCCGATGGCAAGCGACCAAACAATAATTAAAAGGGTCAGACCGAGCGCCCCTTTAAGGGGTCCTAATAAAAATGGCGTATATGTTCCGGCTATTAATACGTATATCGCGGAATGATCCACAATCTCAAGAATGTCTTTCGTTTTTTTATGCTGAATGCTGTGCAAAAGAGTCGAGCTGAGATACAGCAGCAGCATTGAAGCGCCGAAGATTGAAAAGCTGACGATGTCTGTCGGCGAGCCGTATTTCACCGCGAAGATAATGAGAAAAATAAGCGCCGGAATCGACAGCAATACACCGATTCCGTGTGTGACGGCATTTGCGATTTCTTCTTTTATTGTGAACAATCAAATGTCCTCCTTTTTAAAGGATTTGTTTTTGCAGTGACTGCAAAAAGCTCAACCCTTCTAATGTAATTTTTGTTCCAGCGCGTCCTCGGCCTTTTGTCACATAGTTCATCTTTTCTAAGTAATCAAGCCTGTTTCTGACCTGCTGGGGCGATAATGTCATTGTGCTGTTTTCGCTTAATTCGGATATGCTCCGTCTGCTGGCGGGTTCGCCTTTTGTATTTAAGTCTTTAATTGATTCCAAAATAAACAAAAACTCTTCTTTCTCCATCAATGTCAGCCGTTTTTCTTTTTTCTTAGCTGTTTTCGCTTTCTGGCTGTTTTTGATATACAGCGGGACATCATCGGGATAAATCGTGCTGCCGGATGCTGCCGCGGCCATATAGTACGCCGCATTTTGAAGTTCTCTGATGTTGCCGTTAAAGGTGTGCCGCTCAAACAGCGGATAAACGGACGGATCGATATGAACATGCTGCCCCGTGGCTGTCAGCATATGCTGCAGAAGAAGCGGTATATCGCTTTTTCGTTCAGATAAAGCAGGGAGCGGAAGGCATAACACGTGAAGCCTGTAAAATAAATCTTGGCTGAACGTATTTTCTGCGTCGGTATCACCAAGATCCGCCGTGCTGCTTGCAATGATGCGGGCGGAAAGCCCGGCATCCAGCTCGGAAAGAAGGCGGGCCTGTACCGAGAGCGGCATGTCTCCGATTTCATATAAGAATAATGTTCCGCGGCGGGCCCTGTTTAATGCGCCTTCAGCGCCGAACAGTTCATATTCGAGCCGCTCTTCGCTTTGGCTGCAGTGAACGGTAATAAATAGTTCGCTGTTTCTGCGGGATTTATGATGGATCGCTCTGGCCATTTGTTTTTTTCCGGTTCCGACTTCACCCGTTATGAAGACTGGCAAATCAGATAAGGCAAATTGCGAGGCCAATCGTTTCGCTTCTGAAAAGGTGTGATGTTCGCCGGCTAGCTGATAAAAAGGATCAGTTTGTTCAATTACACTCATGAATTGGCTCCTTTTGGTTCTAATTGGTTTAAGTATAACACGTTTGTGCGATCGAAAATATCTTTTTCTCTTGTATCGGTTCATTTAATTTTATTTACAAAATTAAAATAATTGTCTTATTATTTGAATATTCATGTTATAATGGCATATTAAATAGGGATTTAAATAAGAAAGGACTCTGTAAATGAAACCGTTGCTTAAAGAAGACTCTCTCATCCAGGTAAAAGACATTTTAAAAGCGCACCAAAATGTAAAGGACGTTGTGATACATACGCCTTTGCAGAGGAATGACAGACTTTCTGAGAGGTATGGCTGCAACATCTATTTGAAAAGGGAAGACCTGCAGGTGGTCAGATCATTTAAGCTCAGAGGGGCTTATAATAAAATGAGGCAGCTCTCAAAAGAGCAGACTGAAAACGGAATTGTATGCGCAAGTGCGGGAAACCATGCGCAGGGGGTTGCGTTTTCATGCAAACACCTCGGCATTCACGGCAAGATTTTTATGCCGTCAACCACACCGAGACAGAAAGTATCCCAAGTGGAACTGTTCGGAAAAGAATTTGTTGAAATCATATTGACGGGTGACACTTTCGATGATGCGTATAAGAGTTCTGCGGAATGCTGTGAAAAAGAAAACCGCACGTTTATTCATCCGTTTGACGATCCCGATGTCATGGCCGGACAGGGAACGGCTGCCATCGAAATTTTAAATGACATTGACGTTGAACCGCATTTTCTTTTTGCAAGCGTAGGGGGAGGAGGACTCCTGTCCGGGCTCGGCACGTACATGAAAAACATATCGCCGGATACAAAAATCATAGCGGTAGAGCCGAAGGGCGCAGCCTCCTATTTTGAATCGAAAAAAGCCGGACAAGTGGTTGAACTTGAGAAAATTGATAAATTTGTCGATGGGGCGGCCGTAAAAAAAATCGGCGCCGAAACCTTTCAAACGCTCGAAACCGTCGTCGATGACGTTGTGCTTGTCCCGGAAGGAAAAGTGTGCAGCACGATTCTCGAATTATATAATCAATGCGCCATCGTAGCGGAGCCGGCGGGGGCATTGTCCGTGTCAGCACTTGATTTGTATAAGGAAGAGATTAGAGGGAGAAATGTCATCTGCATGGTCAGCGGAGGGAATAACGACATCGGCAGAATGCAGGAGATGAAGGAGCGCTCCATGATTTATGAGGGGCTGCAGCATTATTTTATCGTTAATTTCCCGCAAAGGGCGGGAGCGCTTCGCGAATACCTAGATGAAGTGCTTGGGCCTGATGATGACATCACCCGGTTTGAATACACGAAAAAAAATAACAAAAGCAGCGGCCCCGCATTGGTCGGCATTGAGCTTAAGCATCGGGAAGATTACGGCGCGCTCATTGCCCGGATGAATCAAAAAGGATTTCATTACGTAGAGGTGAATAAAGATCAGGATCTGTTTCACCTGTTAATCTGACTTTTTTTAGAACGGCCGCGCAAAATGACAGACACGCTTTCTCAGATTGTATATAATAAAAAGAAAACAATCGAAAAAGAAGGATTGATATCTTGTTACTCAAAAGCCTAGAGTTCAAACGACAGGACGGGATTCAGGTAAAAGTGACAGAAATACCGGTTGTCACGGAAGGTGAACATTATTTTTTTCAAATTCATCAGCACCTTGAGCTTTATTTGAGAGAGGTTTTTGCTTCACAAAGTGTGAGAACAGTGTATTCATTCCGACAATATGTCAAGCGCCGTATGAAGTGGAAAGATTACGAGGCCGTTTTCAACCAAGAGATTTTAAAACATAACGCATAACGGTGCATATTCCTTAGCGCCTTCCTTTTGATAAGGGAGGGTGCGGGAATTTTTTTATGATGAATGCTGTAAGCGTTTTATCCATGGGGGGAATGGAAATGAAAAAAATGAAAATCTTCGCTGCCGTCTTTTGTTTGCTGCTCTTGTGCGCCTGCGGGGGGAAAACGATAAAAGACCCGCTGAACTATCAGATTGAACCGTTTTCATATCAAAACCAAGATGGAAAAACAGTGTCACTGAAAAGCCTGAAGGGGCATGTCTGGATTGCCGACTTTATGTTTACAAATTGTAATACGGTCTGTCCGCCGATGACGGCCCACATGACCGAACTGCAAAAAAAACTGAAGGCTGAGAATCTGGACGTGCGGATTGTGTCGTTCAGTGTAGATCCTGAAAAGGATACGCCGAAACAGCTGAAAGCCTTTGCTTCCAAATATCCGCTTTCGCTTCGCAACTGGGATTTTCTGACCGGTTACAGCCAAAAGGACATTGAAGATTTTGCGCTGAACAGCTTTAAAGCAATCGTCAAAAAGCCGGAGGGAGAGGACCAGGTCATACATAAAACCTCTTTTTATTTAGTCGGACCTGACGGGACGGTGCTTAAAGATTATGACGGCGTGCAGAAGGTTCCGTATGATGACATCCTCTCAGATGTCAGAGCGGCTGAGGAGCTCAAGTAAACTGGCAGATTAGACATTTTCAAATCTGAAAAAACATGTTACACTTTCCACTAGTAGACGGGGAAGGAGCAACCAGATTGAAGCTGCGAATGTTCTCATTGATCGCCGGACTGGCTTTGCTTTTATCAGCTTGTTCTGTCCAGCGCACCGGTTCTGACACTGAAGAACCGAAAACGAAAGATCATATTGTCATAGCTGCGGTCGGTGATTCATTGACTGAAGGAGTAGGAGATCCTGACGGTTCAGGATACGTCGGCAGGGCAGCGGAGTCTCTTAAGAAAAAGGGACATGTGAAAACGGTTGATATTAAAAATTATGCGGTGCAGGGTGACAAAACGTCTGACCTGCTGGAAAAGCTTGATAATAAAAAAGTTCAGAAATCATTAAAGAGCGCCGACTATATCTTTTTTACCATCGGCGGCAATGACTTAATGAAGGTGCTCCGCCAGAATATGATGCAGCTGACGGTTCAGCCGTTCCAAAAGGAAGAGAAACCTTTTGAAAAACGATTCAAGGCGATCGTTTCAAAAATCCGCAAATATAATGAAAACGCAGAGCTGGTGTATGTCAGCATGTATAATCCATTCACGTTTACGCTGCCTGAATTAAAAGAAATTAATGGGGTTGTAACGGATTGGAACAAGATCGCCGCAAAAGAGCTGGAAAAAGATCCTCACGCCGCCGCGGTGAATGTTGAAGACTTGTTCAGTCAAAAAAGCGGCAGCAGACGGATTTCAAAGGATGATGATTTTCATCCGAACGCAAAAGGGTATGCACTTATCGCCGATCGATTGTACGGCATCATTGAAAAACAAGGGTTACCAGCAGAATAGGGTGAAATGATGAAAAAGTGGAAATCGCTGTTTTTTGTTCTTCTCGCACTCAATGTGATTGCCGCCGCGGTAATTGTGACATTATTGGTTATGCCGGGAGAGCAGGCGAAAATACAAGATCAGACAAAAAGTGAGTACGGCTTTCATATCACGAGCTCGAAAGAATCTCTTGCCAGGTTTGTGAATGCGTACTTAAAAGAGAAGGCATCGAATCAGCTTGACTACAAAGTGGACATCAATAACGATGTGCACGTGGCAGGTAAAATCAAAGCATTCTCAACCTCCATTAACGCGGTCGTCACATTTGAACCGTCCGTACAGGAGAACGGAGATGTGATGTTGAAAGTGACGAAGTTTTCCTTAGGCGAATTAAGCCTGCCGATCAGCTTTGTGCTGAATTATATGGACAGCTTTTATGAACTCCCGTCATTTGTGCACGTTCATTCCGGGGATAAAAGCATCGAGATCCGTCTGTCGGAAATGCCTTTAGACAACGGCATGTATGTAAAAGCGGATAAAATCAATCTCGACACGGATGAAATTGAATTTTCCTATTATCATCCGAAACAATAAGTTTTCATAAAAAAAACACAGATCCTTTCAGGGATTTGTGTTTTTTCGTGTCAGCGTTTTTTGTCCAGCTTGCTGAACAGTTTGATTAACGTTGCGAGCTCTTCATCAGAGTAGCAGTCAAACCGTTTAAAAAAGTATTCTGTTTTTTTCTGGTTGAAATGATCGACAATTTTCTCCCCGGCTTCCGTAATATGGATTCTGATAATTCGCCTGTCCTCTTTGGAACGGATGCGGGTGATCCATTCCTTTTCTACTAAAGCGTCGGTCACTGCGGTAATATGGCTTGCGGAGACCTCAAGAATGGGGGCGAATTCCGTTACTTTTTTAGGCCCTTGTTCACTGAGAATCCGCAAAATGGTGAATTCGTTCCTGGACAGCTCTTTATCTAGAATTTCATTAACTTCATTTCTGATTTGTTTAAACACTTTTCGAAGCAAAGCTTCCATATCATACATCATTTGTGTCCTTACTTTCAAATCATGAACCTCCAATATGTAGTCAGCGTGGCATTCGTTCAGCTTCCCCTGAAAGCAGAATTATTTTTATTCTGTTTATACATGCTATAATATAATAATACCACGTATGAACAAAGGAGGGCACCCGTATGTCAGAAAAAAAAGAAATCGCCACATTTGCAGGCGGCTGTTTTTGGTGCATGGTGAAGCCGTTTGACGAACAGCCCGGGATTGAAAAGGTGGTGTCCGGCTATACAGGAGGTCATACTGAGAATCCGACTTACGAAGAAGTGTGCAGTGAAACGACCGGACACAGAGAAGCCGTTCAAATCACATTTCAACCTGACATTTATCCGTATGAAAAGCTTGTCGAGCTGTTTTGGCAGCAGATCGACCCGACTGATGCAGGCGGCCAGTTTGCAGACCGCGGAAGTTCATATCGGGCGGCGATATATTACCATAATGATGAACAAAAACAAATCGCTGAAGCCTCAAAAAAACAGCTTGAAGAAAGCGGCATATTTAAAAAGCCGATCGTGACAGACATCTTGAAGGCTGAGCCTTTTTATGAAGCGGAAGGCTATCATCAGCACTTTTATAAGAAAAATCCTGATCACTACGGGCGCTACCGTGTAGGTTCCGGACGTCAAGGCTTTCTGGATGAGCATTGGAGGGACAGATAAGATGGCTTTTAATAAAGAAGAAAAAATCAAATCATTAAACCGCATGCAATATGAAGTCACACAAAATAACGGAACGGAGCCGCCGTTTCAAAATGAATTCTGGGATCACAAAGAAGAGGGGCTGTATGTTGATATCGTATCGGGAAAGCCCTTGTTTACTTCTCTGGATAAATTCGATTCTCATTGCGGCTGGCCCAGTTTTACAAAACCGATTGAGGAAGAAGAGGTTGACGAAAAACTGGACACAAGCCACGGGATGATCCGGACGGAAGTGAGAAGCAAAACAGCTGATTCCCACTTAGGCCACGTATTTAATGACGGTCCGGGGCCAAGCGGTCTCCGTTATTGCATTAACTCTGCGGCACTCCGGTTTATTCCGAAAGACAAGCTGAAGGAAGAGGGCTATGAAGCCTGTCTGCATTTATTTGAAAAATAGAGCTCAGCAATGAGGCCTGCCTATCAGACAGGCCTTTTTTCTATGTTTTTTTTTCTTCATGTAATCGTTCAATAATCTTTACGATTGTGTCTTTTGTGATGAGCGGCGCCTGATCGGATTGATATCTGGGGAGATTGACCTTCCGAAATTCCGGATGTTTGGCGGGTTCCGGCAATATTGCGTAAAGATTGCCCCATTCATATAAAGATTCCGTCTCATGAGGAGAGGTCAGTTCTTCATGAAGCTTCTCACCGGGACGTTTTCCCACTTCAACAGCGGCGGGGCGCGGCAGTCCGTGCCGGAACGCATATTCTTCAAATCCGTGAAGCAGTTCTTCAAGCCTCAGGGACTCCATTTTAAAAATAAATGTTTCTCCGCCCTTTGTGATCGCCGCAGATTGCAGGGTGAGCGTTGCGGCATCATCAATCGACATAAAAAACCTCGTCATGTTTTTATCCGTAATGGTGAGCGGGCCGCCTGCCATCAACTGCTCAAATAAAATAGGAATAACAGAACCGCGTGAACCGAGCACATTGCCGAAGCGGACCGAACAAAATACCGTACCGCGGTTTTGAACATGATGATTTGCCTGATGAAACAGCTTTTCGGACAACAGCTTCGTAGCTCCCATTGTGTTTACCGGGGAAACGGCTTTATCGGTTTTTTAAGATATTTACTGTATTTTGAGGGACTATCAGTGACGGTGAGGTCGATAACGAAAAATTAAACCTTAGGATAGGGGTAATTTCAAACTGAGCCGGAATTGGCCCTTTTCTTTTTTGTGTCATCGTAACGATAACTTCTTTGAAGACCATTCTTAATAGCGCGTTCTTTTTCTCTGTGCTTGATTCAATGTGATATTGATCAATTATCCTATTTATGTTGTTTCTGACTGTATTACTGTCTATTTCTGATTGCGCTTCTTGAGTTCCATTGAGCTCATGCTTGGCAATCTGGAGTTCTTTAAATTCTTCATCTAAAACAGCTTTTCTTTTCAAAAAAAGTTCATCAGTGTAAATGCCGCTCTCATATTTCTCGAAGATAAAATTCTCTTTGTTTTTTAACTCTTGTTCTTTTTGTGAAAGATGTTCAGACATTTGCTTTTTTGTTTTCACATTACTATTTACGTCTTCGTATTTAGAAATCATTGAAGTGATATGTTTTGTTAAAGTCTTATTATCTAAGTTGCTTAAAGAAGAGAGGTAATCCAAAATGGCATATTCAACATCGTTATATCTTACATAAGTGCATTTATTCTTTTTGCAAGTGAGTGATTTAACGTGATACACACTTTTCGTGCCGTTTTTGTTTTCTCGCGTTCTCCTAGTTTCGTATTTAGATAATGGTTCACCGCACTTAGAACAAGTGCATACGCCTGCCAATTCACTTAATTCCAATGCATTTTTATTAGGCAGCAGGGGGACTTTGTTTGCAATTTTCTCTTGTGATTGTTGAAATTGTTCTTGATCTATTATAGGAGCATGTGCATCCGATACTACAATTTGTTCCTTTTCAGGTCTAATTGTTCGTTTACCGTCTTTTGTTTTTTCTCTAACCTTATATTTAACAGTTCCGATATACGCTTCGTTTTGCAGAATTGCTTTAATTGTGTATTGATTCCAGCGCTTTTTTCCTGATGGAGTCGGTATTTGTAATTTTGTTAAGTGAGAAGCAATCGCTGTATAACTATAATCTTTTCCATTCAACCCATTTAAAAAGATGTTAAAGATGAATTGAACGACTTTTGCTTTTTCTTCGACTGGGACTAGTTTGGATGTTTTTTTGTTTAACCGGTATCCATAAGGCGCTAGTCCGGAAATCCATTTCCCTTGTGCCGCATATGTGTATTTAGCGCCTGTCATACGCTCTCTGGTCATTTCAAATTCTTCTCTGGCCATAAACAATTCAAAACGAATCTGACGCATGTCTGCAGGGTTTCGAGGGTCATAAACTTTATATGGTGTAATGATAATCAATCGCTTGCTTTGAAGAAGGTTAACAATTTGTCCCGCATCACTGTAGCTCCCGCGGCTGAGTCTTGTTATTTCTTTAACAGCAATTGCCTGGTACTTGCCTTCCTCGAGGTCTTTAAGACATTCTTTAAAAACAGGGCGGCCCTCAATGCTTTCTCCTGACCCGATTTCCATTTTTAATTCATAGGGGATTTCAATCGACTTCAGTATTTTATTCATGAGTTCTTTTTGTTCTGTTAGCGTATCTTCGCCTGTTCTTTTTTCTCGCTCCATATCCTGACGAGAGCGTCTAAGATAACCCAAAATATTTGTAATGTTGTAAGAGTGAACGATGTTTTTTAACTCCAAAAAATCAGCACCTCCTCTTTATTGTATTTGCTGTAAAAAGAGAAGTATTCGTACAATATTCTGTCTGACATTGAATACGAAAATAACGTAATAAATATTGTAGGGGCTGTATTCTTTAAGTGTTGGGCTAAAGAGCTCGCTCATACGCTCTATGTTTTTTGTTAGCCTGAGAAAATACCCAAATAAAAAAAGAAGCCTCAGAGGACTTCAAAATAATTAATTCTTCTCACATGCAAAGTTGTCATTATCCCGATCCATCTTAGATGTATAAGCAGGGTGAGTGCTTGGTACTCCATGCGGATATTTCTTTCTCAGCTCTGTGCAGTTTGCAAAGTGTTCTGTTCCTCCAGCAGAAGGGGAGGCTTGTGCAGAGTTAGAAGAGCTGCTTGATGCTGAACCGCTTGAGTTCGATTTATGTGTCTCGGATTGGTGTGTTGTAACTGACTTTTGAGCCGGCTTAGATACACTTACTGATTTCTTCGGTTTCGTTACGCAGCCATTAAATCCTTTATCAGTCGCATATCCATTCTTACTCCAAATCTTCAAGTCTTTATCTTTCGCAGCTTGCTCATCTTTCTTATACGTGTCTAAATACTTCGTGTTTGGCTCATATACATAAGCTACTCGTGCTAATCCTTCTTTAAGCAGTGTTTCTTGTACTGATTTGCCATCTGCATAAACGTAAGCCAGCATTCTGCCATACTTGTCTGTACGATCTCCTTTATCAAACTCCAATTGAAGTTTTCCCTTGTTAACCAGCTGTTTGTTTCTTGCTGAAGCATCCTCACCATATGGTTGTACGCAAGAGTTTGGGTTCTTAGTTTTAGGCGTGTCAACAAGTAAATAACGAACAGTTTTGACTTCGCCTTTATAGTTAACTTTAATCGTATCCCCATCAACTGTTCTGTTAAGTGTTACATCGACCAGCTTTTTCTTTTTGTCAGACGCCTTTTTATCCGACGAATCCTTCTTTGAAGCATTTTCGGCTTTTTCATTTTTGTCATTAGTACTTTTGTCATTTGATTGAGTGTCTGCCTTTGTCTCTTTTGCATCCTTTTCTTCTTGCTCTGTTGTTTTAGCTTGATCTGAATCTGTTTTATCTGTAGAAGCAGAATCAGATCCACACGCAGCCAAAGAAAAGCTTAGAGATAATGCGCCAATACCTAACAGCCATTTCTTCAATGTAATTCCCCCAATTTGTTTGTTCTGTCTCTATATCGGACAAACCTTCCTAATTATAAGTATAAAACCAAAGATTGTAAATTTCATTTTGGCATTTTAAGACACTCAAATACAGTTGTGTGGTAAAATTTAGTGACTCAAACACCTTAGAGGAGGGAAATTTAATTGGAAGAAGGAAAGTTAATTCGCATGACTCTTGATGGGATAAAGGAAGCTGTTTCTAAATACGGAACTTTTCCTATGCTCCAACATGGAGGGCATGTCATGGAAGATGCTGCTTTTCAATTCAGAGACCCAGCCAGTCCTCAAGAAATTAATAGTTTAGAAAAGATGTTAGGGGTAACTTTGCCTAATGATTATAAAGAGTTCCTATTCAATCACAATGGAATGGAAATGTTTAATGGTATTGAGCTTCTTAGTACAGAAGGGATAATTGAATTTAATGAAGTTCAAGACTTCCCTAAGGGATATGTCCTAATTGGGTATCATTATGATGGCAGGTATGTTATTGATGTAAACAAATCAAATAAAGGGTTGGGGTATATGTTGCATCTGGATTCAATTGATAATATTGAAGATGCGGTATATTTAGACTCTAACTTTGAGATATGGTTTGACATGTTGGTGTCATCAAACGGAACTAAGTACTGGGAAGTAAAGCCAAAAATTAAAGAGTATTATAAATATGTTTCAGAATAGAAAGTTTAGATAAGATCAAGTGGAAAGGAGCCGTAAATGAAAGTATTTGAAGTAGCCTCGTTCATTTCAGCCGCAGAAAAGCGGGCAAAACAATACGATCAGATTAGAGAACAATTTATCAATCTCAGAAAAGCATTTCAGGGAATGGCTGATTTAGATGACAGTGAGTTTTCAGGCAAAGGCGCCGACAACATTAAAGCATTCTTTCAAGATCACGCCGGTGTCACAGACAGCTGGCTTGATCTGATCGATATGAAGATTGC
>NZ_JAHOAA010000002.1:948318-1027699 GCF_019039175.1 Bacillus sp. FJAT-27001
TGGAAAAGTATCTGATGCCGGATTGGCCGATTCGTTTGTGGAAGAGTCATTTTTAGAACACGAGCTGATTCATGCGAAGAATAAATCACAAGCCATCATGCAGGAGCAGCGCAATGAACTCAAGGACATCATAAATGAAATCAGCGATATCATTCATCTTGATGTTTTCTCTACAGAAGATGTCGATCAAAATCTGGAATCAGCAGACAAAAAACGGGATGATACCGTAAATAGGCTCGGCAAGCTTGATCACGATCTAACAAAAGAATACGCCGAAACAGAAGCGAACGAACAGTTCATCCAGGCCGACTTTCAGCAGCTCCAAAATGCCACGGGCAAAGGAAAAAACGCCACTCCGCTTCACTATAACGCCAAGGCGTACAGGGAAAGTGACATACATAAGAAAAAAGGCGAGATTGCAAGACATTCAGACACATATTTAACGTTTAAGAAGGAAGAAGCAAAAGAGCGGGAAATCAAGGATCTGAAGAAAAAGCTCGCTGACGGTGTGACCGATCCGGATGAATACTTGGAAATTGCGAAGAAGATCGGCTATGAAAACCTTGAACCTTCCCAGCAGCAATATGTCATTCAGCTTGAACAAGCAAAACAGCTTGAAGAAGTCGGAGAAGTGACTTGGGATATTTTAAAAGGAGCTGGCGTTGGTTTATATGATGTCGGGAAAGACACGGTAACCGGTTTATGGGACTTCATAACCGATCCGGGAGAAACCTTGTCAGCACTGGGTAATGCAGTACTTCATCCAGTTAAAACATATGATGCTGTTTCAGCAGCAATTGAGGAATCATATCAAAAAGATATGGTGAACGGAGATGCTTACTCCAGATCAAGATGGGTGACATATGCGATAGGTACAGTAGTTACCTCTGTGGTAGGCACAAAGGGAGCCGGTTCTCTTACAAAAGCTGACGTAGCAGGAAAAGTCACCTCTAAAGTCAATAAAGCAGGCCAAAAACTGAAAGATGTCTCAATTGCTGATTTATTGCCTTATAATCCCCGTTACGATGTTGTTCCGGCTGGAGGAGTTCCTTATAATGTAGTTAACAGTGAAAATTTAAAGGATCGGTTACTTAGATTAATTGAATCAGCAAATCCTAGAACGGTATTACCAAGGAATAAAGGTCGATGGGAAGGCGCACCTGGTGACGGAAAATGGTATTCCGACATACCTGAAGTAAAAGCAGCGACTAAGGGAGAACCGATTACTTTTAAAAATGGACGTCCTGATTTTACTCCATGGACTGTTGCAAACATTAAGTTTAAGTCTGGTGAATTAAATGGAACGAAAAAAGATTTTAGGCTTGTTTATAAAAAAATTAAAGAGATCAAGGGTTTTAAATCTCAAGCGCAGGCGAAAAAATGGCTGTCACAACAGGGACTTACCCCACACCATTTGGATAGTGTCACAATACAACTAGTGCCTAGTGTGATTAATAACAAAATACCTCATATTGGAGGAGCTTCTGATTTAAGGGGAGGGTATTAGAATGAGTTTCAATAAAATTGAACAAAAGTTAAAAGAATTTACGATAGATACTGAAACAGAATCCAACATTAATACAAACGAGCAGCTCAAAGAAATTGAAAGAAATATAGGTAATCAATTGCCTTCCGACTATAAGGATTTTTTGAAGGGATATGGAGGCTGTTATTTAGAAAGTAAAAAAACAACAGATGAAGTTGAGTACGACGTTTGCTATAAACCTATAGAGAAAGATCCTTGGATGGGTAAGGAAGATGATACACAATTACTAGAGAGCTTCTATGGTTTAGCTAACGATCATAACAGTCTCCAAGAAGCAATCAATACTTATTCTGATCGCTTTCCTAGGAATATTATTCCTATAGCAAGCTCGGCAGGTGGTAATGAAATATGTATGGACATCGACAATGAAAAAGTTTTGTTTTGGGATCACGAATTAAGTCAGCCTGATAAAGACTTTTTCCTAATTGCCAATTCGTTTGAGGAGTTTATCCTAAGTTTAGTAGACGAACCAATTGAAACGGATGATAGTGACAGTGATGTGGAAATTGAGATTTTAGACAATGACTTTGGAAAATTGCTCTTTGGTAAGGACAATTAGCTTTTATTTTTAGGAAAAGTATTGCAAAGTTAAGCTCTCAGAAAGAGAGCTTTTTTATTTTCGATAGAAACTAATTATAAAAAGGGAGAGAGGTTATGGATTCGTACCAAATAAAGAAATTAAAACCCGAAGAATACAATAAGTGTAATAATATTTGGGACATGGAAAAGAAAATGGCTAAGGTGTTTTATGACGAATTAGTAAGCGGCAACAGAATTACTTTTATTTACTCAGTGAATGACGAGTTTATAGGAGAAGGATTGTTAGTTTTTCAAAACAATGACCCGGATTATACCATTCCGGATAAACGCATTTATCTATCTCGTATGATTGTTAAAGAAGGATATCGAAATCGTGGGATAGGTGGCATTATTGTTGATTATTTGATTGATTATGCTAAACAACTAGGATATGAGTTTGACAGGTGGTCACAAATCATAAAATAAAAAGCCCACTCATATGAGTAGGGCTAAATTAATTTTTAACCTCCGACTGGCCTTTCAGCTACCTGGATGTTAGATGGTGAATCTGTACTCAATTGCGTTAAAGCTACCCCACTTAAAATTACAGTTAAAATAGATACGCAAAGCACAATTTTTTTCATAAGATTCCCTCCACCTGATTCATTTTCTGTTCAGCCCAAATTTTTTCATTGAAAAAGCTTGTTGCTTCTTCAAAAGCACCTATTGATTCAAACCTTTTTGCAGCTATGTAGGACAATTCATCTACACTTTCAAGGTCATTTTGTTGTTTTAAAAACTCAATATAACGGATGCAATTATTGAAGTTGTTTTTTAATTCACCGCAATATAGGTTGTATAGGATGCTAATTTTGGCTTCGTATATCTTATTCTCCATTAATATGAGTCTTTCCTGTGCTTTATTGTAAAAATTAATGGCTTTCATTTTTTCGTCAATTTTAAATAGTTCCTTAATCATCATGAATAAAGAATTTATATAATAATTTGAATTCATCCAAGATTCATTTCCAATAGCTTTTTCGAGAGATTTAATGCACTTATCAGGTTTGTCCCAATCAGAATACACGATACTAAGGTTGTGATATAACTGAGCTTCCAAATATTCATCCTGTGTTTCTTGTGCAATGTCTATTGCTTCTAAATAATATGTTTCTGACTCTTCAAACCGTTTCATATCGGAATAGTTTGCAGCCGCAATCATTGTTGAAGTTGCCAGTTTGCATTTATAGTCAGGGTGTCGCTTATATATTGCAATTGCATTCTTGATATAGTGTTGTGCCACAATGCTTTGTTTAACAAGAGTGTATAAGTAGGAGACCTTGGAGTAGAATTCAGCTGCTTCAATTTCATCCGGAATTTCTGCAAGCTTTTTCTCCGCTAATCCATATAAGTTAATTGCTCGATCATAATTTTTGTTGTATGCCTCGTACATTGCTTCGAATAAATAAAAGTTATATTCCAATTTATCGTTCGTTCTTTTTATGAAATTTTCATTCTCTTCAGTGAAACAAGTGTGCTTTTGTAAAGGCTCTCCGCGTGAAGAGTGTAGCAACATTTTGTGTCTTTCTTCTAATAAACTGTAATATGCAAGAACTTCTTGATCCTCTTCCATATCATCGAACAGGCTTTTAATCTCTGAGTAATATTTTATTGACTCATGTACCTTTTGTTTCTTTATAGCAATGTACCAATCATTCAGTGTAGTAGCAACAACTTCTGAAGCGATCTTGCTCATCCAAACCCCTCTTTCTGAAAATTTCAAAAATCCCTCGGGAATAATCATAACATAGTCATTGAAAAAATTGTAAAAGGATGTAGAGATTTAGGGATTTTCCAATTTGAAAAAACGAAAAAAATACCCTCCTCGTTAGAGAAGGGTACGTGTTTAGTTTGCTGTTGCTTTCAGTGAGGCAAGCCACTCATCTAATGTTCCAGAGAAACCTTGTTGAACGGCTAATTCATATGCTGATTTTCCATCTTTACCGGCAGCACCAGTAGCTCCTTTAGCTCCAGTACTGCCTTTTTCACCTTTTAATGAAGCTAACCATTCAAAAGTGATGAATATTCAAGGCGGGAGTAAGGGAAATTAACAAAAAAATGTGAGGGAATGTAGATGAAACGATTTATCTTGGTTATACCTTTATTGGCTGCTGTTATTGTCTCTCCAACTCAAATGAAAGCAAGTCCAATGCCTTGTAGTGCAGTACTCGAACCGGTGAATCAAAAACTGAAAAATGCGAAGGGTGCGGCACTAATCTATAAAGTGCAGTTATACCCGCCAAGTGCTTCAAGAACGAATATGAGTATTCTTGCTGTCCACCTTCCTCAGCCATCTTCTTATGGAAGCTACGACGGTTATGAAGGATTTGCCGCCAAAACAGGGGAGATCAGTTGGCGATTTAAACTATATCCAACTCCCGAGGAAGAGAGCCCTAATTGGGCTGGAAGGATTGATTCCATATCGGCTGAAATGACAAATGTTAAAGTGCAAGTACGCCTTTCAAATTCTAAGACGCAAAAGTTGGGACCGAGTGTATTAACAAACAATGTTCAATCTTGCTATTAGAAATGTAGAGCTCTTATCAAAGAGAGCAATGCGACTGGATCTTTTGTAAATTGTCAAAAAGGTAATTGATCGAGAAATTCTGGTGAAAAATGAAGAAGAGTCCATTAAGATGGAATGTCTGGAGTCAATTCATCATTTGATAGAAGAGAGCCGGCAAAAATCGATATTGCGTTTGATTTTGTACATAGAAAGACGGCATAAAAAGAAATGGTTAGCTAAAAAAAGGCAAAGAGTCAACGCTCTTTACCATCAGGTGTTTTCCTTAAGCGGTCTGCAATATGCTTAATTAAATTCAGCGCAGCAGTCACTAATCCAATAACTAAAACAATTTCAAGTAAGAGGATAAATCCAAAATTTAAACCGCGACTTTCAAAGTAATCATCGGTAAAAAAGAGCAATTGATAAATTCCAAGCATTAGCACAATAAAGGAAGCGCCTATAATCGCCAGAGACTTTTTAGAGAACTCCTTAGTATGGTTGAAATTATAAACCAATAGGAACAAAAATAGACAAGCCATGGCGATCTTATGAGTCAATGAATCACTTGCTGAAAACCCTTGCACAAGTAAGGAGATAATTAATCCGGTCATTCCGATTATTTTATTCAATATATCACCTGCTTTGTATAAGTATGACCTTAGATGTCAGCTTACCAATTAAAGGTGATATTCTCAACATAATGCAGTTTAAACTTAACTTAAAATCGTAATTTTAAGAACAAATTTAGAGTGGATCATGACATGCTGTTTATTATGCTGTAAACAAACGCAACAATAAATAATGGATAAGAGATAACAGCAATTAGTTTTGAAGATTTGCTCTTTTTTTCAAATGTGTATATCAGTGCAAATCCTAAAAAGAATATTGTGACAAACCAAGAAGAATAGGATGGGTACAATGCAATAAGTAAGACAATAAGAGTGGATAACGCAAAAGAAGAGTCAAGTGTTATTTTCTGATCGTTTTTCAAATAAACCGCCTCCTTACACATATTCCCCCATATAAAAACACTTAAACATTATATTAAGTCAGCATGATTAAATGATAAACATTTTACGTCAAGAACAAGATAAAGCAATCCGGCATTTCAAGGACAAGCTGAACATGTCTGAAAAACTGTACATATCCTTAGTTAATGTAAACTGCTTATAGATAAGCAAAATGATTAAGCGGAAAGGCTGTATAGACTTATAGGATCTTATATAAACATTAGATCGCTTAAAGAAGGTGATGTGGTTGATCAGCCAATTGAATATTTCATGATGCAATTGTGCGGTTCTATAATGGTGAAGACCTCGCCATGTTCCATTTGTCTAGGGGGAATTTGTCTAAATTCATAAACATGAAGCGTTTTAGTCTGTTATTTCCTAAAACAGTGTTTTATTCTTGTTACAAATATGCAAGAAGGGCGGTTTGAACTTGTATAGAGTGTTTATAATGCTGTTAATTTTGTTATGTATAACATTAGGGTGTCAAAACCAACATAACAAACATTTTATGGAAGCTGAGCAAACCATGGTCGGCTATGTCATTTTTAAAGGAGAGAATCAAGCAATTCTCACACCTAATGAAAAAGCTGATGTTAAAGACTATGAAAATCTTAGTGAAAAAGAGATTATTGAAAAGTATAGATCGGATATAGTTTTACTGGGACTTAGTCAACTTAACAATAAAGATGACTTGAGCAAAGGGCAAAAAATTCGTATTTGGTATAAAAAATTAAATGAATCTTCACCGCCAAAAACAAACATCTCAAAGTTTGAAAGGATTTAGTACATATTCTGTAATTCCTAGGAATACCGCTGCAAAACTGAAGCGGCATTTTAAACAGAAATAATGTCTTCAAACCTCATCTCATTCTTTATTCGCGGTGGCTTATTCCTGCCCCGAGATTTATTTGACGATTGTTGACTCAGGTGCAGAGAAGGCATATGTCAAGAACACATTTTGAATTACTGGGCACCTTGAATAAAGCCAGCATTCCCATATTCATATGCGAAGAAATCGGTACTGAACGCTGGATAAAGAAAAAAGTTAACCATACATTTGAACAAGCTTGCGAGGCTTTGATAAAGAAAGAACAGTCAAGAGACGAACCATTACATACATATAATACTCCTGTGAAAGCGGGGGTGTAGTTTTGGAACCTTACCAGCGTTATGAGGAATTAAAGAAGAAAACAATAAAGATTGTCCATAAAGATAATTACAGTATCCGCTATATAGATCAGGATGAAGCGAGTAATGACTTAGATGAATTTTATAAACAATTTGCTCAGCATTTATTGGAGGCTGCTTTGGAAAGGAGTGCAGAGTAAGCTTCTTTTTTTGATTTATTTGTAGTAAGTATCTTAATAAACGGCTTTATCGGTACTGATATTAATCACATGTGTCACTTCTTGCAGCAAAGCGGCTTCTGCGACATTTTGTCCGCCGATAAGGTTGGTTTGAATGGCTTCAAAGGGATTATCCTCACATGTCGGAACCTGCTTCAGCGCAGCTGTGTGAAAGACAATATCAACACCTTTCATCACTTGGTTGACTCTTCTGTAGTCACGAACATCGCCGAGCACAAACGACAGTCTTTGTTCATCCGCATATTTTTGTTTCATCACATATTGTTTACTGTCATCTTTGCTGAACACAATGACTTCTTTAGGGGTTAAGAGCAAAAGGCGTTTTACTATTTGGCTTCCGATTGATCCTGTCCCGCCTGTGACGAGAACAGTTTTATCGTGAAAAAACGGTTGTAGCTCTACTGCTTGCTGTTTAGGCATGGCTTATCCTCCAACTCTCGTTTCTCTACCATGCATCATATGTTGAACAATTTCAGCGAGTTAATGAAAGAAACCAATAAATCAAAAATTAGAGAAAAACATTAACCTGATGCGCTTTCATATCGCTTTACCCGATTAATAGACTAGAAATCACAAATAAAACATTGTACTAAATGTTCATTTTAAATATTTGCTCACGTCAATTCTTTCTCTTCATAAATTCTCACATGCGGACAATCTTCACAAAAACTTAACACTGAACTTCCTGTATGTATTTTACAATTAAAGTACACTTTCATAAAAGGAGGAAGGAAAATGAATCATTCAAAAACACTTTTGTTAACCGCGGCAGCCGGATTGATGCTCACATGCGGTGCGGTTTCTTCCCAGGCCAAGCATAAGCTGTCTGATCCTTATCATTTTACCGTGAATGCGGCGGCGGAAACGGAGCCGGTTGATACAGCAGGTGATGCAGCTGATGATCCTGCGATTTGGCTGGATCCCAAGAATCCTCAGAACAGCAAATTGATCACAACCAATAAAAAATCAGGTTTAGTCGTGTACAGCCTAGAGGGAAAGATGCTTCATTCCTATCCTACCGGGAAGCTGAACAATGTTGATATCCGCTATGATTTTCCGTTGAACGGAAAAAAAGTTGATATTGCGGCGGCATCCAATCGGTCTGAAGGAAAGAATACCATTGAGATTTACGCCATCGACGGAAAAAACGGCACATTACAAAGCATTACGGATCCAGACCGCCCGATTGCATCAGCAATTGATGAAGTATACGGTTTCAGCTTGTACCACAGTCAAAAAACAGGAAAATATTACGCGATGGTGACAGGGAAAGAAGGCGAATTTGAACAATACGAATTAAATGCTGATAAAAATGGATACATATCCGGCAAAAAGGTAAGGGCGTTTAAAATGAATTCTCAGACAGAAGGGATGGCAACAGACGACGAATACGGCAGTCTTTATATCGCAGAAGAAGATGAGGCCATCTGGAAGTTCAGCGCTGAGCCGGACGGCGGCAGTAACGGAACGGTTATCGATCGTGCCGACGGCAGGCATTTAACCCCTGATATTGAAGGACTGACGATTTACTACGCTGCTGACGGGAAAGGTTATTTGCTTGCATCAAGCCAGGGTAACAGCAGCTACGCGATTTATGAAAGACAGGGACAGAACAAATATGTTGCGGACTTTCAGATAACAGACGGGCCTGAGACAGACGGCACAAGCGATACAGACGGAATTGACGTTCTGGGTTTCGGGCTGGGACCTGAATATCCGTTCGGCCTTTTTGTCGCACAGGACGGAGAAAATATAGATCACGGCCAAAAGGCCAATCAAAATTTTAAAATGGTGCCATGGGAAAGAATCGCTGATAAAATCGGCTTTCACCCGCAGGTCAATAAACAGGTTGACCCGAGAAAACTGACTGACAGAAGCGGAAAATAAACATGAAAAAAGCAGCTTATCCAAGCTGCTTTTTGATGTGAAGAGCGTTTCATGAGAAAGTCTTGGAACGGATAGCCGCAAGCACAGCCGGAATCTGGTCATACGTGTACGCCGGGACTGTCTCTTGATAATTAAGCGCCGCGGTTTGTTTACGTTCACCCGGGTTTGTCATATAAAAATGGATCTTATCCGCAAAATCCGCAAGCCCGCTGTAAGAAACAAAGGATGAAAACGGGGGCGCGGGAGAAAGGTCTGTCAGCTGAAAGGCCTGACAAGCCGCAATGTCTAAGCTTCTCGTATTTAAACTGATATTTTCGATGCCGCGTCCGTTCTGATTGAGCGCAAACCGATAAGAACGGTGAGGGTTTAAGACCACGTCTGCGCTGTTGTAATATAATGCGGCACGTTCGGGTGCAATCCATTCATCCATTACGAGCACATTTTGCTGCCTGGCGATTTTTTTAGGCAGATGTCTGCGCCATCCCTTCCCGATGATACGAAGCGTATACGGAAGCTTCGCCGCTGCTTTCACCAGTTCAACGCGGTTCGGGTACGGGTATCCGATCAGAAGCAGATTTGTGTGAAGAGAAGCTTCAGCAGGTTGTTTCTTAAAAAGCCGCTGATTAACGGGGATCGGGACATAATATACGTGCTGTAAGCCCATTTGCCGGTAAGCATCAAGCGCGTTTTGTTCTATCGTTAAAACGGCATCGGCAAGCGGGGCGATTGTCATGCTCACATCGAAATAAAAAGGATCCTCCGTCATCCATAGATAAACGGGAATCTGTTCTGTCTTCAGCCATTGAAGCCATTCAGACGGAATACGGTCTCCCGTCATCATCAGACTGATGTCTGGTTTGAATGCCCGTATACTGCGGATGGTATCTTCCTCAAACTCAGAAACAGAAAAAAAGCGGACGGAAGACTGTAAAAAGCCTTCCTCAATCCAGCGGTCAAAATACGTGTATATGCCTTTATATCCTGAACGGATATATAAAACGTTCATATGCTGTTACGAAGTGAACGTGACACTTTCAACTTTGTCGACGTCAAGCAATGTTGTAGCAGAGCCTGCCGGTGTAACGGAATTTTCCTGCGTAACAAAAACGATTCCGTGAATTTCGTCAAAGGCAACAAATTGAACCGGGCCGATCATGTCTCCTGAATCCATCACAATGCTGATGACAGTGCCGGGCTGAATTCTTGCAAAAATCCATCTCGCAGCTAATGAAATACCGCTTCCCAATACAGATTGTGCGCTGAGACTGTCTTTCGCCGCTGCTTCATCTACTTTTGCATCAATTGCCGATTCCAATAATTCTTTTACTTTGTTTTCCACATTATCTCCTCCATCTGTACCGCCAGATAAAGCGCTGTTGTCAAATACAGGGGCTAAAAGAGTTTTCAATAACTCCTTTTTAAGCTCCAAACGATCCTCGCTCATGCGGACATACACCTCCTTTAACAATTTCAACCTCACGTTTATTCATATTCCTGATTGAAGAGATTGGTATAAGTCGAATGCCGTTTTGCTTGTGTTTTTTTCAATATTTAATCAAACAGCTGAATTTTCGAATCAGGCTTTGTTTGCCTATGCGGTTTGTAAGAGTATGACATACGTTGTATAGATTAAAAAATGAAGGAGAGGAATATTTTGGATTCGGAAGAAACTGTAAAACACGGGGGTTTTGAGGAGGAATTTCAGCTCGTACTGCTTCTTCTTCTTTTGTTATCCCGTCAGCCGTCCGGAGATCATTCAGATTTGCGGCGTCAGCTTGTAATGGCAAAAGAGCTTGGGGTTCCTGTATCACGCGTCAATCTGATTAACGGCAGCACACTGCAAAACGTAATTGTCAAAGAAGTGCTGTCAGATTTGGCCGTTTTTCAAAATCCGCTCAATAATACGAGATCAAACGTCGCGATTTCAAGCATCGTCAGCTGGGGTGCTTTTTAATAACGGATATCAGGCTCTGTCTCTTTCGGAGCCGTTTTTTATGTTTTTACAGAAGGGGTGATGGGATGGAAAAGAAGATCTCAATTATCTTAACGAGTTACAACAAACCGGATCTTGTGAAACAGGCGATTGAAAGTGTTTTGCATCAGACCTACAGCAATTGGGAGCTGTTTGTAATGGATGATCATTCAAATGAAGAAACCTCGGCTGCCATCAGTACGTATATAAAAGATCCTCGCATATATTATGACAACAGTTTTATCAATCCTGCCGAACGGCTGAAGTCCACCCGGTATGCCGTTTTGATTAATGATGCGCTTTCACGGGCTAAAGGCGAATACATCACTTATTTGACAGACGACACCGTATTTCATCCGGATAGGCTCAGCCGCATGGCGGAAGCGCTTAATCAATACAGCGAGTTTGATGCCGTCTATTCCAGCCAGAAGGTGATACATGTAAACGGGCGCGGAACAGAACAATTCCACTTCTATCGTTTTGCTGAAGAGGTGCTAGATCAGGCCGCTTTTCTCGTTGATCACTGTTCAGTGATGCACCGGAGATCATTGCTTGAGCGTGTGAAAGAGAAGTTCGGCAGCTTTTGGGACGAAGATGTTATGCATTGGAATCACGGAGACTCTGTTTTTTGGAGCAGGCTCAACACATTTACATCATTTCTGCCGATAAAAGAAGTGTTGGATACGACCTATAAAACACCCCACTCATTTCAGAACACGTATCAATCGCTTCCGTCTGTCCTGATCGACGGATCCTTTGTAAAGGGGACGGATCAGAAAGTATATCAGCTTGACCGAAATAAAAGGAAGCCTGTAAACGAGCGCTGGCATTCGTTATATGAAGGCCGAACCGTCGTCATTCCGGATCCGTTTTTATTTCAATATGAGGAAGAGAACTCCGTCAGTATTCCGAATTTTCAGCTCGTCAGGGATCAGTTTCATGTTTATTTTATAGAAGACGGGGAGAAAAGGCTGGTTGATCATAGCGCATTTCGCTTTTACCGATTTAAACAGCATGACATCCCGGCTTTAGAGCGGGCCGAAATACAATCGCTTCCGGACGGTCCGCCGATCAGCCGGGAGACATCGGGCTGTATTCAACATCTGCCCGGGAGAATGCTGTTTCGCATTGAACGGGAATTTTATGTTTATTTGAGAGGGGTTCTCCATCCGATCAGTCATGACGTAGCGAAACGCTTTTTTGCGAATCAGAAGGCGATACCCATTTTCTTTCAGCAAATTAAACAATTACCAATTGGAATGCCGTTCTATCCGGTGTACGATGAAATTATGAGAAATCTCAATATAACAAAAGGTTGAGAGATGCAGTTGGATGTGTAAGGAAAAGGAGAGCTTTTATGACCGATCAATTTGATAAAACCGAGAAGCAGTATATAGAGCTTACTTCCGGCATTCAGAGGTTCGAGCATTTCAGTGTATATACGGACCCTTTTTTGCCGCAGATTTTTTCGCATAACTTTGTTCAGCTGCACCGTACATTTCCGTTAGACAAACTGCTGCCGTTTTTTTCGTCCGTTCCGGGCTTGCTTCAAGCCAATTATATTCATGTGAAAGCGGCTCCGGAGCACGCGTTTCCGCTTCTTCTGAAACAAAATCTCGTAAAGCAGGGCTGCGTAGTGGAAGATGAGCTGTTTTTTGCAAGGAAACTGGAAAATAGGGACCTGCAGGCCGGACACCCGCTCACTGCTTGGGGGACGGAAAAAAGCCTCGCCGACGGGTCGTCTATTATGAACATCTATGATGCCCTTTACATTGGCGAGGCGGCGGCCGAACAAAAGCTTGAGCGGAAATATCCTTTGTATAAGGACGGAACGGTTATGCTTGTCGTGTGCTACAGCGACGCCTCGCAAACGATTCCGATCGGCTGCGGAGAGCTTTTCATCAACAAAGCAGATAAAACCGCAAAAATAGAAGAAGTCGCAATTCTGGATCAATTCCAACGAAAAGGCTACGGATCGATATTGATGAATGAGCTGATGGCGGCGGCAAAGCTGAACGGCATGGAAACCGTATACCTTGTGACGTCCGGGATGGACGGTGTAAACCGCTTTTATGAAAAACTCGGCTTCAAAAGATTTCGGCGCGTGCATACAATTTTTCATTATTTTCTTACATAGTTGGGCATTCGCATAAACCAATTGGGAGTTGGCCCGCATACAATGCCGTATATCGTAAGAAGAAAGGATGATTTGCGTATGTACGGATACGGATATGGCTACGGTTGCGGCAGTTTTGGCTATGGTTACGGGCACGGCGGCTGCGGAGGCGGAACCAGCACTTTTGTGCTGATCGTGGTATTGTTTATTTTATTAATCATCGTCGGTGCGGCTTTTATTTGTTAGACTGAAAAAAATCCTATAATGAAAATCAGCCTGCAGAGAACATCACTTTCTGCAGGCTTTTTGTTATTTCCATGCTGAAAAATCAGCTTGAAAAACATTTTAATACATACTACCTTTCTGGAGAAGGGGGCGAAAATGTGAACATAACGATTGAAGAATTACCTGAATCAAGAATTGCTTATTTCCGAAACGTCGGAGAGTATGGCGGAAAGCAAAACAAAGAACTGATGGAGTCATTTAAAAACTGGGCGCAATTGAATGGTCTGCTTGATCATTCTGTCATTTTAGGAATTCCGCAAGATCATCCGAATCGTACTCCTAAAGAGAAATGCCGCTATGATGTTTGTCTTGTTATCAATCAAGACCATGTGCCTGAACCAGCCCAGATCGGTACATTTTCCGGAGGGAAGTACGCTGTTTTCTTGCTTGATCATACAAAAGAGGCAGTCAGTGGATTTTGGAACACTATTTTTTCTGAGATCGAAAAAAATAATTTATCAATCAGAGAGAGCAGCCCATTATCGAAAGGTATACTTTACAAAAGGTGAATCATCATTTGTGTGAAATATTGATTCCCATACAGTAAAGAAGACGGGAATTTTCCGCCCTCTGCTTATACTGATTCAGATCAAAAATGATGTGATAATGAGCTGAGCAAAGAATAAAATCAACAATAGGAATAGAATTTCCAGAACGCTTTTCAGGCTGTCGGGACATCTCCGGCAGCCTGTTTTACAGAAAGGTATTTTCTGCAAAAAACTTTCTGAAGGATAAGAATGCGGTTATTCATCTGTTCATACAATGAAGCAAATGGGTTTTCGAGGTGGAAAGATATGGGGAGCTATTTAATCAAACCGGAGCTTGACGGGAATTATCCGTCAGTCAGTCATGGAAAGGGATCATATGTGTATGATCAGGAGGGGAACAAGTATCTTGACGGAGCATCGGGGGCGGTCACTTGCAATATCGGCCACGGCACGGAGGATATTATACAAGCTTTAAAAGAGCAGCTTGACTCTGTTTCGTTTGTGTATCGCTCGCAATTCACCAGTACTCCGGCAGAAGAACTGGCTTTATTTCTGGCGGATCATCTGCCGGGCGGGCTGAATTGGTCATTTTTTGTAAACAGCGGCTCAGAGGCAGTCGAAACAGCGATGAAAATGGCCGTTCAATATTGGCAGGAAAAAGGGCAATACCAAAAATCCGTCTTTCTATCAAGATGGGGCAGTTACCACGGCATTACTTTGGGAGCGCTTTCATTATCGGGGTTCTACGAACGGAGATACCGCTTCACCCAGTTGCTCGAACGGTTTCCTGCCGTTTCAGCGCCTAATATGTATCGTTCAGAGCTGCAGGGAGAGGAATTTGTGAAAGCTGCGGCGGCTGAACTGGAAACGGCTGTTCAGCGGATCGGTTCCTCATTTATCGCGGGATTTGTCGCAGAACCGATTGTCGGAGCAGCCGGGGCGGCCATCACTCCGCCGGCAGGTTATTATGAAGCGCTTGAGGATGTCTGCCGCCGGCACGGTATTTTGTTTATCGCGGATGAAGTCATGACGGGGCTCGGGAGAACAGGGCGGATGCTTGCTTCTGAGCATTGGGGGATCGCACCTGATATCGCGGTGCTCGGAAAAGGGTTAGGCGCCGGTTACGCTCCGATAGCGGCAGCCGTTGCGTCTGATGACATCATTGAAACGATCAAGCGGGGCTCCGGGGTCATTATGAGCGGACATACGTACAGTGCCAACCCATACTGTGCAAGAGCGGCGCTTGAAGTGCTTCGCTATGTTAAGAAACACGAGCTGCTTCGGCAGTCAGAGGAGAAAGGCGTAATGCTGAAGCGGAAATTAGAAGAAATCAAAGAGCGCAGCGGGGTGATTGGGGATGTCCGCGGTAAAGGCCTCCTGATCGGGGTTGAATTCGTTAAGGATAAAACGACGAAGGACGTTTTTTCGAAAAAACAGGCCTTCACCGAAAAAATCATTAAAGCGGCAAAAAAACGGGGCCTGCTTATTTACCCTGCAAAGCCCGGTATTGACAGCGGAGAAGGAGACGCCGTCATCATCGCCCCGCCGTTCACGATTTCATATGCCGAGCTGGATGAGCTGTCAGATCTATTTTCACAGGCCGCAGAAGAAGTTGAAAAAATGATGAAGAAGGATTGAGCTGATATGTCTATTTTTCATAAAAAAATCGATATTCATGAAGCAATTGCCGATGTCAAGGACGAATCTGTCATCATGTTCGGCGGTTTTGGGGGAGTGGGTTCACCTCCGTCATTAATCGAAGCGATTTTGGAAAGCGGCGTTAAAGAGCTGACCGTCATCTGCAATGATGCCGGATTTCCGGAAATCGGCATCGGCCCGCTTATCGTTCATAAGCGGGTAAAAAGGCTGATCGCTTCCCATATCGGCTCAAATCCTGTCGCGGGCAGACAAATGACTGACGGAGCGCTTGAGGTGGAATTTTCGCCGCAAGGGACGCTTGCTGAACGGATTCGCGCAGGCGGAGCGGGGCTAGGCGGTATTTTAACTGATATCGGCATTGATAACGCAACCGTTTGTGAAAACAAAAAAACCGTAACGATTGACGGAAAGTCCTATTTAGTTGAAAAAGCGCTGACGGCTGATTTCGCTTTTGTGTCGGCACATACTGCTGATGAATTCGGGAATCTGACGTTTGACAAAACGGCGCGCAACATGAACCCTCTGATGGCTGCGGCGGCCGAAAGAACATTTGCTGAGGCGGCAGAGATTGTGCCTGCCGGCGAACTTGACAGCGAGCATATTGTAACGCCGGGCGTTTTCGTGGAGGGGGTCGTGCAAAGTGAAGGAGTGAAGTGGAGATGGGCTTGGGAATAGCGGAAAGAGAGAGTATCGCGAGGCGGGCCGCCAGTGAAATTACCTCAGGTATGATTGTCAATCTGGGGATCGGCATTCCTTCTTTAGTGCCGAACTTTCTGCCGGCCGGCATGGAGGTAATGCTGCAGGCGGAAAACGGCGTCCTTGGGATCGGCGGCAGTCCGGAGCGCGGAGAGGAGGATGAGCTTTTATGCAATGCGGCCGGGTTTCCTGTCAGTACAGTTAAGGGTGCTTCCTATTTTGATTCAGCTCTGTCTTTTGCCATGATCAGAAAAGGGCTGATAGATATTACCATTTTAGGCGCGCTCCAAGTCAGCAGGACAGGTGATCTCGCCAATTGGCTCGTGCCGGGAAAAAAAGTGCCTGGAATGGGCGGGGCGATGGAGCTTGCCCAAGGCGCGAAAAAAGTGGTTGTCGTCATGAGCCACACCGATCAGAAAGGCCGGCCGAAGCTGGTCGAAAGCTGTTCATTGCCGCTTACAGCAGCGGGCTGTGCAGATCTCATCATTACAGAGAAAGCCGTCATCAGCATAGATGATGGGGCTTTTGTTCTTGAGGAACTGCTGAATGGCACGACCATAGACGATGTCATTCAAACAACGGATGCCGAGATCAGATTGGGAGAATGTTTTCTTAAAAGGGGGCCTGTCCATGGATCAATTAGAAAAGAAAGTCACTGAGTGGGCGGAAGAAAACACAGCAAAAGCGGTAAGCCTGCTGAAACGGCTGATCGGGGAAAAAAGCACGTTCGGCCATGAATTTAACGCACAGGCAGTCGTTTTAGAAAAACTGAGACAGTTTGACATGGATATTGATGTATGGGAGCCGAGTGTCAAACATTTGAAAGAGCATCCTTATTTCGTATCGGAACGCGAAGACTTCCATGAAAGCCCGAATATCACAGCTGTAAAGAAAGGGGCCGGGGGCGGAAGATCACTGATACTGAACGGACATATTGATGTTGTCCCGGAAGGAAATCCCGCCGCATGGACGTATGAACCGTTTACCGCTGTTGAAAAGGACGGCAAAGTTTACGGCCGCGGTTCAACGGATATGAAAGGCGGCAATACAGCCCTCTTGTTTGCGTTAGAAGCGCTTGAAGCCTGCGGGATTACGTTAAAAGGAGATGTCCTGTTTCAAAGTGTCGTAGATGAAGAGTGCGGCGGCGCGGGAACGCTGTCGGCTGTTATGAGGGGCTACAAGGCTGACGGGGCGCTTATTCCCGAACCGACTAATTTAAAGCTGTTTGTTAAGCAGCAAGGGTCTATGTGGTTCCGCATTACGGTAAGGGGATTGTCCGCACACGGCGGCACCCGCTATGAAGGGGTGAGCGCCATTGAAAAAAGCCTGCATGTCATCACAGCCCTTAAAGAGCTTGAACACGTCCGCAACGCCCGTATCACAGACCCGCTTTATCGGGACGTTCCGATTCCGGTTCCCATTAATATCGGCACCGTCCAAGGGGGAACGTGGCCATCATCGGTAGCTGACCGTGTGGTGATAGAAGGCAGGTGCGGAATAGCGCCGGATGAAACGCCCGAAGCAGTAAAAGAAGAGCTCGCAAGCTGGCTGAAAGATTTGGAGTACCGGGATGAGTGGTTTAAACACCACCCGGCGGAAATAGAATGGTTTGGGGCTCAGTGGCTTCCGAATGATCTCCCGGATGAGCATCCGCTGATTTCCGCTCTGGAATCTTCTTTTGAGAAAATGAAAGGGGCAAAACCGGTTCGTGAAGCGTCCCCGTGGGGAACGGACGGAGGGCTTTTGCAGCACGCGGGACAGACGCCGGTCATCGTCTTCGGGCCGGGAGAAGTCAAAGCGGCGCATCAGGCGAATGAATACATTGAAATCCGGGCGTTAATCGATGCCGTCAAAATCATTTCTCTTTTTATCATGGAATGGTGCGGGGTGGCAGATGGGGGTGACGGAGCTGATAAAGGAACTGAGGGCTGAAAAGGGAGCGGCCGAGATTGATGCAGACCGTTTCAATGAGCGGCTCAGAGTCATTCGTTATGACGGACAGATCACGGCGCTTATTCCGGCCGTTTTGGCAGAAGCAAAGCAAGAAGGAGCCCAAAAGGTAATTTTCTTTGCCAAGCGCGGCGATGAGCCGGAATTTGTCAAGCATCTTTTTATTGTTGAGGGTGTCATAGACGGGTATTACAACGGGCATGAGGCTGTTGTGATGGTGCGCTATTTAGCAGAGGAACGGAGACGGTCAGATTCATATGTATCAGAAGATTCGACTGTTGACCGTTTATATGAGACACCGCGGCGGGGACTGACTCAGGCAGAAAGCGCGCTGATGTTCAGAAAAGCGGACGAAGATGATGCAGACCTTTTAACGCACTTATATAAACATGTTTTTCTTACCTATCCGACTCCTGTCTTTAATCCCCTTTATATTAAAAAAACAATGAGAGAAAACACCATCTATTATGCCGCATTCGATCAGGATCGTCTCATTGGGGCGGCAAGCGCAGATATCAATCCGGTATTGGGGCACGCTGAAATGACCGATTGCGCGGTTCTGTCAGATTACAGGGGGAACTCCGTAACGGCACACTTGTTTAAAGCGTTGGAGCAGGAACTCGCGGGCCGGGGAATCATCCATCTTTTTTCCTTGGCCCGTGCAGCGTCTTACGGGATGAATGCCGTTTTGTACCATGCGGGATACGGCTACAGAGGCAGGCTTGTGAACAACTGCCGCATTTCAGAAGGGCTCGAAAATATGAATATATGGTGCAAGACTTTACGTTTGGCCATTCATAAGGAGGAATTCGTTTGACAAACAAATGGTTTCAGCCGAAGCGTCATTGGAAGGAGATTGAATTGTGGAAAGATGTGCCGGAAGACAAGTGGAATGATTGGCTGTGGCAGCTCACCCATACTGTAAGAACCGTCGATGACCTGAAAAAAGTCATTCATTTGACCGAAGAGGAAGAAGAAGGCGTCAGGATGTCTGTAAAAACCATTCCCCTGAACATTACGCCTTATTATGCTTCTTTAATGGATCCCGATAACCCGAGATGTCCGATCCGCATGCAGTCCGTGCCGCTGTCAGAAGAAATGCACAAAACGAAATATGACCTTGAAGATCCGCTGTTTGAAGATGAAGATTCACCGGTTCCCGGTCTTACGCACCGCTATCCCGACCGCGTTCTTTTTCTGGTGACAAATCAATGCTCGATGTATTGCCGATATTGCACCAGAAGGCGTTTTTCCGGACAGATCGGAATGGGGGTGCCGAAAAAACAGCTCGATGCGGCAATCGCTTACATCCGGGAAACGCCGGAAATCCGTGACTGCCTGATTTCCGGCGGAGACGGGCTTTTAATCAACGATCAGATTCTGGAATATATTTTGAAAAACCTGCGTGACATTCCCCATCTTGAAATTATCCGGATCGGAACGAGAGCGCCCGTTGTATTTCCGCAGCGGATAACGGATAACCTTTGTGAGATTTTGAAAAAATATCATCCGGTCTGGCTGAACACTCATTTTAATACGAGCATCGAACTGACGGAAGAATCGGTTGCGGCGTGTGAAAAGCTCGTTAACGCAGGTGTTCCGGTCGGTAACCAGGCCGTTATTTTAGCAGGCATTAACGATTCGGTGCCGATTATGAAAAAACTCATGCATGATTTAGTGAAAATCCGCGTGCGTCCGTATTATATTTATCAATGTGATTTGTCAGAGGGAATCGGCCATTTCAGAGCGCCTGTGTCAAAAGGGCTGGAAATCATTGAAGGACTGAGGGGCCACACAACGGGCTTTGCCGTGCCGACCTTTGTCGTCGACGCCCCGGGCGGAGGCGGTAAAATCGCCCTGCAGCCGAACTACTTGCTCTCCCAAAGTCCGGAGAAAGTTGTGATCAGAAACTTCGAAGGGGTGATTACATCTTATCCCGAGCCGGAAAACTATATCCCGAATCAAGCCGACGACTATTTTGAATCTGTTTTTCCTGGAACGATGGCCAAACGCGAGCCGGTCGGACTGAGCGCCATTTTCGCGGACAAAGAGGTTTCGTTCACACCGGAAAATGTATCGAGGATCGACAGAAGGAAAACGTTTACATCAAACCCTGATCATGAAACGCTGAAAGACCGCAGGGAAAAGAGAGATGAATTGAAAGAAAAGAAATTTATTGCACAGCAAAAGAAAGAGCAAAAAGCAGGATCGGAAGTCGGAGGTGAATCGCCGTGAAGCCATGCGAGTGGTGCGGCAATCAGAAGGCGTCAGCTTGTCAGGCGGCTGTGTACTGGGAGCTTCCTGACGGTACGAGGGCCATAGAAATTACAGAAACACCCTCATTCGCCTGTTCCTCCTGCGGCATGACTTATCAGGAGGAAGCGGTCATAGCGGAAATCGAAAATCAGCTTTTTTTAGTCAATGCAAAAAAATTACCGGAAACACTCACATATCAAGAGCTGATGGAGACAGAACGGATCTTGAAACGGAATTATTTTGACTTCTCCTAGTCTTCTTTTGTTGTAATTTCACACTTGAATTGTATAATAGTACAACAAAAGACAGTCATCAGGAGGGGAAACCCATGAAATCCTTTTATCACTATTTGATGAAATACAGGCATCCCAAGCCGCAGGACGCAATCAGCCAGTTTGCGAATCAGGCATACGAAGATCACGGCTTTCCGAAAACGTCAAGCGATTATCACGAGCTCAGTTCTTATTTAGAACTGAGCGCCGACTATTTAGAAACGATGGCGACATTTGATGAAGCTTGGGAAAAATATGAGACCGAGGTGCATCACGCCTGACGAAAAACCGCACATTGTGCGGTTTTTTTCTGTTGAAATGACTCGCTTATGAGGTGCCGTATGATCAAATCCCGCAACGCCGTCCGTTTTGATCAGCACGTAAACACATCTTCCTGACGGCACGTATCATAAGGCAGTAGAATGTATAGCTGCAGAGTTCACCGGATCAGGCCTGCTGCCGGCGGGGTCCCGGGTAAGGAACCGCTTTTCACGGAGAAATAATCAAACATTTAAATGAAGTGAGGGGAATCAAATGATCCATTAGGTAAGCCTGATGAGGCACTGACGTTTGGACGGAAAAGGGAATTTTATGTGACAAGGTTGAAGCGGATTGAAGTTGTGCCTTGCAAATATGCAGCCGGAATTGGATCTCCCTACACCTTCGATGATGTGTTTCACGGCAAATCTTGAACATCACGGCGGTGATATTGTCAACATGCCTTCGGGCCGGGTATTTACCTTTGCGTCATAGAGAAAAAAACAAAGACTCATAAAAAATAGAAGCTTTTTGTCTCAGCACTGTTACTGCTCAGTCGATCGAGAGCGGAATGTCATCGGACGCTTCTGTTACGGTAAGCGAAAAAACGCACAAGCATGTTGCGGTTTTTGACATTTTGAACAGGTTCAGAAATAGATATTTCCTGTGGTTTTCATGCCCATGCGAAATGATGGCGGCCGGCATACGATAGCGTATGACAGTCCGCGGCAAGGGGGAGACAGCATGAAGCCAGATAAACCGAAATTTCAAGTGGGAGACATCGTGGTCGTCGTGATGTACGGAACCGTCGGCACCATTACGAAGGTTCATCAAATTGATAAACATTATCTTTACGAAGTCAATCATAATGAAGTGCTTTATTTTGAATCGTCCATCCAGCTTTATAAAGATTATGAGGGCGTGATCGTCGATATGGAGAAATTGGATATTGAATATGAATTTCTGATCGGCGACGTAGTATATGTAAAGGACTACGGAAAGGAATTATTCCGTGTCATCGGCCACAGAACTGAAATATGGAGATATTTAGAGGATGGCTGGGAGGATATTATTTATGAGCTGACTCGGCTGAAAGACGGAGAGTGGCTTGAAACGGAGGAAGAGGATCTCACGCTGGTTCTGAGAAAATATGAAATGGATCAGTTTGTGCATCAGCTGCTGTTTGTCCACTATGTTGGGGAAGCATCTCATGAGATCGGCGAGGATACCGTCGCGTCTGCTCTTCTTCAGTTTGAAGGCGATGCTGATGATCCCGATGCCCTGCATGTGCTGGCGGTATCGATTGTAGATGAGCTGCTTGATATTTATAACGATTATAAGATTCTTTATCATTTGTTCGGTGACGAAGAATATAAAGATATGATGAATTTTGTGCTGGAAAGCCTGCGGGAGCATTTCAGCTAGCCGGCAAAAAAACGGACGGTGACATATAAAAACCAGGGCAGACAGCCGGCAAAGATGACAAACGACATTCCTTTCAGCACTTTTTTCAATACGATATCAAATCCATCTCCGTCCAATAAAGCCATCATTTTCGTCATCATCTTTTCTCCCTCCGGGGCTTGTTTTTTAAAAGTATATGAGCGGACAAAACGTTTAGAACTTTCGGGTATAATTTGAACGGTTTTTTCATAAAACATAAAAAAGGAGGCGGTGTTTGCATGAAAGAAATAGATCTTGTGATTGACACAGAAGAAATAGCTGATTATTTTTACAGTCAGCTTGCTATGCGCGGGTACATACCGAGTGAAGAGGAAATCTTCGAAATAGCCGACATCACCTTTGATTATTTATTAGAAAAATGTATGATAGACGAAGAGCTTGATGAAGACTGAAACTGCGGAACCGAAGTGAAAAAGCTTCGGTTTTTTCAATCAGCTCGGGAGAATGAAACATGGGGGGAAAACGTTGTACAAGCCAGCAAGTCTTTTCGCATTGTTTATTCTGCTCGCAGCAGCGATCCGGATAGAAGCCGTCCGGATTTTTGATGAGCGTGTCATAGAAGCGGCTGTCAGGATCAGGGCTGCCTGGCTGAATGAATTGATGTTATGGATAACGGAGCTCGGCACGACCGCGGTGCTTTTGCCGCTTCTTCTTTTGACAGGCGCGGCTCTGTATATGTACAAAAAAACGCCGGATGTTGTTTTTTTGCCGCTTCTCTTTCTCATTGAACGGATTGTAAACATAAAAATAAAAGAATTGATTGAAAGAGCCAGACCCGCTTTTGAACCGCTCGTCCATGAAACCTCATACAGTTTTCCGAGCGGCCACTCCATGAATTCGGCAGTGATGTATCCCGTCATCGCTTACTTTTTGATCAAGCATGTTCCGTTTTTCACGAAAAGAAAACGGGCCGTCACCGTCTTTACCGGGGTTCTCGTCATTCTGATCGGATTCAGCAGAATTTATTTGGGCGCGCATTTTCCGACGGATGTGCTTGCCGGATTCAGTCTCGGACTTTGCCTCGTTTCGCTTTTTGCGCTTCTTGACGAAAAGTATCACCCGTTTCGACAAAAATAGAGACAGGAAAAATGAGAAAAAACGCTAATACTATTAAGAAATAAGAGGGAGGGATCTTGATGCTGTTATCGCTGCCCGTGTTTAAAAAAAAGACTTGCGCCTATGATGTGACGATTTTTCAAACACCCCGCTACGGCGAGAAAAAGGGATACAGGGTCGTCTATCGGACAGAGCTGGCCGCTGACAATCATCAAGACGCACTGGAAAGGGCATTTTCTGTTTTTAATGTGCCTGATACGGTCCCAAACGACTATCAAGCCAGATTCATAGCGACCGGAGATGTCATACTCATAGACGAAGGAAGAAAAGGAAAGACGTATTACAGGCTTAACCCTGCGGGATGGAGCAAAATTAACCGGCTGCTCGTCCAGCCGAGGTAAGACGGGGCCGGCTGAATCTTCAGCCGGCTTCCGTATTGTCTGGGAAAGACTGTGTTAAGGCTTCCGTTTAGCGGCGGAATGCTCTTTTCCATGCGCTTCATCAGCTGCAATGACGTCTGAAACGGGCACGTGATTGTTCTTTTTCTGGCCGGTCACCCGGTTGCGCTGTTTTTTGCCCATTATGTTCACTCCTTTTTCTTTAGGCTTGTCATCCCGCATATTCTGCCCAAGATCGCCCTGATCATGCTGATGATTGTCTCTTACCGTTATTCAGTGTACAATGGGTGGGAGTTTGAATAGGCAGGAGGAAAAGGAAATGAGTGTACATATAAACGCAGAAAAAGGTCAAATTGCGGATACAGTGCTTTTGCCGGGAGATCCGCTCCGAGCGAAATTTATTGCGGAAACTTATCTTGAAAATGTGGAATGCTATAATGAAGTCAGAGGAATGTACGGATTTACGGGTACATATAACGGCAAAAAAGTATCAGTCCAAGGCACCGGCATGGGTGTTCCGTCTATCTCTATTTATGTGAATGAACTGATTCAGAGCTATGATGTTCAAAACTTAATCAGAGTCGGCTCATGCGGAGCCATCCGTAATGACGTGAAGGTGCGTGACGTGATTTTGGCTATGACGTCTTCAACGGATTCACAGATGAACCGTGTCGCCTTCGGCAGTGTAGATTATGCTCCTTGCGCAGACTTCGAACTGCTTCATAAAGCGTACCAGGAAGCGCAAAAAAACAATCTTCCCGTAGCGGTCGGAAGCGTATTCACCGCCGATCAGTTTTACAATGAAGACTCCCAAATCGAAAAGCTTGCCAGATACGGCGTTCTCGGCGTAGAGATGGAAACGACTGCTTTATATACGCTTGCCGCTAAATACGGCAAAAAAGCGCTGTCTATCCTGACTGTAAGCGATCACGTATTAACGGGAGAAGAAACAACGGCAGAAGAGCGTCAAACGACTTTTCATGATATGATTAAACTGGCGCTGCATACTGTATCGTAAACTTGAGATGAGGGTTATGCTGATTAAAGCAGCCCTCTTCTTTATGCATCGCCCTGATTCAAAAAAAGAAAGGTAAGTGTAAAATGAAGAAATCCACTAAATGGTTCTCGCTCGCTGCCGCTCTCAGCGTAACCGCAATCGTGGGAACCGGCTGCAGCATTTCAGGCGGCGACAGCCACAAGGACACAAAAACAGCAGCTGAAACAAAACAATCAGATGACACATCAAGCAAAAAAACAACGAAGGCAGAAAACAGCGATTTTGTATTGGAGAGCAAATATTTTAATGATATTAAAGAAGTGAACGGGCTTGAGACCATTCAAAACCCGACAAATACACTTGCGCTCGTGAATAAGACATACACGCTGCCGGGAGATTATAAACCGAATGATCTCGTGATCCCGAAAGTTGAATTTTCTTTTACTGAGAAAATCGAGAAACGATATATCCGCAAACCTGCCGCCGATGCTTTGGCGGAACTATTCAGCGCCGGGAAAAAAGAAGGTTATGACCTGGTTGCCGTTTCAGGATACCGCTCTTATGACAGACAGAAAGTTATTTTCGATAATGAAGTCAGTCTGAAAGGTGAAAAAAAGGCGAAAGAAGCCGTCGCATATCCAGGGCAAAGCGAACACCAGACGGGGCTTGCCATGGACATTTCCAGCAAAAGCAACGGATATGAGCTGAATGAAGCGTTCGGAAACACGGCGGACGGCAAATGGGTGAAAGACCATGCGTATGAATACGGCTTTATCATCCGCTATCCTAAAGGCAAAGAAAATGTCACAAAGTATGAGTATGAACCATGGCATTTACGCTATGTAGGCAAAAAAGCGGCAAAAGCCATCCATGACCATCAATTAACGCTTGAAGAATATTTTAATGAAGTAAAGAAAGTGTAATAAGAAGAAGCCCGCTTGAAAAATAGAAAGCGGGCTTTCTTTATTACCAGAAGAGTAAACCTCCAAGCGCAAATCCGGTAATGAAACCAAGGCCGATACCGTAGGCTGCTCCCCAGCCTCCCCAGCCTCCCCAATAGCCGAACCCGTATCCTCTGTGACGGCCGCCGACAGGGGCGATATACACTTTGCTGTTAGTCACCCGTACGATTCTTCCGACGTGGACTCTGCCGTTTCGTTCTGTAATTCTTGCTACTTTTCCCTGGTGCTGCCGGCAAAGATGATAATAGTTTTGCATCTTTTCTCCTCCTATCCAACCTATCTTTCTATGTCAGCTTATGATAGAGTGCGGTAAAAAGGTTGGACGAAAACAGGAGGACAATCGCCGTTTTACTTGTAAGCGACAAAAGCGCAGTGTCCCATATATTCACGGTACGTCTGCATAAGCTCGTAATGAGCCGTCAGCGTATCGTAGTGAACCGGCTGAATAACGGGCGATAAATCCATTTCTGTAGTCGGCTCCTGCGCATTGTTTTCATAGACAGCAGGAATGAAATCCGCTTTCTGAAAGCCTTGCTGAAGCAATCTCTGTTTCCATGCCGTTTCATCCTGCAATACGGTAAAACCGTAGAAGTCTTTTATCTGCGTGATGGCGTTTTCCGGCATGGGCTTTTGTAAAGCAGCTTCAATGCCGATCAGCATACCCCCGGGTTTAAGGACCCGCAGGATTTCAGACAGCGATGAATCAAGATTTGAAAAGGTGAGAACTGATTCGGAAAGAACGGCGGAAAATTGATTTTCAGCAAACGGAAGCCGCTCAAGCTCCGCCAAATAGCCCGGAATGGTTAAGCCTTCAGCGGCAAATCGTTTTGCTGCTTTTTCAAGCATAAGGGGATCCTTATCAACACAGGTGACGGGGTACAGCAGGTGGCCGAGATAAGCGGCCGTCTGTCCCGTTCCGCAGCCGGCGTCAAGAATCGGTTCGCCAGGAGGGGGAGCCGCTTTTGTGAGAACGGCTTTGGAAAAAGCGAGCCCGCCGGGGTGAGCCCCTCCGACTCCGAATAAGGACAGCATTTCTAAATATTTGCTCAAAGGCCGAATCCTCCTTTTTTCCTCAGCATATGTTGAGAGAAAAGCATAGGTTTGGGTAAACGGGAAAGAAGGGCGCCTCACGTTTGAAGTTGACGAATGAGCGTTCGTCTATGATAATAATGTAAGAATAAAAAGGTGGTGTTTTCTTGAAGCGGCAATTTAAACTGTTTTTTATTATATTGATCACCGCGGTCGCAGCCTCGGCGCTTACGTTGTTTATCACGGGCAATACGACCATTTTCGGACAAGGCTCGGCTGCTTTGACGAACAGCAAATTTGAGAAATTCAATAAAGCCTACGAACAGATTAAAAGTGATTACTATCAAAAAACAGATGACAGCAAATTAGTAGACGGAGCGATAAAAGGCATGATCAGTTCCCTGGATGATCCATATTCTTCTTATATGGACCCGCAGGAAGGAAAGTCTTTTGAAGAAACAATTTCCGCTTCGTTTGAAGGCATCGGCGCACAAGTGGAAGAAAAGGACGGCAGCATCCTGATCGTATCGCCGATTAAAGGGTCACCCGCGGAAAAAGCGGGGGTTAAACCGAATGACCAGATCTTGAAGGTCAACGGCAAAAGCGTTAAAGGCCTTAATGTAAACGAAGCCGTCGCATTAATCCGCGGCAAAAAGGGAACAAACGTCAAGCTCGTGCTGCACAGAGCGGGTGTCGGCGATCTGAACCTGTCGATCAAACGTGACACCATTCCGGTTGAGACGGTGTACTCTGAAATGAAAAAAGGAGACATCGGCGAAATCCAAATCACATCCTTCTCCGAATCGACGGCAAAAGAGCTGAATTCAGCCATTGACAGCCTCGAAAAACAAGGAGCGAAAGGATACATTCTCGATTTAAGGGGCAACCCGGGCGGACTGATGGATGAAGCCATCAAAATGAGCAACATGTTTATCGATAAAGGGAAAAATATCATGCAGGTCGAATACAAAGACGGCACGAAAGAGGTCATGAAAGCGACGAAAGAGCGCAAAGTGACAAAACCGACAGTCGTCCTCGTCAATGACGGCACCGCGAGCGCCGCGGAAATCATGTCGGCTGCGCTGCATGAATCATCGGGCATTCCGCTGATCGGCGAGAAAACGTTCGGAAAAGGAACCGTGCAGACGGCAAAAGATTACAGCGACGGTTCTACCGTTAAACTGACAATCGCTAAATGGCTGACAGCGGACGGAGAGTGGATTCATAAAAAAGGCATCAAACCGCAATATCAGGTTAAGCTTCCTGAATATGCGAGCCTGCCGTATTTAGATGCGAAAAAAACATACAAATACGGGGATTCCGGAACCACCGTCACCAATGCGCAAAAAATGCTGAAAGCGCTGGGGTACAGCGTGAAAGTAAACGGCACGTATGATAAAGCATTTGAACAAGCAGTTAAACAATTCCAAGCAAAAGAGAAACTGAAACAAACAGGCATTATAACGGGAGACACAACGGCAAAATTGATGACGGATCTGCAAAAACAGCTTGCGGACAACGATACACAAATGAAAAAAGCCGTTGAAACATTAAATAAGAATATGAAATAGTAAAAAACACCCGATGCGCCGCTCGCGCATTGGGTGTTTTTTGTTTGCGAAAAGCCCGTCTTATGTCGTTTCCTGTTCAAAAAGGTGGCTGTTCGCCTGAATGAAAAACTGTGATTGCTCATAGTGATAGGTGACTTTTGAGAAGTCAAACGGCTGGCCGTTGGTTAAATGAAAAATCGTTTCAACGCATAGCTTAGGCGCTCCTGTAAACAGACCTAAGTACTCCGCTTCTTCCTCATTTAACATCCCCGCGTACAGATATAAATCTGAAAAACCGCGCTTTAACCCGAGACCTTCTCGAATATAATCAAATATTGATTCTGCCACGATCTCTTTATTCAAATACGTAATAATCGATTTGTTGTAAAATGACTCTTCGATACACAATGTCAGCCCGTCAATATATCGGATTCGCTTGACATAATACACGTCGCCGTCAGGCGGCATATTCAGATTTTGGGCAGCCTCAGGCGTGGGTTTTCTCACTTCCAGCGCTAATAATTTGGAAGTGACATTAAAATCTTCAAGTGATTCTTTAAATCCCTGATTAGAAAGCAGACTGATATACCCTTTTCTTTTATTCCGTCTGACAAAAATGCCGCTTCCCCTCACTTGAAACACAATCCCCTTTTTTTCTAATAAATCTAAGGACTTGGTGATCGTGCTTTTGCTCACGTTAAACCGGCTCATTAAGGTTTGCAGCACAGGCAGTTTATCCCCTTGCTGCAGCTGATGTTCTTCTATGTATTTTTCAATATCTATCGCGATTTGCTGGTATTTTAACATATACATTCCTCATTCATTTATTGTCCCGCTTCTTTCAGAATTATAGCATAATCGTTTTTAAAAGCCATTTCGTAAATTAACTATAATTGTTTATGTATTGATAAATTATACCGGTACAATTATAATGAAAACGTATAATATGAAAATAAAGGCAGGCATTCTTCTGCACTTGCGAAGCGGATGCTTGAAGCGGCTGCAGTGCATTTATTCGGCATGCAAGCGGCAGTCAAATAAAGGAGGATATAAACGATGGGGACATTGCCAAAAGATTTTTTATGGGGAGGCGCTCTGGCCGCCCACCAATTTGAAGGGGGATGGAATAAAGGCGGCAAGGGACCGAGTGTAGTGGACGTCATGACGGCAGGCGCGCATGGTGTGCCCCGGAAAATAACAGATACAATTGAAGAGCGGGAATTTTATCCGAATCATGAAGCGATCGATTTTTATCATCGTTATAAAGAGGACATCGCATTATTCAGCGAGCTGGGTCTGAAATGTTTAAGAACGTCCATCGGCTGGAGCAGAATTTTTCCTAAAGGTGATGAAGCCGAGCCCAATGAGGAAGGATTGGCTTTTTACGACCGGGTGTTTGATGAATTGCTGAAACATGGGATTGAACCGGTAATCACGTTGTCACATTTTGAGATGCCGCTGCATTTGGCGAGAGAATACGGCGGTTTCAGAAACAGAAAAACAGTCGGATTTTTTGTAAAATTCGCTGAAGTGTGTTTTGAACGCTATAAACATAAGGTGAAGTATTGGATGACGTTTAACGAAATCAATAATAAGATGGATGTGAATAATCCGATCTTTTTATGGACGAACTCGGGCGTCGCCGTCAAAGAAAACGAAAACGCAAAAGAAGTCATGTATCAGGCCGGCCATCACGAACTGCTGGCAAGCGCATTGGCTGTTTCGAAGGGAAGAGACATCAATCCCGAGTTCAGGATCGGCGCGATGGTATCACATGTTCCGATTTACCCGTACTCATCTCACCCCGATGATGTGATGCTGGCTGAAGAAACGATGAGACAGCGTTTTTTCTTCCCGGACGTGCAGGTTCGCGGATATTATCCAAGCTATGCGTTAAAAGAATTTGAAAGAGAAGGTTATCAGATACACTTTGAAGACGGTGATGAAGAGATTTTGAAAAACGGCCGAGTGGACTACCTCGGATTCAGCTATTACATGTCTACAACCGTAAAAAGTGATGTATCAAACGATAATACCGGGGATGTCGTAAACGGAGGATTGCCAAACAGCGTGGAAAATCCTTATATTACAGCGAGTGATTGGGGCTGGGCGATTGACCCGACCGGTTTACGGTACACATTAAACCGCTTATACGACCGCTACCAGATTCCATTATTTATCGTGGAAAACGGATTCGGCGCCATCGACACATTAGAAGAGGACGGTTCAATTCATGACACTTCAAGAATTGAATATTTATCGTCACATATAAATGCTTTGAAAAAAGCAATCACATATGATGGTGTGGATGTAATGGGCTATACACCATGGGGAATTATTGATATCGTGTCATTTACAACCGGAGAAATGAAAAAACGCTACGGCATGATTTATGTTGATCGGGATAATGAAGGCAACGGTTCAATGAGGCGGCTTAAGAAAGACTCATTTGAATGGTATAAAAAAGTGATTGAAACAAACGGTTCATATGTATCCTAAAGGTGTAAAAAGGGAAGGCTTCACCGTTGTGTGAAGCCGGCTTTTTATTAGTAATTTTGAAAGCGTATTCATTCAAGTGGGAAGGAGGTGAGTGTCCGGCTTTTCATTTAGAATCGCTTATAAAAATAAGGAAAGGGATGGTGGTTCATGTTTTTTAAAAAAGGTCTGCACATGACGCTGGTTTTTCTTATGTTTTTCTTTTTCATATCAAGCAGCATGGAAACCGAAGTGTATGCGGCTGATCGGAAGGCTTCAGACAAAAACAAAGTAAGGGTGTGGTTCAGTTCTGAAAAAGATCCGGCTTCCCGTACGTGGTATGACGGGCCGCTAGAAGTGAAATACGCCTTAGACGAACAAACACCGCTTACATTGACAAAAAAGAAGGCTTCTGACTCCTCCACTGTGTATATTGATCCGTCGCGCCGCTATCAAAGTGTGTTAGGCGTAGGATCGTCCCTGGAAGAATCCACAATCCATAATTTATCAAAAATGACACCCGCAAAAAGAAAAGAAGTGCTGAAAAAACTGGTTGATCCCAAAGATGGTATCGGAATGGACGTTATGCGCATAACGATCGGGACATCTGATTTTACGGCACAGGAGTTTTATACGTATGACGATATGCCTGAAGGCCAAACAGATCCTAAGCTCCGTCATTTCTCGATCCAAAAGGATATTGATTTACACATTACAGCAACCATCAAGGAAGCGCTGGCGATAAATCCGGAACTGAAAATCATTGCCTCACCGTGGAGCCCGCCGGCTTGGATGAAAACGAATGAAAACCTCAAGCGGGGAAAGCTGAAAGATAAATATATCGGCACACTGGCCGTTTACTTCCGCAAATTTATTGAGGCGTACGAAAAGCAAGGAATTCCGATTTATGCGCTGACCCTTCAAAATGAACCTTTGCTGGAAATCGACTATCCGAGCATGTATATGCCGCCGTCTCAGCAGCGTAAACTGGCACTGGCCTTAAAAAAAGAAATGAAACAACACGTAATTGACACGAAAATTTGGATTTATGATCACAATGCGAGCGGGGCGTGGAACTATATTCCGCCGATTTTAGATGATAAAAAAGGAAACCGGGCGGCAGACGGCATCGCTTTTCACGATTATGACGGTGACCTTTCCGTCATGTCGGAAATCGGAAAGAGATATCCTGATAAATCTATTCACTTAACGGAGCGGTCTGTCTGGGGGACGGCAGGGGCGGACCGGATCGCGCAGTATTTCCGCAATGGCGCGTCGAGCTACAATGCGTGGGTGACGATGCTCGACAGTCAAATCAAGACGCATCATTGGATAGGCACCCCAGACCCGACGCTGTTTATTCAGGATGCTAAAAACCCTGACCGCTATTGGAATATCCCGATCTTTCATATGACAGGCAACTTTTCAAAATTTATCGACCGGGGAGCAAAGCGGATAGAAAGTAATTACGGCTCCAAAAACACAGTCTCGAATGTATCGTTCCTTAATCCTGATCAATCCATTGTGACAGTCGTAATCAACCAGACATCTTCAGAACAAAAATTCCATGTCGTTTCAGAAAATCGGCAGTTTGAAGCCGTCATCCCGGCTAAAACCGTGGCTACCTACAAATGGAAGCGAAAAAAGTAAAAAACCGGCACATTTACGTGCCGGCTTCTTTCTGTTAAGCGCCTTTTTGGTTCAGTTTATCAGAAGGCGCTTTATTGAATAAACCGTCTTTGACGGCGTTTGAAGCCGCTTTTTTTACAAAAAACGGGTTAAGGATAATAACGGCTGCCATGTTAGCGGTCAAACCCCAAAACCCTTCATATATACCGTGGGCGGATTGGGTGATATTTACCGTGAATGTCACGATAAGACCGACGAGAAGACCGATAATTGTCGCTTCTTTCGTTTGATTCTTCCAAAACAGACTGACGGCGATAGCCGGAAAGATCTGAACCATGCCGGAAACACCGAGAAGCTGAAGGGTAACGAGCGCAGTCGGGAACAGCATACCGAATAAAAGCGCGAGCCCGATGACGACAAATACCATTGAACGGGTGATCATCGTCAGTTTGCTTGGTGACACATTCGGGTGAATCAAATCCCGATATAAGTTATTCGCAAATAAGTTTGATGCTCCGATGGCCATGATAGAGCAGGGAATCAATGACGCAAGGGCAATCGTGGAGTAAGCAAAGCCCTGTGCGACTCCGCCGTAAGACGTTTGAATCAGCTTCAATAAAGCAAGCCGCGGATTGGTATCTTCCGGCAGGACAAGAAACGCGATAAAGCCGAGAAAAATAACAAGAATCAAAACAATATTATAAAGCGGCAGAAACATGCTGTTTTTGCGGACGGCATCTGCGCTTTTTGCCGTAAATACGCCGGTTGCCGCATGCGCCCACATAAAGAGCGCCAGCGCAGATACGATGGAAGCTGTGATAAACCAAGGAATTCCTTTCGGCCCCGAGTCCGGAATCGTCAGCATTTGCGGCGCTTTTTCAGCCAAAGTGTGAATCATCGGCGTCCAGCCGTGAAAATGGATCAGCGGGAGTGACACGACCATAAACAGCATAATCACCCACACGAGAATGTCTTTAATAATCGCCGTAAACGTCGGCCCTTTAATTCCGCTGAAAAAAGTATAAAGCGCTACAAGAATAAAAGAGATGATGACGACCATATTGACATTAATGACACCCGTTCCGGCCACCTGAAGCGTATCTTGAATTCCGCTCAGCTGGAGACAAATATAAGGAATGAGCATAAGAACGCCGACAATGGCGACAAGACTGGCCAAAAGTTTACTGTCAAAACGCTCACGGGCATAATCGGCAAGCGTCGTTAATTTGTGTATTTTTGCCACTTTCCACAACTTTGGCAGAAAGAAATAAGCGATAAAATACGCCAAAACAGAATACGGGATTGCAAAAAAAGCAACGCTTCCCCCTGTGTAGGCTGTGCTTGTTAAGCCTAAAAACGTATAAGCCGTATAGAGATCCGCGCCGACTAAAAACCAGACGAGGAGCCCCCCGAACCGTCTGCCGCCGACAGACCATTCCTCAACAGAAGTGCGTGATGATTTGTCTCTCCCGGCTATAAAGCCGATACAGACAACGGTTAAAACGATGACGGCTGTAATGATCAATGCTGTTATATTTGCGGGCATCAGTCCAGTCCTCCTTGTTTCTTCTGCAGCCTATAAATAAGAAACGAACATAATGGAGTGACTGCGATCCATAAAAGCAGCCAGAAATGAAAAAAAGGCAGCCCGATAATGATCGGATGAACCCGATTAGCGACTGACAGCAGGGCCAGCTGGCTGAAAGGGATTAAGATGAGAACGAAAATTAGTGCTTTTCTGACCATTTACTTTCCTCCTGAAACTTGATAATGCTCCTTATCATAGCAGGTGTCAGATAAGATCACAAGATATTTTTCAGAAAAAAAAGAATTCTATTACTTTTTTAACTGAAACACTTTAGTTGCATCTTCATTCATATTAAATTAGAATAGTTAATATCTCGAAATCAAGATATTTAGGAGTGAATGCATTGAATACACAAGGATTGCACCATGTTACCGCATTTGCAAAAGATCCTGCTGAAAATCTTCGGTTTTATACTGAAGTGCTGGGTTTGCGGCTCGTTAAAAAAACCGTTAATTTTGACGACCCGGCCACTTATCACTTTTATTTCGGCAACCAAAACGGAGAGCCGGGTACGATCATTACATTTTTTCCTTTTCAGGGAAGCCGCCCGGGAACCGTGGGAAAAGGGCAGGCCGGAAGAATTTATTTCTCCGTGCCGAAAGGAGCACTCGGGTTTTGGAAGCGCCGGCTTGAAGAAAACGGCTTGTCTGTAAAAGAACAGATCATGCTGTCTGAACAAGTGCTTCTCTTTAATGATACAGAAGACCTGCCGCTTGCCATAATGGAAGATGAAAGAAGCGGACAGAGTGAATGGACTCCTGCGGGCATTACTGAAAAAGAAGCGATCACAGGCATGAGAGGTGTTCTTCTGTACTCGTACCGTCCTGAAGCAACCATTCAATTTCTCATAGAACGCTTCGGTTATTCAAAGACAGGAGAAGAACATCAGATTGTCAGGCTGCAATCGGAGGCGCGGATCGGACATATTATAGATGTTGATCTCGCGCCGAAAGAAGCAGGTGTCGGCGGTTACGGGACGGTTCATCATGTCGCTTTCCGCACTAGCAAAAAAGAGCAGGCGGAGTGGAAGGGTATTCTTGCTGATTCTCATCTTGCTTCATCTGACATTCTTGACAGGTCTTACTTTACATCAATCTATTTCAGGGAAAGCGGCGGCATTTTATTTGAAATGGCAACCGATGAACCGGGCTTTATGACGGATGAATCCTTTGAAAATCTCGGAACAGAGCTGAAGCTTCCGGAATGGCTGGAAGAGCATCGCAGCCAGATTACAGCTGTTTTGCCCAAAATGGAGAAAGGAGAATGATGATGAAACATGTGTTTGAACAGGGAACGTCAGAAAATGTTCTGCTGCTTTTGCACGGAACGGGAGGAAATGAACATGATCTTCTGTCGCTCGGACGTTTTATCGATCCGAAAGCAAGTCTGCTCGGGGTCAGAGGATCAGTGTCGGAAAACGGCATGCCCCGTTTTTTTAAGCGGCTGAAAGAAGGCGTATTTGACGAGAAAGATTTAATTGAACGGACGGAAGAATTAAAGAATTTTATTGATGAAGCGGCGCAAATGTACGGATTCAGCAGAGAAAACGTGATTGCTGCCGGCTATTCAAACGGCGCCAATATTGCAGCAAGTCTTTTGTTTCATTATAAAGATGTACTGAAAGGAGCTGTTCTGCATCATCCGATGGTGCCGATACGCGGAGTGAAGCTGCCTGATATGGAAGGGCTGCCTGTGTTTATCGGTGCGGGAAAACGCGATCCCCTATGTACAAAAGAAGAATCGGAGGAGCTTTATCAGTATCTGACAGCTGCTCATGCATCCGTTTCTCTTGTTTGGCAGGAGGGCGGTCATCAGCTCACACAGCAGGAAGCAGAGCAGGCAAGAACCTGGTACAGTGAGCGATTCCTATAAAAAACCCTTAGTCTGCTTAAGCGGACTAAGGGTTTCTTTCATCTTACAGCCAAGTTGACACTTTAGATACAGGCAGCCGGTTGCTTTTATGCGCCGGCTTAACGGCTTTACCGATTGAAATCAGCATGACGGGCACGAAACGCTCGCTCACGTCGAATTCCTTAACGAATTGCTCTTTATTGAATCCGCCGATCGCGCAAGTGTCGTAGCCTTTTGCTTTAGCGGCAAGCATCAGCTGCATCGCTGCTAAAGAAGCGTTTAAAAATGCTGAATCACGGGCAAACTGATCATTTTGGTATGCACCGTTAATCTGGCCTAAAAGCGTTTGTTTAATCTCTTCTGTGATATTGCCTTGCTCAGCCAGTTCAGCATAAACGTCTTCACCATTTTCATTTGCTTTTAAATCGCCTAATACGGCAATAACTGCTGATGAATCAATAATCTGTTTTTGATTAAAAGCAACCGGAAGCAGGGCAGCTTTTGCTTCATCACTGTGAAAGACTTGAAAATGCCAATGCTGAAGGTTCCAGGCGGAAGGCGCTTGCGTTGTGATTTCAAGGAGTTCTGTTAATTCCTCTTTTGTAATGACCGCGTCTTTATCGTATTCTTTAACAGATGCGCGTTCCTTTAAAACGTCTAATACGGATGTCATCATGTTTCCTCCTTCGGATAAACGTGTTATCATAATAGAAAAGTTAGAAGCTTACTAAATGTAACTCGAAAACTAATTTTAATGGATCACAAAAAACTTGTCAATTCATAGATGAAGGGATGAACTCACGTGGGATATACAATGTGTCCTAAAATGGAATCCGCTTTTTCTCTTTTGGGAAAGCGCTGGAACGGCCTCATTATCCATGTACTGATGGACGGGCCGAAACGATTTAAAGATATGACCGAAACGATACCGACAATCAGCCAAAAAATGCTCGCGGAGCGGCTCAAAGAGCTGGAACAAAATGAAATCGTCGAGCGTCAGGTGCTGCCTGAAACACCTGTCAAAGTCATTTATAAACTGACTGATAAAGGCTTGGCTCTGCAAGCCGTTTTTCAGGAAATGCAAAAATGGGCAGACAGTTTTTGCGAGCCCGGGGGTTCTGCCAACGACACATGTGATGAATAACAAAGGCTGCCCAAGGCAGCCTTTTCTTAATGATCATGTTTACTCTTCATAAAAACCATTAATATCAAAATTGTTCAGATTGAGGTTCAAGCCTTTTAATTGCTTTAATAAAGCATCGAATGTAAGGAAATGATCATTTTTACATTCCGCCGGGACATCATTTGGAGAAAATAGTTTCATTCCTCCCTCAATCCACTGTTTCCGGTATAACTGAAATGCCGCTTCAATTAAATGATCAGGCGTTACAATAAACCCTAAGCTTATTTCATGGTCCTCGCTGTAGCCGAATTCAAACCCGCAGCAGGGGCAAATATCAAATGTTTTTTGATATTCGCCGTTATAAACGGGACTTGTCTCTAATCCTTTAAATCCGCATATCAAACAAGGGTACAACTCACTAACCAACATACATCCCTCTTTTATTCAGTTTGCAATCATTCAGAACAAGCGGGGAGGCCTTTTACAGTTTCCCGGTTAAAAACTGAGCCTCACCAAGCCCGAAGCTCCAATCGGCGTTCCCGTTTTCTGTAATGGAAATCATGATGTCCTCGGGTGATATGCCGCATTCTGTTTTAAGCTGATCAGCCATCAGTTGATATAACGATTCTTTTTGATGTTCGGTGCGCGCTTTGCTGACAATGCTGATGATGACAAGATCTTTGCTTCTTTTGAAACCGAGCCCGGTATCTTCAATGATAAGCTCATGAGGCCGATGCTGGTGAACGATCTGATAACGGTCCGTTACAGGGACGTCAAAAGCTTTAACCATGGCGTAATGGGCGGTATCCAGTAATTTTTTTAATGCTGCGTCATCCCGGCCTTCAATAACGTCAAAACGAAGTAATGGCATATTTTATTCCCCCTGATGGTTTTTTATCATGTCGCAACTTGTAAAAAAGTATAACAGTTAATCAAAATGTAATCAAATTATAACCAAAATATTTATACATTAATGCAATATCACAGAGAGGCACATGTTGTTACAATCGCCCAATCAATTTCCTCATTTTATGAATACGCTTAAGAATAGGCAGACATAAAGGAGGAAAAACATGTACCCTCGTCATGCATTGTATCGCGGGAATTTCGGTCCTGCCGGATTTCCGGCGAGAAGTCCTTTTTTGTTCGGCGCTCCTTTATTCGGCGGATTTTTAGGCGGTCTTCTCGGAGGCGTGATTGCCACAGGCTTTACAAGACCCCGCTATCCGTACGGGTTCGCCGGTTACGGATACGGAGGCGTCCCATACGGCGGTTTCGGGCCGGGAGCCGGCGGTTATCCGCCATTTTATTAAAGAAAAAACGGCCTGCATCGCGCGGGCCGTTTTTTTATCTTAAAATCTCCACTTCCGATAGATTGTAGTCTTCCTGTTTTGAAAACATAACTTCAATCATCCCGTCTTTATAGACTGCTTTTGTTCCTTTCCGTTTGACGAGGCTCGGAAGGACGATTTCTTTTTTTCCTTCTCCCAGACTGCTGTTCTCTACAACGAGGCTGTGTGACGTATGCTTAATCCTGATACGGTCGAGTTCCTCTTGTTCGGCGGGAATTTTCGCAAAAACATGATCGGATGTTTCAAAAAGGTCAATTTCCGGCTTGGGCGGTTCCGCTTCGACCGGATCGGCCTTTTTGGACATTGGGTCGCGAAAAGGGAACTGTCCGGCATAACCGGCGCCGAATACGCTTTCCATCACTCGGTTGACATATGTCTCGACATCTTTCGGATCAGCATTTTTAAACGTTTCTTTAGAGAACTGATTTTGGAAGGGAAAATATCTGTTCCAATCAAACACGGCATCTCACCCTTTCTTAACGGACAACATAGTATATGCCCGCCGGAAGCTTCCCGTGATATAATATAATCTGTTTACAGAAAGGAAGGGGAAGGCCGTGCAAGGGAATAACGCAAGAAAAGGAATCATTTATACCGCTTGTTCTTTCGTCATGTGGGGGCTGTTTCCGGTCTATTGGAAACTTCTTGAACAAATACCCGCATTGGACATTTTAGCTCACCGGATTTTATGGTCATTTGTTTTCATGTGTGTGCTTTTAACTGTGCTTAAGAAGTGGAAAACCGGATGGCGTGAATTGCGTCTTTTGAAATCGGAAGGGGGCCTGCTGGCGCTTTTTTTCGCTTCCGTTTTAATTTCCGTTAATTGGTTTGTGTACATATGGGCCGTCAATCACGGCTTTTTGCTTGAAGCAAGTCTCGGGTACTACATTAATCCGCTCGTTTCCGTTCTTTTGGGCATCCTATTCTTAAAAGAAAAGCTTAACAAGATGCAAACAGCAGCCGTTTCTATTGCCGGGGCGGCCGTGATCATATCTGCGTTTCAATATGGCGCGGTTCCTTATATCGCATTGCTGCTTGCATTCAGCTTCGGCCTGTACGGCTTATGTAAAAAAAGAACCCGCATGTCCAGCACGATCGGACTGACGCTGGAGACGCTTTTGATTACCCCGGCTGCACTTATTTATTTAGGATATACAGCTGACGGGAGCACTTCCGGGTCCTTGGGGGCAGGAACATGGGCGCTCCTATTTTTCGCAGGCGTATTTACGGCCCTGCCGCTGTTGCTGTTTGCAGAGGGGGCAAAGCGTCTGCCGCTGTATCAAGTCGGCATTTTGCAATATATAGCGCCGACCATTACCCTTATGCTCGGCGTATTTGTGTATCATGAACCGTTTTCCGGGCAAAAAGCGTTTACCTTCATTTGTATATGGGCAGCATTGCTTTTGTTTACCTTTTCACAGATAAAATGGAAGCGGCCGATAAAAAGCCGCTAAGCCTTTCGCTTTCCAGCGATAGCTTAAATTATGTATAATCATTACGAGTATGTAAAGGAGCTGTACAATGGGCACTGATAAAGACATAGCAAAAGCCTATCAGGCACTGTGGAATAACCGCACTCTCCCGGCTTCAACTCTTGAAGAAGCGGAGAAGGCAATTGATCTTGAACTGCTTGATCAAAGAACACATCCGAGGCTCCGGAAGTCACCCGAGGAAAAGTTTGCTCTGGCGGTGCAGCGAATTGTAGATTCCCGGCTGCGGCCGATTGAGAAATATGAATTGGTTGAACTACATACGAAGCGTTTGCAATTTTTAAAAGAAGAAAGAGGGGAGCAGCTATGAAAGCGATCATAAAAGAAGATGTGCAAACTTCTTTAGAGCGATATGCCGATCGTCCTGTATATATCCATTTGGAAACAACGACCGGTTCTTATTCAGCGCATCTGAATGAGAAAAACATGACGGTTGTAGCCTATATACGCAATGCAAAAGTGACGTACCATCAGGCGAAAATCAAAGGAAACGGCCCGTACCGCGTCGGTTTGAAAACGGAAGAAGGCTGGATTTACGCAGAAGGTCTGACTGAATATACAGTAGATGACGAAAACCGCTTGTTAATGGCAGGGCATCTGCCGGGCGGAAAATTGGCGATTTCGCTTCAAATCAGCGAAAAGCCGTTTACAGTTTAAAGAAAAGGGTGAAAATCATGAAAGAACATGTACTCGTCATCCTGCCTCACCCTGATGATGAATCATACGGAGTGGCAGGGCTGATTGCTTTACACAGACAAAAAGATATTCCCGTTACGTATGCATGCGCAACGCTTGGCGAAATGGGGCGGAACATGGGAGACCCTTTTTTCGCGAACCGTGAAACACTGCCGCTGTTAAGAAAACAAGAGCTGATCGACGCATGCAAAGCAATGGACGTTACTGACCTGAGAATGCTCGGGCTTCGTGATAAAACACTTGAATTTGAAGATGACGAGTGGCTCGCTGATATGATGGAAGAGATTATCGACGATGTAAAACCGAGTCTGATTGTCACATTCTATCCGGAGCACGGCGTCCATCCGGATCATGATGCATGCGGCGAAGCGGTTATCAGAGCGCTTTACAGAAAGAAAAAAGAGGACCGCCCGCGCACGCTTTGCATGGCAATCACCCGCAACAGGGAGGAAGCCGTCGGCAAGCCTGATGTTATTCTTGATATTAAAGAGGTTGCCGATATTAAAATGAATGCCTTAAAAGCGCACCGCACCCAAACGGAAGGCATGCTGAGAGAGCTGGAAGAAAAAATAAAAAATAACGAGCCGGTTCTTCAGACATGGTTTGAAGAAGAAGTGTATTGGACATATCCATGGAAAGACTGATAAAAAAAGGGATAAGGCTGAAATGCCTTATCCCTTTTTTTGTGTCAGATCGGAAGCGATCGCTTCTGCAAGCGAAGACCTTATTGATAAATTTGAAAAACTCAGTCCCAGCTGCACTGCGGTTTGGGCGATTTCAGGACGGATTCCGGATAATGTCGCTTTCACGCCGAGCATTCCGAGTGATTCAATTAAGGTGAAAAGCTGTTGGGCAACCATAGTGTCAATCATGGCTACGCCCGATAAATCAATGTACAGCTGCGTGATGCGCTTCTCTGAACACTGGTGCAGCGTATTCTCCAAGATCATTTTTGCTCTTGCCGTGTCAATATCCCCGATCAGCGGCAGCAGTCCGACATTGTCAAAAAGCACAATTACCGGCGAGCTCAGCTCGGTAATCAATTCTTTTTGCGCTTCAAGCTGAATGTTTGTGTTTTTATACATTTCCTCTATGAAAATATGAATGACCACATCAAAAGATTTAATCAGCGTATGGAATATATCTTCGGCATCTTCTTCTGTCACGGTGTCTGAATGAAGTCTGGTAAACTGCTTGACATGGCCGACATACAAATCACGAACTCTGATAAACTCGCGAATAATATAATGGATGGGAGTTTTTAAATGTTCTTTATCCCGTGCGGCTTCAAACGCCCACTTTTCCAATGCCGCTGTATATACTTCCTTCTCTTCAGAAAAAATCCGATTGAGTTGATAATTAAACGCCAGATTTTGTTTTTTCAGATTTGTGAGTACAGCCGGGTCAGTAGAAGCATAAACAGAATCAGGATCCGTTTCATGAAGCGTATCAAACCATGTCTGACTGATGTCCTCCGCCCGTTCAGTTAAATAATCGTACAGCAGTTTATGTTTTGGCATTGCTGCTCCTCCTTTATAAAATCGTCATTTTTTTCACATAACGCTTTTGCAGCTTCATCAGTCTGAAGAATAAACCGACAGCTCCTGCGGCAAGTCCCGCAATTAAACCGATCCAGTAGCCGTATGCCCCGAGGCCCGTATAAGTGCCGACTGCGTAACCGACCGGAAGCCCGATAATCCAATACGACACAAAAGCCGCGCCGAGTGTATAATTGACATCCTTATATCCTCTCAGAGCGCCTTGTATCGGAGCTGCTACGGCATCAGAAAGCTGGAAAAACAGCGCATAGATTAAAAAGTGCTGCGTCAACATGAGCACCGCCGGATCTGATGTATACATTCCGGCGATTTGCGGTCTGAACAGCAAAATGAAAGCCGCCGTGCATAAAGAAAAACAAAGGGCCATCACAATGCCGATATAGCTGTATGACCGGGCATCCCTGTAGCGCTTTGCGCCTGCTTCAAATCCGACTAAAATGGTCATGGCCATGGATACGCTGAGCGGCAGCATATACAAGAGGGAAGCAAAATTCATTGCCGCTTGGTGGGCTGCAATCGTCACCGTCTGAAAATGGCTCATAAGCAGTGTGACAGCCGCAAAAATGCTCGTTTCAAAAAATACCGCAAAACCGATAGGCAATCCGATTTTCAAAAGCTTCCTGCATTCAGACGGAGAAAAACGGTACAGTTTCCGAAATACAGAGTACCCGGCAAACGGCTCAAATCTGCAGACGATAAAAAAGCTGATGGCGCAAATACACCAGTAAGTCAGGGCGGAAGCGAGCCCCGCCCCGACTCCTCCCAATGCCGGCATGTTGAATTTCCCGAAAATAAATACATAATTTAAAACAAAATTAATAGGCAATGAGCAAAGCGTAATAAGCATTGTGACTCGCGTTTTGCCGAGTGCGTCAATAAACGAGCGCAAAACGGTGTACACAAACAAAGGAAAAATACCGAGGGATAAAAATCCTAAAAAGTGTTTTGCGATCGTCCGGACACGAGGTTCCAGGCCCAAATGTCCCAAGATCATATCAACGGTGAAAAAGCCGATCAGGATAACCGCCGCACTGAGAACGGCCGCTACATAAACGGCCTGGATGACGGAAAACGGCACTTCCTTTTGTCTGCCGGCTCCAAACAGCTGCGAAACAACGGGCGTAACGGCCATTAATATTCCTGCAAGGCCCGTATAAACCGGCGTCCACAGGCTTGAACCAATTGCAACCCCGGCTAAATCGGCAGCGCTCACTTTCCCTGACATCACCGTATCCAAAAAGGTGATCAGGGAAAGGCCCGCCTGTGTGATTAAAATCGGAATGAAGATATGTAACAGCTGTCTGACCTTTTGGCCGATCGTGTTCGTTTCTCTCAAGTTAGGTTCCCCGTTTCTTTATTTTAACGAGAGAAATTATAACATTTTATGTATAAAAAGCAATGAAAGCCGGCCTACTCTTTTTTGTCCGGTTTCGGCTTTTTAAACATCTTGGCATAAATGAATGAAAGTGAAATGACCCCTAAAAAGGTGCAGATATATTGCATCAGCCGTGCGAATTCCATATGATGTGCGCCTCCTTTCATGATTATGGTGCACACAGCGGCGCATATCCATGCGCGCGATGCAGAAAATAAGGGAAAGGAGCTGATGTGACATGCGCCACACTCAAATGACGGAAAGCGCGTTTACCGCTGCCGTTCAAACGTATTTGAAACAAATTACGGAGGATGCCGGAATGATACTGCGGACATTGGATGAAAAAGACCAATGCCTTCTTTGCGAATTAGATGAACTGGGACATACGTTTCAGGAAATGCAGGCTGTCGCTTCGTCGTTTTACCTGCAGTCATATATCGAACACTTTACGCCTTCCTATACAGAGCTGGCGAGGGCCGTGCAGCATCTGGCGGAAGAAAAACACGGAGCGCTGATTGTGATTGAACGTGCAGATCCGCTGGACGGAATGATACAAAAAGGGACCAGCCTGCATGCCGAGATCAGTGCAGCTTTAATTGAGAGTATTTTTTATCCCGGCAATCCGCTTCATGACGGAGCCGTATTGGTCAGAGAAAACCGGGTTGTATCAGCAGCCAATGTGCTCCCGCTCACAACAAAACATGTCGATCTCAAATACGGGACGCGCCACAGGGCCGCGATGGGACTTTCGGCCGTGACTGATGCACTCGTGCTCGTTGTTTCAGAAGAAACGGGAAAAATGTCCTTTGCTAAAGACGGCGGACTGTATCCGCTTGTTTCGCCGCGGGCGCTTCATACGAAATAATAAGAAAATGGGAATATTGTACCCATTTAATATTAATAAGGTGAACATCTTTACCTTTTTCTGTATTGATGTTATCGTTTAAATATACATAAAATTTAAAAGAATAGGGAGTGGAAAGATGGCAAATGTATTGATGATCGGCTTTCCGGGAGAAGGCCATATCAATCCGTCTTTAGGCGTCGTAAAAGAACTGAAGGCAAAAGGGGAACATGTCGTATATTACGGCGTGAAGGAATATGAGAACAAAATCGCGTCAAGCGGAGCGGAATTCCGTGAATATGAAGATTTCCGAAAAGATGAATTCGGAAAAAATGCAACGGGTGATGAACAGCGGGACGCTACCGAGTTTTTGCTATTAATGATTGAGACTTCCAAAAAAGCCGCACTCCGTATTCTTGAGGAAGTAAAAGATGAATCCTACGACTACATCCTGTATGATCATCATTTTCTGGCAGGAAGGCTCGTGAGAAACCAGCTGAAACTGCCGGCATATTCACTTTGTACGACATTTGCAATGAATGAAGCATTTATTAAAGAAGTGTTTTCAAATACAAACCTTGTATCAGAGGAATCATCTCATTATCCGGCTTATACCGAAGCGGTCAGCCGGCTCAATGAAGAATTCAGCGCAGACATTAAAACGCCGTATGATATTTTCTCAAATGACGGCAGAAAAACCATCGTATTTACTTCAAGAGCGTTTCAGCCGAAAGAAGAAGAGTTTGGCGATTCTTATCTCTTTGTCGGTCCGTCCATAACCGAAAGGGCGGCGGCTCAAGATTTCCCGTTTGAACAGCTTGAAGGAGAAAAAGTCCTGTTTATTTCCATGGGTACGATTTTTAACAATCAGAAGGAATTGTTTAATAAATGCTTAGAAGCGGTCAGAAACTTTAACGGAAAAGCCGTCATGTCAATCGGCAAACATCTTGATCCGGCGGAGCTTGATGAAATTCCTGAGAATGTCATTGTCAAGCCTTATGTTCCGCAGCTTGAGATCCTGAAGAGAGCAGACTTATTTATCACTCACGGCGGGATGAACAGTACGAGCGAAGGGCTTTACTACAAAACCCCGATGATTGTCATTCCGATGGGCGCAGATCAGTTCGCCGTCGGAAGCCAAGTGGAAAACACGGGCGCGGGCAAAATGTTTAAAAAAGAAGATGTAACAGCGGAACTGCTCACTGAAGCAATAAAAGAATTGAGCGAAAATCCTGAATATCAGACAAAAGCTTCTGAAATCGGAGAATCCCTGAAAGCGGCCGGCGGAGCACAGCGTGCAGCGGAATTGATAGCAGAAGACGTGAAAACTGCCGAGACCCGGGTTCTGTAATCAGCCGTCACCCGCTTCCTTTAAAGGAAGCGGGCTTTTTTTGATTGTTTTTCGGGAGGATTTTTCACGCCGTAAAGAGAATTGTATGAAAAACAGACAAGAAAGGTGGAATGTCGCGGAAAAAAGCCATGTTATGAAAATGATTCCAAAGTCTTTTGTGAAATGTTCTCAATTTATGTAAAATGTGTGGCATTGGTGATGATCTAAGGCCAAATGAATCGGAATTAATGTCGACTTCTGAATGAATCCTGCATAACAGGCGGCGTCCAAAGAAAAGGAACGTCCCTTTCAGCAATGATAAATAGGAGGTTTTTCGTTATATGAAGAAAAAAATCGCAGCCGGACTGGCTGTATCTGCAGTAATGACTTCAACCTTCGCCGTGCATCCCGCTGAAGCAAAAACCATTCAAGTAAAAAGCGGCGACTCTCTTTGGAAGCTTTCCCGGCAATATCATACAAGTATTTCAGCCCTGCAGGCGGAAAATAAACTGAAATCAACGATACTCCACCCAGGACAGCGGCTGCACATTCCCGGCGGCAGCGGCACACATAAAACGGGGCAAAAGGGAAAACGAAGCACGGGTGCCTACACAGTTACATACGGAGACTCGTTATGGGTGATCGCAAAAAAATACAAAATGAGCGTTTCTGAGCTGAGAAGCCTGAACCGTTTGAGTTCAGATGTCATCTATCCGGGCCAGAAACTGAAAATTAAAGGGTCTGCCGGCGGCACGGACGGAGGCGGCAGACAGACAAAGCCTGATAAAGGCGCATCAGGGACTTACACTGTGAAGCCGGGTGACTCGCTGTGGAAAATCGCCAATCAAACCGGCATCACCATCGCCGAACTGAAAAAGCTGAATCAATTAACATCAGACATGCTGTATCCGAATCAAGTGTTAAAGATCAAAGGTTCTTCACATAACGGAAACAGCGGCACAACACCGCCATCTCATTCAAATCCTTCTGAGAAGCCATCCACTTACAAAGTAAAAGCAGGCGATTCCCTCTGGAAAATTGCTAATCGGTTCGGCATCACCGCTCAGCTCATCAGAGAAAAAAATAAATTGACAACTGATGTGCTTCAAATCGGACAAGTTCTGGTGATTAACGGAAAGGGAAAAACAGAAGATCCTGTGCGGCAGCCGGATAACAAACCGGCAAAACCAAACAAGCCGAATACTCCCGAACCTCCGGTGACAGGGTCAAAGATTGACAGAATGATAGGCGAGGCGAAAAAACATGTCGGCGTGCCTTACCGCTGGGGAGGCAATACGCCTGCGGGCTTCGATTGCAGCGGTTACATCTATTACCTTTTAAATAAGGTAAGCTCTGTTTCCCGTCTGAGCACGGCCGGATATTGGAATACGATGAAACATATCAGCCAGCCGTCAGCAGGCGACTTTGTCTTCTTTACGACATATAAAGCGGGCCCTTCTCATATGGGAATGTATTTAGGCGGAGGAGATTTTATTCACGCAAGCTCCTCCGGGGTTGAAGTTTCAAACTTAAGCAATCCGTATTGGAAAAAAGCTTATTTAGGAGCGCGCAGTTATTTTTAAAAAAAGCCTTTCGGGGCTTTTTTTGTTTACCATTTTTACGTTTTGACAAGACTGATGGGTAAAAAATAAGGGGGAGGAAGCATGAATCGTCTCTTGCTTTTTCTCATGCTCGCATCAATTACGCTTTGCGGCTGCGGGGGGAGACCCGCTCCTGTTCCGCCCAAAAAACATGGGGAAAGCCGCGCATTGGAAGCATCTGCATACCGTGAGCATGCCGGACTCATCAATCAAAACGGAAAAACGATCGGATATATCGAAGTGAGGGAATCTGATGATGAAGGGTCAGACATTCATATATCAGCGGGGCATCTGCCGCCCGGCACTTCTCTCGGGTTTCATATTTATGAAAAAGGGACATGTCAGGCACCTGATTTCGAATCAGCCGGCGGTCCGTTCAACCCTTTGAACAAAGAACACGGCTTCAACAATCCGATGGGTCATCACGCCGGGGATCTCCCCAATCTTGAAGTGGGGGCTGACGGTAAAGTGGATGTCATTATGAACGCGCCGCAAACTTCATTAAAAGAAGGGAGCAGACTCAGCCTGCTCGACCGGGACGGAAGCGCGTTCGTCATTCATGAACATACGGACGATTATTTGACAAACCCGAGCGGAAATTCCGGAGCCAGAATCGCCTGCGCTCCCCTGACAAAAAGCGCCCGCAGGGAATGAGCCCTTTTGTATTGAGTATACAAGGGCTTTTTTAGTATACTCGGTTATGGAATACAAATGGAAAGGAAACATCACCTATGACTTCAGAATTACAGCACCTATCACTTCCGGAAGATATACAAAACAAACTGCAGGCTTATCAAAATCATCCCGTTTCCCAAGAATTCCGGGATTTAATCGGATCATCAGGCTATGAGGCCGAAGATAAAGCGATTGTATTCGATGCCGTCATTGCTTTGACAATGGGAAAAAATATCTTATTAAAAGGACCGACGGGTTCAGGGAAAACAAAATTGGCGGAAACGCTTTCGAACTATTTTCATAAACCGATGCACAGCGTCAACTGCTCCGTAGACCTCGATGCAGAAGCGCTTGTCGGCTATAAAACGATTGAAAATGAACAGGGACAGGCGACAATTGAATTCGTTCCCGGACCTGTAACAACCGCAATGAACGAGGGACATTTTTTATACATTGACGAAATCAATATGGCAAAGCCTGAAACCCTTCCGATTCTAAACGGCGTGCTAGATTACAGAAAAATGATGACAAATCCCTTTACAGGAGAAGTGATTAAGGCAAGCGAAGGATTCGGTGTTATCGCCGCGATTAATGAAGGATACGTCGGCACCGTTCCGCTGAACGAAGCCCTTAAAAACCGTTTTGTCATCATTGATGTTCCGTATATTAAAGGAAGCCTCCTGAAACAGGTGCTGACCTCTCAGTCTGTCTTAAAAGATGAGAAATTAATTGAGCGTTTTATGACGCTGTCTTCTGATTTAATCGCACAAGCGCATAACGGACAAGTGTCAGAAGAAGCGGCGTCCATCAGGGCTCTCATTGATACGTGCGACTTGGCTGCGTACATCCCGCCGAAACGGGCGATTGAAAGAGGCATCGTAGAAAAACTTGACGATGACAGGGAAAAAGCCGCTGTCAGAAATATTGCAGAAACGCTGTTCGAATGAGGGATATACAATGAAGTTTATCAAATTTAACGACAGCACGATTGATTCGTTTTTGTTCATGATGCTGACTGACCTGGCCAAAACACTGACCAGAAGCAGTGAAGTTGAAGTGGAATACGGCGTGCAGTCTTACTACAATCCCTTTGAAAAGAAAATTTACATGAGCCACTTTTGGAAAGACCGATCAGCCGGGGATATGGAAGCCGGCCTGAAAAGCGATGTCTATTTGCGCGCTGTCGGAACACGCAGCAGCTCATTTCGGGAATTTGCGGGGTTTTTAAATGACGTTCACCGGCATTTCACCCGCCAAAGCTTTGCCAAGCAGCTGTTTATGCTGCTTGAGGATATCAGAATTGAAGAGCTGACCAAAAAAGAACGGCCGGGAACGAAACGTGTTTTTCAGAAGCGGAGGGAGATGTACAGGAAATATTTCACGACGCAGCTGACATTGAATTTAGAACGGAGCATTTTCACCGACGCTTTGTATTGCGCGATGTTTGTCAAGCTGACGGCTGAGTCTCCGCTTGAAGGCATTCCTTCCATGCATGAACATATTGATATGATGATACCGTATATTGAACGTCAGCTCATCCGGGTGTATGAGGCGGATTCTACGGAACAAATCGCAAGAATAACGGAAGACCTCATGGAAGGCCTTGATGAAGTGCTTGAGAAAGATATGCTGAACACGTACTTTTTTCTGCCGGAACTTGATTACGAAAAAGCGGCTGAAGAGCCTTTATTCGAAAGCGTAAAAAAAGCGCCTTCGTTAAGTGACGATCTCACGCTCCCTGAGTCTTCCGACGGAGATGAAGAAATCCTTGAAGAGAAAATGAATACGTGGCACCGGGAAACCGAAGCGCCGTCAAAAAGTTTCCTTCAATTTGATATTGAGCACGGCGCGAAATCAGATCTTGGGAAAGACGCGGCCAGAGAAGGCGATGACGGTGACCAGGCGCTCGGCTCCGTTCAAGGTTCCGCACGTCAGACGAAAAGAGAGGATTACTCCAAACTGGAAGCGCTTGAATCCATTCAGGATGAACATGAGGGCGCGGGGCTGGCTGACGGAAAAGAAAACAAATTTGCCTTCCCGGTTTATCAAACGCCTCATAAAGCGTCTCCTGAAGAGGAGCAGTCTTATAAAGAACAGGCAAAAACGATAGAATCATATCAAAAACGCCTGAAGCAGATGATACAAAAAACACTTGAGCACAAAAAAACGCTCCCGCGGACCGACCTTCACGCAGGCCGGCTGAATCGCAAACTGATCCGCTATTTTACGGAGCGGAACCCGCGCCTTTTCTTTAAAAAGCAGGACCCGTCTTCAGACATTGACGCCGTTTTTACATTGCTTGTCGATTGTTCGGCCAGCATGTTCGACAAAATGGATGAAACAAAAAGAGGGATCGTTCTTTTTCATGAAGCCTTGAAATCAGTGTCCGTACCGCACCAGATCGTCGGATTTTGGGAGGATACAAACGAAGCGACCGAAACGAGCCAGCCGAATTTCTTCAATACCGTCATTCCGTTTGAAGAGTCGCTGCTGCAGGCGGCGGGTCCGCTGATCATGCAGCTTGCGCCTGAAGAAGATAACAGAGACGGATACGCCATCAGACAAATGACGAAACAGCTGATGCGGCGGAGTGAGGCGCAAAAATTTTTAATCGTGTTTTCAGACGGAGAGCCGGCAGCATTCGGATACGAACAAAACGGCATTGTCGATACGAGCGAGGCTGTCATCGAAGCGAGAAAAAAAGGGATAGAAGTCATAAATGTTTTTCTGTCCAATACTGCGATAGAAGAATCCCAGGTGAAAACCATTCAGGATATGTACGGAAAGTACAGTATTTTTGTTCCGGATGTCGATCAGCTGCCCGATGTGCTGTATCCGCTCTTGAAAAAACTGCTTCATAAAAGCATAGGATAGGCTTTTTCCTATGCTTTTTCGCTTTTTATTTTAAAATGATTTAATTTTTTCGGTATTGATCTGTTTTTTTTACTATTTTGTGAACAATCAAGGTAGAATCCAAACGCAATCAGTGGTAAAATATCCTTGGAAGCGTTTTTATTACATAATTTTGGGCACAGCGTTCAAAAGTTATTTCAAGATAGTGAATTGATCACTTGATTATCTAGGTTGGGGGTAATATTCAAATGTTTCAAAATAATATGAAACAAAGAATGAATTGGGAAGATTTTTACGGACCGAACCTCGGCTACGCACTGGAGCTGTACGACCAATATGCTGAAGATCCGGACAGCATTGATCCGGATCTGAAAGACATGTTTGACGAACTCGGCGCTCCGCCAAGCCAAATAAAAGAGGCATCGGGAACAAAGGAACAGGGACGCGTCACCGCAGATCTGATTCAAAAGATCGCAGCAGCAGTTAAACTTGCAGAAGATATTCGAACCTATGGCCATCTGAACGCTTCCGTCAATCCGCTCAGAAAGGATCCGAAAAAGAGCGAGCTCTTTCCGTTATCCGAGTACGGGCTTACAGAAGAAGAAATGAAAGCAATACCCGCGTCTGTCATCTGTAAGGACGCACCTGCCAATATAACAAACGGCTTAGAAGCCATCCAGCATTTACGCAATACCTATAAAAGAACCATCTCCTTCGAGTTTGACCATGTGCATGATTTCGAAGAGCGCGCATGGATTACAAAAATGGTCGAATCCGGAGAACTGTTCCGGAAAAATTCACCGGAAAAACTGTCAGCCGTTTTAGAAAGACTGACGGAAGTAGAAGGATTTGAACAATTTTTACACCGGACATTCGTCGGTCAGAAGCGTTTCTCAATTGAGGGATTAGACGCGCTTGTGCCGGTTCTTGACGACATTATCGCCCAGTCTGTGAAAGCGGGCACAACCAATGTCAATATCGGGATGGCGCACAGAGGCCGTTTAAATGTGCTTGCGCATGTGCTCGGCAAACCGTATGAGATTATTTTCTCAGAATTCCAGCACGCGCCGAATAAAGACCTTGTGCCGTCTGAAGGATCGACCGGCATCAGCTACGGCTGGACGGGCGATGTAAAATACCACCTCGGTGCAGACAGACAGCTTCAGGATGCTGAAACCAAAAGCGCGCGGATTACGCTTGCAAATAACCCGAGCCATTTGGAATTCATCAATCCGATTGTTGAAGGAAGCACGCGGGCGGCACAGGAAACAAGAACGCAAAAGGGGTACCCGGTTCAAGACGAAACAAAATCGCTCGCCATTTTAATTCACGGTGACGCAGCGTTTCCGGGAGAAGGCATTGTCGCCGAGACGCTGAACTTAAGCTCTCTGAAAGGCTATCAGGTCGGCGGGGCCATTCATATCATCGCCAATAATATGATCGGCTTTACAACTGAAAGCGATGAATCACGATCCACGAAATATGCCAGTGATTTGGCGAAGGGCTATGAAATTCCGATCGTTCACGTCAACGCGGATGATCCGGAAGCATGCCTGTCAGCCGTTAAATTTGCGGTTGAATACCGGAAGCGGTTCAATAAAGATTTCTTAATCGATTTAATCGGGTACAGACGGTACGGCCACAATGAAATGGATGAGCCGTCAACGACACAGCCGATGCTGTATGACGCCGTCAGAAAACACCCGACTGTCAAGCGGATCTTTGCGGAAAAACTCGTAAGTGAAGGACTGATCAGCGAGGAAAAAGCGCAAAACATCGAAACGACAGTGACAAAACGAATTGAAGACGCCTATAAAAAGGTGCCCGCCAAAAAAGAAGACGCCGTACGGGAAATTGAATTGCCGGAACCGGTGTCCAACGGTTTTCCAGACGTTGACACAGCCATTGATTTTGATGTTCTCCGCAAGCTGAACGGCGAACTTATCAACTGGCCGGAATCTTTTAACGTGTTCGGCAAGCTGAAAAGAATCCTGGAAAGACGTGCAAAAGCGTTTGATGATGACCGTAAAGTTGAATGGTCATTGGCTGAATCGCTTGCGTTTGCTTCCATTTTGAAAGACGGCACGCCGATCCGGCTGACCGGACAGGATTCAGAGCGCGGAACGTTCGCTCAAAGAAACCTTGTGCTGCATGACAGCGAAACAGGAGAAGAATTTGTTGCCCTCCATCACTTAGACGACTGCGCTGCTTCATTTACGGTGCATAACAGCCCGCTCTCTGAAGGATCGGTTCTCGGCTTTGAATATGGATACAACGTGTATTCGCCTGAAACGCTTGTGATGTGGGAGGCGCAGTACGGGGACTTTGCCAATGCGGCTCAAGTCTATTTTGATCAATTCATATCTGCAGGACGGGCAAAATGGGGACAAAAATCAGGACTGGTCATGCTGCTGCCTCACGGTTACGAAGGGCAGGGCCCTGAACACTCCAGCGGCCGCGTCGAGCGGTTCCTGCAGCTGGCGGCGGAAAACAACTGGACGGTGGCCAACCTGACAAGTGCGGCTCAGTATTTCCATATTTTAAGAAGACAAGCGAAAATGCTGCTTCGTGAGGAAATCCGCCCGCTTGTGATCATGACGCCGAAGAGCCTGCTGCGCAACCCGAATACGGTATCTGAAGTGCAGGAACTGAGCGAAAGCCGATTCAAGCCTGTCTATGAGCAGTCCGGTCTTTCCCATGCTTACGAAAAAGTGACTCGCGTCGTATTATCAAGCGGAAAAGTGTCAATTGATATCAGCGATCACTTCAACAAAATGGAAGGCGATAAGGATTGGCTTCATATTGCCAGAATCGAACAGCTGTATCCGTTCCCGGCAAAAGATACGAAGGAGCTTTTCGCCAAACTGCCGAACCTGCAAGAGATCGTTTGGGTTCAGGAAGAGCCGCAGAACATGGGGGCATGGAGTTATATCAGCCCGTATCTGACGGAAATCGCGCCAAAAGGAGTAAATGTCCAATACATCGGCCGAAGAAGACGATCCAGTCCCGCAGAAGGAGATCCGACAGTCCACAAAAAAGAACAGGAACGCATTGTATCTGATAGCTTGACTCGCAAAAACTAAGGGGGAAATGAAAAAATGGCGGAAATTAAGGTACCTGAATTAGCAGAATCAATCTCAGAAGGAACGATAGCCCAATGGTTAAAGCAGCCCGGTGATTATGTAGAACAGGGTGAGTACTTGCTTGAACTGGAGACGGATAAAGTAAATGTTGAATTGACAGCAGAAGAATCGGGTGTTCTAAAAGAGGTATTGAAAGATTCGGGTGATACCGTCCAAGTAGGAGAAATTATCGGTACCATTACAGAAGGCGCTGGCGAAAGTTCTGCACCCGCCCCTTCAGAAAGTGCTCCAGCCAATGAACAAACGAAAGAGGAAGCAAAAGCTGAACCTGCTGCACAAGAAGTCAGCCAGGAAGCACAATCAGAAGCGAAATCCAGAACGGTAGCGTCTCCGGCTGCACGCAAGCTGGCAAGGGAAAAAGGAATTGATCTATCACAAATTCCGACGGGAGACCCGCTCGGCCGCGTGCGCAAACAAGATGTGGAAGCTTATGAAAAACCGGCTTCAAAACCTGCGGCACAGCCGAAACAGCAGGCTCCAAAAACACAGCAAAGCTTTGACAAACCTGTCGAAGTGCAAAAAATGTCCCGCCGCAGACAGACGATCGCGAAACGATTGGTTGAAGTGCAGCAGACTTCTGCGATGCTGACTACATTTAACGAAGTTGATATGACGGCCGTTATGAATCTAAGAAAACGCCGTAAAGACCAATTCCTTGAGCAAAACGAAGTAAAACTCGGTTTCATGTCGTTCTTTACAAAAGCCGTCGTGGCTGCATTGAAAAAATTCCCGCTCCTTAACGCTGAAATTCAAGGCGATGAGCTGATCGTGAAAAAATTCTATGACATCGGTATTGCTGTCGCGGCTGAAGAAGGGCTTGTCGTCCCAGTCGTGCGTGACGCTGACCGCCTGACGTTTGCCGGCATTGAAAGAGAGATCGGCGAACTTGCGAAGAAAGCGCGAAACAATAAATTAACATTAGGTGAGCTGCAAGGAGGCTCCTTCACGATCACAAACGGAGGTACATTCGGATCGCTTATGTCAACACCGATCCTAAACAGCCCTCAGGTTGGGATCTTAGGTATGCACAAAATTCAGTTGCGCCCAGTAGCGATTGATGCGGAGCGCTCTGAAAACCGTCCGATGATGTACATCGCTTTATCATACGATCACAGAATTGTAGATGGTAAAGAAGCGGTCGGATTCCTTGTCACCATTAAAAACCTGCTTGAAGATCCGGAACAGCTGTTGCTGGAAGGATAATTTGAGACAGACAAAAAGTACACTGCCCTTACAAGCAGTGTACTTTTTTTATTGAGAGAAGGGGAGAATTTATATGAAAAGCTGTTATCCGCTTGAGATCGAATTTGAATATAATGAAGAATTGCATTCTATCACTCCGGTTCTTCTGCAAGACGAACATGACACGATATTAATAGACTGCGGATATCCCGGTTTTACAAACCATCTTCAACATGCCGCTGCCCGGCATGGAATGTCGCTTCATTCATTGACAAAAATCATTGTAACGCATCACGACATAGACCATATCGGCTCACTCGCTGCATTATACCGTTTACATCCGGATGTCAGCGTGACAGTACATGAGCGTGAAGCCCCGTATATTGACGGCTCTAAAAAATCTTTACGGCTTGAGCAGGCTGAATCAACGTTTTGTTCATTGCCAGAGGATGCAAAGCCTTATGCAAAACAGTTCATCCGCTCGCTTCAATCAGTCGAATCGGCTCCAGTTCACCGGACAGTTACTGACGGCGAGCTGCTGCCTTGGTGCGGAGGCATTCGCGTTGTAGCCACGCCGGGTCATACACCCGGCCATATCAGTCTTTATCTGCCTGCCGAAAAAACTATGGTCACAGGTGATGCGGTCGTCATTGAAGACGGAAAGCTGAACCTTGCTAATCCCGGCTATACGTTACATATGGATGATGCGGTCCGTTCTGTGCAGCGGCTGCTCGATTATGATATCCGCCAATTGATTTGTTATCATGGAGGTTTATTTCAGGGGGATGTAAAAAAAGCGCTTTTGCGTCTGTTTCGTGATCTGCAGAATAAACAAGGATAGGAGCGGCAGCAGCCTATCCTTGTTCAGTTATGAAAACGGAATCTTTGCCGTTTCTTCTTCTTCGGCGCTGTTTTTCTCTTTTTTCTTAGACCAGTAGGTGGCAAGAACAGACCCCGACAGATTGTGCCATATGCTGAAAATTGCGCTCGGCACGGCTGACAAAGGGGAGAAATGCGCTGTCGCAAGCGCTGCGCCCAGTCCGGAGTTTTGCATTCCGACTTCGATCGCAATCGCTTTTTGTGAAGCATAATCCATTTTGAACAGCTTTGCAGTCAGGAATCCTAACAAATATCCGATTCCGTTATGTAAGATGACGACAGACACAATCAGCAGTCCTGATTGAAGCAGATGCTCACGATTTACGCTGACGACAGAGGATACAATCGCTACGATGCCGATTACCGACACGAGAGGAAGCGCGTGCACGGCTTGTCCGACCTGTTTTTTGAAGAACAGCTTCACAATCACCCCGAGGACGATCGGCAAAAGCACGGCTTGCATAATGGAAACAAACAGTGAGCCGAAAGAAACGGGGAGCCACTCTTTCGCAAACAGCATAATAAGTGCCGGCGTTACAATAGGAGCAAGCAATGTTGAGATCGTGGTGACCGCAACAGAAAGCGCCGTATTGCCTTTCGCCAAAAACGTCATGACGTTTGATGCCGTACCGCCCGGACAGCATCCGACCAGAATGACGCCCGCGGCGATTTCTGCGGGGAGGCGGAGCCCGATTGATAAACAGAAAGCCGTAAGCGGCATAATCGTAAACTGGGCAGCGACTCCGATCACGACATGCCAAGGCTTTCTGATTAATTCTTTAAAATCGTCTGCTTGAAGAGTAAGCCCCATCCCAAACATAATAATACCAAGGAAAATCGTCATATAAGAACTGATCCAAGAAAACAAATCAGGGCAGGCGAATCCTAAACCGGCAAAGACGATAACCCACAAGCCAAAGGTTTGGCCCGCAAACCTGCTTATTTTTTTCAGCCATTCCATAAACACAGCTCCTTTTACATTCAATCAATCAGTCAGAAAATATGACTGACTTTTCTGTATTCCATTATAAATAATTTTCTGAATAATTCAATATTAAATATAAGTTTTCAATAAAATTATTATGTAAACTAACATCTTCTTGACTATTCAGACATATATTCTTACAATTGATTTTTATACTGAAATGAATTGGGAGTGCTGAAGTGAAAGAAGCTAATCAATGGTCATCTAAGCTGGGATTTATTTTAGCTACGGCCGGCTCTGCAATCGGGCTCGGCGCAATATGGAAGTTCCCTTACGTAGCGGGAACCAGCGGAGGCGGCGCTTTTCTGCTTGTTTTTATTTTATTTACTGTTTTAATCGGACTGCCGCTTTTGCTTGCTGAATTTATTATCGGCAGAAAAACACAAAAAAACGCCGTTGAATCCTATAAGGCGCTCGCGCCGGGGAAAAAGTGGCACTGGATCGGATATCTCGGAATCATTACGTGTTTTATTCTATTATCCTTCTACAGCGTAGTGGGGGGATGGATATTAATCTACATTATAAAAGGCTTTACAGGCGGCTTATCGCTTTCTTCGGGATTTGATACGTTATTTATCGATACCATTTCAAATCCTTATGCAGCCGTTTTCGGCCAACTGCTGTTTATCGTGCTGACGATTTTAGTTGTGGCAAAAGGGGTGAGCAGCGGCATTGAAAAAGTGAGCCAGGTGCTGATGCCGGCTCTGTTTATTCTGTTTATTCTCTTAATGATCCGCTCCGTTACGCTGCATGATGCAGCAAAAGGATTAAAATTCTTTTTTATGCCTGATTTTGGCGCGATGGATGCCAATACCATTTTATATGCGATGGGACAATCATTTTTCTCGTTAAGCGTCGGAGTGTCCGTAATGGTTACATACAGCGCATATTTAGAAAAAGAAGAAAATATTGTTCAATCCGCCGTATCGGTGACGGTATTAAATGTCCTTGTTGCTGTGATGGCGGGAGTGGCGATTTTTCCGGCGGTGTTTGCATTCGGCCTCAAGCCGGATCAAGGCCCGCAGCTTTTATTTAACGTGCTGCCGACCGTCTTTAACCAAATGCCGTTGGGCATCGTGTTTTTACTCGCCTTTTTGCTGCTGTTTTTATTTGCGACGCTGACATCGGCTTTTTCAATGCTTGAAATTTTAGTTGCTGTTTTGTCAAAAGGCGATTCGGCAAAACGGAAGCGGTATGCATGGATCGGGGGACTTGCTATATTTATTGTCGGGGTCCCTTCGGCGCTGTCGTACGGAATTTTGAGTGATGTTTCTATTTTTCACCGCAGTATTTTTGACGCTGCGGATTTTCTGGTCAGCAATGTCTTAATGCCGCTGGGCGCGCTTTTAATTGCCGTTTTCGTACCGCTGAAAATTCCGAAACAGATGCTGTTTGACGAACTGAAAAGCGGTTCCGGTATAAAACGAAAATGGTTTGCAGTCTGGCTCCTATTAATCCGTTATGTGGCTCCTGTAGCCATTATTATCGTTTTTCTGCACGTCCTTGGTATTTTTTAAACCAAAAGAAGCAGGCCCCCGTTCAAGACGGGGGCTTTTTTAATAAAGCGGCCATATCACGCGGTGCGCTTGCTCGAACCGTTTCTCCGCCTCCCGCCAATCAACGACATTCCACCATTGATCCACGTAAGCCGCTCGGTCGTTTTTATATTGTAAGTAATAAGCGTGTTCCCACACATCCAGCGGAAGCAAAGGAATGACGTCCCACTGGCTGTAGAGCTGATGCTTCTCAGCGGCCAAAATCTCCAGCCGCCCGGCGCGCGGCGCCCAGACTAGGATAGCCCAGCCGACTCCTTCGACTTTTTTCGCCGCTTGAGAAAATTGCTCTTTAAAAGCGGAGTAGCTTCCGAATGACACATCAATCATTTGAAAGAGTGCACCCGTCGGCCGTCTTTTTCCGTTTGGATTCATCGAAAACCAGAAAATACTGTGCAAATAATGGCCCGCGCCGTGAAACGCCAATTGTCGCCCCCAATGTGCCACTAAGTCGTACTGTTTCGTCTGTCTCGCTTTTTTGAGCTCCAGTTCTGCTTTATTCAGACCGTCAACATAGCTCTGATGGTGTTTTGTATGGTGAAGTTTCATAATCTCTCTTGAAATATACGGTTCCAGTGCGGAATAACTGTAAGGCAGTTTAGGGAGGACATGCTTGCCGATCGGCACATAAGCTCTGCGCTCATCCGGCTCTTCGGGTTCAGTAATGTCCCGGTAAAGTGCCGATGCTTGTTCGTACCATTCCGCCTCCGTTAATCCATCATCCTGAAGGGTGTGAAAAATCCGGTCGATTTGTGCCGCGAAGCGATCGAACCGACCTTGCTGAATAACTTGTTCCTTCAAGGTTTCACACCAATTCAGCATTTCGGTTTGATAAGCGTGCCGTTTCATTTTTCTTCCTCCTTTTCACTCATTTTCATAAAAGTGCTGAGCGCAAGCAAAGAAAACACATACGGGTAGCTGTGATACCTGATGTAAAACTGCTTCGGCAGGCCGATTCCGGTCGGATAGCTGAAAGCGGCTCCTTCGTAATGCCGGTTTTCAATAAGAAAAGATATGCCTTTTGTGACGGCTTGATGATGAGTTTTTTCGTATTGCAGCAAAGCTTCGGCCGCCCAAGCCGTCTGTACAAGCGTCCCGTAAGAAAGCGGAACATAGGTTTTCTCTTCTGCGCTTTTACAGGATTCCCCCCAGCTTCCGTCCTCGTTTTGAATGGACTTCAGCCAGCGGATCGCTTTTTTCACGGCCGGGTGGTTTTGGCTCACGCCGCAAGCCTTCATCCCTGTCAGCGCTGCCCATGTGCCGTAAATATAGCAGACCCCCCATCTGCCGTACCACGATCCGTCCTCTTCTTGATGGCGGATCAGCCATTGGACGGCCTTTTCAATCTGAGGGTGATCAGAAGAAAGCCCCGCTTCTCCTAAACAGTGCAGCACCCGCCCGGTTAAGTCGCTTGTTGAGGGATCGATGGCAGCTTCCTCAGCCGATTCCAGCGGCAGCAGGCGGACCAGCGGATGATTGACATTTTTCTCAAAAGCAGAGAAGCCGCCGTCACTGTTTTGCATGGACAAAAGCCAGCTCAGTCCGCGTTCCCATGAGGCGGGATAAAGTTTTCGCGGAATGGCTTTGAGCACTGCGGCTGTGTCATCACAATCAGGATTATTTGTATTGATGTTTGAAAAACCCCATCCTCCCGGTTCAGCATGCGGGTTGTGAACGGCCCAATCAGCGACTTTCGTCTGCTGCCGTTCACGCAGAAACCGGGCGGCGCTGGTTATCATCTGATCGTTATCTGAGATCCCGCTTTTCATAAGCGCATAGTTGAGAAGCGCCGTATCCCAAACGGTCGACGTTGAATTTTCCAGGTACGGTATATCGCCGCAAGACGTGAGCAAAGCTTTCGTGCCGGCAAGTGCTTTTCTGATAACGGGGGAGTGGCGCGATACACCGAGAGCGAGCAGGCCGTACACCATAAAAATAGTGGCGCTCGCATAGCTGTATAATGTGCCGTCTTCTTCAATCCGGTCAAGCATATACGTTTTGGCCGTACGCAGACCGAGCTGGTGAAAAGCGGCAGGAATCTGCAAAAGCCGCTTCCAGTGCGCGAAAAGAGAAGAGAGGTCTCTGTTCTCATCCTGATCGGAACGAAGCCATGTAAACGGATTTTTAGTCATATGCCGATCTAAATGCGCGAGAGACGGAACGTTGGGATTTTTCAGCGAAAATCTTTTGTTAAGCGTCACGGCCATCGGTACAAAATGAATACGGGCGTATGTACTGAACTGGTAAAAATGCAGCGGGAAGGATGGGGGAATGACTAAGAAAGATAATGGCAGATGCAGCGCGGGCCATGGATAAAGGCCGTTTGCCGCAAGCATCCACTTTGTCATGAAGTGTACGTTGCGCAAGCCGCCATTTGAGATGATAAAGCGTTCGGCCTGAATCATATGCGCCTCAGAACGGCTATATAAACCGGAAGCCAGCAAGCCGGCATAGCCCTGTACAGTGGCGGTCACATTTCCTTTCCGGTCATCAGGATAGTTGGCAAAAGTTCCGTCCGGGCGCTGTTTAGCGCGAATGCCTTCTGCAAGCTCAGCGATCAGTTCTTTATCATTGTCTCCAAGAGAAGTGAGGAGGAGGATCAGAAAGGCGTTTGTCAAAATCGGTCCTTCAAAACAAAATGACCATGAGCCGTCCGCATTTTGCGTTTCTCTTAATAGGGAGATGGTTTTCTTTTGGCGGCTTCTGACGTTTTCATGAATTGTGCTCACACTCGCTCAACTCCTTCAGAAGCATATATATTCATATGTAAAAGGCGGCATGACAAAAGAAAGAAACTGCTGACAGGCAGCAGTTTCTTGTTTGATTAATCTTCCAGATTGATCCAGACGCTTTTCACTTCTGTATAATTATTCAGCGCGTAAGAGCCCATTTCCCGCCCGAGGCCGGATTGCTTATAGCCGCCGAAAGGAGATGCCGCATCGAAAACATTGTAGCAGTTGACCCAAACGGTGCCGGCTTGGAGACGGTCAGCAATGTAATGGGCGTTTTTCACATTCTCAGTCCAAAGTCCGGCTGCAAGGCCGTATTCCGAGCGGTTCGCCCGCTCAATGACTTCATCTACCGTATCATACGGAATGGCGGCTAAAACAGGGCCGAAAATTTCTTCTTTTGCGATGGTCATGCTGTCATCCACATCCGCAAATACAGTCGGGGAGACAAAATACCCTTCTTCAAACGGGCAGCTGCCGCCCGCGACAGCTTTGGCTCCTTCCGCTTTTCCTTTTTCAATATATGAAAGCACGCGCTCATGCTGTTCCTGACTGACGAGCGGGCCGATTTGTGTATCTTGGTGAAGGCCGGCGCCTTGCTGAAGCGATTTCGCATATGAAACCATTTCGCTGACGACCTCATCATATTTGTCTTTGTGAATGAAGACACGGGAGCCTGCGCAGCATACCTGCCCCTGATTAAACATGACCCCGTTTAAAGCGCCGGGAATGGCTTTCTTCAAATTGGCGTCAGGCAAAATGATGTTAGGTGACTTTCCGCCAAGCTCCAGTGTCACGCGTTTAATTTTTTTTGCGGCTTTTTCCATGATTTTTTTGCCGATTTCTGTAGAGCCGGTAAAAGCGAGTTTATCGACATCGTCATGGTTGGTCAGCGCTTCCCCGGCCGTCTCGCCGAACCCTGGAACAATATTGATGACGCCGTCAGGGAAGCCCGCCTGATCTATTAATTCCGCTAAATAGAGGGCGGTCAGCGGTGTCTGCTCGGCCGGTTTCAAAACGATTGTGCAGCCTGTGGCAAGGGCGGCGCCCATTTTCCACATCGCCATAAGGAGCGGGAAGTTCCAAGGGATGATCTGCCCCACGACGCCGACAGGCTCATGGCGGGTGTAATTAAAATATGAGCCGGCGACCGGAATCGTTTGTCCGGTTATCTTTGTAGACCATCCGGCATAATAACGCATATGCTCAATTGCAAGCGGGATATCCCCATTCGTCGTTTCATTAATCGGTTTTCCGTTATCAAGTGTTTCAAGCTGCGCGAGTTCCGTTTTGTGCTCTTCCATTAAATCGGCAAGCTTATACATCAGCCTGCTTCTGGAAGCGGCCGGCATAGTGCGCCATTCGCCGTGATCAAAGGCTTTGCGTGCCGCTTTCACTGCACTGTCAATGTCTTCTGTCTGTGCCTCGTAAAGCGTCATCAGCGTTTCTCCGGTTGCCGGATTCGGTGTGACAAATGTTGATCCTGAAGCGCTAGGAACAAATTTTCCGTCAATATAAAGTTTCTTCGTGCCCTGTAAAAATGTTTCCAGCCTTTTTGTGATCTGCATCGTTAAAGAACTCATTCGTAACAAACCTCCCGAAATTTTTTTATGGTCTGTTTTGAGCATCTTGATGTCCGCGCAAAGTAAGCGCATACAGTCATTCTATAATAACAGCCCCGGTAAAATCAATTGATAACCGTTATTGCAATTCACAAGAAAAAACGGCTACAATAAGCTTATCGATTAAGAAAAGGAGTTTTATAAATGATTCATAATAATTGGCAGACAAAAGAAAGCGTCAAAAAGGTCAAATGCGTACATACAGATGCGAAAAAATACATTGTCAAAAATGTGCTGACGCCGGGTAAAGAGTATGAAGTCAAAAATGAAACAGAAGAATTCATTTTTGTTGTAGACAATACAAACAAAGTCGGAGGCTTCTACAAAGAGTATTTTGAAGAAGTTTAAAGCTGAATGAATTCATTTTGCCTGAGCCATACTAAAAAAGACTACATATAAAGGGTGGCTGCAAAATGAAAAAAACAGAGCAAGACAAACAAAATAAAACATCAGATCAGCTTCAGCAAGTGCAACCTGAAGAAGGCACCGACACGACGATGGAACAAATTTCAGATACCTATAAAGAAGGAACAATTGAAGATACGGATCGTTGATGTTTTGTTGAAACCGCGGCATTGGAGAAGCCGCGGTTTTTTATGGCGAAAATAAAAAACTGACTTTTCGAAAAAAATACCGTTTTCTTGAAACCTTTTCTTTCGCTGAACCGTACTACTTCATAACAGCGGCACCTTTCGCGAAGGGCTTTTTTGATGAACGTTCTAAAAATGTAATCTGTTCGTAATGGTTTAAATGCCGTCTATGTCGTATTCTTATATAGGGATAAAGAACTTATTTTTTTATGATTGTAATAAAACAATAGTATAGAAGCAGAAAGTGGGGTTCTTCATTGGGAATTTTTTCTGTCAGCAGATCAACCGACACAAAAAAGCTGGAGGCTTTGCTCGTTGAGGGAGAACGGATCGAAACGATTTATAAACTGCGGGTTGACCAAATATGCTTTACGAATAAACGAGTGATTTTCTTTGATAATAAAATGTTCTCCAAAAAGAAAGTGCGCGTATTTCTTCCATATAAAACAATTGAAAGCTTCGCCATTCAAGAAGCGGGGATGTTTGATCCCGATACCGGGCTTGTATTAATGACAAGGGGAAAAACTTTCGAATTGGAATTTGCAAAAGAAACGGACTTGACTGAGGTTCAAGCCATCTTAACAAAATACTTATGCAGTTAAATATCACATAAAAGCCATCCGAATGCATGCGGATGGCCTTTTTATTATATAATGCTTGTTTTTCCGGAGTTCGAATCAATGAGATCCGGATCAGCAATAGAACTGATGGGGATATAAATCGGCGCCAAATCACCATTTTCTTCACCGAATCCGTAGTTGATCTTATTGGATAAAAAATAATCGATTTGCTGATACGGGCCGATCGTAATGGAAGAACCGCGGTCGACTGCATTTACTTTAAAGCCTCCTACATTTACCAAAACCGGCGAAAACATCATAATGGGCCTCCTTTTCCGGCAGGGATTTTATCGCATGCAGACTCAAAGGTAGATGGAGAATCAATTTGATCCCGGTCATCCACTTTGCCGTTCGTGCCGATGAAGCCGCTTGCATCTCCGAAGTTCTGTCCGTATCCCTGATTCTTTTTATCAGAATTCTGCCATTCCGCCAGTAAATTTTGTCCGACATTCACCGCTGAAGCATTTTCAAAGGAATTAATTTTCAACATGAAAATATTAATATTGATATATGGAGTTGGTTGAACCACAGGCAAACCTCCTTTAATACAGGTGTATGCCGGCTGTTATGACCGTATGCTTAGACAGGGGGCGATAAAAATGGATTTCGATAAGATGAAGCAATGGATGGAAATGGCGCAAAACATGTCCGGCGGCGACTTTTGGAAAAACGTTTTTGATGATGAACAACTGAAATCATTTCAAAACGGCCATTCTCATTTTCCCTTTCAACAGGGAGATGGGCAAATGAGAAGAAATGAGGATGCTTTTCCTCTTATAGATATTGTGGAAACCCATGATGAGCTCCAATTTTTACTGTATCTGCCCGGCTACCGGAAACAAGATGTTCAGCTGCTGTCCTACGGAGAATATATCGTCGTAAAAGGCACGAGAAAATCCTTTTTTAATGAACAGGATTTTAAACAGAAGACCGGAAAATACGGCGATTTTGAAAAAAAACTCGACCTTCCGCATTCCGCTCAGGGAACAAAGGGAATGCAGGCGGTATTCAAAGACGGGATTTTATATATATCGATTGCTAAACATCTGGGGGATGCAAGCCAGATCATTATCGAAGGCTGATCTTGTTTGCTGTGCCATCTATCAGATCTGAATCATCGATACTCATGATAGGGATGACGACAACGGTGCAATCACCGTTTTGTTCACCGTACCCTTCATTTCTTTTATTGGCTGCTGTGTTTCTCACCATAACGGAAGAGCCGGTGTTAAAAGTTGCTCCGCCGCTGATTCCGTTCATTTTTATATACTCAAAATTGATAACGGATGGAAAAAACATCATGATTCGCCTCCTTTTTGTATATCATGTTTATATATTCGCAATGCGGGACGCATAGAACTTTCCAAGAGTGACGGGGAAAGAAGTGATTTTCTTTGAAAAAAATAATGAAAGAGATTTTCAAAAAAGTGTGTGAAGAAGATTTAGACCGGCTTAAGAAAGTGGAACAACAGCTTGATGAGCTTCAGGATAAGTGTCATTTTGAGCCGCAGACGGTTGAAGGGGAAAAAACATATGTCCATATTGAGCACGTCAAAGTGGACAAGGTTGAATACAATATTGATTTTGAAAAGCTGAGTATAGAAGAGCTGAGCGGTATGCTGAATATCGGCGCCACTTACCATACACCGGCGCACAGGCTCAAACAAGCCTGCGCTGAAGAATTTCGGGACAACCCGCAAAATGATGCTGCGAAAGAAAAAAGACAGACAAAGCAGCAGACACCCAATGTCACCATCAGGGGGAGAAAGCATTGACCCCGTTGTTTCAGCCTCCTTTTTCGAGGGTATGTATTAACAGTGCAGCGAAGAATACAGACGAAAAAGGAGATGATGAATATGTCATTATCAAAAGTACAGCAGGACAGCCTTTATCATAAATTAATCGATTTAAAGGAAAGTCTTCAGGGAGAATCAAAAGAAAATCATTCAATGAGTGAAGACACAGGAGAACTGTCGAACGGAGTAGATAACCACTTAGCTGATCACGGAAGCATTTATTTGGACAGGGTCACGAATCAGACGCTGGACGGTGTCGATCAGAATCTTTTAGATGAGGTGAACGCCGCGCTTGAACGAATGGATAAAGGAACATACGGGATTTGCGAGAAAACGGGAAAAGAAATTCCTTATGAAAGACTTGAAGCCGTGCCGTACGCCAGAATGACCGTCGAAGCGCAGCGAGAAACAGAAGGGGATGTGAAAACAGACGCTCCGTCATATGAAAGGAAATTTCACGAGCAGGTGAAAGACCTCTCAAATAAAGAAACCGTTGATCAAAAAAGCTCACAAACTTACGAAATCCTGGATCGCGAGCAGGATTCACAATAATAGCAGCAGGTACATTCATATGTACCTGTTTTTTTATTCCATAAAAAATCTCGGAATCGAAATAAAATCATTGACTTTATATAAAAAAGAAAGTAACATACTATTTGTAAGTAAATATTAAAAGATTACCGGGAGGAATTTAGAATGTCTCAAGTATTATTTGTAAAATCAAGTGACCGTACGGCTGAAGAAGGCGTATCCGTAAAATTATACGAAGCGTTTCTGGCTGCTTATAAAGAAAACAATCCGAATGATGAAGTGATCGAACTTGATCTTCATAAAGAAAACCTTCCTTACCTCGGAAGAGATATGATTAACGGAACATTTAAAGCTTCAAAAGGAATTGAAATGACAGACGAAGAGAAAAAACAAGCGTCAACTGCTGACATTTACTTAAATCAATTTGTCAAAGCTGACAAAGTCGTGTTTGCATTCCCGCTTTGGAACTTCACAGTGCCTGCTGTGCTTCATACTTATGTTGATTACCTGTCTCGTGCAGGAGTTACTTTCACATACACGCCTGAAGGCCCTAAAGGTCTGATGGGAGATAAAAAAGTAGCGCTCTTAAACGCACGCGGCGGCGTATATTCTGAAGGACCGATGGCATCTCTTGAAATGTCATTAAACTTCATGAAAACCGTTCTCGGTTTCTGGGGTGTCCAAGATCTTCACACTGTTGTCGTTGAAGGCCATAATGCTGCACCGGATAACGCTCAAGAGATCATTGAAAAAGGACTGCAAGAAGCGAAAGATCTGGCTGCAAAATTCTAATTTCCATTAACTCTTGCGCCCCTACAGGGTGTGAGAGTTTTTTCTATTATAGAAGAAACTGGCGGCAGCTTTCGATCTGATCTTATATTGATATATTGAAATTTTGTCGAAAAAACAATTTTTATGTAGAATAAAGCATTTTTCACAAAGAAAAAAGGTTTTCTGTAAAAGAATTAACCCTCTTGCCAAAATACGACTGATGGTGTAGGATATAAGAGAAGCTACATTGTTCGTATTGTTAATTAAGTTTTAACCTTTAAGCTGTAATAGGGAGTTTTATATCGAAGCCGGAATGTCATGCCTCCATTGCAGAGGACGACAGGAACGCTTCTGCAAACACCCACTTTGAGGAGTGGTGGTTTAAAACTTTCTTACTTGCGTACGGCATACGTAGCGAAAGCCATTTCCCTTGCGGAGATGGCTTTTTATTTTGAATTGCCATTGAGCAGCGTACTTTATCAGTATGATAAAATGAAAGAATCAAAGACAAAGTGAGGTTTTACAACATATGCTGGAGAAAGCCCAATCCCTTCTGGCGCATTATTTTGGCTACGACAGTCTTCGCGCGGGCCAAAAGCAGGCGATACAATCAGTTGCAGAGGAGAGAAAAAACACGGTCTGCATTATGCCGACAGGGGGCGGAAAATCAATCTGCTATCAGATTCCCGCACTGCTGTTTGAAGGAACCACAATCGTTATTTCCCCTCTTATTTCCTTAATGAAAGATCAAGTCGACGCGCTTGAAGAAGCGGGTATCGCGGCAGCTTATATTAACAGTACCCAGACAAGCCGTGACATTCATGAGCGCCTGACCGGTTTGAAACAAGGGGCTTACCGGCTCTTTTACATCACACCGGAGCGTTTGACTTCTTCTGAATTCATTCACATCCTGCAGAATATTACGGTTCCTCTTGTCGCCATTGACGAAGCTCACTGTATATCGCAATGGGGACATGATTTCAGGCCGAGTTACCGGAATATCGAAATCCTTTTTAATGAATTAAAAGAACCGCCCGTCATCATCGCATTAACGGCGACGGCTACGCCTGAGGTTCATGATGACATCTGCAAACAGCTTCATATTAAGAAAGAACAAACTGTATATACCGGTTTTGCCAGAGAGAATTTAACGTTTAAAGTAGTAAAGGGCGAAAACAAAGACCGGTTTATCGAGCGGTATCTGGAAAAAAATAAACACGAAGCCGGCATTATATATACAGCGACAAGAAAAGAAACCGACCGTTTATATGAGAAATTAAAACGCGGCGGCATCAATGCCGGCCGTTATCACGGCGGATTGGCGGATGATGACAGAAAAGACCAGCAGGAGCGGTTTCTTAACGATCAGATACAAGTGATGGTAGCTACGTCCGCTTTCGGAATGGGAATCGATAAGAGCAACATCAGGTTCGTTTTACACGCGCAGATTCCGAAAGATATGGAGAGCTATTACCAGGAAGCCGGACGGGCCGGGCGCGACGGTCTTAACAGCGAGTGTGTGCTCTTGTTTTCGCCGCAGGATATTATGGTGCAGCGTTTTTTAATAGACCAATCGGCCGCCGGAGAAGAAAAACAAAAGCAGGATCTCAAAAAACTGAGACAGATGGTGGATTACTGTCATACGGAAGATTGCCTGCAGCGGTTTATTCTGAAGTATTTCGGCGAGAATGAGGCGGAAGCTTGCGGAGCATGCGGCAATTGCACTGATACAAGGACCGCCCATGACGTCACAAAAGAAGCGCAGATGGTATTGTCATGTATCATCAGAATGAATGAGCGCTTCGGAAAAACGATGGTGGCGCAGGTGCTTAGCGGGTCAAAAAATAAAAAAGTGCTGGAAAACGGCTTCAGCAGCCTGTCGACTTACGGCATTATGAAGCATCAATCCGCATCGGAAATCAGTGATTTTATCGAATTCCTTATTTCAGATGAATATATCAGAATGGCGGACGGCACATTTCCGACGCTTATGGTCACCCAAAAAGGCAGGGACGTTCTGCTTGGAAAAAGCGCAGTCGCGAGAAAAGAAGCTTTACAGGCCGCCGCCGTTACCGAAAATGATGAATTATTTGAGCTTCTCCGGCGTCTCCGCAAAGAGATTGCAGCTGAACAGGGTGTGCCTCCATTTGTCGTGTTCTCAGATCAGACGTTAAAAGAAATGTCGGCGAAACTTCCGAAAACAGATCAGGATCTTCTTTCCGTAAAAGGGGTCGGGGAACAAAAAAGATTGAAATACGGAGCAGTTTTTTTAGAAGAAATCCGAAATTATGTAAGAGAAACAGAGTGAAAAAAAGTTTTTTTAGAAATTTGCACATTGTGTTTTTCATTCGCGCCGGAAAAATCAGAAGCTTGAAAACCCTTGCTGTATCAGGGTTTCAGCAAGACTTACCAAGCGAGAGAAATGTTTCATGTAAAGGAACTGTAATCTAATTCAAATCGTTTTGTTATTGAACTGACATTTTCATATGTTACGATATCACCTGTTAGCCGCCAATAAAAAGCTAACAAGGGAGGATTTACTTATGAAGAAGACGATTATGTCCTTTGTCGCAGTTGCAGCAATTTCAACAACTGCATTTGGAGCTCACGCTTCTGCTAAAGAAATCACGGTGCAAAAGGGTGACACGCTCTGGGGGATCTCGCAAAAAAACGGAGTGAACCTAAAGGACTTAAAAGAATGGAATCAGTTATCTTCTGATTTAATCATTGAAGGAGAGAAACTGACTATTTCTTCAGTAGAAACAACCACATCTGGGCAGTACACAGTGAAGCAGGGCGACAGCCTCTGGAAAATTGCTCAGAAATTCGGAACATCAGTCGGCAATCTGAAAAGCTTGAATAACTTGCAATCAGATATAATTTACGCAGGCACAACGTTAAATGTGAAAGGTCAGGCTCAGGCTGCACAGCCGGCTCAAGAAGCCAGCCAGCCGCAAACTGAACAAAAACCAGCTGCCGAGACAGAACAGCCGAAACAAGAAGCTGTCAAAAACGAGCAGCCGAAACAAGAACCTGTTCAAGAACAACAACCTAAACAAGAAGCGAAGGCTGTCGAAGCAAAACAGCAGCCTGTTCAATCAAATACAAACCAACAAGAGCCTAAAAAGCAGCTGACAATGACTGCAACTGCTTACTCTGCTAACGACGGCGGCATTTCCGGTGTAACGGCAACCGGTGTTGACTTAAACAAAAACCCTGATGCAAAAGTCATCGCGGTAGACCCTAGTGTCATTCCGCTTGGCTCTAAGGTTTATGTTGAAGGTTACGGAGTGGCAACAGCAGCAGATACAGGCGGCGCAATTAAAGGAAATAAAATTGACGTATTTGTTGCAAAGAAAAGTGACGCTAACAACTGGGGCGTCAGAACAGTAAATGTTAAAGTATTAGACTAGTTTCATATAGAGATGAAGAACACAAGGCGAAATGCTTTGTGTTCTTTTTTTCTTCCCTTTTTTGACTGTATATAATCGTTATATGCGGAAAAAGAAAAAGCGTTTCTCTAATATAATAAGGAATGGATGTGAAAACGGAATCTGAAGGGATGTATGAATCTAATGGAGCCGGAATTTATATGTTTATGGAATGCCTTCACAGAATCACCGGTGTTTCATGCAGGTATATGCACCGCTTTCGCCATTGTGCTCGTTATCGGACTGTCTATGCCTGCTGTCAGGCTGTTTCAGGCGCTTGACAGAGGGAGAGGAAGGCCAGCCGTTATTGAAAAGGTGAGACGTACTGGCGTGATGAAGAATGGCAGGCACGAGCTTGTGCTTATTTTAAACGTAAAAAACCAAGACGGAACGCATGATAAACGTGAACTGACACATGCCGTATATAATGAAGAGATCAGCCGTTTTTATGAAGGAGCTTCCGTATGGGTGACGGCAGCGGCTGGCGGACGAATTATGATCGCTCCGCGCACGCCGCGGCATAAGGCGTCAAAATAAAAAGACGGGGCGGTTTTCCCGGCTTTATGTATTAATGCCGATCGATCCATATCCGTCCGCCTTCTGAGCCGGCTTCTATCCTGCATGTTCCTCCGATCGGGAATGTCATCAAAGGGGAGGTATGGCCGAAATCAGCATTTGCGATAACAGGCATGGATGACAGTTCTTCTTTTGTACGGATGACGGCACGCAGAGCCTCCTCAGACACATTTGAAGCATGCTGGAAACGTCCGATGACAATTCCCTTCACGGCTGAAAAAGCGGGAAGGTGGATGAGTGACTGCAAATCCCGGTCAAACATATGAATGTCCGACATATAATCATCTTCTATAAACAGAATCACTTGCTCCATCTCCGGAAAGTATTCGGTGCCCTGCAGAAGATTCAGCGTGCATAGATTTCCTCCGATCAGTGTTCCTTCCGCATATCCGGGTTGAATAACGAGCGGTCCCGGATTCCGATAAAAACGTCTGTCCTCCTGGTTCAAATACCATTTATCATCACTCCACTCGGATGAAGGCTTTACCTCATACGGGTTGTCAGAAGCACAGCAGGCCAAGAAAGACTTAATCGTATAGTCCAGCCCTTTTTTCATGGCAAATGAAGAAAAATGGGGACCGGAATATGTAATAAGGCCGTTTTTTTGATATATGGCATGGCCGAGAGCGGTAATATCTGAATAGCCGCAAAGGATTTTCGGATGCCGCTTGATGTTTTCATAATCAAGATAGCGAAGCAGCTGATTTGATTGGAACCCGCCGAGTGTCGTCAAAATCGCTTTGATGTCAGGATCAGCGAAAGCTTCGTGCAGATCCTGTACACGCGATTCAATGGATGATGAATCAAATTCATTTATTTCTTTCGCATGCACTGAAAAAGAGACACAAAAGCCCAGCTCCTCCAATTTTGTCTTCGCGGCATTTATATTTTCATCTGACATAACGGACATGCTTGTGGCCGGAGACACAATACGAATGCCGTCACCTTTTTTCAATTTTTCCGGATACAAAAAAACCCTCCTTAAATGGTTTAATCTATTACACCATATTAACGAGGGTTTATCTATCATTTTTTACAGGTCGACCCATTTAATGCCGCCTGATTGCGTATCATTGTCAATCCAGACATCAAAGTGATGCTTTTCATAAAAATGAACGAGTCTGTCGACATGATCCCAATCACGCTTAGCGATGTCGCCTGTCACTTTCGGGATATTCTGCTCTCTGGCGATATGTTTTAAAAATTTCATGCAGATCGAGCCGTAGCCATGGTTCGGCGGGCCTTTAATGTCCCCGATATGAATGGCATTGTCATAATAAGAGGCGATCAGTGAAAAACAGCCTCTTCCCCTGTAGGCTGATTCACAATCAGTCAGCATAATCTTACATGTTTGGCCATCATCAATCGAGGAAACAATGATCCAATCGTCATTGTTCGATTGATCAATACCAAGCACTCGCGCGTCTTTTGATACATCTATCAGATTTTCCCGCATTCTGAAAATCTGAAATTCAAGTTTATGAAGCTCTTTTTCCAGCTCTTTCTGATCTCTTTCTTCTGCAGTAAACAAAATCATACTCCTTTCACAGCGTAAAAGTCTTAGTTAAACACAAGTATCCATTGTAGTAAATGATGTCTTGGTTTGTAAATGGGTTTTGCAAAAACTTTTTTAGAAAAGTCTGCCGTTTATATGTGGATTGACGTTTTTAAGGCGGTGCGGATAGGGAAAGGAACAGTGAGCAGCGGAAAAAGGAGGAATCTATAATGGCAATTGACTCACTCATCGGCAAATTGAAGTACGTAATGACGGAATCTCCTGATAAAATGCTTTCCTTATATGTAAATACGGATATGAGAAATCCGGATCAGCAGGGGGGAGAGTGGAAAATCGCCTTGAAAACCGGTTTTCGGAGATTAAAAGAGTATCTGTCTGCCAGTGATCCGGAAGAAGAAAAATCTCTCGTCCGCATCATGGAACGTGTCTATCAATATATCGATGAGCTTGGTAAAGAGATGCCGCGAAGTCTCGTATTTTTTGCGTCGGGAGAAGGCGGTATTTGGGAGACGATTGAATTGCAGGTGCCTGTTGAAACACGATTTTATTGGGAAGAGACGGCTGTCCTTGATCAATTAGAACTTCTTCGTGAACAATTTCCGAGCACGGCTTTTATTCTCACCCAGCAGAATGAAGTGAAGATCATAGAAACCGTACTCGGAAAAATTGAAGGAGTGGAGCATTATCATTACGACGTCATCAATGAATCGTGGAAACCGCAGGATGTAAGCGGAAGCCTCTCCGCGTCGATGGACGAAGACGCTGCCAAAGCCCACGTCGAAGAAAACCAAAACAGGCTGTATAAACGATTGGCTTCAAACCTTGATCAAAAGGCCGCTTCACACCAATGGGAGCGTCTCGTAATCGCAGGGGACAAAGAAACAGCCGATATTCTCGATCAGCACATGAATAAACCGATTGATCGGATCATTCCAAAAAATCTGTTGAATGAAAACGAACATAAGGTGATAGAAGAACTGTTGAAGGAAGCATGATATGACGAAAGGCCGGGTCTCAAACACCCGGTCTTTTTAGGGCTTAAGTTTGTCTAATTTCTGACGAAGCGGGCGAAACCGTTGACATCAAAGCTGAATTCTCATACCATTTGGATAGTCAGTAAAATTGAGAGAGGTCATAAGATGAATCAGACAGAAAACAAACCTAAAAGTTATACCGGTATCGTGCTGACATTGACCGTTCTGATCAACGGGTTAATTGCGGTGCTGTTTTTTATGCCGAAATCGGGACAGGTCAGCATTGCCAATATTCATATTCTGCCGATGTTAAATGCCATTTTTAACAGCTTTACTTTTATCTTTTTGCTGGCAGCGCTCTTTATGATTAAGCAAAAAAATATTCAAGCGCATAAACGCTTTATTTTGGCGGCGTTTACGACGACTCTGCTGTTTTTGATCTGCTATGTCGTATACCACTCTGTGGCTGAAAATACTTTATTCGGCGGCCACGGCATCATTCGGGGGATTTATTTCTTTATTTTAATTACGCACATCTGTCTTTCCGCCGTTATCGTGCCGCTTGCGCTGTTTACGCTGATCAGAGGATTCAGCATGCAAGTGGAGCGCCACAAAAAAATCGCGAGATGGACGATGCCGCTCTGGCTGTATGTCAGTCTGACGGGTGTCATTGTATACTTAATGATCTCACCGTATTATTAAAAAAAGCCGTGCTCTGCGCGGCTTTTTTCTATTGATTGAAAAAGGCGCCTCATCAGGGCGCCTTTTACTCTTCAAGCGTTTCAAGTGTTGTTACATTTAAGGATTGTTCAACGGTTTTTGTTTTTGCTTTTACTTTTTCTGCGTACGTGTAATCACCATAGCAGTAGGGATAACGGAAATTGTCTTTGTTCCCTCCGCAAGTGTAAAGTTTCGGATTCTTTTTGACCTGCTGCTCGGAGTATTGTTTTGCCAGTTCCTCAGTATGCGATCCTCCATGTTCAGCCACAAAATCAATATAGCCGGCTCCCATGTTGTAGCTTTGTATAATCGTATCCAAGTCTACGCCTTTTTTCTTGCCTGTTTGGTACATGAGAGTGAATTGTTTGATTCCCTGTTTGATACTGGTTTGAGGGTTTTTAATCTCATTTCGCTTTAAACCCAGAGATTCTGAAGACTGCATGGGATCATTTCCTCTTCCTTTTGACTCCTGATATATCATGCCGAGTACAAGCGATGTATATTTGGTGAGTCCTTTTTCATCCAGCTCGTCTTCAACAAGCGGTTTGTAATCTGTCAGCCGTTCAAGAACGATCGGCTTGACATCAAACGGAAGACTTTTGAGCCATTCATTATTTGAAAATAACAGAATGAGGAAGAAGGAAACCATGACAAAAACACATATCATCATAAGACCCGCGGCAGCGAAACAGCCTTTTTTCTTTTTCTCCACTGTGTTTCACCCTCAATTTCAGGAGCATTATGACTTTTTCATTATGACACAGATGAATGCGCGAAACCAAGCGGAAACCCGTATTTGAAACATAAATTTAAAATAACGGTTCTTTTGTCAGGCGCAGGATGTATCTGCATCAATTGACATTTGGTATAATTGGGCTACTTGAGAAAAGAAGGGTGAGGTATATGACTGAATTTCACGAATCCGGAAACACAAATGACCCCGCTGTCGATTTAGATGAGGAAACTTTATTTTTGGTTGCCCAGACTTTTAAGGCGCTGTCTGATCCGACCAGAATCAGAATTCTCCATTTGCTGTCACAGGGTGAGCACGCGGTAAATGATATCGCAGAAAAGCTGAATTTGCTGCAGTCTACCGTTTCTCATCAGCTGCGTTTTCTTAAAAATCTGCGCCTCGTCAAATCACGCAGAGAAGGAACATCCATCTATTATTCTCCTGAGGATGAACATGTGTTAGATGTGCTTCAGCAAATGATTCACCATACGCGGCACGATTAAAAAAACATCCCTGCTTTTGAGACAGGGATGTCAGCCGTACTGACTGTTATTGGTTTGGTCTCTGCTCGTTTTTAAAACATAAAAAGAGAAGCCGCTGTAATACACTGCGATGAAATAAAAGATACTGATGGTCAGCGGATCGGCCCCGACCGTTTGGCTGTATGCCTCCGGATGGGTAAAGTCCGCTGTGACCCGGTAAATTTCAATAACGCGATAAACAAATCTCGATAGGAATAACGTTAATAGAATAAGTTCAATCCACAGGTGAGTGCGAAAATACATTTTTCCGCGGCGTTCTTCAAATGAAATGTTCCGTTTGGCAAACAGGACCAGAAGCCAGCCGCAAAAAGTGCCGAATATAAGATGGCCGTATAAAGCCGGGTGTGTGATGCTGAAAAACGCCAGAGCTGCGGCCAGCAATGAAAACAAAATCATTCTTGTATAAAGCCAGCGGGGTTTCAAAGGCTGAAAGCCGACGGACCGTTTCACCTTTTTATACAGAAAAAAGGCAATCATTAAGACAGGGCAGATGCTTTGAAGTGTGATATGCATGGTGTGGAACTCCCCCTCCGTTGAGTAGTGTATGCTTATCCGGCTGGTTTTAGTAGTCTGATTTATTCGCAGGCTGAAAGCATCTTTTATCACAGTATGCGCGTTTCTTTTTTTTGCATAAGAGAAGCGCCCGCGCCTTTTTCAGGATTTAAACAGAAAACTCTTGATAAACTAACGGTATTAGTTATAATAAAACTAATGATATTAGTTTTAGGAGGATGTTCATGAGAATCTTACAATACGGAACCGTTTGGCAGCTGACTTTTTTTCCCGCGCTCTTCCCGGTGAATTGTTATTTGGTTGAAGAAGAAGAAGGAGTAACCCTGATTGACGCCGGACTGCCTAACAGTCATAAAGGAATCAAACAAGCATTGCGGCAGCTTGGGAAGCCGCTGAATGACATATTACTCACCCACGCGCACGGGGATCACATCGGTTCGCTTGACTCATTAGCTGCGGAATTTCCGGATGCTTCCGTCTGTATTTCTGAGCGGGATTCTTTCTTGCTGAAAGGTGACACTTCATTATTTGAGCATGAAGCACAAACGCCGATAAAGGGGGGAGTGCCGAAAAATGTTCGAACCGAACCTGATCGCCTGCTGAAAGGCGGCGAGCGGATCGGATCTTTACTTGTCATTCCCGCTCCCGGTCATACGCCGGGAAGCCTCGCTTTTAAAGATATGAGAAATGATATGCTGATCGTCGGAGATGCCTTTCAAGTACGGGGCGGCCTTGCTGTTTCTGGGAAGCTGAAATGGAAATTTCCGTTTCCGGCTTTTGCTACGTGGAATAAAGAAGAAGCTGTAAAAACAGCAAGAACACTTATCGCTCATCAACCAAGCAGTCTGGCCGCCGGACATGGAAATGTTCTCTGCAATCCCGTTGAAATGATGGCTGAGGCTGTTGAGGAAGCCGAACGAAGCCTGCCTGGTGGCCGATCATAATGTCACCGAGAGTCGGAATGAGCCTTGACATGATATTGAGAGCTGCAGCAGGCATCGCTGACGAAAAAGGGCTAAACGAAGTGACGCTTGCGGCTGTTGCAAAGTCCTTAAACGTAAAACCGCCTTCCCTTTACAATTTTGTCAATGGCCTTCAAGGAATTAAAGCAGAGCTGGCTGTCTCCGGTTTAACTATGTTATATGAAAATATGGCGGCCTCTGCAGAAGGACTGACGGGCGAAACGGCTTTGCTTGCTCTCGCCGATGCCTATATCAATTTCGCCGAAGCCAATCCCGGATTATATGACGCAACATTTCAAAAGATAAAAGATGGCCGGATTGAGAATCTGTCAAGCCTGCTTGTAGAGCTTGTTGTCAGGCAGCTGACAGCTAACGGATATGCACAGTCTGACACTGCGATTCATGCTGCGAGAGGACTGAGGAGCCTTCTTCACGGATTTGCCGTGTTGAGAAAACAGAGTGCATTTGAATTAACCGAATCAATTAAGGAAAGCCGGGAGTTTGCAGTTGTTGCTTTTCTAAGAGGTTTGCAGGAGAGGGAACAATAATATTATTATGTAAACTAAATAAAAAGACGCATCATGTAAAAAGGAGGGACAAATGGATTCATTACAACATATCATTTGTGAGCGGCGCACCTATTCACATATTTTTGATTCTCATGCACACACATACTGCCAAATGCTCTTTCCGCTCGAAGGACAGCTGGACCTGGAGACAGAAAGACGTAAAATCAGATTAAAACCTGATCAAATGCTGTATATTCCGCCCGGGCATGAACATCGGTTCCGTTCTTTGGAGCGAAATGAATGTCTCGTTCTCGACATACCGGCATATTTTTTCAAAGGTTCATTTGCCCCCGGCGTTCTGAATAAGCTTGATCCTTTTTGGACTTCGATTCGGTTTCTGCTGACAGAAGAGACAAAGCAGCAGTCGGCTCATTCATTGAGTCTGCTTGCAGAATATATTGCTGAAAAGATACAAGAAAACCGTACAAATGATTCAATTGCGTATATCCGCCGAAATCTCTCAAAGACTTTTACAATTAAAGAGCTTGCCGCAATGGAACATTACCACCCGGCGTATTATTCCGACTGGTTTAAAAAGCAGACGGGGAAAAGCCCGCAAGCTTATATTGCTGAGCTCCGTATGAAGAAAGCGGAACAAATGCTTATTGAAACAAAATGCCGGCTGACAGACATCAGTCAGGAGGTCGGCTTTCAAAATTTGTCTTCCTTTACCAGATGGTTTGTCAGACATAAGGGAATAACGCCGCGCGTCTTCCGAAACACCTTTCAATCTGATAAATAATCCTGAAAATCGGTTAAATAAACTGCTTCTTTTTTTGGTATCATGATTGTAAAAAAGGAGTTTTTGATATGGCAGTCATCGAAGATTTTATCAAGCTTGATCTTAGAATAGGAACGGTCGTAAAAGCGGAAGTATTCCCGGAAGCAAAGGTGCCGGCCATTAAGATGACAATAGATTTCGGCGAAGAGATCGGCATGAAACAATCAAGCGCCCAGATTACAAAACGGTACGAACCGGGTGATCTGATGGGCAGACAGGTTACAGCTATTGTCAACTTTCCGCCGCGGCGGATCGCCGGATTTAAGTCAGAAGTTCTCGTTCTCGGTGGCATCCCGGAAAAAGGAGACGTTGTCCTGCTTACGCCAGAGCAGACAGTACCGAACGGAACGAAAATCGGATAATAAAAAAAGACGTTTGCAGAAGCAAACGTCTTTTGCGTATTGAGGCGATACACCACACGCCACATTCGTGTGTGCCGCAAGGGCATGTGCATCGGCTTACACAATTCAGCTCATCGCTATATCAATATAGCATGCCGGGTGTGGAAATGCAAGAGATTTTTTAATATATGTTATATCTGGCTTTGTTTTACCGATCCCAGATTCCTTCGTGTAAGGTTTCATTTGAAATTTTATGATCTTGAATAAAGCAGTTCGACAAATGCAAGAGATTCATCTAATCTTATATCCTATGGTAAAATTTAGACAGAAAGAAGCAGAAAGGAGCCGTAAATGAAAGTATTTGAAGCAGCCTCGTTCATTTCAGCCGCAGAAAAGCGGGCAAAACAATACGATCAGATTAGAGAACAATTTATCAATCTCAGAAAAGCGTTTCAGGGAATGGCTGACTTAGACGACAGTGAGTTTTCAGGCAAAGGCGCAGACAACATCAAAGCATTCTTTCAAGATCACGCCGGTGTCACAGACAGCTGGCTTGATCTGATCGATATGAAGATTGC
>NZ_JAHOAA010000002.1:1027709-1031544 GCF_019039175.1 Bacillus sp. FJAT-27001
AGGAAAAGTAGCTGATGCCGGATTGGGCGATTCGTTTGTGGAAGAGTCCTTTTTAGAACACGAGCTGATCCATGCGAAGAATCAATCACAAGCCATCATGCAGGAGCAGCGCAATGAAATGAAAGGTATCCTTGATGAAATCAGCGATATCATTCATCTTGATGTTTTCTCGACAGAGGATGTCGATCAAAAGCTGGATTCGGCAGATAAGAAACGGGACAATACCATACACAAGCTCGGAAAGCTCGATCATGATCTAACGAAGGAATACGCAGAAACCGAAGCGAACGAACAGTTCATCCAGGCCGATTTTCAGCAGCTCCAAAATGCCACGGGCAAAGGAAAAAACGCCACTCCGCTTCACTATAACGCCAAGGCGTACAGGGAAAGTGACATACATAAGAAAAAAGGCGAGATTGCAAGACATTCAGACACATATTTAACGTTTAAGAAGGAAGAAGCAAAAGAGCGGGAAATCAAGGATCTGAAGAAAAAGCTCGCTGACGGTGTGACCGATCCGGATGAATACTTGGAAATTGCGAAGAAGATCGGCTATGAAAACCTTGAACCTTCCCAGCAGCAATATGTCATTCAGCTTGAACAAGCAAAACAGCTGGAAGAAGCCGGAGAAGTGACTTGGGATATTTTAAAAGGAGCCGGCATCGGCCTTTATGATGTCGGGAAAGACACGGTTAGCGGGTTATGGGACTTCATAACCGATCCGGGAGAAACCTTGTCAGCACTGGGGAATGCAGTACTTCATCCAGTAAAAACATATGATGCTGTTTCAGCAGCAATCGAGGAATCGTATCAAAAAGATATGGTGAACGGAGATGCTTACTCCAGATCAAGATGGGTGACATATGCAATTGGTTCAGCAGCTGTGGCTGTCGTCGGAACGAAAGGCGCAGGAGCCGTTAACAAAGCTGATGCGGCGGGGAAAGTCATAAACAGGGCAGGACAGGCAGGGAAGAAAATTAAAGACGTTAAACTTCCAGAACTGCTTCCTTATAACTCTAAATATGATCTTGCTCTGTCGGGTGACGTACCATACAATGTGGTTGACAGCCAAAACCTTAAAAATGAACTTTTGACCAATGCAAAGCAAATCCCGGATGGAACGAGAAAGCCGTTTACTGGTCAAGAAATAAACCTTCCTTGGTTAAATAAAGAAAAGTATGGTGCCTTTGAGGTTAAGGGCAAGGTAAAAGCAAAGGGAAAAGTTAAAGACATAAGCCGCAGAGTGTATACTATGAAAGATATTGATATGAACCAAAAAAATCGTAAAGGCCTTACGAATCTTCAATTAATGAAAAGTGGAAATGCACCTTTTGCGAAAGATGGGACACAAATAAATCTACACCATTTAATTCAAGAGGAACCTGGTCCAATGCTTGAAATTCCAAATAGCTTACATACTAAATATAGCGGCATTATCCATAGGCTTAAATCTGATGGTGAAAGCTTTAGAAACGATCCGGTTTTAAAAGCCCAGTATGATAATTTCCGAGACAGGTATTGGAAATGGAGAGCAAAACAATATGAAAAATAAAAAAGGAATGAGAGATATCAATGGACTTATATGAAAAAACTATAGAGTTTATAACTGAAAATAAAGCAGACAGTTATTTTACTAGAGGAATAAGTGAAAAAGAGATTATTAATATAGAGAAGGAGCTCCAACTACAACTTCCTGATAGTTATAAATGGTTTCTGAGAAACTTTGGCTCTGGCGGCTTATATGGAATTGATATTTTAGGGTATGACTTTGGCGGGGCTTCGGTAGTTGAAACCACAGAGGAATATCGTAATTATTATCATTTATCTGATGGACTTGTGATATTAGAAGATATTGATTTTTTTGCTTATGCCTTAGATACTAATAAAATGAACAGTAATAATGAATGCCCTGTTTTTATTTGGGATAGAGTACTTGGATACCAAGACAAGCTAGCCGACAGCTTTATTGAATTTTTCTACAGAAGGTTGCTTGAAAAAAAAGAAAACTGGGAAGAAGATGAAGACTGGGACGATTAATAAAAGAAAGCTCTCTTTTAGAGAGCTTTTTTCAGATTTTCAATTTTTAACAGGCTTTATAATGAGCAAACAGGCATTACTCAAAATACTCGCCGCGCCTATCCAAAGCAGCCATTGTGTTGCGGTCAGCCATGAGGCAGTTAGGATAAAGAGTCCAATGGCAATTGATATATAATTGCCGGCTCGGTCCAGTTTACGGTTGCAATGAATTTTATATTTAGCATGAGAAATAAATTGATCAATTTTATCTTTCAGCTCATAGCATTTTTCCTTCATTTTATCCTCTGTTTCTTTTACTTTTCGATAAAGCATATTATTCATCGTCTGCACTCCCATATCGCCGTTTTGAAAATTCAGCCATGATTTTTTCTTCATAGTCATCTGAGATGAATTGTTCCTGATCTTCAACTTTCAAATGTGCTTTTTCTTCAAAACCATCCTGTTCTTCACCATCAAAACGATAAAGTTTTTGCAATAGCCTCCAGAATGTTTCAATTTCATCAGTTGTGAAGTCATGAAACATATCCGCTAAAAAATAGGTGGATTTTTCTGAACAGGAAATTAACGCTTTTTTTCCTTCAGCGGTAATCTCAATATTGATTGCACGTTTATCCAGTTTGCTTGGCACAGTGTGAACATATCCTTTTTTCGCGAGGCTTGAAATTAATTTGTTAGCGGTTTGTTTTGTTGTGCCCAGCTTTTTAGCGATATTCATAAGTGTGGTATCTTCCGTCGGTAAATGGGCAATAGCAATAAGAGTCATGTGCTGTCGGGAAGTCAACATTTCTAAGTATTCGTCCCCCCGAGCCTGCACTTTATTGACAACCGAAAATAATGATGCGTAACTTTGTTGCATAACATGCAGTTCCTTCATTAGTAATTTAATATCCATAAGTTATCTCCCATCTAAGATGTCACCATGTTGACAGTTACAATATACATCACAAAAGGAAATTAGTCAACATGGCGACTAATAGTAGCAGGTGCGGCTGTTTTCAAAAATGTCACAGGCAGTCGGAGTGTTTACAAAAGGGGAAATAAGTATAATAAATGCGAAAAGGGCATTAATCCAAAGTGAGAAGGTGTTTGACATGCAGAAAGTGAACTGGTCAGAACAGTATGAATGGTTCAATAAACAAGATGAAAAAGACGGGCGTTTAATGGCGCTCCTTCGTCATGAGCTTACATATGAGGAAGTCATACGGTTATATAAGAAAGGGTTTTATTTGAAATCTAAAGAAGGGGATGTTTCGTTACGTAAGAATGATATCTGTCGTATGTTTGGGGTTGAAGAGAGGCAGGGCGGCGAATCTTAATAAACGGGAAGAGAAAAACTCTTCCCGCTTTTCATGGCAGCTGTTATTCTTTTTCCAGCATGGAAGTCAGCCATTCTCTTAATGCAGTTTTCTGTACATACCGCTTTCCGTTTCTCGTGATATGCGGAATGTCAGAGGTGTCGGGCACGATTTGTTTCGCTTCTTCCTTGGTAACTCCTAAATAATAACCGATATAGAAGTGCAGATCTTTTTCTTTAATGAGAATGTGGTCAGTGTGTTCATGAGGATCAGGTGATTTAAAATTTTTCAATCCGTCTCCGATGAAATATCCGGCTAAAGCGATTCCGATGCCGGTAATGATATCCATACAGCAAACCTCCAATAAACGTTATCACTTTTTATACGGTGAAGCCGGCCGAAAGGATTCAGCCTTCATCAAAACCGCTCGGCGTTTAGGGACTGACCCCATAATATGAGACAAACAAAAAACACCTTCAAGTTTGAAAACGGATCGTTGTTAT
>NZ_JAHOAA010000003.1:0-17582 GCF_019039175.1 Bacillus sp. FJAT-27001
CGGATAACAATCATCCGTATTCAAACTTGAAGGTGTTTTTATTTGTCTCATCTTATGGGGTCAGTCCCGGTTTCCGGGGTGTTTTGGTTATTCTGCAATCGCGTCTGTTAAAACAGGAACGACTTGTTTCTTTCTGGATACGACGCCTTTTAAAAGAGCCGTGTTGTTTTCTAAAGTCACGTTGAATGCTTTTTCCACTTTTGACGCTTGATCACCGATGGCAAGCGCAAGGGAATCGTTTTCCAGAATATCCGTAATCACGAGAAGGAACAGGTCAAGGTTCTTCTCAGCAATTACTTTTGAAAGAGCCGCTTCTAATTCCGGCTGACGCTTTTTAACATCTTCAATATCAACTGTGTTGACTTGGGCGATTTCGACTTTTTTGCTGCCGAGCGTGAACTCTTTCGCATCAAGAGAAATCAGTTCTTCCACAGTTTTTTTGCTTAAGTCGGCGCCCGCTTTCAGCATGTTTAAGCCGTACTCTTCCGCATCTACGCCGGCAATTTCAGCAAGCTCTTTTGCCGCTGCGATATCTTGCTCCGTGCAAGTCGGAGATTTAAATAACAGAGAGTCGGAAATGATTGCTGACAGCATGAGGCCCGCAATTTCTTTCTCGATTTTCACGTTATTTTCTTTGTACATTTTGTTTAAGATCGTAGCCGTACAGCCGACCGGCTCAGCACGGTAGTAAAGAGGTTCCGCTGTTTCGAAGTTGGCGATACGGTGGTGGTCGATAACTTCAAGAACCTGAACGTCTTCGATATCCTTGATGCTTTGCTGGCGTTCATTGTGGTCAACAAGGATGACGCCGTTTACTTCGTTTGCGGCTGTTTCCACCAAACGCGGGCTTTCCTGCTTGAAATAATCAAGCGCGTATTGTGTTTCGCCGTTGACTTGTCCAAGGCGGACGGGCTCAGCATTGAAGCCGAGTTTATTTTTTAGATCAGCGTAGGCAATGGCAGAGCAGATGGTATCTGTGTCTGGGTTTTGATGTCCGAAAATAAGAATTTTTTCCATAATAACTCCTTGTCCTTTTTTGTAGTGTAAACAATCTTTTTATAGTTTAACACGTCTTGAGGAGGGTGTAATCTTCAAAACCTTAAAAATTGATGTGAAAAAGAAGCATTTTTGTTGAGAGGTGGAGAGGATTGCGAGTAAAATACTGGGTAAGTCAGATGCTAATCAGCATATAGTATCAAAAAAGGTACTATGGAGGATGAAAAATGAACATATATCCGAATAAAGAAGGTTGTCCGGTTGAACTGACGCTTTCCGTTATCGGCGGAAAGTGGAAGGGTATTTTGTTTTATCATATGATCGGCGGAAAAAAGCGGTTTAATGAGTTTCGGCGCATTTGCCCCAGCATTACGCAGCGTATGCTAACGCTTCAGCTTCGCGAGCTTGAGGCGGACGGCATCGTGCATCGCGAGGTATATCAGCAGGTGCCTCCAAAGGTGGAGTATTCTCTTACCGAATTCGGCAGGTCGCTGGAACCGATCGTTTTGCAAATGAAGAAATGGGGAGATGCCAACCGGGAGTTTCTCGAGACATACCGGGAAAAAACGTCTCCTCAAGATCAGTCCGCTCAAAAATAAGAAGCAGCAAAGGATTAAATTCCTTGCTGCTTTTTTTTTATTTCATCGCGATGGCCTTTCTGGCGTTGCGCACGTCATTTTTCAGCAATTCGCTCAGGTTGTAAGCCGGATATTGACCGCGTTCTTCCATATACTCAAAGACCATTTGATGCCACTTGATGGCCGCGTTTAAGTGCTTGACGAAGACGTGTCTTAATTGAGGTGTGGCCGTCTCTGTAATGGCTCCGGCGTAATTGCGGACAGATGTTTTGGCCAGAATGAGCAGGCCGCCGCTGTAAAAGGAGGAATCAGCGCGCTCTTCTGTTTCATCCTCACGAAAGGCGGGAGCTTCAGGGAAGAAAGGAAGCAGTTCACGCAGATTTTGTTCCAGCGAATGGATGGAAAATCTGTAAAGCTGTTTTAATCTGGCATCGCTTACGTCCCGCTCTGTTCTTTTTAATTTCACAAGTCCGTTTGCCTGGAAAGCGACTAACTCGTGCAGTTCTAACGTTTCATGCCATGCTAATGTTCTCCGCTCAGTCATGGTGTAAGAATCTCCTTTATCCTTCATTTTCACTATCAGCATATGCCCCGGTCCCGATGTTGTTCCTGATGTTTTGAAGTTTCCAGAAAGGGAAACTCAATGTAAAGGAAATACGAAATAGAGGTGAAACTATATGTGGGACATGATAAAGAACTTTTTCCTTTTCAGCAGCGGGGTTTTGCAGGCGACCACTCTCTTACTTATCGTTATCGTCTTGTTATATGTACGAAAAACCAAAAAGAAAAACAGAGATACTTCTGGTTTCATGGATGATCAGGATCACTGATACAACGGGCATTCTTTCACTGGGATGTCCGTTTGTCTGTTTTCATGTTTCACATGGAACATTTGGGCTGTCCGCGCTCATTTTACTTGCGATTTCGACTTATGTTAAAATATATACGTGTATTTTGGAGAGTTTATGGAAAATTCAGGTCTTGAAAGAGACATTGCGGCGTCAAAAGAGCAGTCGTCTAAGCTGCTCTTTTCTATTCGTATGTTCGAATGATACAAGGTTTGAGGTGAGTAAGTGAAAAATACAAGGGCTCTAATAGAAGGCGCCATTTTGATCAGTATTTTTGCAATCATTTCCCTTTTGGTCGTGTACCTCCCTTTACTGGGGGCAATTCTTCTCTTTGCTTTGCCGCTGCCGATCATTCTTTACACCATTCGGCACGGTCTGAAGCCCGGGGTATGGATGGGGCTTGCCAGCCTTCCTGTCAGCTTTATTGTAAGTTCGTTTACCGGGCTTACAGGCGCTTTTACGGCGGCCTGTACGGGAATCGCCATGGGATATTATTTTAAAAAGAAACAGCCCGGCTATGCGGTTGCTGCCGGCGCTATGGCGTATGTGCTGTGCGGCGTCGTTTTTTTTGTGGTCAGCATCGTGTTCCTTAACATGAATGTGGTTGATACCACCATGTCCCAGCTTCGGGAGTCGCTGTCTGTGGCTGATACCATGTCAAAACAGCTGGGTTACGGAGACCAGTTCGGGAAGCAGATCAAGCTGATGGAAAGTCAGCTGAGCACGGTTCAATATCTTTTTCCGACAGTGCTCGTATTGACCGGCATCGTTTTTTCTTTCCTCAGTTATGCTATGGCAAGGCCGCTTTTACGGCGATTTTCCCCTGATCTTCCGAAGATGAAGCCTTTTAGAGAGCTCAAACTCCCGCAAAGCGTTGTCATTCTGTATTTTATTGTGACGATATTAGGGTTTCTGCCTTTAGAAAAAGGGCATATGCTGTATTCGGTTTCATTGAATGGGGGATTTATTCTCAGCTTGCTGATTTGTATTCAAGGATTAGCGTTTATTTTTTTCTATTGCCGCGAAATGGAGATGCCGAAAGCCGTTCCTGTATTAGCAATTGTGCTGGGGGTGCTTTTTCCGCTCATCTTGTCCGTGTATCTCCTCTTAGGCATCATTGACATAGGCTTTAACATAAGAAATAAGGTGACGCGAAATTGAGTGTGACTTACAGGTGGGGAGTTGATAGAAATGCCTAGTTTTTATGAAAAACCGTTGTTTCGGTATCCCATCTATGCATTGATTGCATTGTCAATCATCATAATTCTCATCAGCATTTACTTTAACTGGCTGATAGGAGCCATCGGCGTTGTGCTGCTCGCCGTGATCTTGTTTTTCATTAAGCGTGCGGATTCTCTGATCAGAAAAGAAATTGACGATTATATCTCCACGTTATCGTATAGATTGAAAAAAGTAGGCGAAGAGGCATTAATGGAAATGCCTATCGGAATTATGCTGTTTAATGATCAATATTACATTGAGTGGGCGAATCCGTTTTTGTCTTCCTGTTTTAATGAAAGCACGCTCGTCGGACGCTCGCTGTATGACACATGCGAGGCCGTCGTGCCGCTGATCAAGCAGGAGGTCGATTCGGAAACGATCACCTTGAATGAGCGGAAGTTTAAAGTAGTGATTAAAAGAGATGAGCGCCTGCTTTATTTCTTTGATGTGACAGAACAGATTCAGATTGAAAAGCAGTACGAAAATGAGAGAACCGTGCTGGCATATATCTTCTTAGATAACTATGATGACGTCACACAGGGGCTGGACGACCAAACGAGAAGCACGATGAACAGCCAGGTCACCTCATTATTAAATGCGTGGGCGCAGGAGTACGGCATTTTTCTGAAACGGACGTCCTCGGAGCGGTTTATCGCGGTGTTAAATGAACACATTTTAACGGAGCTTGAAAACGCGAAATTTTCGATTTTGGATGAAATCCGAGAAAAAACATCCGTTCACACTGTATCCTTGACCCTCAGCATCGGGATCGGCGCATCGGTTTCTTCCTTGAAGGAGCTTGGAGATCTGGCGCAGTCCAGCCTCGATTTGGCTCTCGGCCGCGGAGGCGACCAAGTGGCGATCAAAATGCCGAACGGCAAGGTGAAATTTTACGGCGGCAAAACGAATCCGATGGAGAAGCGCACAAGGGTGCGCGCCCGGGTGATTTCTCACGCGCTCAAGGAGATTGTCTCAGAAAGCAGCAATGTCATTATCATGGGGCACAAATTTCCTGATATGGACGCAGTCGGAGCCGCAATCGGAATATTGAAGGTGGCGCAGGCCAACGGCAAAGAAGGCTACATCGTCATTGATCCGAACCAGATCGGATCAAGTGTTCAGCGTCTGATTGAAGAAATTAAAAAATATGAAGAGCTGTGGTCGCGGTTCATCACGCCGGAAGAGGCGATGGAAATTTCAAATGACGACACGCTGCTTGTCGTCGTTGATACACATAAACCGTCCCTTGTGATGGAAGAGCGTCTCGTGAACAAAATCGAGCACATCGTTGTGATTGACCACCACCGCAGAGGCGAGGAATTTATTAAAGACCCGCTGCTCGTTTATATGGAGCCATACGCTTCATCCACCGCAGAACTCGTGACGGAGCTGCTTGAATACCAGCCGAAGCGGCTCAAAATCAATATGATTGAAGCGACGGCCCTGTTAGCTGGTATAATAGTGGATACGAAGAGCTTTTCCCTTCGCACGGGCTCGCGGACGTTCGACGCCGCTTCTTATTTGAGAGCGAAAGGCGCAGATACGGTTCTGGTGCAGAAAGTTCTCAAAGAATCGGTCGGTTCTTATATCAAGCGGGCGAAGCTGATCCAGCATACGTCTCTTTATAAAGAACATATCGCGATTGCTTCTCTTCCTGAGAACGAAGAGGAGTACTTTGACCAGGTGCTGATTGCGCAGGCGGCTGATTCCCTCTTATCGATGAGTGAAGTGGAAGCTTCATTTGCGGTAGCCAGACGGGATGAGCATACGGTGTGCATCAGTGCGAGATCGCTGGGCGAGGTCAATGTGCAGATTATTATGGAGGCGCTGGATGGCGGAGGGCATTTAACCAATGCGGCAACCCAGTTATCGGGCATTTCTGTCTCAGAAGCGCTCGTCCGGCTGAAGGAAGCCATTGATGAATATTTTGAGGGAGGCGTTCAGAGATGAAGGTTATTTTCTTACAAGATGTAAAAGGTAAAGGAAAAAAAGGCGAAGTGAAAAACGTAGCAGACGGTTATGCACATAACTTTCTCATTAAAAAAGGCCTCGCTGTCGAAGCAAATGCGACAAACATCAGCGCATTGAAAGGACAGAAAGAAAAAGAGAAAAAAGAAGCGATTGCCGAGCTTGAAAGAGCCAAAGATTTGAAAGAAACGCTTGAACAGCTGACTGTTGAGCTGAGTGCCAAATCCGGTGAAGGCGGCCGTCTATTCGGATCTGTCACAAGCAAACAGATTGCAGAAGCGCTGCAAAAAACGCATAAGATTAAAGTGGATAAACGGAAATTGGAGCTCCAAGACGGTATCCGCACACTGGGATATACAAACGTTCCTGTAAAGCTGCACCCTGAAGTTCAGGCTGTGCTGAAGGTTCACGTAAAAGAAGAAGCGTAATACACAATGAAAAACCCGCCGATCCGGCGGGTTTTTTTCATGTCAGCAGACGGCGCAGCGCAAGAAAATGATGAGATTGTTTCATTTCCGATCATCACCAGATTGCATATTATATTACATCATAACGAAGGATGTGTCGGTATGAAACGATTTTTTTCTGAAACATATTTTAATAATCCGGAGAATAAAAAGGCGCTGGAGCACTATCCGCTGATCGGTGATGGAAAAGACGGGGAAGTCTATCGCTTAACACACAACAAATGCGTAAAATACTTCTTTGAAAAAGGGACATGCAAAAAGGAATTGGCAGCTTTAAAGACCGGACAAGGTTCCCCGGTGATTCCAAGACTGTATGAATACGGAGATCGTTATATTGTGATGGAATATGTCCAAGGCACCTCTCTTGCCCGCCATATCAAACAAGAAAAATCCCTGTCCGTCAAACTGACTGCTGATATTTTAAATATGCTGGATGAATTAAAAAGAATCGGTTTTACCAGATGGGATGCCGAAATCAGGCACATTCTGATCAACGAACACGGAAATCTTAAGGTCATCGACCATAAAAGAGCTTTTTCCGCCATTACCCGGTTTCCCGTAAAACTATTAAAAGGACTGGACAAATACGGCTTGGCGGATGAGTTTTTGAACACTATAAAAAAATTAAATCCGTCACGTTACCTGGAATGGCAGCCGCACATGTAAGTTTCTGAAAATCCGCACATGTAAGTTTCCTTTTTGTAGGGTCGTCATATGATATTTGTAACATTTGTTTGGTGGAGTGTGGAAAAAATGGCAGAATACATTATGGTTATCGGCGCTCATCCCGATGATGAACTATTGGGATCAGCGGGCACCATAAAACGGCTGATCAATGAAGGATATAAAGTAATTTCCGTTATTACGGCATTAGGAAGAAAAGAAGAAGCTCATCATATTAAACAATTAGGCGAACGCGCGAATCAAGAGCTTGGAATTGAGAAAGTCATCTTTTTGGAGCACACGAATTTAGAGCTGGAATGTATCCCTCTTCATAAGCTTGTCAAAGAATTAGAGCAGCTCATTCGCGTCTATCAGCCTGATAAAATCTTTACACATCATTACGGCGATATCAATATGGACCACCAGAGAACATTCCAAGCAGTTTTAACAGCCGCCAGACCGCTTCCGAATCAAAAGCCTATCGAACTGCTTACGTTTGAAACGCTATCTTCAAGCGAGTGGGAGAGGAATACGGCTGATAAACTCTTCAAGCCTAATTACTTCGTTAACATCACAGACACAATGGATGCCAAACTCGCGGCGCTTCACCACTATGACGTAGAAATGAGGGATTACCCTCATCCCCGTTCATATGAAGGCGTAAAACATTTAGGAAAAGTCAGAGGGATGACGGCGGGTGTGGAATACGCTGAAGCTTTTGAAGTCGTGCGGAGGATCTGGAAATGATCAAGACATTTTCCGTCCCCTATCCGTATATGGTCCAGACGCTTGACCGCTACTACGGGGTCAAAACGCGCCCGCGAAAAAAGGCGGCAGTAAAGACACAGTTGAAACATGAACATCATATTCCGCGGTTATACAGGAAAAAAAAGAAGTTATCCATTTTGATTGCCACGTTTTGGGACTACCCGCACACGGGCGGTTTATCAAACTATATTAAAACGCTTAGTGAAGGCCTGAAAAAGAGAGGTCATAAGGTGGATGTCATATCCCCTAATCTGTTTCCGTCCGCACAGGTAAAAGAACTGCGGGCGGCTGTTGTTCCGAAATTAAAAGATTTCTTTAAAGACAGATATGGGGTTTATAACGATCATATTTTGAAAAATAATCGGCTGATGTTTATATACGAGCAAATGCTTCAAAAGATTCATTTGGAAAGATATGATGTGTTCCACGCTCAAGATTTATTTACAGCCAATATGTTAGGCAGGTTCAATCAAATCTATAAAAAACCTTTATTTTTCACACCGCATGGCATGTTTACTTTCAACAGACTTAAATTTCACATCTTTAAAAAAGGCTCGGTAGAAGAGATTTATTATAAAAAATTAGAGATGAAAGCCATTGAATACGCAGATCGCCTGATTATTATCAGCGATACGTTCCGCAGCCCGCTCATGAAGCTCGGAGCCGAACAGGAAGACATGACAACGGTGGTCACAGGAATCGATTACGATGCAAAAACAGGCGGGAAAAGAAAAACCCCGTTACCGAAAAATAAGATCATCATCTCGTGTATTGCAAGATTAGGCCCGAGAAAAGGTCACAAATATTTACTGGACGCACTTTCGAGAATTCCATCTGATGTACTTGAGCATGTTGAAGTGCTGATCGCGGGCGACGGAGAGATGAGGAGCGCCTTAGAGGAACAGGCTCGAAAACTGAATCTATCTATGGTTTCCTTTTTAGGAAAAAGAGATGATGTTCCCGCTATTTTGAATGTGACGGACATATTCGTACTGCCGACCATTAATGATAGTCTGCCTATTTCGATTATTGAAGCGATGTTCAGCGGCTCGGCTATCATCGCGACCGATTGCGGGGGTATTCCGGATCTGATCCGCCATAACAAAACGGGGCTTATTGTCGAGCCGGGAAATGCAAAGGTTCTTGCCCGGGCTTTAGCGTTTTTTATCACTAACAAATCTGCGCGGAAGATAGCTGCTTCAAACGCAAAGGCCTACGCAGAGAAATATTTAAGCAGTGAGACGATGATAAAAAATATCGAATCGATTTATCAAAATACCAACAGCTCGGAGGGAGATCATGAAACATGAACATGCAGCCGTTGTACTTGATTTCAGTGCAAACGGGATTGGGATCATTCGCAGCCTGGCCCGAAGAGGAATCGATGTTTACGCGTTTGACACGGAGGGACCTTATCGTATCGGAAAATCAAGGTTGGCAGATTGCGGGATATGTCCCAGCCCTTTAACACAAGAGGAAGAACTGCTGACATTTCTGACTGATTTCGGGAAGCGATTCCAAGCAAAGCCGGTTCTGTACGCAGGATCTGATGATTATGCGGGATTTATATCTAAATTCCGCGAGACATTAGCCGGCTTTTTTTTGTTTTTGCTCCCGAGCCGCTCTCTGTTAGAAACGGTCTTAGATAAAAGCAAAGCATATGAATTAGCGGTCAAGCATCACATCCCCTGCCCGAAAACCTTTTTTCCGAACAACCGGGATGAGCTGGAAGAGGCCATCGCCAATATTGACTTCCCGTGTATTTTAAAACCGGTGGCCGGCCATGAATACAGAAAAAAAGTAAACAAAAAAGCAATTGTAATGAAGGATGCCGCACAATTGCGCAAGGAGTTCAGCTCCTACAGAGAAAATGGAGAACTGCTCGTGCAGGAGATCATCCCCGGAGACAACCAGTGTTTTTATAAAGTCGCCACTTTTTATGATGACCAAATGAAATTAATGGGCCTATTCTCTCTGCAAAAGAACCATCAATTCCCTGCAGATTTTGGCGCGGGGGCCCACGTCGTCAGCAAACGGCTTCCTGATTTAATCAAGAAGACCCTGCCGTTTTTTGAAGCGATTCAGCTGAAGGGAGTAGGCATGGCGGAATTTAAAAAGGATCCCCGGGACAATGTTTACAAGTTTATCGAAATTAATCCGCGCTTTTGGCTCAGCCATAGCCTGACAGAACCGGCAGGCGTTCATTTCGTTTACATGTACTATCTGTATTTGACCGGACAACATGTGAAGCCCCAGCTCGAACAAAAAGACGGAATCAACTGGATTTATGAGGTGCGTTATTTCTTAACGTTTTTGAAGAAACGAAAAAGAGGAGAAATGACGTTCCGGGATTTTTGGAAAGGGTGTAAAGGAAAAAAAGAGTACGCTCTTTTTGCTTGGAATGACCCGATGCCATTTATCAGAAACACTTGGTCTCATCTCAAAAACAGCTGGAAACGGAAGCGGAAGGAAGATCGGCATGTATGAAAAGGATCTTTTGTATGGCGCATTTCAAAAACTGAGAATTGACGAAAAACTGTCGTATTCGTTCGGTGAAAGGGCTGCGGTGAATCCGGATGACATCACATGCCTGAAATCGACGGACAGAAGCGCCATTTATAAACTGTTTGTAAAGAAAAAATCCGGAACTGTTCCGCTGATATTGAAGGTATATAAATCTTCCCGTGAAAAAAATAAGGTCGAGATTAATATATACGGGAAAGCCCGTTCCGTTTTAGGGGATTTGCTGCCGGACATCTATCTTATAGAAGAAAGTGACCATGAAACGTGGATATTTATGGAGTTTGTCAGCCAGATCAGGGGACAGCTTACATTTCACCCGAAGCATTTCAAGTATATTATTCCGTCTGTCGCAGAATTGCACAGCCGCACCTTTGAAAACAAGAATATTTCTGACGGTAAATGGCGGTCGTGGCTGCCGGTATATGAATCGGAAACCATGAGAAAAGGGCGTAAAAAGCAGATCAAAAAGACAGCGGAATTATTGGATAGGGCTCTTAAAGATGAGCGCACAAAAGATATCGTGAAGCCTCATTATCGGCAAATCACAAACTTGCTTGAGCAGGAGGAGCCGGATTTTTTCCCTGAATTGATACAAAACGGCTCAGCCATCACACACGGTGATCTTCATATGCAGAATATCTGCACCCACGATGCGTCCGGGCATGAACCGTGGGATATTCAATTCATCGATTGGGAATCCGCAAAATACGCGCCGGTTTGGTTTGATATGACGGTGCTGGTTGAAATTCTGCTTGGTTTCAGAAAAGATTGGAGCCGGCACGCAGAAGATATTCGGACGTATTGCGTAAAAGTGTATACGAAAGAAATGAAAAAGCGGGGCATTCATTTTCAGACCCCTCCTATGACGCTTTATAAAATGGCTTATTTGCAGAGAACACTTGAAAAAGGGCTTCATACCCAATTGCGGAGAATCTTCGACAATCGGGGAGGAGAACTGCTGCCGTATCATGTTGACAAAGTGTCAAAATGGGGACGGGAATTAGGATTATAAGTTTGAGAGAGGGGGAGCGGATTTGAAAGAAGAGATCGGCAAGCCGAACGGTCTGGTGCCTCTAGCCTTATTGCGCGTCATGGATCAATTTTACGGGATCGAACATCAAAGTGAGCCAGAGATGCTGTATTCGTTCTGTGCGGAAGGAAAAAGCTCCCCTAAACGAAAAAAGCCATTGCGTATTCTGTACGCAACTTTTCTCCGTTACCCGAATGTCGGAGGGTTGGCGAGTTATATCACATCAATTAAGACGGGTTTTGAGCGCATCGGTCATCAGGCGGATGTCATCTCGCCGCTCCAAATGCCGCCATCTTTTTTTCAGGAAGATATCCCGCGGGCCGCTGACGAGATCAGAGCGTTTCTTGTTGGCAGATACGGCGCCGCAAACGAAAAGTTTGTGAAGAATCTCAGCTATTTACATGTCTTTCAAAGATTTTTGAAGGAGAAAGACTTAGAACAATATGACCTGTTTCACGCGCAGGATTTATTTGCGGTATTTTTGCTGGGATACCTTAATCAAACGTACCAGCGTCCTCTTTTTTTCACGCCGCACGGACATTTTACGAAAAGCCGGATGAAGTTTCATAAAATCCAAAAGGGTTCAATAGAAGAGGCATATTTCAGTGAAATAGAAAGGCAGGGTATTCGGGCTTCGGATAAAATCATTACAATCAGCGACTCCTTTCACGAGCCCTTGCTGGAGTACGGAGCGAAGGAGGCCCAGCTGAAGACTGTTCATACCGGTATTCACATTCAGGATGCCCCTGAGTCAAAACGTGCTGAAAAGCTCGTGATCGCGTGCGTTTCCCGTCTGACCGAGCGAAAAGGACATGATGTGATGCTGGACGCTCTCGCCCGCATCCGGCACCATTTATCCGGAGTTGATATATGGATCATCGGAGACGGAAACATGAGAGGGTTTCTGGAAGAGAAGAGACGGAAACTGGGCCTCTCAAATGTGTTTTTCCTCGGAAAACGACGTGATGTGCCGGCGCTTTTGGCTGAATCATCTATATTTGTCCTGCCGACATTGAATGATAATTTCCCTATAGCGATCATCGAAGCGATGTTCTCAGGTCAAGCCATTGTCGCAACTGACTGCGGAGGAATCCCTGAGATGATCCGGCATGAGGCCACAGGGCTTATTTGTCAGCCCGGCAACAGCCGCGAACTTGCTGATGCTCTCGTAATGCTGATTACGGATCAGTCTCTCAGGGAACGGCTTGGAAAAGAAGCGCGCTCCTATGCCGGCCGGCATCTGCGTCAGGAACTGATGGTTTCAAAAATAGAAAGTATTTATCAATCATTTTTCTGAATGATACCGGCGCCGCATGGCAGGTGCTTCAAGAGCAAAATAAAGAGGCCGGCGTTTAACTATCCAGCCTCTTTCCGAACTATTTTTTCATCTCATACAGAGTCTGCTGACTTTGTCCGCCCGGGCCGCCCGTCATTCCTTTCCGGGCTGAGCTTGTTTTTCCGGTGCTGTATGGGTCAGCTGAGATTTTTGTGCCGTTCTTTTTCCTCCATGAGACAAGCTTCGTATTGCCTGAATTGTTTCCGGATAATAAGAAATATTTCACTTTTCCTTCGTCAACAAGTTTTTTCAGCTGTGAGACGGTTAAAATCGGATCGGTTCCGTTCAAAGAATGTTTTGCCAAAATTTTCTTCACAAAAAAAGAGGCGGAAAGCCATCGCTTCCGCCTCCCGCACATATATATGAGAGAGCAGCCTTTATTTGTGATCGTTCTCTTTTTGGACTTCAGCTAATTTGGCAAGCAGAATGTGCTGAGGCATGTGCATGATTCTCTCAAGCGGCATATTCAGTGATTCTGCGAGCTTTTGCGCCGTTTCGGCGGAAATTTGCAGCGGTTTCATGTGATCACTCCTTCCGTTTCTTTATTGTACTAAAATCAGAAATCTATCGTAAGAGGATATGACAAAGGAATGGAGGTTTGAAAAGCGGGGCTTTATAACAGAATGGGGGAGGTTTTTTATGCAATCGCCATTGATGTTATTACAGCTGAAGCTGGCTGATTATCAGAAAAAAGCCGCAGAACTGCGGACAATTGACGAATTTATTATACTGAAACAGACATTGCAGGACATGATGAAAGTATTCGCCGCCTGTGAAGAATGGGAGCTGTATCAAAAAACGGCCGATCTCATGGCGCAGACGGTGCTGCACATCCGTTTCATCGAATAAGAAAAGCCCTCGCTCGGGCGAAGGCTTTTCTTAAAAGGACCGTTCTTCTTCAATGTTTTTATGCTGATCATAAATGACAAGCTTAGACGGGCTGTTCTCTTTAGCCGTCTGCTCCGCTTTCTCGATCGCCGCGTCCTTTGATGTATAAAGAGCCGTCGGCGCCACATTTTCCACCTTCACAAACCATCCGTCCGCATCAACACTGGGTGTTACTGCATATGTTTTCATCCTTCTTACCTCCTGGTTTCGATTTATTTATTTGTTTCCCGGCATTCGGAATGGCGAAACACGCAGCCGCTGTTTGACAAATACAGGGAAAGTGATGTTTTTCTATTCTTTTTCTTGAGAAATGGTAAAATGGAGTTTGGATATTTTTTAAGGAGAGGACGGTGCTTAGCATGACAGACCTTCTGAATGATCGGCTGCCGCCGCAAAACATAGAAGCTGAGCAGGCCGTGTTAGGTGCTGTTTTTTTACAGCCGTCTGCGTTAACACTGGCTTCTGAAGTGTTGATTCCGGATGATTTCTACAGAATGTCACACCAAAAAATTTACAATGCCATGCTCGTGCTCGGAGACCGCGGTGAACCGGTTGATTTGGTCACGGTAACGTCAGAGCTTGCGAATACCGATTTGTTAGAAGAGGTGGGAGGCGTCTCTTACCTGACGGACATCGCGAATTCCGTTCCGACAGCGGCTAATATAGAATATTACGCGAAAATCGTTGAGGAAAAATCCATTCTCCGCCGTTTAATCAGAACGGCGACCTCAATCGCTCAAGACGGGTATACGCGCGAGGATGAAGTTGAAGATTTATTAAGCGATGCGGAAAAAACGATTATGGAGGTCGCGCAGCGAAAAAATTCGGGCGCCTTCCAAAATATCAAAGACGTGCTTGTGCAAACATACGACAACATAGAGCAGCTTCACAACCGGAAAGGCGATATTACCGGGATTCCGACTGGTTTTATTGAGCTTGACCGGATGACGGCGGGGTTTCAGCGGAATGATTTGATCATTGTCGCGGCCCGTCCGTCTGTGGGGAAAACGGCATTCGCCTTAAATATTGCGCAAAACGTGGCCACCAAAACGGATGAGAGCGTCGCGATATTCAGTCTTGAGATGGGTGCCGAGCAGCTTGTCATGCGTATGCTCTGCGCTGAAGGGAATATTAATGCCCAAAATCTCAGAACGGGAAATCTGACGGAAGAAGATTGGGGCAAGCTGACGATGGCGATGGGAAGCCTGTCAAACAGCGGTATCTTTATAGATGACACCCCCGGCATCCGCGTCAGCGAAATCCGTTCAAAATGCCGCAGACTGAAGCAGGAGAACGGATTGGGCATGATTTTAATTGACTACTTGCAGCTCATTCAGGGAAGCGGCCGTTCAAGCGACAACCGCCAGCAAGAGGTATCGGAAATTTCACGGGCGCTAAAAGCGCTGGCGCGGGAGCTTGAAGTCCCGGTCATCGCCCTGTCTCAGCTCTCCCGGGGTGTTGAGCAGCGGCAGGATAAACGTCCGATGATGTCAGATATCCGTGAGTCGGGAAGTATTGAGCAGGATGCCGACATCGTCGCCTTCCTGTATCGTGATGATTACTATGATAAAGAATCCGAAAACAAAAACATCATCGAAATCATTATTGCCAAACAGCGTAACGGCCCGGTGGGCACCGTCTCACTGGCTTTTGTGAAAGAATACAATAAGTTCGTAAACCTGGAAAGGCGCTTTGATGACGGCGGTGTTCCGGCAGGTGCGTAAAGCCTCAAGCAATGTCTTGAGGCTTTTTTTCATCCGAAAGAATGAGAGAATGCCGTCCGTTCGGCAGACGAAAAAAAGAAGGCGCTTTTATATAATGGCATTAAGGGAGGGATGATGATGACAATTGAATTTCCGCAATTTCAAGCGGCGCAAATCCGGATTGCCCGGCCGACCGGACAGCTCAAAGAAATCATCAGGTTTTATGAAGAGGGCCTCGGGCTGAAGAGGGTCGGCAGCTTTTCCGGACATGAGGGCTACAGCGGCGTCATGTTCGGCCTGCCCCATACGCAATATCACTTAGAATTCACCGAAGAAACCGGCGCGTCTCAGCCGGCGCCCGTTCCGCACGGCGACAGCCTGCTTGTCTTTTACATCCAGGATCAGCAGGAGGTCATCCGCATCAGCACGAAATTAAAGCAGATGGGATATGAGGAGAAAGCACCCGAAAACCCGTACTGGGAAGAAAAAGGCGTGACCATCGAAGATCCTGACGGCTGGCGGGTCGTCCTGATGAATACAAGTGGCATATAAATGACTGTCTGAAGAACCCTGATTACGGGTTCTTTTTCTTGTTAAAGCATGAAAGTTTCGGGAGTAATAGATAGCAAATGAAAGAGAAAACGCTTTTAATCATGTTTAAGGCGAACAAATATAGATTGATAAGATTTAAATGTTCGGATTTACGATTGACTTTCTGTTTCGGCACTGATACACTTAATTTGTTTGAATGAGATATCGTTTTGAAAGGTTAACGGAGGTGCACGGATATATGTCTTCAGTAGTCGTAGTAGGTACGCAGTGGGGCGATGAAGGAAAAGGTAAAATTACAGATTTCCTATCAGAAAATGCAGAAGTGATCGCACGTTATCAAGGCGGAAACAATGCAGGACATACCATCAAGTTTGATGGCGTCACGTACAAGCTTCATTTAATCCCATCAGGAATTTTTTATAAAGAAAAAGCGTGTGTCATCGGGAACGGAATGGTTGTTGATCCGAAAGCGCTCGTAACGGAGCTTGCGTATCTTCATGAACGCAATGTGAGCACGGATAACTTGAGAATCAGCAACAGAGCCCATGTCATTCTTCCATACCATCTGAAACTGGATGAAGTAGAGGAAGAACGCAAAGGGGCCAACAAGATCGGCACAACGAAAAAAGGCATCGGACCTGCTTATATGGACAAAGCGGCGCGGATCGGCATCCGGATCGCAGACCTGCTAGATCGTGACGTGTTTGCAGAAAAGCTTGAACGGAACCTTGAAGAGAAAAACCGTCTGCTGGAAAAAATGTATGAAACAGAAGGCTTCAAAATTGAAGATATTCTGGATGAGTATTATGAATACGGCCAGCAGATTAAAAAGTATGTATGCGATACATCCGTCGTCTTAAATGACGCGCTGGATGAAGGCCGCCGCGTTTTATTTGAAGGCGCTCAAGGGGTTATGCTTGATATTGACCAAGGGACATACCCGTTTGTCACTTCATCCAACCCGGTCGCCGGAGGGGTGACGATCGGTTCAGGCGTAGGCCCGACAAAAATCCAGCACGTCGTCGGTGTATCTAAAGCGTACACAACCCGTGTCGGTGACGGTCCTTTCCCGACTGAGCTGAAAGATGAAATCGGGGATCAAATCCGTGAAGTCGGACGCGAATACGGCACAACGACAGGCCGTCCGCGCCGTGTCGGCTGGTTTGACAGCGTTGTTGTCCGCCACGCCCGCCGCGTCAGCGGAATCACAGATCTTTCTCTGAACTCAATCGATGTGCTGACTGGCATTGAAACATTGAAAATCTGTGTCGCTTACCGCTACAAAGGTGAAGTGATTGAAGAATTCCCGGCAAGTCTGAAAGCTCTCGCAGAGTGTGAACCGGTATATGAAGAAATGCCTGGCTGGACGGAAGATATCACAGGCGCAAAAACATTAAGCGATCTTCCTGAAAATGCGCGCCATTATCTGGAACGCGTATCTCAGCTGACAGGTATTCCGCTTTCTATTTTCTCTGTCGGTCCCGACCGTTCACAAACGAACGTCATCCGCAGTGTATACCGCGCTAACTAAGAATTTGCAGCAAACAAGCCTCCGGTCACGGAGGCTTGTTTTTTTATGTAGGAAAAAAATAATAGATTTTTTTCAAAAAAGTAGTTGCCACTTTCGAATGTTCTATGATATTATAAATCTCGTTGTTACGGAACAGCTTCAATAGAGTACTGCAAGAAAGCTTTTGTCTGAATGCTCTATGATACATAATCCGACACATCAGGAGCCATTAGCTCAGTTGGTAGAGCATCTGACTTTTAATCAGAGGGTCGAAGGTTCGAGTCCTTCATGGCTCACCACTTTTTATGGCCCGTTGGTCAAGCGGTTAAGACACCGCCCTTTCACGGCGGTAACACGGGTTCGAATCCCGTACGGGTCATTGATTTACTTTAGCGTTATTGCTAACTCCTTATTTGTCCTCGGAGGGCCGCCACGATACGGCTCTCCGGACAAATTACTGTAAGGTCCGGTAGTTCAGTTGGTTAGAATGCCTGCCTGTCACGCAGGAGGTCGCGGGTTCGAGTCCCGTCC
>NZ_JAHOAA010000003.1:17700-168369 GCF_019039175.1 Bacillus sp. FJAT-27001
TTACCCAAACGCATCTGCAATAGTAGGTGCGTTTTTTCTTTTGTTATAAAAAAGGGAGAGCCGGCTTTTCAGCCGGCCCAGAAGAAGACGTCAAACACTAGACGGCGTTTTTTTTCGTGAGGTTTCAAAAAAATATTATTTTTTAAAAGAAAATAAAAAACATGACAAAAGGATGGCAGTTCAATACGTTTTTGCGCTGTTCTCTTTAATTTTTTTATCTTTTGACCTGAAACCGTTATAATAGACGGGGAACGTTTTTCACGATCCGAATTGTGATCATCATGAAACATCAATAGATGAAATGAAGTCATTCTGGCAGGAGGAAAATCAAGATGATGGATAAGAAAATCCTTGTAGTCGATGATGAAAAACCGATTGCAGATATATTAGAGTTTAATTTAAGAAAAGAAGGCTATGACGTGCATTGTGCGTACGACGGAAACGAAGCCGTGGAAATGGTGGAGGAGCTTCAGCCTGATTTAATTCTTTTAGATATTATGCTTCCGAATAAAGACGGAGTTGAAGTGTGCCGGGAAGTCCGGAAAAAATATGATATGCCGATTATTATGCTGACGGCAAAAGACTCGGAGATTGACAAGGTCATCGGGCTTGAAATCGGAGCGGATGACTATGTCACGAAGCCTTTCAGCACGCGTGAGCTTCTGGCCCGCGTCAAAGCGAACCTGCGCCGCCAGCTTACGGTTGCGCCGGCTGAGGAAGAATCAGCTTCTAATGACATTCATATCGGTTCTCTCGTCATCTTCCCTGACGCTTATGTCGTATCAAAAAGAGAAGAAACGATCGAGCTGACTCATCGTGAGTTTGAATTGCTTCATTACTTAGCCAAACATATCGGACAGGTTATGACGCGTGAGCATCTGCTGCAGACTGTGTGGGGCTATGACTATTTCGGTGATGTGAGAACGGTGGATGTAACAGTGCGCCGTCTCCGTGAGAAAATCGAGGATAATCCGAGCCATCCGAACTGGATCGTCACAAGACGGGGTGTCGGTTATTACTTGAGAAACCCTGAACAGGACTAACCGGCGATGAATAAGGTTGGTTTTTTTCGGTCGATTCAGTTTAAGATCACGCTGATCTATGTGCTTCTCATTATCATCGCCATGCAGATTATCGGCGTGTACTTTGTGAAACAGGTGGAGAATTCTCTTCTCAAGTCCTATGAATTATCGTTAAATCAGCGCATTGACAATCTATCCTATTATATTGAGCAGGAATATAAAGGAGATAATGACAGCACCGTCATTAAAGATGACGTCAAACGGATTTTGAATGATTTTACGAAGAATAATGAAATACGGGAAATTACATTTGTTGATAAAAGCTATGAGGTCGTCGGTTCTTCGAGGCCTTATGGCGAGGAAATAGCGGGGAAACAGACGACTGACCCGATTTTTAAACGGATTTTCTCAACAAAACAGGCCTATTCAAAAAAATATTATGATCCTAAAAGTAAAAACAGAGTGCTGATTTCAGCAAAACCTGTCGTCACAGAGAATCAGGAAGTTGTCGGCGCGATTTATGTCGTGGCCAGTATGGAAGATACCTTTAACCAGATGAAAACCGTCAACTCGATTCTTGCTTCAGGAACAGGCTTAGCCCTTGTTCTGACGGCTCTTCTCGGTATATTTCTCGCCCGCACCATTACCCATCCGCTGTCGGATATGCGTAAGCAGGCGATGGAACTGGCAAAAGGGAATTTCTCCAGAAAGGTGCGGAAATACGGGCATGATGAAATCGGTCAGCTCGCAACGACGTTCAACCATCTGACGAGAGAGCTTGAAGATGCCCAAGCCATGACGGAAGGGGAGAGAAGAAAGCTTTCTTCCGTTATCGCGTATATGACGGACGGTGTCATCGCTACGAATCGCAACGGGGCTATTATTCTTTTAAACAGCCCTGCGCTTGAGCTGCTGAATGTTTCACGTGAAACGGCTTTAGAGATGCCGATTACGTCTTTATTGGGCATAAAAGAGAACTTTACATTTGAGGATTTAGTAGAACAGCAGGATTCAATGCTGCTGGAGATCGAACGTGACGATGAAACGACTGTACTGCGGGTGAATTTTTCCGTTATTCAGAGAGAGCACGGAAAAATCGACGGTTTAATCGCGGTTCTTTATGATGTCACCGAACAGGAAAAACTCGATCGGGAACGCAGAGAGTTCGTTGCCAACGTGTCTCATGAGCTGCGGACACCGCTGACGACCATGCGAAGCTATTTAGAGGCGCTTGCAGAAGGCGCGTGGGAAAATAAAGATATCGCTCCGCGTTTCCTAATGGTGACCCAAAATGAGACTGAGCGCATGATCAGATTGGTGAACGACCTGCTTCAGCTTTCTAAATTCGACAGCAAAGATTATCAGTTTAATCGAGAGTGGATTCATATGATCCGCTTTATGTCACTGATTATCGATCGTTTTGAAATGACAAAAGAACAGCATGTCGAATTTATCCGCGAGCTGCCGGACAGAAATCTGTACGTGGAGATTGATCAGGATAAAGTGACGCAGGTTCTCGATAATATCATTTCTAACGCACTGAAATACTCACCGGAAGGCGGACATGTCACTTTCTCAGTCGATGTGAATGAGAAAGAAGAGCTGCTTTATATCAGCGTAAAAGATGAAGGTATCGGCATTCCGAAAAAAGATGTGGAAAAAGTCTTTGACCGTTTCTACAGAGTGGATAAAGCGCGCACGAGAAAACTCGGCGGCACCGGACTCGGCCTTGCGATTGCAAAAGAGATGGTTCAGGCGCACGGCGGAGACATTTGGGCCGACAGTGTAGAAGGCAAAGGAACGAAGATTACATTTACTCTTCCATATAAAGAAGAGCAAGAGGATGATTGGGATGAGGCGTGAAAATATAAAAACAGTCATACTGTCAGTGCTGGTCGTCATTAGTCTTGTTTTAACATGGGGAATTTGGACATTCCAGCCCAATTTTTCAGAAGGCACGGCCTCAACCAAATCGACTGTCCGGGAAAAGCATAAAATTGATAAAACGAGCCAAAAAGTGTCGCAAACGGTAAAACCCCGGGATATGTTTATTCATACAAACGGCTCTCATTATAAAGTGGATGATGAGACGCTCTTTAATGACCTGTGGGCGGATTTGCCGCAATGGGAAGTAAAAGGGATGAAGGATATTTCCGATCAATACGACAAGCTCGGTTTTAAAAATTGGCTTTACGGCAGAAACGGCAATTCGGCAAAGCTCGATCTGCAATTCAATGACACCATTCCGATTGATTTCTTCCAAACAATGTTTAAATGGTCGAATCCGTCAATGGAATACAGCTCATTTGACCATATTGTCATTCCGTTTAATGAGAATAAGACGAATAAGAAGATTTACATGGTCTCGTACAGCAAGCAGCTGATTTTGGAAGTGACTGTGGAATCGGCGAATTACCGCAATCTGATGAATGAGCTGTACAGCAAAAAGTCGAGTATGCCGTTATACCACCTCTATTCGGTCGGAAAAAGCAAAGAATTTCTCATGCCGAATGCGCGGTTTAATATGAAGGAAAAAGAATTTATCACTGAAACCATTAAGACGAACCTGTTTAAGCAGACGCTTTTTAATGATCCGAGCACGGTCAGAGAAGACCCGAATTACAATCGGAATGTGCTGACTGACGGAATCAGCCGTCTGGAAATCAATTCGACACAGCGGCAGATTCAATTCCAGCATCGGAACCTGGCACAAAGCGCTTCTTACCAAACGGGTGAGCTGATTAAGAAAAGCTATAAATATTTAGAGGATACGGGAAGCTGGACGGATCATTATCAATTTTTCAATGTGAGTGATAACCAGCAGCTGAGTTTCTACATGTTTAAAGACCAAATGCCTGTGATCAACAGCACGTCTAAGCCTTTCGGATCCGGACCTGTTTTGACCCTGCAATGGGCCAATGACGAGGTTCTCAGCTACAAGCGGCCGAACTATGTTCTCGGACCGAATCCGATTAAAACAAAAGACGTGAAAATGATGAGCGGCAATGAGGTTGTGTCTTTGCTGGAGCAGCAGGTTAAATACGACGTGAATAAAATCGACCAGATCTTCCTGTCCTATCAAATGGTATCTTCGTCAACGAATGATCTTGTTGAACTGGAACCCGTCTGGAGTATGAAAATCAACGGGAAGATCGTCCCGATTACGAAAGATCTGCTGGGGAAGGAGGAGGACGATAATGGAGTGGAATAAGACAAAAACAATCTTCATCATTGCCTTCCTCATCCTCGATATTTTTCTCGGCTATCAGTTTTTTGAAAAACGCTCGAGCAGTGAATACGAAGTGATTAAAAATTCAAATGTGGAAAAAGACATGGAGATGGATCATATCACATTCGGCAACCTGTCTTCTGATTCCGCGACGGGCTACCGGCTGACGGCGGGCCAAAAGGTATTTACCGCTGAAGATATTGATGCTTTGAAAGATCAAAAGCCTTTAATGGAGATGCCGGCGGAGGATCACAAGGTTACCACACTGAAAATGAAATTTACCGATCCGGTCGGTTTATCGAAGCAAAAACCGCAGGAGGATGCGGAATCGCTCGTCAGCTCTAAAATAACCGGCGGTGAAAAATATAAACTGTGGAAAGTCGACAAGGATCAAAAACAGATCATTTTTTACCAGATGTATGACGGCCAGTTGATTTATCAGGATTTTGACTCGTCCACGGATGCGATCGGACAGGTGATTCTGCATCTGAACGATAAAAACGAGGTCGTATCTTACGAGCAGACCATGCTGGAGTCATTCAAGCGGATCCAGACGGAGAGCCTGATTCCTGAGCTGGATGCGGTCGAATTATTGTATTCTCAAAATTACTTAAAAGCGAATTGCGCCGTTAAAAGCGTCAAGTTCGGCTATATTGCCCAATACCCGCTGACAAGTACGCAGGTGCTGGCGCCGGTATGGAGAATTACAATTGAAGATAAGTCAAAAGGGACGAAGAAAAAGACACAGCAAACGTACACTGTGAATGCATTGGAAAGCACAGTCATTGATAACAATCAAAATAAATAATGGAGTGAGACACAATGGGCTTGCAATTTAGCGTGCTTGCGAGCGGGAGTACCGGAAACGCGTTTTATCTGGAGACAGAGGAGCACTCTTTTCTGGTGGATGCCGGCCTGAGCGGTAAAGCGATGGACGGGCTGATGGAGAAAATCGGCCGCAAGATAGACGACGTCGACGGCATCTTTGTCACTCACGAGCACAGCGACCATATTAAAGGGCTCGGCGTCATTGCGAGAAAGTACGGACTTCCCGTCTACGCCAATGAAAAGACGTGGAAAGCGATGGAGAATCAGATCGGCAAGCTGGATACCGGACAAAAGTTTTTGTTCCCGATGGAAAGCGTAAAATCCTTCGGCGGGCTTGATGTTGAGTCATTCGGCGTCTCTCATGACGCGGCCGAGCCGATGTTTTATGTTTTCCATTACCAAGGCAGAAAGCTCGCGCTGATGACGGACACCGGATATGTGAGCGACAGAATGAAAGGCATTATCCGTTCGGCCAATGTATTTGTGTTTGAAAGCAACCATGATGTCGGCATGCTGCAAATGGGCAGATACCCTTGGAGCATTAAGCGGCGGATTTTAAGCGATGTCGGCCACGTCTCGAATGAAGATGCGGCGCTCGCCATGACTGATGTCATCGGCGACGGCACATCGCGCATCTATTTGGCGCATCTGAGCCAAGACAACAATATGAAGGAACTGGCGAGAATGTCCGTGCAGCAGACATTGGCTGCGAAAGGATTTGTCGCCGGGGAAACGTTTCAGTTATTTGATACCGATCCGAAAATTCCGACGCCGCTGTGCGCCGTGTAATTTTTCCAAATGAATCATGATTATTAATCCGCGATCTGACCCACACTATAAGCAAATCGAGTACTCTTGAAAGGATTTGAGATAGGGTGGATTATAATCGCGATGATGAACAGTACGCCTCCGAACAGCCCCGCCGCAGCAAGAGAGGGTACTTTCTATCAAGTCTGATCGGCGTCATCGTCGGGGCCGCGCTCATGGCTTTCCTGCTGCCGTACTGGACAGGCGGAGACCATGGAGAAAGCAGCAAAAGCACCAGCCAGCGTCTCGGCAGCGAACAGGTGAAAACAGTCAACGTAAATGTCAATGACGCTGTCACGAATATGGTCAGCCGTGTATCAGATTCGGTAGTCGGTGTTCTCAATATCCAAAAGACCGATATTTGGGGAGAGGGCGGCGAAGCGGGAAGCGGGTCGGGCGTCATTTACAAAAAGAACGGAAACACTTCTTATATCGTAACCAATCACCATGTCATTGAAGGTGCGACTGAGATTGAGATCAGCCTGAAGGATGGCTCACGCGTGCCTGCTGAGCTGATCGGGAGCGACCGTCTGATGGATCTCGCCGTGCTGAAGGTGAAGTCTGATAAAATCAAATCGGCCGCCCAGTTCGGCAATTCTGATCAGGTCAAAGTCGGAGAACCGGTCATTGCGATCGGAAATCCGCTCGGGCTTGAATTTGCGGGATCAGTGACACAGGGGATCATTTCAGGCACGGAAAGGGCGGTGCCCGTTGACTCAAACGGCGACGGACAGCCGGATTGGAATGCGGAAGTGCTGCAGACCGATGCCGCGATTAATCCCGGCAACAGCGGCGGCGCTTTGATGGATATATCGGGCAAGGTGGTCGGCATCAACTCAATGAAGATCGCTGAATCCGCCGTTGAAGGCATCGGCCTGTCCATCCCGTCAAAGCTTGTCATTCCCGTTATTCAGGATTTAGAAAAATACGGAGAAGTCAGACGGCCTTTCCTCGGTATTGAGATGAAATCCTTAACGGATATTGCGAGCTACCATTGGAGCCAGACGCTGAAACTTCCGAAAGGCATTAAAACCGGGGCGGTCATTATGGGTGTCGACGCGTTTTCACCGGCCGGAAAAGCGGGTTTGAAAAAGCTCGACGTGATCACCGGGTTCGACGGACATAAGGTCAATGACGTTGTGGATCTCCGTGAGCGCCTGTATCGCAAAAAGATCGGTGACCGTGTGAACATCACGTTCTACCGTTCGGGAAAGAAAAAAACAGCGGAAGTCAAACTGACAGAAGCGGATCGATTACAGAAATAAAAAAACAGCCCGGACAACCGGGCTGTTTTTTATTGATTTATTTGTTAATATTATACTATTATGAAAACGGGAGGTGACACACATGAAAACGGCTGATGTGATCATCGTATTGAATGAAATTGAAGGTGAATGTGAAGGAAGAATTATTTTAGAATGCAGAATTTAAGAACATGAAACATGTCATATCAAACGTCCTTTTTCAGGGCGCTTTTTTTATGCCTTTTTTCAGAAGCCATAAAAAAAGAACTGAACGCGGGTCACAACACGTTCAGTTAAAAATGGGTATATTTAGAAAAAGGCAGACATGAACTTAGAACTGGTGCTGCTGAATTGAAGCGGCAGATAATGATTTTTATTTGCAGATGGCTCCGTTTTCAGCGTTTCCTTTCACCAATTCAGCTTAGATTCCGTTTTGTTTCAGATAAAAGCGAATAATAGAAGGGGAAGCGAAAAAAATAAACACAGGCTGATACATCTAAGGAGAGACTGCATCATGGAAAAGTTGAAAGGCATCAAGCTGAGTGCAGACGGCGAGTCTGCACTCATTGATTCTTTAACGATGGGGCTTCATTACGGAACGGTCCTTAGGGAAGACAATATCGTCGAGGTGTACATCCGTTCTCTGCGCGAAAAGCTGAAGGACAAAGAGCACAAGGTGATTCGCACGGTTCGGGGCGCCGGGTACAGGATGAATCTGGCATGAAACGGCTGTACAGAACCCTGCGGTTCCAGCTCCTGTTCAGGTCACTGGCGATTTTGGCTTTGCTGTTATGTTTCATCGGCGGTACTCAGTACATGTTTATGACACGGACGATGTATGAAAATCAGGCGATCAGCATTCAGAGTGATATCAATTCAATGGATCAAAGCGTATGGAGGTCAATCAAAACCCTTGCCCGTTCCGAAACACCGGCTCATCCGAATTTGATTTACCCCGGGGTGACGGTTGCTTTTATCAATCAATCATACAAGATGTCTGTTTTATCAGAAGACCCGCACGCGGGGGCCGCTCCTTCTTTTCCGAAAAAAGTGTACCGGGATGCGCTGACAGACACCATGGCGCTTCACTATCAGGTGGCTCACAATGAGGCGGGTGAGGAAATCATCGTCGTGTTTCAGGCGATTTCCGTTGACGGAAGGCAGGCGGGAGTTGTGCAGATGAGCACGCTGACCCAGCCTTTGAATGATTCGCTTTTCCGCCAGATCAGCATTTTTGCGGTGCTTTCCTTTGCGGCTTTGGTCATCGGACTGTTTGTTTTCTTGCCGGTGATCCGGCTTACACTCAAGCCGTTATCACGCATTGTGCGTATGATGGATGACATTCATGCCGGCAGTCTCGATAAACGGCTGCCGATTGATAAAAGGCAGGCAGAAATTGAGTCGCTGGGCATCTCCATCAATCAGATGCTGGAACGGATTGAAACCTCTTTTCAGGCGGAAAAAGAAGAGAAGGAGCGCATCCGGCAGTTTGTATCAGACGCATCACATGAGCTGAGAACGCCGCTTACCTCCATTCACGGCTTTATCGAAATTTTAATGCGCGGAGCGGCGGAGAAGCCGGAGCAGAAAGAAAAAGCGCTTCAAAGCATGTACGCGGAATCCGCCAAGGCGAATAAGCTGATAGAGGATCTTCTGTTTCTCGCGAAGATTGACCGGGCGCCGAGCTTTGAAATGAAAAAAGGCGCATTGGGAGACGTCATTTTGGAAATGGAGGCTCAGCTGAAGCTGCTCGCGAGAAACCGGAAGCTCGAGTTCTTTGTCGATCAAAAGATAGAAGCCGTTTTTGACAAAGACAAAATGAAGCAGGCCATTCTCAACCTCTTTTACAATGCGGTGCAGCATACGGATGAAGACACGGGTGTCATCACCGTCTCCCTGCAGAAAGACGGAGGAATCATGCTTATGATTGCGGATAACGGAACGGGAATCGCTCCGGAGCATGTGCCTCATTTGTTTGACCGGTTTTACAGGGCGGAAACCTCCCGATCCCGTCAATCCGGCGGCGCGGGGCTGGGTCTTGCCATTACAAAAACCATTATCGACAGTCACAACGGAACAATTGAAGTGAAAAGTGAGCAGGGAAAAGGCTCCGTGTTCATCATCCGGCTGCCGGGATAAACCGGGAAGCAGGAAGAAATATCACAATTTATATGTAAATTCTAAATTTTCAAAAAATAACTTGTCCTTTTCCAATATTGGTGATAATATCTAGTTATTGGTAAAGGGGGTGTGTACTGATGAAGATTGAAGAACTTGATCTTGATACAGAAACAGCAAGCTTGGTGCATCGTTGCTAGTAAAGCCGTGACTCCCCTCATTGGGGAGTTATTATCTTTCAGGGGGTATGTCATGATGTCAACGTACTGTAAGCGCTGGAAGTTTAAAGACAGCGTGCAGGTGCTGACCTACACGGCGCATATTATCATTCAATATCGAAAGGCGATTAAGCTTGCGCATACGAGTGAGATCAAAGAGGCGGTTGAACGGCTGATCATCGGCTGTGAAAAACAAGAGCTTTCTGATCTTCTGGGAGAGGAAGCGGGAAACCAGTTTTTCGATGCGTTAATGAAATTGGATGCTTTAATAGAGCCATGGCAAAACGGCCGTGAAGGCCGCATCACTGAAAAGCAGCTGTACCATTTTGAGAAATACAACCAAAACCCCAATCTGATCCAAAAGAGATTAGACGGCAGCAGGGCAGCGATCGTGGGTCTGGGGGGCGTCGGAACGATCATTCTTCAAAACCTTTTGGCGGCGGGCATGCAGCATTTTATTCTCATTGATTTCGATGCCGTATCAGTACATAACCTGAACAGACAATTCGTCTATAATCAATCTTCTGTAGGCAAATTAAAGATCTCAGAATGCAGAGATTATATTGCGGGTATCAATCCCCATGCGGACGCAGCACTTTACCATAAGGAAATTACACAGCCGCAGGACCTGCGTGTGTTAGATCCGTACGAAATTGATATCGTCATAAATGCTGCTGACAAACCCCATAACATTTCTGAATGGGTTTACCGGTATTGTAAGGAGCGGAATATCGCGTTTATGACCGGGGGTGTCGGCAGCTTCAGCGGCCAATGGGGGCCTCTGCTCACGCCTGAATCCTATCAATCCGGCGTCACCTATGAAAAAAACATGCCGGCCGGACTTCTGAACTGTTACCCCGATGAACCGATCAAAGGTTCCTTAGGAGCGACAAACGGTATTATATCCTCGTTTATGTCTCATGACATTATCACATACCTTGCAGGCGGAAGCCCGAAATCCCTGAATACCCGCATCGGCCTGGACTTTGACGGCCTTCATATTACAGAAACGAAGCTTTCTCAAAAGGAAAGCGCTTTATGAAGACGATGCATCGTACGGCGAGAAAACCGGGCGACCCTCTGAAAATAGAAATCGACACAAGCCCGATACGCTTGAACCCATTAGATACGCAGGATTACACAAGCAAGATGATGTGCAGCATTATGTATGAAAGTCTGCAGGACGGCTATAACTGCCGGATCATCCGCAAAGATCCCCGCACCTGTCAGGTGGACATTCACCCGGACTATTTAGGCGACGCCGAGGGTGTGGTTCAAACGATCATCTATCATCTGACGAAAGAAAATCAAAGCCCCCATCTCGGCAGTTTCCTGAACATAAAACAGGCCGTTCCGTATGTAAAAGGCCTCGTCTCTTCCGATCAGCTCGGGGTGAACGTAACAGGCGAAAAACGCTTTGAAGTCACCTTGGACGAGCCGTCTGATGAAATAGAAGCCGTTTTGCAGAGCAGCTTTCTGATTCCTGGGACCGCCGGGGGCGATGTGCCGGAAAACGGCCCGTACCGATTCAAGCGCACGTTTGAGAAGGGGCTGGAATTTGAGCGGAATCCGCAATATAAAATGACGCCCGCGGATCACCGCACGGTTCAGACCATCCAATTTATTTTGAATGATGATCTGGAAAAAAGCATCGGGCTGTACGAAGCGAATCAAACGGACGTGACCTGCCACACCCAGTTTCATCATTCAAACATGAGGTATCGGCAGTATGCTGATTTTAAAGAAAATCATTTGCCGATGTTATTTACCTTCAAGGTAAAGGACGACATGCTGAGAACTTTCATTCAGCATTATTTTGATAAACAAAAGCTGGCCGGGGATTTGGGGCATATCATCACGCCGACTGATTCACTGATCGGTATATGGGAAAGCGGGAGGACACCGCAGAAAGATCCGCCCCTTTTGACAAGAGAAGAACCGATCCGAATCGTTTATGCCGATTATTATCCCAACGGAGAGATCATTGAAAGGCTGGCTGATTTGTTTCGGCGGGCCGGAGCGGACGTGTCCGTCTCCCGCGTCAGTCATTTCAATGATTATTACCATATGGATAAAAGCCGGTTTGATATTGAGCTCCATTTGTTCCTGCCGGCTTACATGCATGAGCTGAGCTATATCAAATATTTCATCCGCGACATCAGCGATCCAGGGAAGAAAAAAACGATCATTGATGCCGTAGGATCTGAAAAAAAGAAGGAACTTTTTGGGTTATTCGAGAATACAACTCATTATTGCCCAATTTGTTTTGGGAAAAGTCTGTATCTGCAAGATCCATGTATAGAGGGTTTTAGTGTAAAGACTGACGGGCTCCTTTCTGTTCATGATGTTAAATGCAGATAGCTGGAAAGGGGTATTCATTTGCGGAATCGAAATTTGCTTTACTTCTCCGGTTTTTTCGGAAACTTCTTTTTCGAACGGGGAATTTGGATTTTATATTTAACAAGCATGAATTATTCATTATTTCTTGTGGGCATCCTGCAATCGGTCCTGAATTTGGCGATGTTTCTGGCGGAAGTGCCGAGCGGCGTCATCTCGGACAGAATCGGGAGAAAAAAATCGCTCTTGCTCGGCCATTTTATGGTCATTGTCTATTTGGTGATGTTCCTGAGCTTCCACAACTTCATCGCCCTCTTCATCGCCCATATTATATACGGTATCGGGCTGACGTTTATATCAGGAACGGATCATGCCTTTTTGTTTGATTCACTGAAAGAACAAGGGAAAGAAAAGTGGTACGGCAAATCCATCGGAAATTATAACGGACTTGTCATACTCGGTCTTGCGATCGCCATGGGCATCGGCGGCTACTTGCAGGAAATATCATGGTCGTATGTGTTTATCGCCGGGATTGTCACTCAGCTGATTGCAATGGCGGTCATTACACAGCTGACGGAAATTAAATTTGAAAACAGTGAACACGAAACGCAGACGGTCGGTGACATCTTAAAAGAAGTCAAAGATTTCTTCAGGCTGAACAAAGCCTTTAAATATCTGGTGCTGTCACTCTCCGTTTTCTTTGCGATTACATCGGTTTTTTATATGTACGGACAAGATTTGTTAAGTCAGGAAGGGCTGTCCGTGCGCAATATATCCATTATTTTTGCGGGACTGTCCATCTTGCAGGCACTGTGCTCCATCTTTTCTTCCAAGCCGGCGGAAAAATTCACGCCGAGGCGCGTGCTTCTGCTGACATTCTGCATCATCGGGGCGGCCTATCTGTTTATACCATCGGGCAGTCTGTACGTGACGATTGCAGCTTTTGTCGTCATTAACGCGCTCTATGATGTGATAGAACCCGTATCCAGTCAGGTGGTGAATAATGAGATTCCGTCCAGAACGAGAGCCACGCTGCTGTCCATTATCAGTTTGATGACCTCGCTCTTCATGTTCATTGCCTTTCCGTTTATCGGATTCTTAACGGACTATTTTGATTCAGCTTTGCTGCTGACCGCAATCGGGGTATTATCCATCTTATTGTCGCTGTTTATGATGCTCAGCTTTTACAAACTGAAAGCGAGCGTCGCCATCCAGAATAAAGTCGAGCTTTGAACCAGAATGACAAAGGGATGATGTGAGTTGCTGAATATTCATAATCTTACGGTAAATTTAGCGGGAGATACGATTTTCAAACAAGTTTCTTTTTTCATCAATGAAGGTGAAAAAGTGCTTGTGGCCGGGCCGAACGGTTCCGGCAAAAGCACGCTGTTCAGGGTGCTTTCCGGAGAGCTTGAGGCAGATGAAGGAACGATTGCGATCAACAAAGGGGCGAAGGTCGGTTTGCTGAAGCAGATCGCTGATCCCAATGAGGATCTGACGTTGTATCAATATCTGGAAAAATCGTTTGAAGCTCTCGCGGCGATCCAGAATGAAATGAAGGCCATTGAGCTGAAGCTTTCGGAACCGATGAGTGATGACGAGCTGACTGCTTTATTGGAAAAATACAGTCAATACACGGAAACATTTGAGCGGAACAACGGCTACCAGATGCATGCGATGATTGACGAGGTATGCAACGGGCTCAGCCTCAGCGAATTAAAGGATCAGCCGTTTTCAAAGCTGAGCGGCGGCGAAAAAACAAAAGCCGGCCTTGCCGAAATTTTAATCCGCAACGACGACGTTATACTGCTGGACGAGCCGACCAACCATTTGGATGTCCATGCGATTGAGTGGCTTGAAGGGTTTATTAAAAAATCGAACAAAACCATTCTGTTTACGACCCACGATAAAACGTTTGCCGACCAAACGGCGATGAAGGTGCTCGAGATTGACGATACCGAGGTGAAGATTTGGCCTTACGGATTCAGCGAATACTTGAAAAAGCGGGAAGAATTCATCATCGCCCAGTTTGAGAAATATGAAGAACAGCAGAGAAAAATACAGAAGATGAAGGAATCCATCGCCCAGCTGAGAGATTGGGCCAACCGCTCAAATCCGCCGTCTGTCGGCCTGCACAGACGCGCGAATAATATGGAAAAGGCACTGAAAAGGATCGAGCTGATCAATAAGCCGGTCCGGACGGAGCAAAAATTAAAAAACGCATTTCAGGAAGCGGGCGCCGGTTCAAAAGATATTGTGTTCATTGAAAACGGAAAGGTGACCAACGGATCTTCCCTTTTATATCAAAATGTGAATCTGCGCATAAAGCATAAAGACAGAATCGGCATCGTCGGCAGAAACGGCGTCGGCAAAACAACGCTGATCCGCTGTATCATCGGGGAAAGAGAACTGTCGGACGGCACCATTAAAGTGGGAGAAAATCTTAAAATAGGCTACATTGATCAAAAGAGCCATGTCGGAGATTCGAGTCAGACGATTCTGCAATTTTTTAAAGAAAATCTGCTGACTGAAGAGGGCATGGCCCGGAATATGCTGGCCAAGTACGGATTTTACGGGTCGTCGGTCTTTAAAAAACTTTCCGTCCTGTCGGGCGGTGAGAGAATCAGGCTGAAGCTGTCCATCTTAATGGAAAAAAAGCTGAATGTCCTGATCCTGGATGAGCCGACCAACCACTTGGATATTGAATCTCAGGAAATTCTCGAAAACAGCCTGATGCAGTTTCAAGGCACCATCATCTGCGTTTCTCATGACAGAAACCTGCTGGAGAAGTTCAACAAGATTTTCTGGCTTGAGAATCAAAACGTCACCATCTTTTCAGGTCCATACAGTTACGCCAAACAAAAAAAACGGCAGATTGCCGAATAAAAGGGGAATGGATATGACCATTGACAGACTGACAATCAATGAGTTATCGTACGATCTTTTTGTAAGCGAGTATGCTGATAAGAAACCTTTTATTTTGACGGGGGCAATGGATCACTGGGAATGCAGGCCGTGGACGCTTGAATACATTGACGAACACTATGGAGACAGAATGGTCACCATCCGGAAATCAGATATCGAAGGGGTCAAAACCTTTAAACAAGTAAAGCTTTCCAACTATATCGAGTACATTGATCAGAATGATGACAAATGGTACTGTGACTGGAATTTTACGCAGCTGAACCAAAATGACTTAGACCTTGTCTATTCCGCACCCGAGTATTTTACAAAAGACACATTGAGAGCGGATGAAGAAACGGGACGGGACTGGAAATGGTTCTTTCTCGGTTCTAAGCAGACAGGCACACCGCTGCATCAGGATTTTAACAACACGCACGCGTGGAACGGCGTCATTTTCGGGGAGAAGGAATGGATCTTCTATCATCCGGACGACTCTCCGTATTTGTACGAAGGAAATATCAATGTCTTTGATGAAAAAGACATTGAGCAAAAACCGCTGGTGCAAAAGGCGTCTCCGATCCGCTTCAGACAAAAGGCGGGAGAAATCATTTACGCGCCGCGCCATTGGTGGCATCAAGTCGAGAATACGGAACATACATTGGCAGTGAGTGAGAACTTTTGGTTTACCGGAGAGCGGCTTGCCAATCAGATATAAACGAAAGGCTGAGGAGCATCTCAGCCTTTTTTTGTATGGATTCATTTCATCCGGTCCAGACCGAATTTTTTCAGGCGGTATTGCAGGCTCTGTCTGCTGATTCCGAGCTCGTTTGCCGTTTTGGATATGTTATTGCCGTGTTTTCTCAGGATCTTTTCGATCATGTATTTTTCGAAGTTTTCCATTTTGTCTTTTAAATCGGTGCCGGGCTGGGTGCTTGCGGCGGCTTTGGTTTCCGTGTCAGCCGGTTTGATTTTCATCCGGTATTGGTAAGGCAGGTGGGCCGCCGTAATCGTCGTTTCATCCGTCATAAAGTTCATGGCGCCTTCAATCATATGTTCAAGCTCGCGGATGTTGCCCGGCCAGTCATATTCCAGGAAGAATCGCTGCACATCGTCACTGATCGAATCGACATGCATTTGAAACAGGTGATTGTTTTTCTGGATAAAGACTTCGGCCAGAGGCAGAATATCCTCCTTGCGCTCCCGGAGCGGCGGAATGATCAGCGTGACAACGCTTAAACGGTAGTATAAATCTTTGCGCAGCCGCTCTTCCGAAATGGCGGTGATCGGGTCTTCATTCATCGTGGCGATGATGCGGACGTCAATCGGTTTGTCCTGCGCTGATCCGATGCGCCTGATTTTCTTTTCCTGAAGGGCGCGGAGCAGTTTTGCCTGCAGGCTGAGATTGAGCGAGTTGATCTCATCAAGGAGCAGGGTGCCTCCCTGCGCCTGCTCAAATAAGCCGGGCTGGTCGATGGCTCCGGTAAAGGCGCCTTTTTTCGTGCCGAATAAAATACTTTCGACCAGGCTATCCGGCAGGGCGGCGCAGTTTTGTGAGATGAACGGGGCGCCTGAGCGCTGGCTGCCGTTGTGAATGCTTTGGGCGAACAGTTCCTTGCCCGTTCCCGTCTCGCCGGCCAAAAGCACCGATGATGATGTGCGGGTTGCCCGTTTCGCGTTTTCGATGACTTCCCGAATGACCGGGCTGTTGCCGAGAATACTGTCAAACGTGTAGCTGTTCTGTTCTTTCCTGTGCATGTTCTCCCTGATCAGCCGTTCGAGCTTGGTGACGTCCTTGGCGATTTCCACGGCTCCCTTGATCTCGCCGTTTTGCACAATCGGGAAGGTGTGGTTGATCGTCGTGATTTCCTGGCCTTTGTTATTGAAATAGCTTTGCTTCACGTTTTTAATCGTTTTGCCTTCTTGAAGGGCCTGAACGAGCGTGCTGTCCTGCTGATTGGAAAACATAAATACATCAGTCAGGTTTTTATGCAGGACGTCCCGTTCATCCATATCTTCAATCTGCATCATTTTCTTATTGTAAATGACGGTGCTGCCCTTCTCGTCCACCACATGCAGCCCGACATCAATCTCTTCCAAAATGCTTTGTAACACGAGTGTGTAAAATTCGCTGGTTGTGTGCAGGTCAATTCCTCCTCTCAATCGTCTTAACATTCATTATTTTAAAATAAATCGAACGGGAAACGCAAAAAAATTTTGCGCTTGGCTGAAGTTTGCACACAAACTGCCGGAAAATTTTGCGGGAAAAGAAAGAATGTTGGCGAAACATCCCGTTTTTTCGGATTGGCACGGAACTTGCTTTATAAAAAGGGAAAGCAAGATCTAATGTTGAATGATTACAAAACAAGGGGGAATCAGATTATGTCAGCTTTCACAAAATCTCAAGAAATTATCAGCCAAACTTCACATTACGGCGCGAACAACTATCATCCTCTGCCGATTGTTATTTCTGAAGCGCAGGGTGTTTGGGTAAAAGACCCTGAAGGCAATCAATATATGGATATGCTGAGTGCTTATTCTGCGGTGAACCAGGGGCACAGACATCCGAAGATCATTCAGGCGCTGAAGGATCAGGCGGATAAAATCACTCTGACGTCACGCGCGTTCCATAATGATCAGCTCGGTCCGTTTTATGAGAAAGCAGCCAAGCTGACCGGAAAAGATATGATTCTGCCGATGAATACGGGGGCGGAAGCCGTTGAATCCGCTGTCAAAGCGGCGAGACGCTGGGCATATGAGGTCAAAGGAGTAGCGGATAATCAGGCGGAAATCATTGCGTGTATCGGCAACTTCCACGGCAGAACGATGCTTGCGGTATCCCTTTCTTCAGAAGATGAGTATAAACGCGGTTTCGGACCTATGCTTCCGGGTATAAAATTAATTCCATACGGAGACGCAGAAGCGCTGCGCCGGGCGATCACGCCGAACACAGCCGCTTTCTTATTCGAACCGATTCAGGGAGAAGCGGGCATCGTCATTCCGCCGGAAGGATTTTTACAAGAAGCGGCCGCCATTTGTAAGGAAGAAAATGTGCTTCTGATCGCTGATGAAATACAGACGGGGCTCGGCCGCACAGGCAAAACATTCGCGGTTGACTGGGAAAACATCGTCCCGGATATGTTCATTTTAGGAAAAGCGCTCGGCGGGGGGGTCTTCCCGATTTCTTGCATCGCGGCGAACCGTGACATCCTCGGCGTGTTTAACCCGGGTTCCCACGGCTCGACATTCGGCGGAAACCCGCTCGCTTGCGCGGTATCGCTCGCATCTCTTGAAGTCCTTGAGGAAGAAGGACTGGCAGAGCGTTCCCTTCAGCTTGGCCGTTATTTTAAAGAAGAGCTTGAGAAAATTGATAACCCGATCATAAAAGACGTGCGCGGACGCGGCCTGTTTATCGGCGTTGAACTGACAGAAGCGGCCCGCCCGTACTGTGAAAAGCTGAAAGGCGAAGGGCTTTTATGCAAAGAAACACATGATACCGTGATCCGTTTTGCACCGCCGTTAATGATTTCCAAGGAAGACTTGGACTGGGCGATCCAAAAGATCACAAACGTGCTTCAAAACGCGTAAACCCTTGATGCGGCAATGCTTTCCCTCGGCTTGTATGGAATTTACAAATAAAAAATTCAGCACACTCTATTTGCGCGGCGACAGTATTTTAGTATAATGTATCTTTATGTACGAAAATGAATTTCATATAACATTCATATACAAATAGAGGCTCTTTGGACAGCAAATCGGTTTCAAAGCACCGGCTTGGTTCCAATACAAGTTGCTGAAGGGGTGCAGAATAGTGAATACAAATCAAAAAGAGAATCAGCTTCAGCGCACAATGAAATCACGCCATTTGTTTATGATTTCTTTGGGCGGAGTGATCGGCACCGGGTTTTTCCTGAGTACCGGATTTACAATTAACCAGGCGGGACCGCTGGGCGCGGTTCTGTCTTATCTGGTCGGCGGTTTTATAATGTTTTTGACAATGCTCTGCTTAGGCGAGCTTGCGGTTGCCCTTCCCGTATCAGGGTCGTTTCAGACGTACGCAACCAAATTCATCAGCCCCGCTTTCGGTTTCGCATTCGGCTGGCTGTACTGGCTCGGCTGGGCGGTGACATGCGCCATTGAGTTTTTATCTGCGGGACAATTGATGCTCCGCTGGTTTCCGCATGTTCCCGTATGGGTGTGGTGCCTCGTGTTTGTCGGACTGATGTTTCTTTTGAACGCTATTACCACAAAAGCGTTCGCTGAGTCGGAATTTTGGTTTTCCGGTATTAAAATTTTAGTCATTCTGCTGTTTATTATTTTGGGCGGCGCCGCCATGTTCGGCCTGATTGACATGAAACACGGCGAGCAGGCTCCTTTCTTCTCTCATTTTTATGAGGATGGATTGTTTCCGAACGGCATTAAGGCTATGCTTATTACGATGATTACCGTAAACTTCGCGTTCCAGGGAACGGAGCTGATCGGGGTTGCCGCGGGAGAAAGTGAAAATCCCGAGAAAACGATTCCGCGCTCTATCCGGCAGACGGTATGGAGAACGCTTGTCTTTTTCGTTCTCTCCATCATCGTCATTGCCGGGATGATTCCGTGGAGGCAGGCGGGAGTGGTCGAAAGCCCGTTTGTCGTGGTGTTTGAACAAATCGGTATTCCATATGCCGCCGATATTATGAACTTTGTTATCTTAATTGCGCTGCTCTCAGTGGCCAACTCAGGCCTGTTTGCATCGACGCGTATCTTATATGCTATGGCGAACGAAGGACAAGCCTTTAAATCGCTCGGCAAAATAAATAAACGCGGCGTGCCGATGAACGCTCTGATCGTGACGCTGGCCGTCGCCTGCCTGTCCCTGCTGTCTAAGGTGGCTGCGCCGGAAGTCGTTTATATGTTTCTCTTATCATTAGCCGGACTAAGCGCGCAGGTCGGCTGGATTACGATTTCCCTGTCGCAGCTGATGTTCAGACGGAGATACATCCGCGAAGGCGGCAAAGTGGAAGACCTGAAGTTTAAAACACCGCTGTACCCGGTGCTGCCTATTATCGGGCTGACGTTAAATACGGTTGTTCTGATCAGCCTCGCATTTGATTCAGAACAGCGGCTCGCCCTTTATTGCGGCATCCCGTTCATGGCGGTGTGCGTTATCGTCTATCATCTGTATGTAAAAAAGCATAAGCAGTCAGAAAAACAGATAGAGCTTTAAATCTTTTCGTGTCCAAGTCATCTTTGAGAAACCCGCACAGGACAACATACAACATGTTGAGGTGGAAAAACGGATGAACAAGAATATCTCAGTTATTGGAATGCCGATGGATTTAGGACAAGCACGACGCGGAGTGGACATGGGCCCGAGCGCCATCCGCTACGCGCATCTCATTGAACGGTTATCTGACATGGGGTATGCGGTGGAAGACTTAGGCGACATCCCCGTCAATCGTGAAAAACTCAAAAATGATGAAGAGCTGAAAAATCTGAACTCTGTGCTCTCGGGGAACGAGCAGCTCGCCCAAAAGGTGGACAGCGTCATTGAGAATGAGCGGTTCCCTCTCGTCTTGGGCGGCGATCACAGCATCGCGATCGGAACGCTGACAGGAACGGCAAAGCACTATAAACAGCTCGGCGTCATCTGGTACGACGCGCACGGCGACTTAAACACCCTGGAAACATCGCCGTCAGGCAATATTCACGGAATGCCGCTGGCCGTCAGCCTCGGCGTCGGGCACGACACGCTGGTGAACCTGGGCGGGTATGCCCCGAAAATCAAGCCGGAGAACGTCGTCATCATCGGCGCGAGATCGCTTGATGAAGGCGAGCGTGAATACATTAAGGAAACAGGCATGAAGGTCTATACGATGCATGAGATTGACCGCCTCGGCATGACAAAGGTCATTGAAGAAACCATTGACTACTTGTCAGACTGTGACGGCGTTCACCTCAGCCTTGACCTCGACGGCCTTGATCCGAGCGACGCACCCGGCGTAGGCACACCTGTCGTCGGCGGCATCAGCTACCGTGAAAGCCACTTGGCAATGGAAATGCTGTATGATGCCGACATCATCACTTCAGCTGAATTTGTCGAAGTCAACCCGATCCTCGATCACAAAAACAAAACCGGCAAAACAGCGGTCGAGCTGGTAGAATCTTTGTTGGGAAAAAAACTGTTATAAAATATGCGCCTCCGCACCTGCGGAGGTTTTTTGTTGCCACGAGGAAACTAGCGGGCTGCCACCCTCTTTTTGAACCTGTAAATATGATATATTTATTACACAAAATGGGAAAGGGAGGTGTCCTGACAGATGGCTGAGGTGATGGCCCACGAAACAGTTGCGAAAAAAATCAGTGACTGGTATGAGGAAATCAAAAAGCACAACACTGAATCGGCTGAGGCGTTAAGAGAACAACTGCTTACGGATCTGCAAAATATGACACAAAATCAAACGGTGCTCCTTTATTTTAATTTAATTGATTCCCGCTATAAGCTTTTGATGGAAGAGTATGAGAAAACAGACGGCATTTTAAAAACGATCCAGCTGAACGCCGATAAAGAAAAAACAGACCAGATGATTCAATACTATTATTATTTCTTTTCCGGAATGCACGAGTTTTACCGTAAACGGTTTATGAACGCCATTAATTTTTACCGGATTGCTGAAAGCAGGCTCCGGCACATACCGAATGAGATTGAAAGAGCCGAGTTTAATTATCAAGTGGCGATTGCCTACTATGAAATCCGCCAAAACTACTTTGCGATGAACCACGCGGAAAAAGCGTTGGAGATCTACAAAGCCAATGAAATGTACGCGGTCAGAGAAGCACAGTGTTTAATGGTGATCGGCTGTAACAGAATGGACTTGTTTCACTATCAGAAAGCCGAAGAGCTCCTGCAGACGGCGGTTCATCAAGCCGCCAAAGCGGGTGATCCGCATATTGAGGCGCTCGCCCACTTTAACGCAGGCATTTGTTATGAAAGACAGGAAAAGCTTGAGGAGGCGCGGGTCGAGTTTGAAACGGCTCTCGATCAAAAGGAGCATTTGCGATCAGCGTATTCGGTGCGGAGTCTGTACATGCTGGCCAGAGTATTGTTGAAGCAGGAAAAGACGGATGAGGGCCGGTTTTGGCTGTATAAAGCGCTGAATGCCGCTGAAGAAAAAAACGAACCCGTATACACCCAAAAGCTGCGCATCTTACAGCATGTCTTTATTGACCGCAATGAAGAAGCGCTTGAATCAGCTTTCGCCGAGTTAAGAAGGAAAGAGCTGTGGAGTGACGTTTCCGACTTGTCGTATCAGGCCGCGGCGCATTTTAAAAAACAGGAGAATTACAAACCGGCGGCGAAGTATTTTCAAGAATCAATTGATGCCAATGACCAAATTTTGAGATTAACGGAGGGGATTCGTAATGAAAACATGTAAATTCATTGTACTCTCAGCAGCCTTGGCAAGTCTCATTTCGATTGGATTATTTGCGCAAACTGGTTCAACGGCACAAGCCGAACAAATCATAAAACCGGCGGAAAACGGAGCCTTCGGATAATACTTCATGATCCCGCTTTCAGTCCGTGTTTTGTAAGGAGTGATTCAATGGCTATCACGCTGCGGCCGATGACAGGACAAGAATTTCAGTCCTATCTCGCCCATTCAACCAAGCATTACGCTGAAGAAAAGGTAAAAGCGGGAACGTGGCTGCCTGACGAAGCGCCGGAATTAGCGGAGCTGGCGTTTGAAGACCTGCTTCCTGAAGGCTTGGAGACGGCCGATCACTATTTATGGACGCTGACATTGGACGGAAAGGAAAATGCCGGCTGGCTGTGGCTGCACGCCGATCCGGACCACCCGCAGCAGGACGCATTTATTTATGATTTCGGCCTTCATCCGCCTTTCCGCGGCAAAGGCTATGCAAAAGAGGCGCTCGCAAGGCTGGAGGACAAAGCCAAAGACCTGGGTGTCCGCAAGATTTCTCTCCATGTGTTCGCTCATAACGAAACGGCGCGGAAGCTGTATGAGAAGACCGGATTTCTGGAGACGGATGTCATCATGAGCAAAAAGCTGTCATGAAAAGAGGCCCGCACGATGGGCCTCTTTTGTTATTCATCTAACAATGTCATCATGTGTTCCGGATAACGCTCGCCGGCCGCCGTGCCGATCGGAAACATCTCATCTAAACGCGCCTTCACATCCTCGGGAAGCACAATGTCGAGAGCGGCGAGGTTCTCTTCCAAGTAGTATTTCTTTTTTGTACCCGGAATCGGAATGAGATCATCGCCATTTGCGAGAACCCATGCGAGCGCAAGCTGAGGAGCAGTGATATTCATTTCCCGGGCAATGGCGGTAAGTTTTTGGACGAGCCCTATATTCACCGCCAAATTGTCTCCCTGGAATCTCGGCGTTCTTCTTCTGTAATCATCGGCATCCAGCTGATCGGTCGACATCATCTTTCCGGAAAGAAAACCTCTGCCGAGCGGACTGTAAGGCACAAATGAAATGCCGAGCTCACGGCAGGCGGGCAGCACATGCTCCTCCGCTTCCCTGCTCCATAAAGAATATTCCGATTGAAGCGCGGCAATCGGGTGAATGCGGACGGCGCGCCTGATCGTTTCTGCGGAAGCCTCTGACAATCCGATATATCTCACCTTTCCTTCGTCTATCAGCTCCTTCATGGCGCCGACAGTTTCTTCAATCGGCACCCGCGGATCAACACGGTGCAGAAAGTAAAGGTCGATATAATCCGTCCCAAGGCGTTTCAGACTGGCGTCACACGCTTTTTTCACATAATCGGGCCGTCCGTTAATTTCGATAAACTCACCCTTTTCGCTTCGGACATAACCGAATTTCGTCGCGAGGTAAAGCTCCTTTCTGAATGGGGCGAGTGCTCTGCCGACAAGCTCTTCATTTGCACCCAATCCATATTGATCAGCCGTATCAAACAAATTCACGCCGAGATGAACGGCATGATGCAGGGTGGAAATCGACTCTTCCTCACTCTGGCTGCCGTAGTATTCCGACATGCCCATGCACCCTAACCCCATTGCGGAAACCCGCATCGAACCGATCGTTCTGTCCTTCATATGTCCTCCCCCTTTCTTGTATGATAACCGGATTTCCTGATATTTGAAAATGTTTTATGCATATGATTTATATATTGTTATAAAATTTTTAAAAATCTGTAAATTATCTATTTTTTTATCGCAATTCCGTCATATAATACAAATGTGGAAAAATTATACTCAAAGAAAAGAGGCGAAGTAATATGTGTAAAAAGCTGTTCAAAGCCGTCCTCCCGTTTGCCCTATCATTCACCATGGTTCTGTCATTCTCCGGTATGAATGTAAAAGCGAAAGAAACAGAAACAGCCCGCTACGCAAAAGAAATCGCAGAGCTTCAGCAGGGCACGACTCCTCAAGACGTTCTCCAATCCGCCAAAGAGCTTGCCAAACAGAAGCACGTTTCAACAGAAGCAATTCTCAAGCAGTTTCATCAAGAAATCACGGCAGACAAGGTGCAGGGAAATGTAATCGCTTCCAAAGAAGGGCTCTCTGCGATGGGCGGATCGTCAGGAACCAAAAAACTTCCGAAAAGCACAAAAGGCAATATTTATTACACGAACTCATACACCGCTTATTACAATCACGGGCATGTCGGCATGTATTCATCCGCTGATAAAATTGTTGAATCCGTGCCGGGAGACGGCGTCCGCCAGATTGCTTATAACGGCAGAGAAGTCGAAGACAATTCAATCGTCCAGACCGTGAAAGTTACCGATGCCCAAAAACAAGCCGCCGCTGACTGGGCTGTATCAAGAGTTGGTGATGAGTACTCCTTCAACTTCGTCAATAACAGAAATACGGGCCATGAAGGCGCCAAAAACTGCTCAAAACTGCTGTGGTCGGCATTCCTCTTAAAAGCCGGGATTGATATCGACTCTAATGGCGGCTTAGGCGTATACCCGCGCGACATCACAAGCTCGTCCTACACAACCACGATTCTGACCATTCACTAAGGAGAACAACGTGAAAAAAATCATCTGGATACCCTTAGTGATCATCGCCGCCGCAGCGGTCTTATGCTTCTTCTATTTCCGCACGGAAGATCCTGCGGAGGTTGCGAGAGACACATTAAATGACCCTGATTTTCTGAAAGATAAAGAGGCGCTGCTGTATTTCTCCACTGCGGCTGACCAAGACACGTTCGGCGGCGGAAAAAGCTACGCCCTCTTCGCCGATGAAAAAGGGCGGATCTCTTCTTATCAAATGAAGGGGCTTGAGCTCGGATCGGCCAAAGTGCATGACGGCAGCGTGCTGCTGGAGGACAAAAAAGGAATCTACACCGTTCAGCACGGCCTTCACACGTATAAAAGAGCGTACCAGCATACGGGAGACAGCGCGGGATATATCGAGCGGGCGAAAGGCTTTTACACGCTGTATAATTCGGGCTACGACAAGAGCGGCGGCAGCTATCGCTCAGAGCTGTACCGCCAGATTGACGGCAGGTGGAAGCAAGACGTCATCCCGCACTATATCCGCGCTTCAGGCTTTTTTAAAGATCATCTTTTCGCACTCACGCCGACAGATGACGAAAAAGGCTATCACGTTCAAGACATTCAGGCTGATAAAGAGAAGCTCCATACAAAATCAATCGCGACATGGACGTATAAAGATGGCACGTCTGTCGAATCCCAGCTCGCCGCGGACGACAGCGCCGTCTGCTTTGTCACCAGAGGGGAAAAAGCAGATCACATCTATCAAATGGTGAAAGTTATGAGAAAGAGCGGCGCCATCAAAACGTATGATATCGCCGCTTATAAAAATGACGAACAGACGATCTATGACTCCATGCCGTTCAGCTTCAAAAAAAGCTTTTTCATGGAGCGGCGCAGCTTCTATTTCGTTGACGGCTTCGGAAACGTGTACCGTATCAACTCTGAGACCGGAAAAAGCAAAAAAGCCTTCAAGCTCCCCGCATCACGAATGAAAGCCGACTTCAAGGAGCTGACCCATCAAAACGGAAAGCTGTATCTGTTCACGTACAGCTACAAAAAGCCTGCCAAAATCGAATCCTTCGACCTGAAAACGGGCAAAAAGCTGAACGGCCTGACCATCCCAAATTTAAAAAACATCGTCACGCCGAAAAGCCATCTCAAGCTGTATGATGTGCAGGTGATGGGTGGGTTTTGAAGAGTATAAACATATCGGAAGAGCTTGCCGTTTTGGTAAGCTTTTTATAATGAAACGTTACTGCAAGAAAGAAGGTGTTCATTTGAAATCATTCAGTATCTTCTTATTGTTGTCCGTCATTTGTATAACCATTGTTTTTGTCATAATGAATATGTTGATTGGATACCCTGATGTGAGCAACGGGGCATTGATTATGATTGTATATATCGTTGTGATCCTTATGATAAGGCTATATAACAAGAGAAAAGCCGACCGAACATAGAGATAGAGGAATTTAGGAGGGAGCCGATGAAGAAAAAGCTTGCCGCGGTGACCGTAACCATTCTCCTGGTTTCCGTAATAACCAACTCTTTTTTAAACGGCGGAAAGCCGGACTGGATTGATGTTTGCTCTACACTGCTGGCGTGTCTATTAGGAATTCTGTTCGTCCTTCGCTTAGAAAAAAGAGAAAACACGTAAAGAGCCGGATGCTGAAAACACCGGCTCTTTTTGCGCGTGATTTGCCGAATTGTGGATAAAACTCAGCCCGAAGCACTACTAACATGTGTATAAATAGGTTATATTGAAAAGAGAACAATTGCCGCGTGCAAAAGAAAACCGGAGGACGTAACGATGAAAACCGCTTATTATTCTTGTGAAGAACATATTGAAACCGTGCTGGACATGTACATAGATGATCATGAGCTTCCGCCCGAAATCAGAAAAATCGAACATACTAACAGTTTATCCACAGCCTGTGAATTATGTGGGGACACTGCAACATATCTAGTAGGGAACGAATGATCCTACACAAAATACAGAAAAGATATCCACAATTGTGGACAATATATATGAATAACTTGTTTCTAAAGTGGGGATGACCTGTGAATATCAATATTGTGACCATTGGAAAGCTAAAAGAAAAATACCTCAAGCAAGGCATTGAAGAATACAAAAAACGACTCTCAGCCTACGCAAAAATCGACATCATCGAACTCCCGGACGAAAAAGCTCCGGAAAACCTGAGCGACCAAGACATGAAAATCGTCAAAGACAAAGAAGGCGAACGCATTCTGGCCAAAATCAGCCCGGACACCCACGTCATCGCCCTCGCCATCGAAGGAAAAATGAAAACATCCGAAGAACTGGCCGATACAATAGATAAGCTGGCGACATATGGAAAAAGCAAAATCACCTTCGTCATCGGCGGCTCACTCGGCCTAAGCGACGCCGTGATGAAGCGAGCGGATGAGAAGCTGTCGTTCTCGAAGATGACATTTCCTCATCAGTTGATGCGGCTTATTCTAGTGGAGCAGATTTATCGGGCATTTCGGATTAATCGTGGGGAGCCTTATCATAAGTGAAGGGGTTTTATATGCGTAAAATATAGTAATTTAATTAAAAAATAATATAAAATTACGCTATACAGGAAGGAGCAATTTTTGTGCTAGAATGGGATCAACTTTTAAATACTGAAAGACAGAGGGAATCCTTAGGGAAAAGTTTGCCACATAGAAATGAATTTGATAAAGATTATGAAAGAATAATTTATTCTTCCTCATTAAGGCGACTTCAAGATAAGGCTCAAGTGTTTCCACTACAGAATAACGACTTTATTCGAACAAGACTTACCCATTCTTTAGAAGTCGCCTCATTAGGACGTTCTCTAGCTTGGAATATAGGAAGTTGGTTGATTGAAGAAAAAGTATTTCCTAATTTCGAAAGGGCAAAAGAATTAGCATCTCTGGTAGAAGTATCATGCTTAGTACATGATCTTGGTAACCCTCCTTTTGGTCACTATGGAGAAGATATTATTAGAAAGTGGTTCGAAAAATGGTTTAATAGTACTTCCTTTGAAAAAGCACAACAAAAATTTGGTGAAATGGATGAACAACAAAAAAATGATTTTTTATACTTTGAAGGTAATGCACAGGCAATTAGGATATTATCAAAGTTACAATTTTTAAATGATCCATTCGGTGCAAATTTTACGTATGGAACTCTAGCCACATTAATGAAATATCCATGGGCATCAAATCATGATAATGTAACCAAACAAGGAAAAAAGAAATTTGGTTATTTTTATGCTGAAAAGGATTTATTTGAGAAATTATCTTCTAAGGTTGGTATTGGTATTTGTAGGCATCCTGCTACATATATATTGGAGGCAGCTGATGATATTGCTTATTTAACTGCAGATATAGAGGATGCAGTTAAAAAAGGAGTATTTACTTGGGAAGAAGAATACATGAAACTTAAAGAAAAGTTTAATAATAAATATGAATCGGTATTTAAAAAATTAGAAGAATACAGAAGACAGGCAATAGAGAATAAGGTACCTAATAAAAGTCTTATTGATGTTCAAAATTTTAAAGTATCTATTCAGGGTATCATGATTTTTGCAGTTGTAGAAAGTTTTAAAACAAATTATCATCAGATTATGAGCGGAGAATTTGACGGAGATTTATTATCTACTTCATCTGCAAATGAAATAGCTGATGATTTAAGAAATTTAGCATTTAAATATGTGTTTTCTAATAAGGAAGTTTTGACTCTAGAGCTAGTTGGAGATAGAGTTATTTCTGACTTATTATCACTATTCATTGAAGCTGTGACTAATGTTAATGGGCTAGAAAAGTCAAAAAGTAAGCATGAAAAATTAGTACATCTAATTTCAGAAAATTTTAGGCATATTCAGCGTTTTTCTGAAGCTGGAAAACCTGAAGTAGACTTTTCAGAGCTTACACTATACAATAGATTATTATTAGTTACAGACTTTATTTCTGGTATGACTGACGGATATGCAGTTAACTTGCATCAAGAGTTATTAGGAGTGAAGTTACCATAACGGTAAGGAGGGTTTATAATGAGTAAAATTGAAGGAAATGTTAAAGTAGAGTTAATTAATTTGCTTGGAAAATACTCAGAAACCCTTGAATTTGTTGAAAAATTAGCGGAAACAGGAGAATTACTCTTTTTTGGTGGTGCTGTTCGGGATATATATTTAAAAAATGACCAATATCCCAGAGACTTTGATATTGCAATAAAGTTTAATGATAAACTAAAGTTTCATAATTTTATTAAAAATTATGAATATAGGATGAATCGATTTGGTGGGTATAAATTTAAAATCTCGGATGTTGATTTTGATATTTGGGATTTAAATAATACATGGGCATTTAAAAACACTAATTTAACACCAAGTGAAGAGAATCTAGCAAGGTCTGTTTACTTAAACATAGATGGCGTAGTATATAATTTTAACTCAAATTGCTTATATGCAGATTTATTAAGGGAATCTTTGATGAAATCTGAGTTGGATATTAGTCTAGAAGAGAACCCACATGTAGAGCTTAACTTGCTTAGGGCTTTAGTATTCAAAAGAAAATACAACCTAAATTTTTCAAGCAAATTAAGAAGAGTCTTCAAATATTATATAGAATCTACAAAGGAAAATAATTTAGTAAATCATTTATTAGAGTTACAATTATCACATTATAGAATAGAAAAAATTTCGAAAGAAGAACTTCATAATGAGTTACTATATATAGGGTGACACTAATATAAATAAGTTTTAATTTAAATAAATAGCACTTAAAATAAACAAGGGAAAAAAGTTAGGTGAATTTATTTACCTAACTTTTTTCCTTGATTCAAAGGGGGGGGTATAACCAAATTTCTATTCTGACTAAAGCTTCAAATATTAATAAATAAACCTCATTTATTCCTATTAAAGTAAGCCTTATCTTAAGTGAGTGAGTTAAAGTGAAAATAAACTATTGAAAAGAAAGACTAGGTTAGACGTTCTTTTAAGTTAATCCTGTATAAAACGGTGAATAAACCATAATAATCGTTGGAAATTTACTGTTTTATATAATTAAAAGTAGTTTATATTACTTAGAGCATTTTTTAATGTATAGGGACAAAAATGACCTGTAACATCATGGTATTCACTATTCAGCCCAAAAGTTAAAGCTAATAAAATTCTGTCGATTGGCATAATATCTGAATGTATGCATAACCTTTTAGCTGCTTCTGAAAAGTAGTAAGATGTTATAAAATATACATATATAGGAGTAAAACTCTTTATTGAAATGTTAGGATAAGGATCGTTTTTTAGAGCAAAACCTTTTGTTTTTAGAAGATAAATAGATCCAGCTAATTCTCTAATTTCATTAGACTTCACTTTATCAGTATCATAGTGTTTTGCTTGACCTATTAAATAAATTTTATTTATATTTGATTTTGAACTAAATAATCTAGAGTGTACTTTTCTCTCTACAATGCCCACAAAGTCAATCCCCTGATCATGCGAATGTTTTGTGATATTTGGAATTCCGGTTGTGCCTAAAAATTTTATATATAAGGCACATAATTTTTCGAAATCATGAGGAATAAGTGCTTTAATCTCTATAAGCGCTTTAGATATATTATTAAGTAAATCAGTATTGAAATTTATATCCAACGTCTCACTATTTATATCAAATATATTAGTTGAAAAAATTTCCTCAATATCTGTCTCATATAAGCTGAGTTCTTCTGCAAAGTCTTTAGCCATTGTTAAGGGATCGTTTGTTTCGTAATTATTATCAATAAAGGTTATAAGGTTATTATAATGTTGATATTGAAGGAATAATATTTCTAAAAGAGACTTAAAAGTGTCTTCCTTGCGTATAATATTGATATCCATACAATTGATCCTTTATTATAAAAACTTTTTAAAAGCTTCTACAGATTTAATTATGCCTTCTAGATCCTCTTTTGTACTCTCATCCATATCGATAAGAGCAGTAATAGAAATTCGACTAATATTGTTTTTTATATTTTTTATATTTCTTTTAAACCCTTCCTTAGTTAAGTAACTACTGCTGTCTAATGCCTCTCCTAAATTTTTGGTATCTTCCATTATTTCTAAAGCTTCTTTATCAAAAATTATTTTGTTTAAATCACGAATATGATCCCGCTTAGTCAATATTCTTTTTCCGTTTTCATCAGCGGAAATCCAACTGAAAAATCTATTTAGATTAACTTTATTTGTAAATGTACCTAATTCCTCATTCCAACCAAGCCAGTTTCGGAGGTTAGGACGGCTCATTAATTCATGGAATAGACCAGCCATATCAGTATTAAAGCTATCTCCGTATTCATCATCATTTCTATAAATGTCCATTGCCTTAAATGAATTCAACTTTCTTCTAACTTCTTGTCTTGATATCCCTAATCTATTGGAAATTTCATGTTGGGACATACCAAAATTTAATTGTAAATTCATGATTAATTCTGCTTGTTCGAAATCATCCCATGGCTTAACACCACTTACATGTCTTAATCCCATTAATAAAAGATAAGATTCTTCATCAAAAGTATCATACAAGATAACCTCAAGGTTGTTAAATTGTTCAGGGTCTAAATTTTCTATATCATAGCCGTTTTCATAATCAAATTTTAAAGATTTTAATGTGGCAATACGTCTATTACCCTCAATAACAACATAATGATCAGGCTTCCCGTCAATTTGTTTCACTAGAATGTTATCAATTTTTAAATAACCATTAGATTTGAAACTAACTAATAAATCTTTTATTCCTTCTCGATTATCGCCGCAAATCATATCAAGTACACGCTTTTGTACTAAGGGGTTGTCAACTTTTGATTCTTGAATTGGGGTATATCTATTATGGCTATGCAGGCGATAATTGTTTGGGTCAAGATACAATTGGTCAATTGAGACTTTTATATTTTTCATAAAGAGCTCTCCTTAGTTAATATATATTACATTTATTATATCCTAATTCAATTGTTTTTATGTGTGATGTGTTAAATTAGGATGAAGAGGAATTCTTTAACCTATGGGGAAATACGTGAGTACTGTTATTCTGTATAATATGACGATTAAAGTATTACAGTAGTACAGGAGCAAAGCTGGTGAGGTTTTTGATAAGGTCTAAAAATTTTATTCTTTTCAAGTTACAATTAGTCATTTTTCGCTAACAACAATTACCTATTCAACTTATTAAATAACTCTCCTTCTCCATTTAGCCATCGAGTTGTGATTAAGTCAATATCATCATTCTCCAGCTTTTCCAGTTTAACATCAAAAAAACTAGTAGCCTGTACAACAAACTGTAGACTGCTCATTATATGAGAGATTTTTGAGAAAGCCGGCAGTCCAGCTTTAAGACCAACGACACTATTTTATTATACTGGACTGTATCCAGAAACAAATAAGAAAAAATCTTCAATTCTAACTCTTCCATATGCAATGGAAAGCTAGGGAGAAATGATTTCTTTGATAATATTATTATTCAAAACATAAGCTTTGGCGTTTGTGTAGCAGGAGGGCTTGAAATTGACGCCTCAAAAGTCATGGTGTTACTTTTTCTATTGAAAAGAAGTTTTTTCTAATTATATGATTACCTTATTATTTTCAGTTTACTGAATTAGCTCTCTGATCACGATTCGAAAGTAAGTTGGTCAAAAACCTCTAAAACAACATATTTTCCATTAAGTGTATTACTGTAGAGGAGACTATCATCATCCCTAAACCATAAATATAACTCACTTCATATACTGATACTCCCACAGTCTCTCCAAAACAGCCATTTTCTTCAGCAGTTTTTCATCGACATTCGTTTCTTTCACTCTACTAATCGTTCATTGTTAACCGATACTCACACTAGCCTTAGAGTCAAAGTGTTTATCGGCAACTAGCTTCATGCCGTAGGAGTTGTATAATAGCCTGTAAACGGCAATGCCTGTTGTGAATTGACACGCTTTGGAGAAGCCGCCGTCGATGACGATCATTTTTCCGTTTCCTAATGTCTGCCCCTCCCCAAAAAGAAGCCATCATTCAAGAATCCCCATTCGAACAACAGCTCCTTTCCGCTTTTTCCATACGACAGTATAAATCCCTTTGCGTCACGGAAACCTAGTGGAAAAGGTTTCTGAAAGGAGGGGGCGTATGATGAAAAGTAAAAAAATTCAAAACAAAACATCTTTGGTTTGGAAGATGGCGATTGCATCTGCTGTTTCTTGGGAAGCGGCAAAACTGGCGGGCTCTGATCACCCCTATTTAGCGCCTCTTTCTGTTATTTTATGTTTGCAGCCAACGATAGATCAGTCAATTCGCTTTTCTTTTCATCGTATTGCGGGAACTGCGATTGGGATCATGCTAACGTCCTATCTTGTCAGTCACTTGCCAATGAATGGCTGGATACTGGGGCTGTTCCTATTAGGCGGAACCTACATTGCGAAGTGGTTACGAATAGATGTAACGGTTTTACATCAGGTAGCGCTCACCATTTTGTTGGTCTTTACGTTTGAACGAAACGCTAAAGATTATGCATTCGACCGAATCATCGATACGGTGATCGGCGTCATCATCGCCATTCTGGTTCACATGTTCCTTTTTCCGCCGGACTACACAAAAAAGGCAGCGGACTCTTTTCAAACATTGGCTCGTCAGCTTTCTGGCACACTTTCAGACCTTTCCAAATGGGTGCAATCAGAGTGGGGACAAGGAAAAGGAAACCTCATGGCGTATAGAATGAACAATCTTCTGCAGGAGCTGCATACGGCAAAAGAGATGCTGCAAACAGCCTCTGACAGCTTAAAATTCAACCCCGTCAGAAAAAAACATAAAATCATCATTTCAAGCTATCAAATAGAGATGCAAAAGTTGAACGCCGGATTTGAGTATCTATCAAATATAGTGAAAACGTTAAAAGAATGGGAAAAAGAGGGGGAGTTATCTTCAAGTGACAAAATAGAGCTGGGGAATGATTTACAAGTGTTAAGTGAATACTTTGCGGGTTTTAAAGGCATACAGCAGGGTGAAACAGACAATTGGAAACAGAAGGAACAGAGCGTGTTATTGGAATCTCTCCGTTCCGACATGCTGTCGCATCCGCCGCCCGGTCATAAGGTCTATAAAGACTCTTTTTTTTTTAGAAACGAAGAAATTGCTGAAGCGTTTGTAATGTTTTCTGGAATTAAAGAATACGGATATACAGATGCAGATATGATCAGGTAAAACGGGGGACATGAAATGGATGATATACACCGGATTTTGGATGTCATCGCCACTTCTAAAAAAGCTAAGGTACTGGCTACCATTATTAAAACAGAGGGGTCCGCTTATAAGAAAGAAGGGGCTTCGATGTTGATTTTAGGGGATAAAACAAGAGTCGGAATGTTATCCGCCGGCTGTCTGGAAGAAGACCTCGTTGAACGGTCGGAACAGGTCTGGGCTGCAGGAGAGCCGGTGATTGTCCGCTTTGATATGAGCGCGGAAGACGATTTATCCTGGGGACAGGGCATTGGCTGTATTGGTGTTTTGACGGTTTTACTTGAGCCTGTAAAAGGGGAATTGGAACGAAATCTGATGACAGTCAAGACATGCTTAGATGAAAAAAAGTCTGTGACCCGAATGAAACGATTCACTAAAACGTTAGAGCCAAAGGAAGATCTGTACATAGTGGAAGATGGCGAAGTGTTTGGAACCGGGGATGTTATGGAACAAGGCCGTATTCAAAAACTGAGACAGACGGAAAAGGGAATCAAGAGGGATGAACATACCTCTGATTTATTTTTTATCCATCAGATGGTGCCAAAACCTTGTTTATATGTCTTCGGAGCAGGGGAAGATGCGAAGCCGTTAGTTTCGTTGGCAGCTGGCACTGGCTTTCATGTGACGGTGATTGACTGGCGTCCCGCTTTATGTCATCACGGCCATTTCCCTGAAGCCGGCCATTTGATAACAGGAGCACCGGAAGAAGTCATGGAAGGCCTGAGCATGACCCAAAGAGATTTTGTTGTCATTATGACACACAGCTTTCAAAAAGATCAGATCATTTTACATACATTAAAAAAAAAGAATGTGTTTTATAAAGGTGTATTAGGCCCCAGAAGGCGCACTGAACGGCTGTTAGGCGGAGCTGAGATTCCGGAGGATATTCATTCCCCTATCGGACTTCCCATCGGGGCACAGGGCCCTGAAGAGATTGCTGTAAGTATTGTCGGCGAGATGATTAAAGAAATGCGAAAGCAAAGGTCTGCTTTATGAAAACAGCAGCCATTTACCTGGCAGCCGGTACAAGCAGACGCATGGGGACGGATAAGCGAAGTTTGTTTCTCAATGGAGTTTCCCTTGGAAGTATGGCTCTTAAAAATGCCTTGTTATCTGAATTAGATCATATTTTCGTTATAACGGGAAAGGGAGATCCACTGCATTGGCTTTCGGATTTTTTCTTTTTAGATCCCATATCAAATAAGTGGAGTCAGGCAGAATGTGAGCAAGCGGATAAGGGCCAAGGCCATTCCATACAATGCGGTTTACAAAAAGCGGCAGAGTACGAGGCTGACGCCGTTATCATTCTCCTTGCAGATCAGCCGTTTGTCACCGCAGATATCATCAATACGTTAATTGATTCCTATCAGAAGGAGCACCGTTATTTATTTATCGCCGCTGAAAATCAATATCTTCCTATGCCCCCCATTTTATTCTCAGATCAATGTTTTCCAGTATTGCTTCAGTTAAAGGGAGATCAGGGCGCCCGGCATGTCATCCGTGAAAGTATGATCAATATGGGAAAAATGATCAGCTTTCAAGACCCTTTGCTTTTTTATGACGTCGATACAGTTGAAGATTATACGCTGCTGCTGAATAAATTCGGGGAGTGAATGAGTTGGAGTATATCGGGAAGAGTGTCATTCGAAAAGAGGCCCTTGAAAAAGTGACGGGTAAAGCGAAATATACGGATGATTTTCAAGAAACAGGCATATTACACGCAAAAATGCTGGTCAGTCCATATGCGCATGCCGATATTGTGTCTATGGACTTTTCAGAAGCTTGGAAGATTCCCGGCGTGAGAGCGATATTGGGTGATGAACCTTTTCCGCTTGCAGGTGAAGAAATTAAAGACAGATCGCCGATTGCCTATAAAAGGGTCAGATACCATGGTGAGCCGGTTGCTGTTGTTGTAGCGGAAAATCCAATTACAGCTAAAAAGGCAGCGGATGCCATCAAAGTATCCTATAAACCTCTTCCCGTCGTCAATTCCCCCCGTGAGGCCTTTCAAAAGGATGCGCCGCTCGTCCATGAAAATGCGGACCGCTATGAGAAGACAAAAGGTGTATTCCCGGTTCCGAAGACAAATATCGCAAACCTGGATAAGGTTAGAAAAGGAAATATTGAAGATGGGTTTAGGGAAAGTGATGTGACAGCAGAATTCCAAATTTCCTTTAACCCTTCTGATCACGCTGCGATGGAAACAAGATGCTCGATTGTTGAAATTCGGGCGGATGAGGAGATTATCATTACCACATCCTCTCAAGCTCCTTTTGCCATTAAAAAATTAATGGAGTGGTATTTTGGAATTGAACCCGGAAAGGTGATCGTCAAAACGCCTTTAGTAGGAGGAGCGTACGGGGGAAAAGCAGCCGTTCAGTTAGAGGTGATTGCCTATTTGGCATCAAAAGCAGTCGGAGGCCGGCCCGTCAAATTGTTTAATACGAGAGAAGAGGATCTGATCACATCTCCCGTTCATATCGGGTTGGATGCCATTGTCAAATTAGGGGCTACAAAGGATGGAATCTTAAAGGCGGCGGACATTCAGCTTTTATTTGATGGCGGAGCGTATTCTGATAAAGGAGTGGACATCAGCCGGGCTGCGGTGGTTGATTGTACGGGTCCGTACGCGATCGATCATATACGGTGTGATTCATATTGTATGTATACGAATCATCCATATCCAAGTGCATTCAGGGGCTACAGCCATGCTGAAGTGTTATTTGCCTTTGAGCGGACGATGGATGTATTGGCGGAAAAGCTGAACATGGACCCATTAGAACTCCGCTATAAAAATGCCATTCGCCCCGGTGACACCACACCGACTCAAGTTCTTCTCAATTCAAGCACGGTCGGAAATGTGCCGAAGTGCATTGAAAGATTGAAGGAATTAATGAATTGGGACGAGGGACAGCGAATTGAAATCGATGGCCGGAAGATACGGGCGAAGGGAATCAGCTGCATTTGGAAAACCTCAACATTTGATACAAATGCAACGTCCGGGGTGATTCTAACCTTTAATCCCGATGGAAGCATTAATTTGATGTCAGGGGTAGTGGAAATTGGAACAGGGACAAAAACAGTGCTAGCCCAAATCTTAGCGGAACGAATGAAAATGGATATAAGCAAAATTCACGTAAAAATGCTTATAGATACACAAACAACACCCGAGCATTGGAAAACCGTGGGGAGCAGAGGGACGTTAATGGCCGGAAGAGCCGTACTGAATGCAGCGGAGGAAGCCATTCGAAAGCTGAAAGACGTGGCATCATGTGTATTGCGGGTTCCTGTCGAGGAATTGGAAGTGGCCGACGGAAAGGTTTATTTTATAGATCATCCTTCTGTACATGTTGAAATAAAAGACATTGCTTACGGATATACCTTTCCAAATGGAAATACCATTGGCGGCCAAATCATTGCGAGCGGCAATTACACATTAACCCGGATGACGAATTTAGACCGGGAAACGGGAAGAGGGAAGCCGGGACCCGAGTGGGCTGTCGGTGCTCAGGGAATTGAAGTTGAGTTGGATAAACGGGATTATACGTATCGAATTACAAAAGCCTATTCTGTTGTGGATATAGGAACTGTACTGAATGAAAAAGCTGCTAGGGGTCAAGTGATGGGGGGGATGAGTATGGGAATCGCATTTGGAGGAAGAGAAACCTTTGTATTTGATTCATATGGCAGAGTATTAAATCCTCAGCTTAGAACATACCGCCCCCTTCACTATGGAGAGCAGCCTGAATATATCATTGAATTTGTTGAAACCCCGCATGTGATTGCGCCTTATGGGGCGCGCGGCGGCGGGGAACACGGACTGTTGGGGATGCCGGCAGCATTGGGAAATTGCCTTTCCGCCGCTTTAGGTGTCCAATTGAATCAACTTCCTCTCATTCCCGAACGATTATGGAGGACGCAAGAGGGGTGGAAAGATGATACCGTTTGATTTTGATTATTTTAAACCGAAGACCATTCAAGAAACAATCAATCTATTTCACTCGCTTGCGGCCGAAAAGAAAACACCAATGTATTATTCCGGCGGCACGGAAATTATCACGTTAGGAAGGCTGAATATCATCTATACGGATGCGGTGATAGATCTGAACGCGCTTCCGGAATTTCAAACCATCCGCTTTTATGAAAATGATTTGGTGATCGGAGCGGGCGTGTCATTAACGAAACTGGAGGAAGAAAATCCATTTCCGCTATTAAGTAAAACAGTAAGTGAAATAGCCGATCGGACGACTCGAAATAAGATCAGCCTGGGCGGAAACATTTGCGGGGGCATCTATTACCGTGAGGCCGTGCTGCCGTTGCTGATTTCTGATAGTTTGATAGGGATTGCAGGGAGAGCGGGGATTCATTACCGTCCCATAAATAAAGTATTTAACAAGGAAATACAGTTGCAAAAAGGTGATTTTTTATTTCATGTCGTTGTCGATCGAGCGTACGTTGACCTGCCATTTGTCAGTATCAAAAGAAGACAGCAGTGGAATGTCGGATATCCATTGGTGACAGTCTGTGCGCTGAAAAAAGATGATGAGATCAGAATGGCCTTCAGCGGCGTATGTCCATTTCCGTTTCGTTCTGCTGAAATGGAGGCTGTGCTTAACGATAAAAACCGATCAGCAGAAGAAAGAGTGCGCAGGTCTTTACAGTATGTACCCAAACCCGTTCTTGATGACGCAGAAGGCTCAAGTGAATACCGAATATTTGTCTTGCAAAATACAATTTTAGATGCCTTACGGGAATTAGAAGGAGGTCCAAATGTCTGATCCTATTACGTTGAAAGTAAATGGCGAGGAAAGACAGATTACGGTCAGGCCGGCTGATACTTTGTTAATTGCTCTTCGTCTTCGTCTCGGATTAACTGGTGCAAAGCCGGGCTGCTTAAATGGGGATTGCGGCGCCTGTACGGTATTAACGGACGGGGTGCCGATGAAATCTTGCTTAATGCTTGCGGCAGAAGGGGAAGGAAAGGACATTACGACGATTGAAGGACTGATCAATACGCCGATTCAAAAGGCCTTTATTGAAAAATTCGCGTTTCAATGCGGTTATTGCACACCGGGTTTTCTCATGAATTGTCATGCTTTAGTGAATACTGAGCCGAATGCAAGTGATGACACGATAAAAAATTGGCTGGAGTCCAATATTTGCAGATGTACGGGTTATAGGGAGATTGAAGAAGCGGTTAAATCGGTTTTACATACAGGGAAACCGTAAAAAAAGAGCCCAGAGAATCATCCCTGAACTCCATATTCTTCACTTCATATACCGATACTCCCGCAGTTTCTCCAAAATCGCCACTTCTTTCATCAGTTCTTCACCGACGTTTGTTTCTTTCACTTTCTTCCGCTCCAGCTCTTTGTCGACTAATCGTTTCACTGTTAAGACGTCGGTTCCGGTGCTCAGCACTTCGGCCTTGGAGTTAAAGTGTTTATGGGCGACGAGCTGCATGCCGTAGGAGTTGTATAAGAGCGTGTAGCCGGCGATGCCTGTTGTGGATTGGTAGGCTTTGGAGAAGCCGCCGTCGATGACGATCATTTTTCCGTTTGCCTTGATCGGATCTTCGCCTTCGATTTCTTTTACCGGTGTATGGCCGTTGATGATATGGCCGTGATCCGGGTTGAGGCCGAATTCCTTCAGGATGTTTCGGCAGGCTGCTTCGTCTTCACGCAAATAGTAATACGGGTTTTTCTTTTCTTTATGCGTTTCCTTCTCTTTAATGAAATACCGCTCAAAGGTTGTCATGGCGCGTTTTCCAAAGAGGGAGGAGTATTCGCCTGTCCATAAGTACCAAGTCATATCTGTCGCCAGATCATCGGTTTCTTCCGGATGGGCAAACGCTTCCCGTAAGAACCGTTCAAATACATCGAGCAGCTCACGGCCCGCATAAGCTTTATCCTCTATCATCATCGTTTCCATGCTGCCGTTTTCATCGACGGGAATACAGCCGTGAATCAGCAGGTTGCCGTTATATTTTAAATAAAGGCTGCCTTTTTTCATCATAAAATTCATATGACGGCCCAGCTTTTCGGAGTTCTGAACAGAGAACAGCAGCTTGTCCATGACTTCTGCTTCTTCTTCTAACAGCTCGTCAGGCTGTTTAGGATTCACCGTCGCAAAGCAGGTGTTTTCCAGCTGATATGTTTTTCCGTTCAGCGTGATTTCATTGCGGTCATAATCGATCTTTTCCAGTAACAGCCGTTCCTCCATATTAAAATTCGGCCGTCTCTTTATAATCGGGCTCTCAAGCTTGAATTGGATCATCGCGATCGCCTGATGAATTTTTGTGATTTGTTTAATCTCATCTTCCGGTCTGTTTTCGTCCGCTTTCGGGCGGAAAGACGGGTTATCATCGTAATATTTTTCGGCAAGGTTCAATAGCGGTCTCAGATTGATGCCGTAAACGTCTTCAATAATATCCAGATTGTCATAGCGGGCACAGATGCGGATAATGTTTGCCAGGCATACTTTTGAGCCGGAATAAGCGCCTATCCAGAGAACATCATGATTCCCCCATTGAATATCCACTGAATGATAGTTGATCAGTTCTTCCATGATCTTATCCGGCTGCGGTCCGCGGTCATAAATATCGCCGACAACATGCAGATGGTCGACCACCAAACGCTGCGTGCTGTAGGCAAGGCCGGTGATCAGCTTATCGGCCTGGCCGAGCGCAATGATCTGTTCTATGATTTCAGAGTAGTATTGTTCTTTGTTGGCGGCTTGTTCTGTTTTGTACAGCAGCTCTTCAGAAATATAAGCAAATTGGGCGGGCAGCGCTTTGCGCAATTTGGAGCGGGTGTACTTGGAAGAACAATAAGAAACGAGCTTAATCATCCGGTGAATCGTTTCTTTATACCACTCGTTTAATGCCTCTTTCGTATCAAAGTCATGTTTGATCAGCTGCAGTTTGTCCTCAGGATAATAGACTAAAGCCGTCAGTTCATCAATTTCTCTATCGTAAATGACGCCGCTGAAAATATCGCGGATCTTCTCTTTTACCCTTCCTGAACCGTTCCGCAGCACGTGCTGGAATGCCTGATACTCCCCGTGCAGATCACTGACGAAATGCTCGGTTCCTTTCGGCAGGTTCAGTATCGCTTTCAGATTAATGATTTCCGTGACCACTTTTTCTTCACAATCGTATTTTTGTGCGAGCAGATCTAAATATTTCGTTTCCAATCTCGTCCATCCCCTTTTTATTTACGAGCAATTGTATGATAAAGTGAATTTAAAGTATGACATAATGTTTAAATGATTAGACCTTATATGATAGTACCGCATAACGCCTTTTTGAGACAATGAAAACGGAAAATACGGCGCTTCAGGCATCAAAAATTGGACCGGGATAACGCCGTGCAGCTCATCCCTCTATTGACAATGCATTCAAGTTCCATTAAAATAAAAAGTTAGCTGATAGGTATTTCTATCAGAAACTCAATACGTAGCAGGCTATGATTGCTGTGGGTCGAACTACAGCAGGAGCGGCTTCTGGAGAGACCGCGGGTTTTCCGCGGCGCCGAAGGGTTCACAATCTCAGGCAAAAGGACAGAAGAGTACCGAATATGTATTTGTCATGCTGTTGATTGTCAGCGGCGCAGATATAATTTGATATTCTTATGACCATGAGATTGGAGGGCATCCAATCTCTTTTTTTATTGGCTTTTTTTGCTCGTCGTTCACTAGAGAGGTAAGGAGGAGTCAGATGTGGAGCAGCGAGAGCTAAAGAGGGACTTATCGAATCGGCACGTGCAGCTGATCGCCATTGGCGGCACGATCGGCACCGGATTGTTTTTAGGGTCCGGTAGGGCGATTCAGCTGGCGGGTCCTTCTATCATCTTTGCGTATTTTATTGTAGGTATTGCGCTTTTTTTCGTCATGCGGGCGCTGGGAGAACTGCTGTTATCTAAAGCGGGATACCAATCATTAACGGATATTGCCGAGGCGTACTTAGGGCCGCGTGCAGCGTTTGTCACCGGCTGGACCTACTGGTTTTGCTGGATTATGACGGCTATGGCTGATGTGATCGCCGTCGGTGTGTATGTGAAATATTGGTTTGATATTCCGCAGTGGATTCCGGCACTTATCTGTTTGCTCATTTTATTAGGGCTTAATCTGTTAACGGTTAAGATTTTTGGAGAATTGGAGTTTTGGTTCGCCTTAATTAAGGTAGTCACGATTCTCGCGTTAATTGTCATCGGTGTAGTTCTGCTGGTGATTGGGTTCAAAACGCATACCGGAACGGTTTCAGCGGCGAATCTGTGGGAGCACGGCGGCTTGTTTCCGAACGGATTTTCAGGCTTTTTGCTTTCGTTCCAGATGGTGATCTTCGCCTATGTCGGTGTGGAATTAGTGGGTGTGTCGGCGGCGGAAACGTCAAATCCGAAAAAAAATATTCCGTCCGCTATCAATAAAATTCCATTGCGGATTTTATTTTTCTACGTCGGGGCATTGCTCATTCTTTTATGTATTAATCCGTGGATGCAGCTGAATGCGGCGGAAAGTCCTTTTGTAAAGACCTTCAGTCTGGTCGGCATTCCGTTAGCCGCGGGAATCATTAATTTTGTCGTATTAACGTCTGCCGCTTCTGCTTGTAACAGCGGGATGTTTTCAACAAGCCGGATTTTGTATAACTTAAGCAAAACGAAACAAGCGCCTGCAAGTTTTGCGAAGCTGAATAAAAATCATGTGCCGAGCCGCGCATTATGGATATCGGTTATTGTGCTGTCAGCTGGCGCTCTTTTAAGCAAATTGATACCGGAAGCGGCTTTTGGCATCGTGACCACCATCAGCGCGATTTGTTTCATTTGGGTGTGGGGCGTGATTCTTGTCTGTCATATCAGATACAGGAAAACCCGTCCGGACTTACATGCAAGCTCGTCTTTCAAGGCGCCGTTTGCGCCGTTTATCAATTACGCCGTGCTGGCGCTGTTTGCCGTCATTCTGGTGATTATGCTGTTTGCGGATGCAACGCGCCCGGCTTTGCTGCTGACGCCGCTGTGGTTTATTGGATTATTTCTTATCTATCGGGCGAGAGGGAGAAAGACAGATTGAATTGCTTCAGACGGTGTACTGCCATGCAGTATGCCGTTTTTTGTTTTGATTGGAAAGCGAGAATATTTGTTAGAAATCAGGCTATAATGATTGTATAATTTAAAAAAGTGTATAATTTTAAATTAAGCGAGGTGATGATATGAAGTATGAGAAGTTATCTAAGCTTTTTTATAAAATGGATGCTGATTCATATGAGAAAGAATTTAAAAAGAGAACAAGCAGCTATGGCAGTTATTCAACATCATTAAACATACGGGGGTTCCGAAAAGGCCGACCCACGGACGATTCATTTGAGCTATTTTATGTGAATACACATAAACTCATGAAGCTGAATAATGAAGTGTTGTTAAACAGTTCCAAAATTTCATCCCTTATCAGTCAGCTCCCCGAATTTGCCGTCAAACCTTATTTTGATAAATTAATTATTAATGAAGCACAGAGTAATAATGAAATTGAAGGAATCCGCAGTACAAAAAAAGAATTGAAAGAGGCTCTTAAAGCGTTAGAACAATCCGAGCCCTCACATAAGCGGTTTGTCGGATTGATGAAAACATATCAATTTATAGACCGAATTCCGTCGTTTACAAGCATTCATGACTTTAGGGAATTATATGACGAGCTGGTCGCAGATGAAATCGGAGCAGAAGATGCGCCGGATGGTGAGCTATTCAGAAAAGGCTATGTTGAAGTGAACGATGGGAACATGACCACCCATATCGGCGTTAATTCTGAACAGAAGATAACAGAAGCGCTTGAGGCTTTAATTGCTTATCTTCACGATGAAACACATCCCCAGCTGTATCGTTACATGACAGCTCATTACTACTATGAATACATTCATCCTTTTTATGACGGCAATGGAAGAACAGGACGCCTTATCGTTGGGAGTTATTTGTCCCGATACTTAGAAAAATATTCAGCCATCACTTTTTCTTACGCAGTTAATAAGAATAAAGATAAGTATTATAAGGCATTAGAGGAAATTCCCGCACCTTTAAACCGGGGAGAGTTGACTTTTTATTTAATGGATATGCTGGAATTGCTTCTGTCAGGACAAAAAGGAATTATTGAGGATCTTGAATTTAATTTAATGAAACTGAAACGAATTAGGAACTATATTGATAGCGATCAATGGGCTGATTATAAAGATGAACGTGATATTTTTAATATCATTATCACGATTAATGTATTTGTAAATGATCAGGTTACGCTGTCGGTGCAAGATTTAATGGAGCTCTCAAATAAATCGAGACATAAAATTAACAGAGTAATGGATTATTTAGAACAGCAAGGATTTGTTGAGCTGGTAAGCAGAAGGCCAAAATCTTATAAAATCAGCGAGGATTGTTTAGAGGAAATACTGCCTTCTTAATTAGTATATTTAAAAAAGCCGCCATTCATATGGCGGCTTTCACATTAATTCCGGATCAAATAATCAAATGCGCCTAAAGCGGCAGTTGCACCTGATCCCATGGAGATAATGATTTGGTTGTACGGGCCGTCTGTGCAGTCCCCTGCGGCGAATAGGCCGGGAATGCTTGTCGCGCCGCTCTTATCAACGATGATTTCGCCGATGCGGTTGCGTTCGACCGTTTCGTCTAACCATTCTGTATTCGGCACGAGACCGATTTGGACGAATACACCTTGAAGTTCAACGTGTTTTTCTTCGCCTGTTTCACGGTCAACGAACGTAATGCCGTTTACGTTTTGGTCGCCTGTGATTTCTTTCGTTTGTGCATTTTTGTGCACAGTGACGTTTGGCAGGCTGTAAAGACGTTTTTGCAGGACTTCGTCTGCTTTCAGTTCAGGCGCGAATTCCAGCACAGTCACGTGATTAACGATACCTGCAAGGTCAATCGCCGCTTCGATTCCGGAGTTTCCGCCGCCGATAACCGCTACGTCTTTGCCTTCAAACAATGGTCCGTCACAGTGCGGGCAGTATGCAACACCTTTGTTTTTGAACTCTTGCTCACCAGGTACGTTGACATTGCGCCAGCGGGCACCTGTTGACAGGATCACTGTTTTACTTTTCAGTACAGCGCCGTTTTCGAGTTCAAGTTCGAAGAGGTCTTTTTTCTCAAGGCGTTTCGCGCGCTGAAGGTTCATGACGTCAATATCATAATCTTTCACGTGCTCTTCAAGGCTTGCAGCGAGCTTCGGTCCTTCAGTCGCTTTGACGCTGATGAAGTTTTCGATGCTCATGGTGTCGAGTACCTGGCCGCCGAAGCGTTCAGCGACGACACCGGTGCGGATGCCTTTACGCGCCGTGTAGATGGCCGCGCTTGCGCCGGCAGGTCCGCCGCCGACAACAAGAACGTCAAACGGCTCTTTGTCGGCAAACTCAGACGCATCTGCGCCGCTGCCCATTTTTGCGAGAATCTCTTCGATGGTCATACGGCCGCTTCCGAAAGATTCACCGTTTAAGAATACAGTCGGAACAGCCATAATGTTTTTGCTTTCCACTTCTTCTTTGAATGCCGCGCCGTCAATCATTGTATGAGTGATATTCGGGTTGAGCACGCTCATCATGTTTAATGCTTGGACGACATCAGGGCAGTTGTGGCACGTCAGGCTGATATAAGACTCGAATCGGTATTCTCCGCTGATGTTCTTAATCTGGTCAATGACCTTTTGATCAGCCTTAGGCGCTCTGCCGCTGACTTGAAGCAATGCCAGCACTAATGATGTAAATTCGTGGCCGAGAGGAACACCGGCGAATGTAACGCCTGTGTCTTCTCCGGTACGATTAACGCTGAAGCTCGGTGTTCTGTTTAATTCAGTTTTTTCAACTGAAATTTTAGATGACATGGAAGCCAGCTCGTCAACGAGAGCCAGCATGTCCTTAGAAGTGTCATCGTCACCGGCGCTTACTTTGAGAACAATGTCGTTCTCAATTAGCTGCATGTATTGATTTAATTGTGCTTTGATATTTGCATCAAGTACCAATGGAATGCACTCCTTAGATTTTACCTACCAAATCAAGGCTAGGTGTAAGTGTTTCGCCGCCTTCTTCCCATTTAGCCGGGCAGACTTCACCTGGGTTTTGACGAACATATTGAGCTGCTTTTACTTTGTTTACAAGGTTGCTTGCGTCACGGCCGATACCGCCTGCATTGATTTCAACTGTTTGGATGACGCCATCAGGATCGATGATGAATGTTCCGCGGTCAGCAAGACCAGTTTCTTCGTCAAGAACGTCGAAGTTGCGGGAGATCGTTTGAGATGGGTCACCGATCATTGCATAAGTGATTTTGCCGATTTTTTCAGAGCTGTCATGCCAGCCTTTGTGTACGAAGTGAGTATCTGTAGAAACAGAGTATACTTCAACACCTAATTCTTTCAGTGCAGCGTATTGTCCTTGAAGATCTTCAAGTTCAGTCGGGCAAACGAAAGAGAAATCCGCTGGATAGAAGCAGAAAACGCTCCATTGACCTTTCAAATCTTCGTTTGTTACATCGATGAATTCACCGTTTTTGAAAGCTTTTGCTTCGAATGGCAGTACTTCTTTTCCGATTAAAGACATAATATCTTCCTCCTGAAATGTGATTTGAAATATATTAAAAAGACAAAGCATTCACTTTATCTTTCAATAATAATTCTAATTATATATAGATTATTAAATAACATTTATTTTTTGTCAAGCTATATGGGGTATTATTTTCTGCTTTTTTTGCTTTAGACGTCTAAAAACGCCTGGTATAAGCGGTTTGGCGCTGTTTGTCATGTTTAGCGCCGGGCGAAAGGGGGATTCTCAATTGGTGAATCGAAACAGTGGGAATCAACCCTTCTATATGGCAGTATAAACCAAAGGGGGTATGATCATGCAAATAAATAACATTACTTTGTACAGTTGTGCGTTGGAGGAGACGAAACACTTCTATGAACGGGTGTTAGGTTTTCCTTTAATTGATGAGTCCGGTGATTCGTTTACCATCAAGGCGGGAGAAAGTGAGTTGAAATTCAGGCGCGCCGATTCTCACTCTCATCCGACGTATCATTTCGCGTTTAACATTCCGAATAATCGTTTTGATGAGGCGAAGGCGTGGATGAAGGATAAAGTCGTTTTTCAAACGGAAGATGGGGAGGATGAGGTGTATTTCTCTCATATTCAGGCGCGTTCCTTTTATTTCAAAGATCCGTCCAACAATCTGGCGGAATTCATCGCGAGAGAAACATCGCCGCCAAGCGCGGAACATTTTTCGATTGAGTCCGTTCTGAATATCGGCGAGGTGAATCTGACGGCTGCCGAAGTCGTATCAACCGGGAGGGAGCTGCAGCGTTTCGGCATTCCGGTGAGAAAGCATGCGCCTCTTAGGGAAAATGGGTTTCATTTTATGGGTGATTACAATGATGGGGCGTTTTTGCTTTTAGGGCCGAGCGGCCGCCGCTGGATTTTTTCTGATCAGCATGCGGAGTTCCATCCGCTGTCTGTTATTGTGAACGGGACGATCCGCATTGAGGCTGACGGAAAGGGCGGCATTGACATCAGGCGGGCACAGCCGTCATAAAAAAGCCCGGGCTCAAAAGGCCCGGACTTGGGGACATTATTTATAGACAACACGGGTGCTGCACATGATGTCGTGCAGCGTTTTTTTCTCTCCGAAGGCGCCCATGATGAATCCGATATAAAGAATGAGCTTAGATATGATATATGCGAAAGCGCGTCCGAAGGCCTGGCCGATGGAAATCCTTCCGCCATCCTCATTGACGACCTTAAGGCCGAGCAATGCTTTTCCCAGTGTCCCCTGCATCTTTGAGGTCGTGAGCAGGCTGAAATATAAGATACTGATCACAAAAGAGCTCACAAGAATCGGGATGACGCCGAACACCAGAAAAGAGATGTTAAACTGATTTTCGGTCATGAAGGGGTCAGCCGCCGCAACGCCTGCCGCAAATAAAAAAGAGACCATAAATTGAATGATAAAAATCGGAATTCCTATGATGATTTGATCAATGACGTAAGCCAGAAACCGAATCCAAAATCCTGCCGGTCTTTCCATGTATCTTTTTCTCTCCCTTGCTTTAATCTGGAATATTATACGTAATCATTCCGGATTTTGCAACGGAGCTTAAGCTTCTGCGAGCAGCCTCTTTCCCAATGCCAAGCGTCCCATGATCAGCCCGAAAGCCAGAAGGGCAAACATGATGCCGCACCACATCAGCTGATGGATTCCCAAATGTGAAATAAACCAGCCGCCCGCCGCCGTTCCGATGGTGATGCCGAGGTTGGAAAAAGAGACAAACAGGCTGTTGCCGAATTCGGGCGCCTCCTTTGCTTCCGCAGTAAGCCATGTCTGGCTGACAATGAGACCGCCGGAATGAACGGCGCCCCATACGAAGACGAGGGCGGCCATCGGCGCGAAAGACGTCCCAAACCCGTATATGAGCAAGTAGGCGGCTGTATAAAGAAGCGGAAACAGGATGACGGTCTTTTTCATATTTTTATATAACAAAGCGCCGAAGACGAAATTACCGGCTATCATAATCACTCCGAAGCTCATCAGCATAAAGCTGACCCATGTGCCGTTCATATGGGACACTCGTCCGAGGTACTCCGCAAAATAGCTGTAGACAGAAAACATGGCCGCAAAGAGACAGGTGACGGCAGCGATATTGAGCCACAAAGCCGGTTTGCGAAGGATGCCGAGCTGACTTCTGAAAGACATTTTTTCTGTGACCGGCATGGATGGCAAAAAGAGAAGAATGCCCGTGAATGCGATGAGACTGATGATAGCGCCGAATAAGAAGGCGGCTTCAAGGGAGAGACGCTCCGCCAGATAAGACGTGAAAGGCACGCCGAACGCAAAGCCGGCGGTGATGCCTGAAAAGACTTTCGTTACGGCTTTTCCGGATTGGCCGGCGGGGACAAGCCGGGCCGCGGCCGCAAGCGCTACAGAAAAGAACACCGGGTGGCATAAAGCCGGAATGATCCGAAACGCCAGCATGACACTGAAATGCGCCGTATACGCGTAGACCGCATTTGAAACGGCAAACATCAGCACCGCCAAAAGCAGAATGACTTTCCGGTTTATGCCTGAAGCAAGCAAGGTCAAAAACGGTCCCGACACAGCGACGATGAACGCGAAAATACTGACAAGCCACCCCGCTTTTGAAGCAGAAATATGAAATCTGTCCGCCACTTGCGGAAGAACCCCGATAATGCCCATCTCGGTCGTAATAATCCCGAAAACCCCTAATGCCAAAAATAGAATGAAGACGGAACTGCTTTTTTTCATTGTTATGTATGCCTCCTTTTATAACTACATATACAGAAAAATAGATATGTTATAACAAAAAAATCCCTCCTTTCATGGTTATAGCTGGTGCTGAACATAGTCAGCAAAGGCTTTAATTTGTTTTTCATTCCTTCTGTAATAGGTCCACTTTCCGATTCGTTCGGATTCCAGCAGGCCGGCTTTTTGCATCGTCAGCAGGTAGCTGGAGATGACGGACTGCGCAAGCCCCGACTTTGCCTGAATATCACCGACGCAAATTCCGGTGCGGAAACTGAGTCCCTGATCAAGATAAGGTCTTTCATCAAAATGGTCTTCCGGGTGTTTAAGCCACGTCATAATATCACTTCGTGTTTTGTTAGATAGCGCTTTATGAATCAATATCGGTTCCATAACGTTTATTATATCTATTTTTCTGGATTTGTAAATTCGTTTTTAACAAAACATTCTCAAAGTAACTAAATATCGTGCTAAAATATAACATATTATCAGATTACCGGTAAAAAAGCCGGGTTATTGTCAGGAGGATATTCACATGAATCAAAAGAAAAAAGGTGCGGTTGCGATGACCTTGCTTTCCGCTCTGCTGTTTTGTTTATTGCCGGTCATCGGCTCGCTTTCTCCGTTTGCAGAAACGGGGCCGAACGCGAATCGTTTTAATTCCGCGGGCATGTGGGCCGCCGTCGGTCAGATCCTTTTTATATATGCGGTCCCGCTCATTATGTATATTCTCGGTGTTCGTGTCATGAAAATCATCATGGCCGTTTTTTGCGGAATCGGGCTTCTCATTTGCGCGGCTGTCTTTTTGGTAACGTTATTGGTCGTAACTTCTTTGGAACAGGAGCTGTCTCTTTATTACGGCCTTCTCGTTTGGTCAGGCGCGGCTTTTATCGTCAATGTGGTGTGGTATATTGCCGCGTTTCGATCATCCCCGAAGCATCAGCAGGCTATGTGACATTTGTTCTATAAATCTGCCGAAAATACAAATATTTCATAGGTTAATTATGGTATGATCGAAGTGATATAGCAGCTTTTAATAGAAACGGGAGGAACTGACATTGAAAAAAAAGACAGCTTCATTGCGAATGAAAACATTGGCGGCCGGCGCTGCGGTTGCTGCGGCTTTATCTGTGGGAGCGGTTTCTGATCTGCCGGGGGCAAAATGGCTGCATCCGGCGGCTGCTCAAGCTGCGGAAACGGTATTTAAACAAAATCATGCGGCATCCGGTTTCTTGGCGGGACGGTATGACGCGCAGGCGATGTCTCCGACGATGTTCAACTGGTCAAGAGAAAGCCGGTTTACAAGCACTGCCGATGGCGCGTTAAAATGGGAAAAGAATGTTCCGGCCAATCCTCAAAACGGTGCGGGAGCCGCGGTTGACAGGGACGGCACCGTATTTATTCAATCAAAAGACGGGAAGCTGACGGCGTATCATCCGGACGGTACTGTGAAATGGGTGACGGAAAACCTCGGGACGACCTATACGCTGACTCCGGTGCTCGGAACAAACGGTGTCATTTATCTTCCTTCTCACGATAAAAAACTATATTTCATCGACAAAGAAACCGGAAACATTTTAACATCGGTTCCGCTGAGCGGAGCGCCTAGTTCCGATGCGGCTATCGGCTCTGACGGCACGCTGTATGTGTCGACGCTGGATAACTATATCTATGCGATTAAACCGACGTCGCCTTCGACATGGACGCAAAAGTGGAAGTTTAAAACAAACGGCGTGGTCGGTTCCGCTCCCGTGTTAGCATCAAACGGAACGCTGTATACGGCAACGTACAATAATATCTTTTACGCGATCAATTCCGGAACGGGCCAAGTGAAATGGTCAAAAACGACGTCCAACGGGTTTAAAGGCTATCCGGTTATTGATAGAGACGGCACCGTTTACGCCGGAAACCAGGACGGCAACTTATACGCCTATACATCAACGGGTGCTGTAAAGTGGACGTTCCCGTTAAACGGTTTCTCCAGCTCTTCATTAGCGATCGACCATAACGGCAATGTGTATATCGGTTCCGGAAGCGGCGAGCTGTTTTCCATCAGCAAAACCGGCAATATGAACTGGTCTTTCTATACGGACGGGCCTGTGAGAACGGCGCCGCTGATTGATGCGGACGGCAATGTGTACTTCGGTTCTGACGATAAAAATGTCTATGCGGTTGACGCTGACGGTAATGAAAAATGGCGCTATCAAACAGACAGCAATGTCATTTCCTCCCCGGTTCTGGCTGAAGACGGCACGCTTTACGTCGGCACTTATACGAAACTGCTCGCATTCGGGGCAAAAAAATAATAAAAAAGAATCCGCGTCATCTGCGCGGATTCTTTTTTTATTTAGAGGCTTGTATAAATACGCCTTTTTCATGAGAAAATTCTTTAAAGCCGTACACACCGTGATATGAACCGATCCCGCTCGTATTGACACCGCCGAACGGAAGGTTGACGTCAGTGAAATGAACGACGACATCATTGACAGAAGCATTGCCGGATGTCGTATGCTGCAGCACATAATCGATCAGCTCCTGATTATGGCTGAATACATACAAGGCAAGCGGCTTGTCCCGTTCAGTGATGTAATCAACGGCTTCACTGATATCTTCGTAATTCATAATCGGCAGAATCGGTGCGAAGATTTCTTCCTGCATGATCTTCATATCAGGCGTGACGTTTGTCAGCACGGTCGGAGAAATCGTGCGGTCATGCGCATCGAATACGCCGCCGAACGCCGTTTTCGCCCCTTTTTCAATGGCGTCATCATACAGGGCTTTGACACGGTTAAAGTTGCGGTCGTTGACAATCTGCGTGAATTTGTTGCGGTCAACCGTATGATCATCCTCCATAAAACCTGCATTGACAATGGTTTGCAGGAGATCTGTAAAGGTGCTCTGCACTTCTTTCTTCATAAGGAGATAGTCAGGTGCGATACATGTTTGCCCCGCATTGACAAATTTGCCGACGGCGATTTTTTTCGCCGCGTCCATCAAATCATAGTCGCTGTCGATGATCGTCGGGCTTTTTCCGCCAAGCTCAAGCGTGACGGACGACAAGTGCTTCGCTGCTGCCGTCATGACGATTTTACCGACATTCGTGCTTCCGGTGAAGAAAATGTGGTCAAACGGCTGGTCGAGCAGTTCTGTGGCGACATCGACCTCACCTTCAAAAATGGCGACTTCTTCTTCGTGAAATGCCTCGCGAATAACTGTCGCGGCGATATGGCTCGTCTCCATTGTAAAATCGGACAGCTTCACAATCGCGCTGTTGCCGGCCGCAATGGCAGCTGCAAGCGGAGCCATCGTCAGCATAAACGGATAATTCCACGGGCCGAGAATTAAGGTAAGGCCTTTTGGCTCGTACATTAATACGCCGTCAGCGTCGGGACTGACGGATGAGCCGACGCGTTTCGGCGCCATCCAGGTGTCGAGATTGTTCATATTATCTTTAATCGCCTTAATCGTTCCCTGCGTTTCCGCTCTTTTTACCTCATGATAAGGCTTGCGGACGTCCCGTCTGATCGCCTCGATGATTTCTTCTTCATGTGCGGTGACGGCATCTAAAAAGCGCTGAAGCTTTTCTCTGCGCTGCCCGGCTGTTGAAGCACGCAGCGTTTTTTGATTTTTTTTCTGAAGCTCAAAGACGCGTTTGATGTCTGCTTTTATATGCTGATCCATCGGTCTTCCTCCTCTGGTTGCTTTTTTGTTTCTTCAGGGCCTATTATAATGTGGTGTGTTTTTGCGGCAAAGACAGCGTAAACACATCTATACGTTACCGTACAAATTGCGGTGATCTGTCTAATGAAAGGAGTGTCTCTTATGCCGGATTCTGTGACAACTGACATCAAACAAGCGCTTTTGGCCATGCTTGGAGAGCGGGATATCCGCCGTGTGACCATGAAGGACATCGCCGAACGGGCGCGTGTGAGCCGGGGGACACTGTACCTTTATTACGAAGATAAATATGCGATTTTAGAGGATATAGAGGAAGAAATGAAAGACGGGCTGAGCGAAGCGCTGTATGATTCACTGAAGAATAAAGATGTGCTTCATTTACATGGCGGATGGCAAAAAGTGCATCCGACCCTGTCTTTTGTTGACCGGCATCGGGTGTTTTTCCAAACGATGATGGATCGCAATAAAATGCCCTATTTTCACTTTCATGCTTTTTTAAAAGATGTGTTCCGGCATGATGTGCTGCTGTCACCGGTCAATTCGGATTTCTCACCGACTGAACAGGATATGTACATTCATTACCGCGCTTTATACACGTATGCCATTGTGTTGTACTGGCTGAATGAGGAGCCCGGGGCATCCCCGGAAGCGATCAGCGGACAGGTGTGGGATTTGATTTCTCAAAAACGGTTTTACTGGCTGTTCGGCCGCCGGGTGCCGGAACAAGAAGAAAAAAAGCCCGCCGACCGCCGGGTGACAAGGACGAGGCAGGCCTTGCAAGAAGCCATGATCGGCTTAATGGCGGAAAAAAAAGAGTACGCGGCAATCACGATTTCCGATATTGCCCGTCAAAGCAACCTCCGCCGTGCCACTTTTTATGACCATTACGCCAACAAAGAAGCATTGCTGAAAACGATCATCCATCAATCATGCCGGGATCTGATCGGATTATTGACGGTAAAAGGAGAGCCTGCCGACTGTTCCATGGAAGAAGCGGAATCCGCGCTCGTCGGTCTCTTTTCGGCGCTGTCGGACGGCCTGCCGCTCGTTCATTTTCTGAGAGAGGGTTCGGGAGTGCCTGACGTCATCCCGGAAATGTTCAGAGCGCTGCAATCGTTTTATCTTCATCAGCCCCTGCACATTCAGGCGGGCAAAAAACTCTATGCATATTATGTCGCGTCCATGCTCGCCGGTTTGATTCAATATCGTCTTCATGAAGGAAAAGACCACGCGCCGGATATGCTGGCCCGGGAGTTTCTGCAGTTTTTGGATGTAAAGAAGTATCGGGTGATTTTGCTGTGAGGATGATGAAAAAGAACTCAGCCGAAAACAGGCCGGGTTCTTTTTTGCTGTTTTCTCTTTGAGAAGCGCCGATATGAAGTGTCCGGCTTTATCCCTTATAAAAAAGATACCTTCCATATGACGCCTGATCAGCATTCTGCCGCCAAACATGACAAATGTCATATTCGGGGCATGATGGCTGCTACTACAAAAGCGTCTGGCGCCCCGTTATACTTGGGATCATAATGAAAAAGAAGGGACATGACATTCATGACCAATCACACCGCAACTCAAAAACAAGCATCTTTAAAAAAGCAGGTTGCCGCATTTTCCGGTGCCGATACAAAGCATAGTGTCAATCAGCTTTTCAACACGTTTGTGCCGTTTTTTGCCCTTTGGTTTCTTGCTTACTTCAGCCTCAATGTCTCCTATCTTCTGACCCTCGCTTTTACTGTTATAGCAGCGGGATTTTTGACAAGAATCTTTATTATTTTCCACGACTGCTGCCATCAATCCTTTTTCAAACAAAAGAAGCTGAACCGGCTGTTCGGGTTTATTTCAGGTGTACTGACACTGTTTCCGTTCCTTCAATGGCAGCGCAGCCACTCCATTCATCATGCGACGAGCAGCAACTTAGATAAACGGGGCACCGGCGATATTTGGATGATGACCGTCAAGGAATACAACGAAGCGTCAGCTTGGACAAAAGTACGCTACAGACTTTATCGCAATCCGTTTATTATGTTTATTCTCGGCCCGATTTACGTATTTCTGATTAAAAACCGTTTCAATGTAAAAGGCGCCCGCCGCAAGGAGCGCTGGAACACCTATTTCACGAACGCGGCGATTGTCTTATTGGCTGCTGCGACGTGCCTGCTTGTCGGCTGGGAAAACTTTTTGCTTGTTCAGGGTCCGATTTTCCTTATTTCGGGGTCAATCGGCGTCTGGCTCTTTTATGTTCAGCACACGTTTGAGGATTCTTATTTTGAAGCCGATGAGCATTGGGATTATGTGCAGGCCGCGGTAGAAGGAAGCTCCTTTTACAAGCTTCCGAAGCTTTTGCAATGGCTGACAGGCAATATCGGCTACCATCATGTTCACCACTTAAGCCCGAAAGTGCCGAACTACAAGCTGGAAGCCGCTCATGAGGGGCACGAGCCTTTAAAAAACGTGCCGACCATTACGCTTAAAACAAGTCTTGAATCCATGAAATTCCGTCTGTGGGATGAGGACGAAAAGCAATTTGTCACCTTTCGGGAGGCGCGGAAAAAACCGGCGCCCCATCCGGTGCCGAAAGAACCTTTGAAGAAAAATGCCTGATATGGCGCGCGGCTCTTTCTCTTATCAGAAAGGGCCTTCTCTTCATGCGTGAGGATGCAATGAAGGCGGTGTTTTGATAAAGTGATGGTAGACACAAGCAGCAGAAGGTGGAATAAGGATGAAGAAATATTTTAAATTTCAAAAACTGAACGGGATTTCTCCTTATATATGGATGATTTTTTTCATCTTGCCTTTTTATTTTATTTTTAAAAGCTCTTCTACCTTTGTCATCGTGGCCGGCATCATTTTCACACTTGTTTTCTTTGGCGCATACCGCTTCGCATTTGTTGCAAAAGGCTGGCCGCTTTACTTATGGGCGCTTCTTCTGATCGGCATTTCGACCGGCTCAGTTATGCTGTTCAGCTATATTTACTTCGCCTTCTTTATCGCCTACTTCATCGGCCATATCCGAGACAAAGTTCCTTTTTACATCTTATATTACATTCATATCATCAGTGCGGCGGTTGCCGTCAACTTCAGCCTTGTTCTGAAAAAAGGGTGGTTTTTGACACAAATTCCGTTTATCGTCATCACTCTGATCAGTGCCATCCTGCTCCCGCTCAGCATTCGAAGCAGAAAGGCACGGGAGCGCCTTGAGGAGAAATTAGAATATGCAAATGAGCGAATCGCCGATCTTGTGAAGCTGGAAGAAAGGCAGCGCATTGCCCGGGACCTTCACGATACACTTGGACAAAAGCTCTCCTTAATCGGATTGAAAAGCGACCTCGCCCGAAAGCTGATATACAAGGACCCTGAACAGGCCCGCACTGAGCTGAAAAGCGTGCAGCAGACGGCCCGCACCTCCTTAAATGAGGTCAGACAAATTGTCTCGTCGATGAAAGGCATCCGATTGAAGGATGAGCTCGGCAATGTTCGGCAAATTCTTGAAGCGGCAGGAATTGATTTTGTGTATGAAGAAAAAGAAGCGCCCAAACATATCTCTTTGCTGAACGAAAACATCGTCAGCATGTGCATTAAAGAAGCCGTCACCAATGTCGTGAAACACAGCGGCGCCAAAGTATGCCGCATCACCATTCAGCAGCTTTGGAAAGAGGTTGTCATTACGGTAGAAGATGACGGCAGCTTTCAATGCAAAGAAGACCGCTTTTTTTCAAAGGGGCACGGCCTGCTTGGAATGAGGGAACGTCTTGAATTCGCAAACGGCAGTTTAGCCATCGATACAGCCGCCGGAACAAAGCTGACCATGAGAATCCCGAATGATTCAAAATCAAAAGAAAAGGATGGTAGCAGATGATCAACATCTTCATTGCCGAGGATCAGCAAATGCTGCTCGGCGCACTCGGTTCGCTGTTGAATTTAGAAGAGGATATGACGGTTGTCGGTAAAGGCACAAGCGGCCAGGATGCCATCGATTTCGTGGAAAAACATGCGCCCGACATCTGTCTGATGGATATCGAAATGCCCGGGAAATCAGGTCTTGAAGCGGCAGAAGAACTCAAGGACAGCGGTGTGAAAATCATCATTTTGACGACCTTTGCCCGCTCCGGCTATTTTCAGCGGGCGCTAAAAGCAGGCGTCAGCGGGTACATGCTCAAGGACAGCCCGAGCGATGAGCTCGTCAGCGCCATCCGCAGCGTCATGAAAGGAAGACGCGTCTACGCACCTGAATTAATGGAGGACATCTATAGTGAAGAAAACCCGCTGACCGAACGGGAAAAAGAGGTGCTCGAGCTTGTCGCAGACGGGAAAAACACGAAAGAAATCGCAAACGCCCTCAGCATCAAAAGCGGCACAGTCCGCAATTACGTTTCGATGATCCTGGATAAATTAGAAGTGAAAAATCGAATTGAAGCCATTACCCGATCAAAGGAAAAGGGCTGGTTTAAGTAACCCGCCCTCAGCTTGTTCAGCCAGTGTTTTTGCACTGGCTTGTTTCTTTTTCGCCGTCACTCCGTCTCTTCCTTCCACTTCTTATCAATCAGCATTTTTCCCGGCCAAGTGTATGCCATGATGCCGCCGTCTGCGGTGATGTCTTCTCCCGTGACGTAAGAACTGTCGTCTGAAGCGAGGAAGAGCGCGACGGCTGCCATTTCTTCCGGTTTTCCGAGCCGGCCGAGCGGCGTGATCCATTTGTTGGCTTCACGGAACGCTTCGCCCATTTCGTCTTCTGTCGTGCCTGCCAATTTATCAATGAGCGGCGTTTCAATCGTCCCCGGCGATAAGGAATTGACGCGGATTCCGCTTCTGGCGTAATCAATGGCCATCGCTCTCGTCAGGTTCGTGATTCCGCCTTTTGCGGCGTTATAGCCTGAGCGGTCAAGGTCTGCGGCCCGGCCGGACATGGAGGAGGTGTTGATGATGGAGCCTCCTTTTTCGAGCATGAGCGGAATCAGGTATTTGCTGCAAAGAAATGTGCCGCGCAGATCGACGGCGATGATCCGGTCAAACAGGTCGACCGGGTATTCATGGACTTTTCCGCCCTCTTGGTCAACACCAGCATTGTTAAACAGAATATCAATTGTTCCGTACTTTTGCTGAATGCCATCCGCAAAAGACTTTACGTTTTCTTCGTCTGATACATCAAGGTGAAAGGCTTCTGCTTCTCCGCCGTTTTTTCTGATAGCGCTGACGGTTTCATTCAGTTCGCTTTCATTGATGTCACCGCAGATCACGCGGGCGCCTTCATCGGCGAAAACCCGTGCCGTCGCTTGTCCGATGCCTGTCGCGGCCCCTGTGATGATTGCGGTTTTGTCTGTTAATCTTCCCATATTGCGATTCCTCCTTTTTTTATATCTGTTCCCGCTGAATAGGGGGATAAACATACGGAGGTCTGTTTCTAAATACCTATTAAATATGTTAATATTATGTATATACATCATTGGGAGGTTTACATATTTTGGAGATACAGCATAAGAAGGAGATAGCGTTTTATTGTTATGCCATTGTTCCTATGGGATTTGTGATTTACACCGTTATCTCTATTCTATTTCAGGACATCACATTTCCTCTCACTGTAAGAAATGTTCTGCATGAGTCTTTGCGAAACTTGGGATCTCTTATCTTATTTAGTTTGTTTTTCTACCCGTCATACATATGGATGAAGAAGGAATTCGGCCGCCGGAAAGAAGCAGAGAGGAGACATTCTCTCTTTTTTATTGATAAAATGGGTGAAATGAATCCATTAACATGTTAAATTTACAATATATGCATCTGCTAATCCTAGTTGACAATTGTCACTGTATATGATAAATAGATGCTGAAAAGATTTTACATAACATCAAAGCATAATTAAAGGAGAGATCTGAAGTGCGGAAAAAAAAGTTTAAAGCAGAATCCAAGCGATTGCTGGACATGATGATTAACTCCATTTACACGCAGAAGGAAATTTTTCTCCGCGAGTTAATTTCCAACGCGAGCGATGCGATTGACAAAATCTATTACAAGGCGTTAACCGATGATTCATTAACGTTTGATCAAGACAATTACTACATAAAAGTGACGGCGGACAAAGAAGCGAGAACGCTCACCGTCACAGACACCGGTATCGGGATGACAAAAGACGAGCTTGAACAGCATCTCGGCACAATTGCGAAAAGCGGTTCACTCGCTTTCAAGCAAGAAAATGACTCGAAAGACGGCCATGACATTATCGGCCAGTTCGGCGTCGGATTTTATGCGGCGTTTATGGTGGCTGATAAAGTCACGGTGAAAAGTAAGGCGCTCGGCAGTGACGAGGCGTATGTATGGGAGTCGGAAGGGGCCGCCGGCTACACGATCGCGCCGTGTGACAAGGAAACCGTCGGTACGGAAATCACCCTACAAATAAAAGAAAACACGGAAGATGAAAGCTATGATGAGTTTTTAGAAAACTACCGCATCAAAGCGATCGTGAAAAAGTACTCTGATTTTATCCGCTACCCGATCAAAATGGAAGAGACGGTCAACAAGCCGAAAGAGGGCAGCGAGAACGAATTTGAAGAAGTTCAGGAAGAACAGACGGTCAACAGCATGGTGCCGATCTGGAGAAAAAACAAAAGCGAGCTGACAGATGAGGATTACGAGGCTTTTTACGCCGAGAAGCATTACGGCTTTGATAAACCGCTGACCCATGTGCATATCAGCGTCGATGGAGCGGTGCGCTACAATTCGATTTTGTTTATTCCGGAAAACATGCCGTTTGACTATTATACGAAGGAATTCGAAAAAGGATTGGAGCTGTATTCCAACGGCGTGCTGATCATGAACAAATGCGCCGACCTGCTTCCGGACCATTTCAGCTTTGTAAAAGGCATGGTGGATTCTGAGGATCTGTCGCTGAACATTTCCAGAGAGATGCTGCAGCACGACCGCCAGCTGAAGCTGATTGCGAAAAACATCAATAAAAAAATCAAAGCCGAGCTGAAGAGCCTGCTGAAGAACAAAAGAGAAAAATACGAATCTTTCTATGAATCTTTCGGCAGACAGCTGAAATTCGGCGTCTATAATGATTTCGGCGCGAATAAAGACGTATTAAAAGATCTGCTTCTCTTCTATTCATCTAAGGAGAAAAAGCTCGTCACTCTGGACGAATATGTGTCCAGAATGCCTGAGGATCAAAAATATATCTATTACGCGTCCGGCGATTCATATGAGCGGATTGAAAAGCTGCCGCAAACTGAAATGGTGGCGGACAAAGGCTACGAAATTTTATATTTCACGGAAGATATCGATGAATTCGCGATCAAAATGCTGACAAGCTATGAGGAAAAAGAGTTCAAATCCGTATCAAGCGCAGACTTAGGCATCGACAGTGATGAGGATGAAAAGCAGACTGAAGCCGAAGAGAACGAATATAAAGACCTGTTCGAAAGCATGAAAGAGATTCTTGCGGATAAAGTAAAGAACGTCAGAGCGTCGAAACGTTTAAAATCCCATCCGGTATGCTTTGCGACAGACGGCGAAGTGACGATCGAAATGGAAAAAGTATTAAACGCCATGCCTGACAGCCAGCAGGTCAAAGCGGAAAAAGTGCTGGAAATCAACCCGAATCACGAAGTGTTTGAGACGTTAAAGAACGCGCACGGACAAGATCGGGAAAAGCTGGCATTATACACAAATCTTCTCTACAATCAGGCGCTTCTGATTGAAGGGCTGCCGATCCATGATCCGGTCGAATTTACGAATGACATTTGCAAAGTTATGGTATGACGCTAAAAAGGAATCGCCCAGCGGGGGCGATTCCTTTTTTTATTACAGTGTGCGCTGTTTAAGAATTTGATTTTGTTTGCTGCGCTTCTTTAAGGAGAACCGTTTTTTCAAGTGCGTTTCGATTTCTTCTAAACTTCTGCCCTTCGTTTCAGGAACGATGTAAGCGGCGAAGAAGAAGGATGAGAGGCAAATGACTGAGAATATTCCGAATACCCAGCCGATGCCCATGGCGCTCAGCATAAGCGGGAATACCAGTGAAACGATCAGGTTGGTTGCCGACAGAATCAATGTCGTAAATCCGGTTGCGGCTCCGCGTGCGTTTGACGGGAACAGCTCCGGCATCAGAACCCATACGACGGGACCCCATGTCGCCTGGTAGAAGACGATATAGATGCCGAGAAACAGCACGGTCAGCCATGCTGTTGAAGCTGACAGGCCGGCCAGAAGGAGAATGGCTGATAGTGACGCCAGGCTCAAGGTAATGCCGACACTTCCCCACATCAGCAGTTTTTTCCGGCCGATCCGGTCAATTAAGATCATGGCGGTGATACACATGATGACGTTTAAGACACCGATGCCCATCGTGCCGAGAACGGACGCCGAAGTGCCGAGTCCGGCCTTTGTAAAGATGGTCGGCGCATAGTAAATCACCGTGTTGATACCGACCGCCTGCTGGAAGATGGCGAGGCCGATCCCGATCAGCAGCATAGGGCGGATCCATTTGGCTTTCAGCAAGCCGAGCGTAGATTCTTTTTTCTCGGCTTCTCCTTGTTTCATTTCCGCCAATTCAACGGCGATATCCTCTTTGTCGTGGGTCATTTCCATGACTTGTCTGGCTTCCTGCTCACGGCCGCGTTTGACGAGCCATCTCGGAGATTCCGGCATAAACGCGATTCCGATTAATAAAAGCGCCGCCGGTACTGCGGCGAGACCGACCATCCAGCGCCAAGCTTCAAATGGGGTGAATATGTAATTCACAATATATGCGAGTAAAATTCCGGTTACAATCATTAAGTTATTCAATGTGCCGAGCGTTCCGCGTATTTTTGTCGGCGCCATCTCAGATAGATAAACGGGAACCAGCGCCGTTGAGCCCCCGACGGCTAACCCGAGAATGACACGGGAGATAATCAGCATGGTGACGGTTTGCGAAGCCGCACAGGCAAGCGCGCCGATAATAAAAATGAGTGAAAGGACGAAAACCACTTTTCTCCGGCCCCATCGGTCAGAGCATGTCCCGCTTAATGCGGACCCGAAAATCGCACCGAGCAGCAGCATGCTGACGACCAATCCCTCGGTCAGCGTGTTTAAAGGAATATCATTGTTAATAAATAACAAAGCCCCTGAAATCACACCGGTGTCATAGCCGTAAAGCAGCCCGCCTAATGCTCCGAAAAAGTAAATCAGGTATTTTTTGGTGTTTTTCTTCACAGATGATCCTCCTCATCTTTTGGAACGCATAATAGTTTATTTAGATAACTATTTCATTCCCCGAAGAGAAAAATATAAACATAAAAAAAACACGCCCCTTTTAAAAGGCGTGTTTTTTTTTCTTAGGAAAACAGCTTGTCGATAAACGCGATTTCTTCAGCAGATAGCGTAATGGAGGCTGCTTTCATGTTGTCTTTTAATTGATCCGCGCGTTTGGCGCCCGGAATCAGGATATCGATTTCAGGTCTCGCCAAGTACCAGGCAAGCACGATATGCGCCGTATCGGCATTGTGCTTTTCGGCAATCGGTTTGAGCTGGTTGACTTTTTTGATGTTTTCTTTAAACTGCTCCCCTTGGAAATGCGCCTGGTCATTGCGCAGGTCGCCTTCAGGGAAGGTGGTGTTCTCGTCGTATTTGCCGGCCAGCAGTCCGGATACGAGCGGGAAGTACGGAATGAATGAGATGCCGTGTTCTGTCGTATAAGGGAAGAAAGTCTTTTCCGCCTCACGGTTCAGCAGGTTGTATTCTCCTTGAATCACGTCGACTAAGCCGTCTTTATTGGCTTCTTTCAGCTGTTCCAAAGAGAAATTGGATACGCCGATGGAACGGATTTTTCCTTCTTTTTTCAGCTCATTCAACGCTTGAACGGCTTCGTCCTTCGGCGTGTGCTCATCCGGGAAATGGATGTAGAATAAATCGATGTAATCAGTCTGCAGGCGTTTCAGGCTGTCTTCGACCGATTGTTTCAAAAAGGCCGGTGAATTGTCGAAAACAAAGTCATCGCCTTCTTTTCTGTGAGCGGCTTTTGTGGCGATGAAGACATCTTCGCGGTTGCATTCTTTCAGCACCTCGCCGATTAATTCTTCAGAACGGCCCACACCGTAAATATAGGCGGTATCTAACATGGTAACGCCGCTTTTAATCGCTTCCCGGACCAATTCTTTTCCCGTTTCTTCATTCAGATTCGGATAGAGATTGTGTCCGCCGACCGCATTTGTTCCCAAACCGATCGGAAATACCTTTAGGTCAGTTTTGCCGATTGTTACTTTGCTCATGTTTTCGCCCCCTGAAAAAATTGGATATCATAGCGGCTGCCGGAAAAATACGGCAGCGTTCTCTATTAACTATAACGCTATGCCAAGTGAATGTCGATTTGATGCTCTTGGCAATACTTCGTATATTCCTCATCGAGCTGCTGAGAAGTGACAATGCTGTGAAGCCGGTCAAAAGGCGCGTATGTCAAAAGCGTGGATTTGCCGAATTTGGAATGATCCGCGAGCAGATACACTTCGTTCGCCTTTTCGGAAATTCTCTTTTTCACCTCGTATTCCAGTAAGTCGGAATTCGTCAGGCCGTGGGTGATCGTTGTCCCGGTAGCGGACATGAACGCCTTGTTAATGTTGTATTTATTGAGTGTGCTCGGATCATCAATGCCGACAAACGACCTTGTCTTCCGCTTGTAATTATTGCCGATGATGATCAGGTCGATATTTTTCATGGATGAAGCAGCGTTAATAATATCAAGGCTGTTCGTCAAAACCGTTACATTCTTATCGGGATCAAGCGTCTCCAGCATCGATTTGGTCGTCGTGCCGGAATCAATAAATACAAGATCGTGATCCTCGATAAACCGTGACGCATAGCGGGCGATTTTGATTTTTTCATCCTGATGTTGAATGGTGCGGTTCTCAAAAGGGACGAGCACAGATTTTTCGGCTGATGTCACGCCGCCGTACACCTTTTTGATAACCCCTTTTTCCGCAAGCTTATTAATATCGCGTCTGACCGTGTTTTTAGAGACGTTGAATACCTCGCACAGCTCATCCAGCGAAGTGGCTCCGTGTTTGAGAATGTAATCTTCCATCTCCTGAATCCGCATCAGTTTCATAAAAAAACTCCTTCTAGAATTCTTAAAGTAATTAAAATATATAATAAACACCAAGAGTTAATCAATAGTTACTTAACAAATGATAAAAAAGAGGGTTCACACCGTACGATTCGACACGGTTCTCCAAGTTCCTGTTTTCCCGCTCAAAAAAAGTATGGTAAAAATAATGAAAAAATTTTGATTTTTTAGATTGACTTGAAGGTGTGTTGGGATTACAATGCAACCAAGAAATGACCAAAATATAACCTGTAAAATCAAAATTGAAAGATGTAACCGTTTGCTTTTTCCGGTATATGACCAACTTTTACATGGAAAGATTGGGAGTCACCATCATTTTAGCATTTGTAAGCGTTTAATTCATGTCTTTTATATGTAAAAGATGAATATATTCATCCGTTATTATCCAGCTGAACAGGATGTTTACTATTTAAGGAGGCAATGAGAATGGCAGAGATCAGAAAACTGAAAAACTACATCAATGGTGAATGGGTTGAAAGTAAGACAGATCAATATGAAAGCGTTGTCAATCCGGCTACAAAAGAAGTGATGTGCCAGGTTCCGATTTCTACGCGGGAGGATGTGGAATACGCCGCCCGCTCAGCGTCAGAGGCGTTTCAAACATGGTCAAAGACGGCAGTGCCGCGCCGTGCGAGAATTCTATTTAACTATCAGCAGCTTCTCCAGCAGAACAAAGAAGAGCTTGCCCGTCTGATTACTTTGGAAAACGGTAAAAACACGACGGAGGCACTCGGTGAAGTGGGACGCGGAATTGAAAACGTCGAATTCGCAGCGGGCGCGCCGTCACTCATGATGGGCGATTCACTCGCCTCCATCGCGACGGATGTAGAGGCGGCGAACTACCGCTATCCGATCGGGGTGGTCGGCGGTATCGCACCGTTCAACTTCCCGATGATGGTCCCGTGCTGGATGTTCCCGATGGCAATTTCGTTAGGAAATACGTTCATTCTGAAGCCGTCTGAGCGCACGCCGCTGTTAACGGAAAAACTGGCAGAGCTGTTTGAACAGGCCGGTCTGCCGAAGGGCGTCTTCAATGTCGTGCACGGCGCGCATGACGTCGTAAACGGCGTTCTTGAACATCCGGATATTAAAGCCATCTCATTCGTCGGTTCAAAACCTGTCGGCGAGTATGTTTTCAAAAAAGGCAGCGAACATTTGAAACGCGTGCAGGCGTTAACGGGCGCGAAAAACCATACGATCGTGCTGAATGACGCCCACCTTGAAGATACGGTCGCAAACATTATCGGCGCGGCATTCGGTTCGGCAGGAGAGCGCTGCATGGCATGCGCGGTTGTGACGGTTGAAGAAGGAATCGCCGATGAGTTTATTTCGAAATTACAGGAAAAAGCAGCGGACATCAAGATCGGAAACGGACTGGATGACGGCGTGTTCTTAGGCCCGGTCATCCGCGAGGACAACAAAAAACGCACGCACAGCTATATTGAAAAAGGCATCGAAGAAGGAGCGAGACTTCTTTGTGACGGGCGTGAAAACGCAACGGAAGACGGCTATTTCGTCGGACCGACGATTTTTGACAACGTGACGACGGATATGACGATCTGGAAAGATGAAATCTTTGCGCCCGTTCTGTCGGTCATCCGCGTGAAAAACTTAAAAGAAGCGGTGGACATCGCCAACCAGTCTGAATTTGCGAACGGCGCGTGTCTGTTCACTTCAAATGCGAACGCGATCCGCTACTTCCGTGAGAATATTGACGCGGGAATGCTCGGCATCAACCTTGGCGTCCCGGCGCCGATGGCATTCTTCCCGTTCTCTGGCTGGAAGTCTTCTTTCTTCGGCACATTGCACGCAAACGGAAAAGACAGCGTCGACTTCTATACACGTAAAAAAGTCGTGACGGCACGATACCCGTCTCCTGACTTCAATTGATCTGACAGCCGGCCCGGACGGCTTTGTGATTCCGTCCGGGTTTTCTTTTACCATCCATTAAGGAGGAATAAACATGAGTCATTTGCTGCGCAAACCGCAGGCCGATGAGATTTCTCAAGGCGTGAACATCATACATGACGTCACTTCAGCCAATTCAGACCTCAAATACGTCGGATTTAAAGTCGTTGACCTCACTCCCGGTTCCGCATATACAGAGGATTTGAAAAAGACGGAGTGCTGCATCGTTGCGGTAACGGGAAAAATCACCGTCACTGATTATGATCAGACATTTGAAAGCATCGGCACCCGTGAAAGCGTATTTGAAAGAAAACCGACGGACAGCGTTTATGTGTCCAATGACCGCTCTTTTGAAATCACAGCGGTCAGCGGGGCGAGGGTCGCGCTGTGCTATTCTCCGTCCGAACACCAGCTTCCGACAAAGCTGATTAAAGCGGAAGACAACGGTGTGGAACATCGCGGCAAGCTGGCAAACAAACGAACCGTTCATAATATTCTCCCCGATTCAGATCCATCGGCAAACAGCCTTCTCGTTGTTGAAGTTTACACGGACAGCGGCAACTGGTCGAGCTACCCGCCTCATAAACATGACCAAGACAATCTGCCGGCTGAATCCTTTTTAGAAGAAACCTATTACCATGAAACGGACCCGCCGCAGGGGTTTGTCTTCCAGCGTGTGTACACGGACGACCGCTCGATTGACGAGACGATGACCGCAGAAAATGAAAACGTTGTCATCGTACCGGCGGGCTATCACCCGGTTGGTGTTCCGGACGGGTATACCTCTTACTACCTGAATGTAATGGCGGGACCGACACGAAAATGGAAGTTTCATAATGATCCGGCCCATGAATGGATCCTGGAACGCTAACAAGTGAGGAGTGGCAGACAACGATGAAATATACGTTTAATGAAGAAAAAGAGTTTGATATTGTCGCGATCGGACGCGCGTGTATTGATTTGAACGCGGCGGAATACAACCGGCCGATGGAAGAAACGATGACGTTTTCTAAATATGTCGGCGGTTCCCCGGCAAATATTGCGATCGGCAGCGCCAAGCTCGGATTAAAAGCCGGTTTTATCGGCAAAATCCCGGACGATCAGCACGGCAGATTCATCGTTTCTTATATGCAGGGAAAGGGCGTTGATACGTCACAAATGACCGTTGACAGAGAAGGACGCAAAGCCGGGCTCGCTTTTACCGAAATTCTCAGTCCCGAAGAGTGCAGCATTCTGATGTACCGGGATGACGTGGCGGATTTGTATCTTGAGCCGTCCGAAGTCAATGAAGGCTACATCGCAAACGCGAAAATGCTGCTCGTATCAGGTACGGCGCTTGCGAAAAGCCCGTCGCGCGAAGCCGTCTTAAAAGCGGTGCATATCGCAAAAAAACATGACGTAAAAGTCGTGTTTGAGCTCGACTACCGTCCGTATACATGGCAATCGGCAGAAGAAACAGCCGTGTACTACACGCTGGTGGCGGAACAATCCGATATCGTCATCGGTACGCGTGACGAATTTGACGTAATGGAAAACCGCAGCGGCGGAAATAACGATGAAACCGTCCGCCATTTGTTTGCGCATTCCGCCGATCTTGTCGTCATTAAGCACGGCGTTGACGGATCATACGCATACAGCAGATCGGGAGAAGTTTTCCGGGCGCATGCCTATAAAACAAAGGTGCTGAAGACCTTCGGAGCGGGTGATTCCTATGCGTCAGCCTTCATCTACGGACTTGTCAGCGGCCGGGATATTGAAACGGCTTTAAAATACGGGAGCGCTTCCGCTTCCATCGTCGTCAGCAAACACAGCTCCTCAGAAGCAATGCCGGCTGCCGGTGAAATCATCGAACTGATTGAAGCGCAGCACAGTCTTAACGGTAAATAGAACGTATAAAAGGTGGGATCGTTTGTGGGTAAGACAATTCGCTTAACGACAGCACAAGCGCTGATTCAATTCTTGAACCGGCAGTACATTCATGTTGACGGAAAAGAAGAGCCGTTCGTTGAGGGCATCTTCACGATTTTCGGCCACGGAAATGTGTTGGGGATCGGGCAGGCGCTTGAGCAGGACGCCGGGCACCTGAAAGTCTATCAAGGCAAAAACGAACAAGGCATGGCGCATGCCGCGATGGCATACAGCAAGCAGATGCTGAGAAGAAAAATTTACGCGGTATCGACATCGGTCGGTCCGGGTGCCGCTAACTTGACGGCTGCCGCGGGTACGGCGCTGGCCAATCATATCCCGGTGCTGCTGCTTCCGGCCGATACCTTTGCGACGAGGCAGCCTGACCCGGTGCTTCAGCAGGTGGAGCAGGAATACAGTGCCGCCGTCACAACAAACGATGCGTTAAAGCCCGTGTCCCGCTATTGGGACCGCATCACCCGCCCCGAGCAGCTGATGAGCAGCTTAATCCGGGCGTTTGAAGTGATGACAGATCCGGCAAAAGCGGGTCCGGCGACCATCTGCATTTCTCAGGATGTAGAGGGAGAAGCATTTGATTTTGATGAAAGCTTCTTTGAAAAACGCGTTCATTACATTGACCGGATGCAGCCGAGCGAGCGTGAACTGAAAGGCGCCGCGGAGAGAATTAAGGAGAGCAGCCGTCCCGTCATTTTAGTGGGCGGAGGCGCAAAGTACTCCGGCGCGCGTGAGGAATTAATCGCGCTTTCTGAAACATACGGCATTCCGCTTGTCGAAACGCAGGCCGGCAAGTCAACGGTTGAAGCCGATTTTGCCAACAATCTGGGCGGCATGGGCATCACGGGCACCCTCGCCGCAAACAAAGCCGCCCGTCAGGCTGATCTGATCATCGGTGTCGGCACACGGTACACGGACTTTGCGACATCCTCGAAAACGGCGTTTGATTTTGACAAAGCAAAATTTTTGAATATCAACGTCAGCCGCATGCAGGCTTACAAGCTTGACGCGTTTCAGGTCGTAGCCGATGCGAAAGTGACGCTCGGCAGGCTGCACGGCTTATTAGACGGATATAAAAGTGCATTCGGCACGGCGATTAAAGACTGGAAAGATGAATGGCTTGCTGAACGGGACCGGCTCGGAAAGGTCACTTTTACACGTGACGCGTTCAAACCGGAAATAAAAAACCATTTCTCACAGGACGTGTTAAACGAGTATGCCGACGCGCTCGAGACTGAGCTGCCGCAGACAACGGCGCTGTTGACCATCAATGACACGATTCCTGAAGACAGCGTCGTCATCAGTTCGGCGGGATCTCTTCCGGGGGATCTGCAGCGGCTGTGGCATTCCAATGTCCCGAATACGTACCACCTCGAGTACGGCTATTCCTGCATGGGGTATGAAGTATCAGGCACGCTCGGCCTCAAGCTGGCCCATCCCGACAAAGAAGTCTATTCACTCGTCGGCGACGGAAGCTTTCTGATGCTGCACTCAGAGCTGATTACCGCGCTTCAATATAACAAAAAAATCAATGTCCTGCTTTTTGACAACTCGGGATTCGGCTGTATTAACAACCTGCAGATGGATCACGGGAGCGGCAGTTATTTCTGCGAGTTCCGCACAGAGGACAATCAGATTTTAAACGTTGATTACGCGAAGGTGGCAGAGGGTTACGGCGCTAAAACATACAGAGCCAATACGGTTGAAGAACTGAAAGCGGCGCTTGAAGATGCGAAAATGCAAGACGTATCCACTTTAATTGAAATGAAGGTTCTGCCGAAAACGATGACGGACGGCTATGACAGCTGGTGGCATGTCGGCGTGGCGGAAGTGTCGGAGCAGGAAAGCGTTCAGCGGGCATACGAAGCGAAAGAGACGAAGCTGAAGTCTGCGAAGCAGTACTAGAGGGGAGGCATCACGATGGGCAAACAAGATATTCTGTGGGGCATCGCTCCCATTGGGTGGCGCAATGACGATATGCCGGAAATCGGAGCCGGGAATACGCTGCAGCATTTGTTAAGCGATATTGTTGTCGCCGGCTTTCAAGGTACGGAAGTGGGAGGGTTTTTCCCTGAACCCTCCGTCCTCAATAAAGAGCTGGCTCTCCGGAACTTGCGGATTGCGGGGAAATGGTTCAGCAGCTTTATCATACAAGACGGTATTGAAAAAACGGCTGAACAATTTACAGAACACTGTGATTATTTGCAGAAAGTCGGAGCGGATGTCGCCATCGTTTCTGAACAGACGTACAGCGTTCAGGGCTTGGACATTGATGTATTTAAGGAAAAACCGCACTTCTCAGATGAAGAATGGGATACGCTGTGCCAAGGCTTGAACCGTCTCGGGAAAATCGCTGGCGAATACGGGCTGGACCTCACGTTTCATCATCATCTCGGCACAGGCGTCCAGACGGCGGAAGAAGTTGACCGGCTGATGGATGGAACGGACCCGCGGTATGTCCATTTACTTTATGATACCGGCCATGCCTATATCTCGGACGGAGACTATATGACGATTCTCAACAAGTATATGGATCGGATCAGACACGTTCATTTCAAGGACGCCCGGTTTGACATTATGGAGCGGTGCAGACAGGAAGGCAAGTCATTCAGGCAGTCGTTTTTACAGGGCATTTTTACGGTTCCCGGAGACGGATGCATCGATTTTACCGAAGTATACCGAACGCTCGTCCGTCATGATTATTCAGGCTGGATCGTCATCGAAGCCGAACAAGACCCGGCAGTCGCCAATCCGCTTGAGTACGCGCTGATTGCGAGAAAGTATATCGACAGTGAATTGCTTGATCCTGCAAATTAGAGGGGGACTTATATGAATAGTGCCAAGGCGGAATCAGCTTTCAGCAAAAGGACCATCGCCGCAGCATTAGCAAATTACATTGATGCGGGTTCCATTGTGGCAGGATCAGCGGGTTTATCTATGTGGGTCAGCTACTTGAAGCTGTCCGACAGCCAGATCGGATTGCTCGGCGCCTTCAGCGCAAACGCGATATCAGCGGCCATCGGAGCGCTGCTCGGCGGGTATTTGGCTGATAAGGTCGGCCGAAAAGCTGTATACACAAACAGTATGCTCGTCTACGCCTTAGGAATTTGTTTGGTTTTGTTTGGATTTAACTTTCCCATGCTGTTATGCGGATACATGATTATCGGGATTTCTGTAGGCGCGGATATTACGGCTTCATGGACCATTATCGCGGAAAACGCCCCTGAGAAAAACCGGGCGAGGCATTGCGGAGTGGCGCAGGTGGCGTGGGCCGCAGGAGCCGTTGTGGTTCTGCTGTTATCCGTTTTGGTCGGTGACCTCGGGCTTTTAGGAAATAAAATTGTCTTTGCGCATCTATTGGTGATCGCCCTGATCACATATGTGATAAGAAAGCGTTTACCTGAGTCGGATGCCTGGAAAAACAGTGAAGATCGGCCTGCCGCCGTGAAAAAAACATCTTATTTTGACCTGCTTCAGCCGAAATTTTTCAAGAACATTTTGTTTTTAATGGGTGTGTTTCTCGTATGGAATCTCGCAGCGGGCGTCATGGGATTCTTCATGCCGTACATCTACCAGCAGGTCGGCGGCGTATCCGCAAATACGGCCAACATTCTGCAGATGGCCCTGTTTATCTTCACCGGGCTCGGCGTCGCCTGTATCTTCATGCCTTTCGCAGATAAATATCGGAAAACGGTGTTCGGAATCTGCGCATGTATGGCCGTTGTCGGCTGGTCGCTGTTTTTACTGCCGTTTCAGGGACTCCCGATGCTGCTTTTGTTTGTTTTAACGATCGGCATCAATAACGGAGCCGGCCAGCAGGCGAACTACCAGCTGTGGGCAAGCGAGCTGTTCCCGACAGAACACAGAGCGTCAGCACAAGGGCTCATGTTCTTTCTCGTCCGTATTTCAATCGGCATTTGGAGTTTATTTGTGCCGGTCATCATGTCACAATTCGGCATCGGTTTTATGGCCGGTATTCTGCTCATATGTGTGACGGCCAGTATGATCATCGGGCTTGTCTTCGCGCCGAATACGTCCGGCAAGTCGCTTGAACAAATACAGGAGGAACTGTACGGTGCTCCTCAGGACGGCAGCGGGAAAAGAAAGACGAGAACCATTATTTGATTATCAGAAGGAGTGGCGATCAATGAATTTACGTATAGGTGTTATCGGAACCGGTGCTATCGGAAAAGAGCACATCAACCGCATCACAAATAAGCTGTCCGGAGCGGAAATTACCGCTGTCACAGATGTGAATCAGGAGGCCGCGCAGCAGACCGTTCAGGATTTCAATTTGAACGCCTCCGTTTATCCTGATGACGACAGCCTCCTCGCTGCTGAAAATGTGGATGCCGTCTTAGTGACAAGCTGGGGCCCGGCTCACGAGTCCAGCGTTTTGAAAGCGATTCAGCACGGCAAGCACGTGTTTTGTGAAAAGCCGCTTGCGACAACGGCAGAAGGCTGTATGCGGATTGTCGAGGAAGAAATGAAGACGGGAAAACGATTGGTGCAGGTAGGTTTCATGCGCAGGTATGACAGCGGTTACGTTCAGCTGAAAGAAGCGATTGACAACCGCGTGGTCGGCGAGCCGCTCATGATTCACTGTGCGCACCGCAACCCGACAGTCGCATCGAATTATTCAACGGACATGGCCGTCGTCGATACGCTCGTTCATGAAATTGATGTCCTCCACTGGCTCGTCAATGACGACTATGAATCCGTACAGGTGATCTATCCGAAGAAATCAAAAAATGCGCTGCCGCATCTGAAAGATCCGCAGATGGTCATCATCGAAACAAAAGGCGGCATCGTCATCAATGCCGAAATCTACGTGAACTGTAAATACGGCTATGACATTCAATGTGAAATCGTCGGGGAAGACGGCATTATCAAGCTTCCGGAACCATCAAGCATCAGCTTGAGAAAAGAAGGGAAATTCAGCACCGATATCCTGATGGATTGGCAGCGCCGATTTGTGGCTGCGTATGATGTGGAAATTCAAGACTTCATTGATTCGATCCGGAATAAAGGCGAAGTCAGCGGTCCGACGGCATGGGACGGTTATATTGCCGCGGTAACAACTGACGCGTGCGTAAAAGCTCAGGAATCCGGACAGAAAGAGCCTGTGGCGCTGCAAGAGAAACCGGCATTCTACCAATCATTTACGACTGTGAACAAATAATAGATCGGGAGTGAAAGAAATGAAACTGGCCTTAGATCCCTCCATGTACCGCGATGATTTAACGTTAGAAGAAATGGTCTATAAAACGGCGGAACTCGGATACGAATATATCGAACTGTCTCCGCGCGAGGATTTTTGTCCTTTCTACAAATATCCGAAAGTCGATTCAGCAAAAATCAAACAATTGAAGCGCCTTTTAAAGGATACAGGTGTGAAGCTGTCTTCTCTTCTTCCGCTTTACCACTGGGCGGGTCCTGATGAAGACCGTCGTCAGGCCGCCGTGCGCAACTGGAAACGGGCGATCGAAATTGCGGTTGAACTTGAAGTGGATTTGATGAACAGTGAATTCAGCGGTTCAAAATATGATCCTTTGACAAGTGAAGAAAAATTCATCAAATCCATGGATGAACTGCTGCCCGTCTTTGAAAAAGAAGGCGTTAAACTCAATCTGCAGGCTCATCCATACGATTTTATCGAAACGCACAAAGGGGCGATGGATATGATCCGCGCGCTTGACAAGGATTGGATCAATCTTGTCTACTCGACTGCGCATACGTTCTTCTATGATGACGGAAAAGGCGATATTGCGACCATGTTTGATGAAGCCGGCGACCGCCTCACACATGTTTTATTTGCAGATACTTTTAATCATAAAGCGGCGCATGGCCTGCGCTACATCGTCAACCCGCCTGACGCGAAAGTAACGGTTCACCAGCATTTGGACATCGGGCAAGGCGAGGTTGATTTTGAAACGATTTTCAGAAAGATGAGAGAGATGAAATTCGACGGAATTGCGACGAACGCCGTTTTTGCTTGGGTCGGCGAAAGAGCGGATGAATCAAGCCGGACCACGCTTAAGAAATTAAAGGAAGAATTAGGTATGGCATAAGCTGAGTATGGAGTTCGGCGGAGCGGGGCAAAAAAGCCCTCCAGCCGGACTCCCTTCATATCGAAAACGCGGATGGGAGAGGCTGACATGAAACTTTGCTTTAATGAAGCGACTACGCTGGAGAATTCAAACCTGAAACAGGATTTAGAACTGTGCGAAAAGCACGGCTATGATTATATTGAAATCCGCACAATGGATAAACTGCCGGAATACTTAAAAGACCATTCACTGGCCGATCTGGCGGAATATTTTCGCACCCATCACATTAAACCGCTTGCCCTGAACGCACTGGTTTTCTTCAACAACCGTGATGAGAAGGGCTATAGGGAGATCATTTCGGAATTCAAAAGCATGATGGAAACCTGCAGGACGCTCGGCGTGAAATATGTGGTGGCCGTGCCGCTTGTGACAGAGCGGAAGATCTTGAAAGAAGAGATCAAAAAGAGCAGCATAGAGGTGCTGACTGAGCTTTCGGACATCGCGGAGCCGTACGGCGTAAACATTGCCCTTGAATTTGTCGGCCACCCGCAATGTACGGTCAATACATTTGAACAGGCGTATGACATCGTGAACGCTGTCGGCCGCGATAATGTCGGACTGGTGTTTGACAGCTTCCATTTCCACGCGATGGGCTCCAATATTGAGAGCTTGAAGCAGGCGGACGGAAAGAAAATTTTCATCTATCATATCGACGATACAGAAGACTTTCCGATCGGCTTTTTAACAGATGAAGACCGCGTCTGGCCTGGACAGGGTGCGATTGACTTAGACGCCCATCTGTCAGCGTTAAAAGAAATCGGATTCAATGATGTTGTCTCCGTAGAGCTGTTCAGACCTGAATATTATAAGCTGACTGCGGAGGAAACGATCAAAACGGCAAAGGAAACAACGGAAGCCGTCGTATCAAAATACTTCATGAAGGAGGCGTGAACATGGCTTTTGTCACCATGAAACATCTTCTTGCAGAAGCGAAACGGGAGCATTATGCAGTCGGCCAATTTAATATCAACGGCCTCCAATGGACGAAGGCGATTCTGCAAGCGGCGCAAAAGGAGCAATCGCCGGTCATCGCCGCGGCTTCCGATCGTCTGGTCGACTATTTAGGCGGATTTAAAACGATTTCCGCCATGGTCGGCGCGTTAATGGAAGAAATGGCGATTACCGTTCCCGTCGTGCTCCATCTTGATCACGGAAGCAGTGCGGAACGCTGCAGACAGGCCATTGACGCCGGATTCAGCTCAGTGATGATTGACGGCTCCCATCATCCGATTGATGAGAACATCGCGATGACAAAAGAAGTCGCCGATTATGCGGCTAAGCACGGCGCCTCAGTAGAAGCAGAAGTCGGCACGGTCGGCGGTATGGAAGACGGGCTGGTCGGCGGGGTCCGCTATGCCGATGTCGCCGAATGTGAGCGGATCGTCAAAGAAACCAATATCGACGCGCTGGCCGCCGCCCTCGGCTCCGTCCACGGCAAATATCAAGGTGAACCGAATCTCGGATTTAAAGAAATGGAGGCTATCTCCCGCATGACTGATATTCCTCTCGTTCTTCACGGAGCATCCGGGATTCCGCAGGAACAGATCAAAAAAGCCATCACGCTCGGCCACGCGAAAATCAATATCAACACGGAATGTATGGTCGCCTGGACAGAAGAAACACGCCGCATGTTTCAGAAAAACGGTGATCTGTACGAACCGCGCGGCTACATGACACCCGGCATTGAAGCCGTGGAAGAGACAGTGCGAAGCAAAATGAGAGAGTTCGGATCAGCCGGTAAAGCTGTAAAACAGCAGGTCGGCTGATGAGAACGGAAACCGCCAAGGTGGCGGTTTTTTTGTGCGGTGTTGCGCCCGTACGCCCGAAACGATTATGATGATGGCAGCAGTGTAAGAAACGGGAGTGGTTCAGTTTGAATAAAATCATGATTGTGGAAGATAGTGAAGACATTCGCGGACTATTGCAGAATTACCTTGAAAAATACGGATATCAAACCGTGGCCGCTGCGGATTTCACGGCTGTTCTTGATGTTTTTTTGCGGGAAAAGCCTGATGTGGTGCTGCTTGATATCAATCTGCCGTCTTATGACGGCTATTATTGGTGCCGCCAGATCCGCCAGCATTCTACAAGCCCGATCATTTTCATCTCAGCCAGAAGCGGGGAAATGGATCAGGTGATGGCGATTGAAAACGGCGGAGATGATTATATCGAAAAACCGTTTTCCTACGATATTGTGCTGGCGAAAATCAAAAGCCAGATCCGCAGGGCATACGGAGAGTACGCCGCCAAGCAGGGTGAGAAAGTGGTTGAATATGCCGGTGTGCAGCTCTTTGTGGAACGGTTTGAACTGCGCTTTCAGGACGAAAAAAGCGAGCTTTCTAAAAAAGAAAGCAAGCTTTTGGAAGTGCTGCTGGAGCGGGGAGAAAAGGTGACGGGAAGAGACCGGCTCATGGAAAAAACGTGGGACACCGATATTTTCGTCGATGATAATACGCTTAACGTGTATATCACGCGGCTCAGAAAAAAATTGCGGGAGCTGAACGCGCCTGTTTCCATTGAATCGGTGCGGGGCGAAGGCTACCAGCTGAGGGCGCTGTCATGAAGCTGTTTCTCCGGTCTCATGCCGTGCTGATTCTGCTTTTTCTCCTTCAAGGGCTGTTTGTTTTCTTTTATTACTGGTTTGCGGGTCTTCATTCTTTTGCCCACCTGTTTTACATATTGGGCGTGCAGCTTCTTATTTTGGCGGGATATCTTGCCTATCGCTGGTACAAAGACCGCGGTGTGTATCATTGGCTCAGCTCGGAGCAGGAAGGGACGGACATCCCGTATCTCGGTTCTTCAGTGTTTTGTTCAGAGCTGTATGAAAAGCAGATGGAGCTGACCCGGATGCAGCACCAGAAGCTCCATGAGACCGAAGCCAAGCTTGACGCGCGGGTGACGTATATGAACCAATGGGTGCACCAAGTAAAAACGCCGCTGTCGGTCATTAATTTAATCATTCAGGAAGAGGATGAGCCCGTCTTTGAACAAATCAAAAAAGAGGTCCGGCAGATTGAATTCGGGCTGGAGACGCTTCTTTATTCTTCAAGGCTCGACCTGTTTGAGCGGGATTTTAAAGTTGAAGCGGTTTCCTTATCAGAGCTTCTCCAATCGGTCATTCAAAGCTATAAACGATTTTTTATTCAATACCGCGTCTATCCGAAAATGGATATTCGCGATGATCATCAGATTTACACCGATGCGAAATGGCTCAAATTTGCGATCGGCCAAGTGGTCACAAATGCGGTCAAGTATTCGGCAGGCAAGAGTGACAGACTTGAGCTGAATGTCTTCCGCGATGAAGACAGGACGGTGCTTGAAGTCAAAGATTACGGTGTCGGCATTCCCTCGCAAGATATCAAGCGGGTGTTTGACCCTTATTACACCGGCGAAAACGGACGGCGTTTCCAAGAATCTACGGGAATCGGCCTTCATCTCGTCAAAGAAATTACGGGCAAGCTTAATCATACGGTGGACATCACTTCGTCCTCCGGTGAAGGGACATCGGTCCGATTTTCATTTCTTACAAAAATGTAAGGCTGCGTTAAGAAAACAACATAGCTCGTTTTGTTTCCCCTTGATAACATGGATTTATGTCAAGGGGATTTTTATGTTAAATGCCCCGGCACTACATGAAAGCAGCCCAGACCAACAAGAATAAAACCATAAGGAGGATTTTCATGGCGAATATGCTTGAAGTCAAACATATAAATAAAACCTATAAAGGACAAGTGTCCTATCAAGCTTTAAAACAAATTTCGTTTTCAATAGAAGAAGGCGGGTTCACGGCGGTGATGGGACCGTCCGGCTCCGGAAAAACAACGCTTTTGAATATCATTTCAACGATCGACCGGCCGGATTCAGGCGATATCCTGATTCACGGAGAAAACCCGCACCGGCTGAAGCGGACAAAGCTCGCTCATTTCCGCCGCAAGCAGCTCGGATTTGTGTTTCAGGATTTCAACCTTCTGGACACACTGACAATCGGTGAAAATATCATGCTGCCGTTAACGCTTGAAAAAGAAGCGCCGTCTGTCATGGAAGAAAAACTGCACTGCATCGCGGCAAAGCTCGGAATTGAAGACCTGCTCAACAAACGGACGTTTGAAGTATCCGGCGGACAGCGCCAGCGGGCCGCCATCGCAAGAGCGGTCATTCATAAGCCGTCACTCATTCTGGCCGATGAACCGACGGGAAACCTTGATTCCAAAGCGTCAAAAGACGTCATGGAAACGATGCAGAGCCTGAATCAGGATGATCATATCACGGCTTTGATGGTGACCCATGATCCGGTTGCGGCAAGCTACTGCCGCCGCGTCATCTTTATAAAAGACGGCGAACTGTTTAATGAGATTTACCGCGGGGAAAACCGCCAAGTCTTTTATGAGCAGATTCTTGATGTGCTGTCTATGCTGGGGGGAAACGCAAATGACCTTTCTTCAGTTCGCTTATAAAAACGTCACGAGAAACAAAAGGGCCTATCTTGCTTTCTTTTTAAGCAGCGCTTTTTCCGTTTTGATTTTCTTTACCTTTGCGATGTTCCTGTTTCATCCGGCACTAAAGGAAGGCTACCTGAATAACATCGCCAGAAAAGGCTTAACCGCTGCGGAATGGATGATCTTTGTTTTTTCTTTCTTATTTGTTCTGTATTCGGTTAACGCATTTTTGAAATCGAGAAATAAAGAATTCGGCATCCTGCTGATGCAGGGTATTACGCCGGTGCAGCTGAGAAAGCTCATTACGGCGGAAAACATGATCATCGGCGTCATGTCGATCGCAGCGGGGATTATCGGAGGCTTCATTTTTTCGAAAACGTTCTTTACGGTCGGCGCTTATATTTTAGAAATGGACGCGCTGCCTCTGTACATGCCTTGGAAAGCGCTCGGCATTACGGCCGGCGGATTTCTGCTCTTATTTTTCCTTTTATCGCAGTTCACGATCCTTTTTGTCAGATCAAATACGGTGATCAAATTAATAAAGGGCACTGACAAGATCAAGCCGGAGCCGAAGCCGTCCGTGCTTCTGTCTATATTCGGCATCGCCTGCCTGTGCGGCGGGTACGGCATGGTTCTGAAAGGCAATGTCCACGGGACTCAACCGTTCATCATTTTACTGCTTACCGTCATCGGTACGTATTTCTTTTTCAGCCAAAGCAGCATCTGGATTCTGCGCGCGCTGAAGAAGTGGAAAACCTTTTATCTGCGCGGGAAAAATGTCATTTGGGTTTCTGATCTTGTTTATCGTTTAAAAGACAACGCCCGCCTGTTCTTTATCGTCAGCATTATTTCCGCGGTAGCGTTTACGGCGACAGGCGTGCTCGCGATGTACAAATCGACCGTCGGGGCGGAAGAGTCCGCCTATGAGATGGAGTATGTATCTTTCAGCAATAATCCAAAAGAACAGACTCATTTGAAAGATATTGACCATGAACTGAAAACACACGGCTTTACGTATAAGAAAGACAAAATAAATGTTTCCTATGTCCGCTATCAGGAAGGAGAAACTGTTCCCCCTGTTTACATGATCAGCGAATCGGAGGCGGCGAAGTACTTCCATGTTAATCTAAACGGCCTGAAACATGGCGAGGCCGTCTATTTCCCGGGCACGTATGACCGGAATTTCAAAAACGAAGCGCCGGATCAGCTGAAGCTGCTGAACCAAAAAGGCAAGCCGTCTGACAAAAAACTGTCGGTAAAAGAAGTCAAAAAACCGCTGATCTCATTGAATGCCATCATCGCGGTGAACGATCAAACCTTTGATCAGCTGAAATCACTCGGTGAGAAAGCGTCATTATACGGCTACAGCTATGATCATTGGAAAGACAGTCTTGGGATCAGCCAATCCTTGAAAAATGAGATTTACGGCAACTATATCGACGTCCATTCTGATTTTATGGCAAAAGCCGGCACCTACTATGATACGGTGCAGCTGCCGAGCCTGAGTTTATTCATCGGCCTGTTTATCGCGATCGTCTTCTTTGTCGCGGCAGCAAGTTTCTTATATTTCAGGCTGTTCACCGATTTAGATGAAGACAGGGAGCGCTACCGTTCATTGGCCAAAATCGGCCTGAGTGAGCGTGAAATGGCACAAAGCGTGACGATACAATTGGCGATTTTGTTCTTCTTCCCATTTGTCATTGCCGTCATGCATACGCTGTTTGCCTTGAGAACATTGGCCGTGGAAGGCTATTCCGATGTAGCGGGGCCGCTCAGTTTCACTATCGGAGGGTTTTTCATTTTTCAGCTTCTGTTCTTCCTCACAGTGCGGTCAAGCTATTTGAAAAAAATGAATAAGTAAGGGGAGTGCAAAGATGAAAAAAGCATTGGCAATCCTGGCCGTCTTGGCGGCCGCTGCCGTCATATACGGACTTCTCTTTTTTCATAATGATGTTACAGACAGATTTAATCCGTTTATTCACCAGCAAGATGTTTATGTACAGATTGATCGAGATGGCAAACATCTTAGCCCGGGCGGTACTGAGTATACATTAGACGGATATAACGCATCCGGGAAAAAAGAAGAAGTGACCTTTTTCGCCGGGAAAGACCTTCGGAAGAACGCGTATTTGAAGGTGAAGGCGAAAGGAAAGTATGTCGAGACCTGGGAAGAAGTCAGATTTGAAGATATGCCGGGCTCCGTACAGTCAAAATTAAAGTGAACAGGAAAAACGGCACAGTGTCATGACTGTGCCGCTTTTTTTATTTTTTATTTTCTTCAGCCCGTTTGATCAGCATGTCGGTGATGATATCCATCTGTTTGCTGACGGCAATCGGGTCATACGGATAGAAGGTGTTGAAATCGTTGATAAAGACACGATTGTGTTTTACGGCATCGAGATTTTTCCAAACGGATGAATCTTTCAGACGCTCAAATGTTTTGCTTTCTCCATTCGGATTGTAATCAGTAATGAACATATAATCAGCCGCATATTGAGGGATGACCTCTTGGGAAACCTGTTTCATGGCGCCTGTTTTCATGATGTTTTTTTCAATTTTGGCCGGCGCTTTCAATCCGAGCGCGTTATAAACGGCTTGGCCGCCGCGGCCGGAATTGTCATTGAAAACCCAGATCTCGCCTTTATCCGTCGTTTCATAAAGGCCGACTGTCTCGTCTTTGCCGATCACGTTTTTGAGGCGCTTTTGATTCGCTTCGGCTTTTTTGTTGAAGTCTGCCATAAAGCTTTTGGCTTTATCCTTCGCCCCGGCAATGTCGCCGAATAGGCTGACCGTATCTTTCGTATTCTTTGCGGTGTTAAAAGGAATGACAATCGTCGGTGCGATTTTCGATAGTTTCTCGTATTGGTCTTCCTTCATCAGCACGATTAAATCAGGCTTCAGCTGCATCACTTTCTCCACATTGACGGGATTGCCGATGTCAGTAATGTTTTTCAGCTGTTTTTTGATAAACGGATTTTTGAAAGTCCATGAGCCCGCCCCGACGACATTTGCGTCAACGGACAGCAGCTCACCCGCATAAAAGTCAGTGACGATCCGTTTCGGATGTGCGGGTATGTCAATATTTCCTTTTGTTGATTCATATGTACGCATGTCTGTCTTTCCTTTGCCTGATGCCGATCCGTTGTTTTCCTTCGCGCCGCTGCAAGCGCTTAATGCGAAAACAAGCAGAAGTGCCAGGCCGATCAGCCATGATTGTTTCTTCATAATGATCCCCCTATTTCAGTGATAATGATTATCATTATTAATATAGCAGGAAGACGTCATTCCGTCTATATTTTTTATAGAAAACCTTCCTTGATTATCCATGTTATAGTAGTAAAGGAGGAGGAATGAATGTTGATTACGAAAAGAGGGACTTGGTGGGAAGTGCTGCACAGCTGGTGGCTGCTGCTGACTTTTGCGCCGTTTGCGCTGACCGCTTTCTTGGCCTTTTTCTATATCGGCTACCGGGCTAAGAACAAAAAATGGCTGAAATACGGACTTATCTATTTTATTATTTTAGCAATTGCTTTTGTGCTGCCGAGCACGCCGGGCGTGTATATCGTGCTGCCTTTATGGGTCATCTCCATCATCCACGGGCTGAAAGTGCGGGCGGCTTATTTGATACAGCTTGATGTGTTTAAACAAAACGTCGAAGCAAGAGCGTTTGAAGCGGTAAGGCATGAGGCGGAAGCAAAATTCGGCGGAAAACCCGCTCATCGCATTGATCTGACAAAACAGAGATAAAAACAAATGACAAAGCCGGTATCTCGCGCTTTGTCATTTGCATGACCGGCCTATTGCTGGTATGAATGCTGCTGAAACGGTGTGTGATGCTGTGTTTGCGGGAATGAAGAAACATTAGCGTTTGCCATCGGTGCAGGCATGTGTCCGCTTACTTCCTGCTGAAGCTGATTGCACACATTCACGATTTGCTGGCATTTCTGAATGGCCGCTTCATGCCCCTGCAGCGCTTGCTGAATGGTATGAACGGCATGCTGTTCATGGTTAAGCATCTGCTGAAGCATTTGAATGTTTTGCTGTTCCTGCTGGAGCATTTGCTTGTACTGCTGACTGCTTTGCTGTGTCTGCTGAATAAGCTGCTGTGCTGTTTGGCGGCATTGCTGCAGCTGATTTCCGCTGTATTGGTTTTGATACATCATGAAGACCTCCTGGAGTGATTGATTTTACACATTTATCATGTGAAAGAATAGGAGAGGCATTCATGGAAGAAAAGGATTCAAATATTTACCTGTTATGTACAGAGCGGAATACAAGGCTCGGGATGGCCTGTCGAGCTTTGTATTCCGGCCCTTTTTCTCAGAAGCCGCCTTCTGTAGCGTGAAAAGGAATATTGAGTCTGTTTTCGACTGCGCGCAGGCGCTGATTCAAACGGTTTAAGCGGCGGGTATGGATTTCAATGGACTGGCTCAGCCGTCTGATCTGCTCATTCATACGCGTGATTTCCCGGTTTTGGCGCTGGTCTTCTTGTGAGAGGCGGGTGAGCTCTCTCGTTTGCTCGGCGTTTTGTCTTTCAAGCTGGGCGACTCTCCGTTCTAAACCTGTCGGCTGCCGCTCTTCGGACTGAGGGGGCGCATAATAATAGCTTTCCTGCTGCTGATACGGCTCATACTCAACGCGGTTCACTTCGTATTCCTGCTGCTGAGGGAAATAGGCAGGCGGGGTGTAGTACTGATATGGGTTCATTCATCATTCTCCTTATCTAGTGAAGTCTTTATACACTATGTAGTCAATTGCACAGTGCCACGGCATCCGCCTAAGTTACAGGCGTAAAAAAGCTTCAAAGGAAGGTGATCATGTTGCGGAACATACGGATTTTCATCATGACGGTTCTTGTTTTCGGATGCGTCATGATAACAGGCTGCTCGCAAAAGAAAGCAGACGATACCCCTTTTTATTACGGGACATGGGATGCAGGGCTGAAGCCGGGCCCGATGGACGGGGTCAGATCTGAAACCGTCACGTTTACGAAAGACAGCGTGCTGACAAAGCAGGTCATTCAAGGCCGCGGCGAGGTTGCCATGCCCTCAGATGTGTACAAGGTGATCTCACAAAACACGGACGGGACGATCGAGATTGAATACCTCGGCCATCCGCACCCCGTCAAAAGCACGTTGAAAAGAGGAAAAAACGGTACGCTCATTTGGAAGATATACGGAGAAACAAAAACAATGACAAGAATAAAAACCGGCGGGGAGGATGCACATGAGAAATAAGGCTGCCGACAGACTCGTTTTGACGGGTGTCATCGTACATATCATTCAATGGTTTTCACTGTTATGGTTATTTTTTATGCTTTTTGATCAGTTCGGGCGTTTTACCATTTACAATCCCAATGTCGTCAACGGAAGCATGCAGTCTTTTTCATTCTTTGATATGATGCGCGCTCTTCTGTTTTCCGGCACGCTGCGGAATACGCTCCTGCTGTTTCTGTTTGCGGCAATGCTCATTTACTTGTGGGTGAACGCTCTGTTTATCCTGCTGGAAATCGTTTCTTATATCATGATCAGGCGGAACAGCCGTTCATTATGGGCATACTTTCCCGCAGCGATGGGAATAAAGCTTGCCCTTCTGGACATAGCGGCCGTCCCTTTCTTTGCGGCGGGGCTGATGCTCTTGAAGCAGAAAACAGATGACGGCGGCGAACAAGCTGACAAGGGGAAAAGACGGCCCCGCATCCGGAGGCAGGCCCGGTTTACGAAGAGAAGGCGGAGAAACTCGTCCGTTTGATTTTTCATTGAAACGAAAAAACGATATGATGAAAGCATAAGAAGAAAAGGATACAAAGGAGATGCAGGATGTACAAGTTAATCGCAATAGATATGGACGGAACACTACTAAACGATCATCATGAAGCGACGGCTGAAGTCCGCGGGGCGCTTGATGCCGCCAAAGCGGAAGGGGTCAATATCGTCCTGTGCACGGGCCGGCCGATCGGCGGCGTGCGTCGGTATTTGGAAGAGCTGAACTTACAGGAAGAAGGCGACTTTGTGATTGCCTATAACGGCGCACTCGTCCAAAATACGTATACAAACGGTGTCGTGGCCGAGCAGTCATTAGGTTATGAGGATTTGAAGTCGCTTTACGAGCTGAGCTTACAGCTGGATACTCCGATGCATTACTTTGACACAGCCAATCTGTACACGCCGAACCGGGATATCAGTGAATACACGGTATACGAATCATACATTACGAAAGTGCCGCTTCATTTCCGCACGATCGATGAAGTGCCGAAGGATATTCTGATTCCGAAAGTCATGTTCATTGACGATCCGGACAAGCTGGAGAAAGCGATCGCTTCCATTCCGGAATCATTCAAGGAAACATACACAATGGTCAAAAGCGCGCCATTCTTCCATGAGATTCTTCACCCGAAAGTCAGTAAAGGACACGCAGTCAAGCTGCTGGCCGAAAAACTCGGCATTGAACAGAAAGACGTCATGGCAATCGGCGATAACGGCAACGACATGTCCATGATTCAGTGGGCCGGCTGCGGTGTGGCAATGGCCAATGCCATCCCGGAAGTAAGGGAGATAGCTGATTTTGAAACGAAATCAAATAACGAACACGGCGTGGCGCATGCGATTCAGGAGCTTGTGCTGAAAAAATAGGCACCCCATCAGAGGGTGCTTTTTTACCGCGTGTTTTGGTGATATGATAAGCGGAGAGGGGAGGCGCGACATGGATCGTGAAAAACAGCAGCTCAGCATAGAAGCGGCAAAACTATATTATCAATCAGATTACAGCCAGCAGCAGATCGCCGAACGGCTTGATCTGTCACGCCCCACCGTTTCAAGGCTGCTTCAGTACGCAAAGGAAAAAGGGTATGTTCAAATTCGCGTCATGGACCCGTTTGAGGATCTGGACGAACTCGGCGCGAAGCTGGAAGAAAAATACGGGCTGCTTGAGGCGCACGTCGTCTTTTCTCCAAGCGACGATTACCAGGCCATTACACATTACTTAAGCCGCTATGGCGCAGACTATATGCATAAAACCGTAAAGGACGGCGATATACTCGGCGTAAGCTGGGGGACGACGATGTACCAGATCGCAAGCCGCATGGAGCCGAAGCAGGTAAAGAGCGTTGAAGTCGTGCAGCTGAAAGGCGGCATCAGTCATTCCAATGTTAATACGTACTCGTCAGAAACGATTCAGCTGTTCGCCGAAGCATTTCAGACCATGCCGAGGTATTTACCGCTGCCGGTTATATTTGACAGCGCCGATGTGAAACAGATGGTCGAGCGGGACAGACATATTAAGCGGATCATTGAAATGGGCAGACAAGCCAATATCGCCCTGTTTACGGTCGGAACCGTCCGGGATGAGGCGCTGCTTTTCAGACTCGGCTATTTCCGGGAAGAAGAGAAACAATTGCTGAAAGCACGCGGAGTCGGCGATATTTGTTCGCGCTTTTTTGACGAGGAAGGCAGGATTTGCAGCAGCAGCATTAACGGCAGGACGATCGGAGTCGAGCTCAGCGACTTGAAAATGAAAGAGCGTTCGATTCTGGTGGCGGGCGGCAGCAGAAAATGCAAGGCCATTCACGGTGCCCTGAAAGGAAAGTACGCCAACGTTTTGATTACCGATCAGCATACGGCCAAAAAACTCATTCAAGAATTGTGACAATTCATGAACATAATTTCAATTACCAATTTACATATGTTCAAAATTCGGTTATTCTAAACGTATCCTAGGAAAAAGGAAGTGCATACAATGTCAATTGCAAGTCAAATAGACCATACTGCTTTGAAACCGCATACACAAAAAGCGGATATTTTACAACTGATAAAAGAAGCAAAAGAATATAAATTCGCTTCCGTTTGTGTAAACCCGACTTGGGTCAAACTCGCAGCGGAGGAACTGAAAGGCACTGGAGTTGACGTTTGCACCGTTATCGGATTTCCTCTCGGCGCCACGACATCGGAAACAAAAGCATTTGAAACGAAGGATGCCATCTCAAAAGGGGCAACTGAGGTTGACATGGTCATCAATATCGGTGCATTAAAAGACGGCGATGATGAAGCGGTTGAAGCTGATATCCGCGCGGTAGTTGAAGCATCTGATAAAAAAGCGCTCGTCAAAGTGATCATCGAAACATGCCTTTTAACAGATGAAGAAAAAGAGCGCGCGTGCCGCTTGGCGGTATCCGCAGGCGCAGATTTCGTCAAAACGTCTACCGGTTTTTCTACAGGCGGGGCAACGGCTGAAGATATCGCTCTTATGAGAAAAACAGTCGGACCGGACATCGGGGTCAAAGCATCAGGCGGCATCAGAACAAAAGCTGATGTTGACAGCATGATCGCTGCGGGCGCGAGCCGGATCGGCGCAAGTGCGGGCGTCTCTATCGTGAGCGGCGGAGACAGCGGCAGCAGCGACTATTAATCAGCAGTGCGGAAGCCGAAAGCTTCCGCCATCCTCTTTCTTTGTTGATGCATAAAAAATTGTAAGCGAATACAAATAAAAGGAGAACACATATGAAGTATCTCATCGGAATTATCGGAATCATTGTGTTTTTAGGTCTTGCCTGGCTTGCCAGCAACGGCAAAAAAAGAATCAGAATCCGGCCGATCGCCGTCATGCTCGTGCTGCAGCTGATTCTCGGTTATATTCTCCTCAACACCGGTATCGGGAATTTTCTTGTCGGCGGTTTTGCAAAAGGATTTAACTACTTGCTGGAATATGCATCAGAAGGGATTAACTTTGTATTCGGCGGGCTTGTGAATGCGAAACAGACGACGTTCTTCATGAGCGTGCTTCTGCCGATCGTCTTTATATCCGCTTTAATCGGAATTCTGCAGCATTGGAAGGTCCTCCCCTTCATCACGAAGTATATCGGTCTTGCGTTAAGCAAGGTGAACGGAATGGGGAAAATCGAATCTTACAACGCTGTCGCATCCGCGATTTTAGGGCAATCAGAAGTCTTTATCAGTTTGAAAAAACAGCTCGGTTATCTTACTGAACAGCGCTTATATACGCTTTGCGCGTCCGCAATGTCGACGGTCTCAATGTCGATCGTCGGTTCTTACATGATGATGCTGAAGCCCGAATACGTCGTGACGGCGCTTGTGCTGAACTTATTCGGCGGATTTATCATCGCTTCTATCATCAACCCGTACACTGTCAGCAAAGAAGAGGATTTGATCGTCGTTCCTGAAGAAGAAAAGCAATCCTTTTTTGAAGTGCTCGGTGAGTATATAATGGATGGATTCAGAGTCGCCGTCGTCGTAGCGGCGATGCTGATCGGATTTGTCGCACTCATTGCCCTGGTCAACGGCGTTTTTAATGCGGTCTTCGGCATTACATTCCAGGCGCTGCTCGGATATGTATTCGCGCCGTTTGCGTTTTTAACCGGTATTCCGTGGAATGAAGCGGTGAGCGCCGGAAGCATTATGGCGACGAAAATGGTATCGAATGAATTTGTGGCGATGCAGACACTCTCATCCGGCGATTTCCATTTCAGTGCGCATACACAGGCAGTGGTATCTGTATTCCTTGTCTCATTCGCGAATTTCTCCTCTATCGGAATCATTACCGGTGCGGTGAAAGGGCTGCATGAAAAACAAGGAAACGTCGTCGCGCGGTTCGGGCTGAAGCTGCTGTACGGCGCAACGCTCGTCAGCTTCCTGACAGCGGCGATCGTCGGATTGATTCACTGAACATAAATGAAGGACAGGTGATAGATCATGAGAATGGTAGATCTTATTGTAAAAAAACAAAATGGAAAAGAACTTACAACAGAAGAAATTCAATTTTTCGTAAAAGGATACACGGACGGAAGCATCCCTGATTATCAGGCAAGCGCGCTGGCTATGGCGATTTACTTTCAGGATATGACGGATCAGGAGCGCGCCGATCTGACAATGGCGATGGTGAATTCAGGAGAAACGATTGATCTCTCCGCCATTGAAGGCATTAAGGTCGACAAGCACTCTACGGGCGGGGTCGGCGACACGACAACTCTCGTACTCGCACCGCTCGTCGCGGCGCTCGGCGTTCCCGTTGCTAAAATGTCCGGCCGCGGTCTCGGCCATACGGGGGGAACCATTGATAAGCTGGAAGCGATCGAAGGCTTCCACGTGGAATTATCAAAAGATGAATTCATCAAGCTTGTGAACCGCGACAAGGTAGCCGTCATCGGACAAAGCGGCAATTTGACGCCTGCCGATAAAAAGCTGTATGCGCTGCGTGATGTAACGGGTACGGTGAACTCCATCCCGCTGATCGCAAGCTCAATTATGAGTAAAAAAATCGCCGCCGGAGCAGATGCCATCGTGCTTGACGTCAAAACGGGAGCCGGGGCGTTTATGAAAACGGATGAAGACGCCGTGAACCTCGCCAAAGCAATGGTGCGCATCGGAAACAACGTCGGCCGCCAGACGATGGCCGTGATTTCTGACATGTCGCAGCCGCTCGGTTTTGCGATCGGGAATGCCCTGGAAGTACAAGAAGCCATTGATACATTAAGAGGGGAAGGGCCTGAAGACTTAAACGAACTCGTCCTCACGCTCGGCAGCCAAATGGTCGTATTGGCGAAAAAAGCTGAGACATTGGAAGAAGCGAGAACAAAGCTTCAGGAAGTCATGAAAAACGGCAAAGCGCTTGAAAAGTTCAAAGAGTTCCTGAGCAATCAGGGAGGAGACGCTTCTGTCGTTGACGATCCGTCCAAACTTCCGCAGGCGGCGTACAAAATTGACGTTCCGGCAAAAGAAGCGGGTGTCGTTTCAGAAATCGTCGCTGACGAAATCGGCGTCGCAGCGATGCTGTTGGGCGCGGGACGTGCGACAAAAGAGGACGAAATCGATCTTGCCGTCGGCATTATGCTCCGCAAAAAAGTCGGTGACAACGTCGAAAAAGGCGAGCCGCTCGTCACCCTTTACGCCAACCGCGAAAACGTTGAAGACGTGACCGCCAAAGTCTATGACAACATCCGCATCTCAGAAAAAGCGGAAGCGCCGAAACTGATTCATACGCTGATTACGGAATAAGAGAAGAAAGGCACATACCTCATCAGTATGTGCCTTTTTTTATGGCATGGTTTTATCCAAATGAATGTCACGGACGGATTGTTTCGGCTGTTTCTTTCTCAAAAAACGAATGAGATAGCACAGGATCATACAAGGAATTCCGCAGAAGAGGGCGATTCTTTGATTAGGATCAAATGCAAGGCCTACGCATGAAGCGAAACATAAGATCACAGCGGCGATCGGAACGAGAGGGTATAACGGTGTGCGGAAGGTCAGATCCGAGACGCGTCCGCCGTTTTTCACATAATGTTTTCGAAATAACAGCTGAGACAGGGCGATGCTCATCCACACCACGACGCCGGCAAATCCGGCTATTGCCACGAGCACCACGTAGACCGTGCCCGGGGCGGCGATGCTTGAGATCAAGGATATGCAGGAAACGGCCATGCTGGCGAGCAGAGCATTCAGCGGAATGCCTTTTGGTGTGACTTTTTTGAACCGGGCGCTGATCATGTTTTCATTCGCAAGAGACCACAGCATCCGGGTGGAAGCATACAGTCCGGAGTTGGCGACCGAAAGCAAAGCCGTTAAAATCACGAAGTTCATGATATCTGCGGCGTATGGGATACCGATTTGGGAAAAGACCGCGACAAACGGGCTTTCAATCACACCAGCTTCCTTCCAGGAGATCAGTCCGGACAGCACAAAAATGGCGCCGATAAAAAAGATGACCGTTCTCCAGGCGACATTTCGGATCGAACGCGGAATATCTTTTGCCGGATTGGCGGTTTCACCCGCTGTAATTCCGATCAGCTCCGTCCCTGAAAAGGCAAAGCTTACGGAAATCATTGCAATGAAAACCGCAAGAAAGCCGTTCGGAAACAGTCCGCCGTGCGAGGTGAAATTCGACAGCATCGGAGCTTCACCCGAACCGTGCAATGAAATCAAACCGAACATCGCGGCGCCGCCTAAGATGATAAATAAAAGGATGGTAACGATTTTGACGCTGGAAAACCAAAACTCTGTTTCTGCAAACAATTTAACGGAGAATGCATTGGCGGCAAAAAGGAGAGCCGCGAAAATCGCGCTCCACATCCAGACGCTGCTGTGGGGAAACCAGCGCTGCATAAGGATACCGGAAGCTGTAAACTCCGATCCTACCGTCACCACCCAATTCACCCAATACATGATACCGACCATAAAGCCCGTGGACGGCCCGATAAACGTTGTCGCATACGTTTGAAATGAACCGGTCACAGGCATGGCTACTGACAATTCTCCGAGACACTGCATGACAAGATACATCATCAAGCCGCCGATCAGGTAAGCGGCGATCGTCCCGCCCGGCCCGGCCTGGCTCAATGTATACCCTGTGCTCAAAAACAGCCCCGTGCCGATGACCCCTCCCAATGAAATCATAAATAAGTGCCTGCTTTTCATCGTGCGCTTTAGCTGATTGCCGCCTTGATCAACATCCATCGTGATCTCCCCCTTTTTGCGTGGCGTGAGAATCTTCCGGCAGCCGAGAGCACGCGTGCCGGATTTGACTTTAACGTGACAATTTAAATCCCTTTAATGCATGTAAAATGACGTGTGCGGCTGCCCGGCTTGTCATATCGCGAAAATCAAGTGTCGGATCAACCTCAACGATCTCAATACCCGAGATGTCAGCCTCACTGGCTAAAAACCGGACCGCCTGAAGCAGTTCTTCGGTATACAGGCCTCCGGGGCCGATCGCGGGGCAGCCGGGCGCATGAGCTTGATCCAGCACATCCATATCAACCGAAATAAAAATGGCGTCAGCTCTTTTTTGAACGGCCGGCAAGACCTCTTGTATCGTTCGGAGGAGCCCTTTCTCACGGATCATCTCCATTGTATGCACGTCTGCCTGCCGTTCTTTTACATATTGTTCATATGCCAAGCTGTTGCTGAACTCCCTGATTCCAAGCTGAATCAGATTTTGTCCGCTTATGATATTTTCATCTAACAGCCGGCGGAATGGCGTGCCGTTTGTCGGTCCTCCGTCTTCTGTGTTGCGGACGTCGTGGTGGGCGTCGAATTGAAAGACGGCCGTTGTTCCTTTCGTTTCCGCAATGGCTTTAATGGTGGAATAACTGATGGAGTTGTCGCCGCCGAGAATGACGGGCACCCAGTCAGGCTGGTCCGTCAGAATGTCATGAATGGTCCGATAAATGTGTTCGTGAGATGTGACGACATCCGTGACGTGAATCTGAATATCACCGATATCGTAAAGATAGTCAATGACATGCTCCCGCAGCTCCGCGGAATAAGCGGAAATCCCGCCGAGCGCCCGGCGGATCGCACCGGGTGCAAAGCAGGCGCCGGAATGGCTGATTGACGACTTAGAAAGCGGAACGCCGATCAAAGCCGGCCCCTTGATCGTTTGTCCCGCCCACGCTTCCGTCACATCGCCGATCCTTGTCACATGGCGGTCGTTGAAGAGGGAGCCGGCTTTTTGCAGAAACGGATACTTATCCAAGAGCGGCTCCCTCCCTTGAGACAACCGTCTTTCCATTCTTGATGACACGGCGGACATGATTGACGCCGTAATGATACGGGATATACATGTAATTCGGCGCTTCCCAAATGACAATGTCAGCCGCCCGTCCGGCTTTAATTTGTCCGGCCTCTTCGCCTTTTCCGATCGCATACGCGGCATTAACGGTGACAGCGTGCCAGATTTCTTCCGCGGTCATTTTTAAATGAAGCGCGGCAATCGACATAATGAGCTGGAGATTTTCCGTCGGTGAGCTGCCCGGGTTGAAGTCAGTCGCCAAACTGACCCGTACGCCCGCATCAATCATCTCCCGGGCTCTCGCATAAGTGTGTTTGCCGAGATAGAAAGTCGTGCCCGGCAGCAGGACGGCGATCGTTCCGGACGCCGCTAGCTTTTCGATGCCTTCGTCAGACGCCCCCACCAAATGATCGGCAGAAACAGCATGCAGCTCTGCCGCCAATTCCGCGCCGCCGAGCGGGTCAATCTCATCAGCATGGATTTTCAGGCCGAAACCAGCTTCAGACGCCTTTTTCAGGTAGTCCCGTGACTGGCTGACGGTAAAGACGCCTGTTTCTGTGAATATATCGGCAAATTGCGCGAGGCCTTTTTCTTTTATTTCAGGCAAAAGCTGCAGCATGCGATTCAGAAATTCGTCAGGGCTGTTCCGGTACTCAGGCGGAATGGCGTGTGCCCCCATAAAAGTTGTGACAAGGTCGACCGGCTGGCGTTCGCCCAGTTTCTTCGCCGCGGTCAGCTGTTTCAGCTCCGTGTCTTTGTCGAGTCCGTACCCGCTTTTTACTTCTGCCGTCGTGATGCCGTATGACAGCATGCGTCCGAGGTGAAAAAGCCCTTTTTCAATCAGTTCTTCTTCGGAAGCGGCTTTCGTGTCTTTGACCGTTGACAAAATACCGCCGCCTTGCGCCAGAATATCCAAATAGGACATGCCCTGAATTTTTAAATTCAGTTCTTTTTCCCGGGACCCTCCGAATACAAGATGGGTATGGGGATCGACGAGGCCGGGGGTGACGAGCCGTCCCCCGCAGTCGATGATGTCACTTGCCTCGTATCCATCCTCCGCTCCTTGATGTCCGGCAAAAACAATGCGCCCGTCGGAAATGCCGATGACGGCATCTTCCGTGACACGAAGATCCTGCATGCTTCCGCCTGATCGGGGGCCGCCGGATTCCATCGTCAGCAGCTGGCCGATGTTGGTGAGTATGGTATCTATTTGTTTCGGCATGTTACCGCTCCTTTTTCATCGGTATCATAATGTCTTGTTCCTCGGCGACTTGAGCCGCTTTTTCATAACCTGCGTCCGCATGGCGGATAATGCCCATTCCCGGATCGCTTGTCAGAACGCGGGAAAGCCGTTGTTCCGCAAGCAGGCTGCCGTCAGCGACCGCGACCATTCCCGCGTGAAGGGAATACCCCATGCCGACGCCCCCGCCGTGGTGAAAAGAAACCCAGCTTGCGCCTGAGGCCGTGTTGATCAGCGCGTTCAGCACCGCCCAATCGCCGACCGCGTCGCTTCCGTCTTTCATCGCTTCTGTTTCCCGATTCGGAGAGGCGACAGATCCGCAGTCTAAATGGTCTCTGCCGATGACGATCGGGGCTTTCAGCTCGCCGTTTCTGACCAATTCATTGATGGCGAGCCCCATCTTTTCCCGTTCACCGTAGCCGAGCCAGCAAATACGGGACGGCAGGCCTTGGAATGTGACTTTTTTCTGCGCCATGTCAATCCAGCGGTGAAGGGCTTGATTTTCTGGAAACAGCTCTTTTAATAAAGCGTCCGTGCGGTATATATCTTCAGGGTCTCCCGACAGCGCAGCCCAGCGGAACGGCCCTTTTCCTTCACAAAATAAAGGCCGGATGTAGGCGGGAACGAATCCCGGAAAATCAAAAGCATCGGCGAGACCCTCATCTTTGGCAGCCTGGCGGATATTGTTGCCGTAATCAAAGACGACGGCACCTTTTTTCTTGAAGGCGAGCATGGCTTCCACATGCTTTTTCATACTCTGCTTGGAAAGCCTTACGTATAATTCAGGCTGATCCCGGCGCAGGCGGTCGGCCTCTTCAAGTGAGTATCCTGCCGGAATATAGCCGATCAGCGGGTCGTGAGCGGAAGTCTGATCGGTCACGATGTCAATATGGACCCCGCGGTTCAAAAGCTCATGATGCACCTCAGCCGCATTGCCGAGAAGGCCGATCGATAAAGGCTCTCCGGCTTGTCTGGCTGCTTCGGCCCAGCGCAGCGCTTCGTCAATTGATGCTGTTTTACGGTCGCAATAGTTTGTTTCAATGCGTTTATCAATCCGTGTTTCATCCGCTTCAACGGCGATGACGACGCCATCATTCATTGTGACGGACAGCGGCTGGGCGCCTCCCATTCCGCCAAGTCCGGCCGTCAGCGTAAGGGTTCCTTTCAGACTGCCGCCGAAATGCTGTCTCGCAAGCTCCGCAAAGGTTTCATAGGTGCCTTGCAGAATACCTTGTGAGCCGATATAAATCCAGCTGCCGGCCGTCATCTGCCCATACATCATCAGCCCTTTTTTCTCAAGGTCATGGAAATGCTCCCAATCCGCCCATTTCGGCACGAGAACCGAATTAGCCAGCAGGACGCGGGGCGCGCGGCTGTGCGTGCGGAACAATCCGACAGGTTTTCCGGATTGGATCAGCAGTGTTTCATCATCTTTTAACATTTTGAGGGAACGCTCAATCGCGTGAAAAGCATCCCAGTTTCGTGCGGCCTTGCCTATGCCGCCGTATACGATCAGATCCTCCGGCTTTTCGGCAACCTCCGGGTCAAGGTTGTTTCGGAGCATGCGGAGCACGGCTTCCTGCTCCCATCCTAAGCATTCAAGTTCGGTGCCGCGGCCGGCGCGGATTGATTTCTTTACATCAGTCATCTTGTAAGTCCCCCTTCATTGGTCATCAGTTTTTGGTGATGCTCATTCGGCAGAAAAGACTCCTTCTTCAGCCAGTCACTCAGATGCTCGATGTCATAAGAAAACACGCGGTCTTCTTGTATGGACGGCACGATGTTTCTCATTTCGTGATAGAGCTGTTTTGTGTACGAGGCGCAATGTTCCGCACCCCGGTACTCCACGGCCTGCAGCGCGCAAATGGCTTCAACGGCAAGCACCCGTCTCGTATTCGCAATGATCTGGTAGGCGTGCCTTGAGGCGATGGTTCCCATGCTGACGTGATCCTCCTGGTTTGCCGATGAAGGAATGGAATCGACACTGGCGGGATGGGCCAGGGTTTTATTTTCTGACACGAGGGAGGCCGCCGCATATTGCATGATCATCGCTCCGGATTGTAAGCCGGGCTGCGGGCTTAGAAAGGGCGGCAGGTCATTCAGCTGCGGATTCACAAGCCGTTCGATCCGGCGTTCAGAAATATTCGCAAGCTCGGCCGCCGCCACTTTGAGAAAATCCATGGCAAAGGCGATCGGCTGTCCGTGAAAGTTTCCGCCTGAGATGATTTTGGCGCCGTCTTCGAAAATGAGCGGGTTATCTGTCGCGGCATTCATCTCAATTTCTAATTTTTCTTTTACATACGCTAATGTCTGCCATGATGCGCCGTGGACTTGAGGAATACAGCGGATCGAATAGGCGTCCTGGACACGCAGCTCCCCTTGGACGGTCGTCAGCTTGCTGTCTGACAAGTAATAGCGGATTCGCTCTGCGACATCCATCTGTTCCTGATAACCGCGGGCGGCATGAATGTCCTCGTCAAACGCATCGATAATGCCCTGAAGGCCTTCGATCGTTAAGCTCGCAATCCGTTCCGACTGATAGGCCAGCTTTTCGGCTTCGAGGTAAGCGATCAGCCCCATCGCGGTCATGGCCTGCGTTCCGTTGATCAGCGCGAGTCCTTCCTTAGAGGTCAGGACGGCCGGCTGAAGGGTTGTCTGTTCTAAAGCATGAGCTGTCGGCATCCGGGCCCCTTCGTAAAAGACTTCGCCTTGACCGATAAGCGCCAGTGCGAGATGAGAAAGCGGCGCCAAATCCCCGCTCGCCCCCAGTGACCCTTGCTGCGGGATGACCGGGTGAATGCGATGATTGAGATACGCGAGCAGTTGATCAATCAGCTCAGTCCGCACGCCGGAAAAGCCTTTCAGCAGGGCATTGGCGCGCAAAAGCAGCATGGCCCGCGATACAGATTCCGGAAACGGATCACCGACGCCGCACGCGTGAGAAAGAATCAGATTCAGCTGCAGATCCGCGGCGTCTTCTTTTTGAATCAGCACATCGCTGAACTTGCCGAATCCCGTCGTAATCCCGTAAATGGTCTTCTCCTCTTGAACGATCCGTTCAACCGCCGCCCTGCTTTTTTTCACACGTTCCATGCTTTCGGCAGATGCTTGAACCTCTTCAAAATCAAACAGCACACGCTGGGCATCTGCGGTTGTCAGTGAGGAACCGTCTAACGTCACCATCATTTCAACCCCTTTTCCTTTACTTTGGTAAAGCGCCCATACAAAAAGGAGCTATGCCATGAAAATGATATTTCACGCATAGCCCCCTATCATCTGAAATCTATGGGCTGATTCATATGTGATTAATTCCGACTCCGAATGTTTCGTGCTCAAGCCCCTTAATCGGAGCTCCGATCGTGCCGTAAAGTGAAACGGCGATCCAATCGCCTTCCGCCTCGCTTTCATACGGATTTCCCCGCAAGACGGCAAACTTCAGGCCCACGGTACGAAGCAGCGAGCCAAGCAGCATTTCGCCCCTCGTCACTCCGTGCAAAGCTTCCATTGTAGCGTGATACAGCGCATGTGATTCGCGATAACCCTCAGATTGAATGACGCCGCTCTTTTTGGAAGCGGTTTCAATTGCAGCTACCACCTTATGCGCATCCATTGAACCCACCCTGCCGAGACAGACTTTCCAGCCGTCCCGTTCCAGCCGTCTGATCTGCTGGTTTTCTTCAGTCTCATGAAGCAGAAGAAGGACGGATAAGCGCCCGATGCGGCGGTCTTTGTGTAAGGTCATATATGCTTCACTCAATTCTTAAATATTCTGATAACTAGTAACTGTTTTTTATATTAAGTGTTTGCGAATCAGAAGTCAAAACTTTTTTTCCAGTCTTTCACAAATCAGATTGTTATCGAAGTAAAGCGGTACATCGTGAAGCCGGCGCTGTTGATCACATATTCCCGCCATCCGCGTCATAAAATGGAGCGTTGTCTTGAAAGCGTTTTAAGAAAAGAAGAGAGCGAGGAGATTTCAGAAAATGAAAACCAGTTTCTTTCGTGTGTGTCTGGTCTCAGCAGCGGTCATTGGGTTCACTCTGCCGCAGGCAAAAGCCCAGCATCCGGTTTTTTCAGAGGTCAGCGTGCATGATCCGTCCGTCATCAAAACAGGCGATACATATTATGTATTCGGCTCACATTTGGCTTCCGCCAAGTCGAAAAACCTGATGCAGTGGCAGCAGATGTCTTCAAGCGTCAATCCCAATAATCCCCTGATCCCGAACGTCTACACCGAATTAAAAGAGACATTCGACTGGGCCCAGTCTGATACGCTGTGGGCGCCGGATGTCGCCCAGCTGGCTGACGGGAAATATTACATGTACTATAACGCCTGTAAAGGAGACTCGCCGCGATCCGCTCTCGGTGTCGCCGTGAGTGACAAAATCGAAGGACCCTACAAGAACAAAGGCATCTTTTTGAAATCAGGCATGGAAGGAAAAAGCGAAGACGGCACGACGTATAATGCAAACGTTCACCCGAACGTCGTAGATCCGCAAACGTTTTTTGACCATAAAGGCAAGCTCTGGATGGTGTACGGCTCTTACTCCGGCGGAATTTTCGTACTGGAAATGAATCCGAAAACCGGTTTCCCGCTCCCGAACCAAGGCTACGGAAAAAAACTGCTCGGCGGAAATCACAGCAGAATCGAAGGCCCGTACATCAGCTACAATCCGGAAACGAAATATTACTATCTGTATCTGTCATTCGGCGGACTTGACGCAGCCGGCGGTTACAATATGCGTGTGGCGCGCTCTAAAAATCCGGACGGTCCGTACTATGACGCCGCAGGCCATAACATGCTTGACGCCAAAGGAAAAGACGGCAGTTTCTTCGACGACAAAGCAATTGAACCGTACGGGGTCAAACTCATGGGCGGCTACAGCTTCGCCTCACAATCTGAAAAAGGCACGGGCTACGTCTCACCGGGACACAACTCCGTGTTTTACGACGGGAAAACGAAACGATCATACCTCATTTTCCACACCCGTTTCCCGAACAGAGGCGAAGAGCACGAAGTCAGAGTACATCGGCTGTACATGAACAAAGACGGATGGCCCGTTGCAGCGCCATACCGCTACGCGGGAGAACCGGATACACACATATCGGCAGCCGCCGCATCGGGAACCTACAAACTCATCCAGCACGGAAAAGACATCACAGCTATGATCAAAACCCCAAAAAACATCCAGCTTAACAACGACGGCACCATTTCCGGGGAAATGACCGGAACCTGGACAAAAACGGACAGCAGCAAAGCCCGAATTAACCTGAACGGCACAAATTATGACGGCGTCTTCCTGAAAGAATGGGACTCAGCGAGAGAGAAAGAAGTTATGACGTTTAGTGTGCTGAGCGGTGATGGGGAGGCTGTTTGGGGAGTGAAGTGAAACTTTTTTAGAACCCTCCTGCTTCTAGAGGGTTCTATTTTTGCACTATTTTGTAAACAGTTCATTAATTTTGTATACTATAACATAAATTAACACACATTTTTGGGACACGGGGGTACTCAATTGGTACGTACAATCATTCAGATAGAAGACGCAATATACTCTGAACAAATTAAAACATGGAAATTGAACAGTCAAAATGGCGATCTCACTATACATATGGTGTTAAATGATAAAACGAAAATAGTCAAAAAGCTAGATTATTGCAAAGTATATCCATTTGAACAACTTACGTTAAGTGAAGATGAAGTTTTTGAATTAAATGGTGAGATTAGTAAGAACATTGAGTCTTCTGTTATTTATGGAGATAAATATGCGGTTGTTTCTTTCAGGGGTGGTAAGCACAGATATATTTATAAAAAAGATGCGGTTAAGAAAGTAAGGCTAGAGAATGCTAAATTCAAAAACCTGTTAAATTATTTTTCTTTCATAGCTGGGGTAAAGGATAGAACAGTTAATGGTATACCTTCTATTTTAGAAGGGCAAATTCATAACCTTCCTCTAAGAACAGAAAGTGCTCTTCATGCTTATTTTACAAAAACTAGTCAATCCTTCAATAAGGAAAAAAAGCTTATATATCCGTTTGGTTTGAATCTTAGTCAAATTCAAGCGGTTGAATCTGCTTTTTCTTCTCAGGTTAGCGTAATTGAAGGACCGCCAGGAACCGGTAAGACACAAACTATCCTGAATATTATTTCTAACATTGTGATGCAAGGAAAAAATGCTGCTATTGTATCGAGTAATAATTCTGCCGTCGCAAATGTCAGTGAGAAATTAATGAAGTCAGATCTAGGTTTTTTTCTTGCATCATTAGGAAGTCAGGTGAATCAGAAGAAATTTTTTGAGAATCCTCCAAAGCTTCCCCAAGACTTCAATAGCTGGGAAATTAATATGGATGTTGAAGTAGAAATGGAACAAATTTTGTGGAACAATATTAGATCAATGAAAGAGTTACTTGAATTACAAAACAAACAAGCAGTCATAAAGCAGCAAATAAAAGATCTTGAAACGGAACAGAAATATTATACAAAACATTTAGAATCACTAGAAGCTGTTCAACCAAAACTTCTACCATTTTACAAATTCACGAAAAATAAGATCATCGATTTTTTGGTTGATGAGGCATTAAATCATAAGAATAGAATGACATTGTTTAAACAAACAAAATATCTTTTTTATTATGGCTTATACAGCCCGAAACAAATAAAAGATCAATCTCATAAAGAAAAAATCATTACACAGCTTCAATATCATTTTTATCGACTAAAGCTTGAGGAATTAAAAAGTGAAATTAAAAGAATCGAAGACATTCTGGAAATGAAAAACTTCAATGATTTAACGGAAAGAATTCAATTAACCTCAAAACAACTTTTTAAAAGTTATTTGAATAAAAAGGGGAATTTCGACAGAAAAACCCATTATACTCAGGAGAATTTCAAAAAGTCTAAATATTTTTCATCGTTTATAGATCAATTCCCCATTATATTGAGTACTGCTTTTTCTTTGCAAAAGTCTATACCTGCGGGTTTTTTGTTTGATTACTTAATCATAGATGAAGCCTCGCAATTAGAATTAATGCCAGGGATACTTGCTCTTGGGTGTGCTAAGAATGTTGTGATAGTAGGAGATAGGAAGCAGCTCCCCCACATTCCCGATACATCAGCCGAGCTTTCCCAATTTGAAATAGAATCATGCTTTAATTATGTTAAAAATAGTATGCTTGATTCGATTATAAAAGTATATAAGAATCGAATACCGATTACTCTTCTAAAAGAACATTATCGTTGTGAGCCGATGATAATTAAATTTTGTAATGAACAATATTATGATGGGAAACTTATTCCTTTGACAAAACAAAAAAGTGAAAATGAACCTTCCATCGTACTCATTAAGACTGTTAAAGGTAATCATATGCGGTTTCAGGGTGGGAAACATAATATTCGTGAATTAGATTCTCTTGATGAGGATGCGATTAAAAATCTTGTGTTTCCTGAATCTTATGAAACAGGCTTTATTGCTCCTTATAGAGAACAGATTAATCATGCCGAACAGCGTTTACCTGAGGAGATTTTGAAAGATACAGTTCATAAATTCCAGGGAAGAGAATGCGATGGTATTATTTTTTCTACTGTGCTTGATAAAAAAGGAAGTAAGAATGATGTTCAATTCGTTGATAGCGCAAATTTAATAAATGTCGCTATATCACGAGCTAAAAAGCGTTTTGTTTTAGTATCTGATGTTGAAGTATTTAAAAAAAGCAACAAAGAAATTTCCGAACTTATTAGGTATATGGAATACTATACTGAATCGAGTTTATACCATAAAAGCAAAGTAATTTCAGTGTTTGACTTACTTTATAAAGAATTCTCTGAAGTACTTATTGAAAGAGAAAATAAACTTCGGAAAAGTGATTCAAAATACAAGACAGAAAGAATTATAGCCAGCTTACTTAGGGATATTCTTTCAGAAGAAAAATTTAAAAAAATCAACTTTAAAAGAGAGTATCGTTTGAAAGATCTGGTGAATGATACAAGTCACCTACATGAAGACGAAAAACAATTTATTAAAACAGCGGCAAGAGTTGATTTTCTTCTTCACTATAAGATGGGTAATGAACCTCTTGGAGTAATTGAGGTAGATGGTGTTGCATACCATCACTCTAAAGATCAAAAGAGACGAGATAGAATTAAAAACACAATTTTAGATAAAGCAGGAATACCCATCCTCAGATTGAGAACTAACGAAAGTAGAGAGCCTGAGCGTATAAAACAGTTTTTGAATAAGCATTTATAAGAAAACGACCTTGACAAATGAGGATAATCACATTTTTAACCTCCTTATAAAAAGTGCTATTTTTTATATAATAAAAGTGAACTAACAAGATATTCAAGATGTGAGAATTTTGTTAACCAACTGAACTCTTTCAGAAAATAGAAAAAAGCTTTCCTAACATGAAATGAATTATAATTAAATAGTAATTTAACTGATCTACCGACTAAGAAAAAACGAAAGGAAGTTTAATTTTGAAAAAAACAATAAAAGTAGCCGCCGCAGTCATACAAAATGAAAACAATGAAATTCTATGTGCTCTACGTTCTCCAACAATGTCTCTTCCTAATCTGTGGGAGTTTCCTGGTGGAAAGCTTGAAGAAGGGGAGAATGCTCGGGAAGCACTTGTAAGAGAAATTGAAGAGGAACTTGATTGTAAAATTGTTGCGGGCGATGTGATAGCTGATATTCATCATGAATATGAGAAGGTCATCGTCAATTTAATTTCAATAAAAGCGAAGATTGTATCAGGGAAGCCGGTAGCAAAAGAGCATGCGGAATTCAGATGGGTGCCTATTCGTGAGCTAGAATCACTAGAGTGGGCACCCGCTGATCTTCCGACCGTATCTGCTTTAATTCGTTAAATCCACATACAAGTTTTCTGGGACAGGCTGATGGAGCTTCCATTTGACATTCATTGGCTTGTCTCCGTGGCTTGATACGTAATCCGCTTCTCCTACATAAATAAATGGTAAAGTGATGTTGTGCATTTCAGTGAATTTCCTCACAAATAAATGAATATGGTATCCTTTTTCCTTATGGTGAATAAAGTTTTGCCCTACGCTTGATGTATGTGAGGTTTGGTTTTGACTTTGCCAGTGAAAATGGCTAGGATCAATAAAATAATCTTTATATAGCAAATGATCTTCTACTTTTTCTGACTTATTCAAATTGATAAAGATTAAATAGTGATTTTTAACTCTACGTACACCCTCTCGCCAAGTCCCTTCCTGATCAGTTGACTGAAAAAGATAAATGAGCTCATTTCTTGTATAGGTTTGATACATTGTAAGCTTAATCTCTTTTGAAGCAAGGGCGTCTATATTGTTCATACGTCTAAATTCAATCATTCCATAGTGGACGCGCTCCTTAATATACGGTCCGAATAATGGATCGTTTAATATCTCGCTCACTTCTGGATCTAACTTGAATGTATCACCTTGTAATGTACCAAAGCGCCAATTCTGTTTTTGATCTGATTTCGTTAAACGCTCCATTGCTCGCTGAATGAGGTCATCATGTGTATCTGTTGTGATTTGAATATGAAACTGTTTTTCTAACGATTCTTTTACATCTTCTATTGTGATGATATTTTTGTGAAAACCGCTCTGTAAAATTAACCATTCATAAGGCCATTTAATAGGTAATTGCTGTTCTAATTTTGCTACTATCCCTACAACCAAGGGGTTATTGAGAATTCCTTCATCTGTAACATTCAAATCGTCCATTTTCTTTTTGGTCTGTACCCACGATTTGTATTTCTTTATAAAAAAGGTAAGCCCAGGTGCCTGTTCAGAGTATAGAAAATCAATTAATTCTGGAGAGCGTCCTAGCTCTTGTTTAAATTGCTTGTATAACGTTTTCAGCATGGCATCTGAATTTAGTTTAATATGATCGATCTTATTTAAAATTTCTTTCTTCGTTACGGCTGAAAGGTCAACATAAGATCCCCCAGGTAAATCTGAAAACTCATGCGTCACGGCCACTCGGAGGGAATCTTTATCAAACGATTTTTGGCTTGTTTGTCCAGATAGTGCGAGTGGAATAACGAATGACTTTTGATAGTTTCCGATAAAATCCAGTATCGTTACAAACTCTTTGTCGTCAGTTTTTCTAAGTCCCCGTCCTAATTGCTGAATGAAAATCGTTGGTGATTCTGTTGGTCTAAGGAACAATAGTAGATTGAGTTTTGGAATATCTATTCCTTCGTTGAAAATATCTACTGTAAATATAAGTTCTAAACTGTGGTGCGGGTCCTCCAAATGACGAATGACCTCTTGTCTTTTTGCAGGAGAATCCTTTCCTGTTAAGTAAGTTGTATAAAATCCCAATTTATTAAATTCATCACTCATGTATATTGCGTGTTCGACGTTTGTACAGAAACCTAAGCCAACCATTTTCTCGCCGTGGAATCCATACATGTTGATCATCTTGATGATATATTCTACTCGTTTATGAGTTTTTAAATGATCTACTAGCGATTTCTCTTCGTACAGTCCATTTTTCACTTTTACTTTTTCATAATCTACAGTATGATCTGAAATTCCAAAATAGTGAAATGGTGCAAGTAGCTCTGCCTTTAGAGCATCGCGGAGTCTAATTTCGTAAACAACATTATGATCACAAATCTGAAGCACATCTTTACCGTCAAGACGCTCTGGTGTTGCAGTTAAACCTAATAAAAACTTTGGTGTAAAGTAGTTTAATACAGCTTGATAGGTAGATGCTTCTGCATGATGGAATTCATCAATCACAATGTAGTCAAATTCATCTGTTGAAAAGGATTCCAATGTTTCTTTTTTATGTAGCGTTTGTACAGTGCTAAATAAAAAACGCTTATCTCTTTCTTTTTTCGTTCCAGTCAATAAACCAAAATCTTCATGATTATTGGTGACTTTCTGGAATGTTTCGATTGCTTTTGTAAGTAACTCTTCCCGGTGGGCAAGAAAAAGATATTTATTTGGTTTAAATTGCTCAAAATCAAATGCTGCTAAAAATGTTTTTCCGGTTCCAGTGGCGGCGATGATGACTGCTTTTGTCTCCCCTTCGTTTCTTGTTTTTTTAAGGTTTCGTAACGCTTCCTTTTGCATGGCATTCGGGGACATTTTCGTTTTGTAAAGAGAGTTTTGAGCAGCAAAGGAAGCACTTACCTTTTGGCTTCCTGCTTGGAATTCCTCATAGGCTTGTAAAAATTGTTCGTCAACAGGCTGTGTCTTTTCATTCCAAACAGTGTCAAACAAATCTTTTGTTTGTTGATAAACGGGGAGATATCTGGTTTCAGGTAGTCTAACATTTAACTCATACCCGGTCGTAAGTGCAGCTTGTGATAGATTTGAAGATCCTACAATGACACTATGCTGTCCAGAACAGCGTTCAAATAAGTATGCTTTCGTATGGAAAGATTTTTTATATTCATTTACAATTTTCAACTCAACATTTTCAAATTGAAGAAGATGTCTTAACGCTTTCGGTTCTGTAATACCCATATAGGTAGATGTAATGATGCGTACAGGGACATGTCTTTTAGCAAGCTCCTGAAGCGGAGGGATCAAAAGCTGAACACCAGACCACCTTGTAAAACTAACCATAAAGTCTACCCGATCCGCCGTTAACATCTCGTGTTTTAATGCTTTGAAAAAGTTATCATGAGTTTGATGATTTCCTAGCAGTTTCAGACGATGTAGAGAGAATTCCTCTGAAATAGGAAGTTCCATTTCGTTTAAACTATAAAGCACTGTGGAAAGTGGTAATGAAAAATTCGTATGTTGTCCAAGCTGAGAGGCAACTTTCTCGCTCAGCTGAATCGCTTGTTCATATTGATCTTGATCCACAAGTGTTTGAAATGTCTCGCTCAGTTGTTTTGCCGTATGTAAAGTCAAAACCTCTGCATATTCTTTAGGGCCAACCGGTTGAATGCGATGTGATGTTGGATAAAGTTTTTGTTGTTGCTGAATTTCCTCATGGAAGCCTCTATGATTTCTCATCATAATCTCCTTTTTTATATCAATAATTCCATTTTATCACTACTCTTACCAATAGGTAATACTAAAAAAGAAGAGAATAAAGTCCTATTTATTAAGCGTTTAAAAAATAACGCTGAGGTAGTTTGGTGGAGTATGGAGTATTCTTACATTGAAAATGGGGTTACTGTTGAGGTAATGGGCTTGAATTGACTGCATGATCTAGTATTTGCTCTTATCAACTGGAAGTAGGTACTACTTTAACCGTTGTGGACAAACTAGAGAAGTGTGAAATTAAAGTAGAGAAGAGGAATTAGGGCGCAATTTAACTTAAAGCTACTTTATCAGAGGTACTTAACATGAGGGTTCTTTTAGTTAATATAGTAGATGGGAACAATATTTTAATGCCTTTATATATTTGACTAGTATATTTTTAAAAATGTAAGCGTTGACACCCAATAAATCCAGTGCTAAAGTATACATATCAACCCAATATCATTCACCAAGGATTGTTACTGCAAACCGCAGGCAAAACCTAAATTGCGTCAGACAGGGGGAGACCCCCGTGTTCTGTGCAGTTTGGGTTTTTTTTTATACCCTTTTTTTGGAGGTGATGCTGATTTCATAACAAAAAAAGCCGGAGAAAGGCGGGCACCTTTCGTCCGGCAGTTCCCCCATTTTTAAGGAGGTATACTCATGGACTATCATAAAATATCAAAAGAGATTTTACAACTTGTCGGCGGGGAGGAGAATGTTCAGAGTGTCATCCATTGCATGACGCGGCTTCGTTTTAATCTATATGACAATGCGAAAGCAGATCGGAGCGGGCTGGAACAGACGGAAGGCGTGATGGGGACAAATATTAGCGGCGGGCAATTTCAGATCATTATCGGCAATCATGTGCCGAAGGTGTATCAGGCTTTGATGGAAAGCAGCGGGCTCAGTGATGAAAGCGCAAACAAAACTTCAAAGCAGAAGAAAAATGTGCTGAGCGCCGTGTTTGATGTGATTTCCGGCGTGTTTACACCGATTCTGCCGGCCATTGCCGGAGCCGGCATGATAAAAGGGCTTGTCGCGCTAGCGGTGACATTCGGCTGGATGTCGGAGAAGAGCGAGACTCACAGCATTCTCACGGCTGTCGGTGACGGTGCGTTTTATTTTCTGCCGCTTTTGCTTGCGGTAAGCGCGGCGAGAAAATTCAGATGTAATCCGTACGTGGCGGCCGCTGTGGCGGGTGCGATTCTGCATCCGGATTTAACGGCCCTGCTTGGAGCAGGGAAAAGCATCTCCTTTATCGGTCTTCCTGTAACCGCTGCCACGTATTCATCGACAGTTATCCCAATTTTGCTGGCGATATGGCTGATGTCCTATGTAGAGAAAGGAATTGACCGAATCACGCCTTCATCTTTGAAATTGATTGCCGTTCCGATGCTTACGCTTGTGATCGTCGTGCCTGTCACCTTGATCACAGTCGGCCCGCTCGGCGCGATTCTCGGGAATTACCTGTCTGTCGGCGTTAATGATTTGTTCAATCATGCGGGCATTGCCGCGATGATTCTGCTTGCAGGCACATTTTCGCTCATCATTATGACGGGGATGCATTATGCGCTTGTGCCGATCATGATCAATAACATCGCCCAAAACGGACATGATTACATTCTGCCTGCGATGTTTTTGGCGAATATGGGGCAGGCCGGCGCGTCATTTGCGGTTTTCTTAAAATCCAAAAACAAAACCTTCAAATCGCTGGCGTTTACGACGGGCATTACGGCATTGATGGGCATTACCGAACCCGCGATGTACGGCGTTAACATGAGATTGAAAAAACCGTTCGCGGCAGCATTAATCGGCGGCGCGGCAGGCGGAGCTTTTTACGGTGTAACGGGCGTCGCTTCTTACATTGTCGGCGGAAACGCCGGTCTGCCGAGCATTCCGGTCTTTATCGGGCCGACATTTCTTTACGCGCTGATCGGGCTTTTTATCTCATTTGCGGCCGGTATTGCGGCGGCACTGCTGATCGGGTTTGAGGATGTACAGTCCGAACGGGACAAAGCGTCTGAAGCGCCGGGGGTGACGGCAGGCGGAGAAATCATTCACAGCCCGATTAAAGGCGAAGTGAAAGCATTAAGCGAAGTGAACGACAGCGTCTTTTCCGGCGGAATGATGGGAAAAGGTTTTGCGATTCTGCCTGAAGAGGGCGCGGCGGTTTCTCCCGTAGAAGGGAGGGTGACAGCCGTATTTAAAACAAAGCACGCCATCGGCATTACGAGCACCCGGGGAGCCGAGGTTCTCATTCATATCGGGATTGATACCGTCCGGCTGGATGGCAGGCATTTTGAGATGCACGTCAAAGAAGGCGATGCCGTCGCACCGGGAGATCTGCTGATTACTTTTGATATCGACGAGATAAAGGCTGCCGGTTTTGACGTGATCACGCCGGTCATCATTACGAATACGGATCAATATTCATTTACAGACGTGAAAAAAAGCGGAATGGTCAAACCGAACGAAGCGCTTCTGGCGTTATCCTGAAAAAGAGGTGGAGAAAACATGAAGAGATTTCCGGAAGGTTTTTTATGGGGCGGCGCAACGGCTGCCAATCAGATTGAAGGAGCTTATAAAGAAGGCGGCAAAGGACTTTCTACGGCGGATGTCTCCCCGGACGGCATTATGTCTCCGTTTCATGAGACGGACGATGCGCTGAATTTGTATCACGACGCGATTGATTTTTATCACCGCTATCAAGAGGATATCGCCCTGTTTGCGGAGATGGGCTTTAAAGCGTTCCGCACCTCCATTGCGTGGACGAGAATCTTTCCGAACGGCGATGAAACAGAACCGAATGAAGAAGGGCTGCAATTTTACGATCGTTTGTTTGACGAATTGAGAAAACATCAGATCGAACCGGTCGTCACGATTTCTCACTATGAGATGCCGCTCGGTCTTGTGAAAAACTACGGCGGCTGGAGAAACCGCCGTACGGTCGATTTCTATGAGCGGTACGCCCGCACGGTTTTCACCCGTTATAAAGACAAGGTGAAATATTGGATGACCTTCAATGAGATCAACGTCGTTCTTCACGCTCCGTTTACAGGCGGCGGTCTTATATTCCGGGAAGGCGAAAATAAACAAAACACGATGTACCAAGCGGCCCACCATCAATTTGTGGCGAGCGCGCTGGCGGTAAAAGCCGGTCATGAGATCATTCCGGATTCACAGATCGGCTGCATGATCGCCGCGACGACGACGTATCCGATGACGCCGAAGCCGGAGGATGTATATGCGGCTTTGCAAAAAGAGCGGAGCACGCTGTTCTTTTCTGATGTGCAGGCAAGGGGCAGCTACCCGGGCTACATGAAGCGCTTCTTTAAAGAAAACGGAATTACGATCGAGATGAAGGAAGGAGACGAGGCGCTCCTGAAAGAACATACGGTGGATTACATCGGCTTCAGCTACTACATGTCGATGACGGCCAGCACGGCGCCTGAGGATCTGGCGCAATCTAAGGGAAATCTTCTCGGCGGCGTGAAAAACCCGTACCTGAAATCTTCCGAATGGGGCTGGCAGATTGATCCGAAGGGCTTGCGCATCACCTTAAACACGCTGTACGACCGTTATCAGAAACCGCTCTTCATCGTCGAAAACGGACTCGGCGCGGTTGATCAGCCGGAGGAGGACGGAACCATTCAGGATGACTACCGCATCAATTATCTGCGTGATCATTTAATAGAGGCAAGAGAGGCGATTGAAGACGGCGTCGACCTGATCGGCTACACGTCGTGGGGGCCGATTGACCTCGTCAGCGCCTCAACGGCAGAAATGAAAAAACGCTACGGCTATATCTATGTCGACCGCGGCAATGACGGAAAAGGCACGTTTGAAAGAAAGAAAAAGAAAAGTTTTTATTGGTTTAAAGACGTCATCGCCACAAACGGAGAAAGTCTGTAAGCGCAATGTTCCGGAGAAAGCCGGCAAAATTGACATTCAGCAAAGAGAGGAGGACAATAAAAGCAGAAAGGCGGGATTCATATGTTTAAAAAAATTCTTGCAGCAGTAGACGGTTCAGACATGAGCAATAAAGCCCTGGACGCAGCCATCCATCTGGCGAAAGAACAGCAGGCTGAACTCACCATTCTCTATGCGGGACGTGAAGCCGTTGTCTCCACATCAGCTTTAACCGGGATTGTCTATGTTCCGGAAAACTTCATTGAAGACATCAAACATGAAGTCGAGCAAAAAGGAGCAGCCATTCTGGAAGATGCCAAGCAGAAAGCGGCAGAAAGCGGAGTAAACGCGGAAAGCCTGTACGTCCAAGGCGAACCTGCGCATCAAATTTTAAACATAGCGAAAGAACAGCATTTCAATCTGATTGTCGTCGGAAGCCGCGGAATCAGCGGATTTAAAGAAATGATGCTCGGAAGCGTGAGCCATAAGGTCTCACAATTGTCTCCTTGTCCTGTACTGATCGTTCATTAAACAGAAGGCCCTGCTGATGCAGGGCTTTTTTCATGAGAAAAGACCGCCGGCTTTCGAAAAATAGGGTGAAATCTTCCTCTGAATCAAGTAAAATGGCTGTTAGTATTTGTCTGAATAAACAGTCAATGATATGGGGGAAGCAAATCAATGCAAGCTGAACAAACATCAAATGCCGTCATCAAAATGGTCATTTCCATGGTCATTTTCGGATCAATCGGCTTTTTCTCAGAACATACGAATGTGCCTTCAATTGAACTGGTCTTTGTGAGATGTCTGTGCGCCTCATTGTTTCTGGGCGTCTGCTGGTTTGGTTCCGGACGGTACCGCACCGAACAATGGAACCGGCGGGAGGTGCTGCAGACACTGGCCTGCGGATTTTTTCTCGTGCTGAACTGGGTGTTTTTATTTAAATCATTTGAGGAGACATCAGTGACGATAGCGATTTCCGTTTATCATTTGGCTCCGGTTCTCGTCCTTCTTCTAGGGAGCCTTATATACCGGGAGAAACTGCATATTGTGTCCGTCAGTTCCATCGTGATTTGTTTTCTGGGCACCGCCCTGATTTCCGGCATCAACGGAAGTACATCATTTTCTCAGCTGATGGGATCGGGTATTATTTGGGCCGTGCTGGCCGCCCTTTTTTATGCTTTTACGACACTGGCCGGGAAAGGCATCAACAGCCTCAGCCCATACGCCGTCACCTGTTTGCAGACCGGATTGGGCGTTATCATTCTTCTTCCGTTCGTCCGTTTCGGCGCTTTTTCTGATTTGTCGCATGTGAACTGGATCATGATTGTGTCGACCGGTATCATTCATACGGGAATTGTGTATTTGCTCTTTTTTGACAGCTTGCGGTTTTTATCCACCCGGTTTATTTCAATCATCGTATTTCTTGATCCGGCGGTGGCGATTGTGCTCGACACCGTATTTACGGGATTTCGCCCCGACCTTTATCAATCTTTGGGGATAGTGTTGATTTTTGCGGGAATGGCGCTGTCCCTGATTCGAAAGCAAAAAGCCGTGCCTTCGGAAGCTCAGGCAGACAGCACCCGTATATAGGCGGCCGTACCGGCTGCTTTTTTTGTTTTGGGGCTTTTCAGCCATAACGAAAAAGCAGACAAACAGATCATGGAAAAAGAGGATAGTAATTGTATAATACTTCTTGTGTTTACAATTTAAGAAATTAAAGGAGTGAAGGGCATGATAAAAAAGACGCGTCATCTCGCTTTCTTGGCTGCATTCGGATTTGCGCTTTGTCTGGCCATCGTATGTTCCGCATCAAAGCAGGCAGAAGCGGCAGCGGCTTATCCGGATGTGATGCAGGGACTTACCGGATTCGCGGGCAATGCGAAGGATCATAACGGTAAAGCAAAATCCGCCGTATCGGGAGGCCAGGGCGGCCCCGTCGTCTACGTCAGCAATCTCAATGATTTGAAAAACAATGCGGGCGGAACGGACCGCAAAACCATCGTCATCACAAGTGATATTTCTTCCCCGGGTAAAGCCGTCGTGACAGTCGGCGCCAATAAAACCATCGTCGGCTCTTATACCAGCCACAGGCTGACCAACATCTATCTGACCACCGGCTCCGGCTCAAACAATGTGATTTTCAAAAATCTCATTATCAGCCATAGTGCCGCCATTACAGGCAACAACGACATTCCGATGTACATAGCGAACGGACAGAATTACTGGATTGACCACGTCTGGTTTGAAGGACACAGCTACAATCCGAACAGCCACAGTGATTTGGGAAAGCTTCTGTATGTCGGCGCCAAAGCGGATTTTGTGACGCTGTCTAACTCTAAATTCACAGACCATCTGTACGGCCTGATTCTCGGTTATCCGAATGATGATAACGAAGGACGCAATTATATCGGCTATCCGCATATGACGATCACCAACAACTATTTTAATAACGTCTATGTGCGTTCACCGGGCCTGATGAGATACGGCTATTTTCACGCGAAAAACAACTATGTGACCAATTTCAATTTAGGATTCACCATTCATACAAACGCGACTGTCTTCTCAGAAGCCAACTATTTCGGTAACGGAAATGAAAAAGGCGGAATGATAGACGACTACGGGACGGCCCAATTCACCGACATCGGTTCATTCCCGTCGCTCAAAGCCCCGAAATCACCGCGCACCGGCTGGAATCCGAGATCAAATTACAGCTATGGCACGCTTTCAGCCCAGGACGCCAAAAACTTCGCCCAATCTTACGCGGGAGCGCAAAATACAAATCTCCGCTATCCATAATACGAAAAACCGCCGGCAGCCGGCGGTTTTTTTATATGAATAAAAGGTTCAAAATCCCTATAATCCTTAAAATAACCTTAAATACCTAGGAAAATATTGATAAACAATTTCAATAATATTACTATTGTTAAGCCTATATTACAAAAGAAGGAGGAGAACCTATGAAAATAGGAAAAAAGAACAAGTGGAAAAAATGGCTGGCCGGCACTCTTGCGGCAACGCTTATGATTTCCATTGCGCCTGCCGATGTATTTGCGGCAGAAACGCGTGAAAAACAAGATCAAGCGAAAACCGCCGCCATTCCGGCCGCAGACCCGGAAAAAGATCTTCCGGCGGAAAAAGCACCCGAGCAGATGCCGTTTAATCAAAAAGATATCAATCAAGACGGTGAGATCACGTCTGAAAGAACTGAGAATTCAAAGCTTTATTATGAAGGCGAGGGTGTGTACAAACAGGAAATCTACACAGACCCCATTCATACGAAAGAAACCGCCAATGCGGACTGGGAAGACGTTTCCCCTGAATTGAAAACCGGATCAAAGGAAGTCGGAACGGAGAATACAGTGCTGAACTCCGATTTTCTGAAGCAAATGAAAAACGGATTATACGCTACATTTGAACACGATGATCATAAGCTCACATACTCATTAACCGGCGCAAAAGGCCCCGATCAGGCTGCAATCACTCCGACAGATGCCTCAGCAAAAGTCAAGGGAGACAGCAACGAGCTTACGTATCAGCAAGTGTTTCCTGCTATTGATTTACAAACCTACACATTTAACGAAAACATAAAAGAAGACCTTGTGCTTCATAAATATGAAGGCTACAATTCCTTCACCTTTCAAATCAAAACCGACCTTCAGGCTAAAGAACAGGAAGACGGCTCGATCGCGTTTTCTGATGATGAAGACAATGTCGTCTACACCGTGCCGAAGCCCTTTATGACCGACTCAGATCTCGACGAAAAGTCAGGTGAAGTCAACAGGTCAGAAGATGTCAGCTTCAAGCTTGAAAAAAACAGCGAAGGCTACTTGCTCCATGTAACGGCCGATGAAAAATGGCTGAAAGATCCCAAGCGGGTTTATCCGGTATCTATTGACCCTTCAACATCAGTATCTGTGTCATCCGATACCTTTGTCATGAGCGCGTACCCGACGACAAACTACTCTGCCGCATCGCAGAAATGGGATGCCGGATTGAAAGCGTACGTGCTGAAAACTGGATATTATGACGGCACAACCGGAACGAACTACGCTTTTATGAAGTTTGATAATCTAAAGCCGATCAAAAACATGACGGTGACGAAAGCGACGCTCAAAGCGTACACAGCCCACTCCTATTACGGATCAAAAGCGACGGGGCTTTGGCTCGACACCGTTAACAGCAATTACGATAATGCCAAGATTACGTGGAAGAACAAGCCGGGCTCCAAAAACATCGGCAAAGCCGAGGTCTATAAAGGCCAATGGGCAAGCTTCGATGTCACCTCCGCAGTCAAGTCGTGGAACAGCGGCGGCGCCAATTACGGCTTTAAGCTTCACGCAAACGGCAACGGAAAAGAATATTGGAAGAAGCTGATGTCATCAGCAAACTCTGCTAAAAAACCATACATTGAAGTGACATACACGATTCCGAAGGCGGACACGCCGTCTGTCAAAGCGTATCATAACGGAGATTCGACAGGATTTTTCAATATCAGCTGGAAAAAAGCTGAAGGCGCCAAAAGCTATAAAGTCTGGCTCTATAACGGGAAAGAATACCAGGCCATTCCGGTCGGCAATGCAACCTCTTGGAGCACAAAAGGAAAAAACATCTGGCCGACAAAAGCGGAAATCGACTCCGGCAAATATAAGCTGCATACAGACGGAAAAGGCGGAAGTGAATTAGCGCTTAATCCTTCGCCGGTCTATAAAAACGCCGGCGGCAGCTATCCGGCAAGTAAAAATTACTGGGTCGCGGTCAGCGCGGTGTTTGACCAGGGAGAAGGCGCCATGTCTGCGGCCGCCAAGCCCGTCATTCCGAATATCGGAAGAGTTCAGAAACCGAGCACGAAAGGCTTTAATAACAACAACGCCACAGGCTGGTTTGATCTTTCCTGGAAAGCCGTATCAGGCGCAGCCGGGTATAAAATGCAAGTCTTTAACGGCAAAGGCTTTGAAACGCTTGACCTCGGAAATAAAACATCCTGGTCCACAAAAGATCAAAACATCTGGCCGACAAAGGCGGAAATCAGCGCCGGAAAATATGCGCTTCACCTGAAAGACAAAAAAGGCGCGGAATTGCCGATTAACCCGGGCCCCGTTTATAAAAACGCCGGCGGAGATGCGAACCGGAAAACTTACGGATTTAAAGTTATCGCCTATAACAAAGACGGAGAAGCGATCGCCTCACCGGAAGCGAGTCCGGCGCTGCCTGATATCGCAAAGCCGAAAAACCTGACAGGCTATGTCTATACGAACACGAAATCGAGCCAAACGGGTTATGTCAATCTCATATGGGATAAGGTCAAAAACGCCAAAGGCTACAAAATCAACATTTACAACGGAAAAGACTATCAATCATTCGATGTCGGGGATACCGATCATTGGACGACCCAAAACAAACGCATCTGGCCGTCAGCCGAAGAAGTGAAAGCGGGAAGATTCCAGCTTCACACGGACGGAAAGGGCGGCGAACTGGCGCTTGACCCTTCACCTGTTTACGAAAACGCAAACGGCAATTACAAAGGGAAGAAGAACTATTCCTTCACGCTGACCGCCTATGACGCAAACGGTGACAGCATACCGACGGCACCTTTTAACCCTGTTTTCCATGAAGGGGCGGAATTCCTCGGAACGGAAGAATTCTGGTCTATTATCGACATTCCGGACGGACAGCTGAACGGCGCGACGGGAAATGTCATCGTCAATGAGGAAGATATGTCAATCGACGGACGCGGGCCGGGGCTCGGGCTCTCCCGGACCTTTAACAGCCTTGACAGCTCTGACCATATGTTCGGCCAAGGCTGGTATGCCGATGCGGAAACGTCGATCCTTTCTGAAGACGGCAGAGCCGTTTATATTGATGAGGACGCGACAACACATGTCTTCACGAAAAAATCTGACGGCACGTATCAGCCGCCGACGGGCGTTTATCTCGAACTGACGGAAACAAGCGATCAATTTGTATTAAAAACAAAAGATCAGACGAACGCTTATTTCAGCAAAAAAGGCGGAAAGCTCCAAAAAATCGTTGACGGACACAACAATACAACCGTATACGAATATAACGACAGCAATCAGCTGACCGCCATAACAGACGCATCAGGGCGCAAGCTGACATTTACCTATGATGAAAACGGCCATGTCACATCTCTTACAGGGCCGAAAAACAAAAAGATTTCATATTCATATGACAAAGACCTTCTCAAAAAGGTGACGGATACTGACGGCAGCGTCACAAGCTACGACTATGATGCCGAAGGGCGCCTCGTCAAGCAGTATTCCGCAAACAGCACGGATGACAAACCGCTGTTCACTGAATACCAATACAGCGGCCACCGTCTGGCCAAAGCCGTCAATGCGAAAAAAGAAACGTACGACTACAGCTATGACGCGGACAAAAAAACGCTGCTCATGACGCAGCCGAACGGCCGCAAAGTACAGTACGGCTATAACGAAGCGGGCAACCCGATTCAGATGATCGATGATGCCGAAGGGCTGAAAATCACGACCAACACCGTATACGAAGGCAACAACGTCATTCAGGACACCGATCCGAACGACGCGGATGCGGGCAAAGCGACAGAAAGCTATCAATATGATAAAGACGGCAACGTCACAGCCGTAAAAGACAACTACGGCACCGAAACGTATCAGTACAACAAAAACAATGACGTAACGAAAATGAAGGATACCGAGGGGAACGTCACTGATATTGCGTACGACGGACTTGATGCCGTTTCTGAAACGGATCAAAGCGGAAAATCCTCATCCGCCGCCGTGTACGACAAATACGGTAATCTCATTCAATCAAGCAAAGAGCTGGCAGCTTCGGCAAGCCTGCTGAAAGACGGCAGCTTTGAAGGAACAAAGCTTGGCTGGAATCTCACTGCTACGAGAGACAGCGGAAGCATCGCATCTGTAAAAGCAAGAAGCGGCGCGCTGTCCGGACAAAAAGCATTGGAGATCTCGTCACAATCCGCTTCAGCCGGAACAGAGCACGGCCATGCGTCCGCAACGCAGGAAGTGCAGCTAGAGCCGAATACGACGTATACACTCAGCGGCCAGATCAAAACGGATCTGACGAAGGCAAGAGCGTATTTCAACATTGATCTGCGTGACAAAGACCAAAAACGCATTCAATGGATTCACAATGAATCAGGCGCATTAGCCGGAAAGAATGACTGGACGAAACGGCAGATCACCTTTACAACACCGGCCAATGCAGGAAAAGCCATCGTCTATATGGAAGTGGATCATAACGACAAGGACGGCAAAGGAAAAGCGTGGTTTGATCAGGTTCAGCTGGAAAAAGGCGAAGTCTCTTCAAGCTATAACCCGGTGCAAAACAGCAGTTTCACGGCCAAAACAGATGGCTGGAGCACAAGCGGAGCCGCCGCTGACCTTGATGAAGGCTTCGATGATGACAGCTCATTAAAAGCGTCCCGCACAAATGCATCACAAGCCAATGCGGCCGCAAAACAAACCGTTACGCTAGGCCAAAGCGCGGACGATAAGCCGGTATATATCACGCTGACAGGGATGTCCAAGGCTGACGGCGTAAAATTAACGAACGACAATGATTACGCTCTTCAGGCTGACGTCACTTATGCGGACGGCACGACGGGCGTATACACCGCCAAATTCCCGCAGGGGACACAGGAATGGAACCGGGCGGCGGCAGTCATTCCGAAAACAAAGCCGATCAATAGAATCGAAATCAGCATTCTGTTCCAAAAAAGCGCCACAGGAACGGCGTGGTTTGACGACATCCGTTTAATCGAAGGAAGCATCCTGACGAAAAACACCTATGACGAAAAAGGAAACTACGTCACAAAAGAAGAAGACGAACTAGGTTATGCAAGCACTGCTTCATATGACGAGACTGGAAAGAAAATGTCTGAAACCGACGCGAAAGGCGAAACAACCGCCTACGAATACGATCAGGCCGACCAGCTGACAAAGCTGACCTTGTCAAACGGCACATCCATCCTTCACAGCTATGACAAGGAAGGAAATGAGCTGACAAAAACGATTCGGACCGGCGCGGACCAGACCTATCAATATGAATATGACGTCATGGGCAAGCTCGTCAAAACAACCGACCCGCTCGGCAATGTGCTGAAGAGTGAATATGACGCCAACAGCAACTTGACGAAAACCGTTTCCGCCAACGGCAATGAAGTGTCGCTGACCTATGACGGCACCGACCGGGTTAAGTCAAAAGCGTATAACGGCACTGAAAAATACAACTTTACCTATGACAAAAACGGCAATGAAACGTCGGTCACAAACAAAGAACAAAATACAACGAAAAAACGCACCTTTGACAACAAAAACCGCCTGACCGAATTAACCGACCGCGGCGGCAGCCAAAGCTGGACGTATCCGGCTGATTCGGATAAGCTGAAAACTTTCTCATGGAGCCACGGCGGCCAAAAAGGAACAAACAGCTTTACGTACAACAAACTTGATCAAATGATTGAAATGAAAGACGGCACTTCAGCCTATACATTTGATTATGATGAAAACGGCAATGTCCAGACATTCATCAGCGGAAATGAAGTCGGCACGAGCTTCTCATATGATGAGCGGAATCTCGTCAGCTCTCTTCATATCGGAGCGAAAAACGGCGGCAGCATCTTCCGGGAAAGCTATGAATACGACGCCAACGGCAACCGCACGGTCATCGACAGCTCAGCGGGCGGAAAGGTGCAGTACGAATACGGCAAGCTCAACCAGCTCGTCAAAGAAACTCATGAAGACGGCACCGTCATTCAATATACGTACGACGGCTTCGGCAACCGGACAAATGTTACCACCACAAAGGACGGCGCAAGCAAATCAGTCAACGCTTCCTTCAACATCATGAACCAGCTGACGAAGGTGAATGACGAAGACCTGTCCTACGATAAAAACGGCAACCGCACATCTGACGGCAAATACACATATACGTGGGACGCGGAAGACAACCTGACCGCCGTCACGAAAAAAGGCGAAGACAAGCCGTTCGCAACATACAAATATGATGAAAAAGGAAACAGAATCCAAAAAACCGTCAACGGAAACGTCACGAACTACTTCTACGACGGAGACAGCTTGAATGTCCTGTATGAAACAGACGCAGACAACAACGTCACAAAATCATACACGTACGGTGACAGCGGCCAGCTGTTATCCTATACAAAGAACGGCAAGAAATATTTCTATCACTACAACGCACACGGCGACGTCATCGCCATCTCAGACAGCACCGGAAAAACCGTTGCCAAATATCAATACGATGCATGGGGAAATCCGACAAAAACCGAAGCGAGCGACGAAGTAAAAGACAACCGCTACCGCTACGCAGGCTACCAATACGACGAAGAAACCGGCCTGTACTATCTCATGGCCCGCTACTACGAGCCAAGAAACGGCGTATTCTTATCACTCGATCCAGACCCGGGAAGCGACGGAGATTCGCTGGATCAGAATGGATATGCATACGGAAACAACAACCCAGTCATGAACGTCGATCCGGATGGGCATTGGGTGTGGCTTGTAGTAAATGCCGGATTTGCAGCCTATGATGGATATAAGGCCTATAAATCAGGTAAAGGATGGAGAGGTGCAGCCTGGGCAGCGGCTTCGAACTTTGGTCCTGGGAAGTTATTTAAGGGTGCTAAAAGGGTTTATAAAGCGGTTCATTCTGTCTATGTTTTAAAAAAAGGAAAGAAAGTTGTTTATGTCGGAAGATCAAAGAATCTAAAAAAACGAGCTGCTGTTCATAAAAAGAATCATCCAGATACGCGAATGGTTAAGAAAAGAGGAGGATTAACTTATGCTCAAGCAAGAGGCTTAGAGCATCGGTATTATTTAAAGTATGGAGGCAAGAAAAAACTTCGAAATAAAATCAGGCCAATAAGTCGTAAAAATAAAAAATATAAATATTATATGAGTTCTTCAAGAAAATTTTATAAATAGAGAGGAGACTGTTCTATTGGGATATTGGGAAGAAGAATATAAAAACAAGAAAGTTTTACTTAGTGATGAAGGCTTAGATATATGTTTTGATGCTGTAGAAAAATTTTGTGAACGATATAAGAGAGATCTGGGCAGAGAACCGATATTAGAAGAATTCTTAGCAACTTTAGTTACCGTAATGAATACAAATGGAGATTCTTCTTTCACGGAGTTAGTTGATAAGCGAATAGTAGAAATAAAGGCAACAACCAGGAAAGCGAAATCAATAGCTAAAGTAGTACCGGGAGCTGTTATTCAAATACCTTTGGATAAGATCGGGAAGTATACTTATGCTTGGGTCATTGAAGGTGATCTATCAAAAAACAAAGACGATGACATTCTTATTCAGTATTATAATATTTTCACTGAAAATACACTTAGCAGAGAAGAAGTCATTCGTCTAATGAAAGAAGAAAATAAGAAAATATTTGCGGCTAATACTGGGCACACAGGTTTTCTGCAAGGAGATTGGAAAGTAATTTCCAAGATGCCTCAAGAGATGATAGAGAAAAACAGTCATTCTCAATTAAAATTTGTTTTATATGAAGACGGTAAATATCTCGTGAGTGAAGGCGATTCATTTGCATCAGAAGATGAATTAGCAGAGGCAGATGAGAAAACAGGCAAGGACATCCCAAACCCATTAGGTATATTTGGACATTCATCTGTAGAATCTATTCTCTATAAATATTTTGAAGGGATGACAATGGAGGAAATCATAAAGAATGAATTGTAAAAGACTGATTTCTTACATTCGATTGTACAGATACTGACAGTAGTAAGTGTGTTTTGAATTCTGAACCAGGTGTAATATGAAAAAAATCAACCTGAATTCTATTACACAGAAAGAGATCTTACAAATAGAAAAACAATTTGAACGAATTGCATTAAACAAAATAAAAAACAATCAAGAAAAGTTTAGAAAAATGGAATTGAAAATTGAAGCTGCTTTTGGGAGAGTCGGAGACGAAAAAGAGATAGGAAAAGAAGTACGGGCCTCAGATTGTTTTGAGAGTACCTATAATTCACTGATATTTTTTATGCAGCTTATTTGGACGGCACCGGCTTTCACGATAATGAAGACGGCTATTGTGTAGACCATTTAGATATATGGATGTGTGAAAAAAAGTTGTTTTCAGGTAAAGTGGGATATTTATCAGAGCTAGAAAGTGATGAAGAAATCGCAAAAGGAATTAAAAACAAGATAAATGAATTGTACTTAGAAGCGGCAGAAATGATTGAAATGTTAAATGAATCCTAGTTTATTAATGTGAAGAGAGGTTCCCAGCCTCTCTTTTCTTACATAACGAAATCGTTTACGGAGGTAAACATGAACACTCCTTTAAATTTACAAAAAGAATCATTGAGGGCTATAGGGAATCTGAATGTGATTAATCCGCTTAAATACAATTCGATTTATTCATGTGATCTAGTGAGTAAAGATACTTTTTCTCAATTAATGAATGACTTAGAATTCGAAACAGTTCTGATAGAAGTAATGGCATCACCTTCTTTTATTGAAGGATGGAAGAAGAAGGTTGAAAAGAAAATGATAAATATGAATACTGTATCGAAAAAGTTCATTCATGTTGAATGTGTCCTAACCAAAGAAGAATTGATGGCAGATCACTTATTGGATGAATTATATTTTTTAGCATCGATCAATGATTTTGTTGTTATAATAGCAAACCCTTCCAACAATAAGTCCTATATGAATCTGAACACTAAAAAAGTTGATGTAAACACTGAGTATAATGAAAAAATCATTTGGTTTGAATACGATGCAGCAGATTTATATATCATTGATTAATTTGATATAAATTCCAGATTCCTAATCAACGGAGTGTTGCTGATGTTAGAACTTACCGCGGAGCGGGTTGGGTCATATAAAAGAGAGCACATCATCTATTTCAATGCGGGTCGGGATGATCAAGTGTTTATTGTGTCGGTGCATGATCACAAAGTAATATTGGAGGTTATGAAAGGCAGCTCTCTTTTAATCAAAAAAGAGTTACACGGATTTTCTGAAGATACCCATTTCTATCTGGTTGATTCGTATGATGACACTATCGTGATCGTTTACCTGGAAAATCATACGTGTCAATTGGCCGCATACTGCGTAAACAGTAATAAAATCAATCCGATTTGTTCTTTTCTATTAAGCGCCAATGTATTTCATCTGGGTGAGGATGGATTATTATGGATCGGATTAACAGACGAGGGTATGTATGATGAGAGAAATCCTCAAGGAAAAGCGATATTTGCTTTTCATGCAGAAGACAGAACGTTTTATTTTGAAGACGAGTTTAAAGAAATGATGCATGAATGCTATGCCGTACAATCGATCAAATCCGATTTGTATGCTTGTTTCGAGGGAGAGGATTGCTGTGTCATCGGGCATTATCAGATTGAACAGGACAGAATTCGTACTGTTGCAGAATATGTGCTAAACGGCGATCAATACTCCTATTGTGACCAGATGTCCGTTTCGAAAAATAGGGTGCTGCTGATACAGAATCACGAGGATAACCTATTTGCATTTCATGAAGAGAGCAAAGGGTTATCAGAGGCTGACGTCATGATACACGGTATTGATAGAAAAGGAAAAACAACGTACAGAGCCGTACAGGACCGCATGTTTATCTTTAGTGATAACGATTTATATCTGGTGAAGTTTTGATCAATCCTATGCAGGTGGCTTTTTACAGCCATCTGTATATCAATTTACAGAGTGCGATCGATAAAAATATCACCCAAGACTCAAGGGGGCAATTACATGAAAATAAAAATGAATAAGATAGTCGAAGAATCAGTAAAAGGATGTTTTTGTCATTTTGATAACTGCGGGCATCTGTATCTCGGACGGCATCAGAATGACGGGCTTTCGTTTACGATCATCGATGAATTAGGTGATATTCGAGTGATTCTGAGATGTTAAGATCCAACAGATATTCTTTAAATGATGACGTCATCCAAAACCTGAAATTACACAAAAAAGAATTAGAGGGTCCGCTGCCTTCAGATGCTGGGAGATTTGAAGAAGACTTTGAGGGGGCTGACTGCGCGGGGGATTTTTATGAGTATTTCGCGCTTGTCTGCGGCAGCTTAGATTTTGTTTTGGCGAATAAACAAATGCCTGCGCGGCAGCGTAAAGCCTTATATAAATCCTTTTTTGAGCTTTATCCGCAATATGCGCAGCTGAAATACGCTTTAACGGATTATCCGGAGCTCAGCCGGGAAATCGGGCGGCATGAACGGGTAAGAAAATGGTTAGTCAGCATTTTAAACAAGAAATGAAAGGCAGGCTTCTGACGTGAAAGAACCAACAATAGCAGAATGTCTGAAGAAGGCTGATCTGATCCTGAACGGTCAAGCGGTAAGGGAAGAAGTGTCGGATTGGGCGTCTGAGTATGTGAGTGCAGATGATCCGGCGGTTGAGGATGAAAACGTTTGGGAGATGCTCGTGTATTTGAGCGGGTTTGATCTGAAAGATTCGCCTGATTCGTATCTGCATACGATTGAAGAATTAAAAGATTGGATGCAGGGATATAGGTAACCGGGAATACATGAAGAAAGGGTGCGTTCATGTCGGAATTAGTCTTTACAAGAATCAATACAAAAATAAACACAAGCGGCCCAATCATTCTGTCCATGAATGCAGCGGAACTCATCGTACTGGCTCAGGAAAAAGTGCGGAAAGAAGAATATATCAATCACATTTTCATATTCCGGAACGGTGATGGACATTTACGTCATCGCTATCAAATTCAAACATCAATGAATATAATCGGAGTTCAAAAATCGGGGGATTTATTTTTGTTTCTTATTCATAAGGACTATGAAGATGGGGTGGTTCAGGAAGATCCGAATATTTATATATGGCACCCGCTCAAAGGGTTTTATCATTCGCTCTACGGGGGCCGTTATATCCGGTCAATGACAGTCGATTCTGCGAATAATTTGTGGCTGGGCTACGATGAAGCGGGAATATTTTCTTGCCTGGACGACGATATCAGTTCAAAAGGCGTGGCCCGCTTTCCCTTTGAAGACGGAACTTGGAAATCTTGCAGTGATACTTTCCGTACGGCTCCGCACCTTATTGATCATTTTTATGGGGCGTATGCACAAAAAGATGCCATGTATCTTCATTATCGTACGCTTGGTGAAGATTATATTCGGAAGGTCGATTTGCAAGGCGAAACGTTAAGCTTTCATAGGGCAGACTTTGACTTTAGTGCACAATTCAAGAAAGATTCATCATATTATTTTTTGATTCGGAATCAAGCTTCGTGCCAAATTGACAAAGCGCTAAAATTTCATAACATGACAAAACAGGCTGGGGAATATCAGCTCACTGATAAAATCTCAAGAAAACCTCTCCGTTTTACGCAAGTGGCTGCTTATCAAGATAAGGCTGCGGGGATTGATGAGAGCAACAGGCTTTACTTGCTGAGCTGACAGGCGGCTTTTAAAAAAGGAAGGGCAGAGGTGAAACGTTGAAACTGCGGGAGGAGTAATACATGAATTGGCACTGTTTGAGTGAAGAGGAGACAGAGCGCTTGTGGCGCAGGGTAAATCGCGCAGTGAAATGGAAATCGGGCAGTATATTTGCTTCTATAAAACCTCCAAAACCGTTTCAGATCTTTGATGTATCTCAAGGATTCAATGATGAAAAAGGGCGTATCGGCTTTCTGGAAGATGCAGAGGTGCAGTTACTAAAGGCACTTCAATCTTGTACCTTAAAGCAAGAGTTTATATATGCGCTGGACTGGCAGCATGAATGTTATCTATTTAATCCTCATGCGCCAATTGATAAAGATGAATTCGGTGAATGGCTGGTCTCCGTTATTCCAAACGGAGACTATTGTTTCTTTATTCATCAGGACTTCCAGTGGGGGCTGCTAGGGGATCCGCGGCAGCAAACCATTACGGTTTTTGGCTCACCGCTAATAAGGGCGATAGAAAGAAACGCTCCTGTCTTATTTCAAAAGTGAATGCCGCTTGCGAATGAATCTCATGTTTTTACGGGGGAGGAATAACAGGATGACAGAAGAAGAGTTCAGGGCTGCGGAAAAAAGCTTGAGAGCGTCTTTTCCGAAAGCGTATAAACGGCTGCTTCATAAAAAGAACCCTGCGGAGATCGGAGAGTGGATTTTTTTCCCTATCCGTGAACAAAGCCGTTTGCAGAAAACCTGGGATGATGTGATCAGGCAAAACAGTGTGTGCAGAGAAGAGAGTATGCCGCTTCTATAGGAGAATTTATAGAAAATGAAAGAGAATAAGTGGCTGATTCAGGAGCTTTTAGAATTCCGCCTCAACCGGGAAGGGGAGATTTCTGCAATTGGGTTGGCATTTTCCTCCGAGTATGAACATCATCTCATTCGTGTAAGGCTCACATGCAAAGACGTTTCTTCCGTTCAAATAAAAAAAATGGAGAGTCAAACGGCTGGCTCAGGCATTGTAGCAATTGATCCTGCTGACGGCGATGATGGACAGCATTTTCTCGTGGAGGAGTGGGAGAACCAAACGTTCCGCTTTTACTGCCGTCAATATGAAGCAGCAGAGAAGAAGGTGTTAAGTAAGGAGGCACAAAATGGAATGGCACAAACATGAGAAAGCAGTTCTGCTGGGGCCGGATTCGCCGGGGTGTTTTGAATTGACGGAGTTTACGTTCTATACCGGGTATAACGAGTATTATGATAAAATCCCGGTGTTTGAGCTGAAGCTGACTGATGGACAGTATGATGCCGTGCTGCGTTTTGAGGGTGTGAGGGCTGCCCGGCTGGATGATCTTGAAAGCATCACCGACATCCATCTGGATATCAGCCCGGTCGACGGCGGCTGGGAATCAATCCGCTACTATGTCGATGACGGGGAAGGAAGCATGAGCTTTTATTGCGCCAAATGGGTCGTGCTTGACATGAAGAAAAAGCAGTCCCCCGAATGGCCCGGCAAAACGTCAGGGTAAAGCGGCGGCATTTCGCGTATAATGAGGGGAGCCGGACAGAGAAGGAGTTTAGTCATGAATGAGTTTAATGAATATGCGATCAGCCCCGAGATCCGACGGGCGCTGAATGGCTTGCAATACACCGAGCCGACTGAAGTGCAGCGGCGCGTCATCCCCGCCGCGCTGCAAAAAAAAGACCTCGTTGTCAAATCGCAGACGGGCAGCGGCAAAACCGCAGCTTTCGGCATTCCGATCTGCGAGCTTGCGGAATGGGAGGAAAACAAACCGCAGGCGCTGATTTTAACGCCGACCCGCGAGCTTGCGGCGCAGATTAAAGAAGATATCACGAATATCGGCCGTTTCAAACGGATAAAAGCCACGGCGGTTTTCGGAAAAGCTTCTTTTGACAAACAGAAAACCGAACTGAAGCAAAAAAGCCACGTCGTTGCCGGAACGCCGGGGCGTGTGCTTGATCATATAGAAAAAGGGACGCTGCCGCTTGAACGGCTGGCGTATGTAGTGATTGACGAAGCGGATGAAATGCTGAATATGGGATTTATTGAACAGGTGGAAGCCATCATTCAGCATCTGCCGAAAAACAGAGTCACCATGCTGTTTTCAGCGACGCTGCCGGATGACGTCGAGAAGCTGAGCCGCACATATATGAAAGACCCTGAATTGATTGAAGTAAAAGCGGAAGGCCTGACGACAAAAGACATTGAGCATTTTGTCACCAGAACAGAAGAAGAGGACAAAACATCTTTGCTGCGTGATGTCCTGATCACCGAAAACCCGGACAGCTGCATCATATTCTGCCGGACAAAAGAAAGAGTCATCCAGTTAACCGATGAGCTGGACAGGCTGGGCTACCCTTGCGATAAAATTCACGGCGGCATGGTGCAGGAAGACCGCTTTGACGTCATGAATGAATTCAAGCGCGGCGAGTTCCGCTATCTCATTGCGACCGATGTTGCCGCCAGAGGAATTGATATTGAAAACATCAGCCTCGTCATCAATTATGATATTCCGCTTGAAAAAGAAAGCTATGTGCACCGCACCGGCAGAACGGGCCGCGCCGGACACCGCGGACGGGCCGTTACGTTTGTGACGCCGTCTGAATCGCGGTTTCTGAATGACATTGAGACATATATCGGTTTTCGCATCCAGAAGCGGGAGGCGCCGTCCGAGAAAGAAACAGCGGAACGGAAAGCGGCTTTTGCGGAAAAATTGAACGCCCGCCCCGATGTCAAAACAGACAAAAGCGAACAGTTAAACAAAGACATCATGAAGCTGTACTTTAACGGCGGGAAAAAGAAAAAACTCAGAGCGGTCGATTTTGTCGGAACGATTGCGAAAATCGACGGCGTTTCAGCCGATGATATCGGGATTATCACGATTTTGGACAACGCATCGTACGTCGAGATTCTGAACGGCAAAGGCCCGCACGTTCTTGACATCATGAAAAATACAACGGTCAAAGGCAAAAAACTGAAAGTCCATAAAGCCAAGAAATAAAAAAAGAAAGCCTGCCGCGCGCAGGCTTTTGTTACGCCGTCTCCTCGGGGACGAACGCAAGAATGCCAATCCCGATTACAAACAAAATGATCAGGCTGAACACGGCGGCTGACGAATTTCCGGTCAGCTGGGCGGTCACGGCAATCAAAAGCGGGCCGATAATCGAAGCGAACTTGCCGAAGATATTATAAAAGCCGAAAAACTCATTGGCGTTCTGTTTGGGGACAAGCTTTGCAAAGTAAGAGCGGCTCAGCGCCTGAATACCTCCTTGGGAAGTGGCGACAAGCATAGCCAAAATCCAGAAGTCAAAAGCGGAATCCATAAAATAAGCATACGTGCAGACAATCATATACACGCCGATTCCGGCATAAAGCATCGTTTTTCCTTTAAACCGTTCGGCCAGCCGCCCATACAAAATCGAAAAAGGCGCGGCGACGACCTGAGTGACAAATAAAACAATCAGCAGATTTGCCGCGCTGATGCCGAGGTCAGCCCCGTATGACGTGGACATTGTAATGATGGTGCCGACCCCGTCGATATAGAAGAAATAGGCGAGCAGAAACAAAAACAGCGCCCGGTGCTTCCTGATCTGCTTCAGCGTGCCGGCCAGCCGTTTAAAACTGCTGATTACAAGCCGCGGCTCCCTCTCGATATAATAGCGCTGGCGGACGCGGAGAAGGAGCGGGATCGAAAACAGCCCCCACCATGCCGCCGTAATCAAAAAGGCAATGCGGCCGGCAGCCTGGGCGGACAGCGGAATCACCTCCGCTTGAGCTGAAAGAATCACGGCAATGCTGAGGAGAAAAGGGATCGTACTGCCGATATAGCCCAGCCCAAACCCTCTGGCGGACACCATATTCATCCGCTCCTTTGCGGCCACATCAACGAGAAACGCATCATAAAACACATTAGACCCGGCAAAGCCGATCGTGGAAATCGTATAACAAATTAATAACAGCATCCAAGATTCGCCGGGAATCAAAGCCAGCGCGGCGGTGCCCGCCACACCGATCAGAAAAAAGAAGGCAAAAAACCGTTTCTTGCATCCTTTGTAGTCGGCAATCGTTCCTAAGACGGGGCCGAGCATCGCCAAAATAAAAGTCGCGGCGGCAATCGTATAGCCCAAATAAGCGGTAGAATCAGCCGCGCTGACACCGTTTTCCGCCGCCGCGGCTTTAAAAAACAAGGGGAATACCGCCGCCATAATAATGACCGAGTAAGCTGAATTGGCCCAATCATACAGCATCCAGCTGCTTTCTTCTTTCGAAAACCGTTTCATCACACACGCTCCTTCCCAAAAACCGGTTCTCTGCATTATATGCGCCGCTGCCTCATCGTTGGACAATGATTTCTGAACGGCGTTTTCTGATTGACCTGGAGATATTGACCTAGTTCAAAAAGGATGTAAAATCAAGGTGTAGCAGGTAAATGGTCAGGCGGGAGGGAGACAGAATTGAAGATTGCGAAAGTCATTAATAATAATGTCGTCAGTGTGCTCAAAGAAGGCAATCAGGAATTGGTCATCATGGGCCGGGGCATTGCTTTTCAAAAGAAAACGGGAGACCCGGTAGATGAAGCCCGCATTGAGAAAGTGTTCACGCTCGATAACAAAGATGTATCCGAAAAGTTCAAAACCCTTTTGTATGATATCCCGATCGAATGTATGGAAGTATCCGAAGAGATTATCAGCTATGCGAAATTACAGCTCGGCAAAAAGCTCAATGACAGCATCTATGTGTCGCTGACCGACCATATTAACTTTGCGATCCAGCGCAATAAGAAAGGGCTGGATATCAAAAATGCCTTACTGTGGGAAACGAAACGGCTGTACAAAGACGAATTTGCAATCGGCAAACAAGCGTTGGCCATGGTAAAAAACAAGACTGGCGTGTCTCTGCCGGAGGATGAAGCAGGCTTTATTACGCTGCATATTGTCAATGCCGAGCTGAATGAAGAGATGCCCAATATCATCAACATTACAAAAGTCATGCAAGAGATTTTGAGAATCGTAAAATACCATTTTAAGATTGACTTCAACGAGGAATCACTTCACTATTATCGGTTTGTCACCCACTTAAAGTTTTTCGCGCAGCGTCTTTTTAACGGCACACATATGGAAAGCCAGGACGATTTTTTGCTGGAGACAGTGAAAGAAAAGTACCATCGGGCGTATGAATGCACGAAGAAAATCCAAACATGCATTGAGAGGGCGTATAAGCACAAGCTCACCAGTGACGAGCTGCTGTATTTAACGATTCACATAGAAAGGGTAGTCAAATAAGCATAATGAAAGCGTTGGCATTTTTTTCTTCATTTACGTATGATCTTGTTAGGATTGTTACTGATAAGCAGGCAAAACCTAAATTACAATGAGCGCTGATCATTTCTGTTTGTGCTGATGGTAATTTAGGTTTTTTTAAGATTCATTATTATCATTATTCTGACCGATGTCCCCTTTTAACAGAATCATGTATGATCAATAAAGAAATCGCTTTCAAAGAAAGGGGAATGCCGACATGTTTTATCGAATGAAACGAGTGCTGCTGCTTCTTGTCACTGGATTGTTTTTGAGTTTGTGTGCGATCACTTCTACTGCATCAGCTCAAACAGGCGGATCGTTTTTTGAACCTTTTAACAGCTATAACTCCGGATTATGGCAAAAAGCAAATGGTTATTCCAATGGAGATATGTTCAACTGCACGTGGCGTGCAAATAATGTATCAATGACATCATCAGGTGAAATGCGTTTGGCGCTGACAAGCCCGTCTTATAACAAGTTTGACTGCGGGGAGAACCGCTCCGTTCAAACCTATGGCTATGGACTTTATGAAGTCAGAATGAAACCGGCTAAAAACACGGGGATCGTTTCATCGTTCTTCACTTATACAGGTCCAACGGATGGCACTCCTTGGGATGAGATTGATATCGAATTTTTAGGAAAAGACACGACAAAGGTTCAATTTAACTATTATACAAATGGCGCGGGAAACCATGAGAAGGTTGCGGATCTCGGATTTGACGCGGCCAATGCCTATCATACGTATGCGTTCGATTGGCAGCCAAACTCTATTAAATGGTATGTCGATGGGCAATTAAAACATACTGCGACAAGCCAAATCCCGACAAACCCGGGAAAGATCATGATGAACTTGTGGAATGGGATAGGCGTCGATGACTGGCTCGGTTCCTACAATGGTGTAAATCCGCTATACGCTCATTATGACTGGGTGCGCTATACAAAAAAATAATGTACAGAAAAGGATTTCCGCTGGCGGAAATCCTTTTTTAATTAAAACGAAATAATCCCAATCAAAAGCGCCGCAATCGTCATCACAATCGTTGTTCCCACGGCCCATTTGATGGTGAATTTTTGATGATCGCCAAAGCTGACGCCCGCCATTCCGACCAATAGATAGGTGGATGGCACAAGCGGGCTGAGCAGATGCACCGGCTGGCCCAGCAAGGAGGCTCTTCCGATTTCAGCGGCGTCTATTCCGTAAGCGGAAGCGGCTTCGGCGATGATGGGAAGCACACCGAAGTAAAAGGCGTCATTTGACATGAAAAAAGTGAAAGGCATGCTGGCAATCGCAGTGATCAACGGCAGATGCGGGCCCATGGCATCAGGGATGAGGGAAACGAGAGAATGCGCCATCGCATCCACCATTTTTGTGCCGGAGAGAATGCCTGTGAATATGCCTGCCGCAAACACCATTGAGACAACGTTTAACGCATTACCCGCATGCGCTGAAATCCGTTTCTGCTGCTCTTTGACATTTGGATAGTTGATCATCAAGGCGATGGCGAACGCGATCATAAAAAGAACAGGGATGGGAAGCAGGCTGGTGATCAGCGCGGCCATCAGGGCGACAGTGAGCATCAGGTTGAACCATTGGAGAGCGGGACGCTTCAGCGGCGCCGCCTCCGGATCAGAGGACGGCGCGTGTTCAATTGAAATGACACCGAGCCGCTTCCGTTCTTTTTTTCCGAGGAGATAAGCAACGGCGATCACCCAGAGAACGCCGGCAATCATAGCGGGAATCAGCGGCGTAAAGACTTCCGACGTGTCCAATTTCAAGGAAGCCAAAACCCTCGCCGTCGGCCCGCCCCACGGAATAATATTCATGACTCCTGAACCGAGCATCGCGATCCCCGCCAGCACCAAACGGTTCATGCCGAGCCGTTTGTAAAGGGGCAGCATTGCCGCAATCGTAATCATATACGTTGTTGTCCCATCTCCGTCCAGCGAAATGGTCATCGTCAGAACCGCCGTGCCGATGGCGATTTTTAACGGATCCCCTTTGACAAGCGATAGAATTTTGGCAATGAGGGGATCAAACAGACCTGAGTCAATCATAATGCCGAAATACAGGATGGCGAATAACAGCATAATCCCGGTAGGAGCGAGGTCTGTAACGCCTTGAATCATCATCTCGCCGAGATCTTTGCCAAATCCGCTGATCAGGGCAAACACAACAGGAACGACAATCAAAGCAATAAGAGCGGAAAGCCGATTAGACATAATAAGATACATAAAGACAATCATCATCACAAAACCGAGTATGGCAAGCACGATATGACCTCCCCTGTTCAACAGCTGTATTGGTAAGCGCTTTCACAATTTATTTCTGTGAAAATGGCTTATTTCAAAATGTGTATGACCGCATATGTAAATACAGACCTAAAATCCTAATGAGCGGATCAGCAGTTTATATGAAGAACGCCGCGGGTAAATGTGCTGTAGAATGTTTCGTTTTAAAAGGGGGAACTGACATGAGTGATGATCAAAACAAACGAGTAAATGAACACTCAAAGGACGAACAGCTGGAGCAGTACCGGTCTGATAACAGCGGCAAAAAAATGACGACCAATCAGGGGCTTCGCGTGTCTGAGGATGAACATTCTTTAAAAGCGGGCGTCCGCGGCTCCACGCTGATGGAGGATTTTCATTTTCGTGAAAAAATGACGCACTTTGACCACGAGCGGATTCCGGAACGGGTCGTTCATGCGCGCGGGTACGGCGTTCATGGGCATTTTCAGGTGTACGAACCGATGACGGAATATACACGGGCGAAATTTTTGCAGGACCCGTCCGTCAAAACGCCTGTTTTCGTCCGTTTCTCAACAGTGGCGGGTTCCAAGGGGTCAGCCGACACCGTCCGTGACGCCAGGGGATTTGCGACGAAGTTTTATACTGAAGAAGGGAACTATGACCTCGTCGGAAACAATATTCCGGTGTTCTTCATTCAGGACGCGATCAAATTCCCGGATCTCGTTCACGCCATAAAACCGGAACCGCACAATGAAATGCCGCAGGCTGCGACGGCTCATGATACGTTCTGGGATTTTGTCGCTAATAACCCTGAGTCGGCTCACATGGTCATGTGGACGATGTCTGACCGCGGCATCCCGCGAAGCTATCGGATGATGGAGGGCTTCGGCGTGCATACGTTCCGTTTCATCAACGAGAAAGGAAAAGCGCGCTTTGTAAAATTCCACTGGAAACCCGTGCTCGGCGTTCATTCCCTCGTATGGGATGAAGCGCAGAAAATTGCCGGGAAAGATGCCGATTTCAACCGCCGCGACCTGTGGGAAACGATTGAAAACGGCGGCAAAGTCGAGTATGAGCTCGGTGTTCAGATGATTGACGAAGAAGATGAATTTAAGTTTGATTTCGATATCCTTGATCCGACGAAGCTGTGGCCGGAGGAGTTGGTTCCCGTCAAGCTGATCGGAAAAATGACCCTTGACCGCAATCAGGACAATGTCTTTGCGGAAACGGAACAGGTCGCCTTTCACCCGGGAAATGTCGTGCCGGGCATTGATTTCACCAATGATCCGCTTCTGCAGGGCCGGCTTTTCTCTTATACGGATACACAGCTCATCCGTCTTGGCGGGCCGAATTTTCACGAGATTCCGATCAACCGGCCGGTCTGCCCGTTCCATAACAACCAATACGACGGCTACCACCGGATGACGATTAATAAGGGTCCCGTCGCCTATCATAAAAATTCCCTGCAGAACAATGATCCGTCGCCGGCTTCAGAAGAAGAAGGCGGATACGTTCATTACCAGGAAAAAGTAGAAGGCAGAAAAATCCGCCAGCGCAGCGAGAGCTTCAATGACTATTTTTCTCAGGCGAAGATGTTCTGGAACAGCATGTCTCCCGCCGAGAAAGAACATATCATCTCCGCGTTCTGTTTTGAAGTCGGAAAAGTGAACAGCAAGGACGTGCAGCAGCAGGTGGTTGATGTCTTCAGTCACGTCGACGCCGGGCTTGCCGAGCGTGTTGCGAAAGGAATCGGCGTGAACCCGCCGCCGAAGGACCGTGAATCTGATGAAACGTTCACTTCCCCGGCCTTAAGCCAGGAAAACACGGTGAAGACGGCAGCGACAAGGCAGGTCGCGGTTTTAACCGACCACGGGTTTGCGGATGGGGAAATCAAACAGTTGCTTGACGCATGCAAACAGGCGGGAGTCAGAGCCGATATCATCAGCCCTGCGCTGGGAACCGTCAAGGGAGAAAATGGTACGGAGCTGAAAGCGTCAGCCACTTTCCTGACAGCGGATTCCGTCCTGTACGACGCTGTTTTCATTCCGGGCGGAAAACAAAGCACAGACAGTCTCAAGGCCCAAAAATCGGCCAGAGACTTCGTCAGCGAAGCTTTCAGCCATTACAAAGCGATCGGCGCCTCCGGTGAAGGAAAAGAACTTCTCGCCCTCGCCGCCGGAACCGAAAACGGCCCCGGCCTTGTTCCGGACGGAAACCATGAACAATTTCTGAAGGCCGTGGCTGAGCATCGGCATTGGGACAGAAACATATAAGAATGAAAAAGCGCCTTTTATGAGAGGGGCGCTTTTTCCTTGTGAAAGTGAAATATCTGAACGAAGCATTAATATTGGGAGAAAACGAAAATGGCTTCCGTGCAAATCCGTATCTTCCGCTGTCCGGGACATTCAGACAACAGTTTTAGAGAGTCAGGGCATTGCATTATTTAAAGGGTTCTGACTGATGGTGAAATGATCTTTGGTTTACTTCCGCTCTGTGTTTGTGTATCTTAGGGGTAGATTTTCTGGAGGAGCGAATGATAGTGAAGCCGTTTACCGAAAAACAACTTGAAGAATATTACCGGCGTGACGAAAACATGATGATTTTGGTGTTTGCCCAATGGTGCGTCAATCATGACCTTGATCCGATGGCCATTTACAGCAAGGCTTATCCCGGACAGCCTTTAAACGAAGAGCTGCGAAAAACGGCTGAAGAGCTTGTCGTGCCGAAGGAGGAATCAGAACCGATTCCTGATCAAACCGTTATCGGCGTTTTGGAGATGTTCGGCAACTCCGATTTGGCGGAAGCCGTTTATGAAGCCATTGCGCAAAGACCTTCACGGTAAAAGAGGCGTGGATTTTCCATGTCTCTTTTTTTCATGGAGAAAATGTGAAAGAAGGCCCAGAAACAATTTGCTGATCCGCGCTGTCTATAGAGTGTAACCCGTTTTCAAAAAGGGAACGGTAATGAAAAGGAGGAGTTGTGATGAAAAAGGCATTCAAAATGATGGCGGCTGTGCTCTTAACCGTGCTGACAGCCGCGCCGTTCGGAGGTTTCGCGCCTTCAGCCGAGGCCGCGCAAACTGCAAAGCCCGTTGTCAAAAGCCATACGTATAAGCATGTAAAACAGCTGACATACCCCGAGGTCACAAATACGGGAAACGCATCTTTTGAAAAGAAAGTCAATCAGGACTTCAAGCGCTATATTGAACAATCGTACAAAGAATATGTGAAAAACAAAAAAGACGGTGAAAAACAAGGCTACAAAGCGGAATACCAAACAGATTTTAAGGTGAAGTATAATCAAGACGGCAAGCTCAGCATTCAGACGGAAGACTACAGTTACACAGGCGGCGCACACGGGCTGACATCCGTTCAGACCTTTAATTACGACCTGGCCGCGAAAAAACGGGTCACACTCGATAATGTGCTGAATACAAAAACGAAAGCTAACAAAACGAGAGACTATCTTTACGGCTACATCAAGAAACATGACGATCTGTTCGATCAGGACGTCAAAAAACAAGAGATCATCCTGAATAATGAAAGACCTTTTTTCTTTACGAAAAACGGCATTGCCGTTGTGTTCGGACAATATGATCTCGGGCCGTACGCGGCAGGAATCCGGGACGTTTTCGTACCTGCATCCGTCTATCAATAAAAAAAAGCGATATCACTCCAAAACGGAGCGGTATCGCTTTTTCTATTACCAGACAAACAATCCGACAATCGCCGCGCTCAATAAGGAAACGGCAATTCCGCTGACAAGCAGCTTCCAGACGTTTTTTCCGATGATGGCTGATTTTTCACCATCAAGCAGAGATTGATAAGATCCGTAGATCATACCGATGGTGCTGAAGTTTGCGAATGATGTCAGGAATGTCGTAGCCACGGCAATCGTGTGCGGCGGAAGTGAATTCAGCTGCCCTTTCAGATCGGCCATTGCCACAAATTCATTCGTCGCGAGCTTGATGCCCATCAGCTGTGCGACATACATCGCGTCATGTACGCCTAATCCGAGAAGGAAGGCAAACGGACTGAAGATGTATGAGAAAATCTTTTGAATGGTCAACCCGTGCATGAACAGCCCGAGTACGCCGTTTAACGCGGCCGTTAACGCCACATAGCCGATCACCATCGCTAAAATGACAATGACCATGTTCATGCCGACAAGCATACTGTTAGAAATCGTGGAGAAGAAGTCTTTTTTCTCCGCTTTTGAAGGCACGTAAATAATATCATCCTCTTTAGAAACGTCCACGGGATTCAGCATATTGGCGATTAAAAGCGCGTTTAAGCAATTCAGCGGGATGGCTGTAAACACATAAGTGGACGGAACCATCGTCAAGTATGATCCGATGATCGAGCCGCTGATGCTGCTCATGCTCATCAGCCCGAATGTCAAAAGCCGATTGTTGCTGACGGCGGCAAGCTGCTGGCGGATGACGGCTAAAGCTTCCGTATTTCCTAAAAACATCATCTGGATGGAGAAAAAGCTCTCCAGCTTCGGCAGACGGGATATTTTAGAAATCAGCCAGCCGATTTTATCAATGAGCCACGGCAGAATACCGAAATACGACAGCATATCAAAGAAGGTCACGACGAAGATAATCGGCAGCAATGCGCTGAAGAAAAAATCAACCGTCGGGTTCGCCATGACAGACGGAAAAGCGAACGCAATCCCTTGACTGGCGCAGGAAATCAGCCATGTAAAGAACGCGCCGATCTTCCCGATGACAAAGCCGCCGACTTTTGTCCCTAACATAAACCAAGTAATCAGAAACTCAAAGACGAGGAGCATGACAATCGGACGCCATTTAATCTTCTTCTTGTTGGGAGAGCATAAGAAAACAACAGCCATGACAACAATGAGACCGACAATGTTCAATAAAAAGTACATGTGAGCAACTCCTATAAGGGTATTATGGAAATAAAAAAAGCTCTTATTCGTCACAAATTCCTGAAAGCCAGAAAGTGTGATAAATAAGAGCCAAAAGAAAAGAATAGACAGCGTCATATGCTTTTCACTCGTTCAAATTTATGCAAACTTTCTTGTAGTCTAGTCTTTTACGGCACTAGGTAGAAACAATCAGACCATATTACTGATCATATACAAGAATAACGATATTACATGAGATAGCAGTATTTTATCGTTTCAATTTTTGAAAATCAACCTTTTTAGATATTTTCAAAATAATAAATTTATATTATAAATAAAGAAAATAAAGGATGTGCATAAGTAATTGGATAATAAAGGTATAAAAAACCCTAAAAACCGTTCCGGTTCATTGTAAAGACGGGATGCAGCTGATAAAATGGATCTGAGGGCACAGCCTTCAAAAGACGGCAGAAAAGGGGTCATTTTCGTGATCATCCAGTTCATTCGTTACAGATAATGAGAGGTATAGATGAATAGGTTAAACCTTCCAATTCGGCAAGGTTTATTTGTCTATGCCTTTTTCATTTCATCGGAATAACGAATGAATGAGGTGTTTTTTTGACGTCTATAAAAAGAAAACGCGCGGAATTACTGCAATCATGCCAGTCCGTGTTTAGGTGTCCGCTATGCCGGTCGGCCATGGCGGTCTCACAATACCGAAGCTTGATTTGCGGACAGGGGCATACATTTGATATATCAAAACAAGGATATGTGAATTTCCTCAATAAATCGGTCAAAACCCGCTATGACAGGCAGCTGTTCGAAGCGAGACGCGAGCTTTTTGACAGCCGGGAATTTTTTGCGCCGGTTCAAAAGGAGATTGCCGCCATCATCACCCATATTCAAACTCCGCAAACATCAGCGGCGATATTGGATGCGGGATGCGGAGAAGGCTCTCATTTAGCCGCCGTATGCAAATGGCTTCAGCCCGCTTTTTCCGTGACGGGAATCGGCATTGATCTCTCGAAAGAAGGTGTGCTGCATGCCGCAAAGGCCTTCGGGAATCATTTGGTTTTTGCCGTCGCTGATGTGGCGGATGCGCCGTTTGCCGACAGCTGTTTTGATGTCGTGATGTCTGTTTTATCACCTTGGAATTACAAGGAATGCAGCAGGCTTTTACGAAAGGGCGGCACAGTCATTAAAGCGGTGCCGCGGCGTGATTATTTGAAGGAAGTAAGGGAATTCTTCTTCGGAGACAGTCCTCGGCTGAATGACACCGCCGATTCTGCGGCCGGACGATTCCAAGCGGGCTTTCAAACCTTTGAGCGCAAACGGCTGTGTTACACAAAGACTTTAGCGCAGCCTGACCTCGAGCGGCTTGTGAAAATGACGCCCTTAACATGGAAATGTACTGATGACAGCATCCGGCGGTTCATCAGCCGGAAAGAGGCTGCTGTCACGATAGATATCGATATTTTAATCGGAACCGATCCGCTGTAAAACGGAAAAGACACGCTAATCGCGTGTCTTTTTTTTATTTCCAGACTTCTCCGGCAATGTTGACGACATGGCGCAGTTTCGCCCATTGCTGTTCTTCTGTGATCAGGTTTCCTTCCTCAGTGGAGGCGAATCCGCATTGCGGGCTGAGGCAAAGCTGGTCCAGGCTGACATATTGTGAAGCTTCTTCAATCCGGCGTTTAATCGCGTCCTTGTCTTCAAGTTCGCCGTGTTTCGACGTAATCAAACCAAGCACAAGCTGAAGATCAGAGCGTTTGACATAACGGAGCGGTTCAAAGCCGCCGGAGCGGGAATCATCATATTCCAGGAACAATCCGTCAAGATCAAGCCCGTCAAAAATCGTTTCAGCCGCTGCATCATAGCCGCCTTCAGCCGTCCATGTGGATTGGAAGTTGCCGCGGCAGATATGCATCGTAACCTTCAGATCGTCAGGGCGATCCTTGATGGCGTCATTAATGGAAGCGGCAAACAGCTTGCGCAGCTCATCCGGCGTCGTGCCGAAAGCTTCAATCTGACGAAGCCCCGCTTCTGATAAGAAAACGGCCCATGCGGTGTCATCGAGCTGAAGGTAGCGGCACCCGGCGTCATAGAAAGCTTGAATCGCTTTTTTATACGCTTTTGACACATCGTGCTGAAATTGTTTGTAATCATTCTGGTAGGACGCTTTTTCCAATTTCCCGCGGAAAAACAGCATATTCGGACTTGGGATGGTCATTTTCGGAACAGCATCGCCGGCAATGCTGTGCAGGAATTTATAATCTTCGAGCATCGGATGCTGAGAAAAATCAATAGCTCCCGTTACTTTAATGCCGCGCGCTTTCGTCTGTACGTTGTGAAATTGAATGCCGCTTTCAGGCGTAAACGCTTCGACGCCGTCTAAATTTTCGAGAAAATCAAAATGCCACCAGGCCCGTCGGAATTCGCCGTCAGTCACGACATTGAGGCCGGTTTCTTTCTGCTTTTCCACGCTGCGGATGATTTCTTTGTTTTCGATTTCGCGCAGCTGTTCTGCCGAAATCTCACCCGCCGCTCTTTGCAGGCGGGCTTGCTTCACAGCCGCCGGCCGCAGCAGGCTTCCGACCTGATCCGCGCGAAACGGCGGGTTTTTTCTTAGAAGCGTATGCAATGGTTGTTCTGTGTTTTGCTGTGACATGAACGATTCCTTCTTTCCTGATGAAATATAAAAAAACTCTTCCCTCGGATAGGGAAGAGCTTGCGTCCGCAAATCTCAACCTTATCTTCAGGATTTAGCACCATTCTGCTGAACAGCGGTTGCCGGGTATCATAGGGCCAGTCCCTCCACCTCTCTTGATAAGGAAATATGCTATTTTTCAGAATAAACTGTAATACTATTAATCTTAGTATGTTTTCTCATATTGTCAATATATTTCGATAAATATTTTTATTTGTCACCCTCAAATAGAATCATATCTATCACAATGGCGATCGCGAGACAAAGAACGATATCCTCTTCCTTTTCAATCTGCAAATGATAGGAATCGCCCCAGCTCATCCATGATTTGGTGACAGTCATCCGGTTTGATTTTCCGTCTGTCACTTGAAAATTCCGGCCCCACACATCTCCGGTAAGATCCCAGCCGAGTCCGGAAATTTCAAATTTCGGTTTGAAAAGCGTGACTTTCTTGATGACTTGGCAGACGGGTTTGCCGCTGACGGAAATCTCGTAACGGGGAACGAACGACATCAGTTTCTGATTGACGCTGGCGAGCGTGCGGCCGTCCAAATCAGTCAGCTTCAGTTCATCACCGAATGAAAACAGCTTTCCTTCAACATTGTAGACTTCTTTTCCGCTTTCAAGAAACACTTGAAAACGATTCTTAAACGTAAACATTCGCTCTTTGATGTAAAAATGGTACATAAAAAAACTCCTTTTTTATGTTGTACGAAAAAAGGAGGCGGTTGGTTTCATATCGGCCGGGTGCATAAAAAAAGGCTGCCGATTTTGCGGCAGCTGTCGTTTTTATGATAGCGGCATCCGGCGTTTTTGACGGATCGCATTTAAATCAATGATGTTATTCGTGTCGGCAGCTGTCACCAGCGGGCTTGTCTTTGGCGTTTTCCGGCGGTTGTCCTTACTGAAAGAGAAAACAAGATACCCTGTCAAAGCAGCAAAAATAAGTAGCATCATTTTACATACCTCCCAAAAAAAGTTTTGGTTTTATTATTGTACGAAAAAACAAACGAAAAGTATTCAAACAATTGTCACTTTTTTAAAAAATAACGTCATTTTCCGTAAAAATGACTATGGGTTGAAGAAATTTTGCTCTTGTTGTGGTTCTATAGATTGTATCGGCTGATGAATGATGATCGTTTATATAACTTTTTCACTATTTTTTGTAAGCATCAAATTAACTACTTCAGTGTTTTCGTTTGCCTTGTGTTATTCAGTACCCTAAAAAATCTTATAATATGCAAAATAACTGCTTCTAACAGATGACTGCAGGATGACAGCGCTTTCTTTATTTTTTTAAAGAAAACGAGATGTTATCTTAAAAAAATCGTTTGAACATTTTCCGCAGCTTTTTAAAAGGGTTTGATTTCGTCTCCAGAACACGCGGGTCTTTTAAGGTATTTTTCAATTCTTTCGCTACAGTCCCTCTTGCCATAGTCTTCACTCCTTCTTTCCATTTCATACCTTATATACGGAAAGAAAGAAGGAAAGGTTTCATGTGAAAGAAAAAAACCAAAGCAGGGGGCTTTGGTTTTAAGCGCGCTCTTCAAAGAGCCTGGCGATTTCAACAATGACGTTTACCGCCTTTTCCATATGATCGACGGAAATGTATTCATATTTTCCGTGGAAGTTTTGGCCGCCCGTGAAAATGTTCGGTGTCGGCAGCCCCATGTAAGAGAGCTGTGATCCGTCGGTTCCGCCCCGGATCGGTTCGATAATCGGTTCGATATCGAGGTTTTTCATGGCTTGATAGGCGACATCGACTATCTCTTTGACCGGCTCGATTTTTTCTCTCATGTTGTAATATTGATCACGCAGTTCAAGCTTGATGCTTTCGTTGCCGTATTTGGCCGCCAGCGCATCGGCGGTTTTCTGCATATATTCTTTTCGTTCTGCAAAGCGGTCTCTGTCAAAGTCTCTGATGATGTACGACAGGGCGGCTTCAGAAACGTCTCCGTTCATGGAAAGTAAATGATAGAAGCCTTCATACCCTTCCGTATATTCCGGCGCTTCTTCTTTCGGCAGCGCGTGATGAAATTCCATCGCGATTTTTGAAGCGTTGACCATTTTGTTTTTCGCCGTTCCCGGGTGGACGCTTTTTCCGTAACAAGTAAGCTTTGCGGCGGCTGCGTTAAAGCTTTCATATTGCAGTTCGCCGAGGGGGCCTCCGTCTATCGTGTAGGCGAATGCCGCGTTGAAGCGGCCGACATCGAATTTGTGAGGGCCTCTGCCAATTTCTTCATCGGGCGTGAACGCGACCCGGATCGTTCCGTGTTTGATGTCCGGATGTTTGATCAAGTACGCCATTGCCGTCATGATTTCGGCAATGCCCGCTTTGTTGTCGGCTCCGAGCAGCGTCGTGCCGTCTGTTGTGATCAGCGTCTGGCCTTTATAGCGGGAGAGCTCCGGGAATTGCTCAGGCGACAGGACGACATTGAGTTTGTCATTTAAAACGATATCATGTCCGTCGTAGCTCTCAATAATCTGAGGATTCACATTTTTTCCGGTAAAATCAGTCGCGGTGTCCACGTGAGCCAGAAAACCGACAGTCGGCACGTCTTTATCCGTATTTGCCGGCAGAGTCGCCATGACGTACCCATTGTCATCGACTGTGATTTCTGTCATGCCGATCGACTTTAATTCATCTGCCAGCATGTTGGCCAATGTCAGCTGGCCGGGGGTTGAAGGGCAGTTTTCATTGTTTTCGTCAGACTGTGTATCGACTTTTACATAAGAGGTAAAGCGTTCAATGATTTCATTTTTCATACCGTCATCTCCTTTGTCTTATCTTACCATGCGCGGGGGAGGGATTTCTATTTCACAACCCGTTTGAATCGAGGGCTCTGTGTATTACGCGAATGAAAACAAATTATGAAGAAACGATGACTAAACGATTAAACTTTTTGGAAATGGATGATTGAGGAAGAAAAAACCGATATAATATGGTCAATTCATTCAATAGGGGAGGCTTTCTTCATGGCGATTTTAGTGACAGGCGGAGCGGGTTATATCGGAAGCCACACATGTGTCGAGCTGTTAAACGGCGGCTATGACATCGTGGTTCTGGATAATCTGTCAAATAGTTCACCGGAAGCATTGGAGCGTGTGAAAGACATTACCGGAAAAGAGCTTGTGTTTTATAAAGCGGATCTCCTTGACCGTGACGCCGTTCACCGGGTGTTTGCTGAAAATGAGATTGAAGCCGTCATTCATTTTGCGGGATTAAAAGCTGTCGGTGAGTCTGTGGCTGTTCCGCTCCGTTATTATCATAATAATCTGACGGGGACGTTTATTTTATGTGAAGCCATGCAGGCACACGGCGTGAAAAAAATCGTCTTCAGTTCTTCAGCGACGGTTTACGGCGTTCCGGAAACAACGCCGATCACTGAGGATTTTCCTTTAAGCGCCACCAATCCTTACGGGCAGACAAAGCTGATGCTGGAACAGATTTTACGCGATCTGCATAAAGCGGACTCTGAATGGAGCATTGCGCTGCTCCGCTACTTTAATCCGTTCGGCGCGCACCCGAGCGGGCGGATCGGAGAAGACCCGAACGGCATCCCGAATAATTTAATGCCGTACGTCGCACAAGTCGCTGTCGGCAAGCTTGAGCAATTGCAGGTGTTCGGCAATGATTATCCGACAAAGGACGGCACCGGCGTGCGGGATTACATCCATGTCGTTGACCTTGCCGAGGGCCACGTCAGAGCGCTTGAAAAGGTGCTGGACACAACGGGCGCCGACGCCTATAATCTCGGCACGGGAAGAGGCTACAGCGTTCTTGAGATGGTCAAGGCGTTTGAAAAAGTATCAGGAAAAGAAGTGCCGTACCGTTTTGCCGCCCGGCGCCCGGGAGACATCGCCGCATGCTTCGCAGACCCGGCAAAAGCTAAGGCTGAATTAGGCTGGGAAGCAAAGCGCGGGCTTGAAGAAATGTGCGCCGACTCTTGGAAGTGGCAGTCCTCCAATGTGAACGGGTACCAAAAGGTGTAAAAAGAAAGAGACCTTCAAATGGTGAAGGTCTCTTTTATACGGTCATTATTTAATTTTCACTTCAACATCGTTGCTGAATTTAATTTTCCAAGTACCTTTAGAGTATGCGTTTTTATCAACTTCAAAGGCTTTTACGTCAGTAACTTTAATGTTCGGGTTCAAGTCACTTAAAATTTTACTGTTGTCTACTTTTGTTTCTGTTGCATAGCTTGAAGAAGCATCAATATCTGAATCATAGGATGTTCCTTTAGAATCTACTAATTTCGCTCTTGGAATGGAGAAAGAGCTTAACGGCTTGTTTGAAACATTTTTAACTGTGTATTGAACAGCTACGATAACGCCGCCGTCAGATGCTTTTTTCTCGACAAATTGAGAGCCTACTGAATCTCTTTTTTCCACTTTGGTAACAGTAACTTCTGTTTTTTCAGTCTTAACAGTGTCACCGATGTTATACAGTTTTTCCTTGGATTCCGCAGCTTTTGAAGACGCGGTTTTAGATGATGAAGATCCGCCTCCGCCGCCGATGTTTACGAGAATGATAATAACCACTACTGCCAGAAGCAATGTGATAATTTTATGTCTCATAAAAAAGTTTCTCTGATCTTTACCGCAGTTTGGGCATTTTTTAACGCCTTTAGCGATTTCTTTGCCGCATGACTTACAAGACACCAGGTTGCCTGCCATAATATTTCCTCCTATGTAAACTATTTCTTGAAAACTACATACTATAATGCCTGTAAAATAACCTACAGTCAATAATATTTTGAGAAAAAAGTATTTTAATGATTTTTTAGTCATGTATTTTAGTGCCTTTTTTAGTATCGGCAGATCGCTCATATTTTTTATACGTTTATTGAAAAAAGAGTGGTTGAACATGTTCGTGATTTCCCGTATAATCTTGAAAGATATACAAAAACTGAACATAAAAAACAGTGGTTTTCTAGGGTTCCGCAATGCTGAATTGGTCTGGACCGAGAGAAAACACACAGCAGGTTCCTGCTGTGACACGTTGGGATAAAAGCCCGGGAGTTTCTGCTCTTTTAATGAAGAGTGCTCTCCCGGGCTTTTTTGATTTTATATAAAGGGAGTGTCTGGGATGAAAAAGAGATTGCTGGATGTGCTGATGCTGATTATTGGGGCTTTTATCTTTGCTTTGGCCGTTAATTTATTCGCCATTCCGAATGATCTTGGAGAGGGCGGGGTAACGGGAATCACCCTGATCTTGTACTATGTGTTTGAATGGTCGCCCGGGGTGACGAATATCATTTTGAACGGGATCTTATTGATTATCGGATATAAATTTTTAGACGGAAAAACAACGCTTTATACGATCATTACCGTTGTCGCCAACTCACTGTTTCTGCATCTGACGCATGATTGGCACTCGCCTTCACATGAACTCATTATTAATACTATTTTTGCGGGTGTGTTTGCCGGTGTCGGAATCGGGATCATTATTCGAGTCGGAGGCACGACTGCGGGTTCTGCCATTTTGGCGAGGATTGCGAACAAATATCTCGATTGGAATATCAGCTATGCGCTTTTGTTCTTTGATCTGATTGTCGTCTTCAGTTCTTATTTCATCATCGGTGCAGAAAAAATGATGTTTACCATTGTCATGCTGTACATCGGAACGAAGGTGATGGACTTTATCATTGAAGGCCTGAATACGAAAAAAGCGGTGACGATTATATCTGAGCATAAGCACGAAATCGCTGAACAGGTCAACACGCTTATGGACAGAGGGGTTACGCTGCTGTCGGGTAAAGGAAATTACACGGGGCAGTCGAAGGAAATTTTATATATCGTCATCCAGAAACAAGAGCTTTCCATGCTCAAAAAAATTATTAAAAGCTGTGATACAAAAGCGTTTGTCATTGTTCATGATGTGCGTGACGTCTTTGGTGAAGGCTTCGTCGATATCTCTAAATAAAAAGGAACCCTCTGCCGGCGCGGAGGGTTTTTTTCTTATGCCGGCAGAAGCTGTTATGATCCGTTTCCCGGGAAATAGCCTGAAAGCTGTCTCTTAAAACGAAGTGGATACAATCGGCCGGACGTTTTATACTGAAAATATGATAGAGCGATAGAAAGGAGCGCATATGAACCCGTTATTGGCAATTTACCCGAGGGCTGTGTTGTCTGATACGTGCTGTACGGCGGAGGATGTCTTTTGCTTTTATGATGAGAAAAGGCGGGTCTATGTCGCCATTCCGAAGGAGGATATCACCCCGAAGGAGAAACTGCTTCTGGAATCACTTTTGACGCCCGCTGAAGAAAAAGGCGATTTTTTTCCGGAGACGGCGGCAGCAAAGAGGTGGCGGCGTTTTCTGCTGGAAGAAGGCCCGGTGCCTGATGTCAAGGAGCCGCGTGTCCGTTTTATCCATTATGACTTATTGGGAGAACGGGACTGGGGGGCATTTACGGAAGCGCTGCGCCATTTCTGGCCGGTTTCATATACAGTTGTCCGGACGGGAAGGGATCAGGGCGTGATTGTGGAGGAAGAAAAGCTGGAAACGCCAGATTCGGATGACATCGCATCTTTTGTGAAGATTCTCGAAGGCGATTTTTATTTCAGTGTCCGTTTTTTCATCGGAAGGTATTACGGCGCGGGAGAACGTCTGCGCCTTCATTATCGGAGAGAACAGCAATATTGTCAGATTGGCCGGCGTCATCTCCCGCAGCTGAGCACGCTGACCGCGGAAACGGTATTTCCGGCTATGCTCATGGAAGAAAGCAGAGAAAAGCTCTCAGCCTTGCTTCACGAAGAAGCGGTGCTGCTGTTTCAGAAAGAACCGGAGCTGAAGCATACGATTCAGACTTTTATTGAACATAACTCGAACATGTCGCTCACATCGAAAAGACTGCATTTGCACCGCAACAGTCTTCAATATCGGATTGATAAATTTGCGGAACGCTCGGGTATTGATATTAAGACATATCGGGGCGCCCTGCTGGCTTATTTCATTTGTCTGCAGTATGAAAAATCACATTAAATGGGAAATGTGCACGAAGGCAGCGGACTTTTTTTATGAACATTGCCTATATCCGCCGCCGTCTGACGCTGTTACAATCCTATTAAAGAAAGCGTTTACAAAAAGGGGGAGATGACATGGCGGAACTTCGGCTGGAGCATATTTATAAGTATTACGATCAAAAAGAAGCGGCTGTCGATGATTTTAACCTTCATATTAAAGATAAAGAGTTTATTGTGTTTGTCGGTCCGTCGGGGTGCGGCAAGTCGACAACATTACGGATGGTTGCCGGGCTGGAAGACATTACGAAGGGCGATTTCTATATCGGTGACACGAGAGTGAATGACATCGCTCCTAAAGACAGGGATATCGCCATGGTGTTTCAAAACTATGCGTTATATCCGCACATGACGGTCTATGATAATATCGCTTTCGGTCTGAAGCTGAGGAAGATGCCGAAACCTGAGATAAAAAAACGGGTCGAAGAAGCGGCGAAAATGCTGGGGCTCACAGAGTATCTGCACCGCAAACCGAAGGCGCTCTCCGGCGGGCAGCGGCAGCGGGTTGCATTAGGCCGGGCGATTGTCAGGGACGCCAAAGTGTTTTTAATGGATGAGCCGCTGTCAAATCTGGACGCAAAGCTTCGGGTGCAGATGCGGGCAGAAATTATTAAGCTGCATCAAAGGCTGCAAACAACCACAATCTATGTGACGCACGACCAAACAGAAGCACTGACGATGGCGACACGCATCGTAGTCATGAAGGACGGAAAAATTCAGCAGATCGGCACACCGAAAGACGTGTATGAACATCCCGAAAACGTATTTGTCGGCGGGTTCATCGGCTCCCCAGCGATGAACTTTTTCAAAGGAAAGCTGACGGACGGCGCCATTCAGATCGGTTCAGCCGCTCTCAGCGTGCCGGAAGGGAAAATGAAAATGCTCCGGGAAAAAGGGTATGCCGGCAAAGATGTTATCTTTGGCATCCGCCCGGAAGACATACATGACGAGCTGATTGTGGTAGAATCCTATAAGAATTCATCCATCACAGCTAAAATCAATGTCGCGGAATTGCTCGGGTCAGAAATTATGGTTTATTCCCGGATCGGGGATCAGGATTTTATCGCCCGGATTGACGCCCGCCATGACATTCATGCCGGTGAAGAATTGACCGTCGCTTTCGACATGAATAAAGCTCACTTTTTTGACAGTGAAACAGAAATCAGAATCCGCTCATAACGCAAAGCCGGACAGCTGGATGTCCGGCTTTTTTGATGTAACAATTTATGACGCATAACCGATATAAAAAGTAAATAGAAGACAGAAAGCAGGAAAACGATGAAACGCATGATCATGTGCATGTGCCTTTTGGCTGCCGTGTTTACGCTTGCCGCCTGCTCGGGCCATGAGGCAAGCGCCGAACAAAGCATTCCGAAGGCAGAAGCGCACCACGATAAAAAGTCTGTAAAGCGCCAAATCAAAAAAGAGCCGGATACGTCCGCCTGGGTTCAAACGAAAGGAACGGCAAGACTGCCGATTCTGATGTACCACAGCATTTCTGAGGGAAACAGCCTGCGTGTGCCGAAGGAAGAATTCCGGCAGCATATGAAGTGGCTTCATGATCACGGCTATTATACGATGACTCCTGAAGAGGCCTATCTGATGCTGACGGAGGATAAGGAGCCGCGTGAAAAATGTGTTCTGATCACATTTGATGACGGCTATACCGACAATGTGAAAGCGGCCTATCCCATTTTAAAGAAATACAAGATGAAAGCGACAATCTTTATGATCGGAAACTTTATCGGGCATAAGAATCATCTGACTGAGAAGCAGATGAAGGAGATGGCCGCCCACGGCATTTCCATTCAGAGCCATACGATGAACCATCTCGAATTGAACGGGCTCACACCGCAGCAGCAGCGACGTGAAATGAAGGACTCTAAGCGTTTATTTGATCAAATGTTCGGGCAGCGGACGTCTATGATCAGCTACCCAGTCGGACGATATAATAAGGAAACATTAAAAGCCGCCGCCGCGTCAGGCTACCGTATGGCGGTTACGACGGAGCCGGGAGCGGCGTCAAGAGATCAGGGGCTTTACGGGCTTCACCGCGTCCGTGTGTCGCCGGGCATGTCCGGCGCGGCATTCGGCTCTTATATTCAAAATGTGATGAAATAACAGAGCCTCCGCATATGCGGAGGCTTTTTTCAGTTTAATAGAATTGATGAAGCAGCAGAAGGGTGAGACTCACGGTAATCGCTCCGCCGATTCTGGTCGACACTTGGGCGAACGGCATAAGCTCAAGCCGTTCAGCGGCGCTCAAGATCGCGACGTCGCCGGTGCCGCCCTGGCCGGAATGGCAGGCATTAATAATCGCCGTCTCAATCGGGTACAGATTCAGCCATTTTCCGGTCAGAAAACCGACGGCCATCATCGTGACGACGATTGATAAAATGGTAATGATGTTGCTGATCGTAAACGCCGCAATCAGCTTGTCCCACGGTGTCATTGAAACGCCGATCGCAAATAAGAGCGGATAGGTCACGGCTGTCGAGAAAAAGCGCGAGACGCCGAAGGCTCCGTTTTCAATCGAAGCCGGCGCCAGCCTGAACAGCTTAATGAGAACGGCAAGGACGAGCATCACGACAGGAGCCGGAAGCTGAAAGAAATCATGCGCCAGCATGCCGACTAAATAGAGGGAAACCGCTAAAATACCGCCTGAAGCGAAAAAGGACAAATCAAACGTTTTATCATTGGCCGGCTGTTCCAATGCGGGAGCGGAATGATCAGACTTATCAACCTTCCCGTTGCCCGTCCATTCCGGTTTGCGTTTCCCGATGACATTCAGCAAACCCGATAACATAATGGCGCACAGGCTGCCGAGCATGATGGACGGCAGCACAAGCGCAAAGGCGTCTCCCTGGGACATCGGCATAATATCGGAGTAGCCGATGGATAAAGGAATCGCGCCTTCACCGACACCCCCCGCCATAATCGGAACGACAATATAAAGCAGTGTGTGCTGAAAGCCGAGCCCGAGCAGCGTCCCGACGCATAAGCCGACGATGGCGGCCGCGATCGAGCCGGCGATCAGCGGAATAAAAATCTTGACGAAAGCTTTGACGAGCGTCTCTCTTTTCATCCCGAGAATACTGCCGACGACGATACCGGCAATAAATAGATAGAGAAAGTTGGAGCTTTCCGTGAATTCTGTTGTTGAAGTAATAATGTCTTTCGGAAGCAGGTGGTAGTAGACGACAGCGGATGGAATAAAGGTTGCGAGAATCGCAGGGCCGCCGATGGAACGCACGATCGGAATGGATTTTCCGATCTGGCCGAAGGTAAATCCGAAAAAACTCATGACGGCAATTGATGTCAGAATGTCGCTTTTTACATCACGGCTCATGACAAACACCGTAATAAGCAAGAAAAGCAGGATATAGATAGGAAGAGGAATAATGCCGATTCTTATATTCATTGCTCTGGCAAACCAGTTATCAGTCCGTTCCTGTTTTTGGATTGAATCCGTTTGCAATTTTGGTTGAAGTTCTCCCATGCTTGTTCCCCCAGTCGTTATGTAGTGAAAAAATATCCCCATTTAAAGTATACTAAAAAATTTAAATTGTTCATATATTATGAATTTACTAGAGGGCATGCTTTCTTCACATTTTCTTTCTCAAAATGGCGATTTGGCGGGCTTTTTCACCGAGAAAAGCATTTTGTTCGCCACACGAATAAAAAAGAGGTACGATATCAAAGGGACAAATATCCTAGGTGCTGACATAAAATCTCTACAAATCCGACAATAATCGGTCACAATTTCAGCCTTATTTTAGGTATATTGATCTTTTTTTTTAGGCTGAATCGTTGTAAAGTAATGATATTGAATCATTTCTATGACAGCCGCTGTCCCCCAGGGTGTACAGGCTGATATTTCAATAGTTTTGACGAATTTGTGAAACATTGAGCAAATATATCATTTTTTGTGAAATACCGAGCAATGATTTCGCTATGTTTGTGAAATGTTGAGCAATTTACCAGATTGGAGGAAAAACATCATGAGTGAGTTGGTATTAGCCCGCATTCAATTTGCATCTACAACATTGTTTCACTTCTTGTTTGTGCCTTTGTCTATCGGGCTTGTGTTTATGGTTGCTTTGATGGAGACGCTTTATGTTGTCAAAAAACAAGAGACCTATCTCAAAATGGCTAAATTTTGGGGGCATCTCTTTTTAATTAACTTCGCTGTCGGCGTCGTCACAGGGATTCTTCAGGAATTCCAGTTCGGATTGAACTGGTCTGATTATTCCCGTTTTGTCGGAGACGTATTTGGGGCTCCGCTTGCGATTGAAGCGCTTTTGGCGTTTTTTATGGAGTCTATTTTTATCGGATTATGGATTTTCGGCTGGGACCGTTTATCTAAAAAAGTGCATTTGCTTTGCATTTGGCTTGTATCTTTCGGAACGATTATGTCATCTTTCTGGATTTTGACGGCAAACTCATTCATGCAGGAGCCGGTCGGCTTTACGATTAAAAACGGCCGAGCGGAAATGAACGATTTCGGGGCGCTTTTGACAAACCCTCAGCTTTGGGTTGAATTCCCTCACGTCATTTTCGGGGCGCTTGCGACGGGTGCTTTCTTTATCGCCGGTGTCAGCGCATTTAAATTATTGAAGAAAAAAGAAGTGCCTTTCTTCCATAAATCTTTCAAGCTTTCGATGATTGTCGGTCTGATCGCCGGTATCGGCGTTGCGTTCAGCGGACATATGCAGGCTGAGCATTTAATGGAATCGCAGCCGATGAAAATGGCTGCCAGTGAAGCGCTTTGGGATGACAGCGGTGATCCTGCCGCGTGGACGGCTTTTGCGAACATTGATACGAATAAAGAAAAAAACACATCAGAAATTTCAATTCCTTACGCACTCAGCTACTTGGCTTACCAGAAGTTCAGCGGCAGTGTGAAAGGGATGAAAACACTTCAAAAAGAATATGAAAAAACGTACGGAAAAGGCGACTATATCCCGCCTGTCAAAACGACGTTCTGGAGTTTCCGCATTATGGCGGGGGGGGGCG
>NZ_JAHOAA010000003.1:168525-478308 GCF_019039175.1 Bacillus sp. FJAT-27001
GCGCTGATCGCATTCCCGTTCATTGCGAACTCTGCCGGTTGGATTATGACTGAAATCGGCCGCCAGCCGTGGACGGTCATGGGACAAATGACGACCGCACAATCCGTTTCGCCTAACGTAACGACGGGATCTCTGCTGTTTTCAATTATCGGCTTCGGCGTCATGTACTTGATTTTAGGCGCGCTGCTTGTCTTCCTATTCGTTCGTGAAATTAAAAAAGGTGCGGACCATGATGATCATAAGGATGTTCCTGTATCAACGGATCCGTTCAGTCAGGAGGTCTACCATGGGGTCACTTCATGATCTTTGGTTTGTACTCGTTTCAGTTTTGTTTGTCGGATTTTTCTTTTTAGAAGGTTTTGATTTCGGTGTCGGCATTTCGACCCGATTTCTTGGCCATAATGAATTAGAACGCAGAGTGCTGATTAACACCATCGGCCCGTTCTGGGATGCGAATGAGGTATGGCTGCTGACAGGTACGGGAGCGATCTTCGCGGCATTCCCGAACTGGTATGCGACGATGCTGAGCGGATATTATATTCCGTTTATCATCATCCTTCTTGCTTTAATGGGACGCGGCGTGGCGTTTGAATTCCGCGGAAAAGTGAATCATTTAAAATGGGTCAAAACATGGGACTGGGTGATTTTCTTCGGCAGCCTTATCCCGCCATTTGTATTCGGACTTATTTTCACAAGCTTGTTCCGCGGCATGCCGATTGACGGCCATATGAACATTCACGCAGGTTTTTCAGATATTGTGAACGTGTATTCCGTTCTTGGCGGAGCAGCCGTCACCCTTCTTTCATTCCTGCACGGTTTAATGTTTGTCACACTGCGCACGATCGGTGATTTACAAGAGCGTGCGAGAAAAATGGCAAAACGCGTAATCGGTGTTATCTTTCTTGTTGTACTTGCTTTCTTTGCGATGTCTGCATACGATACGGATATGTTTACACGCCGGGCAAACATCACGATTCCGGTATTCGTGCTGATTGTCATCTGCAACGTTCTTGCCGTTGTGTTCATGAGCAAGAAAAAAGACGGCTGGGCATTCGGTATGACCGGCGCGGGTCTTGCCTTGACAGTTGCGATGATTTTTATCTCTCTGTTCCCGCGCGTCATGGTCAGCTCGCTGAAAAGCGCGTATGACTTAACAGTAGCTAACGCGTCTTCCGGTGATTATTCACTTAAGGTCATGACAATTGCCGCACTGACTCTGCTGCCGTTTGTCATCGGCAGTCAGATCTGGAGCTATTATGTCTTCCGGAAACGCGTCAGCCATAAGGAGCCTATGACTTATTAATGGGAAAAGACCTGTTTCTTTATAAAGGAATGAAGCGGATTCTTGCGATCATTACGGGATTAACGATTATACAAACGGCCGCCATCATCTTGCAGGCGGAATGGCTGAGCCAGGCGGTAACCGGATTATTTAACGGGAAGCGGATTGCTTCTCTTTATCCGGTTATCGGCTTTTTCCTGCTTGCGTTTTTGGTCCGGCATGCGGTGACAGCGGTCCGGCAGAAAATCGTGTACCAATATGCCGCGCAAACCGGCGCAGACGTAAGAAAAAGATTTCTTGAGCAATTGTTCCGTCTCGGCCCCCGCTTTGCGAAAAAAGAGGGGACAGGCCGGATGGTGACGCTGGCGATGGAAGGCATCAGCCAGTTCCGCCGTTATTTAGAGCTGTTTCTGCCGAAAATGGTCAGCATGGCGATTGTGCCGGCGGCCGTTGTTATTTACGTGTTTTTTCAGGATAAAACATCGGCATTGATTCTGATTCTTGCGCTTCCGATTTTGATTGTATTTATGATTCTGCTCGGACTTGTCGCACAGAAAAAAGCTGATCGCCAATGGAAGTCATATCAGACGCTTTCCAATCATTTCGTGGATTCGCTCCGCGGACTGGAGACATTGCGGTTTTTAGGATTAAGCAAATCACACAGCAAAAACATCTTTCATGTCAGTGAGAGATACCGCAAGGCGACGATGAGCACGCTCCGGGTCGCGTTTTTATCATCATTCGCCCTGGATTTCTTTACGATGCTGTCGGTGGCGACAGTGGCGGTGTTTCTCGGCTTGCGGCTGATAGACGGACAAATTCTGCTCGGACCGGCACTGACCGCGCTCATTCTCGCACCTGAATATTTTCTCCCGGTCCGCGAAGTGGGAAATGATTACCACGCGACGTTAAACGGGCAGGAGGCGGGGAAAACCATTCAAGCGATTTTGGCGCAGCCCGGTTTTAAAGAAGAAAAGCCGCTCGAACTTGATACGTGGACTGACGGGGATGAATTACAGCTTGCACGTTTGTCCGTCCGAGAATCGATGTCTGAATTTCATCTGTCCTTCAAAGGGAAGAAGAAAATCGGGATTATCGGGGAAAGCGGTGCGGGAAAATCGACACTCATTGATGTGCTGGGCGGCTTTTTAGAGCCTGCGTCCGGTGAGATCAAGGTAAACGGTGAATCCCGCTCGCATCTGCAGTCGGACGGCTGGCAGAAGCAGCTGCTTTATATTCCGCAGCACCCGTATATTTTTGATGACACGCTTTTGAATAATATCCGGTTTTATCATCCTGATGCTTCGCGTGAGGAAACGGCGCGCGCCGCTAGATCGGCGGGTCTTTCCGAACTGATCCGTGATCTGCCCGGCGGTCTTGACGGCCGGATCGGCGAGGGCGGACGGGCGCTCAGCGGAGGGCAGGCTCAGCGTGTCGCGCTGGCCAGAGCCTTCTTAGGAAACCGGCCGATTCTCCTTTTGGATGAGCCGACCGCTCACCTTGATATTGAAACAGAATATGAAATAAAAGAAACGATGAAAGACCTGTTTGAAAACAAACTTGTTTTTCTGGCCACTCACCGTCTTCACTGGATGCTTGAGATGGACGAAATTATCGTGCTTGATGACGGCGCGGTGGCGGAAATCGGCACCCACGACGAATTGATGGAGAAACAAGGCGTATACGCCAAACTTGTAAAGGCGCAACTGGGGGAAAGAACATGAGAAAAGAAGAATGGATTCTGCCGTATATGAAGCAAAATGCCCGTTTGTTTGTTCTTGTGATTTTTTTAGGCGCGGTGACGATTTTTTCGGCGGCCTTTCTCATGTTCACTTCCGGTTTTTTGATCTCTAAGTCGGCGGCTAGGCCTGAGAATATCCTGCTGGTTTACGTTCCGATTGTAGCCGTGCGGACCTTCGGGATTGCCCGTTCAGTCTCACGGTACGCCGAGCGTCTGACGGGGCACCATATCATTTTGAAAATCGTGTCCGACATGAGGGTGCGGCTTTACAATATGCTGGAGCCGGCCTCGCTCATGCTTTCATCCCGTTTTCGGACGGGCGACATGCTCGGCATTTTGGCTGAGGATATTGAGCATTTGCAGGATGCGTTTTTAAAAACGATTTTCCCTGCGGTTTCCGCTTTGCTGCTGTATGCGGCATCCGTTATCGGACTCGGCTTTTTTTCCTGGCCGTTTGCCGCTTTTGCGGCGATTTACCTGTTTATATTGGTTGTATTGTTTCCGGTTGTGTCGCTTCTTGTGACGAGAGCGAAAAACATGAGGCTGAAAAGCGGCCGGAATACGCTCTACAGCCGGCTTACAGATGCCGTGCTCGGCGTGAGCGACTGGATGTTCTCGGGACGCCAGGCGGCCTTTATTTTCTCTTATGAAGAGAAAGAGAAGGCATGGTTTGATCTTGAAAGCAAACGTCAGCGGTTTACGAGATGGCGTGATCTCGCCGCGCAATGCCTTGTCGGCGGCTTCATATTGATCATGCTGTTCTGGACGGCGGGTCAGTATGCGGACGGCAGCATTGCCAACACGATGATCGCGGCCTTTGTGCTTGTCGTATTTCCATTGACGGAGGCGTTTCTGCCCCTTTCGGATGCGCTGACGGAAGTGCCTTCTTATCAGGATTCCATCAATAGAATGAGTCAGGCGGCTCCGGAGCTGCGAAGTCGTGAGGTGAAGCAGACAGATGAGAAACTGGATGTATCTGATGTGACACTTACATTTGATAACGTGACGTTTTCTTATGATCAGCACTGTCATGTGCTTGACCGTTTTTCCTTCACTCTCCGCCAAGGTGAAAAAATGGCGCTGCTCGGCAGGAGCGGCTCCGGTAAGTCGACCTCTCTCGCTTTAATTGAAGGCGCCTTAGTTCCCGATTCGGGCAAAGTGATGCTGAACGGGCTGGAAACTGCGGCCGTGCAGGAGCAGATTTCCTCAGCGGTGGCCGTTTTGAATCAGAAACCTCATCTCTTTAACACGAGCATTATGAACAATATCCGGCTCGGAAACGGCAAGGCGAGTGATGAAGATGTTAAGCGTGCGGCTCGGCAAGTGAAGCTGCATGATTATATTGAATCACTGCCTGACGGATATGAAACGTCCGTGCAGGAGACGGGGATTCGTTTCTCAGGCGGGGAACGGCAGCGGATCGCGCTTGCCCGTATTCTGCTCCAAGACACGCCGGTCATTATCCTTGATGAACCGACGGTCGGCCTTGATGCGGTCACGGAACGCGAATTGCTTGATACGATTTTTGATGTCTTTAAAGAGAAAACGATCCTCTGGATTACACACCATTTAGCGGGTGTGGAAACAGCTGATAAAATCGTCTTTTTAGAAAATGGAAAAGCAGAAATGGAAGGAACCCATCAAGAGCTTCTTGCAGAAAACGAACGGTACCGGAAGCTTTACCGTCTTGATGTTCCGGTCAGAACATAAACAGCCGCAAACGAGCGGCTGTTTTTTTGTGCGGTTTAAAATCTCTTCTTGTTTGGAATATAAATAGGAGACAGAAGAGGAGGTACAGAGATGAATATAATGGATTGGACGGAACAGGATGTGAAAGATACGCTGCCGAAGCGGGAGGCAGACAGCCATAAGGGGACGTTCGGGACGGCGTTATTGCTGGCCGGCAGCGAAGACATGCCGGGAGCCGCCCTTCTGGCCGGATTGGGCGCGATGAGAAGCGGTGTCGGCAAGCTCGTCATCGGTACATCGGCAGGCGTCATCCCGCTTATCGTCCCGGTGCTGCCGGAAGCGACGTACTGGCGTGACGGCTGGAAAAAAGCCGCGGCGGGCCAGCCCGGGGAAACCATCCGGGCCGCTGCCATCGGGCCGGGCCTTCCTCAAACAGACGAAGTGCAGCAGGCGGCTGATCAGCTGCTTTCTGCCGATTATCCCGTCATACTGGACGCGGGCGCCATTACGAAAAGAACCTATCCAAAGAGGAAAGCCCCCGTGATCTTGACGCCTCATCCCGGCGAATTTTCCAGAATTACAGGCCTTCCGATTCAAGAGATTCAGCAGAACAGAGCGGGATATGCCGCAGAATGGGCGGAGCGGCTTCACGTCACGATTGTCTTGAAAGGAAACGAAACCATTATCGCTTTTCCCGACGGGGAATGCCGCAGGAATACAACCGGAAACGGCGCGCTTGCAAAAGGCGGGACCGGCGACACGCTGACGGGAATGATTCTCGGCATGCTGTGCTGTCATCAAGACCCGAAGCATGCCGTATTGAACGCCGTCCGCCTTCACGGTGAATGTGCGGAGGTATGGACGAAAGAGCGCTCCGCCCATACCTTATTGGCGCACGAACTTTCTGAACTGCTGCCGCGTGTATGGAAGGAATATGAATAAAGAAAAGGCGTCTTCATAGAGAAGGCGCCTCTTGTTGTTTTACCCTTGATTTCATCAGGACATAATACAGCAGCGACGGAACGGCCAGGCCGATGACCCAGGCAATGTCGCCTCCGCCGAATATTTCAGCGAGCGGCCCGATGTAAAAGGATGTATTGATGAACGGGATTTCTAATATAATCGACAAAACGAAGGCGGCCGCTGTAATCCAATTGACCCTGCCGTATTGCCCGTTGACGTCAAACATCGATTTGACGTGGTATTTTCCGCGGCGGATAAAATAGTAATCCACGAGGTTGATCGCCGTCCATGGAATTAAGAAATAACTGATGAAAAAGATGAAATTTAAAAACAGTTCCATGAAATTGCTTTGGCCCAAGAGACTTAATACAGTACCTGCTGCCGTCACACAAAGGATCATTACCACTCTCGTTTTCGGCGTCACCTTCAGTTTTAAAAACGGCTCCAAGGTAGTCGTGGTTGACATAAAGGCTCCGTATAAATTAAAGACGTTGATCGCCATTTGCCCGAACAGGACGATGATCAGCATAATAAAGGAAAACGGACCGAACAATCGGACAATCTCATTTCCCGCATTAGCGGTAAATTCCGGGAGCGCCGTCGTCAAAATGGCGCCGAGAAGCATCATCCAGATGGAACTGACTGACGTACCTGCGTAGCTGTACCAAAAGGTATGCGATGCCGGTGTTTTGACCGGCAGATAACGGGAATAATCTGCGACATATGGTGCGTATGCCAGCTGCCATGTGGCCACCGCGCTGACCGCCACTAGAAAAACAGGCAGGTCTAATGAGCCGGGCACCCAGCTTCCTGAAGGAATCGGCAGTTGAAAAATAAGAATCGTTGCAGCAAAAAAAACGGCAAAGGAGGTCCAAGAGAGGATTTTCTGCATTTTGTGAATCAGATCATGACCGTAGATCGTGAGTAAAAAACAGATGGCGCTTAAGCCGATAATACACCATGAAGCCGGAATCGGTACAAAGCTGCTCAGTGTACCGGCTGCGAGAATCGTACTGCTCGCAAAGAAGCCCAGGTAGATAAACATGACCAAAAAGAGGGGCAGAATCGCTCCGAACACGCCGAATTGCGCGCGGCTTTGAATCATTTGCGGAATTCCGAGCTGAGGTCCTTGTGCGGAATGAGACGCCATAAAGATTGCGCCGATAAAGGTCCCGATAATAATGGCGGCGATACTCCAAAAGAGATCGAGTCCCATTGTAACGGGCAGTGTGCCTGTGACTAACGTCGTAATATGCATATTCGCCCCGAACCAGACGGGGAATAAATCTTTAGCCTTTCCGTGTCTTTCGTCATGCGGAATATGTTCAATCGTTCGCCTTTCTACTTTCAATAGATAATCTCCTCCGTATGTTCTTCTTTAACATAAAGACATAGCTTAACAGATTGACCTGCCGTTTACAAATTCCAGCATGCAGGAAAAACATTGTAAAGCCTCGCTGACAGCCGTCAAAGGGTTTTTTGAAAAACGGAACAAACACTGCCGCCAAAACGATTTGCCAGGGTTTAAAAGGCATGGATATGCTTACGGACTAATATGTATTAAGGAGAAATGTGTCAATCTTTTGACGAATGGAGCCATTATTCGTTAAGCTGAAAGAATAGTTTACTTTGTGTAAATTTCATTAATGAAAAGGGGATTGATGATATGTGTACAAGTCTTACATTGAAAACGACAGACGGTAATCACCTATTGGCGCGAACGATGGATTTTGCATTTCAGCTCGGTACGGACGTCGTGCTTTACCCTCGTCAGTACAGCTGGAAAAGCGAAGCTGACGGCAGGATGCATAAGACGAAATACGCATTTATCGGCATGGGGAGAAATCTCAGCAATGTTCTGTTTGCCGACGGCGTAAATGAAAAAGGGCTGTCGTGTGCGACGCTGTATTTTCCGGGCTTTGCGGGATACGAGAAAGCGGAACGGGAGGGCACCTGTCACATTGCTCCTCATGAGTTTGTCACCTGGGCCTTATCAAACTGTGAATCTCTTGAAGACATAAAGGAAAAGCTCTCAATGCTGACGATTGTAGAGAAGAAGTTAATGTTATTGGATACGGTGCTGCCTCTTCATTGGATTTTATCAGACCGCACGGGCGGCTGCATTGTCATCGAGCCGACACCGGAGGGAATGAAAGTATATGACAACAAACCCGGAGTGATGACCAATAGTCCAGAATTTCCTTGGCATGTGACCAATCTGCGCCATTATATCGGAATCAGGCCGCAGCAGTCAGAAAGCAAAACATTGGGCGGAATGACATTAACCGCTTTCGGCCAAGGATCTGGAACGATCGGGCTTCCCGGTGATTACACGCCGCCATCCCGATTCATCAGAGCCGCTTATCTGAAAGAGCATTTAGAGCCTGCTGCTCATGAAACGGATGGCGTTACGGCCGCTTTTCACGTGCTGTCCAATGTGAATATTCCAAAAGGCGCGGTGATCACAGAGGAGAATGAAATTGATTATACGCAGTATACGTCGGTCATGTGCTGTGACACCGGGAACTACTACTTTCATCTGTACGACAACCGGCAGATTCACAAAGTAAGTTTATTCCATGAAGATCTTGACCGTCCGGAGCCGAAAGTATTTGCGGCCGCGGCGGAGCAGAATATACAGGAGCTGAATTAGCTCAAAAAAAACAGGACGCGATTGTCCTGTTTTTTTATTTAATACGGATCAGACGGATGGCTTTCCTGTTCAGCCTGTTTTGCGGCTTGTGCTGTATCAGTAGTGCCGATCGGCCCGCCGCTGTTGCTTTCGGCGGCTTTTTTCAGCCCTTCCGCCACACGTTTTCCGTAGTCCGGATCTGCTTTTGTGAAATTCTCAATCATTTGTTCCTGAATGTCTTTGCGGCAGGAAGAAAGCGTATTGACCAAGTTTGTGATCAATTCGTTCCGTTCAAATTCCGAAAATCGGCGGTATGTTTCTCCGGCCTGGCCGAAATTATTCGGCCGGTCGATCGCTTCCCGCTTCACATCGCCTTCGACATGAGGTGTATGGTCTTTCCCATCCTGCTTTGCTTCGTTGAGTCCTCCCATAATGGACGGCTCATAGTTGACGTGCGGGTTTTGTCCTTCTGCCCGATCGACCCGATACTGCATTTGCCCGCCTTCCTGGTTGGTGGCGACATGCTTTTTCGGCGAGTTGATCGGAAGCTGCAGATAGTTTGCGCCGACGCGGTACCGCTGGGTATCTGAATAGGAGAATGTCCGCCCCTGAAGTAATTTGTCATCCGAAAAATCAAGGCCGTCCACAAGCACGCCCGTTCCGAATGAGGCTTGTTCCACCTCGGCATGGTAGTTTTCCGGGTTTTTGTTCAGAACCAATTTGCCGATCGGCTTCCAAGGGAAATCGTCTTTATACCACAGCTTGGTCGGATCAAGCGGATCAAAATCCAGCTCGGGGTGTTCGTCATCAGTCATGATTTGCGCATACACTTCCCATTCAGGGTAATCGCCTTTTTCAATCGCTTCATACAAATCCTGTGTCGCATGGTTAAAGTTTTTCCCCTGAATCTCTTCCGCTTCCTTCTGTGTCAGGTTGCGGATGCCCTGTTTCGGTTCAAAGTGATATTTAACGAGCACGGCTTTTCCTTCTTCATTGACCCATTTGTAGGCATGGACGCCTGAGCCCTGCATCTGCCGGTAGTTGGCCGGGATGCCCCACGGCGAAAACAAGAAAGTGATCATATGAGTCGCTTCCGGTGATTGGGAAATGAAGTCGAAAATACGCTCGCCGTCCTGAATGTTCGTAACGGGATCAGGCTGAAATGCGTGCACAAGATCCGGGAACTTCAGCGGATCACGGATAAAAAAGATTTTCAAGTTGTTGCCGACCAGATCCCAGTTGCCGTCTTCGGTATAAAGCTTAACGGCAAAACCCCGGGGATCACGCAATGTTTCCGGGGAATGCTTTCCGTGGTTGACGGTAGAAAACCGCACAAACGCCGGAGTTTTCATTCCTTTCTTTTGAAACACTTTCGCTCTTGTGTATGTAGAAATCTCCTCGTCTCCAAAACTTCCGTACGCCTCAAAGTATCCGTGTGCCCCGGCGCCGCGCGCGTGAACGACGCGCTCGGGAATTCGTTCGCGGTCAAAGTGGCTGATTTTCTCCAAAAAATCATAATTCTCCAATGTCGTCGGTCCTCTATTGCCGACTGTCCTGACATTCTGGTTGTCAGTGACCGGATGGCCCTGCCGGTTTGTCAGCGTGTCTTCTGACTCGCCTTTACCGGTCGTCTTACTGGAAAGCGTTTCTTCGCTGTTTTTGTTATTTTCCATTGTTGAACCCTCCTTTTTGAACGGTAACAATATGCCCAGCAGAGCCGTTTCTTAAAACCGATTTTCAAAAGAAGCAGTTATTCCGTGATCGGCGTCAAGGACCCGCCGTTCCATATTTCGCCTTTGTTCAGCGTCCAGCTGTTTTGATAAAGGCTTTGCGCGCCTTGATTGGCCGCCGGACTTAATTGTTCATCCCATGTCAAAAAGTACGTGGTCTCGGGATACTTTTGCCTGATCGCATTGATAAAAGCAGCATAATCAAAGCTTCCGATATTGCCGGACGGACCGGTTTCGGCAAAGGCAAACGGTTTTTTCAGAGACAGCATTTCATCATAGCCTGATATCGCATACGGATCAGTGAAGTAAGCGTCCAGACCGGTAATATCCACATAAGATGAGCCTGGGTAAAAGTCTGTTTTAAAGTCTCTGTTGGCATCCGGCGAATACACCCACAAAAGGTTATCCAATCCTCTTGTCTCTGTCATATAGCGGTATATCTTCTTGTAAAGCTCTTTGTACAGCGAGATTCTCTCATTGTCTTTTTGGTTGTAGCCTGTCAGCCCCCACCAGAACCACTCGCCGTTCATTTCATGCAGCGGCCTGAACAGAACGGTGACGCCTTGATTTTTCAGCTGAGTAAGGCCGTCGGCGATTTTGCTGAGCAGCGCCTCAAGCCGTTTTCCTTCAACAGTTGAAGGGTCCAGGATGTTTTTGTACTGGCTGTTTGAGATGGCCGTTTTATAGTTTCCGGATGGAAAAGCCGGATTTGCGAGATGCAGGCTGACCTGAGGGAGGCCGCCGCTTTTCCAGTATGAGATTAAGCTGCTGTTGCAGCTGTAATCGATAGAATCGGTGATATCCGCTGTTTCAAGCCATCCTCTCCCATAGTCACAGCCGTAGATGGCGGGAGACTGTCCCGTCGCGTTTTTCAAGCGGTTTTCCTCTGTCATTGAAAAAGTGACATCGCTGTACCCGCCGAACGCCCCGGACATGACCCTGTTTTCTGAACGGTTGGGCAGGTGCGCCAGCCAGTTCATGATATCTTTTGTCGTCTGCTGGGCATTTGGGTTGACGGGATAAACGGTGTGAGCCGATATCGGACTGGCGGCTCCTAAGAGTAATAAAACGATAGACAGGCAGACTGCTAACTTTTTGAGCATATAAAAGACCTCCTGATTTTTAAGATGATGAAGGATGTGAAACGATAACCTCACAATCTCCTTCTATAACAAACTCTCCGGAATCCGCCGGCACGATAAAGTGATCGCCTTTGTGAATGGGGCATCCATCCAGTTCTCCGCGTCCTTTCATGACGCTTGCGAGTAAATACCGGCCGGGTGCGGGAAATGATGCTTTTCCGCTCACATCCCATTGATAAACTGAAAAGAAAGGTGTTTCTGCGAGTGTTGTAATAAGAGCATCTCCGATCCGATGCTTAGTGCTTTTTACATTTTCATCGGTATGGGGAATGTCTGTTACGTCAATTGCTTTCTGAAGATGAAGCTCGCGTTTATTCCCGTTCCCATCCGTCCGGTCATAGTCGTAAAGCCGGTAGGTGGCATCAGAGCTTTGCTGGATTTCAAGAACGAGCGTACCTTCACATAAAGCGTGCAGTGTGCCGCTCGGGACATAGAAAAAATCGCCGGGCTTAATGGGGATGCGGCGGAGCAGGTGATCCCACTCGTTTTGTTCAATGAGCCGAACGAAGCCTTCTCTCGTTTGGGCGCGATGCCCTAAAATGAGCTCCGCGTCTTTTTTGCAGTCCAACACGTACCAGCATTCCGTTTTTCCGAGTTCTCCGTTTTCATGCCGATGTGCATATGCGTCATCCGGATGAACCTGTACGGATAAGTCCATATTTGCGTCAAGAATTTTTGTGAGCAGGGGAAAAGCCTCTTCTTTCGGATGTCCGAACAGGTCAGGGTGTTCACTCCAGAGACGCTGTAATGATGTTCCGGAAAAAGGCCCGTTCCGCACAATGGATGTGCCGTGCGGATGAGCTGAAATCGCCCAGCACTCTCCCGTCCGCTCAGAAGGAATCTCATACCCGAATGTATCGCGCAGCTTCGTCCCGCCCCATAATCTTTCTTTAAAAACCGGTTCCAAAAATAAGAGTTTCGTCATTTTTCCGCTTCCCGGTTTGCCGCCTTTAATGCGCGCTCCGCCAATACGAGCGAACCGGCCGCGCCGGAGTGAATCCCTAATTGAGGGGGAACGATGAAGTGTTCAATGTCGGGCAGATCAATATATTGATTCAGCCGCTTTTTCACGTGCTGACGGATAGAAGAGAACAGCTGCCGCTGCTTCATGACGCCCCCGCCGAGAATGATCTTTTCCGGCGAAAGTATGAGAATATACTGCACAAGCGCTTCGGCAATATAATAGCCCTCAAGCTCCCACACTTCCTGCTGATCCGTGAGCAAAAATGCTTTTTTCCCCCAGCGTTTCTCAATGGCGGGGCCTGCCGCGAGGCCTTCCAGACAATCTGTATGGTATGGGCAATTGCCTTTGTAGCCGTCGTCCGGATGTCTTCTGACATAAATGTGGCCCATTTCAGGATGAGACAGCCCTTGAACAAATCTGCCGTTCATGATGGCGCCCGCGCCGATGCCTGTGCCGACCGTCAAATAGAGGCAGCTGTCCGCGTTTTTGGCCGCGCCGAAAGAAGCTTCTCCAAGCGCCGCCGCATTAACGTCGGTGGTGAAGCCTGCGGGAATATCCAGAGCGCTTTTGATCGTTTGAAGAATAGGGCAGTTCCGCCAGGCTGTCTTCGGCGTCGCGGTGATGCACCCGTATGTTTGACTGTCAGGACGGATATCAATCGGTCCGAACGACCCGATGCCGATGGCTTCTATCGGGAAATCTTTAAAGTAACGGATGACCTGTCTGAGTGTGTCATCCGGTTCTCCCGTCGGAAACTCTGCTCTGTCCAGAATGGTGCCGTCTCTTTGTCCGGCGGCACAGACAAATTTCGTGCCGCCGGCTTCAATACCTCCAAGCATGGCCGTCCCTCCTCATCTGTTAAAATCCGTTTTGATCGGAAACGGCTTTGAACCAGCGGCCGCTTTTTTTGACGGTCCGTTCGCCCCCGTTTTCCAGATTGACAGATACAAAGCCGTAGCGGTTTTTATAAGCATTTGTCCAAGACCAGTTGTCCATGAAAGTCCACAGGTGATAGCCTTTTACATTTGAACCTTCTTCGATGGCCCGATGCACCCATTTGAGATGTTCCTGGATAAATTCAATCCTGTAATCATCCTGAATGATGCCGTTTTCATCGCGGAAGCGTTCCTCGCCTTCAACTCCCATGCCGTTCTCAGAAATAAAACACTCGATATTTCCGTAATGTTCTCTGAGATTGGTAAGAATGTCGTAGATTCCTTTTTCGTAAATTTCCCACCCGCGGTGAGGGTTCATTTTCCGGCCGGGCATGACATACGGATCGAAGAAACGCTCAGGCAGGAAAGGGGCATGCGGATTCGGAACATGTTCTTTTGCCTTGACGCGCCTCGGCTGGTAGTAGTTCACGCCTAACAGGTCGACCGTATGCTCCTGAATGAGGCGGAGATCTTCTTTCTCATAATGCGGCAGAAAGCCTTCCGCCTTGAGAATCTCGACAAGCTCCTCAGGAAATTCGCCCTTTACGGCGGGATCTAAAAATGAGCGGTTGAAAAAGGCGTCGGCAATCCGGGACGCTTTGACATCTTCAGGGTGTGAGCTTCTCGGATAAGAAGGCGTCAGATTCAGAATGATTCCGATTTGTCCATCCTGTTTCAATTCTCTGTAGGCTTTGACAGCCCTTGCATTCGACAGCAGGGTATGGAAGCCGGCCTGCACCGCTTCTTGAAAATTAACGTGATTCGGGTAATGAAAATCATATAAATAGCCGCCTTCAATCGGCACAATCGGCTCGTTGTGAGTGAACCATTTTTTCACCTTGTCACCGAATAGCGAAAAGCAGGTTTTGGCGTAATGTTCAAACGCGTCAACGGTGTTCCGGCTGACCCAGCCCCCCTTACGCTGAAGGGCGAGCGGCATGTCAAAGTGAAACAAATTGACAAACGGCTCAATGCGATGGGCAAGCATTTCATCGATGACGTCCTGATAAAACGCGACCGCTTTCTGATTGACCTCGCCAGTTCCGTCCGGAATCAATCTTGACCAGGAAATAGACAGCCGGAAGGAGTTATGGCCGATTTCTTTCATCAGCCGGATATCCTCCTTGTATTGATCGTAAAAACGTGACGTGTCGCCGGGGCCGACGCCGTTAAAAAAACGGCTCGGCTCTTTTTCATACCAGTAATCCCATATGTTTTGGCTTTTTCCGTCTTTGTCAGCGGCGCCTTCTGTTTGGGTGGCGGAGGCGGAAGACCCCCACCAGAATCCTTCCGGAAAACGATATTGAATATTTGATTCAGTCAATTGATTTCTCTCCCTTACTGCGATTTTGATTACATACTCATGCTGTCATCCCGGGCATGCTGCTCGGTCTCAGCTTCTTTTTCCTTTGCCATGTTTAATTTGTCCAGCGCTTTAAGAAACGGGAACCAGATGACAAACACAATACAGAGGTTGACCAGCTGCATAATGCCGCCCATGACGGAATTGGTCGCCATAATCCCGTTAATGAAAAGGGGGACGGTCCAAGGCACGGTCACGCCGGTAGGAGGGGGCACGATCCCCGCCGACATGGCCAGGTAGGTGACAAGGGTGACAACCATCGGCGCGATGACCCACGGAATGATAATGATCGGGTTCATCACGATCGGCAAACCGAAAATAACCGGCTCATTGACGTTGAAGATGCCCGGCGCGAGACCGAGTTTGGATATCTGTTTCATCTGTTTGCTTTTCATAAAAAGCAAGATGGCGATCACTATGGCCAATGTCATTCCGGTTCCGCCCATTCCGACGGTGTAAATCTCCATAAACGGCTTAGAAATAATATGGGGAATCTCTTTTCCCGCTGTATACGCAGCTAAATTTTCGACCTGTAATGTATTCCAAATCGGGTCCATCACGGAATTGATAATGATTTGTCCGTGAAGTCCGAAAAACCATAAAATCTGAATAAAGAAAACAGCGATTAATGTAGGAATGATGCCGCTTCCAAGTCCGACAAGCGGGGCTTGAACCGTATGATAAATGACATCATGCAGATTGGTGTGAAAGATCTGGGTGACAGCCGCATTGATCAAGAGGAAGACGGTAAGCGTGATAAAAGCCGGAATCAATGCGGCGAACGATTTAGCAACAGCCGGAGGAACACCGGCAGGCATCTTAATCGTTAAGTTTCTCTGAACGATTCTTCTGTAGATTTCACCTGACAAAAACGCGGTCATCATGCCGAGAAACATCCCTTTTGCTCCAAGCCGGTCAACCGGAATGACGCCTGCGACCGCTTTGCCCGTTTCCGGCTCTGAAACGAACGGGGTGAGCAGCAGAAAAGAAACCAATGCGATCGCTCCGCCGAATACGGCCTCCACTTCGTAGCTTTTGGAAAGGTAATAGCCGATCCCGAAGACGACAAAAATGGACATAATCCCCATCGTCGCCGTCGAAGCGCCGCCAAATCCGGATTGAAAGACAGACAGGGCGGAGCTGCTCATGATTTTGTTTAAAAACGGCAGGTTCGTCAGCACGACGAACACCGAACCGAAAATGGTCAGCGGAAACGCCAGCATAAAAGCATCCCGTAAGACTTGCAAGTAGCGGTTATTGTTTAATTTGCCCGCGATCGGAACAAGGAATTGGCTGATTTTCTCAAACACGTCTTCACCCCCGGCTTTTTATAAATTCTTTGATTGAAATAAGTCGAGCATTTCTTTGACGAGCTCTTTCATTGAGAGCGCTGACATTAAGTGGTCTTCAGCATGCATAAAAAGCAGGGAGACATCCGTTTTGGCGCCGCCGGCTTCTTTTTGAATCATCTGAAAATGGATGTCGTGCGCTTTCCCCAGTTCTTCTTCAGCCTTTGTCAGAAAGGTGTCTGACTCATCTGTCCGGCCGTCTTTATAAGCGCGTATCGATTGAATAATATTGCTGCGGGCATTGCCGCTGTGAAGAATCAGCTGAAAACTGATCTGTTCATCCGTGTACGTTTCCATGCTTATCGCCTCCTTTATTTGTTCTCTATCAAGGCAACGGCCTGTTCGTATGCTTTTTTGCCGTCTCCCATGCCGTAAGCCATCATGTCAATCACACATCAACGGTGATGTGAAGCGGGTCCGCCTCTTTTTGAAGCTCACCTTTTAAAAAACTCATCTGCGGGCCGATCAGTACGACGTCTGCATCTTTCATCGCTTCTTTTGCTTTATCCTGTCCGACTGCCCAAATCTCGGCTTCCTCACCGATGGAGCGGGCGTAATTCTGCATTTTCGTAACAAGAAGGCTGGTGGACATGCCTGAGCTGCAGGCTAATAAAATTCTTTTCATGAGGAATCCCTTCTTTCATAAAGTTAAAACGTTTTCATGAATATTATAATCTTTTGAAATTAAATGTCTATACTTTTAAAATATAAAGTTTTACTTTTCGGATTTTTGACACAAAAAAACCTTTTAAGATTCAACTTAAAAGGTTTTTCATCTCAAGCGAGCCATAACAGCCATAAATAAAGTCCGATCAAGGTGATGAATAACGTCGGAATGGTTAATATCAGACCTGTCTTGAAATACATTCCCCAGGAAATTTTCACGTTTTTCCGGCTCAGCACGTGGAGCCATAACAACGTCGCCAGCGACCCGATCGGCGTGATCTTCGGCCCGAGGTCAGAACCGATAACATTCGCGTAAATCAATGCTTCTCTCATCAGCCCGTGAGTGTCCGTTCCGCTGATGGCTATGGCGTCAATCATCACCGTCGGCAGGTTATTCATAACGGAGGAGAGGATCGCAGCGATAAAACCCATTCCGAGTGTGCCCGCAAACAATCCGTGATCCGCCGCTTTCTGAATAAGCTGAGAAAGAAGATCCGTCAGTCCGGCATTCCGCAAGCCGTACACGACAACATACATGCCGACAGAAAAAAACACGATGGCCCACGGGGCGTCCTTGATGACTTGTTTCGCAGGGACGGCGGGGCTTCGCTGCGCCAGAATGAGAAAAATGACCGCGATGGAGCCGGCAACGAAGGAAACGGGTATCGACAGCAGTTCGCTGACGAAATATCCGATCAATAAAACGGCCAGCACAGCCCACGATAACCGGAAAAGGCGTTCATCCTTAATCGCGGATGCCGGATGTTTCACAAGACCGGTGTCATACCGTTTCGGAATGTTTTTTCTGAAATAGAGATACAGCACCAAAATGCTTGCCGCCAGAGAAAAAAGGTTGGGCACCAGCATGCGTGATGCATATTCAATGTATCCGATATGAAAGTAATCGGCGGATACAATATTGACCAAATTGCTTACAACGAGCGGAAGCGAGGTGGTGTCGGCGATGAATCCTCCGGCGATAATAAAAGGAAAAACCAGCTTTTCAGGTAAATTCAAAGCCCGCACCATCGCCAGTACGATCGGGGTCAAAATGAGCGCCGCTCCGTCATTGGCAAACAGGGCGGAGACAACAGCCCCTAAGACCGACACATAGAGAAACATCCGCAGCCCGCTGCCTTTGGCCGCCATGGCCATATGCAGCGCGGCCCACTCAAAAAAACCGATACTGTCAAGAATTAATGAAATGATAATAATGGCGATAAAGGCAAGTGTCGCATTCCAGACGATTCCCGTCACTTCCGCGATATCGTGCAGGCTGACTGCTCCGGCGATCAAAGCGAGGACCGCTCCGCCGCAGGCAGACCAGCCGATTGATACATGTTTCGGCTGCCATATGACAAACACAAGTGTCAGCACAAAAATCAGCGCTGATAAAACCGCAACTCCCAAGAATATATCCCCCTTACCGGCATGTAACAGTGACTTCTTTTTGCCGCAATGTCTGTAAAACTTCGTCCTTTTCATCTATCTGCTGCAGAATCGAGCAAACCAGCGCGTATTCCGGACCGGACGGATGAATGGCATAGTACCGCCACTGACCCTCGCGTCTTTCCCGCACAAGGCCGGCGTTCTTTAATTTCTGCAAGTGCTGGCTGATGCCGGGCTGACTTATATGAAAAATAGCTGTCAGCTCGCAGACACAATATTCCTTATCCTTCAGAAGCTTCAGCATCAAAAGCCTCGTCGGGTCGCTTAGAAGTTTGAGGCACTGGCTGATCCCTTCGGAACTTAAAGCATTATGCCTCCGTTCCATGCGCTCACTCCTTTTTTACACTATTATATAAGCAGATGTTTATATAAGTAAACGACAATATAAAAAAGCCGGCCTTGCACTTTTTGCAAAACCGGCTCATGTTTATTTTTGGAACAGTTTTTTCGCTTCATCCATTGCTAATTTATTTCCCAGTGCTGAATAATCAAGCCAAGGCTGATCGGCAATTTTATAGACGTGGTTTGCTTTCACGGCCTTCAGCCCTTTCCATACAGCGCTTTTTTGCAATTCTTTATAGGCTTGCTGTGACTTGTCGTCTCTGTTAACGACGACGAAAATCGCATCTGCGTTGTAATCAGGCAGCACTTCTTGAGAAATGACTTCATAAGGGCGGGAGGTGTTCATTTCTTTAATGCCGTCAGCCGGTTTCAGCTTCAGATCGTCAAACAGAATCGGTCCCATCGGACGGCGTGTGCTGAAGACGCGAAGCTCTTTTGCGTTCACGCGGATCGCCATGACTTTGGCGTTTTTCCCTAATTCCTTATTCATCATGGATCTGACTTGTTTTGTTTCATCTTCGTAATCTTGAATAAATGTTTTCGCTTCTTTTTCACGGTTGACGATTTTTCCGATATCTTTTAAATGATCGCGCCAAGTGCCTTTATCAAGGTCGAAAACGTGTGTGTTTCCGATTTTCTTGTATTTTGACACATCTTTTCCCGCAAATTCTTTATCAAGATAAATGTTGTCTGGATTCAGCTCAAGTAAAGCTTCCATATCCGGGTCTGAGGCAGGTCCGAGTTTTTTCGTGTCTTTCAGCTGATTTTTCACATGAGGGAGAAAATCTTTTAATTCTCCGCCCACGACGGAACCGGCAGGTGTAACGCCGAGAGCCAGCAGATCATTTGTCAGGTGAATGGACATCGAAGCGATTTTATGATCGCCGGATTTCTTTTTTGACTCCGGCTGTGTTGAATCGGATTGGCAGGCAGCCAATAAGAAAATACACATGAAACTGACGAGCGCAATTATTTTTTTCATGGGAATACTCCTTGTTTTATGATTTGATTTTCATGACGAGATAGAGAAAATACGGCGCGCCGATGGCTGCCGCAACCACGCCGGCCGGAATGGCGTTCGGCTGAAACAATGACCGGCCGATGGTGTCTGCCGCGACAAGAATGACAAGTCCGATTAATCCCGCAATCGGGATAATATGCTGATGCATGGTGCCGACGAGCCGTCTTGCCAAGTGAGGGGCGGCAAAGCCGATAAAGCCGATTCCCCCGGCCATCGCGACGCTCGCGCAGGACAAGCCGACCGCTATGGCGATCAGCATGATCCTTTTTCTCTGCACGTGTGCGCCGAGCCCCGCGGCTGCCTGGTCACCGAGCATTAAAATATTCAAAGAGCGGGCGTTAAGCCATGCAAGCGGTGCGAGAATGCCGATCCAGGGCAATAGCGACCACACGTGAATCCAATCCCTGCCCCAGACGTTTCCCACCAGCCAGCGGGAAGCGAATGTATAAGTTTCTTCATTCAGGCGCAGCGACATAAACAATGTAACGGCGCTGAAGCCCGCGGAAACGGCGATCCCGACTAACAGCATGCGGATCGTTAAAAAACCGTTCAGCCTGTCGTACGTAAGCACTACGATCAGCAGGGCGGCGAGTGTTCCGCCCGCAAACGTAAACAGCGGGATGAACATCGACGCCTGCGCCTCCAGGGAATGAAAGAACGTGATATACATCATCAAACCGAAGGAAGCGCCGGCATGCAGTCCGAGAATGCCCGGATCGGCAAGCGGATTTCGGGATACACCCTGCAAAATAGCGCCCGACACTCCTAAACCGATGCCGGCCAGCATCGTCACCAGAATCCGGGGAAGCCGGTAATCGAATAAAACGGTTGTGCTTTGAAACGTGCCGTATCCGAACAGCGTTTTTCCCACCGTGAGAGGAGAAAGCCGGAATGAGCCCGTATGCAGCCCGATCAGAATAATGCAAACGGCGATGACCAGCAGAATGAGTCCTGCCGCCGCCGCTTTTTTTGTTTCTTTCTGCACTTTCATTTATAAGTCTCTCCCTTCCTTGCGGGCAATATAAAGAAAGAAAGGGACACCGACAAGTGCGACCATAATGCCTATCGCCAATTCCCTCGGGGGACTGACCGTGCGCGAGGCCAGGTCAGCCAAAATCAATAGAATCGCGCCGAGTAACGCGGACATCGGAATAATCAGCCTGTACGTAACGCCGACGATCTTTCGCGCGATATGGGGAATGACCAGCCCGACGAAGCCGATCGCGCCGGCAGCGGAAACAGACACACCGGCAAGAACGACGGCGATCATTAATCCGGCGGCACGCGTCAGAGCCGTGTTCACCCCTAAATTCGCCGCCACGTCATTTCCCATTGAGAGGAGGGTGACGGACCGGCCCATGAATGTCGCGAGAATGATGAAGACCGCAATCACGGGAACAAGGACTTGTAAATGAGCCCACTTGATCCCTGACACCCCGCCGGCGTACCAGAAGGCCAAATCCTGGCTTAAATCGTAATAAATCGCCACACCGGTACTGAGTGAATGTAAAAGAGCGGCTACGACCGCCCCGGCAAGCGTTACTTTTAAAGGTGTCATGCTGCCTTTTCCCGCCGCACTGATAAAGAAAATCAAGCCGGTGCTTGCCAGTGCTCCCAAAAATGACATCACCATCAGCAGGGCGTATGATAAATGAGGGAAAAAAGCAAAACTGAGCGCAACAACAAACATGGCGCCCGCGTTTACGCCTAAGACACCCGAATCGGCAAGCGGGTTTCTCGTGACACCCTGCATGAGGGCGCCGGCTGCGGCAAAAGCGGCTCCTGTAACGGCCGCCCCGAGCACCCTCGGAAGACGCAATTCATGAATGATCTGCTGGCCCGTTATATTCGGATTGTAATCAGCAACAGCCGACCAAACCGTATGTAAAGTAATGTCTTTCGCACCGAATGAGACGGCGAAAAAAATAGATACAAGCAGCCCGATCACAGCGATCAGGAAGAAAACCCCGTTTTTTAAGATGCTGATCAGACGGTTTGCGGACCTGACAGAATCGCTCAAAAATCAATTCACCTACTTTTATGATCATTGTCCGGTATTTATTAAACATGAGAATCATTTTCATTTGAACCATCATATTATACCGAGCCGATTTTCAAAACGCAATAGAGCGTTCAACAATAATGTCCTTTTTTTCTCTCATGTTTATATTGTAAAAAAGAAGTGAAAAACGTGAAAGAGGAAATCGCTATATTCAGAAAGGAGGGAGGCAAATGGCGGGAGAACGAAAGCCTTTGCCGATTGAATTTTACCAGAGACCGTCAGTGGAGCTTGCCCCTTTATTGCTCGGCTGTCTCTTGGTGAAGGAGACGGATGAGGGAACGGCTTCAGGTTTTATCGTGGAAACGGAAGCTTATATGGGAGCGGAAGACCGGGCGGCGCACAGCTTCGGCAACCGGCGCACGAAACGGACGGAAATTATGTTCCATGAGGCGGGCCGCATTTATACATACGTCATGCACACTCATACATTAATGAACGTCGTCGCCGCGGACATCGGCATTCCGCAGGCCGTGTTAATCAGGGCGGCGGAGCCTCATGAAGGGCAGTTCCTGATGGAGAGCAGGAGACCGGGCAGACCCCCGAGAGAGTGGACAAACGGCCCGGGAAAACTGACGAAGGCGATGGGCATTTCAATGAACGACTACGGCGGCATGATCACGGAACCGCCGCTGTATATTACGGAGGGTTTTACGCCTGAGCATATATCAACAGGCCCGAGAATCGGGATTGACAACAGCGGAGAAGCCCGGGATTATCCGTGGCGCTATTGGGTGACAGGGAACCGGTATGTCTCACGCTGACCATGTTTATAAACGCTGATAACAGGGGAAAGACAAGGTAAAAGAAAGGGGATTCAGACATTGAAAAAATTTTTCAAAACGATTATCAAATGGGCGCCCGTCATCTATCCGATCATCAGAAAAATCATAAAAGAACGGAAGGCATCTAAGCGGAACCGCATGTCCGCATCCCGAACAGCCGGCTGATCCGGCTGTTTTTTTACGGGCTTGGCATCGGATTGCCGCATTGACTTGAAATCCTCCCCATTATAGAATTTACATACATTTACCCCTTCCTCATTCTTTTTGCCCATTTTTCACGTCTGCATCTGATCTGATAGGAGGTTTTTCTCATGCTTCATGGGCGGCTTCGTGAACTTTTGCGCTTGCTTTTAGCTGCTGAAACACCGGTTACAAGCTCAGTCATCGCTGCAAATGTAAAGGTAACGACGCGGACGGTCCGCAATGACATAAAGGAACTGCAAACCATTGTAGAAAAACACGGCGCATCCATTCAATCTGTCAGAGGGAGCGGCTATAAGCTGCTGATCCGGAATGAACAGCCGTTTAAAAACTGGCTTCAGGACAATTTCCAGCAGAACAGCACCGTGCCGATTTTTCCCGATGAACGGATAGATTACCTTATGAAAAGAATGCTTCTGGCCGACGGCTACCTCAAGCTGGATGACTTGGCGGAAGAACTGTTCATCAGTAAATCCACACTTCAATCTGATTTAAAAGAAGTCAAAAAACGGCTCCGCCCCTATGACATCATTTTGGAAACAAGGCCGAACTACGGCTTTAAGCTGCGCGGCGAAGAGCTCCGCCTCCGTTATTGTATGGCGGAATACTTAGTGGACGACCGCGAGCCTGAGCCTGATCTCCTGAGTGAAAAGGCCGGTATTCTGCCGAAAGACGACATTCATGTGATCCGCACAGCCATTATGAAGCAGGTTCGAAACCATAAGATCCCGCTTTCTTTCTTCGGCCTGAACAATCTCATCATCCATATCGCCATTGCCTGCAAACGAATCCGGACAGAAAACTATGTATCTCTCATCCCGGAAGATCTTCATGATATTAAGCTTGAAACAGAATATCAGTCAGCGGAAGCCATCGTAAAAGAGCTTGAATCTGCGCTTTCGGTCACCTTTCCCGAACAGGAAACCGCCTATATCGCCATTCACCTGCTCGGGACAAAGCGCATGACCCAGTCACAACTGGAAGGAAAAGAGCTTACAAGGCTGATAGACGGGGAAACCAGCCGTTTGACGGAGGCCATGATCGAAGCCATTGAGCGGGAGCTGAAGCTCGGAATTACGGACGACAATGAGCTGAAAGCGGGTCTTGCGCTCCACATCAAGCCGGCGATTAACCGAAACCGGTACGGAATGAACCTGAGAAACCCGATGCTCTCCGCCATAAAGGAAAATTATCCGCTCGCATTTGAAGCGGGAGTGATTGCGGGAATCGTGATCAAGGAGCAAACCGGCATTGATATTCATGAGAATGAGATCGGATATTTGGCGCTTCATTTCGGAGCCGCCATTGAAAGGAGAAAGACGGAACGGCCGCCTAAGCGCTGCTTGATTGTCTGTGCGTCCGGCGCCGGCAGCGCACAGCTTTTAAGAGAAAAGCTCCGTTCCCGGTTCGCAAAGCGTCTTGAAATCGTCGGAACGGCTGATTACTGCAGCCTTGACCAGCTTTCCTTTGAGTCGATTGATTTTGTGGTCAGCACAGTTCCGATCAAAAAAGACCTGCCCGTTCCCGTATTAAAGGTTCATACGTTGTTGGGCGGCGGGGATTTTACAAAAATCGACGCCATGCTGGAAGAAAAGCGGGAACAATTGAACTTTCTGAAACCGGAGCTGGTATTTTTGCAGCAGGATCTGGAGACGAAGGAGGACGTCATCCGTTTTCTCGGACAGCAGGTTGCTGAAGCCGGCCTCGCTTCTGATTCTCTGACCGATTCTATTTTTGAAAGGGAAGCGATTTCTCCTACGAGTTTCGGCAATCTTACGGCGATTCCGCACCCGCTCGTTCCGCAGACAGACACGACGTTTTGGGCGGTATGCACGCTGAAGAAGCCGATTGACTGGGCGGATAAGCGTGTCCAATTTGTCTGCCTGCTCTGCGTCGAGAAAGAAAGCAAAGCCGACCTCCAGCATATGTACAAATGGCTCGGCGGCATGTTAGATGATCCGGCCGCGGTAAGCCGTCTCTTAAAATGCACAACCTATCAGGAGGTTTTACGAGTATTCAGAGACAAACGATCAGAGAAAGACCGGGATACACCTTTTTTCCGTTAACAGCGGAAAAAGCCTGAGTAGTTATGAAAGCGATTTCATAATATGATGGTACTAACATCGAGACATACAAAATATCAAACTTTCAGGAGGTCTTTTACATGAATATATTACTCGTTTGTGCAGCAGGGATGTCAACAAGCTTACTCGTCACCAAGATGGAAAAAAGCGCACAGGAACAAGGAAAAGAATATAAAATCTGGGCGGTGTCAGGCGATTCAGTCAACCAGCATATTGATAAAGCGGACGTATTGCTGCTTGGGCCTCAAGTCCGTTATTTGCTTCCGCAGCTGAAAAAATTGGGTGAATCAAAAGGAGTGCCGGTTGAAGTCATCAATACCGTCCATTACGGCACATGCAACGGAGCGGAGGTTCTGAAATCAGCGGAACAGCTCGGAAACGCATCGTAGAAAGGGGCGGGCCGTGTGAATAAGGTGAACCAGTTTTTAGAAGAGAAAGTCATGCCCATTGCCGGAAAAATTGCCTCCCAGCGGCATCTGCAAGCATTGCGTGACGGGATCATCCTCACCATGCCGCTTATTATCATCGGTTCATTTTTTCTGATCATCGGCAACCTGCCGATTCCGGGATATGCGGATTTCATGGCAAAGACGTTCGGAAGCGCCTGGTCTCAAAAACTGCAATATCCGGTTGATGCGACCTTTGAAATCATGGGTCTTGTCGCCGCTTTCGGAATCGCCTACCGCCTGGCCGAAAAATACGGGGTGGACGCTTTATCGGCCGGTGCGATATCTTTGGCGGCGTTTCTCTTGGCAACGCCGTACAAAGTTCCGTTTCTGCCTTCCGGCGCCAAAGAGGAAATCATGGTCGGCGGCGGCATCCCGCTGTCTCTCATGGGAAGCAAAGGGCTGTTTGTCGCGATGATCATCGCCATGCTGTCGACGGAAATTTACCGCCTGATCATCCAGCGGAATTTCGTCTTCAAAATGCCGGACGGCGTGCCTCCGGCGGTCAGCAAATCATTTGTCGCTTTAATTCCCGGCTTTGCCGTCATCTTTCTGATCTGGGGTGCGCGTTTAATTGTCGAAGCGACGCCGTTTGAAAGCCTTCATAATATTGTAAGCGTTGTACTGGGGACGCCGCTCTCGATTCTTGGGGGAAGTCTCGGCGGAAGCTTGATAGCCGAAGCGGTTCAAATGCTCTTGTGGGCGTGCGGATTACACGGGGCGAACATAGTCGGCGGCGTTATGGCGCCGATCTGGTTCGGAGCGATGGATGCCAACCGGATTGCGTTTCAGGCGGGCGATGCGCTTCCGAATATTTTCACCCAGCAGTTTTTTGAAATCTGGATCAACATCGGCGGAAGCGGCGCGACACTGGCGCTCGTGGTCACCATGTTTCTCCGTTCGCGAAGCAAGCAGATGAAGCAGCTTGGGAAACTCGCCATCGGGCCGGCCGTCTTTAATATTAATGAGCCGATTATTTTCGGAATGCCGATCGTCATGAACCCGATGCTTCTCATTCCGTTCATTATCACACCGCTTGTCACACTGGTCCTTACCTATATCGGCATGAGCACTGGCCTCGTCGCCAAACCTGCCGGCATTGCCGTCCCATGGACGATGCCGCCGATTTTCTCCGGCTATCTTGCCACGGGCGGAAAAATATCAGGGGCTGTCATGCAGGCGATTAATATCATCACAGCCTTTATCGTGTACTATCCGTTCTTCAGAATGTGGGATTCGCAAAAGCTGAAAGAAGAAAACGAACTTGAACAATCGCAGGCGCCAGCCGTACAGGGAGACGAAAAAGCCGTGCTGTAGAGAAAGGGAGTGAAACACATGAATGAAAAAATGGAACAGACCATTTTTCAGATCATCCTGCATGGCGGCAACGGCAGAAGCGCATCAATGGAAGCCATTGCCGCCGCAAAGCGGGGGGACAGAGCCATGGCGGAAGAAAAGCTTCAGGAAGCCGCAAAGGAACTGACCGAAGCCCATCATTATCAGACAGAACTGATCCAAAATGAAGCCGGCGGAGAAAAAACAGACATGACGCTTTTGATGGTGCATGCGCAAGATCATTTAATGAATGCCATGACCGTGAAAGACTTGGCCGCTGAGTTAGTCGAGATTTACGAAAAAGTGAGTCTGCAAGGGGGAGCAAAAATATGACAAAAGGAATTAAAATTGTAACGATCGGCGGAGGTTCAAGCTATACACCGGAGCTTGTGGAAGGCATCATTAAACGCTATGAGGAACTGCCTGTCAGAGAATTATGGCTCGTCGACATTCCCGAAGGCGAGAAAAAACTCAATATTGTCGGCACGCTTGCAAAACGCATGGTCGAAAAAGCGGGTGTTCCGATAGAGATTCACCTGACGCTTGACCGGAGAGAAGCTTTGAAGGATGCGGATTTCGTAACGACTCAATTCCGCGTCGGCCTTCTTGAGGCCCGCGCCAAAGACGAACGGATTCCGCTAAAATACGGTGTAATCGGCCAGGAGACAAACGGTCCGGGCGGTTTATTCAAAGGGCTGCGCACCATCCCGATTATTCTGGAAATCGCGAAAGACATCGAAGAGCTTTGTCCGAATGCATGGCTCGTGAATTTCACAAACCCTGCCGGCATGGTTACCGAGGCCTTGCTCCGCTACTCGAATCTCACAAAAGTCGTCGGCCTCTGCAATGTGCCGATCGGCATTAAAATGGGCGTCGCAAAAGCATTGGACGTGGATGTCAGCCGGATCGAAGTGCAATTTGCCGGGCTGAATCACATGGTCTTCGGATTAGATGTTTTCTTAGACGGCGTCAGCGTGAAAGATCAAGTCATTGAAGCCATGGGAGACCCGAAAAACGCCATGACGATGAAAAATATCTCAGGCGCGGAATGGGAGCCTGAATTCCTGAAGGCGCTCGATCTGATTCCTTGCGGCTACCACCGCTATTATTTCAAAACGAAAGAAATGCTCGAGCATGAAATAGAAGCGTCACAGACGGAGGGCACACGCGCCGAGGTCGTGCAGAAGGTTGAGAAAGAACTGTTCGAACTGTACAAAGATCCGAATCTCGCCATCAAACCGCCGCAGCTTGAAAAACGGGGCGGAGCGTACTACAGTGACGCGGCCTGCAACCTGATCAGCTCCATCTATAACGACAAACATGATATCCAGCCCGTCAATACGATAAACAACGGCGCGATCGCCAGCATTCCGAATGACTCAGCGGTCGAAGTAAACTGTGTTATGACGAAAGACGGTCCGAAACCGATCGCCGTCGGTGATCTGCCGGTGTCTGTCCGCGGACTCGTCCAGCAAATCAAATCATTTGAGCGCGTCGCCGCTGAAGCAGCCGTCACGGGAGATTATCAAACGGCGCTACTTGCGATGACGATCAACCCTCTCGTCCCGTCAGACTCCGTGGCAAAGGCCATTCTGGATGAAATGCTTGAGGCCCACAAAGAACATCTGCCTCATTTCTTTAAGTCGATTGAAGCATAAGAGCAGTAAAAAAACCCGGATTCGATTCCGGGTTTTTTGCTTATTTTGATTCGCTTAGTGAGGCGACTTCCGTCGTCCAGCCGAACACGTCGGCTTCCGCGCCTTTTTGAATGCCTGTAATGGTATCATACAATTTCTTCGAGATCTCTCCGGTTTCACCGCTGCCGATGACAAGACTTTCATCATTCCAGATCAGTTCGCCGACCGGAGAAATGACCGCAGCCGTACCGGTTCCGAATGTTTCTTCCAATCGGCCGTCACGATGCGCCTGGATGATTTCATCGATCGAAATCTTCCGCTCAGACACAGTCAGTCCCCAATGTTTGAGAAGGGTGATGACGGAAATTCTCGTAATTCCTTCAAGAATGCTTCCGTTCAGCTCCGGCGTCACGATTTCGCCGCTGATTTTGAAGAAGATGTTCATGCTGCCGACTTCTTCGATGTATTTTTTCTCAATGCCGTCAAGCCATAAAACCTGGGAAAATCCCTTCTCTTCCGCAACCTGCTGCGCCTTCAGGCTTGATGCATAGTTGCCGGCGGTTTTCGCGTTTCCGGTGCCGCCTTTGACGGCGCGCACGAATTCGTTTTCCACGGCGATTTTTACCGGTTTAATGCCTTCTTTGTAATAAGAGCCGACCGGGGAAAGAATGATAAACAGCTTGTACGTATGGGATGCCGCTACACCGAGGAAAGGCTCAGTCGCAATGATAAACGGACGGATATAAAGGGAAGTGCCTTCCGCTTTCGGAATCCAGTCTTTGTCGATGGCTACGAGCTGTTTCAGGCCTTCAAGAACAAGCTCTTCATCAATGAGCGGGATGCAAAGGCGGTCATTTGACTGGTTCAGGCGCTCCATATTTTTCTCCGGTCTGAACAGAAGCACTTCCTGATCCTTCGTTACATACGCTTTAAGCCCTTCAAAAACGGTTTGGCCGTAATGATAAACCATGGCCGCAGGATCCATTGAGATGGACTGATAAGGGATAATCCTCGGATCATACCAGCCTTGATCGGCGTCGTAATCCATAACAAACATATGGTCGGTGAAAATTCTGCCGAACGCAAGGTCATGGGGGTCCGGTTTCGGTTTTTTGGCTGAAGTCAATTCAACACGAATGTCTTGTTTCATATTGTTCTGTCTCCCTATTGGTGTTATTGTCAAACTTATTTGAAAATAATTTATATTCTATTGTATACCTTCAACAAATATTCGCAATAGTTTTCCTCAAATTTGTGAAAAAATCAAATCACATAAAAAGCAGGGGAGAGAATGCCCCCTGCGTGTTCGTTTTTACGTATTCTGTCATCACCGTGCTCAGTGAACCGTCACCTTGCCGGTTTTGTAAAACTGCTCCATTGCTTTATCGACGTACACCCAGCCCTTCCAGGCGATATGGATGGTGTCTTTCATAAAGTACGGATCATATTCGTGCCCGGATAAGTCGGCAACCTGAAAGCCCTTCGCTTTAATTTGCTTAGTGACTTTTTTGTAGTAATCAGTCCGGCCCTTTTTCGGGAAGCCGGTGTAGTCATACCATTTTCCGTTGACCGGAATAACCACGAACATCGGTTCAGCGCCGGCATCTTTCAGAATGTCCAGCATATCCTCAAAGTCGTGATATTCGACTGATTTGGCATACGTTCTTCCTTTGTTGATTCCTTTCACTCTCTTTACTTTCTTCTTAATCTTTTTATAAGAAGCGTCATCGATATAGAAAGGATTGGACTTGGAGCTCCGTTCTCCTAATTGAGCGGCGGCTGTTTTTAACTCTGACCACGATTTCCCTTTCAGGTTTTCAGAGATCGTCCGTTCAGGGCCCTTGGTTTCTCCCATTGAATAATAAAGATCTTTTTTCTCAAGCAGAGAATAATAAGCTTTGGCAGCCGGCATGACCGCTTTCACTTTCCATGATTGTCCGTTGACCATTCCCTTGTACAATTCAGAAAGGACGGCATCATGCTGAACGACTTTAAAACGGAGCATGCGCTTCATCATGTTCTTTTTGACCGCGGGATCAATCTGGTTATTAAATGCTAAATCCAATGCCTGAAGTGATGAAAAATTCGGCGCAAAGTGCTGTTCATCAGAACCTTTTTTGATAAACCATTGCGGAGAAACAATGAATACCAGCTTTTTGCCTTTCAGCTGCTGATAATGCGCCGCAAAGTTCACGGCGTGTATCAAGGATTGGTCCCCGCCTTTTCCGACAAGATAAGGCGTAAAGCCTTGGTTGTTCACTTGGAAATAGTTGGACGGGTGAAACTCATCCAGTCTTGAAAGCTCGGAAGAACCGAAAATCGGCAGATACTTCGAGTCTTCGAACATTTTGTTTTGAAGATAGAGTCCCTGGAACATATTCGGATTTAAGGCTGCCGCCGACTCTTCGACACGTTTTTCAGGAATGAAGCGCGTAAGCCATGAAGCCGGAACTGCGATAGCTCCGACAAACAGGACGAACGCTAAAATAATTGGTCCAAAGAAACGCTTTTTCATTTACTTCAACTCAGTCAGTTTGTTTACAATGTTGTTTGGCGTATTCCACTCGTCACGGTCAAATTCAGTGATCGGCACTGTAATGCCGAAGCGGTTTTCGATGGCGACAAGCAGTTCTACAGTTCCGAAAGAATCAAGCAGTCCTTCTTCAAAGATTTCAATATCAGGATTTTCTTTCACAGCGTCCTCCTGACAAACTTCAGCTAATACGTCTAATACTTCCTGTTTAAATTCCATGTGTTTTCAATCTCCTTTAGTGATGAAATGGTTTTCCTGAGAAAATATAAAATCCGAAACATACGAAATGGAATGTGATGACGATGGCTAAAAAGGCCGTAAAACGATTGGCGGGCAGCCACTTGTATTTCTTATTCCATTTCTCAAAAAAGTTATACCCGGTCATTAATACGGCGTGGTACAGGCCGTATACAATATATTGCAGAGCGAGTCCGTGCCAGACGCCCATCAGCATGAACAGCAGGAAATACCCGATGTTCGAGACGGCCATCCGGTTCTTTATCCATTTTTTCTTTGTCATCCAGAAAACAAAGCGCATAAATACGTAGTCTCTGAACCAGAAGGATAAGGACATGTGCCAGCGGTTCCAGAAGTCTTTAATGTTTTTGCTGATAAACGGCTTATTAAAGTTTTCCGGAGATTTGATACCCATGATATAGCTTACACCGACGGCAAACATCGTGTAACCCGCAAAATCAAAAAACAAGTACAAGCTGTATCCGTACATGTACAGCACATTACCCCACAGTTTGCTGTGGGTGATATGAGACAGATTCATAATGAAATACGTGTTAATCGCATATCCGATAATGAATTTGTATAAGAAACCGATAAAAATTTTATGAATGCCGGTATACAGTAAATCAGCGTATTCTCCCTTTGTCCATACTTTCTGTTCGTCCTTGGCAAATCTGCGGTATCTGTCGATCGGACCGGAAGAAATGGTCGGGAAAAACATAATAAAGTACAAAAGGCGGTGAAGCGGCATTTTTTCTTTAATCAGTCCGTCTCTCGTTTCCATGATCAGCTGGACGCCTTTAAATGTCAAATAAGAAATTCCTAAGAAACTGATCAGGTTATGAACCGTGTGATGAGGCGCCGGCGGAAAGAAAAACGGCCATAATTTAGATAAAAACAGGGGTAAAATGGACGCGATCACGGCCATACTGAAGACAAAGCCGCTGTTGGCTTTCAGTCTGTAAGCGAGATAACCCCTGATTAAAAGCACCTGCCACAGTGTAAAGATACATAGTGCGATCACGCCGTGCAGATCATGCGCGAAAATCAAAGCCAATACGATGATGGATATAAACATGTTGTATCCTTGGAATCTCTTGCCGTTCAGCCCTAAAATAATCGTCGGCAAAAGAAGGATTCCAAGTAAGATAAAGAAGAAAAACGAGCTGTAAGGCGTCATACAAGAACCTCTTCGCCAATGCGTTTACGGTCGATTTTTCCGTTCGCGGTCATTTGAATGTGATCCTGATAAATGAATTTTCTCGGAATCATGTAGGCCGGAAGCGAAGCGGCCAGTTCTTTCTTAATGGCGCTTGTCAGCTGGAATTCTTTTTCAAAATCATGTTTTTCAGGCACGATGGCGGCAATTAGATATTCGACAGGTCCGTTAGGCTGATACGGGATGACAACCGCCGTGCGCACATATTGAGACTGCCTTACATGTACTTCGATTTCCTCCAGCTCCATGCGGTAGCCGTGAAGCTTAATCTGGAAATCAAGGCGTCCTTGGCAGAAAATCTGACCATCCTGAACATAACCGGCATCACCCGTGTGATATGCCCACTGGCCGTCGATCGGGAAAAACGCTTTTTCCGTCAGAGAAGGTTCTCCGAGATAGCCTTTGCTTACGCTCGGGCCCGCGATGATGATTTCCCCTTTTTCTCCGTCCGGAAGCTTATTCCCGTTTTCATCCATGATGAAGATATCCATATCGGGTTTTGCAAAACCGACAGGCAGAGATTCATTTTCATCAATAACCTGCTGCGTGATTTCAACGGAGGTGACGGCAACCGTTGTTTCAGTCGGGCCGTATGTATTGAATACGCGGGCCTTCGGAAAACGGTTTAACAGCTCCTGTGCCACGGCAGCCGGAAGCGCTTCTCCGCAAAACATAAATACTTCTGCCTCAGGCAGGAGCTCCTGCGTAAAGCCGGGGTCCATCAGACACATTTGGACGAAAGACGGCGTCGATGTCCAGACGTTCAGTTTGGATTTCTCCAGTTCTTCAAATAGTACTTTCGGTTTATTGATTTTGTCTTTCGTTACGCAATGCAGCGTACCTCCCGTTTGAAGCGACGGGAAAATGTCCATGACAGATAAATCAAAAGAAAACGGAGCTTGGTTTAAGAAAGTCTTACCCCCGCCCACAGGAAAATCCCTGCAGATCCAGTCAGTGAAGCTTTGCAGGTTATCAGCCGATATCTGCACGCCCTTCGGATTTCCCGTGCTGCCGGACGTGTAAATAATGTAAAATGTATCCAGCTCTTTTACCCAGTTCTCACGGCTGAGGTCTGCATCTCCGTCAGCTGCAAGCTCTTCGGGCGTAACGGTTTTAATCAGATTGCTTCCTGTATCGACTGCATCGCCCGATACGCTGATAAGCAGCTCTGCGCCTGAGCTTTCAATGATTTTGACGATCCGCTCCGCCGGAATGGAAACATCGACAGGGATGTAAGGGCGGCCCGCTTTGACGCTTCCTAAGAAAGAAACGATCATATTCGGCTCCATATGTCCGTAAACCAGGACAGGCGCTTTCGAACCGTCAGCTGTATGTTTTTGAATGCCGGACGCAACCCGCTCCGACAAATCCCATAATTCCCCGTAAGTGAGGGAATGATCTAAGGAACGAAACGCTTCGGCCTGCGGCTTGGCGTCTGCGTATGTTTTTATAGCATCAAGTAGTTTCATAGTTATCCTCCCCGATTAGAAATCGTTGTAAATATAAGTGCCGGTATTCGCTGTATGAAATCCATACATCCAAAAGAGCAATACTAATATCAGAAAATAAAAGCCCGTATGAAACGTCCATTTGATCAATGTATTTTCATAAGCACGTTTTAATTTTTGCATCATATTCAAAATTCCTTCCCCGCGTATTCAATAATTACACCAGTATATGACGATTAGATTAACAAAAAGTTTCAAAATATGTCTAATATCCTAAGCTTAAAATTTCCTTAAAAATGAATGAGAAACAAAAGGATGGAAAACACGCATGTATAAATTGGCAAATGATCATACTAAAAAGGCGCTGTTCAGGCGGGATTTTTAACTTATCGTAAATATAAACGAGGTAAAAAAATTTTGGCGGCTTTTTCTTAAGCAGGCTTGTGCCGAACCCCAATGGAGAAGGGCGAAAAGCCGTTTCCGGCAGGATAGCCGATAAAGCGCCGCATCTTGTGAAATGAGGAAGAAATTATTATGATAGATAAGGTAGCAGAAAACGTGAAAACCCCAATTCAACACTACTGTTATCGGCTGACTGTGAAAGCCTTTTAATAGAAAGGAAGAGGAAAATGAATCAAAACAATATGGGGGGCAGCCAAAAGACGCCCGAGAAAGAAAGCATGGGCCGCATTTTGTGGCAGCTAACCCGCCCTCATACATTGACGGCATCGTTTGTGCCCGTACTTCTCGGCACCGTATTGGCGATGTTTTACGTAAAGGTTGATTTCCTGCTGTTTTTGGCCATGCTGTTTTCCTGCCTTTGGATCCAGATCGCCACGAACTTATTCAATGAATATTACGATTTTAAACGCGGTTTAGATACGGAGGATTCCGTCGGTATCGGCGGAGCGATCGTCCGCCACGGCATGAAGCCGAAAACAATTCTGCAGCTGGCGCTCGGCTCTTATGCGATTGCCCTCGTGCTCGGTGTTTATATCTGCATGAGCAGCAGCTGGTGGCTTGCGGCTATCGGCCTTGCCGGCATGCTGATCGGCTATCTGTATACGGGCGGCCCGCTGCCGATTGCGTATACACCGTTCGGGGAACTGTTCTCCGGCATTTGCATGGGCTCTGTATTTGTCCTTATTTCTTTCTTCATTCAGACAGGCAGAATTAATGAACAGAGCATTTTGATTTCCATCCCGATCGCCATCTTGGTCGGAGCCATTAATCTGTCCAACAATATCCGTGATATTGAGGAAGATAAAAAGGGCGGACGTAAAACCCTGGCCATTTTGATGGGGCATAGAGGGGCCGTTATGATACTGGCCGCATCTTTTGCCATCGCTTACATCTGGATCATCGGTCTTGTCATCATGGGTTACACAAGCCCGTGGCTGTTCCTGGTCTTCCTGAGCGTGCCGAAACCCGTTCAGGCCGTGAAAGGCTTTGTGAAAAACGAAATGCCGATGAACATGATTATTGCGATGAAATCAACGGCGCAAACCAATACATTTTTCGGATTCCTGCTTTCCATCGGACTCCTGATCAGTTATTTCCGCTGATTAAATGAAAGGGCAAATGCCATAACCGGCATTTGCTTTTTTTTATGACATAATCTTCACGATATTGTAAAGAACCTGACCGCGGACTGACACGTCTCATATATGGACAGCAAAGCAAGGAGATGAAAAAAATGGACTTGTCAACAGCCCATATGGATGATTTGAAAACGGTCATGGAAGATTGGAAAAATGAATTATTAGTTTATAAATTCGCTTTAGATGAGCTGGATACGAAGTTTTCTATCATCAGCCAGGAATATAATCTGATTCACGGGCATAACCCGATCGAGCATACAAAATCACGCGTGAAAAGTTTTGAGAGTATCGTCAATAAACTGATGCGCAAAGGCTGCGATGTGACGACGCAGGAAATGAAAGAGCATATTCATGATATTGCGGGTGTCAGGATTATCTGTTCCTTTATTTCCGATATTTATAATGTCGCTGAGGTTTTGAAGCAGCATAAGGACCTGAAGATCGTAAAGGTGAAGGATTATATCAAACATCCGAAGCCGAACGGCTACCGCAGCCTGCATTTGATTATTGAAATTCCCGTTTATTTGACGAATCGTGTGGAATATGTGAAGGCGGAAATTCAAATCCGCACCATTGCCATGGATTTTTGGGCGAGTCTTGAACATAAAATTTATTACAAATTAAATAACGAAGTCCCAAAGCATCTGACCGACGAGCTGAAGGAAGCGGCGGACATTGCCCATTATTTAGACGAAAAGATGCTTGGGATTAAGAAAGAAGTCGATTAAACAATTGATGCATCACAACCAGCCGGACCGCTTTTATGTGCAGTCCGGCTGGTTGTTTTTATGTTTACGTGTTTTCGCTTTCCTGCGCGATATATTCTGACGATGATTCAGGCTGAAATCCTGATTGAATTTGAACAGAGAATGCAAAAGATATCAAATCGCAAACAGCACATTCCCGCAGAAAAAATGTGTAAGATCGAGGTTTACTTTTTTTAAAAAGGGAAAGACATTTATACAACAAAAAGGGAGATGAATATCAGTGGGAAAGAATGAAACAATGCATATCGTATCATGTGCCGATGATCATTATGCTCGTCATTTGGGTGGGATGTTCGCTTCTTTATTGATGAATATGGATAAAACAAGGGATGCGAAATTATATGTGATCGACGGCGGAATTACTGCCGAAAACAAGGACAAGCTTGAACAGACCGCGATGTCATTCGGGACGCCGCTTGAATTTTTAGAAGTAGACGCTGATCAATACAAGCATGCAGTCGAAAGCAGCCACATTACAAAAGCGGCTTATTACCGCATTTCCATCCCTGATTTAATTAAGGATGAGTCCGTAAAGCGGATGATTTACATTGATTGCGATGCAATTGTGATGGAAGATATTTCGGTTTTATGGGACTTGGATATTTCCCCGGCAATAGTTGCGGCGGTAGAAGACGCCGGACAGCATGAAAGGCTGAAAAAAATGAATATCAGCGACACTGCCAAGTATTTCAATTCCGGTATTATGATTATAGATTTCGAACCTTGGAGAAAACAAAATATTTCCGAAAAGGTGATTGATTTTATTAACGAAAACAGCTCGGAGGATTTTCTCGTGTTTCATGATCAGGACGCGCTTAACGCGATCTTATATGATCAATGGCATGAACTGCATCCGCGCTGGAATGCGCAGACGCATATTATCATGAACGAGAAAACGCCTCCTGAACTGATCGACCGTATACGTTACAGAGAAACACGTGCCGAACCGGCCATCGTCCATTTCTGCGGCAGCGACAAGCCTTGGAATACAGGCACCTCGCACCCGTATCGTGATCATTATTTCCGATATATGTCCTTTACGAAATGGAACACGATCGACCGCCCGGCCATGAACCAATAGGCAGGTGTGATGAAACGCTTGTGAAGCCGTTATCCGGCTCATAAGCGTTTTTTGCTATTTCACCCGAATCGCACGCACGCGTTTTTGCAGGCTGGTCTTTTCGGCAGACGGCTTCAATCGGCTGACTGCCGTTTGCGCCGCTGATTTTGCTTTTTTCGTCTTTGTTTTTTCAGCCGTTTTTACTTTGTCTCTAGCCTGCTGCCGGTTGAGTTTATCTTTTATCCGGTCAAGCCGTTTTTCCAGAGCGGTTTTTTCTTTTCCCGGCTGGATTTCGCTGACTGCTTTTTGGGCTTTTGCGGTGCTGGCCTCAGAGGTCTTTTTTTCCGCCTGCTTGACGCTGGCCTCAGCTGTTTTCAAAAGGCTTGAGTTGACAGCGTTCAGCCGCTTTTGCAGCCCTTTTTTCTCTGAACCGGCCGGTAATTTGCGAATGGCGCTTTGTGCGGCATTGACGGCGGTTTTTTTCTTTTGTTTTTCGGCAGTCCGGACTTTGTCTCTTGCGTCCGTCACATTTCTTGCCGTCTGAACTTTATTGATCCGGGACTCGAGAGCGGTTTTTCCCTTTGACTTGGACAGCTTGCTGACGGCCGTTTTTGCTTGATTGATATCTGCCTGTTTTTTCGTCTTTTCCGCTTTTATTACGGTCCGTTCGGCATAGCTCTTTTGCTTTACATGATATTGCACCAGGCCGTACCCGAATCGGCTGTCACGTCCGGGAGCGCCCAGATCTTTGACGTTTTGCTGCATCTGCTGCCGGAGCTGTGTATTTGTTTCCTCGGGATATTTCTGCCTGAGCAGCGCGAACATGCCGGTGACGTGGGGCGCGGCTTGAGATGTGCCGTCAGCCGTGGCGTACATTTGATTCAGATACGTGCTCGTAATATTGGTGCCGGGTGCGGCAAACTCAATTTGTTTTCCGGTCGTGGAAAAAGCCGCGAGCCCGTTTTTTTCAGTTGACGCTGAGACTGCCGTTACGCTGCTGTAGGCGCCCGGATAATTGACGGGTTTTTTGTTGCCGTCGTTTCCTGCGGCGGCCACGATCACGATTCCTTTTTTGTATGCTTTGTCTACGGCGTCGTGAAGAATTTGGCTGTCTGCGTTAGTTCCGAGGCTCATATTGATGATGTCCATTTTATTGGCGATCGACCAGTCGATCGCTTTAAGAAGGCTTTTAAGATCCCCTGCACCCTTTCTGTCTAATGCTTTAACCGCATATAACCGGACATCCGGCGCGATGCCGTCAATGCCGTATCCGTCATGTTTTGCCGCAATGATTCCGGCGACATGCGTCCCGTGTCCGTTGTCATCTTTGTATGAGGAAGTATAGCTGACTGCGGAATAGCCTCCGGCAATGGAAAGGTCATCATGAGGGTAAATGCCGCTGTCAATGACAGCCACTTTCACCTTTTTTCCCGTCAAGCCTTCTTTCCACGCCTGCTTGACCTGAGTCGGTTCTATATCCCATTGCGGCAGCGCGTAACTGCTGCTTTGGGCCGCTGATAACGGGCGGATATCAGAACCGCCTGCTGCCTGAAAGGATACATTGTCTTCTACATATAAGATGTCAGGGTCCTGTTTCAGGTCTTTCACCGTTTGTGAATCGGCTGACACGGCGACTGCCGGGAGATGCTGATAGGTCTGTTCCACATCCGCTCCGCTGTCTATGGCGGATTCCTTGCCGTTTTGATTTTTGTACACCACGATAACGTCCCGGTCGTGCGTCTCGGCGTGCGCGGGCGCCGCGGCGGAGAACAGGCCGGCGCACAAGGCCGCGGCCATTATCGGTTTCAGGGTGTGATACATTGCAATTCCCCCTTTTTCTTTATATATCGGCAGTGCGGAATTCTTTTTTTCCTGAGGGATAAGGAAAATTTCTGTATGCAAATGTAAGCGTTTCTAAAATATGATGGAGAAAATGCTTTAAGACATCTGCGCAATGAACTCAAAAAGGGGGTTTTTGATAAATGAGTACGTTCAATCGGGTCATGGAAGAAAAAATCATGCCTGTCGCCGGAAAAGTCGCCGGCCAAAGGCACTTAAGAGCTTTGCGGGACGGCATTATTTTGACTATGCCGCTTATCATCATCGGATCGGTTTTTCTGATTCTGACGAGTCTTCCGATTCCCGGTTATGCCGATTTTATGGCTGGTCTTTTCGGTGAAAATTGGGTTGAAAAGCTCGGGTATCCCGTGAATGCGTCCTTTGACATTATGGCGCTTGTCGCCGCCTTTGGGATTGCCTACCGGCTTGCGGAAAGCTATGAGGTGGATGCCCTGTCGTCGGGAGCCATTGCCCTTGCCGCCTTTTTATTGGCGACGCCGTATCAGATTCCGTTTATTCCTGACGGCTCGGCAACAGAGATTATGGTGGGAGGCGGCATTCCGATTTCGCTGCTCGGAAGCAAAGGTCTGTTTGTCGCGATGATCATTGCAATGCTGTCTACGGAAGTGTACCGGTTTATCATACAAAGAAATATCGTCATTAAAATGCCTGACGGAGTGCCGCCTGCGGTCAGCAAATCGTTCGTTGCGCTCATCCCCGGTTTCATTATTATTACGCTTGTATGGCTGGCCCGTCTGTTTATTGAAATAACTCCTTTTAAAAGCCTCCACAATGTCGTAGGCGATCTGCTGGGCACCCCGCTGTCTATTCTGGGCGGGAGTCTCGGCGGAAGTCTTATCGCCGAATTCGTGCAAATGCTGCTTTGGTCGTGCGGCATACACGGCGCGTCCATTATCGGCGGCGTCATGTCGCCGATCTGGTACGGGGCGATGGATGCCAACCGTTTGGCTTTTCAGGCGGGAGAAGCGCTGCCGAGCATTTTTACGACACAGTTCTTTCAAATATGGATTAATGTCGGCGGAAGCGGAGCGACGCTTGCCCTTGTGCTGACCATGCTTGTGCGCTCCAGAAGCAAACAGATGAAACAGCTCGGCCGTCTCGGAATCGGGCCCGCGATTTTTAACATTAACGAACCGATTATTTTCGGGATGCCGCTCGTCATGAATCCGCTGTTAATCGTGCCTTTTATCATTGCGCCTCTCTTGACCATTACGGCGACGTACATCGGGATGAGCACGGGGATGGTGGCAAAACCGGCGGGAATCGCCGTGCCGTGGACGATGCCGCCGCTGATTTCCGGTTATTTGGCGACGGGCGGGAAAATCTCCGGTTCGGTCATGCAGCTGATCAATCTCCTGATTACATTTATCATCTATTATCCGTTTTTCCGAATTTGGGATCTTCAAAAATGGAGAGAGGAACGGGCGGCGGAACAAAACGTCACTGAAGAAACATAAAAAAAACGGGCTCTTTCGCCCGTTTTTTTTAACGCTGGAAAAATTCGATCCATTCGCCGTCAGGTCCTTCAATGTAAAAGTAGCGGTACCCGTTCGGAAGCGTCGTGATTTCTTCATCGATAAATACGGCGCCCTGACGCTTCGCATGCGTGAACTCCGCCGCGATATCTTCAGTTAATAAAGCGACATGATGGACTTTTCCTTCTGCGGGAAGCTCGCTGCTGTAGCCCTGGATCAGCTCAATTTCTGTCTCCGGCCCTTCTTGAAAGCCGAGAAAGGCAAGTTCAATAATGCCGTTCGTATGAGTGATACGATCCTTTAACTGCATACCGAGAACATCTTGATAAAAGGCGATGGATGTTTCAATATCTTTGACCATAATGCCTGTATGGTCGATTCTTTTGGCTGTCATGGTTTTCCCCCTGTTTTGAATTTTTCGGGACAATGCGGTGTTGATCATGTTTTATGGTACGATAAGAGAAAGCAAAACGAAAGAGGAATGCACAATGAAGCTACTTACAGTGAAAGATACATTTGCCGGAAAGCTGAAAAAAGGATTCCCCCTGATTGAAAAAGACGCTCTGTCCGGAAGCTCGGCTCATTTAACAGAGGGCGATCTTTTTGATGTGACATCCGAGAAGGGTGAGTTTATCGGAAAAGGCTATTACGGTTTGCAGAATAAAGGAGTCGGCTGGGTGCTGTCCCGCGCGAGAGATGAACGGATCGACGGACGTTTCTTTCTGGACAAGCTGAAAAAAGCGGCTGAAGCAAGAGCCCATCTGTTTAAGGCGCCCGATACGACGGCGTTCCGGCTGTTCAACGGTGAGGGCGACGGCATCGGCGGCGTCACGATTGACTTTTATGACGGTTATCTGCTGATTCAATGGTACAGTAAAGGCATTTACGCTTATAAGGACAGCATGATTGAGGCGATTGACGGACTGGAGCTTTCTTATAAAGCGATCTATGAAAAGAAACGATTCGATACGGCCGGGCAATACGTGGAAGACGACGATTTTGTCAAAGGCGAAAGAGGAGATTTTCCGGTCATTGTTCAAGAAAACGGCATACGGTACGCGGTGGATTTAAACGACGGGGCGATGACGGGCATTTTCTTAGACCAGCGTCATGTGCGCAAAGCGATTCGGGATAAGTATGCAAACGGCAGACGGGTGCTGAATACGTTCTCTTATACGGGGGCATTTTCCGTTGCGGCGGCGCTTGGAGGAGCTGAGAAAACGACCAGCGTCGATGTCGCCAACCGCAGTCTCGCAAAAACGATTGAACAGTTCAGCGCCAACGGAATTGATTATGAGGCGCATGACATTAAAGTCATGGATGTTTTCAAATACTTCGGCTATGCGGAGAAAAAAGGGCTGGAGTTTGACCTCATCATCCTTGATCCGCCTTCTTTCGCCCGCACAAAAAAACGGACGTTCAGCGCGGCGAAAGATTATAAAAATCTGCTGAAGGAAACGATCGCCATCACCGCAAAAAACGGCATCATCGTCGCTTCGACAAACAGCAGCGCCTTCAATATGAAGAAATTTAAAGGCTTTATAGAGACCGCCTTTAAAGAAACAAATGAGCGTTACGACATTTTGGAAGAATACACGCTTCCGGAAGATTTCAAAACGATTCCCGCGTTTAAAGAAGGGAACTATTTGAAGGTTGTTTTCTTGCGGAAAAAATAAACAAAAAAGCCGGGCGTGAAGCTCCGGCTTTTTTCTATTCAATAATGTGCTGCACCCGGCCGATTCGTCCGTCTTCAAGGCGGACCTTAATGCCGCGCGGGTGGAAGCTTGAGTTCGTCAAAATATCCTTCACGATTCCTCTTGTCAGCTTTCCTGAACGCTGATCGGCTTTCAGGACGATATCGACTTCAAGTCCTTTTCTGATGCTGCTTCGCTGCTGGCCGTTCATATGACACATCCGTTCTTCAGTCTTTTCACTTCATATCTTATCATATCGTGTTTTCGTCATTTTATGAAGGACAGACAAATCAATCTGATTGGCAAATAAAAAAAGACCGCTCTGTAAGGAGCAGTCTTTTATGACATAAACGAAAGCAAAATCGGGGCCGCGCACAGCGTCATAATTGCGGCGAGAATCATGGACACGCTTGAGATCGTTCCTGATACGGAGCTGAGCTCAAATGCTTTAGATGTTCCCGCTCCGTGCGCGCTAGTTCCGAGCAGCACGCCCCGGGCAATTTCGTTATCAATGCGGAAATAGCGGATGACCATCGGCCCGATGATCGTTCCCAATAAAGCCGTTAAAATGACGAAAACCGCTGTAACGGCCGGCATCCCGCCGATCATTTCTGAAACGTTCATGGCAATCGGCGTCGTCACGGATCGCGGCACGAGACTGTCGACTAAGCTGCTGCCGAGATGGAACCATTTCGCGATAAAGGCCGTTGACAGAATGGCGATACATGAACCGACCGCTACGTTCAAAATAATTTCCACGGCGTATTTCTTTAAAATCGGGAAATATTTATAAAGCGGGATAGCGAACGCCACTGTTGCCGGCTGAAGCATATCGGTCAGCAGTCCGCCGCCGAGATTGTATGTCTGATACGGGACATTGACAAGAAGCAGCAGTACGACCAAAACAGCGGGCGTAATCAGAAGCGGCGACGTATACACCCGCGGAAAACGAGTGTAGAGTTTTTTCGCGCCCAAATATACTAAGACAGTTAAGAATAAACTTATGATTCCGATGAACACGTTTGTTTTTTCTCCTTTCTTTTTGCTATCAGCTGTGTAAGCGTACCTGTTGAAACCATCACGACAAATGTGCTGATGACGACGACAAGTAAAATGCTTACGCCGAATTTAGACATAATATCTCCGTATTCAATCACTCCGACGGCAGACGGGATGAAAAACAGCAGCAGCTCACCGAGGAGCCATGCTGCGCCAAGCTCAATCCATTCAAGTTTGATAATCTTGAAATGCAATAATGTGAAAAGAATCACAATCCCGATTATACTGCCGGGAATATTTATATGAAGAGCCGCCGTGACCCAATTGATCAGACGCGCAAATATAAACAGCAGAGCGATTTGAATAACGGTAAGCAGCAATTTTTTCATAATGATGCCTCCCTTATATTTATATTGTACAGAAGGTTTTGCTATAGGTAAAATACATATAAAGAATAATGTGTATTCCTTTTGTCTATAGAAAGGATGAAATGTAATGGATATCCGGCACTTAACGTATTTTTTGGAAGTGGCCCGTTTGAAAAGCTTTACGAAGGCTTCACAGTCTCTGTATGTTTCACAGCCGACAATCTCAAAAATGATTAAAAACCTGGAGACGGAGCTCGGCATTAAGCTGTTTTACCGCAATGGCCGGCAAGTTGAACTGACTGACGCCGGGCAGAGCATGTATGTGCAGGCGCAGGAAATCACAAAGTCCTTCCAAAACCTGACGTCAGAGCTGAACGATATTATGGAAGTGAAGAAAGGGCACGTCCGCATCGGTCTTCCGCCGATGATCGGGTCCGGCTTTTTCCCGAGAGTGCTCGGTGACTTCCGCGTCACATATCCCGATGTGACGTTTCAGCTTGTTGAGGACGGCTCTATTAAAGTGCAGCAAGGGGTGGAGGACGGCTCGCTTGATATCGGGGTCGTCGTACTTCCCGCGAATGAAGAGATTTTTCATACGTTCACAATCGTCAAGGAAACCCTTATGCTCGTCGTCCATCCGTCACATCGGCTCGCTGACGAGAAAGAATGCAGTCTCCACGAATTGAAAGAAGAGCCGTTCATATTTTTCAGGGAGGATTTTGTCCTTCATAATCGAATTATGACGGAATGCGTGAAAGCCGGATTCAGGCCTCACGTCATTTATGAAACGTCACAGTGGGACTTTATCAGCGAAATGGTATCGGCCAACCTCGGTATCGGCCTGCTGCCGGAAAGAATCTGCCGCGGTCTTGATCCTGACAAAGTCAGAACCATTCCGCTCGTTCATCCGGTCATTCCGTGGCATTTAGCCATCATTTGGCGGAAAGACCGCTATATGTCCTTTGCCGCCAGAGCCTGGCTGGAGCATACGAAATCGTATTTATGGAATCCGAAAAAGAGAAAAAAGGATGATTAAGCATGGACGCACAAACCGCAGCTCAACACTTGAGTAAAGTACGGGATCAAAACCCGCTCGTTCACAGTATCACCAATAATGTCGTCACGAACTTCACCGCTAACGGACTGCTCGCGCTCGGCGCATCGCCCGTTATGGCTTATGCAATTGAGGAGGCAGCCGACATGGCGAAAATCGCAGGAGCGCTCGTCCTGAATATAGGAACCCTCAGTTCGGCGTCGGTTGAAGCTATGATCGCGGCCGGAAAATCGGCCAATGAAAACGGCGTTCCGGTCATTTTTGATCCGGTAGGCGCCGGCGCCACGCCGTTTCGGACGGCATCAGCCCGCAAGATCATACAGGAGGTCCGCTTGTCCGTCATTCGCGGAAATGCCGCGGAAATCGCCAATATTGCCGGCGCCCCTGATTGGAAGATAAAAGGCGTGGATGCGGGGGAAGCCGGAGGAGATGTGGTTCAGCTCGCTAAGACGGCTGCAAGCGGGCTGAAGACGGTCATTGCGATTACCGGAAAAACCGACGTCATCTCCGACGGCACCGACACATACGCCGTACATAACGGTGATAAACTGCTGACGAAGGTGACGGGGGCGGGATGCTTGCTGACGTCTGTAATCGGAGCCTTCTGCGCAGCGGGGCAGGACGTTCTGCAAGCGGCCGTTTCAGCCGTTTCTGTATACGGAAGCGCCGCTCAGCTTGCCGCTCTGGACACCTCCCATAAGGGGCCGGGCAGCTTCCAGATTGAGCTTTTAAACAAGCTGGCAAGCATCTCAGAACAAGAAGCGGCCGAGCTTGCCGCAATTGAAAGGGTGACAGAAAAATGACGCGTATTTCTCGGGAAATGATGAAGGATATGTTATCGGTTTATTTTATTATGGGATCAAACAATACAAGCTCAGACCCCGTTTCCGTGGTGAAAAAAGCCATTGAGGGCGGCGCTACGCTTTTTCAATTTCGGGAAAAGGGGAGCGGTTCTTTAACAGGGGAGGAACGTGTCTTGTTCGCGAAGCAGGTACAGGATGTCTGCAGGCAGGCCGGGATTCCTTTCATCATTAATGATGATGTCGAATTGGCCTTGCGCCTTGAGGCGGACGGAGTGCATATCGGGCAGGATGACGCAGACGCCGAAGAAACGAGAGCGGCAATCGGCGATATGATACTCGGTGTGTCAGCACATAACGTCTCCGAGGTGAAGCGGGCGGAAGAAGCCGGAGCCGATTACGTCGGAATGGGCCCGGTCTATCCGACCGAAACAAAAAAAGATGCTGAAGCCGTGCAGGGCGTTACATTGATTGAAGAGGTGCGGCGTCAGGGCATCACCATTCCGATTGTAGGAATCGGCGGCATTACGGCTGACAACGCGGCGCCCGTCATTGAAGCGGGTGCAGACGGCGTCAGCATGATCAGCGCCATCAGCCAAGCCGAAGATCCAAAAGCGGCGGCGCGGAAGTTTTCAGAGGAAATTCGGCGCTCCAAAGCAGGGCTGTCCCGATAGGGCGGCCCTTTTTCTGTGTGCGCAAAAAGCCAGTGACGGACTTGGAGAATATAAGCCGTATGTCAAGAACAGGGCAATCAGCTTGCAATATCGACCGAAGTGTTTGACGGCTCTATCGCTTCGCTCAAAGTGATGCCTGAACCAATCATTGCCGGCGCCGAAGGCTTAAAAGCCCTCTATGAAACAGTGAAAAGCGCGCAGTGAGAGATCATTTCGAGGTCACGGAAAAACTTGATGCGGAATTCAGCGAATTTGAAGGTTTGATGTCGAAATACAAAACGTGCGATCAATCGTATATGTCTTGTGATACATTAAGTACAGATCAAATCAGAGAGATAAGCACGAAGCTGACGGCCCTTTCTGAAACCATGTCGAAGATTGCCGATGTGCTTTAAAAGGAGTTAAGACGCAGCATGAGCGATGAACAAAACAAGGAAAAACAGATCCACAGACGGGATGTCCTGAAGTGGGGCGCCGTCGCGGGCGCCGCCGTCGCTGTCGGAGCGAGCGGCCTCGGAGGACTCGCGCCGCTCTTCAAACCGGCGGCCACCGCTTCAAAGAAGAATGATGAAAAACGTGATCGTGATCAAATCGTTCCTTTTTACGGGAAGCACCAAGCAGGAATCACAACGGCGCACCAGACGTATGTGTATTTTGCAGCGCTTGATGTCATGTCAAGCGACAAAGCCGATGTCATCTCCCTTTTCAAACAATGGACAAGCCTGACGCAGCTGCTGACTTCAGGCGCCGTCCCGTCGGGCGAACAGAAAAATAAATATATGCCTCCGCAGGATACCGGGGAGTCGCAGGATCTGGCACCGGCGAATTTGACCGTTACCTTCGGCTTCGGCCCCGGGTTTTTCGAGAAAGACGGGAAGGACCGCTTCGGACTGAAAGATAAAAAACCGAAGCATCTCGCCGATATTCCGCCGATGCCTAACGACAAGCTTGATAAGAAACAAGGCGGCGGTGATATCGTCATACAGGTCTGCGCGGATAATGAACAAACGGCGTTTCACGCGGTGCGCAACCTGATGAAACAGGCATCGGGGGTGTGCGAAGTCCGCTTTCTCAATAAAGGTTTCTTAAGCGGCGGGAAAAACGGAGAAACACCGCGCAACCTCTTCGGATTTAAAGACGGCACCGGCAACCAAAGCACAAAGGATGAAAACCTGATGAATTCGATCGTTTGGGTTCAATCAGGAGAGCCTGACTGGATGACGGGCGGCACGTACATGGCGTTTAGGAAAATTAAGATGTTTTTAGATATATGGGACCGTTCATCCTTGAAGGAGCAAGAGGACACGTTCGGGCGGGTGAAAAGCTCGGGCGCGCCTTTCGGACAAAAAAAGGAAACTGATCCCGTGAAGCTGAATCAAATTCCCGCCGACTCGCATGTCAGCGTGGCAAAATCAACCGGCAGACAGATTCTGCGCCGGGCATTTTCCTATACGGACGGAATTGATCCGAAGACGGGCTATGTTGACGCAGGCCTGCTGTTTATCTGCTTTCAAAAAGACCCGGACCGCCAATTTGTCCCGATGCTGAAGGCTTTGGCGGCAAAGGATGCGCTGAATGAATACACACAAACGATCGGCTCTTCCTTATTCGCCTGTCCCGGCGGCTGTAAAAAAGGAGAATATATCGCCCAAAGGCTGCTGGAATCGTGACACCTTCCATATGGAGGGTGTTTTTAAAAAAAACACTTGTAACTACATATGTTACAACTTAAAATAAAAAGGAAAGGAGACTTACAATGACACTGCAGATTAAAGTATATTCTGATTATGTATGTCCGTTTTGCTTTGTCGGCAAAGCGGCGTTTGAAGAAGCAATCAAGGACAAGGACGTACAGGTGGAATGGATGCCGTTTGAATTGCGTCCGAGCCCCTCGCCGAAACTTGATCCGGTGAATGATCCCGCCAAGCGGCAGATGTGGAAAAACTCCATTGAGCCGATGGCGCAGTCGTTAGGCGTTGAAATCACGTTCCCCCGCGTGTCACCGCATCCTTACACGGATTTGGCATTTGAAGGCTTTCATTTCGCAAAGGAACATGGGAAAGGAAGCGAATACCATACACGCGTTTTTCAGGCGTTCTTTCAGGAAGAACAAAATATCGGTGACGTTGGCGTGCTGACAAAGCTTGCGGAAGAAGCAGGACTTGACGGCGCTGCCTTCAAAGAGGCGCTTGAGACAAGAGCGTACAGACACGTACAGCAGGAAGCGCTCCGCCATGCTTATGAAGAAGCCGGCATTACGGCAGTGCCGACGTTTATCATCGGCGATGAGAGAATCCCTGGCGCGGCGGGAAAGGAAACCTTTGAACAAATCATTGAGCGGGAACTGAATAAACGTTAACCCGAAAAAAGCCCTCTCGATCAGCGAGAGGGCTTTGCCATATAGTGTTTGACAAATGTTTGTCTGTCCGCTTCATATGCCGCGGCGTCAAATGAGTCGCCGCAAAAATGAAGGCACCAAGGGTCTTTCTGGCAGGCGACGCCGACTTGATAGCCGTGTTTTTGAAATTCAAGCGACTGTGATGTGTCGTAAAAATGAAAGCCGCGAAACAAATCCTCCCGCCACTCCACGTCATATTGAGCCGCCATTAACAAGCCGTCAATGGCGTCAGCGGGCGTAAACAGGCCGTCTTCATCGCCGTGCTCAAAGTCCAGCGGGTGATAAGCATTCCCCCGGTATTCAATCACTTTTCCCATCCGCTCTCCGCTTTCCCACCAAATGCCGTTCGGCGGCAGGGTTTTGCAGCCGGCGACACCGAGAAGGCCGAGCTCCTGATGAGTTTGAAAGATATGAAGCATGTCATGTAGGAAATGCTGATGAATGATAAAGGTATCCTGATGCAGATAAATTTTATATTTGGAGGGGTGTCTCAGCGCTTTGTTGTAGGACGAGGCCATGCTTGCTGAATCGTATATCGGCATGATATCAACGGAGTATGAAGGGGGGACGGTAAGCTGCATGATATGGCTCTTGCACCGGGAGTAGAGCGGCTCGTCATTCACACAGACGACAAACAGAAATGAATGTGAATCCATTACATGCTCCTCTCGGCCTCAATCACATATTGATACGCCGATGCTTCTGTCATAAAGTCATGCCTTATGCCAAGCTGTACGCATACTTCGTGCAATGCTGCGATGGCTTTGTGGTAAGAGGGGTGATCAACGCGGATCGCCTCAATGCGTTTCACCTCATAGCCGGCGGCTTTAAATAATGAAAGCGTCTCTTCACGGGTAAAAAAACGCAGGTGGGTCTGATCCATTAATCCGGCGTCACTGTAAGTCCATTTGCCGGCTAAAAGCTCCAGCACCACTGAGATGTGGCCGACATTCGGTATGCATGCAAGCACCGTGCCGTCTTTTTTTACATAAGGACGAAGCTTTTTCAGCACGGACCACGGGTCGATAAGATGCTCAAGAACGTCTCCGAACAGCATGCAGTCGAATTGTTCTGATTCGTACGGAAGAATGGCGGATTCAATGTCGCCGCAAAGCACGTGGCTCAATTTGCTTTCCGCCTTTTTTGCGGCTTCGGGATACGCTTCAATGCCGTAAACCGTTATTCCGCGGTCTTCGATCGCCGCTCCTAAATTGCCTGTGCCGCAGCCGACATCAAGCACTGTCCGCCAGTTTTCGTCTATTTTGTTCAATAAATAAGGATTCAGGCCTTCGTAGTAGTTCTGTTGTTTTTCATCATAATAGGGATTCGTATCCATCTGTGTATCACCTCATAAATGGGCATATACACAAGATATGCAGCGGGGGGATCTCATATCACCATGTTTGGCTGTTCAATTGCGGAATGCGGACGGGAATGGTTGTCCGGTATACGGTTTGTTCTCTGATTCCCCTCTTATTGCGGCTGTTCCTTTGAAAACTCGGGTGCGGGCGGACTGTGGCAGGTCATATAGTAAAAGGATCCGCCTGTAATCTTACCGCTGGCGGATGGTGTTTTTCATTGGTGTTTTTTTCTTCACCGCTTTTTCAGTATTTAAGAAGCGCCTCACATCGTCAATGTGCAAACCCATGATTCTAGCCTCTTGAATTAACAATTGCCAATCTTGATCTATATCTTTCATTACATGAGTTTTCATAAGAACCTCCAATTGAAAAATTGATTTGCCCAGCTACAGCAGCCAATGTATAACAAATATCACACATAGTTGGCCGGTAATCCCAAATTGAAGATGAATTCACCTACCTATTCCCTAAGAAAATGACTGAAATAACCAAAATCCTTCAAGAATTCTTACGTATAATAATAAACAAATAAATACTGACTGGATAGTATGCAAATAAAAATAAATCATATGACCTATTAATATTTACCCTCAAAGCGTCGACTAGCATATTCTTTTTGCATAAAAAATACCGCAAAAGAATGATTCGGTGTAAGATAAAGTGAATGATCAAACAGCTGGGGTAAAAAATGAAAAAAAACAAATTTCAAATTAAGAGAGAAGAAACATTTGAAAGTTTTATTGACGCAGGCCTTCATCTCCTGATTGAAAGAGCTTACGATTCAGTCTCAATCGATGACATCAGTAAAGCGGCGGGTTTCAGCAAAGGCGCGTTTTACGTTCATTTCGAAAGCAAGGAAGATTTTCTGAAGCATTTATTAGACAGGCGTCAGATTAAAAAAAGGATCATCACCGGCTATCTCGATGAATTAGAAAAGCAAACAGCGCGGCCGTTGACGCTTTGTGAAGCTGCGGCAAGCGCGGCCAGCCTGTTGATGCGGTTTGTAAACAGCAAGCCTGCCTGGAATGTTGTGTCTTTTGCCGTTCATATGCCTACTTACAAAGTCGTCAGTGAATATGAAGCTTATATCCATCTTTATAAGTTATGGATAGAAGAAAGCACCATGTACATAAATTGGCTCAAATCGAGAAATTTAATAGAAGACCATATAGATACCGAGCATACCGCTAAAATGATGTGCGCGCTCATCGACGGGATGATTAAGCAATCCAATGTGCTGGGAAGGCCGGTTACTTTCCGCAGCATGTTTGACGCGCTCTATGTTTTTGTCAGCGGCAGAAAATCAGGGTAACGTTCTTCTTGATTTGACAAAAGGTTTAGAAAAGTCTTTCAGAAAGTGAGGAACTGCCATGCGCTACAGAGAAATTATGATGTATATCATTATGGGGATATTCACGACCATCGTGAATATCGTCAGTTTTTACTTTCTGACGTCGGCATTTGAGATGGATTACAAGGCGGCGACCGTCGCTGCTTGGATTCTGTCCGTTCTATTTGCATATGTCACGAATAAACTGTATGTATTTCAGCAAAAGACCGCGGGGATGCGGAGTCTGATGAAAGAATTGACGGCCTTTTTCAGCGTGCGGGTATTGTCTCTCGCCATCGATCTCGCCATGATGATTCTTCTGGTCAGTCAATTTCATATGAACGAAACGTTGGCGAAAATCGCCGATAACGTCATTATCGTAGTCGTCAACTATGCGGCCAGCAAGTGGATTGTCTTCAGAAAAGCGAAAGAAGAGGGCGTGTCATAACGGTTTCTTTCCGCGCCCCGGGGGAAAGTGTAATAGTGAAAGGGGATGCGTATGAAGCACAAAATAAAGAAAGCGTTTGCTGATGTATTCGGGGAATCGGAGGACCTGCGCATTTTCTTTGCGCCCGGCAGAGTGAATCTCATCGGAGAGCATACGGATTATAACGGGGGCCACGTCTTTCCTTGCGCGCTGACGATCGGTACATATGCAGCCGTCCGGGAGAGAGGGGACAGGCTCGTCAGAATGTACTCTCATCATTTTAAAGATGCGGGCATAAAGGAATGCAGTCTCGATAATATCCGTTATCAAAAAGAGGACGGGTGGGCCAACTATCCGAAAGGGGTCATGGCGGAATGTCTCGGCAGCGGTTTTTCCCTTCCGCACGGCTTCGATATTGTGTTCTGGGGAAACATCCCGAACGGCGCGGGGCTGTCATCTTCGGCTTCGATTGAACTTGTTACGGCGGTCATTCTCAAGGAATGCCATGAGCTTGAGGCGGATATGCTCGACTTGGTGAAGCTCGCTCAGACGGCGGAAAATTCCTTTATCGGCGTCAGCTGCGGAATAATGGATCAATTCGCCATCGGAATGGGAAAGAAACATCATGCGATTCTGCTGAATTGCGGGACGCTCAGCTTTGAATATACAAAACTCGGGCTGTCGGGGCTGTCGATCGTTATTGCAAATACCAATAAAAAACGAACGCTTGCAGATTCAGGCTATAATACGAGGCTCAAGGAGTGCGGGGAAGCGCTTTGTGATCTTCAGAAGCATCTTTCCGTTCAATCACTGGGAGAGCTGACCCCTTCCGCTTTTGACGCCCATGCGGAGCTGATTCAGAATGAAGTGAACAGACGCCGGGCGAAACACGCCGTCTATGAAAATCACCGCACAATAGAGGCCGCCGACATGTTCAGTAACAATCAGCTTCATCATATCGGTGAATTAATGAGGGATTCGCATCTCTCTTTACGCGATGACTACGAGGTGACGAGTCATGAGCTGGATACACTGGCTGAAGCGGCCTGGCGCCACGGCGGGGTGATCGGATCAAGGATGACGGGAGCCGGTTTCGGCGGCTGTACGGTCAGTATCGTCAAGGACGATGCGGTTTCGGATTTTATTGAAACGGCAGGGGCCCGCTATGAGGAGAAGACAGGGAGAAAAGCTGACTTTTACACGGCGGATGTCGGAGCCGGAGCGAGAGAACTAAAGGGGGATGACGATGGCAATTGAGCGGCACGTGGAACGTTTAATCCGGTACGGATTGCAAAAAGAGCTGATTTCATTTCTTGATATTGAATATACGAGAAACCGTTTGTATGAAGCTTTGCATATCACCCATCCGGAGGTTCCAGAACAGAAAGAAAATGTATCGGCGGCATCATTGCCGGACATATTGGCCCCGATTTATGAATGGGCGGCAGAAACGGGCCGGATTGCAGCCGATACAGACACCTATCGCGACCTGCTGAGCGCGAAGATCATGGGCTGCTTTGCCCCGCAGCCGTCCGAGATTGTCCGTCGTTTTGAAGAAACAAAGGCGGTGCACGGACCGGAGCAGGCGACAAAGGCGTTTTACCGATTTTCAGAGGATGTGTATTATATCCGTTCGGACAGAATACAGCGGAATGTCGGGTGGACGGCTGAGACGGCTTACGGAAAGCTGGACATCACGATCAACCTTTCAAAACCGGAAAAAGATCCGAAAGCAATTGCCGCTGCCAAAGAGCAGCCTCAATCCGATTATCCGAGATGTGTTCTTTGTAAAGAAAATGTCGGGTACGAGGGGAGACCGGATCACCCGGCGCGTCAAAACCTTCGTGTCATTCCGGTAATTCTCGGCGATGAGCAGTGGTTTCTGCAATTTTCTCCGTATGTGTATTACCGGGAGCATTGCATCGTTTTGAAAGACCGGCACGAACCGATGAAGATCAGTAAAAAAACGTTTGACCGGCTGCTGTCGTTCGTCAGCCAGTATCCTCATTATTTTCTCGGTTCCAATGCTGATCTGCCGATTGTCGGCGGCAGTATTTTAAGCCACGACCATTTTCAGGGGGGCAATTATGAATTCCCGATGGCGCGGGCGGAGACAGAAAGCCGGTACAGGCTGCCTGACTATCCGAAAACGGTGTTGGGAATTGTGAAGTGGCCGATGTCGGTCATCCGCCTGCAAAGCGAGAGTGCGTCTGAGCTTTCCGGCGCGGCGGATGCCATCCTGCGGGCGTGGCGCGGTTATTCCGATGAGGCGGCTGATCTCCTCGCCCATTCAGGAGAAACACCGCACAATACAATTACGCCGATTGCCCGGCGGAGAAACGGTTTATTCGAATTAGATCTCGTCCTCAGAAATAACCGCACCTCTGATGAGCATCCGCTGGGAATTTTTCATCCCCATCAGGAAGTTCATCACCTGAAAAAAGAAAATATCGGACTGATTGAGGTAATGGGGCTTGCGATTCTGCCGGGCCGCCTTGAACAAGAAATGAAATACACGGCTGAAGCGCTGTGCTCACCGGACCCGGAAGCGGTCTTAACGGCAGACCCTTCTGCGGCAGCGCATAAAGATTGGGCGCTCAGTGTGCTGCATAAGCGGAAGGTAACGAAAGAAAACGCGGAACAGATTCTGAAAGAGGAAATCGGCCATGCCTTTGCGCGGATACTGGAGCATGCCGGCGTCTTTAAACAAACAGAAGAAGGCAGAGCGGCTTTCCGGCGGTTTATCCGCCATTTGGGCGCTCTACCGGAAAAAAGCCCCATCCCATAAGGGACGAGGCTTTTTTTTTATCCTCTGCTTCTGGCGATCAGGCTGAATAAGAACACCACGATCGCAGCTCCGATGATTGCCGGAATGATGGCAAAGCCGGCAAGGTGAGGGCCCCATGTGCCGAGCAGTCCGTGCCCGATCCATGCGCCGATCAGACCGGCGATCATTGACCCGATGATTCCCCCGGGCATACTGCCTTTTACAAATAAACTTCCGATCCAGCCGATAATAATAGCGACAATCAGAGATACGATAAAACCCATAAATATCACTTCCTATTTTTTATTATTTATGCCTATATGTTTCCTTCGTTTTGTCCATATTAAACATATGAATGTGTTTTTTATAATGAACATATCAAGGCGCGTTCCGGTCTTTTTTTTCACAATGCATTGCGTTAAAATGGAAACCGTGTGAAAAGGTGTGAGCAAAGGAAAAAATATTTCTTTTGTAGAATGTTTAACAAAATGAAACTTTTTGTTGACCAGCGTTTTTTATTATGGTAAACCTTTATTTGGTATTATTCGTTCTCACTATCTTTTTTCTCTATATATGCTAAATGATCTAAAACTTTTTATGTTTGATTTGCGCAAGTGGAAAAAGTTCATGCATTTTTTGACGATTTTGTGACATTAGGTCGAAAAAAAGATGAACTTTAGAAAAAAATAAAGCTAATAAGGGCAGATTTTGATAGCATAACAAGGTAGATAGAGAAAAGATTTTGAGAAAGTACATTTCAGATTCACTACATCAATAGGAAGGATGGTGATCTTCTTGTTCAGAGCATTTAAACCGTTACTTTTATTAGCGATGTTGGCTGTTGTTTTCGTACTGGGCGGATGCAGCGACATTTCCGTTTTAGATCCGAAAGGACCTGTAGCAGACCAGCAGAAAGATCTGATTCTCTTGTCAATCGGATTTATGCTGTTCATTGTCGGCGTCGTTTTCGTACTATTTACAATCATTTTAGTGAAATACCGCGACCGCAAAGGCAAAGACAGCGGAAATTACAAGCCCGAGATGCACGGCAACACGTTCTTAGAAGTAGTCTGGACAGTGATCCCAATTTTAATTGTTATTGCACTTTCTGTGCCTACCGTACAGACGATATATTCGTTAGAAAAAGCGCCTGAAGCGACAAAGGATAAAGAGCCTCTTGTTGTTTATGCTACTTCGGTAGACTGGAAATGGGTATTCAGCTACCCTGAGCAGGATATTGAGACGGTTAACTACCTGAACATTCCTGTAGACCGTCCGGTTTTATTTAAAATTTCTTCAGCCGATTCAATGGCATCGCTATGGATTCCTCAGCTTGGGGGACAAAAATACGCGATGGCGGGAATGCTGATGGATCAATACTTACAGGCTGACAAAGTGGGAACATATGAAGGCCGCAACGCGAACTTCACCGGCGAACACTTTGCCGACCAGAAATTCAACGTAAAAGCTGTTACGCAAAAAGACTTTAACAGCTGGGTGAAAAAAGCCCAAAGCGATTCTCCAAAGCTGACGAAAGAGAAGTATGACGAACTGATGCTTCCGGAGAATGTCGGTAAATTAACGTTCTCTTCTACACACTTAAAATACGTTGACCACGGCCAAGATGCCGAATATGCGATGGAGGCGCGCAAACGCCTTGGCTACAAAGCCGTATCACCGCACTCTAAAACAGATCCGTGGGAAAATGTAAAGAAAAACGAATTTAAAGTATCCGACGATAAACAAGATTGAAATTGAACAAGAAAGGAGGAAGCCCGAATGAAATTGAGATGGGATGAATTTTTTGTAACAGGTGACCCATTAATTCTGGGCGCACAAGTTTCCATTGCGCTTTCCACTATCGCTATCATCGTTGTACTCACATACTTCAAAAAGTGGAAATGGCTCTGGTCTGAATGGCTGACGTCTGTAGACCATAAGAAACTTGGAATCATGTACATTATCTCTGCTGTTATCATGCTGTTCCGCGGCGGGGTCGACGGCTTGATGATGCGCGCCCAGTTAGCGCTTCCTAATAACAGTTTTTTAGACTCAAACCACTATAATGAGATCTTTACGACTCACGGTACGATCATGATTATCTTCATGGCGATGCCGTTTTTAATCGGTCTGATCAACGTTGTCGTACCTTTGCAGATCGGTGCGCGCGACGTAGCATTCCCTTACTTGAACAACCTGAGTTTCTGGACGTTCTTCGTAGGTGCGATGCTTTTCAATATTTCTTTCGTTATCGGAGGTTCTCCGAACGCAGGCTGGACGAGTTACATGCCGCTGGCAAGCAACGACATGAGTCCCGGGCCTGGTGAGAACTTCTACCTGCTCGGTCTTCAGATTGCCGGTATCGGTACGCTGATGACGGGTATCAACTTTATGGTGACGATCCTGAAAATGCGTACGAAAGGCATGACGCTGATGCGTATGCCGATGTTTACATGGACGACGCTGATTACAATGGTTATTATCGTATTCGCCTTCCCTGTTTTGACAGTGGCATTGGCGCTGTTATCATTTGACCGTTTGTTCGGCGCTCACTTTTTCACGCTGGAAGCCGGCGGTATGCCGATGCTTTGGGCTAACTTGTTCTGGATTTGGGGACACCCTGAAGTATATATCGTTATCTTACCGGCATTCGGTATTTTCTCTGAAATTATTTCAGCGTTTGCAAGAAAGCAGTTATTCGGTTACAAAGCGATGGTCGGCTCAATTATCGCCATTTCCGTCCTGAGTTTCCTAGTATGGACTCACCACTTCTTCACAATGGGGAACAGTGCGTCTGTTAACTCTTTCTTCTCGATTACAACGATGGCGATTTCGGTTCCGACCGGGGTTAAAATCTTTAACTGGCTCTTTACGATGTATAAAGGCCGGATCAGTTTTACAACACCGATGCTGTGGGCGCTCGCGTTCATCCCGAACTTCGTTGTCGGCGGGGTAACAGGGGTTATGCTTGCGATGGCTGCAGCGGATTATCAATACCATAATACGTACTTCCTCGTATCTCACTTCCACTATGTGCTGATCGCGGGTACGGTATTTGCATGTTTCGCAGGATTTATTTTCTGGTATCCGAAAATGTTCGGTCACAAGCTGAACGAAAGAATCGGAAAATGGTTCTTCTGGATCTTTATGATCGGATTTAATGTATGTTTCTTCCCTCAATACTTCTTGGGGCTGCAAGGTATGCCTCGCCGTATTTACACATACGGACCGAATGACGGATGGACTGCATTGAACTTTATTTCAACTGTCGGAGCCTTCATGATGGGTGTCGGATTCTTAATCCTTTGCTACAACATCTACTACAGCTTCCGCTACTCTACTCGCGAGATCAGCGGAGATTCATGGGGCGTGGGACGTACGCTTGAGTGGGCGACTTCATCTGCGATTCCGCCGCATTACAACTTTGCGGTGCTTCCTGAAGTGAAATCTCAAGATGCGTACCTGCAATTGAAAGAAGACAAAACGGATATTCATCCGGAAAGCAAGTTCAAGAAAATCCATATGCCGCACAACTCCGGAAGACCGCTTATTATGTCAGTGGCGTTCGGTATTGCAGGCTTCGGACTTGTATTTGAATGGTTCTGGATGGGCATTGTCGGCTTGATCGGCATTCTGCTTTGCATGGTGCTTCGTTCATTTGAATATGACAATGGCTACTATATACCTGTTGAAGAAATAAAAGAGACGGAAAGAAAGATTTCCGAATAAAGGAGGCGTGATTTATGGAACATGCAGAACACGGCAATTCTAACGCGCCTATGGAATATCAATCTGAAACCGGCAGACTCAATATTCTCGGGTTTTGGATCTTTTTAGGGGCAGAGATTGTGTTGTTCTCAACACTATTTGCAACCTTCTTCGTTCTTCAAAGAAGAACAGCAGGAGGAGTCTTACCGGCTGAATTATTTGAAGTGAAGCTTGTCATGATCATGACATTCCTGCTTCTGATCAGCAGTTTCACCTGCGGGATCGCTGTTCATGAAATGCGTCGCGGAAGTTTAAAAGGCGTCGTCATTTGGACGATCATTACGCTTCTTCTTGGCGCGGGCTTCGTCGGATGTGAGCTTAACGAGTTCATCCACTATGTACATGAAGGAGCATCTCTCGGTACAAGTGCTTTCTGGTCTGGATTCTTCGTCCTTCTGGGAACGCACGGAACGCACGTAACGATCGGTATCTTCTGGATTGCCGGCATCTTACTGCAATTGAAGAAACGCGGATTAACGCCGCAGACGTCTTCAAAAATCTTTATCTCAAGTTTATACTGGCACTTCTTAGACGTTGTTTGGATCTTCATCTTTACAGGCGTCTATCTCATCGGATTGGGGGGACTATAATATGGCAAACAAATCTGCTGAACACAGCCACTTTCCGTGGAAGCATATCGTAGGTTTTGCGTTGTCTATTATTCTGACCCTGCTGGCCCTTTGGGTTGCAGTATATACGGAATTAAGCCCATCAGCAAAACTCTGGATCATTTTCGGATTCGCATTTATCCAAGCCGGTCTTCAGCTTCTCATGTTCATGCACATGACAGAAAGCGAAAACGGCGGAATTCAAGTCGGAAACACGCTCTTCGGATTTTTCGGAGCGATTGTTATCATCCTTGGTTCCATCTGGATCTTTGCGGCGCACTACCATCACGGTGACCATATGGATGGAAACCCTCCTGGCGGTGCGAAGCATCATTCCGAACATCAGGAATAAAAAGAAACCCTCTTCGTTTATGCGAAGAGGGTTTTTGGTGCCTTTATTGGCTTCTTCTCCGGCGCAGGCGCGGGAGGCCGTAAATGATAAAGGCGGCGATATGGGCAACGATGACGTTGACGGCAAACAGGATGATCATGAGTGTGTGGCCGAGAGGGGATAGGCTGCTGGTTGCGTAAAAGTAGAAGAAAACCCACATGAGAATAATTGGCGGTATGGCCGAAAGAGCGACTTTTTTGTTATCCAGCCAGATAAAGAGGGGTGTTGCGCTCGCGACCAGTAAATAAGCAAAAAACATGTCCATCTTACATGTCTCCTTTCATTTTATGGGAGCGTTTCCAAAATGAAATACAGAGAATGAAATGTGTCTGTTTTGTGGTCGTTTTTTGAACATTTTGTTACAATTATTATACCATGTTTTCCAATTTTTGATACCGCTTTTTCGAGAAATGTATTGCAACTATTGCCTCATTTTTGGATAGGTACAAGAAACCGGAAAGGCCAAATACCCTGTCACATTTCCGGACAATGGAATGGCGCAGGCTGTGAACCTTTGCTATGGTCAAAGAAAATATGCACAGCAAGGGTGGTTTGAAGTGGACGTAAGGAAAGAAGATGTCACAGCGCCGGATGTCTTTGCGCTTTTGCAGGATCATCTGAAGAGCATGACCATGCATTCTCCTCCGGAAAGTATACATGCGCTCAATGCGGACCGGCTGCGTCAGCCTGACGTTACGTTTTGGAGTGCGAGGGAAAACGGCATCCTGCTCGGCTGCGGTGCCTTAAAGGAGCTAAACAGCCGGCACGGTGAGATCAAATCAATGAAAACCTCTCCGCATCATGTCAGAAAAGGCGTTGCCAACCGGATCCTCCGCCATATGCTTGAAGAAGCAAGGCGGCGGGGCTATCATCGGATCAGCTTGGAAACCGGTTCTATGGAGGCTTTTCTCCCCGCCAGACGCCTGTATGAAAAAGCCGGGTTTCAATATTGTGATCCGTTTGCACATTATAAAGAGGACCCGAACAGCTTGTTTATGACGTTAAACATAGGCTGAAACCCCTTTTCTGACGAGAAGGGGTTTTTTATCGGAAAAGTTTCATCATGACCGAAACATTTCCTTTTCTGACACGTCATATGTCGTGTAGTCCCCAAACCGTAAAAAATAAAAAGGAAGCAACCTCATCATGTTTTCTTGAACGGTGTTCATGTATAATAAACAATAGTGACTTCCGATGAAAATGTAAGGCGGGATAGAATGAGTCGATATAAGAAACAGCAAAATCCCTATTATCAGGGGGATTTGATTTTTATATTTGGTGTGTTTTTAATAATTAGTGTTGCGGCGATTTATGCGGCCGGACAGTTCGGGCAGTACGGAGGCAGTGCCTGGATGAAACAGATTGTCTTCTATGTTATAGGTGCGGGATTCATCGGATTATTGCTGTACTTTGATTTAGAGCAGCTTGAAAAACTGAGTCTGTACGTATTGATTGCCGGTGTGCTGTCGCTGCTCCTTTTGCGTGTGGCACCGGAATCCATCGCGCCGATTAAAAACGGAGCGAAGAGCTGGTTTCAAATCGGAAACTTTACCCTCCAGCCCTCTGAGTTTACGAAAATAGGAATTATGATGATGGTCGCGTCCATTATATCGAAGGCGGGCCCGAAGGATCAAAGGTCACTTCGGGAAGATGTGAATCTGCTTTTGAAAATTGCGGCATGGACGGTTATTCCGATCGGGATGATCGTTTTGCAGGATGCCGGAACGGGTGCGATCTGTCTGTTTATCGTTATGGTGATGGTGTTTATGTCGGGTGTGAACTGGAAGCTGATCACCATTATCGGCGGTTCGGCCGCGCTTGTGCTTGGCCTTTTCTTAGTTCTCGTGATTGAATTTCCCCATGTGGCGAATTCAATCGGCATTGCGGATTATCAAATTAACCGGATTACATCGTGGATGTCTGACTCCAGTGCGGCAACGACTCAGGCAGAGAGCGATAAAAGCTGGCAGGTGGATCAGGCCGTTATGGCGATCGGATCGGGCGGCATTACCGGAAACGGCGTTCATAATCTGAAGGTGTACGTACCTGAGGGACAGACCGACTTTATCTTTGCGATTTTGGGTGAAAGTTTTGGATTTTTAGGCTGCGCCATTGCGGTTGTCATGTTTTTCTTTTTAATTTACAGACTTGTGGTGCTGATTGACCGCTTGCATGCGTTTAACCGATTTGGCGCGTTTTTTTGCGTAGGATTTACTGCACTTATCGTGATTCACACCTTCCAGAACATCGGGATGAATATCGGCATTATGCCGGTTACCGGTATTCCGCTGCTGTTTGTCAGCTATGGGGGGAGCTCGGTGCTTTCTACATTAATCAGCTTCGGGATCGTATATAACGCAAGTGTGCAGCTGACGAAATATAAAAGCTACCTGTTTAATTCTTAATGTGAGACGGCTCGTTTTTCGGGCTGTCTTTTTTTGTTTAGAGCATTTCGCTTTTGACATGATTCCCTTTCGGATATGATATAGAGAGAAGGAGGCTTTTATATGAACAATACCATCGAAACTATACTTAATCATCGGTCGATCCGATCATTTACTGACGAGCTTCTGACAGCAGAAGAGATAGATACATTAGTGAAAAGCGCCCAGGCGGCATCAACGTCCAGTTACGTGCAGGCTTACTCCATCATCGGCGTAACCGATAAGGAGAAAAAGCGGAAGCTGGCGGCACTGGCCGGAAACCAGCCTTACGTCGAGAATAACGGGCACTTGTTTGTATTTTGCGCTGATTTGTACCGCCATAAAAAACTTGCTGAGGAAAAAGGCGAAAACATTACCGAGCTTCTTGAGAATACAGAAATGTTTATGGTCAGCGTCATTGATGCCGCACTTGCCGCACAAAACGTAAGTGTTGCCGCGGAATCAATGGGACTTGGCATTTGTTATATCGGAGGCATTCGAAATGAACTTGATCAGGTGACGGAAGTGCTTGGTACACCTGACCATGTGCTGCCGCTGTTCGGCTTGGTAGTCGGTCATCCCGCTCATCCGTCCGGTCAAAAGCCGCGCCTGCCGAAACAAGCCGTATATCATGAAAACACGTACGATACGAATGAAGAACACTTCCGCAGTTATATGAAGGAATATGATGAAACCATTTCCGCTTATTATGATAAAAGGACAAACGGCAAGCGGGTTGAAACGTGGTCTGATCAAATCCTGCAGTTCATGAAACAAAAACCGAGAACCTATTTAAATCAATATGTAAAAGATAAAGGTTTTCAAAAGAATTAAGAAAAAACCTCTCCTGACCGGGAGAGGTTTTTTTATGTTTCACGTGTAACATATTTCGACAAAATGGAACAAGGTATATTAATGTTTATCATCAGGGATGCTTATAAGCATACAGAAAGAAAAAACGGCTTAGCAGTGGTACGATGTTGATGAGGTGACAGTGATGATTTCATTAAGCATATTAGATCAATCTCCTGTATCAGAAGGGAGTTCCGCGGAAAGCGCGCTGCGGGATACAGTAAGACTGGCGCAGGAGGCGGAAAAGCTTGGATATAAGAGGTTTTGGGTGTCAGAGCATCATTTTTCAGAGCGGTTGGCGGGTTCAAGCCCTGAAGTGCTGATCAGCCATATTGCGGCGAAAACGAATGAGATTCGTGTAGGCTCGGGCGGTGTCATGCTTCCGCATTACAGCGCATATAAGGTGGCGGAGAATTTCCGCGTGCTTGAAGGGTTGACGCCGGGCAGAATCGATCTCGGATTAGGGAGAGCGCCGGGCGGAATGCCGATCGCATCATGGGCGCTGAATGACGGCGGGAAGCGTAATGCTGATCAATATCCGCAGCAGCTTCGTGAGCTGGCGATGTATTTGCATGATACAGCTGATGACAATCACCGTTTTCCGAATCTGACCGCATCACCCCTTATTAAGACGGCGCCGGAAGTCTGGCTTCTCGGTTCTTCGGGGGAAAGCGCGCTTCTGAGCGCAGAAATGGGAGCAGGCTATATGTTTGCCCATTTTATTAATGGAGAAGGCGGAGAAAGCACGACAGCACAATATAAGCGCAGATTTAAACCTTCCGCATTAGGAAAAGAACCAAAAACGGCCGTGGCTGTGTTTGTGCTGTGCGCGGACACGGAGGAGAAAGCGGAGGAACTCGCGGCCGTCATGGATTATACGCTGCTTGCGGGTGAACAGGGGATTCCGCTTCACGGCGTACCGTCTTACGAAACCGTCCGCGGAAATACGTATACACCGTATGAACAAAGACGAATTGCCGATAATCGGAATCGAATGATCATCGGAACGAAGCAACAAGTGAAAGAACAGATTCTGGCTCTCAGTAAAGCATACGGAACGGAAGAAGTGATGGCTGTAACCATTGCTCATCATTTTGAAGATAAACTTCAGTCATACCGCCTGCTTCGAGAAGCTTTTGCCGAATGATCAGAAAGAAACCCTGCTGATGCTCCAGCAGGGTTGTTCGGTTATTCAATGATAAAAGGTTTTTCAGTCAGCACCTGGCTTGATTTCCCTTTGTTCGCGGCATAGGCCAGCATATAATATTCTCCTGCCGGCAGTGCGGTGTCACCATTGACTTTGCCGTTCCAGTCGAAATATTGATAGCCTTTATCCTGCTTTTTGTAGATGCCGGCTTGGCCGACAAAGTCAAGATTGCTGTCATATACAAGGAAGGCAAGCTCTTCGGCTCCCGCCGGAAGATAGGTTTCAATTTGGTAGGTTCCCTGCGTTGTGCCGTCCTGCACGTCGATTGACGTCACGCGCGGATAGTCCGGCTCTTTTACAATCAGCAGCGTCGGCACTTTTGCAACTGTTTTTCCGCCTTCTCGCACTGTGACGGTTCCCTCATAGGTGCCTGCCTTTACTTTTTTGGCATTGACCTTTACTTTCGCATTGACCTTTCCGGTTTGATGAGCGGGGATCACGACCCGGTCTGTGCCCGAAACGGTAATGCCCCTGCCGTTGAAAGAGTACTCGAGCTGATATGATTTTCTGATGGACGATTGATTTTCAATCGTAAAGGTTTCTTTTTTCGTTTCATTGCCTTTGTCTTTCATAAACGTTCCGTAAGAATAACTTCCCGGGGCGACAAGGGAGTCTGCTTTGATCGCCTTCATGATTCTGATGCTTCCGGCACCTTGCGCATTATGCGGGTATACGTCACCGTCCGCGTCCGTTAAGGTTTCCGCCGTGTTCATGAGAGCGGCTTTTATTTGTTCCGGGCTCCATTTCGGTTTGGCCTGCTTGATGACGGCAGCTGCGCCGGCTACATGCGGGGAAGCCATGCTCGTTCCCTGCTTCGATCCGTAGCCGTACGGGTCGGCCGGATCATGGGTCGGAATGGTGCTGACGACGTTTACGCCGGGGGCGGAGACGTCAGGTTTAATCATCCACGTGTCCATAACCGGACCGCGTGACGAAAAGTCTGCCATTTGTTCAGTGAGCGATTTAGCCACGGATAAATTGAAAGTCGCTTTTGTGCCGCCCGCTTTTAATTGGCTGACGAGTTTTTCGCCGTCTTCTGATGAAAGCTTAATCGTCGGCACGGACATGCCCGGTACGTTTGCTTCAATTTCTCCCGGGGCATTGTTATACACAACCATACCGATCGCGCCCGCTTTTTTGGCGTTGTCTGCTTTATCCACAAAGGCGATGCTGCCCCGTTTGACGACAGCGACTTTTCCCTTCAGATCTTTGCCTTCAAAATCCTTTTGCTCGCCGATACCCGCCTCTATGAGCTCTGTTTCTTTTTTATTCAGTGCTTTTATGTCATCTTCTTTGTTGTAGCCCATTACTTTCGCTGAGGAATAGGAACCGAAGGACACGGCGTACTCGTTCAGCGGCAGCTGGGTCGCTCCGACGGAGATGGCTTCTCTGGACGTTCCCGGAGAGCCGACGGTCCAATTGTTCGGCCCGCTGTTTCCGTTTGATGTAACGGCCGTGACGCCTTCTGACATCGCCCAGTCAAGCGCCGTGCTTGTCGCCCAGTCTGGGTTATTCACAGAATTGCCGAGAGAAAGGTTCATGACATCCGCTCCGTCCTGTACGGCGCGTTCGATGCCGGCGATGACGTTCTCCGTTGTTCCGCTTCCGCCCGGACCGAGCACACGGTAGGCAAGGAGTGTAGCATCCGGCGCGACGCCTTTGATCGTTCCGTTTGCCGCTACCGTGCCCGCGACATGGGTTCCGTGGTCAGTCGACGCGCCTCTCGGATCACCGGACGGCGTTTCTTCAGGATCGTAATCGTTATCCACAAAATCGTATCCTTTATATTGTCCGAAATTTTTCTTTAAGTCAGGGTGTTTATATTCGACACCGGTGTCAATAATGGCAACCTTGACGCCTTTACCCGTATAGCCGAGCTTCCACGCGTCATTTGCCCCTATATAAGGCGCGCTGTCATCCATCTGCGGAGACACGGCATCCTTAGATAGGGTGATGTCTTTATCTTTGAGCTGATCGGTATGATAGGTGACATTCGGATAAACCGCTTTGACATCCTGATCACTCAGCAGTTTGGGGATTTCATTTGCCGGGAGTTTCATGGAGAAGCCGGAAAACACTTGCTCATATTCCCTGTTAATTTTTCCGTGTTTAATGGTTTTGAGCGCTTTCTTTTTCACTTTTGCGCGTTCGCTTTTCAGCCTGCTTTTTGTCTGTGCTTTGCCGAGTTCCTTTGCTTCCGCCAGTGACTTTTCCTTCAGCTCCACGATGACTGTCGTTTGTTTGCCGGTGGTCATATCAATGTCACCGAACACCTCAGCCTTCTCAAGATCAGGAGTTTGCGGTTTTGAAGCCGGCGCAGCCTGTGAACTTGTGGATAAGGTAAAGGATAAGACAAAAGCCGGAAGCAGATAACGGATGATTCCTTTTTTCAATCGTGTTTCCCCCTTTTTTCTTTATCTAAATTAGAAATCTAGTATATATTTCTTGAAAATTCAAAATAATCCTTGTGACATATGACTCATTTATGGAAATTGGTCTGTGAATAAGGAGGGAGTTATACACAGAATCCTGTGTATAACTGAATAAATTTGTGTATATATATTGTTGGGAACGAGTGTTCCTATACAAAATATAGATCGAGTTTGTGGATATGTGGATATGCCCTGTGTTTAAGCTGTGCTTAACCAAGGGATAAGGTGTGTATAACTTTTTTTATCGGCTTTTCCATTTTTCAGGTCATTTCCATCAGCTTTCAACAAAACTTCTGAAAACTAGTTTGTTTTTTCACTCATATTGTGACAAACAATTCGCCCGGCCGCGTCTATCATAGAGTCATAGGGTTGCTAGACCCGCTAGTTTTTAGCGGAGAAGGATCGGCCGCCTTTTCCGTTAAAGCGGAGAGAAAAACAGGCCTGCGAACAAGCTGTCTGTCAAAAAGAAGCGGAGGGATGATTTGCAATGAAACGTTTGCTAGTATCTTTACGGGTGTGGATGGTCTTTCTGATGAACTGGATGGCGCCGGGTAACGGAAGATATCCATTAGCCGCCGTGTACGGAAACCAAGCGGCTTATCATAAGAAAGCGAAGCGGACGGCTGGGGCTTTTTCGTTTGTGAGCCGTGTCCGATCGGCGGATTTGACCGATGAAACGAAATCGGCCCGCGGCAGGCTGGATAAAAACCGATGGATGCCTGTCCGCAAAGAATTGCCGAAACGGGAGCGCGCGGGTCCGGCACCTTTACATCATATGAAAAAGAGGGTACAATCCCACTAAACATATGAACGGGAGCGAACCTCTTGAGAATAGACAAAGTATTAAATAACAATGCGGCGTTAATAAAAGAAGACGGACGGGAAAAGATCGTAATGGGTCCCGGAATCGCTTTTCAAAAGAGAAAAAATGATGTGATTCAAAAACATAAAATTGAAAAAATATTTGTCGTGCACGACGAAAATGAAAAGTTCAAACAAGTGTTAGAAACGCTTCCCGAAGAGCATATAGAGGCGGCTGAAGATATCATCAGCCATGCGGAGGGAGAGCTTGCGGCACCTTTGAGCGATCACATCCACATTGCGCTGGCGGACCATTTATCCTTTGCGATCGAAAGGATTCAAAACGGCCTTCAGGTGCATAACCGATTGCTTCATGAAATTAAGGCGCTTTATAAAAAAGAATATGAGATCGGCCGCTGGGCGGTTGAACACGTGAAACAAACCCTCGGTATATCATTGCCTGATGATGAGGCGGGGTATATCGCGCTTCATATCCACACTGCCAAGGCGGATGCCAAAAGCATGTATTCGGCGATGAAGCATACAACCATGATCAAAGAAATGATCGAAAAGATCGAATCCTTTTTCGAACAGAAGGTGGATGAAGACAGTATTTCCTATCAGCGCCTCGTCACGCACTTACGGTATGCGGTCAGCCGGTTGGACTCAAATGAAGCACTCCATTCCATGGACGAGGAGATGCTTTATTTCATCCAAAAAAAGTATCCGTTTGCTTATCGGTGTGCGCTTGAACTGGCGGCGTTTTTAAAAACTGAATATGATTTGGAGCTGCCGGAATCCGAGGCCGGCTATATCACGCTGCATGTCCAGCGTCTGCAAAAAAACCCGGAATAACGCGTCTGTTTCGAGAAACAGACTTTTTTTTTGAAAACATATTGACGAAAGCGCTATCATGAAATAGAATGAAAGCGCATTAAAAAAACTGAATCCGGCGGGATTGTGACTGGTAATGCAGGCAAGACCTAAAATTTGCGTACATGAAAAAGGGATCATGCTGACCTTTTTCGTTGGCGAATTTTAGGTCTTTTTTGATTTTAGAAAGGGGGATACATCATGAATTATCAAGAAACGGCAAAACAGCTTATCAAACATATCGGAGGGGAATCAAATGTCATCAGCGCGACACATTGCGCGACGCGGCTCAGGCTCGTCATTCAAGATGAACAGAAGATCAGCCAGGCCGGCATTGAAGAAATAGAAGGCGTAAAAGGGGCTTTCAGCAGCTCGGGGCAATATCAGATTATATTCGGCACCGGCCTCGTGAATAAAGTGTATGACGCTTTTTCAAAAGAAGCCGATTTGGGGCGGGAAGATCGTGAGACACATCAGGACGCAGCGAAAAAAAAGCTGAATCCGGCCGCAAGATTTGCGAAGACACTGTCTAACATATTCGTTCCCATCATTCCGGCTATCGTGGCAAGCGGACTTTTAATGGGGCTGCTTGGCATGATGAAGGCTTTTCACTGGGTGTCTGAACAATCATCGCTGTTTAAGCTTTTAGACATGTTTTCAAGCGCGGCGTTTATCTTCCTGCCCGTATTCATCGGGTTCAGCGCGGCGAAGGAATTTGGCGGTAATGCCTATCTCGGTGCCGTGCTCGGGGGAATTATGATCCATCCGGCGCTTTTGAATCCGTGGGGGCTTGCGGATGCATCGCCTGATTTTATGCAGCTCTTCGGCTTCGACATTGCGCTGCTCGGCTACCAAGGGACGGTCATCCCCGTACTGTTAGCCGTTTACATTATGAGCAAAGTGGAAAAGGGCACGAGAAAAATTGTGCCTCACGCATTCGATTTATTGGTCACGCCGTTTGTCACGGTGATTGTCACAGGATTTATCACCTTTATCGCAATCGGTCCGCTTGGCAGGGCGATCGGATCAGGCATTACCGTCTCGCTGACATATGTGTATGATCATGCGGGCATTGTTGCCGGACTGCTTTTCGGCGGTCTTTATCCGCTTATTGTGCTTACCGGTGTGCATCACAGCTTTCATGCGATTGAGGCCGGCCTCATCGCTGATTTGGGCAGAAACTATATCCTTCCTATCTGGTCGATGGCGAATGTCGCTCAGGGCGCGGCGGGACTGGCTGTATTTTTCCTGACGAAAAAAGCGAAAATGAAAGAAATCGCTCTGCCGGCCGCATTTTCCGCTTTTCTCGGTGTAACCGAACCAGTCATTTTCGGTGTGAACCTAAGATACCGCAAGCCGTTTATCGCGGGAATGATCGGCGGAGCGCTGGGCGGAGCCTATGTCGTGGTGACCGGTGTCGCCGCCAATGCCTACGGTCTGACCGGAATTCCGATGATTGCCATCACGGCTCCGCTCGGTTTAGGAAATCTTATAAACTATCTGATCGGAATAGGCATCGCCTCTGTCTCGGCGTTTATTGCCGCTTACATTATGGGAGCTAAAGAAAAGGAGGCCGTCAAATGAGGACACCGGATCAAGAGCTGCGCCTGCAGGCTGAGGAAGCGAAAAAGAAGCGGGGAGAAACAGCCGCGTCAGATCCATACCGCCAGAACTATCATATTATGCCGCCGGTCGGGCTTTTAAATGATCCGAACGGCGTGATCCAATGGAACGGCGTATATCACTTGTTTTTTCAATGGCAGCCATTTCATACGGGGCACGGCGCGAAATTTTGGGCGCATGTGACGACGAAGGATTTCGTTGAGTGGAAAGAGGAAGAAATCGCGCTTGCACCGGGTGAGTGGTATGACAAAAACGGCTGCTATTCCGGAAGCGCCATCGAAAAAGACGGGCGGCTCTGCCTGATGTACACAGGCAATGTCCGTGACGGAGAAGGCAATCGGGAAACGTATCAATGCCTCGCCGTATCCGAAGACGGGATCGTATTTGAAAAAAAAGGAGTTGTCGCGCGTCTCCCGGAAGGCTATACCGCTCATTTCCGTGATCCGAAGGTTTGGAAGAAAGACGGAGCGTATTACATGGTGCTTGGCGCGCAGACAGAAAAACTCACCGGAAGCGCTGTGTTGTTCACATCAGAGAACTTGACGGATTGGACGTTTCTCGGTGCGATTGCGGGGGCGGACTCCGGCGGTCTCGGGTCATTCGGTTATATGTGGGAATGTCCCGACCTGTTTTCCCTTGACGGAACCGACGTGCTGCTCGTATGTCCGCAGGGGCTTGAAGCCGACGGGATAGAATATCATAACAGCCACCAGGCGGGCTATTTCCTCGGCAGGCTGCATACAGAGCCGCCAGAATTTAAGCACGGTGAATTTACGGAGCTTGACAGAGGATTTGACTTTTACGCGGCGCAGACGCTGGAAGATGATAAGGGACGGAGAATTCTGTTCGCGTGGATGGGCGTTCCGGATCAGCATGAGGACAAACATCCGACACATGCGTATCACTGGATTCACTGCTTAACGATGCCGAGACAGCTGTCACTGTCCAACGGCAGAATCATACAGCGCCCGCTTTCGGAAATGAAATCACGCCGCACGGATGAACAAAAGCACCGTCTTCAATTGAATTGCTCGTCTGTAAGCCTCCCGGTGAAAGATGCGTCCCGGGCTGAAGTGCTGCTGGAGGACATCACTTGCGAATCCGGTTTTGAAATCTCAATTCGGGGCGCGGCCCGGTTTATATTTCATCAGGAAGAGGGGCTGGCTGTGCTGGAGCGCACCGCTTTCAGCGGAGAAGAAAAAGAAAAGAGAAGCTGCTCCATCAGCGAGGTGCATTCCGTGCAGCTCTTTCTGGATGCATCCTCGATTGAATTGTTTTTGAATGATGGAGAAGAGGTATTCAGCGCCAGATATTTTCCTTTCCCGGGAAATGATGACGTAACCGTCACTTCGGCAGGAAAAACGGAAATAAATGGCTCAATTTGGACACTTTTGTAGAAAATCGTTCTTTTTTCTTATGTGAAACCTATGCCATCTGTGCTATTCTTCAAACGAAAGCCTATGATTCCAGGAATAAAAGGAGTTGTTTTCTCAGTTTTGAAAAATCAGAAGATGACGCCGAAATGTTTACTTGTCAAAGCCGCAGAGCAAGTGGAAGATAAGCGGGAAGAATATAAAGAAGTATTGCTTCAGCTGAATCGCATGCTCAAGAGAGCTGAGCCGCACAATGAATGGAGTGATCGGCTGATGCATACATATGAACAGATGAAGGAATATGCGCTGTTTGTGCAGTCTATTGAGATGTTTTTGCGGTCATCCGCGAAAAAAATGAAATAATCCCCCTCGGGTAATGAGGGGGATATTTATTTTATTTTCCGCTAAGACGCATCGCCGAATGTTTAGTCGGTCCGATGTATTGGTTCAGCGGGAAGGATTCTTTGATTGCCGCGGTGATAAATTCTTTTGCCGCATAGATGGCTTCCTTCACTTCAGAGCCTTTGGCCAGTTCTGCCGTCACGGCGGCGGAGAATGTGCATCCGGCTCCGTGCGTGTAAGGTGTATCAATCATTTCGCTTTCTAATACTTCCGCGGTTTCTCCGTCATACAGCACGTCGATCGCTTTTTCATGTTTCAATTTGCCTCCGCCTGTAATCAATACATATTTCGCGCCGAGTTCGTGAATTTTCTTGGCCGCTTCTTTCATGTCTTCCACCGTTTTTAATTCATCCATACCGCTCAGCTGGCTTGCTTCAAACAGGTTTGGCGTGATGACGGTTGCCAGAGGCGCCAATTGGGTGCGAAGCGCTTCGGCATGCTCCGGATACAGCACTTCGTTCGCTCCTTTGCAGACCATGACAGGATCGATAACGACATTCTTCAGCTGTTTTTCTTTAATCGTTTTCGCCGCAAGCTCTATGATCTCCACGGTAGGGAGCATTCCCGTTTTCATGGCGTCTACGCCGATTCCGTCAACAATCGTCGCCAGCTGTGCGCGAATCGTATCGGCATCGATCGGAAATACTTGATGATCCCAGCTGTTCTCCGGGTCCATCGCTACGATCACGGTCAAAGCCGTCATTCCGTATACGTTTTTTTCTTGAAATGTTTTTAAATCGGCCTGAATTCCCGCGCCGCCGCTGGAATCAGAACCGGCAATAGTAAGTGCTTTGTGCATTGACATATCAATGGCCTCCATCAGTGTTTTATATCTCATTATAGTTAGATTTTCTTTCGATCACAATACGGAAGGCTTGGAGGAATGATTTGACAGCCGCGGGGGATGTGCGTACAATACCTACATAAGATTACTAGGTAAGGGTGAGAAAATAAATGCTCAACAGGGAGCTTGTAAAGGGAAGCACGGTCATTCTGGTGCTGACGCTGCTGAATGAACGGCCCATGTACGGGTATGAACTTGTGAAAGAAATGGAGAAAAGAAGCGGGAATGAACTGCAAATGAAGGAAGGCACGCTGTACCCATCGCTTCATAAGCTTGAACGCCAAAGCTATATTTCTTCTTACTGGGAAAAGCAGACCAAAGGGCCGGACCGAAAATATTACCGGATCACCGATGAAGGAAAAAACATTCTAGCCGAACGGACGAAGGAATGGAATCTGTTCTCTGCTCTGATGGACCGGATGCTGAAGCGGGGCGGGCAGAATGGATAAGGACCTTTATGTGCAGGAAATCAGAAAAGGGCTGGAAGGCAAGGCCGGAAGCCGTGAATTATTAAAAGAAATCGAAAGCCATATTCATCATGCCATTTGTGATCATCTGGAAAAAGGCAAAACCGAAAGCGAAGCGATGGCGCTTATTCTGCGGGAAGTGGGGACTCCGTCTGAGATTATCTCTGCTTTTCAAAAAGCTTCGGCGATGCCCGCGCGGACTTTTATGCTCTTTTATCTGTTCTGCAACTGCGGTCTTTTTGTGATGGGGGCGATGATTACGATGATGCACGCGTGGAGGATTCATCCCGCTGTTGACGCGCTGTGGAAAGGGATTTCCGTGTCAGTATGGCTGATTATGATCGGTTATGTGCTGTATTGGTTCCAAATCGGCTATCAAGCTGGCAAAGAGTTCGGGGCTGGCGGAAAAAAGCTTGCTGAGCGGACGGTATGGGCTTCAATGGTGCCGAATCTATGTTTTATGTTTGTCTTTTTGTTCAACCTGGTTCCGGCTGGGCTGTTTCCTTCGGCGGTCACACCGAGTTTTGCGGCAGTATGCGCCGTTGTGACGGTATGTTTTCCGTTTTGCGGAAAAATAGGTTTTTACGCAGGCAGGCAGAGACTTGCCTGATCTTTTTCACTATATACATAGGGAATCTATATAGGGGTGTTAAAATGAGATTAGGTTCGTGGATGTACGGCGCGTGCGCCCAAATAGCCGTAACCGTATTTACCGTCTGCAGCTTGGTTCTTGCATTGCCCGTTGTGAGTCTTTTTATTATGGTTCTGAATGGGATGCAAGACGCTGTTTTTGTTGTTTTCAGTATTTTGCTTCTTCTATTATTTTATGCGCTGGGATGGATTTGGGCCGTTTCGTTTGCGCGTGAGTGGAAGGTGAAACTTTTCGAGCTGCAGATCAGTTCGCTCATTCCGCTGGCGGGTATATTATACTTGTACATTGACAGCGGGGTGAGTATACCGGAACTGATTCATGATTGGCATGAGGATGGATGTGCGCTTGTCCCGCCGGCTTTTGTCTGCTTGTGCACAAGCTATGCGATGGTGTTGGTGCCTGTTTATCAATCAAAACTTTGGAACGCCATGGAGGCGGGCAGACTTAATGCCAAGGCGGTATGCACTGTTTGGGGAGACCTTCTGATCATTCTCGTTTTGCTGGCGGGCATGACCTGGATTTGTTTCTGAATGGGCCGAAATCAAAAATCCCCCCTGATCTCTCCGCCGCTTTATGTTTTAATAGAACATGAGAAAAAGCAGAAGGAGCGGATCATGAATATATCAATTGTCATAGTCACGTATAATCGGATTCCGGCTTTGTGTGAGCTGCTGGAGTCGATTTCCATGCAGACCATAAAGCCTTATGAAGTGATCATTGTAAATGATGCCGGGGAATCGGTCGAACAAGCGAAGCAGCTGTACAGCGATCTGCCGATTCAGATTATTGATTTAGAACAGAATGCCGGACATGTGGAAGCGCGGAACGCAGGTGTGAAAAAAGCGTCGGGTGATTGCATCATGCTGTGCGATGATGATGATTTCATTACGCCGGGCCATTTGGAAAGAATGGCGGCTGCACTTGCTGATGCGGATTTTGTCCATTCTGACGCGGAAATTGTGTCATTTGAAGAACGGGGCGGCACGAGATACCCGGTGTCACGAAAGCCTTTCGCCTATACGGCGGATTATGCGGATATGCGGGTATTTTCCACGTACGTTCCGTCAGGCAGCATGTACAGACGTTCTCTGCATGACACGTTAGGGTATTTTGATCCGGATGTCCATAATTATTGGGACTGGGACTTTTATTTGCGCGCCGCGAAACAGCACCGTGTGAAGCGTGTTCCTTGCGCGAGCGTCATATATGCGTTTTTTGAGGGAGGCGGCAATCAGTCCGCGGATCTCGGCGGCAAACGGAAGCGGTACTTAGACCGGTTAAGCGAAAAGCACGGGCTTGGGGAGCTCCCGACGAAAAACTTCGCGGTTCTTCTTGAAGAGCCGGACATGAAGAGGCGGGAGGCGCCGACTGACATTGTGTGGGACGGAAAGCCCGTCCATTCAAGACTGCACAGTTCATAAGGGGGACGGACAGTTTGAAACAGCTTTTAAAGGACAGCTGGTGGAATCAGCTGAAAGATGAATTTGACAAACCGTATTATCAAGAGCTGAGAGAGATGCTGAAACAAGAATACAGCAGCCAAACGATTTATCCTGACAGCCATGATATTTTTAACGCCTTGCATTATACGCCCTATGAGGATGTAAAAGCGGTCATTCTCGGACAGGACCCGTATCACGGGCCAGGACAGGCGCACGGGCTTAGTTTTTCCGTTCAGCCCGGGGTCAGGCAGCCGCCGTCTTTGAAAAATATTTTCATAGAGCTTCAGGACGATATCGGCTGCTCCGTACCGAACCACGGATCGCTCGTCAGCTGGGCAAAGCAGGGAGTGCTTTTGTTAAACACAGTGCTTACGGTTCGCCGCGGTCAGGCCAATTCCCACAAAGGCAAGGGATGGGAGCGGCTCACTGACCGCATCATTGATGTGGTGAATGAAAGAGAGAAGCCGATTGTCTTTATCCTATGGGGGCGTCACGCGCAGATGAAAAAAGAGCGCATTGACACATCGAAACACATTATTATTGAATCGACTCATCCGAGCCCGTTTTCGGCAAGGAACGGTTTTTTCGGGAGCAGACCGTTTTCCCGTACAAACGCCGCCCTTGAAAAAATGGGGGAGCAGCCGATCGATTGGTGCATCCCCGACCTGCCGCAATAAACGGTTTTTTGAGGCGCTTCCGCCCGGCGGTAAGCGCCTTTTTTGGCGTTCAGGGCGGTATGCCGTCAGAAAAAATAACAAACTCAATTCTGCGATTCGCTCAGAAATTTGATAAAATGCAGGAAGAAGACAAATTACTGCTGGAGGATTTACTCATGAACATACATATCTCTGCTTTGATTCAGAAGATGGAAGAAGAACTGAGGCAGGCGAAAACGGCGACCCGCACCGAGGAGGTCAAAATGCACGCGGCTGCCATCCGCTCTCTGTGTGATGTCGTGCTCGGCACTCAGACGCACACCGCTCCGGCGCCAGTGCAGAATCCGATTCCGAAAGCGGCGCCGAAACCTTCCGCGTCTCCTTCGACAGACCCGCTGCTGCTTGAAAAAATGATGGGCAGCGCCGGGCTGAACCAATATCAGAAAAAAGCGAAAGACGAACGTGAGGAAGACGGAAACGGGGATTCCATTTTCGATTTTTAACAGGAGAGGTTGATTGACTTGAAACTGATACTCGGGGGTTTGCAATGGACGGCATTTATGATTGCGGCTGCGATTGTAGTTCCTGTCGCCATCGCACAATCATTTCACTTGAACCATGCCGATTCTGCCGCATTGATTCAGAGCACATTTTTTGTGCTTGGCGTCGCCGCGGTCATCCAATGTCTCCAGGGACATCGTCTGCCGATTAATGAAAGCCCGGCAGGCTTATGGTGGGGCGTATACACGATTTACGGCGGACTGACTGGCACGGTGTTCGCGACATTCGGCGAGACGCTGCGGGCGCTGCAGGGGGCGCTGTTATTAAGCGCTGTCTTTTTCTTTTTGTTCAGCCTTTTTAAAGTGATTGAACGGCTGGCCGTGCTGTTTACGCCGGTTGTGACCGGTGTGTATCTGCTGCTGTTGGTCATGCAGCTGAGTCAGCCGATTGTGAAAGGCCTTTTGGGCATCGGCTATTTAAAAAACAGCGTCGACGGCCTTGTATTCGGGCTCGCCATGGTTGTGACGGCGGCGATGTTCATCATGTCCCGATCGAATGTTACGTTCTTAAGACAGTATGCGATTCTCCTTTCGCTTGCCGGCGGATGGATCTTATTCGCCGTCTTCGGCGCTGCCAAACCGATTCAAATACCGGACCGCGTGATTCAGCTGCCGGCTCTTTTTCCGTTTGGAAAACCCGTGTTTGACAGCGGCCTGATCATTACATCACTCTTCATTACCGTGCTTTTGATTGTCAATATGCTCGCGAGCATCCGGGTTGTAGAAGCGGCGGTGAAAAAATTCGGCGGCACCGTCGGGAAACGGCGTGAGCGTCCGGCTGGGTTTGCGGCTTCGATCAGCCACCTTTTGAGCGGACTGTCAGGGGGCATTGCGCCTGTGCCGATTTCAGGGGCGGCCGGTTTTATTGAGACGACGAAGCTTCCTTCGAAAAAGCCGTTTCTTTTGGGAAGTGTATTTGTCGTGATCATCAGTATGATCCCGCTATTTATGAATGCGTTTGCGAGTCTGCCCTCACCGGTCGGCTTTGCGGTAAACTTCGTCGTTTTCTCCACGATGGCCGGTCTCGCCTTTACGGAGTTTGACTCTTATGAGAAAGCGGAGCAAAAACGAATCCGCTCCATTATCGGTCTGGCGCTCCTGACGGGGGTCGGCGTAATGTTTGTGCCGGAGAGCGCGTTATCGGGGATGCATCCGATCCTGATTTCGCTCTTAAGCAACGGTCTTGTGCTCGGGACGCTGCTGGCGATAGCGATTGACCGAATCCAGCTTATCAAAAAGAAAAAATCCGACAATCTCGTGTCATCGGACGGCGGACGTTGAATTTTGCCGATGTTGGGTTATGATTGAATTGGAAACTTTAACGAAAAGGCGGGAGAAAAATAGATGAAAGTGTTTATTATTCTTGGTGCGATTAACGCTTTATTGGCCGTGGCGCTGGGCGCTTTCGGCGCGCATGGGCTTGAAGGGAAAATCCCCGATAAATATTTGCAGGTGTGGCATACAGGCGTGCAATATCATATGTATCACGCGCTCGGTCTTCTGGCTGTCGCGTTTTTGACCGAAAAGCTTTCTGGCGCAGGCAGTGTTTCTGTTGCGGGCTGGCTGATGTTTGCGGGCATCGTTCTGTTTTCAGGAAGCCTGTACGTATTGAGCGTGACGCAGATTTCCATTCTCGGCGCGATTACACCGCTCGGCGGCGTGGCGTTTATCATCTCTTGGATTATGATTATCGTCGCGGCCGTCAAATATTTATAAAGAAAAAAAGCCAATCCTCTGTCAAATGAGCGATTGGCTTTTTGATTTATCTCGGAGAATAAGAAGACATGGAGTACGGATAAGTATAAGCGATTTCCTCATCAAACGTGATGTAATCAAGGTAAATGGTCAGAAGCAGATAGCGGGTGCCCGTTTTCGGATCGCTGATGATGATATGGTCACGTCCCGCTGCCTGAATCACACCGCGGAAAATCTTTGAATTCCATTCTTTGCTGTTTTCAAATGTCATATAAATCGTCGCCGTTTTGCCCCGGTTCAACCGCAGAATATTTTCAATGTATGACTCTTCAATCGGCAGCATGCCGGGAACGTTTTGTGACGATGATGGACCTGACGGAATCTGAAAGCTGCCGCCGCCCTGCTGCTGCGGCTGGCCGGGGAACCCCCCGCCGAAGCTCTGCTGGCCTTGCTGCATCGGCATTGTCATTTGCTGCTGCATCGGCATCATTTGTGATCCTTGGCCCTGAGGCTGCGGATAAGGATTAGGCCCGAGCTGCGGCTGGTATCCTTGCATATCCATTCCCATTCCCATCCCCATCCCCTGCATTTGCTGATATTGATTCTTTTTCGGTTTCATATTGTTCCTCCTTTGATGAAAACCTCTTGATGCTGAAACCTCCTGACAAGTATCAGACAGCCGACAGAGCGGCTGCTGTTTTTATCTATTCCACCATATGAGCCCAAAGAAAGATTTATGCGAAAAAAGAAAATACGCTCCAATGAGTCCGGACATCAGAGCCGGCTTTTTTTGTGCGCGCAATGCTGACTTTTCACATAATAGTCTGTATTCCTAGCGCATCTTCCGCATAAGGAACATATGATAGCGGTAGTTTCAGGTGCGAAAAGGGGGTGACGAGTTGCCTAAAGTGTCAGTGATCATGACGAGCTATAACAAAAGTGACTATGTGGCCCGCTCTATTAAAAGTATTCTGTCTCAGACGTTTACGGACTTTGAGCTGTTCATTATGGATGACAACTCAAATGAAGCGACATTGGCGGAAATACGTCCTTTTCTCACGGATGACCGCGTCCGGTTTTATCAAAGCGATGTATCGGGCGTCAAAGAAAGAACGGAAAAAACACGCTACGCCGCCTTGATTAATCAGGCAATAGAAATGGCGGAGGGCGAGTACGTGACGTATGCGACCGACGACAACACGTATGTGCCGGAACGGCTTGAGAAAATGGTGAAAGAGCTTGATGAAGACCCGGAAAAAGCCGTCGTGTATTCAAGTTCCAAAACCTATCATCTGAATCAGCGGAAAGAGACGGTGAAGGAGACGGCCAGGCCCGCCGAACGGATCGTGTGGAACGCGCCGTGCGCCATTGACCATTGTTCGGTCATGCACCGGTTTTCCGTGCTGGAACAGGTCAAATCGGCATTCGGTTCCTATTGGGATGAAAGCCCGGCGTTTTACCGGATTGGTGACGCCCGTTTCTTCTGGAGAGTGAATCATTTTTATCCGTTTTACCCGATTTCTGAGGAGCTTGATATCAATTATATTACCGATCAATCCATCCATTATCAGCTTTTCGCGGCGGAGAAAAACGAGTTTGTGAACAGCCTTCCGCAGCAGACCACGTGCCGGGAGCTGAGGGAATCATTAAAAAAGCTTGGAAAGGGGTGAGGGCTTGTCGGCATACTTAGCGAACTATTGGGTGCTGTACCGGCAGTATATTGACCTTTTTCAGTCACTTCGCTACAAAGACATCCCGCTCGCATTGATCAGTAATTTTTATCAATATATCAGTCCGGCGCTTCGGGAGAGCATGGAGCAGAACCCAGAGCTTTTCGGTCCGGCTGATCAGCATATTCCTGAAGCCGGTATACAGCCATATTATGATCAAAAAAGGCAAAACATTAAGAAAACAGATGAGAAACCGGTAAACGGAAAGGTCATTCTGCATTTCGATCATCTTCGGTTCACCGAGGGAAACTACCGGCAGTTTGATCCGGCAAAAACAGCGGTACTGGCCAGATGGAGTCTGCCTGACCATTACGGGCTGCCCGTTATCTGCAAATTGGAGCTGACGGGAATGGGGCAAAAAGGGAACCCCGTCCCTTATATTGAAAAAGCCCATTCCATTTTGAAAGAGCTTCACAGCCATCCCGCTTTCGGAAACAGAGAATTTCAGGAACGTTTGTATAAAGACATCCCGTTATTTATTGAAGCGATTGACGCCATTGATATTTTGTTTACGGCCGAAAAGATTTCCGCCGTTGTAGTCGGCACGACGGAGGATATTTACAGCCGTGTGCTGGCGCTGATGTCCGCGAAAAAAAACGCCGTCAGCATCTGTCTGCAGCACGGAGCGCTCATGGGAGATGAAGCGTTTCTGCCCGTATTTACGGACTATCAGGCCGTATTCGGGGCTTATGAAGCGGAGTGGTATAAAGCAAAAGGCTGCAGGGATGAACAAATCATCATCACGGGGCATCCCCGTTTCGACGAGATTTTCTCAAGAGAGCCGATAGATCAGGACACGTTTTACCGCAAACTTTCTTTTCTCCCGTCACAGCGGACGGCGCTGATCGCCACGCAGCCGTTTTCTGATGAATTTTATACGGGCGTGCTTGAAGAGCTTGCCGGCCAAAAGAACATGCAGCTCATTATTAAACCGCATCCGTGGGAAATCGGCAAAAACAAGCTGGATGCTTACAATCAGGTGCTGCGGAAATATAAAGCAGGCAAAATCATCAAAAAAGAGATGGAGCTGTATGATATTCTCCCGTATGTTGACGCTGCGGTGACACAGACATCAACGGTCGGTCTTGAAGCGATGCTGTTTCAAAAGCCCGTGCTGATCGGAAAATCAGCGGGAACCCGCCGATACCCTTATTATCACTCACTTGGAGAATTTGTCTTTGAGGACCCGCAGGCACTTGCTCAGGAATTAATCCGGATATGCGAAAGCCCCGCAGAATATCAAAAAGCGGAACAGGCGCGCCGTGCTTTTGTCGCCGCGAACTACCCGGTTCAGGATTCGCTTGCCGCTTTATGCCAAGTGCTTCAGGAAAAAACCGGAGTCAGCTTCAGACGGGTTGACCCTTCATAAAAAAGATAGGAGCGCAAAGAAAATGGTGCAAAAAAGATCAGCTTTTCTTCCCTATTCATTGCCCATGATCGGGAAGGACGAAATTCAGGAGGTTATTGATACGCTTGAATCGGGCTGGCTTTCAAAGGGACCGAAAGTAGAGGCGTTTGAAAAAGCCTTTGCCGCCTGGACGGGGGCAAAGCACGCGATCGCGCTGAACTCATGTACCGCCGCTTTGTTTTTGGCCCTGAAAGCGAAAGGGATCGGTCCCGGCGACGAGGTCATCACGTCTGCCGTGACGTTCAGTTCAACGGCCAATACAATCGTGCACACAGGCGCCGTTCCGGTGTTTGTTGACATCGATCCGCTTTCGCTGAATGCGGACCCTAAAAAAATTGAGGCGGCCGTCACCCCGCGGACAAAAGCGATTGTACCCGTTCATTTCGCCGGCCAGTCGTGTGATATGGATCAGATTCTGGCCATTGCCGAAAAGCATCAGTTATTTGTCTTAGAGGATGCCGCACATGCCGTGTATACCACGTATAAACAGAAAATGATCGGATCAATCGGCGATGCGACGGCATTCAGCTTCTACGCGACAAAAAACCTGGCAACCGGTGAAGGCGGCATGCTGACGACGGACGATGACGGGCTCGCCGATCAGATCAGGGTGCTCAGCCTTCACGGCATGAGCAAAGGCGCGTGGAACCGCTATTCTTCAAACGGAAGCTGGTACTACGAGGTCGAAACGCCCGGCTATAAAATGAATATGTTTGATCTTCAGGCAGCGCTTGGGCTTCATCAGCTGAAACGGATTGACAGCATGCAGCAAAGAAGAGCCGACATTGCGAGCCGCTACCAGGACGCCTTCAGACACATGAAAGGGCTGACCATCCCGCATGTCAGTGATGACGGACGGCATGCATGGCATCTGTATGTTCTTCAAATAGAGGAGCAGGAGGCCGGGGTCAGCCGGAACGATCTGATTTCCGCTTTAAAAGACCAATATAATATCGGCACAAGTGTTCATTTTATTCCGGTTCCGTTCCATCCGTATTATCAAAAAACGTACGGGTATAAGGAAACTGACTTTCCGGCCGCTGCAGCGTATTATCACCGCACCGTGTCACTCCCTCTTTATCCGTCAATGACAGATGACGACGTTGAATACGTCATTGCAGCCGTTACGGATATCGTCAAAGGGGCTGATTAGGTGTACAGACTGAGGGAAAATCTTGCGCAGGACATGATTCATACCTTCCTGCATCAGAAGGGCATTCAGCCGGAAGCCTATGAATCGTCGCTCTGTTTATTGGAAGAAAACAGCCTTCAAGGCGTGATTTTATATGAAAACTCTTCGTGGGAAAGTCAATTGTTCCGAAAAAATATCATCAATGTGAAGCTTGCAGCCGCAAACAGCGCCGGTCAGCTTAAAAGGCTGTTTCAGGAATTTTACGCGGCAAGGCGGGCGGCAGGCACTGATTTTATATTTATTAAAATACCGGCTGAAGATATCGGCGCGATGCAGGTTGTTCAGCAGCTTCCGAACGCTTATTTTGTAGGGAGTCTGCTCAAGCTCGTCAGTCCTGTGCGTGTATATAACAGCACGCCGCCGTTTGAGATTACGGAAGCCGGACCCGGCGACACGGAAGCGATCAGCCGGCTGGCCCGCGACGCCTTTACAAAAAGCAGGTATTATCAAGACCCCCATCTCAGCTATGAAAGCGCAAACCGCCTGTTTGAAGAGTGGGCGCGGAATAACGCGGGAGGCAGAGCTTCGTTACAATTCGCCGCCACATATAAGGGAGAGACCGTGGGCTTTGTTCAGGGGCTGTCTAAAGGCGATGAATTCGTCCTTGATCTGATGGCGGTAAAGCCCGGATTTGAAGGGAAAGGAGCGGGATTCCATTTAGCGGCGCACGTGATTGAACAATCATTGCGCTTTCAGCATAAGACTGTATCAGCGGGAACGCAGCTCCACAATGTAAGAGCCATCCGCCTGTATGAAAGAATGGGATTTAAAGCGGATGCGTCCTATTACTACTATCATGTGTGGCCCGGGAAGGAGGCGGACTGATGGCATCATGCCAAATCGGAACGAAGTCAATCGGCGAAGGTTCGCCCGTATTCATCATCGCCGAAGCCGGAATTAATCATGACGGAAAACTGAGCCAGGCGTTTGAATTGATAGATGCGGCCAGTGAGGCCGGCGCGGACGCGGTCAAGTTCCAAATGTTTCAGGCTGACAAAATGTATCAGAAAGACCCCGGCTTGTACAAAACCGCTGCGGGAAAAAACGTCTCTATTTTTTCTTTAGTGCAATCAATGGAAATGCCCCCCGAGTGGATCGAACCGCTGCTTGAATATTGTAAGAAAAAAGGCGTGCTGTTTTTAAGCACGGTCTGTGACGAAGGCTCTGCCGACTTACTGTATGCGACTTCCCCTTCAGCCTTTAAAATCGCCTCCTACGAGCTGAATCATCTGCCGTTATTGAAATATGTTGCGGGACTGAAGACACCGATTATCTTTTCCACCGCGGGTGCTGATATTTCAGATATTCAGGAGGCTTATCAAACCATTACCGGCGAGGGGAACACAGAAATTGCGATCATGCATTGTGTAGCGAAATATCCCGCGCCGCCTGAATACAGCAATCTGAGCGTCATTCCCATGCTTGCCGCTGCATTCCCGGATGCTGTGATCGGTTTCTCCGATCACAGCGCCCATCCGTATGATGTGCCGTGCGCGGCTGTCAGGCTCGGAGCGAAACTGATTGAAAAGCATTTTACGATCGATAAAAACCTGCCCGGTGCTGATCACTCCTTCGCCCTCAATCCGGATGAATTAAAAGAAATGGTTGCGGCAATCCGCTCAGTTGAAGCGGAGCTGCGGCAGGGGCATCACGCTCCGGTGCCGGAAGTGCTGTCGGGAAGCTCCCATAAAACCACGACACCGATTGAAGGGGATATCAGAAGGTTCGCTTACAGAGGCATTTTTTCAACAGCGCCGATTCAAAAAGGCGAATGTTTTACGGCGGAAAACCTTGCCGTCCTTCGTCCCGGCCAAAAACCGCAGGGGCTCCACCCGAGATATTTTGAGCTTTTAACTGACGGCGCGCGTGCGGTCAGGGATATTCCCGCCGACACGGGCATCACTTGGGATGACCTTTTGACGAAAGGCAGCTCATATGATGACTGACATTTTGTTTATCATTCAGGCGCGGATGGGAAGCGGGCGTCTTCCCGGTAAAGTGCTGAAACCGATCGGCGGGTATACGATCCTCGATATGATTGTCAAAAGGGTTCGGCAAAGCGCGTATTATGATCAATCGCGGGATAATCTGATCGTCGCCGCGTCTGACAGCAAGACCGACGACATTCTGTCTGCGCACTGCCTCAGCAAGAACTACCGTGTGCACCGCGGCAGCGAGCAGCGCGTGCTTGACCGGTTTTCACAAGTCATCGAACAAGTTAAACCGGACATCGCAGTCAGACTGACGGGGGATAACCCGTTTGTCGACCCTTCGCTGCTTGATTTTCTGATTCAATCGCATTTAGATCAGCACGCAGACTACACGTATATCTGCGGTACACCGCTCGGCATCGGCGGCGAGGCGGTAAACGCGCGACTTTTAACGGAGATCAATGCCGACAAAACGCTGGCGGACAAATACCAGGAACATGTCACGCTTTTAATAAGAGAATCTCCTGAGAGGTACCGGCTTCTCTTTCCTGAGCCCCCGCAGGAACTCCGGGCTCCTCACTTGCGGATGACCGTCGATACAGAAGAGGACTACAGGCTGGCCCGCGAGCTGTACGTAAAAGCGGGCTCGCGTCCTGATATTCCGGCAAAAGAATTGATCCATCTGCTGAATAGTGATCCGGAGCTCAGGGCCATTAATCAAATGATCCGGCAAAAAGAGGCTGATTAGCATGCGGGTTCTGATTTTCGCTGACGGGGGCCGTGACATCGGCATGGGGCACGCGGTCCGGATGAAGCTGCTTGCCGGTGCCATTAAGAACAATTGCTCAATAACGTTCTACACAAATAAAGAGGCTTCTTCTTATCTGTCATCTGATCAATGGGAAGTGATCATCAAGCCTGACAAGGGACAGAAGGAATTTATTGTCCGGGAAATAAACAGGCAGGCTCCTGACCTTCTCATATTCGATCTGCTCGATATGCCGTGTGACTGGTTAGAGGAAGTCAAAAAGCATTCATCGGCACGCATCGTCTTATTTGAAGAAAAACGGGAACATGTCATTCATTTATGCGATGCCGTTATAAACGGCATTTACGGAGGGCTGAAAAGCCGGACGGTCCAAATGGGCAGCGCCGCTGTATATGAAGGCCCGGAATATATGATTCTTCATCCGGGTTTTGAAAAAGCAAAGCAGCTCTATCAGCTGAATAAAGAATGCCGGACCATATTGGTCTCATTAGGAGGAAGCGACCCGAAGAAGCTTGTCTTTAAAGTGATGGAAGCATGCCGCCGCATCCCCGACATTCATCGAAAACGAGTGATCATCGTCATGGGCGGCGCCGCGGCTCATGCTGATGACGTGCGCGCGCATCTTACACAAATGCCTTATGCCGAGATGGTAAGGCAGACAAATGACATGGCCGCGCTTCTTTCGAGGGCTGATATGGCCGTCGTGTCCGGCGGGATCACTTTATATGAAACCATTTGTACAGGTGTGCCCTGCATCGTACTTTCTCAAGTGGAGCATCAAACTGAGACGGCGGAAAAATTCGCCGCACGGGGGGCCGCCGTTCATCTCGGCCTTGGTGAATGCATATCACCGGACGTTCTCGCTCGGCATATGTCTGACATGGCCGCTGATTATCCGATGCGGACCGGACTTCATCAAAACGGAAAGCCGCTGGTTGACGGCAGGGGCATCAAACGGGCGGCGGCGATTCTTTATGATTTGTGATAAAACCACACGTAAGGAAGTGTTCATGTGAAAGGTGTTATCTTAGCCGGAGGCACCGGCTCACGCCTTATGCCGCTGACAAAAGCGGTCAATAAGCATTTACTCCCTGTCGGTCCATATCCGATGATTTACTGGTCGATCATGAAGCTGGAAGAAGCGGGGATTACAGATATTTTGCTGATTACGCAAAAAGAATATATCCCGCAATTTCATAAACTTCTCGAAACCGGAGAAGAGCTAGGCGTCTCGATCACATATCAGGTTCAGCCAGCCGCATCCGGCATTTCCGACGGTTTATCATACGCAAAGCGATTTACAGGTCGCGATCCGTTCGTTCTGCTTTTGGGAGATAATATTTTTGAAGATTCATTAAAACCTTATACGGAGCGTTTCGCAAAGCAGGGAAAAGGAGCGAAAGTGCTGCTGAAAGAAGTGGACGATCCGGAGCGCTTCGGCATCGCCGAGATTGATGAGGAAAACAAACGGATCAAGTCGATCATTGAAAAGCCGGAGCAGCCGCCGACCAGACTATGCGTCACAGGGATCTACATGTACGACGCAGAAGTGTTTTCCTATATTGAACAAATTTCCCCTTCAAAACGCGGCGAACTGGAAATTACGGATGTCAATAATTTATACATTGAACACAGTGAGCTGACGTATGATGTGTTAACGGGCTGGTGGGTGGATGCGGGCACGCATGAATCGCTCCACCTCGCCGGAAGCCTGGCGCATCAGGCATTACAGAAAGGACAGGAGCATTAATCATGCCAAAATCATATTTAATTACAGGGGGCGCCGGATTTATCGGCCTTACCTTTACAAAGATGATGCTGAAAGAAACGGACGCGCAGATTACCGTCCTGGATAATCTCACGTATGCAAGCAGGCCGCTTGAAATAGAAGCCTTAAAAAAGAACGGCCGTTTCCGTTTTATCAAAGGTGACATTTCTGAAAAAGAGGACATTGACAAAGTCTTTTCCCAAATGTATGACGCTGTCATTCATTTTGCGGCTGAATCCCATGTGGACAGAAGCATAAATCAGGCAGAGCCGTTTATCACAACAAATGTGATGGGCACATACCGACTGGCGGACGCGGTGTTACAGGGAAAAGCCGGCAGGCTGATTCACATTTCCACAGATGAGGTGTACGGAGATTTGGCGCCGGATGATCCCGCTTTTACGGAGACGACGCCGCTTTCTCCGAACAATCCGTATTCGGCCAGCAAGGCAAGCTCAGACCTGCTCGTCATGTCTTACGTGAGAACCCATAAGCTTCCTGCCATCATTACAAGATGCAGCAACAATTACGGGCCGTACCAGCATCACGAGAAAATGATTCCGACCATTATCAGGCATGCCGTAAACGGCACGCCGGTTCCGCTGTACGGCGACGGGATGCAGATCAGAGACTGGCTGTTTGCCGAAGATCATTGCCGCGCCATTAAGCTCGTGCTGGAAAAAGGAACACTCGGTGACATTTACAATATCGGCGGAGGAAATGAACGGACGAATAAAGAGCTTGCGTCATTTATCATGAAGGAGCTCGGTGTCGAGGAACGGTTTGCTCATGTCGAAGACAGAAAAGGGCATGACCGCCGTTACGCCATCAATGCCTCAAAGCTGAAAAATGAGCTGGGCTGGCGGCAGGACGTCACATTTGAAGAAGGAATGAGAAGAACCATTCGCTGGTATACAGACAGCCAAGACTAATCGGAAAGAAGGGGATCCGATTGACGAAGGTATTAGTAACCGGAGCGGCCGGCCAGCTGGGGCGGGAGTTATGCCGCCAGCTGAAGCGGGAAGGGTATGAAGTGATCGCCTTGACAAAAGCGATGATGAACATATCCGACCAGCGTTCGGTGCGGCACTCGTTCAGCCATTACAAGCCGGATATCGTCGTCAATACGGCGGCATACACCTCCGTTGACAAATGTGAAACGGAGCTCGACAAAGCGTATTTAATAAACGGAATCGGCGCTTATTATGCCGCGCTTGAGGCTGAAAACACCGGCGCGAAATTCATTCACATCAGCACCGATTACGTCTTCAGCGGCAAAGGAACACGGCCATACCAGACCGATGATCCCGCAGATCCGGGCACGATTTACGGAAAAAGCAAAAAACTCGGCGAAGAACTGATCCGGTTAACGGGAAAAAACCACACCATTATCAGAACGTCGTGGGTGTACGGCAGCGGCGGGCACAACTTTGTCAATACGATGCTGAAACTTGCGGATACACATGATCAGGTGCGTGTCGTTAACGATCAAGTCGGAGCGCCGACGTACACAAAGGATTTAGCCGAAACGGTGATCGGTCTGTTTGACAGGCCGCCGGGCTTATACCACGCCGCAAACAGCGGAGTGTGCAGCTGGTATGAATTTGCCAAGGCTATTTTTGAAGAAAGCGGCAGAACCGCCTCCGTGCTGCCCGTCACGACGGAGGAATACGGAAATGAGACGCCGCGCCCCGCTTACTCGGTGTTGAGTCTTGAGTCGATTGAACGGCAGGGGCTCGGCATGAGGCATTGGCGGGAAGCGCTGCATGATTATTTACAAAGGGAGGGACAGTGCAAGTGATCGAAGGCGTAAAAATCAAAAAGCTGATCAAACACAGCGATGACCGGGGTTTTTTCTCAGAACTCGTCCGTGACGATGAACATCTCTTAGAGCGTTTCGGGCAGGCTTCCTGGTCCAAAAGCTACCCCGGCGTCATTAAAGCATTTCACTATCATGAGAAACAGGATGACCTGTGGTTTTTTCCGACGGGCCACGCCCAGGTCGTGCTGCATGACCTTCGCGAAGAGTCGGCAACCAAGGGAGAAACGGATGTCTACTACATGGGAGAAGACAATCCGATGCTCCTTCTCATTCCTAGGGGCGTCGCACACGGGTACAGAGTGCTGGGTGAAACCCCGCTGACCATTATTTATTTCACGACAATGTCCTACAATCCGGATCAGCCTGACGAAAAAAGAATTCCGTGGAATGATGACACCATCGGATTTGACTGGCAGACGGCTCACCGATAGCGCACAAGACGAAGACAGCGGATGTCTTCGTTTTTTGTGCTGATTCATCTCGTGAAAAATAAATGATTGAATATTCTAAAAAATAATTTACTTCCATGGATAAAGGTGGTAGATTATTCTCAGGAAAAGAGAAACCCAATTCGCGAATGGAACCATCAGACACGCTTTTCCGGCAGAGGACGCTCTGAATCCCATATGATCTGGAGGAATTCATGATGTTAAAAAGAAAATCATTTTCGGCCTTTCTCATCAGTGCTGCGGTATTTTCATCTGTGTTCTTGCCATCTTTTCATGCGAACGCCCAATCTGCCGTTATTGAAGCGAAAACCGTCAATAGTACGAAAGAATACGCGACGTCTGATATTGAAGTCACATACAAGCCGAATGCGCTGCTTGCCGTCGGCGCCGTTGAATTTCAATTTCCTGACGGGTTCAACGCCACTGTGAGGGACTCTGTAAACGGAAGAACACTGAAAGAAACGCAAATTCTCAACTACGGAAAAACGGTCAGACTTCCGCTTACCCTTGACTTACTGGGCGCGTCTGAATACAATCTCGTCCTAGTGCGTAAAAATCTTCCGCGCGCGGGCACTTATACAATTAAAGGCGATTACGTAAACGGTTTGGGGGCCGGCAGTCTTTATGCCGAAACAAAGCTGGTTATTGACCCGCGTTAATCGGGGATGAAAGAGGCTGACAACAGCCTCTTTTTTTTTATGCGCAAAAAACCTGGCATGAATCTTGCATATAAAAAAGGGCGTAACGACAATGTGAAAGGGATTGATGGGTTTTGGTGTAAAAGCGCTTACATTTTGTTCTGCCGGTAATTGAAGCTTACACGTAAAATACGATGAGGTGATAAAACATGTCAGCCAACCCGATTTCTAAAAGCAATCAGAAAGATGAAGAAAAAGAAGTTCTTAATTTGTTCTTGTCAACACAATCGATCATAAAAGAGGCCCTGCGAAAACTGGGGTACCCTGACAATATGTATGAACTGATGAAAGAGCCGATGCGGCTTTTGACCGTCCGCATCCCTGTCAAAATGGACAATGGCTCAGTACAGGTTTTCACGGGCTACCGCTCACAGCATAATGACGCAGTCGGCCCGACAAAAGGGGGCGTGCGGTTTCATCCGGAAGTCAGTGAAGAAGAGGTTAAGGCGCTTTCCATCTGGATGACTTTAAAATGCGGCATCACAAATCTTCCTTACGGGGGCGGAAAAGGCGGCATCATCTGTGATCCTCGGACGATGTCATTCGGAGAGCTGGAACGGCTGAGCCGCGGATATGTGCGTGCGATCAGCCAGATCGTCGGTCCGACAAAGGATATTCCGGCTCCCGACGTATATACCAACTCGCAGATTATGGCATGGATGATGGACGAATACAGCCGCCTGAGAGAATTTGATTCACCGGGATTCATTACGGGCAAACCGATTGTTCTCGGCGGTTCACAGGGGCGGGAAACGGCGACCGCGCAAGGCGTCACGATTTGTATTGAGGAAGCCGTTAAGAAAAAAGGGATTCCATTGGAAAATGCGCGGATCATCATTCAGGGGTTCGGAAATGCGGGGAGCTTTCTCGCTAAATTTATGCATGACGCCGGCGCCAAGGTGATCGGCATCTCAGACGCCCACGGCGCTTTGTATGACCCTGACGGCCTTGACATTGATTACCTGCTGGATAAGCGGGACAGCTTTGGCACGGTGACGAATCTCTTCTCGGATGTCATAACGAACCGGGAGCTGCTGGAAAAGGACTGTGATATTCTCGTGCCCGCCGCAATCTCCAATCAGATTACGGCTGAAAACGCCCATCACATTAAAGCCTCAATCATTGTGGAGGCGGCAAACGGCCCGACAACGATAGATGCCACGAAAATTCTGAATGAAAGAGGCGTGCTTCTCGTGCCGGATATTTTGGCAAGCGCCGGCGGCGTGACGGTGTCTTATTTTGAATGGGTGCAAAATAATCAAGGCTTTTACTGGTCTGAGGAGGAAGTCGCCGGAAAACTGCGCAGCGTCATGGTGAATTCGTTTGAATCCATTTATCAGACAGCGCATACCCACAAAGTCGATATGCGTTTGGCCGCCTATATGACGGGCATCAGAAAATCGGCTGAAGCGGCCCGGTTCCGCGGCTGGGTATAAGTGTTATCCGCAAAGAGATTTTGCATCAGTTATATAGCGGATCGCAAAATTTCTTTGCGTTTTCAGATTGCAGCTGACAGATTCGGACAAGCTTCGTCCGCTTTCGGCAAAGATTTTCTTATTTTTATCACAAATTGCTATGCTGGTATGCTTCTTGCATCATCATAAAGCGTGAGCACACATTACAAAATACGGGGAGGAATTCTAATGACAGTTTCATACGCACACGAACCATTTACAAATTTTCAGGAAGAGACAAATAAACAATCGTTTCAGGAAGCGCTGGCTTATGTGAATTCACAGCTCGGCAAGCATTATCCGCTTATCATCAACGGTGAAGCGATTGAAACGGATAAAAAGATCATTTCCGTCAATCCGGCAGATAAAAAAGAAGTGATCGGTTCTGTATCGGCCGCCGGAAAAGAACTTGCGGAAAAGGCCATGCAGGCTGCGCTGCAGGCATTTCAAACATGGAAAAAAGTACGGCCGGAACACCGCGCGAATGTGCTGTTTAAAGCGGCGGCGATCATCCGCAGAAGAAAGCACGAATTCTCCGCGTATCTAGTGAAAGAAGCGGGAAAACCGTGGAAGGAAGCGGATGCTGATACGGCGGAAGCGATCGACTTTTTAGAGTATTACGCCCGTCAGATGCTGAAACTGAAAGACGGTTCCCCTGTAAAGAGCCGTGACGGAGAATATAATCAGTATCACTATGAGCCGCTTGGGGTGGGGATCGTCATCTCTCCATTCAACTTCCCGCTTGCGATTATGGCGGGAACGGCGGCGGCAGCCATCGTAACAGGCAACACGATACTGCTGAAACCGGCGGATGCGGCGCCTGTCGTGGCGGCGAAATTCGTTGAAGTGATGAAAGAAGCGGGCCTGCCGGACGGCGTGCTCCAATTCATACCGGGCGACGGAGGAGAAATCGGCGACTATCTGGTTGAGCATCCGAAGACGAGATTTGTGTCGTTTACAGGTTCCCGCGCGGTCGGATGCCGCATCTATGAACGCGCCGCAAAAGTACAGCCGGGCCAAAAGTGGCTGAAACGGGTCATTGCCGAAATGGGAGGGAAAGATACGGTGCTTGTAGACAGAGATGCTGATCTTGATCTTGCCGCTTCCTCAATCGTGTATTCCGCCTTCGGATTCTCAGGCCAAAAATGTTCAGCCGGTTCCCGTGCGGTCATCCATCAGGACGTCTATGATGAAGTTGTTGAAAAAGCCGTCGCTTTAACAAAATCACTCACCGTCGGAAGTCCGGAAGATTTTGATACATACATGGGGCCAGTCATCCACGAAGCATCTTATAATAAAGTCATGAGTTATATCGAAATCGGCAAAACAGAAGGAAAACTCCTGACGGGAGGCGAAGGTGATGATTCAAAAGGATACTTTATTCAGCCGACCATTTTTGCGGATGTTGATGAAAACGCCCGCCTGATGCAGGAGGAAATTTTCGGGCCGGTCGTCGCGATCTCAAAAGCCCGTGATTTCGACCATATGCTTGAGATTGCCAATAATACCGATTACGGACTGACGGGCGCTCTGTTATCGAAAACCCGCGCGCACATTGAACGCGCCCGCGAAGATTTTCACGTCGGGAATCTATACTTCAACCGCGGATGTACGGGAGCAATTGTCGGATACCAGCCGTTCGGCGGCTTCAATATGTCAGGAACCGATTCAAAAGCCGGAGGACCTGACTATCTGATTCTTCATATGCAGGCAAAAACAACGTCTGAAGCCTATTAATCTTTCGGAAATAGCGCGATGAAAAAGAGAGTCGCGCTATTTTCTCTATATGAGGGTAAGGAGGATGGAATATGTATCAGCAGCTCAGCAAAATGCTTCCGGAGGAGAAAATAGAAGCCATTACGAAATCACTGGTGGCGTTAAACAGCATCAACGGCACATTGGGAGAAGGAAAAAAAGCCGACTATATCAAAGATATGATCAAGAGCTTTCCCTACTTTCAGGAGAATCCGTCACATGTGTGGGAGCAGGCGATTCCTGAGGACCCTTACGGCCGCAAAAATATTTTCGCATTTATTGAGGGAAACGGCGAAAGCCTGAATACGGTCATTTATCACGCTCATCTTGATACGGTCGGCATCGAGGATTTCGGCCCTTTAAAAGATATCGCTTTTGATTCCGACCGTCTCGCGGAGTATTTCTCAAACTATGAATTTGATCGGGATGTGCAGCGGGACGCCCGCTCAGGCGAGTGGATGTTCGGAAGGGGTTCGGTTGATATGCAGAGCGGTATTGCCGTTCATCTCGCCAATCTGCTTCACTTTTCTGAACGGCGTGATCAGCTGCCGGGCCATATTCTGTTCATGGCAAACCCGGATGAAGAAAGCCAGCATTCCGGCATTTTAACCAGCATTTCTGAATTAAAACGGCTGAAACAAGAAAAGCAGCTTCGTTATTTAGCAGCGATTAATAACGATTTTATCACCCCGCTGTATGAGGGTGACACGACAAGGTACATCTACACGGGCGCGGCAGGGAAGCTTTTGCCTTGCTTTGCGATTTACGGGCGGGAGGTGCATGTCGGTGATACGCTGTCCGGCATCGATCCGAATTTGATCGCGTCAGAAATCACCAGAAGAATTCACAACAATATTCATATGGCGGAAAACATTGAAGGGGAGCTTGTGCTTCCGCCGACCTGCCTGTACCAGCGTGACAACAAGGAAGCGTATAACGTGCAGACCGCCGTCAGCAGCTATGTCTATTTTAATTATTTTATTTACGAGAAAACCGCCAAAGAAGTCATGGATCAGCTGACCGCCGTGGCTGACGAAGCCTGCAAAGAGACAGAACGAAAATTATCTGATTATTACGACGAATACTGTGAGAGAACGAGCCTGCCGAAAAAAGAGATGTCATGGAACGTTCAAGTGTACAGTCTGGAAGATTACCTGAAAAGGCTGAGAAGCCGCGGGATAGACCCTGCACAGTGTATCGGGCAGGCATTTAAAACATATGAACATCTTGAACTGCGGATGAGATGCTTTAAAGCCGTCGAGGAACTGCAAAAACTCGATCCTGAGCAGGGAGCCAAGGTCATTATTTTCTATGCGCCGCCTTACCTTCCGCACAATTATCTGAAAGAAGAGAGCACACGGGACCGGCTTTTGCAGCATGTCATTCAAGAAGCGGTCGATAAAACAGCGGCGTCAACCGGAGAAACATTCGCCTTTAAAAAGTTTTTCCCTTATTTAGCGGACGGAAGCTTTTTATCGCTGCATGAAACAGACGAGGAGGTCTCCGCCTTTACCGATAATTTTCCGGGCTGGGATGTCATCGGGACGATTCCTTTTAAAGAAATCAGGGAATTGAATATTCCGTCGGTCAATATAGGGGTATACGGAAAGGACGGCCATAAATGGACGGAACGCGTGTACAAGCCGTACACATTCCATGTGCTGCCGGAACTCATTCAGCAGACGACAATGCACCTTTTGCACAGCTACCGATTAGACATACGCACAAATGGCTGACATAACGGAATAAGGGGGATGTATATGCAGGGAGATACCAATCAAACTGAATTGCAGCGCACGATGAAGGGCCGGCATTTGTTTATGATCGCCCTCGGCGGCGTGATCGGGACGGGGCTTTTTCTGGGCTCCGGTTTTACGATCAGTGAAGCGGGACCGATCGGCGCGATATTGGCTTATGTGATCGGCGGATTTTTAATGTATCTGGTGATGCTTTGTTTGGGGGAGCTCGCGGTCGCCATGCCGGTCGCAGGATCATTTCAAGCGTATGCGGCAAAGTTTCTCGGGCCGTCGACGGGTTTTACGATCGGATGGATGTACGCATTCAGCTGGGCCAATACAGTGGGGCTTGAACTGACGTCGGCGGGGATTTTAATGCAGCGGTGGTTTCCGGCCGTTCCGATTTGGGTGTGGTGCCTTGTATTCGGCGTCGTCATTTTTTCCATTAACGCGCTGTCTGCACGGAGTTTTGCGGAAATGGAATTTTGGTTTTCCAGCATTAAGGTCATGGCCATTGTATTGTTTATTATTCTCGGCTGCGCTGCGGTATTCGGCTTTGTCGGTTTTAACGGCGGGCAGACGGCTCCGTATCTGTCAAACTTTACGACGGACAAAGGGCTTTTCCCGAACGGTGCCCAAGCCGTGCTGTTTACCCTTGTCATGGTGAATTTTTCATTCCAGGGCACCGAGCTGGTCGGAATCGCCTCGGGAGAAAGCGAAAATCCGGAAAAGACGCTTCCCCGCTCAATCCGAAACGTCATATGGCGGACGCTGTTTTTCTTCGTGCTGGCGATGTTTGTTCTCGTGTCCATTTTGCCGTACCAAACGGCAGGCGTCATCGAAAGCCCGTTTGTGGCTGTGCTGGATAAAATCGGCGTTCCCTATGCGGCTGATATCATGAACTTTGTCATTCTGACCGCCATGCTGTCGGTGGCGAATTCCGGGCTGTACGCTTCATCCAGAATGATGTGGTCCCTATCAAAAACTAAGATGGGCCCCGCTTCCTTAACGAAACTGACGAAAAAAGGCGTGCCTCTGAAAGCTCTTTCCATCACCATCGCTATCTCCGGTTTATCCCTGCTGACAAGTGTATTCGCGGCTGAAACGGTGTATGTGTGGCTCATTTCCATCTCCGGTATGATTACCGTCGTCGCGTGGATGTCAATCTGCGCTTCACAATTCGTTTTCCGGAGACGCTTTCTCGCTGAAGGAGGAAATCTGAAAGACCTGGCATTTAAAACGCCGCTTTATCCGATCGTGCCGATTCTCGGATTTTCGATTTACGGGCTTATCTTAATCAGTCTCATCTTTATCCCCGACCAGCGTATCGGTCTGTACTGCGGCGTCCCGCTGATGATCATCTGTTACGCGTATTATCACTTCGGTATTAAAAAACGCCTGAAGCGTGAGCAGGCTTCTTCGGAAAAAGGCGCTGCCGGATAAGAAAAAAAGCCCTCCGCAAAAAGCGGCGGGCTTTACTTTGTTTTTCGTTTGGCCGACAGGACATAGGATAGAACGGCAAAGAACTCAAAACCGAAAATGCTGACGGCCATCGGCCAGGCATTTTCTTCTCCGGCAATACCGACCAGGGGAGCGGCAGCCGCACCGCCGATAAAGGGCAGGAGTCCGAGAAGAGCTGCAGCGCTTCCCGCGCCTTTCTCCTGTTTCTGCATAGCCAGAGAAAATCCCGTCGTCGTGACGATCCCGACAGAAGAAACAATGATGAATAATGAAATGCAGACCGCCGTCAGGCCTAAACCAAACGCAAGTGATAAAAGCAAAGCGATGCTTCCGATGACGGCGATCAACAGCCCGGAGACAAACAGCTTCCGTTCATCATGTGTTTTGGCCATCCGTCCGGTGATTTGGGTGGCGCATATGATTCCCGCACCGTTTACGGCGAACAGCAGGCTGAACATTTGCGCCGATACGCCGTAGATGTTTTGCAGTACAAACGGCGACCCGGCAATATATGCGAACATGCCGGTCATCACAAATGCCTGGCTGAGCGCAAATCCCATAAACATCCGGTCGCCAAGCAGGCCCCGAAACGTCATCAGCGTCTCCCGGAGTCCGCCGCTTGTCCGCTTTTCCGGCGGGAGTGATTCAGGCAACGCCGTAAGCACGGCGGCAGAAATGATACAGCCGATCACCGCCAGCACGACAAATACGATTTTCCAGCCGGCGAACTGAAGGATAAATCCCCCTGTAATCGGCGCTAAAATCGGCGCCGCCCCATTGACGAGCATCAGTAATGAGAAAAAAGCCGTCAATTCTTTTCCGGAATACATATCGCGTGCGGAAGCCCGTGCGATGACGATTCCGGCCGCCCCGGTGAATCCTTGAATAAACCTCATGACAATTAAAAACGAAACAGAAGGGCTGAAGGCGCATAATAAAGAAGACAGCGTATAAAGCAGCAATGACAGAATGAGCGGCTTCCGGCGCCCGATCATATCACTGAGCGGCCCGACAACGATCTGCCCGACCGCCAGCCCCAAAAGACAAAACGTCAGGCTCAGCTGCGCAAGTGACGCTGTCGTATGAAGATCGGCCGCCACTTCAGGCAAAGCGGGCAGATACATATCGAGCGAAAGCGGCCCGAATGAAGCGAGCGTTCCGAGAATCAGTACCATGCCGAGGCCTGCGCGGGCGGCCTTTGAATCAGTGTTATTCATTCCATGACCCCCACCTTAACAAATGATTCTATCACTATAGCATAACCGGACGGCGTATTTTATATCATTTATTGAATACAAACTAAATATTTTATTTAAAATCTGAATGTAAATAAAAAAACAGAATTAGTTTTCATTTGAAATGTAAAATGAAACATAAGGATGCTAAACTATAAAACAACAAAAGGTAGAAAAGTTTTACGGAAGAGGTGTTCAAAGAGCATGAACAGCAAACAAACCGATCACATCGAAACGAAACGCCGATTTCCGATCTGTCTCGCGCTTGCTTTGACATTAGGCGTATTTGCCGCCGGTTCTGAAGAGCTGGTGATTTCTCCGCTGCTTCCGGATTTAGCGCGGGCTTTCAGCTCGGATGTCAGTGTGCTGGCGCTTTCCATCAGTATTTACGGAGTGATGATTTTTATCGGCGCGCCGCTTCTCGTTCCGCTGGGAGATAAATATTCCCGGGAACTCAGCCTGATGACGGGGCTGCTTATATTTACGGCCGGCACGGTGATCTGCGCGTTGGCGCACAATCTCTTTTTCTTCTTTCTGGGCAGGGCGCTTTCCGGGCTTGCGGCGGGTGCGTTTGTGCCGACAGCTTATGCGGTGGTCGGCGACCGTGTGCCTTATGCGTACCGCGGCAAGGTGATGGGCCTGATCGTGTCAAGCTGGTCGCTCGCTTTGATTTTCGGCGTTCCGATCGGCTCTTTTATCGGCGGCGTTTTAAATTGGCGGTGGACGTTTTGGATTTTCGCCCTCATGTCTGTCCTCGTTGCTTCGCTCATTTTCATTGAGGCGCGCCGCAGCACGGCGGATGGGGATAAAACAGAAGAGGAAAACGGACGGCAGGCAGGCACTTTCCGGGATGCGCTGAAGGTGCCCCGTGTCCCTGTATACCTCACGATCACTTTTTGTAACATGATCGGTTTCTACGGCATGTATTCCTTTCTCGGCACATATCTTCACCGCGTGCTGCCGGGGGGGAATACAGCTTCAGGGCTGCTGATCATGGTGTACGGAATCGGTTTTTCCATGAGCGTGTTCACCGGAAAAATCGCAGATAAGGCGGGGAAAATGCGCTCTTTGATCGCGGCATTGGCCGTGATCAGCATATGGCTTTCCTGTCTCGCCTATGCGCCGTCATCAATGCCGTTTTTGGTCATCGGGTTATTCGTCTGGGGATTGATGCAAAGCCTGACGGTGACCTTGCTCAGCACCATTTTAAGTGATTGCTCACAGAGCCGCCGGGGCAAAATCATGGCATTTTACAGCCTGGCGTCCAATTTGGCCGTCACCTTGGGTTCTGCTGTCATGGGTCCGGTCTATGTCGGATACGGATATGCAGCTGTTGGATTTATCTGTGCGGCCGTCACCCTCATCGGCTTTGTCCTCAGCGTTTTCGCATACAGAAGGTATGGGAAATATGAGCATCAGGCCGACCAATCATTGTATCGGTAAAATAAAGTTTCTATAATTTTGTAAATGTTAATTTTTAGCACCCTATTTCATAGGGTGTTTTCTAATATATAGGAATAATTATCAATATTTTCAAATAATATTGACAGCTTGAACATCTATGGATAATATTTACTTAAAATTTAACAGATTGGTTGGTGCTCATGATTATATTGGATAATAGCATTCAAACGAAAAGCAAGGCTTATTCAATATCTAAACTGATTACGATCAACACGCTCGGTCCTGAAGGGACAAGCAGTGAGTACGCAGCAAAAAACTTCATCACCAATTTTACCCTTCTCCAAGGGGTGAACAGTAAATTATCACTGCATGATACATTTGAATCGTGCATTGAAAAAACGCTTCAAAGTCCGCTGGAATACACAATTGTGCCTCACGCGTATGACGGCATTAAGCACTTCTACATGAGACCGGATCTGCAGCTTCTGCAAATTTTCAGGTGCGACACCCCGATGTACGGCCTGGCTGTCCGGCCCGGTTTTGAATATACGGATGATATGCTTGAACAGACTGTCATCGTATCCCACCCGTCTCCTATCAATTTGATTAAGTATTTTACCCGTAAAGATGTCACGTTTGATCTGGTGAACTCAACGAGCGCAGCCGCGAAAAGAGTGAAGGACGGTTTGTCCGACATCGCGCTGACAAATGAGCTGGCCAGACAAAAGTACGGCCTTCACTTTGTCAAAACATTTAAAAGCATTCCCATGAGCTGGTCATTATTCGGAAAAGGAGAGATTCATGATGAAAACTGAACAAGATTTGCAGGAACTTTATTTCCCGACGCCTAAATTAATAGAATGGGATAACGGAGTAAGACAATATTCGTCCGTCAGAGGAGATACGGAAGTTCTGCTTTCTTACGTTCCGCCGCATACAAACGTGGAACCGCATCAGCATAAGGAAGTCCAAATCGGCCTTGTCGTTTCCGGCGAGCTGTCCATGACTGTCGGAGATGTCACAAGAAAGATGACAGCGCTGGAATCAGCCTATATCGCGCCTCCTAATGTGCCTCACGGCGCAAGAAATGAGACGGATCAAGAAGTGATCGCCATTGATATTAAACGCCTGAAAGCCGGTGAAACCTACACAAGCCCTGAAGATTATTTTTTGAATATTTTTAAAACGAGAGACTTATTGCCCGGTATGGAAGTCACGTTCTTCGTGGAAGACTGGGTGGAAATCATGCTTGCCAACATTCCGGGCAACGGGGGAGAAATGCCGTTCCATAAACACCGCAATGAACAGATCGGCATCTGCATCGGCGGCGGCTATGATATGACCATTGAAGGCTGCAAAGTGGATATGACATTCGGCACAGCTTATTTCTGCGATCCGAGAGAAGATCACGGCGCCATCAACAGATTTGAAAAAGATTCAAAATCAGTCAATATCTTTTTCCCTCCGCGCTATAACAGAGCAAAAGCGAAAAAATTAGAGGCGAAAGAGTCATGAACCTGACGGATAAAACTGTCCTCATCACAGGGGGCGCATCAGGCATCGGTTATGCCGCGGTTCAGGCGTTTCTGAATCAGCAGGCGAATGTGGTCGTCGCGGATATTGATGAGGCGCAGGGAGAAGCGATGATCAGGAAAGAAAACAATGACAGGCTGCATTTTGTGCAGACAGATATTACAGATGAGCCGGCATGTCAAAACGCCATCCGGTCAGCGGCGGACAAGTTCGGCGGATTGGACGTGTTAATCAATAACGCCGGCATCGAAATTGTCGCGCCGATTCATGAGATGGAGCTGAGCGATTGGAACAAGGTGCTCAACGTCAATCTGACGGGCATGTTTCTTATGAGCAAGCACGCGCTCAAGTATATGCTCAAAAGCGGCAAGGGCAATATCATTAACACGTGCTCCGTCGGAGGAGTCGTTGCATGGCCCGACATTCCCGCATATAACGCCTCTAAAGGCGGCGTATTGCAGCTGACGCGTTCGATGGCCGTCGATTACGCCAAACACAACATCCGCGTCAATTGCGTGTGCCCGGGAATCATTGACACACCTTTGAATGAAAAGTCGTTCCTTGAAAACAACGAAGGCACGCTTGAAGAAATCAAAAAAGAAAAAGCGAAAGTCAATCCGCTGCTGAGACTCGGCAAGCCTGAAGAAATAGCGAACGTCATGCTGTTTCTCGCGTCGGATTTATCAAGCTATATGACCGGAAGCGCGATCACCGCAGACGGTGGATACACCGCACAATAGAGAAGGAGTGTTTACATATGGAGAGAAAAACAGTATTGGTTATCGCTGACCTTGGGGGATGCCCGCCGCATATGTTTTACAAAAGCGCAGCCGAAAAATACAACCTCGTCAGCTTTATTCCAAGACCTTTTGCAATTACAGCCTCTCATGCGGCATTAATTGAAAAATACTCGGTCGCGGTCATAAAAGATAAAGACTATTTTAAGAGTCTGGCTGATTTTGAGCATCCCGATTCGATTTACTGGGCTCATGAAGATCATGACAAACCTGAGGAAGAAGTAGTCGAAGAAATCGTCAAGGTGGCCGGCATGTTCGCGGTTGACGCCATTACGACCAACAATGAACTGTTTATCGCTCCGATGGCAAAAGCGTGTGAACGTCTCGGCCTGCGGGGAGCGGGCGTACAGGCCGCTGAAAATGCCAGAGATAAAAACAAAATGAGAGCCGCCTTCAACCGGGCCGGCGTCAAGTCTATCAAAAACAAACGGGTGACGACGCTGGAAGATTTCCGCGCCGCGCTTCAGGAAATCGGAACGCCGCTCATTCTGAAGCCTACATACCTGGCGAGCTCCATCGGCGTGACGCTCATCAAAGAGAGGGAAACGGCAGAAGCCGAATTTAACAGAGTCAATGAATACCTGAAGTCGATTAACGTACCGAAAGCGGTCACGTTTGAAGCGCCGTTTATCGCGGAAGAATTTTTGCAGGGCGAGTATGACGACTGGTACGAAACAAGCGGTTATTCCGACTATATCAGCATAGAAGGCATCATGGCCGACGGAGAATACTTCCCTGTCGCAATTCATGATAAAACACCGCAAATCGGATTCACGGAGACATCGCATATTACGCCGTCCATCCTGGATGATGACGCGAAGCGGAAAATCGTCGAAGCAGCCAAAAAGGCGAATGAAGGACTCGGCCTCGAAAACTGCGCAACACATACAGAGATTAAATTAATGAAAAACCGGGAAGCCGGACTGATTGAATCAGCGGCACGATTTGCGGGCTGGAACATGATTCCGAATATTAAAAAGGTCTTCGGCGTCGATATGGCGCAGCTGTTATTGGATGTTCTCTGTTTCGGAAAAGAAGCCGATCTGCCGAAAGGATTATTGGAGCAGGAGCCATGCTATGTCGCCGACTGCCACTTGTATCCTCAGCATTTCAAAGAAAACGGCCAGCTGCCTGAGACGGCTGTCGATTTCGTCATTGAAAGCATTGACATTCCCGACGGCGTCTTAAAGGGAGACACCGAAATCGTTTCTTTCTCGGCGGCCGAGGCGGGTACATCCGTGGATCTGCGGCTGTTCGAAGCGTTCAACAGCATTGCGGCGTTCGAGCTGAAAGGAAGCAATTCGGGTGACGTGGCCGAATCAATCAAACAAATTCAGCAGCAGGCGAAGCTGACTGCAAAGTATGCGTTACCGGTATGAAACAGCTGAAACCGAACTCTAAGTATTTGCTTTTCGGGCAGGCGCTTTCGTTTATGGGAGACTATTGCGTTCTCCCGGCTCTGCTCATTTTGTCTACATACTATCACGACTACTGGGTGACGTCCGGCGTCATCGCGGTCCGCAGTATTCCGATGGTGTTTCAGCCGTTTTTAGGCGTGCTCGTGGACCGGCTCGACAGGGTGAAAATCATGCTGTGGACGGATGTGATCAGAGGCGTCATCTTTTTGGGGCTGACATTTCTCCCGAAAGGCGAATATCCGCTGCTTTTTCTGGCGCTGCTGTTTGTTTCTTACGGAAGCGGCGTGTTTTTTAACCCGGCACGTCTCGCGGTCATGTCGTCTTTAGAAGCGGATATTAAAAATATCAACACTTTGTTTGCAAAAGCCACGACGATTTCGATTATTGTCGGCGCTGCAGCCGGCGGACTTTTTCTGTTAGGCGGTTCTGTGGAGCTTGCCGTCGCCTTTAACGGGGTGACCTATCTTGTCTCCGCGTTTTTCATCAGCCGCATTAAGCTTCAATACGTGCCGATTCAGTCAGAAAACGTGAGAGAAGCTTTTCAGTCGTTTAAAGAAGGCCTGAAGGAAATCAAAACAAATGCTTTTGTGTTAAACGCCATGTTCACGATGATTACGATGGCGCTTTTGTGGGGTGTCGTCTACAGCTATTTCCCGATTGTCAGCCGCTTTTTAGGCGACGGGGAAATCGGCAATTTCATCCTGACGTTCTGTATCGGCTTCGGCGGCTTTATCGGCGCCGCTCTTGTCAGCAAATGGGGCTTTAACAACAATAAAGGGCTGATGTATTTTACAGTGTTATCGATCGTCTCGCTTGCGCTGTTTTTGTTTACCCCGATTTTCGCCGTGTCAGTCATTGCCGCCATTCTTTTCTTTATCGCAATGGAATACGGTGAGGTGCTGGCGAAGGTCAAAGTTCAGGAGAACGCGGCGAACCAGATTCAGGGCCGGATTTTTTCGGTGGCGGAGGCCTCCATCGGATTGTGCATCGCCGTCGGTTCCATGCTGATCAACATTGTAGACGCGGCAGTCATCATGGCGTTTATCGTCCTTTTGGTCAGCGGGCTGTTTCTGCATACAAAACTGGTCAATAAATCCTTTTCAGAACGGAATAACGAATCAGAGCAAATTCATTTATAAGGAGCCTTTCAGATGGAAATCATACCGTCCGACGTCATCAAGACACTTCCGAAACAGGAATTTTCGCTCGTTTTTCAAAAGGTAAAAGAGATGGAGAAAACGGGAGCCCAGATCATTAATCTCGGGCAGGGGAATCCCGATCTCCCCACACCGCCGCATATCGTTGAAACATTGCGGGAGGCTGCGCTGAATCCTTCGTATCACGGATACGGCCCGTTCAGAGGCTATCCGTTTCTGAAAGAAGCCATCGCGGAATTTTATGAGAGAGAGTACGGGGTATCGGTCAATCCGGAGACAGAAGTCGCGCTGTTCGGCGGAGGGAAAGCTGGTTTGTACGTTTTGACGCAATGCCTGCTGAATCCCGGCGATATCGCCTTAGTCCCGAACCCCGGCTACCCTGAGTATTTATCGGGCATTACAATGGCCAGAGCGGAGCTGCATGAGATGCCGCTTCATCCGGAAAACGGCTATCTGCCGGATTTTGAGCGGATTGATCCCGCCGTCCTGAAAAAAGCCAAGCTGATGTTTTTGAATTACCCGAATAACCCGACGGGCGCGACTGCGGATCAGGCGTTTTATGAAAAAGCGGCAGCGTTTGCAAAAAAACATGACATCCACCTTATTCACGATTTTGCATACGGCGCGTTCGAATTTGATCAGAACCCGGCCAGCTTTCTTCAGGCGAAAGAAGCGAAAACGGTCGGCGCGGAGCTTTATTCATTTTCGAAAACCTTCAATATGGCAGGCTGGAGAATGGCATTTGCCGTGGGGAATGAGAAAATCATTCAGGCGGTCAATGAGTTTCAGGATCACGTCTTCGTCGGCATGTTCGGCGGTCTTCAGCAGGCGGCAGCGGCGGCGCTGTCAGGAAATCCTGAGCATACCGAGCGTCTGAAGCGCACATATAAAGAACGGATTGACTTTTTCACGGTGTTATGTGAAAAGGAATTAGGCTGGAGCATTGAAAAATCGAAAGGGACTTTTTATGTATGGGCTGAAATTCCGAATGAATTCGAGTCTTCACACCAGTTTTCGGACTATCTGCTGGAGCATGCCCATGTTGTCGTGACGCCCGGCGAGATTTTCGGCAGCGGCGGAAAGCGTTATGTCAGAATATCAATGGTGGCCAAGCAGGGCGATTTGAGGGAATTCGTGCTGCGGATTCAAAAGCTCGGTTTGTCCTTTCCTTCATTACAAGAAACATCCCGCTGAGAGCGGGATGTTTTTATTATATGCTTTTCATGCTGCCGCCGTCGGCTGATACTTGCTGTCCGGTAATATAGGAGGCTTCTTCAGAGGCAAGAAAGGCAGCCAGCGCCGCGGTTTCTTCCGCAGTTCCGACACGCTTCATCGGGACGCCTGAGGCAATCCGTTCTTCCGCTTCCGCTTTAGAAATGCCGTTTTGCTTCATGACATTCTTCACGAATTGGTGATAACGGTCTGTGGCGATAAACCCGGGATTCAGACAGTTGACAGTAATGTGAAAAGGCGCAAGCTGAATGGCGATGTTTTTGCTGGCATTAATTAAAGCGGCGTTCATCATGCTGTTGGTAAACATATTGGCGCCGGGTTCTTTCCATAGGTTTCCGACGATATTAATGATTCTGCCGAATTCGTGCTGCTTCATGATTGCTGCGGCCGTTTTCATAGAGTCGATATAAGCGATCGTTTTATTCGTAAAGGTATTTGTCATATCTTCTATATCGCAGTTTTCAAAGGTATCCGGCGAGCCGCCCGGAATGTTGTTGATCAATACATCAAGCCGTCCGCATTGTGATCTGATCTCTTCAAAAATGCCGGCTCTTGTCTTCTGGTCCGACATATCCCCGGCCAGAACGGTGACGCCCGCATCCGGATGTTTGGCGAGGATCTCTTCTTTTACCGATTCGATATTTTCGGGAACTCGTGAATTAATGACGGTATGAAAGCCATTGTCCGCCAGTTTCAGAGCGATCGCTTTGCCGATCCCCTGACTGGCTCCCATAATAAACGCGGTTCGTTTTGACAACTGTCTGCACCCCTTTACCAAAATGGAATCTCCTTTACATCGTAAAAAAAAATGATAAAAATAGCAAATTTTATTTAAATTCTGACAAATAAAAACCCGCCGGACAGGCGGGTGGGTGTTACACGTGCAAAAACTTCGGAAGCGTGTCGAGAGACAAGCGGTTTCCGACAAAAAATGAACCGAATTCGCCGTAGCGCGCGCTGACTTCATCAAAGCGCATTTCATAAACAAGTTTTTTGAACTGAAGCACATCATCGCTGAAGAGCGTAACGCCCCATTCGTAATCGTCAAAACCGACAGATCCCGTGATAATCTGTTTGACTTTGCCGGCATAGCTCCGTCCGATCAAGCCGTGGCTTCTCATCAGGTTTCTGCGTTCATCCATAGAAAGCATGTACCAGTTGTCATTGCCGCTTCTTCTTTTATCCATCGGATAGAAGCAGACGTATTTCGCTTCGGGCAGCTCAGGATACAGGCGGGCGCGGACATGCGGATTTTCATACGGATCGCCTTCTCCGCTTGCGAGGTAGTTGCTCAGCTCAACCACGGACACGTAAGAATAAGCCGGGATTGTAAATTCAGCAAGCTTTGATTTGTTAAATTCAAGCTCGATTTCGTTCAGCTCTTCCATTGTCGGGCGAAGAATCATCAGCATAAAATCAGCTTTCTGTCCGACGATGCTGTAGATGGTTTGCGAGCCTTTGCCTTCTTTTTGGGCGACACCCCATTTTTCAAGCAGTCCCGTAAATTCGTGAATAATCGACAGGCGCTCATCGCTGGATAACATCTTCCATGACGTCCAGTCCATTGTGCGGAAATCGTGAAGCGCGTACCAGCCGTCAAGCGTTTGGGCGGCTTCGTTCGTTTTTTGCTGCTCACTCATGTATCTTCACTCCTATATCTTTTCATTACATTGATGCCTTCACTATATCACAGTTTAACCGTTTCGGCTGTGGAGAAACCTTGAATAATCCGAAGCCTTGTGTCAGAAACTAAACCGTGAAACAAACCGTCAATTAAATTAGTTAGAAAAATAAGATTTCTTTTTGAAAGCGCTATAATAGAAGTTGGTTATTTGAATTTAGCTGGAAGAAGAGTATGCTGTAAAAGTAAGCGTTTTTTGTCAACATAGAGGAGGGTATATCGTGGCAGATTTATTTACAAAAGTACAAGAAAAAGTCGCAGGAAAAGATGTGAAAATCGTATTTCCTGAAGGGTTGGACGAACGTATCCTGGTTGCGGTCAACAACTTGGCGGGCAACAAGGTATTAAAGCCGATCGTAGTCGGCAATAAAGAAGACATTCAAGCAAAAGCGAAAGAATTAAATCTTACGCTTGACGGCGTGGACATTTTTGACCCGCATACATATGAAGGCATGGAAGAACTCGTTCAGGCTTTCGTAGAACGCCGCAAAGGCAAAGCGACGGAAGAACAGGCCCGCAAAGCTTTGCTGGACGAAAACTATTTCGGCACGATGCTTGTGTACAAAGGTCTCGCAGACGGACTTGTCAGCGGAGCTGCACATTCTACTGCTGATACGGTGCGCCCTGCACTGCAAATCATCAAAACAAAAGAAGGCGTGAAAAAAACATCAGGCGTCTTCATCATGGCCCGCGGTGACGAGCAGTATGTGTTCGCTGATTGCGCGATCAACATTTCTCCTGACAGCCAGGACCTTGCCGAAATCGCCATTGAAAGCGCCAATACGGCTCAAATGTTTGACATTGACCCGCGCGTTGCCATGCTCAGCTTCTCTACAAAAGGATCGGCGAAATCAGACGAGACGGACAAAGTGGCTGAAGCGGTGAAAATTGCGAAGGAAAAAGCGCCTGAGCTTACGCTTGACGGCGAATTCCAATTCGACGCTGCATTTGTGCCGTCTGTCGCGGAGAAAAAAGCGCCGGACTCCGACATTAAAGGAGACGCGAATGTATTTGTATTCCCAAGCCTTGAAGCAGGAAACATCGGCTACAAAATCGCTCAGCGCTTAGGCGGCTTTGAAGCGGTCGGACCGATTCTGCAAGGATTAAATATGCCTGTAAACGATCTTTCCAGAGGATGTAATGCGGAAGACGTCTACAATCTTGCGTTAATTACGGCTGCTCAAGCGCTGTAATCCGCAAAAGCCGGCCTTTACGAGGGCCGGCATTTTTTTATAGAAAGAACGTCACTGCGGCCCAGCCGAACAGGGACAAACAGAGAGAACCGATCAAGCCTGCTGCGAGCGCCCGCCAGCCGTTATGACGAAACGCCGATATATGGACTTTCAAACCGAGACCCGCCATCGCCATGCCGATGAAAACATAAGACACTTGAACAAGAAACGCGGAAAACGAGGCTGAAATAACGCCTGATGTATGGATGGCGCTCATTCCGAGAAATCCGAAGATAAACCAAGGGATGGGGAGCGAAGCGGCAGAAGCCGTCTTTGACTTTCCGCTGCGGCGCGCCCGCATTCCGAGCATGAATGCGGCCGGGACGAGCAGCGCGACCCGGGTCAGTTTGACGATCACCGCCATCTCGACGGCTGCTTTTCCTCCGGCGCTGCCGGCCGCCGCCGCATGCGCCACCTCGTGAAGCGTTGCCCCGCAAAAGGCTCCGTAAGCCGCAGGAGAAAAGCCCAATCCATGATAAGCAAGAGAATATACAACAGTAAAAACGGTTCCTAATAACGAAACGGCGGCCGCGCTGATGGCGGCTGCATTTTCATTTGATCTGATCTGCGGCGCGATCGCGGCAATGGCAGCCGCCCCGCAGATCGCTGTGCCGCAGGCTGTCAGCGTGCTGAGTGTCTGATCTATACGGAACAGCCGGGACAGTCCGTATACAACGGCACCCGCAAACATCATACAGCAGACGGCAATTGCAAATACGTGCCAGCCCGCATGATAGATATCCGCCAGATTCAGTCTCATGCCAAGCAGGATGATGCCTGCTTTCAGCAAGTATTTGCTTGAGAACGCGATCCCCGGCTCTAATGCCGCCCGCTGTCCGAATACGGCGCGCCAGAGCATGCCGATCAGCATTGCAAGGACAAGCATTCCGAGCATTTGCAAAAACGGCAGGCGGCTGACATAGAAAGCCGCAAACGCAATTCCTGCGGTAACTGAAACACCTTTTACCATCTTCATCTCAGTCACTTCCCATTATCTTGATAACTCCACTTTACTGCGGTCTTAATCATTAGTAAAATATATTTATATGATCTAAACGATTAGGAAAAATAATGATTAGGGGCGATGCTTTTTGTATTATGGGGAACTGAAAACATTCATTGCCGTCGTGGAAGAAAAAAACTTTACAAAGGCGGCGCAGAAGCTGATGATTTCTCAGCCGAGCGTCAGCCTTCACATTAAAAACCTGGAGAAAGAATTTCAAACCGCCTTGCTGAACCGCTCTCCGAAGCACTTTACGACTACGCCGACGGGGGACATTCTCTATCAGCGCGCCAAGCAGATGGTCTTTTTGTACGAACAGGCGAAATCCGAAATTTACGCCCATCATCATTATGTCAAAGGGAAGCTCAAAATCGCCGCGAGCTTTACCATCGGCGAATATATTCTGCCGCCGCTTCTCGCAAAGCTTCATAACGAGTATCCCGAGCTGAACCTGGACGTCATGATCGGAAACACGGAGGAGGTCAGCGAAGCGGTTCGGATGCTTCAAGCCGATATCGGATTAATTGAAGGGCATACGGGGAAAAACGAGCTCGACATTCAGCCGTTTATGGAGGATGAATTGTGCATTGCCGCACCGAACGGACACCCGCTCGCCGGCAGAAAAAACATCCCGGCTGCTGAATTGCAAAATCAAGCGTGGGTGACGAGGGAGAAGGGTTCGGGAACGAGGGAATATTTAGACCACGTCCTTCAATCAAACGGACTGCGGCCGAAATCCATGATGACGATCAGCAGCAACCAGGGCGTCAAGGAAGCCGTGATCAGCGGAATGGGTCTTTCCGTACTGTCAAAAAGCGTGCTGCAAAAGGATCTGCTTCACGGCAGCATTTCCGTGCTTGAGATAAAAGGATTCTCCTTAAAACGGAAACTGTCTATCATCCAATCTTCCATTATGGAGAACACAAAAAACAAAGAAATCTTCATCGCTCTTTTGAAAAGCCAATTTCAATCATCACAAGCGGAGTGATATAATAAATGCATGGAAAGCCTATGACGAAAGGGATTTAATATAGATGGGAAAGCAACCGATTGATTTACTGATGCAGCCGAGCTGGAGAATCATTGACCAATCCAGCCTCGGCCCTTATTTTGATGCGAAGCAGTCATTCGCAATGGATGATACGCTGTGCGCCTCCGTAGGCAAAGGGGAATCGCCTGCGACGGCACGCTCTTGGGTGCACCACCGGACGATCGTGCTCGGCATTCAGGACACGCGCCTGCCGTTTTTAGAGGACGGCGTGAAATTGCTGGAGGACGAAGGCTACCGTGTCATTGTCCGCAATTCCGGAGGCCTCGCCGTCGTACTGGACGAAGGCGTATTGAATATCTCCCTTATTTTTGAAGACGAAAAAAAAGGCATCGACATCGACAGAGGCTACGAGGCGATGACAGAGCTGGTGCGGCGGATGCTGCGTCCGCACCATGCCGAAATTGAAGCATATGAAATTAAAGGATCGTACTGTCCGGGCAGCTATGATCTCAGCATCGGCGGCCGAAAATTCGCGGGAATCTCACAAAGACGCCTGCGGGGCGGAACCGCGGTTCAGATTTACCTCTGCGCCGATAAAAGCGGAAGCGAACGCGCCGATCTGATCAGACGTTTCTATCAAGCCGCTTTAAAAGACAAAAGCAACGATACAAAAGGCGTATATCCCGATATCCGGCCCGAAACGATGGCTTCATTAAGCGAATTGCTGCAAACGGACATTACCGTGCAGGACTTAATGCTGGCGCTTTTGACTGAACTGAAGGAACTCAGCGGACGCCTGTATGCAGCCGGATTATCGCCGGAAGAGGAAATGGTATTTGAAAAAAATCTGACCCGAATGCTGGAACGGAATGAGAAGGTGTTCGGCACGCAGGAAAGCTTGGACTAAGTCCGGGCTTTTTTTGTTTTTGGTAATTATATACTATTTAGTTATAGTGAAAAAAGAAGTGTTATATGAAAACTAGTTTACATTATATACCTTATTTGATTAATATATTTATGTAGGTTCCAAATAATTCTATAAACTAAAGGAGATGGAGATATGAACTTTAAAAAAATAAAAGAAGAAAAAAGAATCACGATCCCGACACATTTGTTAGCCGGAGATGCGGAACAATCAGGCAATTCTTTCGCTTGGAGCGGCTGGGTGCTTGTAGTGCCGAGCCAAGAAGACAATCAAAACCCGAATTTGAATTTCTCTGATTTAGCCGCTCAAAAGTAGGATAATCACTGTTTGGAGCCTACACATCTGAGACGAGGCGGTGAGAGTTTGACACAAGAGTATATAAGAGAAATTAAGCGGGGAGCACTGTCATGGATTGTTAAAAATATCCATTATTTTGATATGAATCATAAAGTAGCGAATGATTTCAGATGGCGCCTTAAAACATTTATAGAACTCATTTTTCTTACCAATTACCTGATCAGAAATCAGGCAGATGATAAGGAAGTTGCTGTTATAACGGAGTTTATTACAGAAAGGCTCCGTAATGATCAGCTTGAAGAATTTATTCATTTTGATCCGGACGGTCTCGCCGGATTGGCTATTGCGGGTGAATTTCTTACCTTGACTGATCATCCGTCACGGGCTTCGGTGATATGGGAGCTGGAAAAATTCACGGCAGCGCGTTTTGATTGCAGCCTTGCTAAAGTTCCCTTTCGGAAAATGGATCTGAAGTACAGTCTGCAAAGAGCAGGCGTAACCTCGGAAATAACGGATTTTTCTGACTTATATCACTACACAGCAGCTGGTCAGGATATCCCAAATACATATATGACGGATCATGATGCGTACAGCATCACTCATACGATTTTTTATATAACAGACATGGGATGTTCTTCGCTTACGGATAAAGAGTATCATCTGCCGTCCTTAAAAGAAAAGGTCCTGAAATTTCTCGGGATCTATATCTGTCTTGAGAATTTAGATATTACCAGTGAATTATTGATGTGCAGCTCTTTTTTACATATCAACATGGATAAGGACAACCATAAACCGCTCTATGAAGCAGCCTGGAATAAAATCTATCAGGGCCGAATGAAAGAGGGGAATGTCCCGAGCATCACCTATCAACATAAACCCGGTTTGACAGGTGAACAGCGAAGAGAAGATGTGTTCAAACATTGCTATCATACAACACTTGTCGCCGCTGGTGCCGCGCATGCCTGTCTTAGAGCAGAAAGGAACGATTAACTTGAATAGATTAGCTGAAGAGACAGATCAATTTTTATTATCTTTTGCTGAACAATCGCTTCCGGATCAAAAGAGCATTCAGCTGTTTGCCGGCTTCTGCAAGTACTACAGGAAGACGAGCCATTCTTCCGCTGTAAAAGAACATACTGAAAGGATTGCCTTCGCTTTCGTTGATAAGTCATGCTGGGAAGATCTGTTTCACTGTAACACGGCCATTGTCAATGAGTTGATTCATATCTATTTAACGGCAAAAGCTTATAAAAAGAAGCAGGGAATGGATTCGGATGATCAGGTCATACGTCACGGATTGCAAAACGGCTATCTTATAAAAAAAGAATGGCCTTATTTTAAATACGCCGAATTCGTCGGTTTGCTGAGCGAGCTGGGAATGTCAACTGACCATGAAAAAGTGCGCTTTTACAAGAATTCGATGTTTCAGCCTTTGCTCCATGACGCATGGAAAAGAACAGCTGAAAACGAGCTGGAGTTTGTCGAGTACTGTCTTCTTCATTTGAATGAGGGAGAGCATCTGCTTCATCCCGGCTTGAAGGCGTCCATTCAAAAATGGCTTGTGTTTTGTCTCGGCAGCCGAAAAATGAAACAGCTGTGCAATATGTTATTTATCCAATCGTGTATCGATCCATTTTTTTATGGCTGTCAAGCGGCTCTTCATCATATAAATAACGAGAATCCATCCATTCATTGTGCTCCGGCTCTTCTGCCGGCGATTGAGATTCTGAATCTGGAGTGTGGAACATGCAGATAGTCAAGGAACATTTTAATATAAAAAAAACAGAAGAATGGCTGCTGGGTTTTTGGAAGAACATTCAGCTGCAGCCGGAAGAAATGGAAGCAGATGATCTCATGCACCTGTTTTGCGGTTTAGCGGCATGTCATCATTTTGAAAGCAGAAAGGATACAGAAGAAGTTATTCTATTCCTAGACCGTTATTTCGGAGAAAAAACACACGAATGCCATCCGGTCCTGTTCGCGTATGCGTATCATGTGTACCGCAGGATAGATGCCGCAAAAAGCATCTTTTTTCATAACGGACTTGAACAAATGGTCCGCGGTTTACAAGAGGAACTGAAATCAGTGCCCTCCTCTATGATCCTCATGGTGTTAGGGGCTTATTTTGGGGCGGTGACTCCGGAAGAACTGATCGTGTTCTTAGAAACCGGGATGAAACGTGAGGCCGATTTGCTCATGGCACCGGGCGGCATGCAGGAAGAACAGGCGGATGCCCTTTATGCCGTCACTTATTTGCAAATGAAAGAATTGCAGCCTTTTCTCACGGAATGGTACAAAACATCAGACTTTGCTTTTTCAGGTTTAATGTTAGCCGAGTGCAGAAAGTATCACATTGACGCCGTTGCAAAATACACTGCCATTATGAAATTTCTCCGATTCGATGAGGCGCTTTTTATACGGGAAGGGCGGGAATTTCTACACTTTCAGCAGCGAAGCAGCGGGAGCTTCGGTTATTTGAATCCGTTAGCGATGGACCAAGGGGCGGCCAGCGGCAAATTACTGGACCGTCAGTATTTCCTGCCGTCCGCTCATTATGCCGCCGCCTCTCTGTCTATGCTGTAATGTCTCTCTTTTGAAAGACGGAAAAAGAAATCAATAAACATATAAGAAAGTAGATCGCTATAACCGTCATGGAATAGGGGATGTTTAACGTTGAAATCGCATCACCCGCACTTTTATTTACATAAGCAACGAGATTTAAATGCGGAAAGAGCGTAAATTTATACCATGTAAATTGGGCAAGCAAATCAGTTCCGCCCAATATACTGCCGGCAAACAGCAGTAAAATGGATAAGCAAAGGGAGAGCGCCTGGCTTTTGCACAATACTGACAAAGTGAACGCAATGGTGACAATGCTTATAATTGATATGAAACGCAAAAGCAGAATGATTCCGGATGCTTTGATTGAACTGATGGTATACAGACTGTCATTTAAATGAGTATAGACGAGCGGATATGAAGCATTGGAAAAACCGAATAACACGCCGCCGATCAGCAAACAGCTCACACAGTAAAATAAGTAAACCATGCCGGTAAACAGAAGAGACGCCAGAAATTTCGATGTTAAAATCCGCCATCTTCGGTTCGGGCTTGTAGCGATAAACTTAATCGTCCCAAGGGCAAACTCTTTAGAAACAACCCCGCTGACGGTTAAAATCGCGGTCAAGCTGACGAAAATCTCAAGCCCGTTTGAAGTAACCGTGCCGAAAAACCTCCAGCCGTTCCATTCATAAGGGTTGATGTTATGCTCCAAATAATAGTCTTTATTCTTAACATCAGCAGAATAATAAACGCCTGTCGTTTCAGCCGGTTTATCAATTTCTTCCTGTTTTTTTTCGGCGAGAAGCCGTTCTTTCCAATTGTTATCCGAGGAAGCATCTAACTCATGATTCATAATAAGGCCGGCCAGCAAAACGATGAGAAACAGGAAAAAAAGAGATAAAAGTGTGCCTTTTTTTCGGGTTATTTTTATGAATTCGTTCTGCGCCAGATGAAATATGCTCATACCGCGTCCTCCTGATCTGTAATCATCATGTATTTCTCTTCCAATGACAAAGTTCTTGCAGAAACGCGGGAAATCAGAATCTCTTTCTCTGCCAAAGATTTAATGACATACGGGATGGTATCTTCTTCCGCTTCCAATTCAATGATGCGGCTGTCTTTTTGCTGTACTTGAAGAATACCGTCCTGCTCTAATATTTCTTTCGCCCTTGCCGGATGATCGACCGTGACGGTAAACAGTTTTTTCTGACCAAGGTCATGTCTGTTCTTCATGTCTTCAATTCCTAAAATCCGTCCCTTTTTAATATAGGCAACCCTATCGCAAATCTCCTCCATTTCCGACAATAAATGGCTTGATAATAAAATGGAAACCCCTTGCTTCGATAAATCGGAAAGAATGGTGCGCAATTCTTTCATTCCTTTAGGATCGAGGCCGTTCATCGGTTCATCCAGAATTAATAATCCGGGATTGTGAAGAAGAGAATAAGCGAGCCCCAAGCGCTGTTTCATACCTAATGAGAAATGTTTCACTTTTTTGCGGGCAGCCTGCTCTAGCCCGACTTTTGCAAGGGTATTCATAAGGTCATCCGTTCGCAGCGAGGTGCTGCGCAGTTTAGTAAAATATTTTAGGTTTTGCAAAGCGGTCATATTCGGATACATATCCGGGCCTTCAATGATAACCCCGATATGTCTCATAAAATATTCAAAGTCGCTGTCCGGTCTGCCTCTGAATGAAATGGCTCCTTCTGTTTTTTTAATAAGCTGTACGATCATTCTGAAAATAGTGGTTTTTCCTGAGCCGTTCGGCCCTAAAAGGCCGAAAATCTCGCCTTTTCTCACATCGAAAGAAATTGACTGTACAATAGGGGTATGATTGATTGTTTTAGAGACATCTTTTAATATCAGGGCTGGTTCAGTCATGATATTTGCACACCTTCCTTATGATTTAGGGTAAAAGCCGTCAAAACCGAAGAACATGCTTCCGATCAGGCCGGCAACGATTAAAATGAGAGCAATGCTATACCACATTTTTCGATTCAATGGTTTCCCTCCTTACAACGCTGACATTCCATTTGAAATAGCGCAAAAAGATGCGGAATATCAGTTTCGAAAGATCAAATCCGGCCATAAACACCGCCATACCCGCTCCAAGAACCATACATCCGTTAAAAATGGCTGTTACAATCGGCACTTTTACGAGGAGAAAGAATGATCCGGTCATCAGCATCAGGCCGATCGCCATCAAACTTAACACCGCAACAGAGGCAAAAAGAAACGGTGTCAGCATAAACATGAAGTTGAACATGCCCATCCCCAGCATCAGGCCGAATGCTTTGAAAAAGGAGCGCCATGTTTTCTGCTCCTCGGCATCACTAATGAAAATATCCGCTTTTAAGGCGCGCGCAAGTGTTTTGGGGTTTCCTAAATTGTCGGCGATTTGTTCATCGCTTTTTCCTTCAGCGCCGCCCATTTGGAATATTTCGCCGATATCGGCGAGTATCTCTTTTTGCTCAAGTTCCGGCAGATCTTTTATTTCCCGCCGGAGATGTTTTAAATATTGGTCTTTACACATTCATTTTCCCTCCTTAATGATGCTGTTCACTTTTTCGGACAGGTCAAGCCATTCCGATTTTAATGTTTGATGATAAAAGGCGCCTTCTTCTGTTACCTTGTAATATTTGCGTGACGGGCCTTGATCGGAAGCTGCTGTATACGTTTTTAAATAGTTGTTTTTTGTAAGTCTTCGTAATATGGGGTAGATGGTGCCCTCCGATACAGGGAACGTTTCACTTATGATCTTGATTAATTCATAACCATATAAATCTTCATAAAGAAGCAGGGACAACACACAAAGTTCCAACGCTCCTTTTCGTAATTGGCTACTCATTTACTATCATTCCCATCATATCTAATAATTGTATTCTCTATACAGTGTATTGCACAGTAGCTAATCGATCAATAATTCCCAAGAACCATTTGGGATGAGGAATTGAATCTTTATGCTTATGTGCGGGCGGGGACCGAGATGCGCAGCCCTTGCGGGAAGAAGGCCTCCTGAACAATGTTTACATTAATATAGATCAGGATGCGCGTCATTGACAAATGGCAAAAACCCCTTTTTCCATGACAAGGAAAGGGGTTTTTCCGTTATTCGGCCATTTTCTCTAAATTACCGTTCCGGTCCATTTTAAAGGACGGAGAGGCATGTTCGTCGTCTTCAAATAAAACTAGTTTTCTGGCTCTGTTCATAATTTTCACCAAGGTTTCGTAGTCTTCCTGAATGGTTTTTTGATCTTTTTCAAGCTTTTCGACGGCCGCTTCCAGCTGCTCGGTTTTAGACTGAAGTTCTTGGTTTTCCCGTTTTAAACGGTCATTTTCCATTTGCAGGGCGGAAGTTTGCTTTCCGCTGCCTTCATAGCTCTTCAGAAATTGAATGACGTCTGCCATTGTGAGCTCCGCCTTTTGGCTCGGCTGCTGAGGCGCCAGCAAATGTGATAAACTAGCTAACTCTTCCTTGAAGCTTTCATCGACATAAGGCATATGTTCGCCGGACATGACGGCTTGCCGATCCTCTTTTGGCGCTTCCGTTTGAACCGTCTCTTCGGCTGCGGTTTCCTGCATGATGTCCGCATCCGGTGCAGGCGGCTGATATAATAGTTTCTTCTTGGCCGGCTGGCCGTTTCCGAGCGCGCGCATCCGCTGTTTCCGCTGTTTTTTGGCAAGCTGAAGCGCTTTTTCGTATTGATGGCGCACGACGGCATTCCACCTGAATCCGCACGCTGCCGACGTTCTGTTTAATTTATCGCCTACCTCTTCAAAGGCGTTCAGCTGCGTGCTTCCTTCCCGGACGTGCCGGAGCACGGTTTCCGCAAGCAGCAGGTCGTTTTCCTCCGACCAGGCGTCCTGTCTTTGTTTTGTCAATGTTCTCAACCCCCAATATCTTTGATGGTATTAGAATGTCCAGATTGGAAAATATTTATACAAATTGGCTGAAAGAATGAGAGATACGCAGAGCCTTGCAGGATAAGATGAATCCTTGTACAATGAGATGTGATGTGATTTTTTTCGTTTTTAAAATTAAGTTTTAACATAGAGGAACATTGAATGAAGGGAAGCGTACATCATGGCTAATGAATTCCGAGTGTGTGATGATTGCCAGGCCACCAATATTAAGACTTTGCTGCCGCGTTTGAAAGAAGCTGACCCGGATGCAAAAGTGGAGGTCGGATGTCAGTCATATTGCGGGCCCGGACGCAAAAAATCGTTTGCTTTCGTAAACAACCGCCCGCTGTCGGCGCCGACTGAGGACGAGCTGATTGAGAAAGTGAAAAAGAAGATCAAAAAGTAAATGTGTATTTTACGACAGCCTCGCCCGATGGGTCAGGCTTTTTTGCTTCAAAAAATCAATGTCGGAAAACTGGAACAAAACGCCGGACAAATTCAAGGATGTTTTCAAATTACAGAGCCGATATAATAGAATCACGGCTAAAAAAAAGAGGGAATGACGATGGCGTATCCAAACGGAAAATTATCAGAAGAAAAAGTGTTTAAAGATCCCGTTCACCGCTATGTTCATGTGCGGGACAAGCTGATCTGGGATTTGATCGGCACCCGTGAATTTCAGCGGCTGCGCCGGATCAAACAGCTCGGTACGACGTATTTGACGTTTCACGGCGCGGAACACAGCCGTTTTAACCATTCTCTCGGCGTCTATGAGATAGTCAGACGAATGGTTGATGATGTTTTTAAAGGGCGTCCTGAATGGGATGACAATGAACGCGAACTCTGTCTCAGCGCCGCGCTTTTGCACGATTTGGGACATGGGCCGTTTTCGCATTCCTTTGAAAAGGTTTTTCATCTGGATCATGAAGACTATACGAGGGAAATCATTCTCGGCGACACCGAGGTGAATCAGGTTCTCAGAAAGGCGGGACCGGGATTTCCGCAGGATGTTGCCGAAGTCATTGCCAAAACATATAAAAACAAACAGGTGGTCAGCCTGATTTCGAGCCAGATTGACGCCGACAGGATGGATTACCTTCAGCGGGACGCATACTATACGGGCGTCAGCTACGGACATTTTGATATGGAACGGATTTTAAGGGTGATGCGTCCGCGAGAGGATCAGATCGTCATTAAGCAAAGCGGCATGCACGCTGTCGAAGACTATATTATGAGCCGCTATCAAATGTACTGGCAGGTGTATTTTCATCCCGTGACGAGAAGCGCTGAAGTCATATTGACGAAAATTCTCCACCGTGCGAAGCAGCTCCATGAAGAAGGGTATATCTTCACTCATGCTCCCGTTCATTTTTATTCCATTTTTGAAGGGAAGCTGACGCTTGCGGATTATCTGAAGCTTGATGAAGCCATCATTTTATATTATTTCCAGGCTTGGGAAGAAGAAGAGGACCCGATTCTGTCCGACTTGTGCCGCCGCTTCATTAACCGCCAGCTGTTTCAATATGCCGAATTTAACCCCAATGAGGAAATGTCGGCTTATTTTGAACTGACCGCTCTGTTTAAAGAGGCGGGAATTGATCCCAATTACTATTTAGTGGTCGATTCTTCATCGGATCTGCCGTATGATTTTTACCGGCCGGGTGAAGAGGAGGAGCGTCTGCCGATTCACCTGTTAACGCAGAAGGGCCAGATCAAAGAGCTGTCCAGGCAGTCCGCCATTGTCGAATCCATTTCGGGCAAACGCCGGACGGACCATAAGCTCTACTATCCGATGGACCTCATTTGCGACGATTCAGAAAACCCTGAAGCAAAATTAAAAATCCGGCAGCTGCTGGGACTGACATAGAAGGATTTTGGTAAAGAAGGAAAAGGAGATGTCGGGAATTTGTTGAAAGAACATGCAAAACTGATGAAGGTGTTCTCGGATTCTGGAGAAATCATCGGGCGGAAAAAGCTGCAGAAAATCATTTATATCGCGAAGAAAATGCAGTATCCTTTCTACGAAAAATATGATTTTCATTTTTACGGCCCGTATTCCGAAGAACTGACGCTTCGAATTGAAGAGCTGTGCAATCTTGGGTTTCTGGATGAGGTGAAGGAAAAAAAGGGCGGCTACTTTCAATACCGGTACTCGCTGACGGAGACGGGAGCCGAGTTTTTACATCATGCGGAGCTTACGATGCCGGATATGAAGAAGTACATCGACAGCGTCAACAGCCGCTCATCCCGGTTTTTGGAGCTGGTGTCTACGATTTTGTATTTTGACGGCCTTGAAGCTGAGGAAAAGAAAGAGAAAGTGTTTACGATAAAAAGCAAACAGAAATATACGGATGAAGAATATGATGAGGCGCTTCACTACATAGAAGAGCTGAAACACATTTGTTAAAGGCGATGGCTTTCGTCTTTTTTGATGAAAAAACCAGGCCGCGATAAAGCGGGCCTGGTTTTGTTTATTGTCTCAATTTGCTGTGCTTGTACGAATATAAAAAGTAAACGATCACGCCGATGATCAGCCAGACGGCAAAATAAAGCCACGTTTTCAGCGGCAGATTGACCATTAAAAACAAACAGCAGATAATTGCCAAAATCGGCAGTACGGGTACAAAAGGCACTTTAAATCCCCGCGGCAGATCCTTATGGGTGCGGCGCAGAATCAGCACGGACAGACTGACCATGGCGAATGTCAATAATGCGCCGATGTTTGAGAGATCTGACAGCTCTTTCAGATCAACAAAACCCGCGATGCAGGCGCTGATCAGTCCGATCAGCCACGTATTAAAGATCGGCGCTCCCGATTTCTTTCCGACAATGGTAAAGACTTTCGGCAGCATTCCGTCTCTTGCCATCGCAAAAGATATACGGGTCGCCGCATAGGTATGGGCGAGAACGACGGCCATCAGTCCGATCACCGCACCGGCAGCGATAACGCCCGCCACCGCGTTTTGTCCGACAGACTGCAGCACATAAGACATGGCTTCCGGCACATTAAGCTGTGAATACGGAACCATCCCCGTCATGACGAGACAGACGATGACGTATACCAATGTACAGATCACCAGTGAACCGATAATACCGATCGGCAGGTTGCGCTGCGGTTTTTTGACTTCTTCAGCCGAAGCGGAAATCGCGTCAAATCCGAGAAACGCAAAAAAGACGGCAGAAGCCCCCGTAATGACGCCTTTGATTCCAAAAGGCATAAAAGGATGCCAATTGCCCGGCTTTACAAAAAAGCTTCCTGTGATGATAAACAGCAAAACAATTCCGATTTTTACGAGAACCATTATATTATTAAAGGTTTTGCTCTCTTTGGAGCCGCGTGACAGAACGACGGCAATTAATAGAGTAATGATGATGGCAGGAAGGTTGACGATGCCCCCCTGGCTCGGCACGTGCAGCAGACTGTCCGGCAAAGGCATGCCGATTTCGGCTAACAGATTATTAAAATAACTTGACCAGCCGCTTGCCACCGCCGACGCCGTCACCATATAAACGGATAAGAGCGTCCAGCCCATTAAATGGCCGACAATTTCTCCCATGGTGGTATAAGAGTAAATATAGGCGCTTCCGTAAACCGGGAGAACAGAAGCGATTTCGGCGTAACATAATGCTGCAAGGCTGCAGACAACGGCTGCAATGATAAAAGAAAAGATTACGGAAGGTCCGGCGTTTTTCGCGGCCGTAATGCCTGTAAGAACCATGACGCCCGTCCCGATGACGGCGCCGATGCCCAGTAATGTTAAATCAAATCCACCCATCGTTTTGGCAGTCTGCCTGTTTCTGCTTTGTTCAAGCAGCTGGGTGATGTCTTTTTTTTGTAGGATATTCCGCAACACGCATCCCTCCATCCAAAAGCAAAAGCCAAGAGGGGCTCTTTGGCTTTTACCCGTGTCACATCTTCTGTGTAATCGACAATCCTGTGTTCTGTTTCCCCGTCTGTTCCGTTTCTTTTCCAGTCATATTGTCTGCCGCATCCGATCAGATTATCCTTTCCGTCAAACGCAGTCACCCTTAATGATTTTACCTGAATCATGTCTATAAAACCAGCATTGCATAAAAGGGATGGGTGAAAAAGCAGGAGATAATAGTCTGTATAGGGCAGGATAAAAGTTGCGGGCTTTCCGGCCGAAATTTTGACTTTCCCCGCGAGGTATCAGTAAAATGTAATAAAAAACAATCAAATGATGATGGATGCATCTTGAAATGGGGAGTTTCTGCATGGAGCATGATATATTGCAAGCAAATGTACTGGATTACGCGCTCACGAAATATTTAAAGAGCACGAAAAAGCTTGATGAGGCGACAATTCCGAAGAGTATAAACAATATCAGAGGATTTATTCTCAGGATTATTTACCGGCACGGCACGTGCACGATTAAAGATATATTGCAGGAAGTTACATTATCGCCTTCAGCCACGACAACCGCTCTGAATCATTTAGAAAAAGAGGGTTTCGTGGAAAGGTCGAGAAATAACGAAGACCGACGCACGGTATGGATGACGCTTTCCGAATCGGGAAAAATGGCGGCCATGCAAATGATTGAAAACCGGCAGATGCTCATTGACGAGCTGTTCGAAGCATTGACAGAAGAAGAAAAGAATACCTTTTTCAGCCTCGTTGAAAAAGTAATGAAATAAGCCGGCCTGACATAGCAGCGCCGGCCATTATCAAGGATTACTCCGTATCGCTGATCCGTTTGCCGGCGACGGCGTAATGATCCTTTCTCATTTCTTCAATCATGACAATGATCTTTTCTTCGGCTGCGCCTGTCGTTTCTTTTACGGCTTCTGTCACTTTTTCAACCAGATTCCGTTTTTGTTCATCTGTGCGGCCTTCAAGCATTTTAACGGTTACGAGCGGCATGGTGCTGATCCTCCTTTATCGTTTCCTCTCTTTGGAAGAGAGGTCACTTATAGTATACTGAATGAAGGACAATCTTGCATTTTTTAAAAAAGGGGATTTTTACATTTGGACAGATTTTTATATTATCCGCTGGAGCTTATGCCCTATGTCGTGATTACGCTGATTGTGGCATTTACGATGCATGAACTGGCGCACGCGTATGTCGCGTATCGGTTCGGAGACGATACCGCGGCGAGACAGGGCAGATTAACGCTCAATCCGATTAAACATCTTGATGTTTTCGGAACGATTCTAATTTTGGTCGCGGGTTTCGGCTGGGCCCGTCCGGTGCCGGTGAACCGCCGCGCCTTTAAAAGACCGCGGCTGGCGGGAGTGCTGGTTTCCGTCGCCGGGCCTGTAAGCAACCTGCTTCTTGCCTTTATCGGTTTCTTTTTGCTAGTGTTGATGCATGCTTACGGAATGGAGCTGCTTTCTGCATTCAGCATGGGGCTTGACCGCTTTTTCTCTATTTGGATTCAGCTGAATCTCGCGCTGTGTTTATTCAACCTGCTGCCGCTTCCTCCGCTTGACGGCTACCGGATTATTGAGGATCTCGTGCCGCCGCGGGTGCGCGCCAAAATGACTCAGTTTGAGAGCTACGGGATTATCGTGTTTCTCGTGCTGTTTGTGACACCGGTCGGCTCCTATGTCGTGTGGCCGCTGTTAAGTGAGGGGAGAGACTGGATTCTCAAGGTATTTGCCATTATATTTCAACCGCTTTTGTAGGAGGGTATTTTCATGGAAGAAAAAAAGAAGAAAACAATCGGATTTAATATTATTAAAAGTGATCCGACCGACGGACATGGCGGTTTTGGCGCCGGGGCGCTGAGCCTTGACAATATTTCTCCGGTATTTGTCGATGTGGAAGAGAAGGAAGCCTTCGTTGACATCGGCGCCATGCATGCCCGCAGTGTCGTTGAAAAAGGCATCAAATTCCTGCCGAACAAAGATGAAGTGCCGAACGGAAAACCGTACTGGCTCGTGTGGGTCACCATCGACAGAAAAGAAGAAGGCCCTTATTACGCGGGTGTGACGGCTTGTGAAATGACCGTGGACAGAAGTATCCGCAGAGGCTATAAGTCATTGCCGGAGCATGTGAATTTAATGGATAAATCAATGAAGCGCTGCATTATCGTGGACAAAATGGACGCCAGCTCAAAGCAGGTGCTTGCTGAATTTCTGCAGAAGCATGACCAAGGGCTCTGGGAACGTTCATCCGATGAATTGAAAACAGGTCTGCTTCCGGAAGAAAAATAATTTGTGAACTTTTTGTGAACTTTATAAATATTTGCACTATTTTGCGATTGTACTGAGTAAACTGTTAATACAGAATCAGGACATGGAAAGTCCCGAGCCGAACCAAGACTCGGGGTTTTTCATGTTTACGCGGAGGTTTCATCATGTTCACCGTCTTTGAAATCGGGCCATGGGTCATTGAAGCAGATGCGGCGGAAACGAGAAAACAATACGAAAAATCATGGCCTGATCCTTGCGATTGCGGGAGCTGCCGGAACTTTTCCGAGGCGGTGAATCTCCTTCCCGCCGAGAAAACAAGATTGTTTACGCAGTTTGGGATTCGTCCGGCTGTCTGTCACGACTTGGGGGAGCATGGAAAGGAAAACGGCCTGCATCATTATGCGGGCAGCTATCCGATTGTCGGCAGGCTTAGGGAAGGCTGGCCGAAGTTTCATATCGAGAGGGCGGGAGATATCCGCTTTTCGTTTTCATTGCCGAGTACAACATTTTTTATACCGAAGGGTTTTCCTGACCCTATTATCCATCTCGACTTTTCACTCTTGCTCCCATGGGTGCTTGAGGAAGACGCGGATTAAAGCCCGGCGCGCAATGCACCGGGCTCAGTCTTTTTTGCCGAGCCACTTATCCCACCATTTTTTGCGCGGAGCTTCTTTGCGGGCGGGGGCGTGTTCCTTTTCTTTTTTAGACGGTTCCGGTCCGTAGCACACATCCGCGGGCTCAGTGCCTGCGATGAAATACGTATAATGCTTTGCGGCGCAGCCGGGTCCCGAAGTGTAGCCGGAAGCGGGGTCGATATAGACGCCCGTGACGCCCTTCGGCGGTTTAAGCGCTATTTCCGGTTCTCCTTCGAGCGCCTTCTCCATAAAGTCCGCCCAAATCGTCTTCGCATAGCTTTTTTCTTCTACTGAATCAATCGTGCTGCTTTTGTCATAGCCTGTCCATACACCGGCGGCAAGAGCCGGGTTAAAGCCGATCATCCAGCTGTCTGCGCTGGTCGTGCCTGATTTACCGCCATAGGTTCGGGTCAGCCGGTCAGAAATGGTGCGTCCCGTGACGGAAGTATAGCCGTTTAAATCCTGATCAAACATGCCCGTCATCATGCTCGCCGTCACAAAAGCGGCTTTTTTATCAAGCGTCTGCTGATGTCCGCGCGGCTGTTCAAACAAGACGTTGCCGGCGGTATCCGTCACTTTTGTGATAAAGGAAGGGGTGATTTGTTTTCCCCCGTTTGCGAGCATCGCATAGGCATTAACCATCTCAATCGGGCGCACGGGTTCAGTTCCGAGCGCCAGAGACGGAAGGGGCTTTAAATGTTCGCTGATGCCGAATTCCTTTGCTGCCGACACGAGCTTATTCATGCCGAGAAAGAGATGGGTCTTCACGGCATAAATGTTGTCTGATAACGCAAGCGCCTGAAGCAGCGTAATCGGTTTATTGGCATAGTAGCCGTTGTAATTGCTTGGAGAATAAGTATCTCCGTTGTCGTCAATCTGGAACTCTGTGGCTTCGCTTTTCATCAGCGTGACCGGTGTAAAGCCGCTTTGAATCGCTTTGTAGTACAAAAGCGGCTTGATCGTGGAAGCCGGCTGCCGTTTCGCCTGGGTCGCCCGGTCAAACGGGCTTTTTTCGTAGTCACGTCCGCCGAGAAGCGCAAGCACGCGCCCTGTTGCCGGATCAATCGCGGAAAAGCCGACCTGAATGTCAGAGCCGGTACGGATCGTATGTGCCACAGTGTTTTCCGCAATCCGCTGCATGCGCTTATCAAGCGTCGTATAAACACGCAATCCGCTCGTTGCGAGCTGTTCGCGCGTCATGCCGAGCTTTTTCTCGAGTTCTTTCATCGCATCATCGTAAAAATAAGGCGCCGTTTTCGCTGCGGTTCTGTTTTTCAGCGGCTGATAGGCAAGCGGCGTTTTCTTAAGCCTTTCCGCCTTTTCTTTTGAGATCATTTTTTGGCCGATCATCAGTCGGAGAATGGTTTCCTGGCGCTGTTTGGCCTTCTTTTCGCTGACATATGGCGAATAGCCGGACGGGCCTTTCGGTATGCCCGCCAAGAGCACGGCTTCCGCATCGTTCAGATCTTTGGCGTGTTTGCCAAAATACAGGCGCGAGGCGGCTTCAATTCCATATGCGCCGTGGCCGTAATATATCGTATTTACATAACCTTCTAAAATCTCGTTTTTAGAATAGTTCTGTTCAAGGCGGATCGTGTAAAAGGCTTCATTCCATTTACGTTTCCATGTCTTATCATGCTCAAGGTAGAGATTTCTCGCGTATTGCTGGGTGATGGTGCTTGCGCCCTGAACCTTGGCCATTGCCTTTATGTCAGCCAGCGCGGCGGCGGCCATCCGCCGGTAATCAAAACCGTGGTGATTGTAAAAGTTTTGATCCTCCACCGCTATGGCGGCCTGCACCGCTATCGGATTGATATCTTTTAACCGGACCCAGTAGCGCTTTTCCCCAAAATCGGTCTCACCTAGCTTTGAGCCGTCATTTGCATAAAGAATCGTAGACTGAGGAACCCGGACGGAGGGGGCCCCCTGCCATTTCGCTGCAAGAAGAACGGATGTGAAGCAGACGCCGGCCAGCATTCCGCCGATCAGTGTCAGAAAGATGCAGGCGCGGATGATTTTGAACGTGATTCTGAGCTGTTTTCCAGATACTTTATCCACTTTTGGGAACCCCCTTTTTCATGATTCTATTATTATGTGAAAAAAGGGGGTTTTTTAAACATATCAAACCGGACACTTCTTTACTTTTTCCCCTCCATCCTCTATACTTTTTCCTTAGGTGAAAATGAGATTTTAACCGGAATAAAAGCGATACAGACGCTTACAATAAATGAAATAAGCCTTGAAAGGGAGATGACAATTGAGCGAGCTTTGGTATACGGAGAAGCAGACGAAGAATTTCGGCATTACATTAAAGGTGAAACAGACATTACATACGGAACAGACGGAATTTCAGCATCTGGAAATGGTGGAGACAGAAGAATTCGGCAACATGCTGTTCTTAGACGGAATGGTCATGACTTCTGAAAAAGATGAATTCGTCTATCATGAAATGGTTGCGCACGTACCGTTATTTACGCACCCGAATCCGGAAAACGTCCTCGTTGTCGGCGGCGGAGACGGCGGTGTCATCAGAGAGATTCTGAAGCACCCAAGCGTAAAAAAAGCGACGCTTGTCGACATTGACGGCAAGGTTATTGAATACTCTAAAAAATTCCTTCCGTCCATTGCGGGCAAGCTTGATGATCCGCGCGTCGACGTGAGAGTCGATGACGGTTTCATGCACATCGCGAAATCAGAAAATGAGTATGACGTCATCATGGTTGATTCAACAGAACCGGTCGGACCGGCCGTCAATCTGTTCTCAAAAGGCTTCTATGCCGGAATTTCCAAGGCATTAAAAGAAGACGGCATCTTCGTCGCGCAGACGGACAACCCGTGGTTTACACCGGAGCTGATTACAAACGTACAGCGTGACGTGAAAGAAATCTTCCCGATCACCCGTCTGTATACGGCTAATATCCCGACGTATCCGAGCGGCCTGTGGACATTTACGATCGGTTCTAAAAAGTACGATCCGCTTGAAGTGGAGGACAGCCGTTTCTTTGACATCGACACGAAATATTACACGAAAGAGCTTCACAAAGCGGCATTTGTTCTTCCGAAATTTGTGAGCGACTTAATCAAATAAAAACGTACGGCGCAGGAGCGAATCTTGCGCTTTTTTACAGGAAAGAGAGGGTTTTATCATGAGGTTTGATGAAGCATATTCAGGAAAAGTATTTATCGCAAGCCGCCCCGACTGGAAAGAGGCGGACGCCATCCTTTACGGCATGCCGATGGATTGGACGGTCAGCTACCGTCCGGGTTCACGATTCGGGCCGGGGAGAATCCGCGAGGTGTCTATCGGTCTTGAAGAATACAGCCCGTATCTCGACCGTGACTTGGCTGATTTGAATTTCTTTGACGCCGGAGACATTCCGCTTCCGTTCGGCAATCCGCAAAGAAGCCTTGATATGATTGAAGAATACGTGGACAGCATTTTAGAAAAAGGAAAGTTCCCGCTCGGCATGGGAGGGGAGCACCTTGTATCATGGCCTGTCATAAAAGCCATGTATAAGAAGTTTCCGGACCTTGCCATCATTCATTTTGACGCGCACACCGACCTGCGCACGGATTATGAAGGCGAACCGCTTTCCCACTCTACTCCGATCCGCAAAGCGGCCGAGCTCATCGGGCCGCAAAATGTATTTTCATTCGGCATCCGTTCCGGAATGAAGGAAGAATTTGAATGGGCGAAAGAAAACGGCATGCACATTTCTAAGTTTGAAGTGCTTGAGCCGCTGAAAAAAGTGCTGCCGCAGCTTGCGGGACGCCCTGTTTATGTCACCATCGATATCGACGTTCTTGATCCCGCTCATGCGCCGGGAACGGGCACGGTTGACGCAGGGGGCATCACGTCTAAAGAATTGCTCGCGTCCATCCATGAAATCGCGCGCTCAGAAGTCAGCGTAAAAGGCGCTGACCTCGTAGAAGTCGCGCCGGTCTATGACCACTCAGAACAAACCGCAAACACGGCAAGCAAGATGATTCGTGAAATGCTGCTTGGGTTTGTGAAATAAAAGAATTTCCCCCGCTTGAAACATGCGGGGGATTTTTATATTGTATATAAACTACTTAGAAGTTAGTAAAAGCAACATAATATTTTACCATTAATCATTGATGTTATTGATAAAAATTATATAATAGGGTATTATTTAGTAAATACATCTTTAGAAAGGAAGTTAGAATGAAAACAGCAGTAGAAAATGAATTGGAATTAAAAAAGATTGAAATTTCAGTAATTAAACTGATAATTGCTGAAAAACCTAATAAAGAGATCGCTAAGTCATTAAACTACTCGCAGCGTAATGTCGAATATATCATAGCCGGTCTCTGTAAAAAGTGGAATGTGAGTACTAGAGTCGGTATTGTTTCGGAAGCATATAAAAGGAACTGTATACAGTGAACGAAATGAAAGAAAAACCCCTATTGAGGGGGTTTATTTATATATGCTAAAAAAACATTCTATACAGGAATGCCGTAAAAATAAAAACTGAGATTGTCAGGTAGTTCAAATTTGTTCTCCATTTCAGAAGAATAAACAAAAGAAATAAGTATGCAATATTGAACAAATCAAAGATAGAAAAAATCAAATGATTACTTGTGAAAAATAAACTGGTATTTGGATGTTCTGCGAAAATGTTTTTGAATGATATAAGAAAAAACTTAATTGCGACCGGGATGTTAGAAAACATAAATAGGGAATAAAAGGTTTTAATCTTAATTTGAGCGCCAAGAAAATTTATAATGAGAAATAATACAAATCCTTCAAAAATCACCCCGAACATTAAAAGAAACAGTGCGGCTATCGCAATGATATAATCTAAATGTTTTACTTGCTCAACAACTTGTATAGGGATGTTTTTGGGAATTAAACTTTTCATAAAAGGCAATAGGGAACTTAAATAAAAAGCTAACCCGATAATATAAAACAAAAACGAGGACAAAAAATTAATGTTTCGTTCCTTAAATGAGGATAATTCAATTTGCATAATCTTAAGAGGCTCCTTTTATAAAGATAGGTGTAATAAATGTTTCTAACATAGCTGCTATCATTAAACCGAGAAATATAATACCAATATATTTAAAAGTGAATTTCAAATTTATTTTGAGGAGTAATAAATCCAAAGTTAATTTCATTCCTACAGAGGCTGCAAGAAGCAATACCGGCACTTCAATTATTCCATGGGGAATAACAAGCAGTAAAAGGTTTAAATTGTCTTTGATGTTTCCTATCGCATTCCCTAAAATTAATCCATTAATAATTAAAACAGCAACCGTGCCAAGCGACAGCGTCAACGGTCCTAAAAAAACAAGCAGACTCGCTACTTTAATATTATTAAAGAAAATCTGAAAAAAATCCGGACGGATATTTCGATTTAGATTATTTACATTTGAAGCGGGATCTGTATAAAAATATGCTGTAAATAAAGCAATTAAAAATAAGATCAGACAGAGTATGTACAATTTGACTAAAACGTTCTTTTTAAACAAAGTATTTTCATCCATTCGTTTAAGGGACTGCCAGGGATATTGAATTTAATGTTTTATATTAAGCTGCTGCTGTACTTGCTGCAGCCAATTGTTCTAAAACGGCTAATGGCAAGCCTGCACCAAGAGATCCTAAAACAGTAATGATAGCCAGGACTGAACCCGTTGCAGTGATAGCACTGACAATCCAACTAGGAGCTATTATTCCAGCTCTGTTTAAAATATCGATGACATCCATGCTTAAATGATTATGTTTTATACTGAAAAGAGCGAGAACAATGATTCCTGATGCTACTAATGTAAAAATCGCTTTACTATTTTGTGTTTTTAAAAGTAGACTCATTTTTTCCTCCAATTTTTTCAATATCCCCAGCAAGTTAAATAATAAAATATATTGGAAGCTATTTGAATTGCGGATTTCCGAAAAAATATTTAAGAGGTGAAATCCGTTAAGGTATCTGCTGGCTTATTTCAGTACAAAGAAAGCCGGACCATATGTATGATCCGGCTTTCTTTGTACTGAAACATTTATACTTTTTTTTCAAGAATAATATCAAAATAATCGGCTGCCCCATAACCTGAAATAGGAGGAGCAAATATTTGAACCAGCTTCCATCCTTGCTGAGAATACTTTTCAATAATTTCTTTATAGTCTTCTTTAGGCTTTCCTTTCCATCGGTTTACTTCTACTTTTATGAACTTATATTCGTACATTGCTGTATAATCCTCCGGAAGTGTATTGGAATTGTTACCTTGTTTTTCGATTATGATAAACTTGAATCCATAAATAGAGCGCGCAGCCTATTAAAAGTATTGGAAATTGCCATCCTGTATTTCCGTTTTTAAAATAATCTATTAATGACCATATCAGTAAAGCGACAGTATAAAAACTAAATGCTATTCTGGCGGCTATACCCGATTGGTGTTTTTGCATCTCATCCATTTTCTTCATAAGAACCGCTCCCTTACTTTTTTTTGGCGTTATAGTTGAATACTTTATCTATTCCCGTATTTAATGCGTGAGCTATCGAAAAAGCCAGACTTAAAGTCGGGTCATATTTATTATTTTCAATTGCATTGATGGTTTGCCTGGTCACATTGCAGAGCTTAGCCAGATCATTTTGTGAAATATCAGCTGCTGTTCTAAGTTTTTTAATATTGTTATCCACTAAAACCCTCCTTAAATATTTTTGTTTTTATTTTAAATTTTCAAATTTACATATATTTATTTTAAATAATATATGTATATGTGTCAAATACTTTTTACACATTTGAATTTTAAGGTATACTTTTTGTTTTTGCAAATTAGTTGTTTATATAAAAAACGGCTTGCAGTTTAACCTGCAAGCCTAAAAGTAATCATCATTTAAATCATTCCGCGCTGAGCAACTTCAAATTGATGTTTCGGTGCACTTGCGATTTCGGCTGAAACAAAAACAGTGCTTATTGCCAAGCAAGTAAGTGCTAATTTATACTTCAATTTCATACAACTTCACACCTCCTTGAATCTGCTGTCTTGTTTCTTCCACCTTTAAAAAATATGCGGAAGCCTTCTCGAAATTTTCTCTTTCATGATAATATTTTGCCACATCTAAGGCAAAATCTTCAAGATCAGCATACATCGATTTATCTCTGAGAAAGTCAAAACATTCCATGATTGCTTCTTCATCAGGCTCACCGACATATAAAGATTCTAAAAATTCATACTCGGCGATATATAGGGAATCTTCTGCCTCCTCTGCATAAGATACCCCTTTGTCATGATATTGTCTGGCTATGGCCATATTTCCGATTTTATAATGTATTTGTGTGATTAAGAAATAGGCTTGCGGGAGAGAAGTGATGATGTTCCCATCTTCAAAAACAGCTATTGCCCGTTTTATGTAATCAATGGCTGGTTTGTAATTTTCTTGGCTGTTAAAACAAAGTCCGATATTATATAGAGTCCGGCCCATTAATTGTGGCTGCTGTTCTGCCTCTGCCATGGCATAAGCCTTTTTAAAATGCTGAATTGCTTCATCATATTGCTTTAAGTCAAGAAAGTTGGTAGCGAACAATGAATGGCACTGAAGCACCCTTATATTATATGCCTCCTGCTTATGATAAATTTTATAAGCCTGCCGGGCATAATCCATAGAAAAATAAGTCTGTTTCATATAATAGTAGGACTCTGACATCTTAAAATAAAATTCAGCTTTCTCGATACAATCTTTGACAAAATCAAGCTTATATTCAGCTTTCTTAAAAAACTGAATCGCTGAAAGATATTCACGGCATTCCAGCTCATACATCCCCCGGAAAAAATTAAAATAATAATCAAGACGTCCGGTCAGCCGGGCCTGCTTTTTATCAATATCCGCGAGCAGATCCGATAGTCTCGGCTGTTCTTCTATCCGCTGCGATTCCAGCGGTTCGAGGTATTCGAGCATCAGATTATGGCGGAATTCCATGAGAGAATAGTATAGATGAAGATCCTGATCATCTTCCAGACCTGCAAGTTCTTCTTTGATTTCTCTCCGCAAGTACTCGGCGTCCGGGATGCTGAACCTTCGAATGTACATATACCATTCGTTGATTTTTTCTCCAACCGCTGAAGATGATAAAACACTCGCCACTATTCCGAATCCCTCCCTTCCACGTTATGTATATGACATATTTTATCATTTTCGTTCGGAAGGATAGCGCAAAAATACCGCAATGTTTTCTTTCGTTAAAACCGCATGTCTGCGGATATCATTTCAAAAATCCACTATTATCCCCACAATTTGTACAAGCAAACAAATACACCTTCCCATATTCTGTTGTATCTGCGTGAGCAGTGTATGTCTGAAAAGGAAGTGAAGATATGAGAAATAACAAGCTTTCCTTTAAAGAAAAAGCAGGAGCCGCACAAGAAGAATGTTTATGTTTTTGCGAGGAAGAAGCAAGCCGTGAAGCGATGTTTCAAGCGCCGATTGAATTGCCTGAGGGGTTTGTCGTTGATCCGGCTGAAGCTGTTGCAAACGTGACGTGGAATGCAGACAGCCTTTCTTGTGTCATTGAACGCTGTTTCATTGAGACGGGGCCAGAGCCTGATGAAATCGGTGTTCAATTCGCAGTGCGCCTGCAGGGAACTGTTACGCTTCTCGTCAGTGTCTCACCAGTGCGAAATCAATATGGACAAGGGAACGGGTCTGTTTCTGTCATCCGCAATGCAGAGATTGACCAAGTCGTCTATTATTCTGATGAACCCGATGATTGCCCGGATGTCAGTGACATTACGATCGAGAACCTTGTTGTCGTTCCGCCATTCTATGGCAGTCCTTTATCGGTGACGGGCACGATTGTGTTTGTTCCTGAGCCGGAACCCGTTTATGCGTTTACAGCGAATCCAAATGATCAATCAGTTTCTGTGATTGATACAAACACTCATACTGTTGTGACAACGATTGCTCTACCGTACCGGCCGACAGGTATTGAAATAACTCCGGATAAAAGGGCTGTGTTTGTTTTGCACTTCAACAATAATGTGATTTCTGTCATCGATTATGACACTTTAACAGTGACAGCATCCATACTGCTGGATCAGCCGCCTAGATCGATAAAATGTATCCCAAATCATGAGTTTGCTTATGTTCTCGGCGATACTGCGATTTATGTGATTGGAATTGATACGTTAACTGTGGATAGGTCGATTCCTGTGGAAGGATTTGATTTTGCAATTGATCCCAATGGGTTATTCGCCTATGTTCTTGATTTTGGTTTAGTGCAAAAAGTGGACCTATTCACCGGTGAAGTCACAGGAACGATTGAACGAGAGCTTATCGTATCATCCATAGAAACAAATTGGCCGGAGCGGTATGCGTATGTCTTAGAACAAGAATTCTTATTCAATTATTTGACGGTTATTGACTTAAATACGTTTACGATCAGCTTTACCCAAGAGCTGGAGCCTGATGGCCAATATGTAATGTTTACGAGTGGATCAGAGGTGTATTTACATGACAGCTTCACTGGCAATTTATATGCTGTCAGTCCGAATGGTGCAGGCGTTATAGGAAATGTTCCGCAATCGGCAAGAGACTTTGCGTTTACTCCGAATGGCGAATTTCTGTATGCTGCTCATTTTTTAGAGCAGAACATCACTGTTTACAACACGGATGATTATTCTGTGGAAACTGTGATATCTCTTGGGGTTTCACCGGGAGATATTGTGATTTAACCAACTGCATGCTGTACATTTCTAAAAGGACGTGAATTCATGAAAAAGAATGATCTGTCTGCTTTACAGGAAAATTGTTTCTGTTTTTGTGATGAGGAAATTAGCAGAGAAGCGCCGTTTCTAGTGCCGATTGACATTCCCGAGGGGTTCACCATTGATTCTGCCGAAGCAGCTGCGACGGTTACATGGAGTACTGATCATTTATTATGTATCAGTGAGCCTTGCTTAATCCAGACTGGGCCGGAACCAGAAGATATCGGTGTTCGATATGCCGTGAGAGTAAAAGGGACCGTTACGCTTCTTGTCAGTGTGTCGCCTGTACGAAATCAATATGGACAAGGGGACGGGTCTGTTTCTGTGATTCATACTGAAGAGATTGATCAAGTTGTTTATTATGCAGCGCAGTCTGGCCGCTGTCCTGATTTCAGTCAAATAACAGTGGAAGATCTTCTCATTGTACCGCCTTTCTACGGCAGTCCGCTTACGGTGACCGGGACACTTGTTTTACCGCCACCGCCAGACCCTCAATCGTATGTGTTTACAGCCAATTCAGGAGACAGCACGGTTTCGGTTATTGATTCAGATTTAAACACTGTTGTAAAAACAATCCCTTTTTCTGACGTGCCAACTAATCTAGGCGTTACTTTCGATAAAGCTTTCACGTATGTCCTCCATGGGAATACCAACCTTGTCTCAGTGCTAGATAATAAAACATTAACCATCATAAATACCATCACTGTTGGAGGAGGGCCGAGAAAGGTTGAATTTGATTCAACAGATGAGTTCGCGTACGTGATGGCCGCCGGATCTATATATATGATCAACATGGCCTCTCAATCGGTCATTGATGTCATTCCGATACCCGGCGCTTTAGACTTTGCTCTTGATCCGAATGGACAGTATGTCTATACCGCTAATGGAAGCAGTTGGTCGGTTGATAAATATGATGTAAATACTGGGCAGTTGGTAGAAAGTATCATAGATACATTTGAATTTCCCAGTTTAATTGCCACTCCTTACGCTGGAAATTTTGCGTATGTGTTGAATGGTGAGCTGCTGCCGAAAGGTGTAACGGAGATCAGTTTGTCACCATTAAGCAGGGGAGGCGACTTCAACCGTTTATTTGAAACTCTGAGGACGATTGTATTTTCTCGCGATAGCACTAGGGCTTATTTTCTAGAGCCATATAGTGAACCGTTTCTCATTAATAACTTATACGTAGTTAATACGGCTGGACAGAGGATCATTGCAAACGTGTCTCTGCCTGGCGCCTTTGACCTCGCCGTAACACCTGATAATCAGTACATTTATGCAGCACAGCCCGGCGACAATACCGTAACCGTGTACCGCACGAGTGATTATACAGCCATGACGGTGATTCCGGTTGGGACTGGTCCGTCAGCGATTGCGATGTAGCTTATTTCACAGGTTGAGAGAAGCAGAGCTGCGATAAAAAAATCGTTTATAAATAAATGAGCCGATCTGCTGGATGGCAGCCAGGATGATTAAAAACAGAGTTCACTTACGGTGAAACTGAGCATCCGCCAAACCCCGGCTCCTGTCAGCGCTCCCGCATGCCCTTTTTTGAACAGGCTGACATGCTGGAAAAGCTGCAGCAAGTACGTCCGCATAAAATACAATAAATACAAAATCAGTAACACCGCGAGTCCCATTGATACGGCAAGGGGCGTGTGAAAGCGGAAAGGGACGGCTTTGACGATTTCGAACACGCAGCCGAATATGATGACTTGGCATAATACAGCAGCCATCACGTGTGTTTGGCGGACGTTTTTATAGCTGTCACGCAGCGCTTTGACATCGTTGGCATTTCTGCTGCACAATCTATGTTGCCGGAAGTCGCAGCAGCTTCGATGAGACTGTGTGAGTTTCTGAAAAGCTGCTGTCATGTTTTTTACGGATTGGGTGACATAGTGATATGATTTTCTCTTCTCATAAGGAACTGCTTTTTATGAGGTTTATCTTCAAATCTAATGAGCAATGATGGTAAGATAGAAGCAGTTGAAGTTTACAAGCTGAATGATTATACTATTCAAGTCAAAGTGGAATGATGAAAAGGACGTGTCAAAATGAAGCAAGAGACACCGATAACACTCCATGTGAAGTCTGTGATCGAGGATGACGGAAATGATGAAGTCATCGAATTCCGTACTACCGGATTTTACTATGTAAAACAACAAAAAGTGTATCTATCTTATTATGAAGAACACGACCTAGGCAAAGTAAAAACGATTGTGAAGGTGAGCGAAGGCGAAGTCCTGATCATGAGGTCAGGCGCTGTTAAAATGAATCAGCGTTTCATAACGGGAGCTTCCACAATTGCGAAATATAAAATGTCATTTGGTGAGCTTGAGCTGGAAACAAGCACAAAATCGATTCAATCTGATCTCGGTGAAGAAAAAGGCCGAATCAGCATCGCATATGACATGCATGTCGGAGACGGGCAGCAGCATTTACATAATATGACGATCACGTATGAGGGAGGAACTCACGCATGAACATTGCGGAACAAATGAAGGACGTGCTGAAGGAAGAAATCAAAGCGGCCGTTCTGAAAGCGGGCCTGGCGGACGAAAGCCAGATTCCAAGCGTACTGTTAGAAACGCCGAAAGAAAAAACACACGGTGATTATTCCACAAACATGGCGATGCAGCTGGCGAGAATCGCAAAAAAAGCGCCGCGCCAAATCGCTGAGGAGATCGTGGCATCATTTGATAAAGGCAAAGCTTCCATTGAAAAGATGGATATTGCGGGACCCGGCTTTATCAACTTTTACATGAACAACAGCTACTTAACAAAACTGATTCCGTCCGTGCTTGAAGCGGGTGAACATTACGGAGAGACAAACATCGGACAAGGCGAAAAGATTCAGGTCGAATTCGTATCAGCCAACCCGACGGGAGATCTTCACTTAGGCCATGCGCGCGGCGCGGCGGTAGGTGACGCGCTGTGCAGCGTGCTTTCTAAAGCGGGCTATGATGTGAGCCGCGAATACTATATTAATGATGCGGGCAACCAGATTAACAACCTGGCGCTTTCCGTTGAAGTCCGTTATTTTGAAGCGCTCGGTCTCGAGAAACCGATGCCGGAAGACGGCTACCGCGGCGAGGATATTATCGCCATCGGGAAAAAGCTTGCCGAAGATTTCGGCGACCGTTTCGTACACGAAGAGGAGAGCGAACGTCAGGCGTTTTTCCGTGAATACGGCTTAAAGTACGAGCTTGATAAACTTCGCTCCGACCTGGAAAATTTCCGCGTGCCGTTTGACGTATGGTATTCTGAAACGTCACTGTACGAAAACGGAAAAATTGATCAGGCGCTTGAGGCGCTTCGCGAAAAGGGCCATGTATACGAAGAGGACGGCGCGACATGGTTCCGCTCCACAACGTTCGGCGACGATAAAGACCGTGTGCTGATCAAAAAAGACGGCTCATACACTTATTTGCTGCCGGATATCGCATACCATAAAGACAAACTTGACCGCGGATTCGACAAGCTCATCAATGTATGGGGCGCGGATCACCACGGGTATATTCCGCGTATGAAAGCGGCGATTGAAGCGCTCGGTTACAAGAAAGGCACATTGGAAGTTGAGATCATTCAGCTCGTTCATTTATACAAAAACGGCGAAAAAATGAAGATGAGCAAACGTACGGGGAAAGCCGTAACGATGCGCGACCTGATTGAAGAAGTCGGCTTGGATGCCGTGCGTTATTTCTTCGCGATGCGCAGCGCTGATACGCACATGGATTTTGACTTGGATCTTGCCGTATCCACATCTAACGAAAACCCTGTGTATTATGCACAATACGCACATGCACGTATTTGCAGCATGCTTCGCCAAGGGGAGGAGCAGGGACTTAAACCGGCGGCAGATCTTGATTTCAGCCATATTCAATCAGAAAAAGAATATGACCTGCTGAAAACGATCGGCGGCTTCCCTGAGGCAGTGGCAGAAGCGGCGGAAAAACGCATTCCTCACCGTGTCACAAACTATATTTATGATCTGGCTTCCGCTCTGCACAGCTTCTACAATGCGGAGAAAGTCATCGATCCGGAAAATAAAGAGAAGAGCCGCGCGCGTCTCGCTTTAATGAAGGCGACGCAAATTACGCTGAACAATGCGCTTCAGCTGATCGGCGTATCCGCTCCGGAAAAAATGTAATGATGATCAAAGGACAAAGTCTTCGGGCTTTGTTCTTTTTTGTATATAAAGCGTGTGATGTAATTCACAATCCCGCACACTGAGTTTTTGTATGATAAGACTGATATTGAATCAGTGAAAGGGGCAAGCCGAATGATCAATCGTCAACATATTCAATTATCGTTGCAGTCATTAAGCTTAGTGGCAGGGTTTATGGTGTGGGTGCTGATTTCATCGCTCATTTCTCAAATGACATCAGATATTCATTTAAGCAAAGGCGAGATTTCATTGGTGACGGCGATTCCCGTTATTCTCGGATCGCTTCTCCGTATTCCTTTAGGATATTTAACGAACAGGTATGGGGCGCGGCTGATGTTTATGATCAGCTTCATCCTGCTTTTGTTTCCTGTATTTTGGATCAGTATCGCGGATTCTTTATTTGATTTAATCGCGGGCGGCTTTTTCTTAGGGATCGGGGGAGCGGTATTCTCCATCGGAGTGACGTCCCTCCCGAAATATTATCCGAAAGAAAAGCACGGTGTCGTCAATGGGATTTACGGTGCCGGAAACATCGGGACCGCCGTTACTACCTTTGCGGCGCCGGTTATCGCTCAAGCCGCGGGATGGAAAGCAACCGTGCAGATGTATCTTGTTTTGCTGGCTGTTTTCGCATTACTGCACGTTTTGTTTGGCGACCGGCATGAGAAGAAAGTCAAAGTTTCCATAAAGACACAAATGAAAGCCGTTTACCGAAATCATGTGCTGTGGATGTTGAGCCTGTTTTATTTTATTACGTTCGGCGCCTTTGTCGCCTTTACCATCTATCTTCCGAATTTTTTGGTTGAGCATTTTGGGCTGAGCCCTGCGGACGCCGGTCTGCGGACGGCCGGCTTTATTGCGGTCTCTACACTGCTCAGGCCTGTGGGAGGGTTTCTTGCAGATAAACTGAGCCCGCTCCGTATTCTGATGTTCGTTTTCGCAGGGCTTACGCTGTCAGGGGTCATGCTGTCATTCTCCCCGACGATCGGCCTTTATGCGTTTGGATCGCTGACGGTGGCAGTCTGCTCAGGGATTGGAAACGGGACGGTATTTAAACTGGTGCCTTTCTATTTTTCGAAGCAAGCGGGGATTGCCAACGGTATTGTGTCTGCCATGGGCGGACTGGGCGGTTTTTTCCCTCCGCTGATTCTGGCAAGTGTATTTCAGGCAACAGGCCAATACGCGATCGGGTTTATGGCGCTTTCAGAGGTCGCGTTAGCCAGCTTTGTTCTTGTGATCTGGATGTATTGGCAGGAAAGAATGAAAACACATACGGAGAGAAACAGTCAGAGCCTCAATTCATAATGATCCATTCACAAGATTGTTAGTTTTTTCTGGGTGAGTGCAAATCAAGTCACGTTACAATATACATACGCAACGTGACTTTCTTCGAGGTGAGCTCATGAATATTCTCTCTGTCCGAAAATCTGATAAAGAACTTCTTTCCCGCGAACTGCATGAATTGCTGGAATCGATCAGTACGAAAAGGAAAATGAAAAAACATACTTATTTGTTTCAAGAAGGAATGGATGCAAAAGAGCTTTATCTGATTCAGTCAGGACTCATTGAAATCGGCAAGCTGACGTCTGACGGAAAAGACCTGACGCTTAGAATCTGCCAAAAAAACGATATTGTCGGGGAATTGACGCTATTCACAGATGAGCCGAGATATATGCTCAGTGCGAAAGTGTTAGAGGATGGCGAGGTGCTCGTCATTAATAAAAACAAGCTGGAAAAGGAATTGATCCAAAACGGTGTTTTGACGTTTGAATTTATGAAATGGATGAGCACCCATCTTCGAAAAATCCAGTCCAAGATCAGGGACCTGCTTCTTCACGGCAAAAAGGGGGCACTCTATTCCACCCTTATCCGCTTATCAAACAGCTACGGGGTGGAACGAAGTGACGGGATTCTGATTAACATTGTGCTGACAAATCAGGATTTGGCTAAGTTTTGCGCGGCGGCAAGGGAGAGCGTCAACCGCATGCTGGGAGACCTCCGCAAACAAGGGGTTATTTCGATAGACGAAACCGGAAAAATTATTTTGCACAAGCGGGACTATTTACGATGCGAGATCGAGTGTGAAAATTGTCCGCTGGAGATCTGCAATATTGACTGAAAAAAACAAGGGCAGCCGGTGTCCTTGTTTTTCAGCTTGTGATACATATACACATGACGGCGAAAAAGAAGCCGGCATTTACGATTTCCAGAATGCCGATCGTTTTCACCGGCCAGTCTCTTCCGTGAAAAAACCAGGCCCGCAGACTGCTTGGGATAAAAGAGAGAAACGCCCAGCCTGCCCCGAGAAGAGCCGATAAAAAGGGGAGCAAGAGGTGATATCCCCACGACCAGTATGCAAAGGTTCTGCTTTTTCTCTCCCGTATGACCGATTTCACATAAAAAGAACTCCCGACAAAAAATAAAGCAGATTGCAAGAATAGAAACCAAGCCCAGCCGTCAAGGGTTCCCGTTCCCAGCCAGCAGCTCGCAAGCCCGCCTGAACAAAAGAACAGAACACCCGCAATATCATTCGTGAGCGCCCGTTCGTTTTTTCGGCGGGCATAATGCGTATGTATGAGAAACAGCGGCAATAAAAAAACGCCGATCCAGACGAGCTGCGGCTTATGATAGACAGAAATGATCAAAAAGCAGCAGGCCGGAAAACCGTAATACCATATCCACTTTTGATAGGGCTGAAGCTGTTTTTTTTTCAAAGCGAGCGAAACGGGATAAACCGCTAAGTAAAGGAACAGCCAGCCCAGAAAGAGCGGAATATGCCAGAAAACCGGGCCTCCCTTGACCATGCCGAGTAAAAATGGAATCAGCAGCATCGCCCATGCGCCGTGCTGCTTCGGAATCATCGCCTTCATCGAAACCCTCCTTTTTATTTCATTATAAGTACAAACACTCTCCTGATAAGTGACTTTTATCATACAAGCTGTGAAATACATCACTGCCGCGCGGGCTCAATCGGGCTACACTAAAGCTATCCTTAGCACAGGAGGCTTTCCTATGAATCAGTGTGACTATTTATTATTTCTGAAACAACTTCCTATGTTTAATGAAGTGCCTCTGTCCATTGTCGAAACCTTGCTGAAAAACGGGACGTTTATCCGCGGCTCATCTGACCAATCTCCATCCTTTCTTCATTCACAATCCGTTTATATTGTATTAAAAGGCAATATCCGTTTTACGGACAGCAGGCTCCCTGAAGGGTCGCAAACCGTTGCGCTGTGGGAAAAAGGCGATGTGTTTCCGATTGATGAAAAAGGCGGGCTCTCTTTATCGCCTTTTATCTCAGTCAATGCCTCACCGGATATTCTGGTACTCCATATTCCATATTCCGTATTTAAGCAAATGATGTCTTACCATCCGCGGCTGCAAATGAACTTTTTGGCGATGCTTCAGCAAAATGTCTTCTGTTCCTATCAGTTGTTTTTGCGGTATCTGCATACATCACGGGATGAAAACGCCGAACCCGGTTCTTAAACAGAACCGGTTTTTTTTGATGACGCCGGGCGTCCCCATATCGTTTGAAAATCCTTCCTGCTGCTCTGTGTGAACGTTTTGTGAAAAAAGCAGAGTGTGTGACATAGTTCACAAGGTGATGCGACGTCTCTGTTTATAGTGTACATAGCATCACCTGACTCGGAAGGAGTGAACGATCATGAAGAAAAAGAAAATGAGTCCGTTGCTCAGGAGATTAAACTATTTTTCTCCTATCGAACATCATTCAAATAACCATAGCCAAACGACAAGCGAAGATCGTGATTGGGAGAATGTATACAGAAACAGATGGCAGTACGACAAAGTCGTTCGCTCCACCCACGGCGTCAACTGCACGGGTTCTTGCAGCTGGAATATTTATGTGAAAAACGGAATTGTCACGTGGGAAGGACAAAACTTGAATTATCCATCAACAGGCCCGGATATGCCTGATTTCGAACCAAGAGGCTGTCCGCGGGGGGCCAGTTTTTCTTGGTACATCTACAGCCCGCTCCGTGTGAAATATCCATATGTGCGCGGTGTGCTGATCAATTTGTGGCGGGAAGCATTGCAGGCGCATCAAAATCCGCTGGATGCCTGGAAATCGATCGTCGAAAACCCTGAAAAAGCGAAGTCCTATAAACAGGCAAGGGGGAAAGGCGGCTTTGTCCGCGCGGAATGGCCGGAGGTGCTGAAGCTGATTTCAGCCTCTCTGCTGTATACAGTGATGAAATACGGGCCTGACCGGAATGTCGGTTTTTCTCCGATCCCGGCGATGTCCATGATCAGCCACGCATCAGGTTCGCGATTCATGTCGTTAATCGGCGGCCCAATGCTCAGTTTCTATGACTGGTATGCGGATCTTCCGCCGGCGTCCCCGCAAATTTGGGGCGACCAGACGGACGTTCCGGAGAGCAGTGATTGGTACAATTCAGGCTATATTATCACATGGGGCTCCAACGTTCCGTTAACGAGAACGCCTGATGCGCATTTTCTGGCGGAAGCCCGCTATAAAGGCGCTAAAGTCATTTCGATCAGTCCCGATTTTGCGGAATCCTCAAAGTTCGCAGATGACTGGCTGAGTATCCGCCAGGGGACTGACGGGGCGCTTGCGATGGCGATGGGTCACGTCATTTTGCAGGAATTTTACGTGAACCAAGAAACTGAACGTTTTATTGAGTACGCGAAGCAATACACCGATTTTCCATTCTTCGTCACTCTTTCAAAAGAGAACGGCGTGTATACAGCGGGACGGTTTCTGCATGCAAAAGACATCGGGCGGCAGACAAAAAATGATCAGTGGAAGCCGGCGGTCTGGAATGAACAGACAGGTGCGTTTGCCATACCGCAAGGCACAATGGGCTCCCGCTGGGACGGGCAGCAGAAATGGAATCTGCACATGATCGACGAAGACACCAGGGAACAGATTGAGCCCCGTCTCTCAGTGCTCGGAATAGAGGACGAAATCGGCTCAGTGCGCATTCCGTATTTTTCAGATGACGGAAACAAAGTGCTTGAGCGGGATCTTCCTATTAAAAAATTGGATCTGAACGGTGAAGAGACGTACGTCACGACCGTGTTTGACTTGATATTGGCCAACTACGGCGTGAACCGGGGCATCGGCGGACAATCAGCCGCATCCTATGATGATCCCCGTCCGTTCACACCTGCCTGGCAGGAACAGATCACGGGAATTAAAAGAGAAGCCGTTATACAGATTGCCAGGGAGTTTGCCCAAAATGCAATTGATACAGACGGCAGATCCATGATTATCGTAGGGGCGGGGATCAACCACTGGTTCAACTCCGACACGATTTACCGTGCGGTGTTAAATCTTGTTTTACTCGTAGGCGCCCAAGGCGTAAACGGCGGAGGCTGGGCCCATTACGTGGGGCAGGAAAAGCTCCGTCCGGCTGAAGGGTGGCAGACGATTGCCACCGCAAAGGACTGGGAAGGCGTGCCTAAACTGCAAAACGGCACCTCATTTTTTTACTTTGCGACAGACCAGTGGCGTTATGAAGACCAGCCGATCAGTGACTTGGCTTCACCGATCGCCGCGTCGTCCCGCTACAAGCATCACGCCGATTACAATGTGCTGGCGGCGCGATTAGGGTGGCTTCCGTCTTACCCGACATTCAATCAAAACGGCATTGATCTGTACAAAGAAGCTGAGAAAGCGGGGGCGGCGACACCTGAAGACGTAGGTGCGTACGTGGCCTCACGGCTTCAAGAAAAAAAACTGAAATTCGCGATTGAAGACCCTGACAATGAAGTGAATTTCCCAAGGAATCTCTTCGTATGGCGGGCAAATCTGATCTCAAGCTCAGGGAAAGGGCATGAATATTTTCTCAAGCATCTGCTGGGGACGACGAACGGTCTGATGAATGACGACAGCGACAGCATCCGCCCTGAAGAAATCAAATGGCGGGAGCAGGCGCCGGAAGGCAAGCTCGACTTGTTAATCAATCTTGATTTTCGAATGGCGGGTACGGCGCTGTATTCCGATATCGTGCTGCCGGCGGCGACATGGTATGAAAAACACGATCTCAGCAGCACGGATATGCATCCGTTTATTCATCCATTTGCTCCGGCCATCTCGGCGCCGTGGGAATCGAAGTCAGACTGGGATATTTTTAAGGCGCTGTCAAAAGCCGTTTCCGATCTGGCGGAAGAAGTCGATATGGAGCCGGTGAAAGAGGTAGTCGCAACGCCGCTCCTCCACGACACGATGCAGGAATTGGCCCAGCCGTTCGGCAAAATCAATGACTGGAGCAAGGGTGAATGTGAAGCCATTCCGGGAAAAACGATGCCGAACATCCATGTCGTTGAACGGGATTACAAACACATTTTTCATAAAATGACCGCGCTTGGCCCTAATACGGCTTTAAAACCGAGCGGAACAAAAGGGATGAGCTGGTCGATTGCGGATGAATATGAATCACTCAAACAGAGACTGGGAGAAACCGATTCAAACAGCGTTGCCAAAGGATGCCCGAATATAAGTGAAGCGAAGCAGGCGGCGGAAGCGATTTTAACCCTGTCGTCCACCTCCAATGGAAAAGTCGCCGTGAAAGCATGGGAATCACTTGAAAACATTACCGATCTGGAGCTGAAAGACCTGGCGGAAGAGCGCGAGGAAGAATGCTTTACGTTCGAGCAAATTACAGCCCAGCCGAAAACGGTCATCACCTCTCCGGCCTTTACCGGTTCAGAAAAAGGAGGGCGCAGGTACTCGCCGTTTACGACGAATGTGGAAAAATTAATTCCGTGGCGGACGCTGACAGGCAGACAATCCTATTATGTCGATCATGAACTGATGATGGAATTCGGTGAAACGATGGCGACATTTAAACCGATCCTCCAGCACCGTCCATTCCTAAGCAAGCGGCCTGATCAAGAGGGCAAAGAAATCGTTCTTAATTATTTGACGCCGCATAATAAATGGTCCGTCCACAGCATGTATTTTGATTCTCTGCCGATGCTGACGCTGTTCCGCGGCGGGCCGACTGTGTGGATGAATAAAGATGATGCTGCGGATACGGATATCAAAGACAACGATTGGATTGAATGCTTCAACCGAAACGGCGTTGTCGTCGCGAGAGCGGTTTTGTCTCACCGGATTCCTAAAGGAATGGCGTTTATGCACCATGCCCAGGACCGTCACATCAACGTGCCCGGCACAAAACTGACGAATAACCGCGGAGGCACCCATAACAGCCCGACAAGGATTCACGTCAAGCCGACCCAGATGATCGGGGGCTATGCACAGCTGAGTTACGGCTTTAACTATTACGGTCCGACGGGGAATCAGCGCGATCTGAATGTCGTCATCCGCAAGCTGAAGGAGGTTGATTGGCTTGAAGATTAAAGCGCAAATCGGGATGGTCATGAACTTGGATAAATGCATCGGCTGCCACACGTGCAGCGTCACCTGCAAAAACACGTGGACAAACCGTTCCGGTGCGGAATATATGTACTTCAATAATGTAGAAACAAAGCCGGGCATCGGCTACCCGAAGCAATGGGAGGACCAGGACAAATATAAAGGCGGCTGGACGTTGAAAAAAGGAAAGCTTGAACTGAAATCAGGCCCGAAAACGAATCGGCTCGCAGGCCTTTTCTATAACCCGAACCAGCCGACGATTGATGACTACTATGAACCTTGGAACTATGATTATGAAACATTAACAAACAGCCCGCAGAAAAAACACCAGCCGGTGGCACGGCCGAAATCGTCCTTGACGGGGGATTTTATGAATATCGAATGGGGTCCGAACTGGGAGGATGATCTCGCGGGCGGGCATATTACGGGTCTTGAAGATCCAAACGTGCAAAAGATGGAGGAATCGATCAAAACAGAATTCGATGAAGTCTTTATGATGTATCTGCCGCGTATTTGCGAACACTGCATCAATCCGGCGTGCGTGTCCTCCTGCCCGTCCGGCGCCATGTACAAACGCGAGGAAGACGGCATCGTACTCGTTGATCAAAACGCATGCCGTTCATGGAGATATTGCGTCTCATCCTGTCCTTATAAAAAAGTCTATTTTAACTGGCAAACGAACAAAGCGGAAAAATGCACACTCTGCTTTCCGCGTTTGGAGGCGGGGCTGCCGACTATTTGCTCTGAAACGTGTGTGGGCAGAATCCGCTATCTCGGCGTCATGCTGTATGACGCGGACAAAGTGGAGGAAGCGGCCTCTGTTGAAAATGAAAAGGATCTCTACCATTCCCAACTGGACGTTTTTCTTGATCCGAATGATCCTGAGATTGCCAAACTGGCAAAAGAACAAGGCATCCCGGTTGAATGGATAGAAGCGGCGCAGCAATCGCCGATCTATAAAATGATCATTGACTGGAAGATTGCGCTTCCGCTTCACCCTGAGTACCGTACGCTGCCGATGGTTTGGTACATTCCGCCGCTCAGCCCGATTATGAATCTCTTTGAAGGAAAAGGCAGCCGGCAAACGGCGGAAGCGATTTTTCCGGCTATCGACCAAATGAGAATTCCGATTGACTATTTGGCGCAGCTGTTAACGGCGGGGGATACGGATCATATTCGGTCCACGTTAAAGAAAATGTCTGTCATGCGCCAGTATATGAGGGCGGTTCAGACAAATAAATCCATCGACCCGGCATTGGTCTCCAGTGTCGGCTTAACAGAACAGCAAATTGAAGACATGTATCGGCTGCTGGCAATCGCCAAATATGATGACCGTTTTGTGATCCCGAGCAGCCATCGAGAAGAAGTGTCAGATTTATATGCTGAACAAGGGAGCTGCGGCTTATCATTTTCAGGCGGCCCCGGCTCCTGTTTCTAATTTTTCATAAATGAGGTGTAATAACATGAACACCACAGACCGGCAAATGACGTTCTCCGCTCTTTCCGTTCTTCTCTCTTATCCGGATGAAGAGTGGAGAGCCGAGATTCCCGATTGGAAGGCTCTTATCCATGACATCACCAATCAGCAAATCCGGGAGAAATTGCTGCACTTTTTAGAGGCGGCAGCCGGCTTTTCTCCGCAAGCGCTGATTGAACACTATGTGTATACGTTCGATTTCGGAAAAAAAACGAATATGTACGTCACCTACTTTAACTCAGGCGAACAAAGGGAGCGCGGCATTGAATTGCTGCATTTAAAAAACACCTACCAGCAATCCGGTTTCCTGCCGACAGAGAAAGAACTGCCTGATTACCTGCCGCTGATGCTGGAATTCGCCGCGGTTGCGGAGATTGAAGCGGCGAGAAGCGTGTTTGAGAAATACGTGTCTAATGTGAGGGAGCTGGCTTCCCGCCTCGAAAAAAATAACAGCATCTATGCTGAGCTGCTGCACGTGCTGCAGGCCGCACTGGAAAACATCGGTGTACATGAAAGCATTGAAGAAAGGGCTGTTCAGGCATGAGCGGGCAGATCCTGTGGGGCGTTATGCCATACATTGTATTGACGATCTTTATCGGCGGGCATATTTACCGCTATCAGCATGACCAATTCGGCTGGACGGCGAAATCAAGCGAGCTGTTAGAAAAGAAAAAACTTGCCGCTGGCAGCACACTTTTTCATTGGGGACTGCTGTGCGTTGTCGGCGGACATGTCATGGGAATTCTGATCCCGGAAGGCGTGTATGCTTCCCTTGGCATTTCAGAGCATATGTATCACAAAATGGCGATCGGCGCAGGCCTGCCGGCGGGGATTGCTGCATGTGCCGGACTTGTCATCCTGACATACAGAAGGCTGTTTGACAAAAGAATCCGCAAAACCAGCTCGCCATCGGATATCCTGACGCTTATTCTGCTGCTGTTCATGATGCTGTCGGGCGTTGCGGCCACATTTCTTAACATTGATTCGAAAGGCTTTGATTACAGGGCAACAGTCGGGCCGTGGTTCAGGGAAATTGTTTTGTTCCGGCCTGACGCTTCTTTGATGGAGAGTGTCCCGCTATGGTTTAAGTTTCATATCATCATAGGGTACGTCGTTTTTATCCTTTGGCCGTTTACAAGATTGGTTCACGTGTTCAGCCTGCCCCTCAAGTATTTGACGCGCAGCTATGTTGTCTATCGGAAACGCACGTAAAAATCCCCCCTGCAAGAGGGGGATTTTTTATGGTGAAAAAATAAAAACATAAGATATTTTCTGCCAAGGTAATGGCTGGGCGGCGGGGATTCCTGTTATGTTTTATTTGGAAATAACAGCAACAAAAGGAGAGTGAAGAATGAAGCGGATTTTCCTCATTTTAGCCGCCTGTCTGATGACAAGCGCCGGCGTCCTGACACTCAGACATTCTCATGTATTAACCGGCGGCACAGCGGGACTGTCACTAAGCCTGTCATACTTGTTTCATTCCTCTTTTGCGATTATCTTCTTTCTGATCAATATCCCGTTTTATATATTTTCTCTCATCAGAATGGGAATCAAATTCACTCTATCCACCGTTTTTGCAGTCACAGTACTGACTCTGTTTACCGGCGCGGATCACTGGCTGCCGCCGGTCTCTGTTTCACCGCTTGCCGGGGCGATTTGCGGCGGGGCGCTGATCGGGTTCGGCCTGTCGCTCATGTTTTATCATCAGGCATCGCTCGGCGGCGCCAATATCCTCGCTTTATTTCTGCAAAAGCGCTGCGGATGGAATCCGGGTGCCGTTAATTTCCTCTTCGATTTTGGCGTCGTGCTGGCCGGCATTTTTTCCGTCGGGTTGCTGAAAGGGCTCTTCTCCTTAGTGTCGATAGCGGTCACCGGTCTGATCATCGGCATCTTCAAAAATAAAATCAAAGGCAGCTGCTCGCTCAATCCGGCATTGCTTCAGAACATCACACCCGGCCAATCACAAGAAGCTTCATCATAAGCCTTTCCGCTCGTGCGGAGAGGCTTTTTCATATGTTTACAAGCCGGAAAACAGAGGGTATACAGAGATATCGGATCAGATGGGAGAGAGTCGGGATGCTGAAAAGGAGACTGGAATTTTGCTTTTTATATATGATGCTTATCGGAGCATATGTCATATGGTTTTTTCCGGTTTCCAGGCTTGAGTTTTACGGAGGGGTGCTTTGCTATGCAAGCATTATTTTGTTCAGCATCTATTCGTTAATTCTTGAAAACCGCACCTCGCAGCACACGCTGTTATGGATTCATATTCTTGTGTTTTTTCCGATCGCCGGGTACTTATTTTACCTTTTTTCCGGCCAGCTTTATGAAAAAGGCAAGCTGTTCAGGTCGAAACGGACATACAACCGGGAAAAGCTGAGAACGATATTTGATATGGAACAAACTCCCGACCTGACCGGGCTGAAAGGAAATCAGAAGCGTTTCTTTCAATATTCAATCAAGGCGTCCCATATGAATATCAATACAAAAAGCAGGCTGAAGGTGCTCAAAAACGGGGACGAAACATTTCCGGAGCTGTTTGAGGCGCTCCGGGAGGCCGCGTCATTTATACATATTGAGTATTACATGTTCAAATCAGACATGCTCGGGCACAAGATGATGGACATTATGATGGAAAAGGCGCGTCAAGGTGTGGAAGTGCGGTTTTTGTTCGACGCGGCCGGCAGCCTGAAGCTGGCCGGAAAAGATATTAAAAAACTGAAACGCGCGGGTGTGAACATCGTCCCGTTTCTGCCGCTGAAATACGGTTTTTTCAACCAAAAATTCAATTTCAGAAATCACCGCAAGATCGTCATCGTTGACGGGAAAGTCGGTTTTGTCGGCGGGCTGAATGTCGGCAAGGAGTATATCGGCAAAGACCAAGATGTCGGCTTTTGGCGGGACACCCATATGAAAGTCGAAGGAGAAATCGTTCAGACGCTCCACAGCATTTTTATGCTTGATTGGGAATACGTTTCGGATGAGGTGCTGATTGATCGGAAAGCATATACCCGCCCGGTTGCGGCAGAAAGCGGAGGCGTCTATCAAGTCGTTCCGACAGGCCCCGATATGAAGGAGCGGATGAGCGATCTGTATTATGCCATGATAGCGGCGGCCGAATCGTCTGTATGGATCGCGACGCCTTATTTCGTGCCGAATGAGCCGATCCGCACAGCGCTAAAGGAGGCTGCTGCCAGAGGCGTCCGGGTGCGTGTCATGGTGCCGGAAACCAATGACGGATTTTTAACCCAGTACGCGACGAGATCGTATTTCCCCGAGCTTCTTCGCGAAGGAATCGAAGTCTATTCTTATCAAAAAGGCTTTATGCATCAAAAGGTGCTCATCACTGACGGAAACCTCGCCTCTGTCGGGACGGCGAATATGGACATGAGAAGCTTTCAGCTGAACTTTGAAGTCAATGTCTTTTTTACAGATCAAGAGGCGATCAAAGATCTTGAAGCGCATTATCTGGAGGATATGAAGGAGTCTGAAAAAATCAGCCCCGTCCGTTTCTATAAGCGCACATTATGGGAAAGAACGAAGGAATCCTTCGCACGGTTATTTTCCGGCGTTTTATAAAAAACGCTTTTAAAACTCCTTGTGTATAGTATAATTGAGAAATATTATCATTAAGAACGAGGCACAAGGAGGACGGAATCGTGCTGCGACAATTTTTTTCTTATTATAAACCGTACAAAAAGCTGTTTTTTCTCGACTTCTTTTCTGCCATCGCCGGCGGATTGATGGAGCTGAGTTTTCCTCTGATTGTCAATTACTTTATCGATACATTGCTTCCGGGGCGGGATTGGAGTCTGATTATTTTGACTTCCGCTGCTTTATTCGGGGTCTACGCCCTCAGCTCGGCACTTCAGTATGTTGTGACGTATTGGGGCCATATGCTCGGCATTAACATTGAAACCGATATGCGGAAAAAGCTTTTCGACCATCTGCAAAAGCTTTCGTTCAAATTTTACGATAACAACAAAACGGGCAGTTTAATGTCCAAGCTCACCAATGATTTGATGTATATCGGAGAAACCGCCCACCACGGACCTGAAGACCTGTTTATCGCGATCATGACGATTTTGGGCGCATTCGGTGTGATGCTGTTTATTAACTGGCAGCTCGCGCTGTTGACTTTTATCATTATGCCGGTCGTCATATGGCTTGCTTTGTATTTCAATAAAAAAATGACCTCTGCGTTTACAAAACTGAACAAAGACGTCGGAGACTTCAGCGCGAGGGTTGAAAACAATATCGGCGGCATCCGTCTTGTTCAGGCTTTCAGCAATGAAGCGTTTGAAACGCAGCGGTTTGACGTGAACAATCAGCGTTTCCGCAAAACAAAGCTGACGTCTTATAAAATCATGGCGAAAAACGGCTCGATCAGTTACATGCTGACAAGATTCGTCACGCTGTTCGTCTTATTGTGCGGCACATGGTTCGTGATCCGCGGATCGTTATCTTACGGGGAATTCGTCGCTTTTGTGCTGCTGACGAACGTTCTGTTCCGTCCGATTGATAAAATCAACGCGATTATTGAGATGTATCCGAGAGGCATTGCCGGTTTTAAAAGCTTTATAGAAATACTGGAAACGGAGCCTGATATCAAGGACGCCCCGAACGCGAGACATGTGTCCGGTTTAAAAGGGAATATCCGTTATGATGGTGTGTCATTCGGTTACGAAGAAAACAGTCCGGTTCTGTCGGGAATCAATTTGTCCATTCATGCCGGGGAGACAGTCGCATTCGTCGGGCCTTCGGGAGCGGGAAAATCAACGCTGACAAGTCTGCTGCCGCGCTTTTATGAGCCGTCTGAAGGCGTGATTTCCATTGACGGAATCGATATTAAGGACATGACGCTGTCATCATTGCGCGGACAAATCGGCGTCGTCCAGCAGGATGTCTTTCTGTTTTCCGGCACATTGCGGGAAAACATTGCTTACGGGCGGCTCGACGCGTCTGAGGAAGAAATCTGGCAGGCCGTCCGCCAGGCGCATTTAGAGGACTTGGTAAACGGGTATCCCGACGGTTTAAACACGGTGATCGGCGAGCGCGGCGTGAAACTGTCAGGCGGGCAGAAGCAGCGGCTTTCCATCGCCAGAATGTTTTTGAAAAACCCGTCGATCTTAATTTTAGACGAGGCTACATCAGCCCTCGATACAGAAACGGAAGCCGCCATTCAAAAATCGCTGCAAGAGCTGTCTGAAGGACGCACGACGCTTGTGATCGCCCATCGGCTGGCTACGATTAAGGATGCGGACAGGATCGTCGTCGTCACGAAAGAAGGCATCGCTGAACAAGGTCATCATAAGGAACTGCTGGCATCCGGCGGCATGTACCAGAGACTTCATCAGGCGCAATTCGGCGAGCTGATGCATCAATAAAAGAAAAAGGATAGACGAGCGGGGGCCGAGGCGCCTCCTGTCTATCCTTTTTTATGTAGTCTGTATTTAATGGGCTTCTTTTTGCGCAGGTTCGATGATATGTTTGAAACGGTCAATAAGCTGCACCGCTTTCTTGCCTTCCACTACAATTAAATATTCTTGTTCTTTATGGGCCATTCTGAACGTTTCCAGCTCAATGATATCTTTGATTTTGCACATCGTTTTTTTAGAGTAGATATACAGCTCGTGGCCTCCCGTGTGGCAAAGCTGATAAAGCTGAAGCATGTTTCGTAAAGTGAACTTCTTAGCGGCTATTTTCAAAGATGTAATGTTTTTCATATATTTTCTCCTCCGTCTGATGGTCTGTTATTTCGGAAATTCCCCATATAAACGGGTGATAAACCTGGTTATGCCTTCCACTTCAGCACTCCGCCCGCCAGGCGTTTGACTCCGCGGATGGCGCTTAATTCTTCGGCGAGCCGGAGCAGCGCCCGGTCTTTCTCTTTCGCCTCAATCATAAAATCGATGTCCGTATCCCATTGTCGAAACCGCTCCAGCACCGGCAGAATAAAATTCGCATCCACATAGTCCGCATGACTGCGTATGGCTGATTCTGATTTTGGCGAGGAGAGATGGACCTTCGGCTTTAAGCCGATCCGCTGCCATGTTTTGATCATCCGCGGAAGAATGTTATCTAAATCAGCGTCATCGGTCGGATTGGCGTAAAAATGGTGATAATCAAACACAAACGGAATGCCTTCTTGCTCACATACACTGAGTGTTTCCTCGGACGTGTATGTTTTATCATCGTTTTCTAAAGTCATCCGCTGTTTGATGACATCGGGAAGTTCTTTCAGATTCACGCGGAAACGGCCAAGCGCGCTTTGTTTGTCACCGTAAGCGCCTCCGACATGGATGTTGATGACGGAACGGTCCGCGATGCCCATTGCGTCCAGCATGTCATAATGATAGGCCATATCCTTGACCGCATTTGCGGTAATCTCCTGTTTCGGGCTTGTAAAAAGCGTGAATTGGTTCGGATGAAAGCTCGTTCTGAGGTCATATTTTCTGACCAGCCCGCCGATCTCACGAAACTCCTGGCGAAACGGCGTGACAAAATCCCACAGCACATCCGGATGGGTGGCGAGCGGCACAATCGAGCTTGAGAACCTGTACAGCGGGATGCCGTGGCTGATCACATAGTGGATGGTGCGCAGCGTATTGGTAAGATTTGCTTTCGTCACAGAAAGCAGGGCGTCTTTCCGCTCACTGCGGGAAAGCTTGGTATAGCGCGCATATGTTAAGGTTTTTGCGGGGGACGCGTCCCAAAGGCACATGGCGTTTGCGACGAATCCGAATCTGAACAGCATATGGTTTCTCCTTTATAAAAAGTAAGATATGGCCTTTCCCAGCCATTCTGCAGGAAGCTGTCTGACGGAGCGCTGTTTCACTTTTTCTAATGTGAGAAGCTCGGATTTTTCGATGTCCTGCTTTATGGTTGAAAGCACTTCCTTTGTAAAGGCTTCATCATGAATGATGACATTCACCTCTTCATTCCAGAACAGACTCCGTTTATCAAAATTCGGCGTGCCGATAATGCTGATGCGGTCATCAATAATGAAAGCTTTGACATGATAAAAGCCTTGATAATACCGATAGATGAGGCAGCCAGCTTTCAGAAGCTCGGGATAATAGGTAAAAGCTGTTTCCCGAACGAGCGGGTGGTCTGACTTCATCGGCACGATCAAGATGACTTTGACGCCTTTTCGGCAGGCTGAAATAAGCGCTTCCTGAAGCTTTTTGCTCGGTACATAATAAGGCGTGCCGATAATGATTTTTTTCTCCGCCTTACGGATGCAGTTTTCATAATGCGATTCAAGCGAAAAACCGTCAGATGCATATGTCCTATGAGAGATATTCCCTTCGGATAATGCCGGATAAACCCCGGGTGATCCGGGTGCTTTTCCGGTGTTTCGTTTCAGATCGCTTACAAAAAGAGTCTGAAGATCCGCCGTGCCTTCGCCGGTCATCCGCAGGTGATAATCCTCCCAGTTTCCGAACTTCGCTTTTTTGCCGAGGTACTCTTCAGCGATATTAAAACCGCCGACATAGCCGATTTTGCCGTCAATGACGGTCACTTTCCGGTGATTCCGTTTTTGCAGCCTGAAAAAAAGAAACGGAAATGCCGGTTTATTTAGAAAATGAACGTGAACGCCGGCTTTTTTCATCGTTTGAATGGAAGGCTTTTTCACTTGGCGGCTGCCCGCCCAATCGAGCAGCAGATATACGGAGACGCCGGCCTGGGCCTTTTCCTTCAATAAATGAAACATCTCATGGCTGACTTGGTCGTTCTTCATAATAAAAAACATCATATGAATAGAAGAGACGGCTTGGCGGATATCAGCCGTCATCTGCCGCACAAGCTCGCTGCCGCAGTGAATGAGTGTGATATCACTCTTTTTCGGGTCAAAAACGGGCTCATACGCCTGTTTTTTGTACGCCGCCCGGCCAAGCAGCATATCAAGCAGCATAAGTGCGATCAATATGATAAAAATGACAAGCAACACAAAAATGACCTTCATACCGACGCTCCTTTCCGAAGTATTCGTAGTGTGCCCTGAGAATGTGAATTTAATTATTGACTGAACACTCATTCATTATTTATGATAAAGTAAAGATATGACAATGAAGAGGGGTATCAGAACAAAGGGGGAGACAAGATGAACGCATTTCTCATGGTAAACGCGCTGCTGTTTTCAGCTGTAACCGCTTACGCCGTTTATTTATTCGTTTACCTGATCAGAACGAGGATCGCTTATATTAAGCTCGGCCAAAGGGAAGAATTTGATAAACGCCTGAAAGAACGTCTTCAGAAGATATGGGTGAATGTGTTCGGACAAAAAAAACTGCTGAAAGATAAAAAGAGCGGCATCATCCACGTTCTGTTTTTTTACGGTTTTATACTCGTTCAGTTCGGCGCAATTGATTTTATTCTGAAAGGGCTGCTTCCTGACCGCCATCTGCCGTTCGGTCCGCTTTATCCGGCGTTTACCTTTTTTCAGGAAATCGTCACGTTTCTGATTTTAGTCGCCGTAGTCTGGGCGTTTTACCGGCGCTACATTGAAAAACTCGTCAGACTGAAACGCGGGTTTAAAGCGGGGCTTGTCCTGCTGTTTATCGGCGGACTGATGGTGACGGTGCTTCTCGGGAACGCCATGAACCTTTTATGGCACGATCATTCTCTGTCTTGGACGGAGCCGATCGCTTCCTCTATTGCGTTTGTGCTCGGCGGTCTTTCAGCGCCGGCGGCAGCCGCCGTGTTTTATGTTTCATGGTGGCTTCATCTGTTGTTTTTGCTCAGCTTTTTAGTGTACGTGCCGCAATCAAAGCATGCGCACTTAATTGCGGGTCCGGCGAATGTGTTCCTCAGCAGGCTGGATTCAAAAGGAAAGCTGGAAAAAATCGATTTCACCGATGAGACGAAAGAAAGCTACGGCGTCGGAAAGATTGAAGACTTCCGCCGCTCTCAGCTTGTCGACCTTTACGCCTGCGTCGAATGCGGCCGCTGTACAAATATGTGTCCGGCCTCCGGTACGGGCAAGATGCTCTCGCCGATGGACCTCATTTTAAAGCTCAGAGACCATTTGACGGAAAAAGGCGCTGCCGTGACGTCAAAATCTCCGTGGGTGCCCGCGCCCGTTTTTCAGCACACGAAAGCGAATCAGCTCGCCGCGGCTTCCTCAGGGGGAGGATCGCGTGAAGCGGCCGCAGCCATTGATTACAACCCGAGCTTAATCGGCGAGGTCATCACGGAAGAGGAGATTTGGGCGTGCACCACTTGCCGCAACTGTGAGGATCAATGTCCGGTCATGAATGAACACGTTGATAAAATTATCGATCTTCGCCGTTATCTTGTGCTTACGGAAGGGAAGATGGACAGCGACGCGCAGCGGGCCATGACAAGCATTGAAAGACAGGGAAACCCGTGGGGCTTAAACCGGAAAGAGCGGGAGAACTGGCGGGAGCAGGCTGATACAGAAATTCCGACAGTGAAAGAAATGAAAAAACAAGACAAAGAGTTCGACTATTTGTTTTGGGTCGGATCAATGGGTTCCTACGATAACAGGAGCCAAAAGATTGCCGTCTCATTTGCAAAGCTGCTTAATGAAGCGGGCGTATCCTTTGCGATTCTCGGCAATAAGGAAAAAAACTCAGGCGATACGCCGCGCCGTTTGGGCAACGAGTTTCTGTTCCAAGAGCTGGCGGAACACAACATCGGCGAATTTGAAAAACACGGGATCAAAAAAATCGTCACGATTGATCCGCACGCCTATAATATGTTCAAAAATGAATATCCTGATTTCGGATTCCGGGCCGAAGTCTATCATCATACTGAATTATTAGCCGAGCTTGTGTCACAGGGGAAACTAAAACCGCTTCACCCGGTGAATGAAACGATTACCTTCCATGACTCGTGCTATTTAGGAAGATACAATGAAGTGTATGAGCCGCCGAGAGCGATCTTAAAAGCCATTCCGGGCGTTCAATTGAAGGAAATGGAGCGCAGCCGCGAAAACGGGATGTGCTGCGGCGCCGGAGGAGGGCTCATGTGGATGGAAGAAGAAACGGGAGCGAGAATCAACACGGCCCGGACTGAGCAGGCGCTTTCTGTCAGTCCGACGGTCATCAGCTCCGGCTGTCCTTACTGTCTGACCATGCTCGGTGACGGTACGAAAGCGAAAGAAGCCGAAGACGCGATCGGCACTTATGATGTCAGTGAATTGCTCGCCATGTCTGTATTCGGCGCCGAAAAACAAGAGTCTTTATAGAAAGAAGCGGGCCGCCGGCGCATATGCCGGCGGCTTTGTTTTCGCACATCAGCCGATTTATGAAGGGACGGCTCTAAAATTTCTTAAATTACGCTGTTAAGGGTAGCATATTCTGTTTTAATTTGTTTATAATGAGAGGTATGGTTTATGAACAAAACAATACAAATTCGTTCTTATTATAGGATAGAAACAGATACATATAAGTAATAGAAAGGGAGTGTCCGACCTTGAGTATCAAACAATATTCTCAGGAACAGCTGAAGCAGATGGCTTTAGTTGAAATCGCTCACGAAATTTTCTCAGAACATAAAAAACCGGTTCCGTTCCAGGAGCTGCTGAATGAAATGATCTCCTTGCTCGGTGTTACGAAAGAGGAACTGGGCGACCGTATCGCCCAATTTTATACAGACCTGAACATTGACGGCCGCTTTATTGCTCTGTCAGACCAGACGTGGGGGCTTCGCAGCTGGTATCCGTACGATCAGCTGGACGAAGAAACGCAGCCGACTGTAAAAGCGAAAAAGAAAAAAGCGAAAAAAGTCGTTGAGGAAGATCTCGACCTTGATGAATTCGAGGAAGTTGACGAAGATGACATCGATCTCGATGAAATAGAAGAAGATATTGACCTTGAAGCAGACAGCTTTGACGACGAAGATATCGATGAAGAAGATGACGACGAGCTTGAGATCGAAGACGAGATGATTGAAGAAGATGAGGAAGATTATGATGATGAGGAAGAGGATCGCAAAGACTGATTTTATATCAGCAAAACGATCTTGACTTTCATTGTCGAACTATGTAGTATGTATTTTGGGCTCTTCAAAAAGAAGAGAATTCATAAGAGTGCTACGCTCCCTTTCAAGAAATTGAAAGGGAGCTTTCTTATTTTCATCTCCCAAATTCTTTTACACATCATTTGTTTTTAGTGAAATGATTTTCTATAAAACGGCACATTTTAAGGAATGTAGCGCAGACCGAAGAGAGGAGCAAACGAAATGACGAAATATATTTTTGTAACCGGGGGAGTTGTATCATCACTCGGAAAAGGAATTGTGGCTGCGTCACTTGGCCGCCTGTTGAAAAACAGAGGCATGAGCGTCACCATCCAAAAATTTGACCCTTATATCAACGTTGACCCGGGAACGATGAGCCCGTACCAGCACGGTGAGGTATTCGTTACCGATGACGGCGCTGAGACTGACCTTGACTTAGGGCATTATGAGCGGTTCATTGACATTAATCTGAACAGATTCAGCAACGTGACGACTGGTAAAATCTATTCTGCCGTATTGAAAAAAGAGCGCCGCGGGGACTACCTCGGCGGAACGGTTCAGGTCATTCCGCACATCACAAATGAACTGAAAGACCGCGTGTACCGTGCAGGCAAAGAAACAAACGCAGATGTAGTCATTACTGAGATCGGCGGAACAGTGGGAGACATCGAATCCCTTCCGTTCCTTGAAGCCATCCGTCAAATGAAAAGCGACATCGGCCACGAAAACGTGATGTACATTCACTGTACGCTTGTTCCGTACATCAAAGCGGCGGGCGAGCTGAAAACAAAACCGACGCAGCACAGCGTAAAAGAGCTGAGAAGCCTCGGTATTCAGCCTAATATCATCGTCGTGCGCACGGAAATGCCGATTTCTCAAGATATGAAAGATAAAATCGCGCTCTTCTGCGATATTGACACGAAAGCGGTCATCGAGTGCGAAGATGCGGACAACCTTTACTCCATCCCGCTTAACCTTCAGGAGCAGGGACTCGATAAGCTTGTCTGCGATCATATGAAATTAGAATGCAAAGACCCGGATATGACGGAATGGAAAGACCTTGTCACGAAAGTGAAAAACTTGTCTAAAACCATTACAATCAGCCTCGTCGGTAAATACGTCGAGCTTCAGGACGCTTACATTTCAGTCGTTGAATCACTGCGCCACGCCGGCTATGCGTTTGACGCTGATGTGAAGATCAAATGGATTAACGCCGAAGAAGTGACAGAAAGCAATATTCAAGAGCTGACTAGCGGCACAGACGGAATCATCGTGCCCGGCGGTTTCGGAGACCGCGGCGTAGAAGGGAAAATCATCGCCGCCAAGTATGCGCGTGAGAATAAAATTCCGTTCTTCGGCATCTGCCTCGGTATGCAGATTGCATCCATTGAATATGCGCGAAACGTATTAGGTCTGGAAGGGGCTCACTCTGCGGAGATCGATCCGTCCACTCCTTATCCGATCATCGATCTTCTGCCAGAACAAAAAGATGTCGAGGATCTCGGAGGAACGCTTCGTCTCGGACTGTACCCTTGTAAGCTTCAGGAAGACACGAAAGCCTTCGAAGCGTATGCGGATGAAGTGGTATACGAACGCCACCGCCACCGTTATGAATTCAACAACGAATACAGACAGCAAATGGAAGAGAACGGTTTTGTGTTCTCAGGCACAAGCCCTGACGGCCGTCTTGTGGAAATCATCGAGCTGAAAGACCATCCTTGGTATGTCGCTTGCCAGTTCCACCCTGAGTTCAAATCAAGACCGACAAGACCTCAGCCTTTATTCAAAGACTTTATCGGCGCTTCCGTACAAGCTGCAGAACAGAAGTAATAAAAAAAGACTTGCCTCCTTTAAAAGCGGCAAGTCTTTTTTCTGCATCAGGCATATTCCTGCATCATTTCCTTTAACGTAAAGGACAGTGCGTGATAGACATACAGGCCTGTCATTAATGAAGGAAAGCCGTATCTTGTCCCGTCTTCATCAGGCAGAAGCGGCATTTTTAATTTGCTGTCAATATGAACATCACAAAATTCCTCAATCCCGGTTTGATCTTTGATGACAGGAGATACGCCAACGAGGCCGATCCCTTTTTCATAAAGCTTTTGAGCCAGCGCCTGTTCTTCAGCCGTGCCCGGACCTGAACAAAACATCAGCACCCTGTCGCTTTCTGTAATCGAATCAGCTGTATCCGGAAACGCTTTGACGGAAGGCATCGGTTCTGAGCCGAGTTCCGCCTCGCACAAAATGCCCTGCATCTCATTTGCGCCGTATAAATAAATGGTATGGCCGCTGACGGCTGCCTGCGCCAGCAGGCGCGCGCCGTCTTCTATTGCTTCGGATTCCTTATCCTGAATGCGGGAAAAAATGCCTGCAAGCTGCGTTGTAAATATCTTTAACATGAGTGAAACCTCCTTTACACATACAAGAACAGTATACAACAAAAGAGAAAATGCTCAGAAAATGTCGGAAAGTAGACTATTATAATTAAAGGAAATGTGAAAATCAAACAGAATACATAAACAACTGCTTCCTTTTGACGAAAATGATAATATTGGGGTGTAAAATGATGAATGAAAAGATTTTAATCGTAGATGACCAATACGGTATACGCATATTGCTCAATGAAGTGTTTCATAAAGAAGGGTACCAGACGTTTCAGGCCGCCAACGGCATACAGGCGCTGGACATCGTAACGAAAGAACGGCCCGATCTCGTGCTTTTAGATATGAAAATCCCCGGCATGGACGGAATCGAAATTCTCAAGCGCATGAAGATGATCGACGAATCCATCCGCGTCATTATCATGACCGCTTACGGAGAACTCGATATGATTAAGGAATCAAAAGAGCTCGGAGCGCTGACTCATTTTGCGAAACCTTTTGACATTGATGAGATCAGAGACGCGGTGAAAAAATATTTACCTCTAAAATCGAATTAATAAAATTAGAAACAATTATGTCATTGTGTTGCCGATTTGTCGAAAAGTTGGTATCCTAGAGATGGAGAAAAAGCGATCTGTTGTTTTACATATGACAGGTTTTTATGGTCATGCTATAGGTGGAAAGCTTTTTTCGAGAAGAAGCAAATCAGGCTACATAAGGAGGACTTTCGACATGCCTTTAGTTTCAATGACGGAAATGTTGAATACAGCTAAAGAAAAAGGATATGCTGTTGGACAATTTAACTTAAATAACCTTGAGTTCACTCAAGCTATTTTACAAGCAGCAGAAGAGGAAAAATCCCCGGTTATTCTTGGTGTTTCAGAAGGCGCGGGACGCTACATGGGCGGCTTCAAAACAGTGGTTGCCATGGTTAAAGCTCTTATGGAAGAATACAAAGTGACAGTTCCTGTCGCCATTCACTTAGACCACGGTTCAAGCTTTGAATCTTGTGCGAAAGCGATTCATGCAGGCTTCACTTCTGTAATGATCGACGCATCTCACCACCCGTTTGAGGAAAACGTAGCAACTACAGCTAAAGTGGTTGAGCTTGCTCATTTCCACGGCGTTTCAGTTGAAGCTGAGCTTGGAACTGTAGGCGGACAGGAAGATGACGTGATCGCTGAAGGCGTAATCTATGCTGACCCTAAAGAGTGTCAAGAACTTGTAGAGCGCACTGGCATCGACTGCCTTGCACCTGCACTGGGTTCTGTTCACGGCCCTTACAAAGGCGAACCGAACCTCGGCTTCAAAGAAATGGAAGATATCGGCAAATCAACCGGCCTTCCATTAGTACTTCACGGCGGTACAGGAATTCCGACTGCCGACATTAAAAAATCAATCTCACTTGGTACGGCTAAAATCAACGTAAACACTGAAAACCAAATTTCTTCTGCAAAAGCTGTCCGCGAAACATTGGCAGCTAAGCCGAACGAATACGATCCTCGTAAATATCTTGGACCTGCTCGTGAAGCGATCAAAGAAACGGTTATCGGCAAAATGCGTGAGTTCGGTTCTTCAAACCAAGCTTAATCCAATGTAACATCCATAAACCGCCTGACAGCATTGACAGGCGGTTTTATGTCTTACCTTTAGAAAGCGCAATCATGTTTTACAGTTCTGAAAATTTATTACTGGGGAGGCTTTCCTTATGTTATTTTTCATTGATACAGCAAACATTGACGAGATTAAAGAAGCTTATGAACTTGGCGTTCTTGCCGGAGTTACGACAAACCCTAGTTTAGTGGCGAAAGAAGCTGACGTGTCTTTCCATGACAGACTTCGTGAGATTACGGAAGTCGTGAGCGGATCAGTAAGCGCGGAAGTCATTTCCCTGAATGCTGAAGAGATGATTGAAGAAGGTAAAGAACTTGCGAAAATCGCACCGAATATCACGGTGAAAATCCCGATGACGTCTGAAGGGTTAAAAGCCGTAAAAGCGCTGAGCGACCTGAACATTAAAACCAACGTAACGCTCATTTTCAGCGCCAACCAAGCGCTTTTGGCGGCAAGAGCCGGGGCGACTTATGTATCTCCGTTCTTAGGTCGTCTGGATGACATCGGCCATAACGGTCTTGAACTGATTTCAGAAATAAGACAGATTTTTGACATTCATGACATTGATACACAAATCATCGCAGCTTCCATCCGTCATGCGCAGCACGTGACTGAAGCCGCTTTACGCGGTGCGCATATCGGTACGATGCCGCTGAAAGTCATTCACCAGCTGGCGAAACATCCGTTAACGGATAAAGGCATCGAGCAATTCTTGGCAGACTGGAATAAATAAGGGTGAAAAGGGCGGCAAACCGGTTGCATCCGTTTGCCGCACCCTTATGTTTTCCTGTTTGGCAGCGGGCCTTCAGTATCAAAGTGAAGAGTGTGTTTCCCCGGAATGTGAACCCGGCGGGCCTCTGTGCATCCTGTGTTAAAAATGCCCCGCAAAGCTTCGCTATTTTCTTCCTGTTATTTTATAATGTCCTTGTATTCTTTCTCTTCGAATTGGCTACATTTTGGACAAGAGCTTTATTTGCAGAGACAGAATAAAATGCCATTTTATTTACGCTCCGCAGCTATCTTCTTATGGAAGGAGACTATCATGGAAAAGTTGAATATTGCCGGCGGCGATCCGTTAAACGGAACCGTACATATCAGCGGCGCGAAAAACAGCGCCGTCGCATTGATACCCGCAACCATTCTGGCAAATTCCGAAGTAACGATCGAAGGGCTTCCGGAGATCTCAGATATTGAAACGCTGCGTGACCTGCTGAAAGAAATCGGCGGAAACGTCCATTTTGAAAAAGGAGAAATGGTCGTCGACCCTTCTCCGATGATCAGCATGCCGCTTCCCAACGGCAAAGTGAAAAAACTCCGCGCTTCCTATTACTTAATGGGCGCGATGCTGGGCCGCTTCAAACAGGCTGTCATCGGACTGCCGGGCGGATGCCATCTCGGGCCGCGGCCGATTGACCAGCACATCAAAGGGTTTGAAGCGCTTGGGGCGGAAGTCACCAATGAACAAGGCGCGATTTATCTGCGCGCCGAAAGGCTGAGAGGCGCACGGATTTATTTAGATGTCGTCAGCGTCGGAGCGACGATCAATATCATGCTTGCCGCTGTACTGGCTGAAGGTAAAACCGTGATAGAAAACGCCGCCAAGGAACCTGAGATTATTGATGTTGCCACATTGCTCACCAGCATGGGCGCAAAGATCAAAGGCGCGGGAACCAATGTAATCAGAATCGACGGCGTAAAAGAGCTGCACGGATGCAGGCATACGATCATTCCGGACAGAATTGAGGCGGGCACCTTTATGATCGCCGGCGCCGCGATGGGGAAAGAAGTCATTATTGATAATGTCATACCGACTCACCTGGAGTCTTTAACGGCGAAGCTCAGGGAAATGGGTTTTCACATTGAGACGAGTGACGATCAGCTTCTTATGCTCGGCGGGCAGAAGCAGATAAAACCGGTCGACGTAAAAACGCTTGTTTACCCGGGATTCCCGACTGATCTTCAGCAGCCGATGACATCTCTGTTAACGAGAGCCAGCGGCACGAGCGTCGTAACCGACACCATCTACTCGGCCCGATTTAAACATATAGATGAGCTGAGACGGATGGGGGCCAACATGAAAGTGGAAGGCAGGTCGGCCATTATCACCGGTCCGGCCGAGCTTCAGGGCGCAAAAGTAAAGGCGAGCGATCTGCGTGCAGGCGCTTGTCTGGTCGTCGCCGGGCTCATGGCTGACGGCGTAACCGAAATTACCGGTCTCGAGCATTTAGACCGCGGCTACAGCAATCTTGAGAAAAAACTTGAAGGTCTGGGCGCCACAATCTGGCGGCAAAGGCTGACGGACGAAGAGATAGAACAGCTCCAAAATTCATAGAAATGCGGACTTTTGAGAGGAGATCGTGTTGAAATGGAAAGAAGCTTATCGATGGAATTGGTTCGAGTCACTGAAGCGGCGGCTTTAGCATCTGCCAGATGGATGGGCCGCGGGAAAAAAGATGAAGCTGATGATGCGGCGACAAGCGCAATGCGTGACGTGTTTGACACGGTGCCGATGAAAGGCACGGTCGTGATCGGGGAAGGCGAGATGGATGAAGCGCCGATGCTTTACATCGGCGAAAAGCTCGGAAACGGATACGGCCCTCGCGTCGATGTCGCCGTCGATCCTCTTGAAGGCACAAACATCGTAGCGAGCGGCGGCTGGAATGCGCTGACGGTGATCGCGGTCGCCGACCATGGAACACTGCTGAACGCCCCGGATATGTATATGGAAAAAATCGCGGTCGGTCCCGAAGCGGTAGGCTGCATCGATATTGAAGCGCCTGTCATTGATAACTTAAAAGCCGTTGCGAAAGCGAAAAACAAAGACATTGAAGATGTCGTGGCAACCATTTTAAATCGTGACAGACACGAAAAAATCATCTCTGAATTGCGTGAGGCGGGCGCCAGAATCAAACTGATCAACGACGGTGATGTCGCGGGCGCCATCAATACGGCCTTTGACCATACGGGAGTAGACATTCTCTTCGGTTCAGGCGGGGCTCCTGAAGGCGTGCTGTCTGCCGTTGCGTTAAAAGCGCTCGGCGGCGAAATCATCGGCAGGCTTCTGCCGCAAAGTGCGGAAGAGCAGGCCCGCTGTGAGCGAATGGGCCTTGATGTATCCAAAGTGCTCCGGATGGAGGACCTTGTGAGAGGGGATGACGCCATTTTTGCCGCAACGGGCGTCACGGACGGAGAGCTGCTGAAAGGCGTTCAGTTCAAAGGCTCCGTCGGCACGACTGAAAGTCTGGTCATCCGGGCGAAATCAGGAACGGTCCGATTCGTTGACGGAAGACACAGCCTGAAGAAAAAACCAAATCTTGTGATCCGGCCATAAATAGAGAAAAGCGGGACGGAAAGTCCCGCTTTTCTTTTGCAATAAAGAGTCAACCCTATCATTTATATGTCAAAGCATTATTTAAGTTGAATAATTTTTTGAAATGAGGTAAAAATAAAGAGTGCTGCGATTTTTCTGTGTCATTCCTTCTTTTGAGTACTGGGAAATTTTCAAATTCTACCGCATACAGACGATATAAATATTGATCTTCTCAAGTTTTTGTCCTCGCTTCCTTCAAAACTCATTAAGACATTCCTTTTTTAAAAAAGCGCCGATCATGGGTGGAAGTGTTACCGATAGAAGTTCCTGAACGTTTTATAAAAGAATGTGCTTTGGCGGAATCATGCGAAGCAGCCGATTTGAATGAAAACAGCAATACATTGACTATGAAAAGCGTGGTGTTTTTATGAAAGACGTATCTATTTCCTCTTTGGAAAATATGAAATTAAAAGAACTATATGAACTGGCCAGACATTATAAAATCTCCTACTACAGCAAACTGACTAAAAAAGAATTAATCTTTGCCATTCTGAAAGCCAACGCCGAGCAGGAGGATCTTCTGTTTATGGAAGGCGTGCTCGAAATCATCCAATCGGAAGGATTCGGCTTCCTCAGACCGATTAATTACTCGCCAAGCTCAGAAGACATCTACATTTCTGCTTCCCAGATCCGCCGCTTTGATTTAAGAAACGGTGACAAAGTATCCGGCAAGGTGCGTCCGCCGAAAGAAAACGAACGCTATTACGGACTTTTGCACGTTGAAGCGGTAAATGGAGACGATCCGGAATCTGCGAAGGAGCGCGTCCATTTTCCTGCGCTGACTCCGCTTTATCCGGACCGCCAAATGGTGCTTGAGACGAAACCGAATTATCTCTCAACAAGAATTCTCGATATGATGGCTCCCGTCGGTTTCGGCCAGCGCGGTCTGATCGTGGCGCCGCCGAAAGCCGGTAAAACCATGCTGTTGAAAGAAATCGCTAACAGCATTACGACAAATCAGCCTGACGCTGAATTGATCGTTCTCTTAATTGATGAAAGACCGGAAGAAGTAACGGATATTGAACGTTCCGTAGCGGGCGATGTCGTCAGCTCGACGTTCGATGAAGTGCCGGAAAATCACATTAAGGTAGCGGAGCTTGTGCTTGAACGGGCGATGCGTCTCGTTGAACATAAAAAAGACGTTATCATTCTGATGGACAGCATTACCCGCCTGGCACGGGCCTACAACCTCGTTATCCCGCCAAGCGGACGTACGCTTTCCGGCGGGATTGACCCGGCTGCGTTCCATCGTCCGAAGCGCTTTTTCGGTGCCGCGAGAAACATTGAAGAGGGCGGCAGTCTGACCATTTTGGCGACGGCGCTCGTAGACACGGGCTCCCGGATGGATGACGTCATCTATGAAGAGTTTAAAGGAACGGGCAACATGGAGCTTCACCTTGACCGTTCTCTTGCGGAAAGACGGATTTTCCCGGCGATCGATATCCGCCGCTCCGGCACACGGAAGGAAGAGCTGCTCGTGCCGAAAGAGCATCTTGACCGTCTATGGGCGATCCGCAAATCGATGTCTGATTCTCCGGACTTCGCAGAGAAGTTTATGAGAAAAATGAAAAAAACAAAAACGAATCAGGAATTCTTCGATCTGATCAACCAAGAATGGAAGCAGGCAAACCTTTCATCATCAGCCCGCCGCTGATAAAAAATGTATTTGCAAATGCAGTAAATGACTGATATAATTCTCTCATATGCGTTCCGGATTACTCCGGAATAATAACTCTGTTTCCACACGGGATTCAGGGCGGAAGGAGATGGATACAATGAAAGCAGGAATTCATCCTAATTTCAAAAAAGCAACAGTTAAATGCGCTTGCGGAAATGAATTTGAAACAGGCTCAGTAAAAGAAGAGGTACGCGTTGAGATTTGCTCTGAATGCCACCCATTCTACACTGGACGTCAAAAATTCGCTTCTGCTGATGGTCGTGTTGATCGCTTTAACAAAAAATACGGTCTTAAGTAATAATAGATTTTACAGGCAGGCAAGAATTGCTTCTTGCCTGTTTTTTATGTCCATAAACAGGAAAAAAAGGGGAGCGGATAGCCTATGTACATAATGAAGCAAAGCGGATGGCTTGAGCTGATATGCGGCAGCATGTTCTCTGGGAAATCAGAAGAGCTGATCCGCAGAGTGAAAAGAGCGACATATGCGAAGCAGGAGGTCAAGGTGTTCAAACCTGCCATTGATAATCGCTACAGTGAGGAGGCCGTCGTTTCTCACAACGGCACATCCATGACAAGCCACGTCATCTCGTCTTCGGCTGAAATATGGGATCATATCAGTGAAAGCACGGACGTCATCGCGGTAGATGAGGTGCAGTTTTTCGGCGAATCGATCATCGGCGACTTATCCTCGCTTGCGGATAAAGGCTATCGTGTCATCGCGGCCGGACTTGATATGGATTTCCGGGGAGAGCCTTTCGGCGTGGTGCCGAATCTGATGGCGGTTGCCGAATCGGTGACGAAGCTGCAGGCGGTCTGCTCCGTTTGCGGGTCGCCGGCAAGCCGTACGCAGCGTTTGATTGACGGGAAGCCCGCTTCCTATGATGATCCGGTCATTTTAGTCGGCGCATCGGAGTCATACGAAGCGAGATGCAGACATCATCACGAAGTGCCGAAAAAAACAGACTGATAAATAACCCTTTTCATGAAAACACCGGTAAAAAATCCGGTGTTTTTTTGACGTTTTTTCAAAAATTGTAGTTAAATAACTTAAAAAAGAGTATGAAAAAATTAAGTAATTTTCATCTCTTGAATTTTCATTTTTACAGGCATAAAATGACTAAGTAATGTAAATAGTTATGAGACATTGTTCGAATAATTGTCAAAAAAAGATATAGCAGATCGCGATCACACTAGCCAAAATGGGTAATTACTTAACTTTGTTAACTATTTGAAGAAAGAAGGAGATTTTCTTGAATAATATTAAAGTAACGAAGGAAGGCAACTTAGAAACTACTTTAAGAGGAAAAGAAGTTCTATCTATCCCTACTTTAAATAAAGGTGTTGCGTTTTCAGCAGAAGAAAGAAAAAGCCTTGGATTAGACGGGCTGCTTCCTCCGACAATTCTGTCTCTTGATGAGCAGGCAAAACGCGCATACGAGCAGTTTCAAGCTCAGCCGGACCGCCTTCGCCAAAACGTGTATTTGAATGATTTGCAAAACCGTAACGAAGTTCTTTTCTTTAAATTGCTTCAAAACCATCTTCGTGAAATGCTGCCGGTTGTTTACACACCGACTGTCGGTGAAGCGATTCAAGAATACAGCCATGAGTACAGAAGACCTCAAGGGATTTACCTTTCTATCGACAACGTGGAAGGGATTGAAGAGGCATTTGAAAACCTTCATGCCACTGCCGGAGATATTGATCTGATCGTTGCGACAGACTCAGAAAGCATCCTCGGAATCGGTGACTGGGGTGTAGGCGGTATCAACATCGCCATCGGTAAATTAGCGGTATACACAGCTGCCGCCGGTATTGACCCAAGCCGTGTTATTCCTGTCGTTCTTGACGTCGGTACGAACAATGAAAAACTTCTGAACGATCCTTTATACATCGGTAACCGCCATGAACGTATCCAAGGCGAACGTTACGAAGCTTTCGTTGACGCTTATGTAAAAGCTGCGCTTAAATATTTCCCTAAAGCTCTTCTTCACTGGGAAGACCTTGGAAACAAAAACGCGCGCAATATCATGAAGAAATACAACCATGAAATTCTTACATTCAACGATGACATTCAAGGAACAGGCGCGATTACGCTTGCAGGTGTGCTTGCGGCTATGAAGAAAACAGGCGCGTCTATTAAAGACCAGCGTGTGGTTGTCTTCGGTGCGGGATCTGCCGGAATCGGAATCGCTGACCAAATCCGCGACACTATGGTGCTTGCCGGTCTTTCTGAAGAAGAAGCCAACAAAGCGTTCTACACAATGGACTACAGAGGCTTGTTAATTGAAGGTATGGAAAACATTCTTGATTTCCAAGAGCCGTACCTGCGCACAGCTGAAGAAATTAAAGATTGGAAACGCGATGAAAACGGACAAATTCCTTTCATTGAAGTGATCCGTCAAGCGAAACCGACAATCTTAATCGGTACATCAGGCCAAAGCGGCGCGTTCAGTGAAGAAATCGTCAAAGAAATGGCAAAACACGTTGAGCGTCCGGTCATCATGCCGATGTCTAACCCGACACCGCTTGCTGAAGCCGTTCCTAGCGATCTTTTCAAATGGACTGACGGCAAAGTGCTTGTGGCGACAGGAAGCCCGTTTGACAATGTAGAGTACAATGGCGTTTCTCATGAAATCGGACAATCTAACAACGCATTCGCGTTCCCTGGACTTGGTCTCGGTTCAATCGTTGTAGAAGCGAAAGTGATTACTCCTGCAATGTTTGCGGCAACTGCTGACGCAATCGCAGAAAGCGTTGATTTTGAAACACCGGGTGCAGGCCTTCTGCCGAGCATGAGCGACTTACAAGAAGTTTCAATTAAAGTTGCGATCGCCGTAGCGGAAACTGCCATTAAAGAAGGCGTGGCAAACCGCATTCCTGAAAATGTAGAACAAGCCGTTCTTGATGCAATGTGGAAACCGCAATATAAACAAGTTGTCGCTAAATAATTTTTACGATTAATTTTACAGTCCGAGGGAAAGCTTTTATGTAAAGGCTAAAGTATACGGACATTAAGGATTTGGAGGAGAACATTTTGAGCTTCTTAGATATTTTAATCCTCCTGGCGCCGATCTTTTTCGTGATCGTGCTGGGATGGTTCGCAGGTCGCTTCGGAAGTTATGACGCGAAGTCAGCAAAAGGGGTAAGCACCTTAGTTACGAAGTACGCGCTTCCGGCGCATTTTATCGCAAGTATTTTAACCACTTCAAGAAGTGCGTTTTTATCACAGGTTCCTTTGATGGTCGCTTTGATCATTGGGATTGTCGGATTCTTTATCGTCATTCTGTTGGTTTGCAAATTTATCTTCAAGTATGATTTAACGAATTCATCTGTATTTTCTTTAAACTCTGCACAACCGACATTTGCTTTTATGGGTATTCCCGTACTAGGAAGCTTATTCGGAGCAAGCGAAGTAGCGATTCCTATCGCCGTTACGGGTATCGTGGTTAACGCCATCCTTGACCCGCTTGCGATCATTATCGCTACTGTCGGTGAGTCATCTAAGAAAAAAGACACTGAAAACGAGAACTTCTGGAAAATGACTGGTAAGTCTATTCTTCACGGTCTTTCCGAACCGCTTGCGGCTGCACCGCTTATCAGTATCATTCTGGTACTCTGCGGTGTAACACTCCCTGGCTTGGGAGAAAAAATGCTTGATCAGCTCGGAAGCACAACATCAGGTGTTGCGCTCTTCGCCGTCGGTGTAACTGTCGGTATCCGCAACATTAAGCTCAGTCTGCCGGCTTTCGGTATCGCTTTGTTAAAAGTTGCCGTTCAGCCTGCGCTGATGTACTTGATCGCTCTTGCAGTCGGACTTCCGGCTGACCAGATCACTAAAGCGGTATTGCTCGTTGCATTCCCTGGATCTGCGGTAGCGGCGATGATTGCCACACGTTTCGAAAAACAAGAGGAAGAAACTGCGTCCGCGTTCGTGATCAGTGCGATTTTATCTCTCATCTCACTGCCGATCATCATTGCGCTGACTGCATAATGAAAAGCTCCCTGTTTCAGGGAGCTTTTTTGATTAGAATTGAAATTTAAAAGGCGAAAATCTCGTTTTTTTTCTGGGTTTCTTATGTTCTGAAGAAGCGGCTGTTTCTGAGAGGGGAGCTGTCTGGGCAAGTTCCTGGATGCGGGAGGCCAATGTCTGCAATTCGGTATTGAGGTCGTCAATTTCCCGCCTGTGCTGAAGAAGCTGATAAGACACCCCTTCATCCGCCTTTTGTTTCAGCTGGCGTTCAAGCTCCTCTATCCTTGAAAGCAGATGGTTCTCACCTTGTTTCTCTTTCGTGAGAATGTCCAGTTTGCGCTCCAGCTCTTCCAATCTTTGTTCAGCGCCGCCATTGATTTTCGGACGCTGCAAAATGAAGCCCGTCCGTTTTTTCAGCTGCCGGGGCACTTGAACGTCCAGAAGGGCAGTGCCTTCAGAAATTTGCCGTTTGACCGATTTCAGCACATCAAGATCCTCAGGTGTGAAGGAATAATGTCCGAGTTCATTCCGTTCAGCCGGAAGATTCAGCTGCTTGACCCACCTTTGCACCGTTTTTGCGGAGACGCCGAGCTCTTTCGCGGCCATGTTTGTATTCATGATCACATACCTCCTTTTTGCTAGGTATTCGACCATGAGGCGGCGTTCCCTTCATGTTAGACAAAACAAGAAGGAATTCGCCAAAGAAAGCGGCATTTCTTCAAAAAACTTACGCTTCATACAATTCAAGCGGAAGCTTGTCGGGATCAAAGAAAAAGGTAAACCGTTTCCCCGTCAGCGGATCGGTTCTGATTGGTTCTGTGCCGACGCCCTTTTCCTTTAACTCTCTGACGGCTGCTTCAAGATCGTTTACGGTGAAAGCGAGATGCCGGAGACCCGCGGCTTCCGGTCTGGTCGGCCGTTCGGGCGGATCGGGAAAGGAAAACAATTCAATCGCGTACGCGCCGTCCAGCGCAAGATCAAGTTTATAAGATTCCCGTTCCTTTCGGTATGTTTCTTTTATAATGCCGAAGCCGAGAATCTCGGTGTAAAAAGCTTTCGACTTTTCATAATCAGAGCATATGATTGCTATATGGTGGATGGATTTCAGCATATCCGCCCCTCCTTTTTTGCTTCAGTATAACAGAGGCGAATTGCTTTTGACTGGCGATAAGCCCTATACTATAATGAGAATGTTACGCACAGGAAAACAGAGGTGAAGACCGTGTTAGACCGTTTACAGTCAATTGAACAACGATACGAAAAATTAAATGAGCTTTTAAGTGATCCGGAAGTGGTCAACGATCCGAAAAAGCTTAGAGAATATTCGAAAGAGCAATCTGATATACAAGAAACCGTTGAAGTCTATAGACAATACAGAGACGCATCAGAACAGCTTGCCGATGCGAAAGCGATGCTTGAGGAAAAGCTTGATGCCGATATGAGAGAAATGGTGAAGGAAGAAATCTCCGAACTGCAGGGAGAGACGGAAACCTTATCAGAGCGTTTGAAAGTGCTCCTCATCCCGAAAGACCCGAACGATGACAAAAACGTAATCATGGAGATCCGCGGAGCAGCGGGAGGAGAAGAAGCCGCGCTGTTTGCGGGAAATCTCTACAGAATGTACTCCCGTTATGCCGAAATCCAAGGCTGGAAGACTGAAGTCATGGAAGCAAACGTTACCGGAACGGGCGGTTACAAAGAAATCATCTTTATGATTACGGGAAAAGGCGCATACTCTAAGCTGAAGTATGAAAATGGCGCGCACCGCGTACAGCGTGTTCCGGAAACGGAATCAGGCGGCCGTATTCATACATCCACGGCGACGGTGGCGTGTCTTCCTGAAGCGGAAGAAGTAGAAGTGGACATTCACGAAAAAGACATCCGCGTCGATACATTCGCATCAAGCGGACCGGGCGGACAAAGCGTAAACACGACGATGTCGGCCGTACGCCTGACGCATTTACCGACTGGTGTTGTCGTTTCCTGTCAGGATGAAAAATCTCAGATTAAAAACAAAGAAAAAGCGATGAAGGTGCTCCGCGCCAGAATCTATGACAAATTCCAGCAGGAAGCTCAGGCTGAATATGATCAGACCCGTAAATCAGCCGTCGGTTCAGGCGACCGTTCCGAGCGTATCCGCACATACAATTTCCCGCAAAACCGTGTGACGGATCACCGCATCGGCCTGACGATTCAAAAGCTGGATCAAATCCTGGAAGGCAAGCTTGACGAAGTGGTTGAAGCGTTAATCGTAGAAGACCAGTCAAGCAAGCTCCAGCAGGCGGAAAATTAAGATGAAGACCGTTTTTGAAGCCCTAAGCTGGGCTTCTTCTTATTTAACCGAAGCGGGAAGAGAAAAAAACGCGGCCGAGCTGCTGTTGTTAAATGATACCGGAATGGACCGGAGCAAGCTTCTCGCAAGTCTGCAGGAGGCCGTCGGCGAGGACGAGCTTTATCGATTCAGGCGGCACGTGGAGATGCATAAAGAAGGTATTCCGATTCAATATATTATCGGGAAAGAACAGTTTTACGGCAGGGAATTTTTTGTGAATGACGATGTTCTCATTCCGCGTCCGGAAACGGAAGAAGTCGTCTTTCATCTGCTGGACAGACAAAAGCGGGTATTTTCCGAGGCAGAACGACTGAACGTCATTGATATCGGTACGGGGAGCGGTGCCATTGCGGTGACGCTCGCCCTTGAATGCGGACATTTTTCAGTATCGGCTTCGGATATTTCAAAAGAAGCGTTGCAGGTGGCGGAAAGAAATGCGCAAAACCTCGGAGCGGACGTCTGTTTTTTTCAGGGAGATCTGTTAACTCCTTTTATTTCATCAGGGAAAAAAGCGGATATTATTGTTTCCAATCCGCCGTATATTTCTGAAGAAGAAATGGCGGATTTGTCGGATATCGTCCGTTTCCATGAGCCGCTTCATGCACTTACGGACGGCGGTGACGGTTTGAAATTCTACAAGCGGTTTATGGAGGAGCTGCCTCTTGTCATGAAAGATAAAGCGCTTGTCGTCTTTGAAATCGGATATAATCAGGGAAAAGCCGTGAAAGACCTGTTCCGTCATTCCTTTCCGAATGCGGAAGTGGAAGTCGTACAGGACATCAACGGAAAAGACAGAACCGTATCCGCGGTCATCACATCATGAAAAAAGCCCGCCGGTGACGCACACGGCGGGCTTTTGTTACAATGGAAAGAAAATGAAAGGGGCATCCGCCTTGAAAAAAGCGTTCGCCTTCGGATGTATACTCGCCGCCGCAGCTTATGCGGCGGGGTTTGTTCTGCCGTTTGGCGTTGACATCATTTTCGGCGCCGTTACGGCTGTTCTTATCGTCACAGCGATTATCGTTTCCGGGTTGGCCGTAAGCGGAGCGGAGCAGCGGGCCAATTATCATTCTGAAACAGAAGAAGGACGGCACGCCCGTTTAAAGATGGCCGCCGTTTTCTTTTGCGCCGCTCTCCCTTCAGCCGGCTGTCTGCTGATTACGCTTCTGTAGCCGGATTTTGTCTTTGCAGCAATACGGAATCCCATACCCAATAGACGACGGCTGTTAAAACCGCAAAGATATAAAAGGCTGAATTAGAAAACAGAGATTGGCCTGACGGCTGCAAAAGACCGAAGATGATCCCGTTTGCAATGAATGACACCCCTAAATAATAAAGAAAATACAGCGGATGAAATCTCTTCGGCTTTTTATTCAGAAAGTATTGAAGCGGCAGCGCAAAAATCAAATAAGGAAACAAAAAATAAAACGCCATCGAAATGAAAGCCGCGATAATGAATTGATGAACATACAAAATAGAATAAATGACAGACATACATGCCGCCGACAGCAGCACGGTGTAATTATATTTCATCTGAAAACCTCCTATCAAAATAATATCGTACCATATTTTGAATCTGTCAATGCAGATTATCAGCTTGCTAGATTTTTTTCTTCCCGCCGGTTTAAACCTTTTCCGTCATGTCCATAATGGGACTAGATAAAAAAAGCACGGAGAGGAACGGTGGGGACCGATGAAACAGACAATGATGATCTGCATATATATTTTTCTTTTATTATCAGGAGCGCTTGCGGGTTTGACAAAAGAAGAAACGGCGCGGGCATCAGCCGATGAGCCCGTCGTCATACCGGATGAAGCGATCCGGCTCAGAATTTTGGCCAACAGTGATAACGATGAAGATCAAAAGCTCAAGCGCCAGATCAGAGATGCTGTAAACAAGCAAATTACGGACTGGGTGAAAGATATCACTTCCATTGAAGAAGCGCGGCGGCTCATTCGTTCGAAGCTTCCTGAAATTAAAGAAATCGCCAAACAGACGATGAAAGAAAAGGGTGCGCATCAATCCGTTTCAGTTCAATTCAATAAAATCTCGTTTCCGACAAAGCTCTACGGCAATATGGTCTATCCGGCCGGAAAATATGAAGCGATTTTAATTACACTCGGCAATGGCGAGGGCGCCAACTGGTGGTGCGTCTTGTTTCCGCCGCTGTGCTTCCTTGATTTCTCAAACGGCGAAGCGGTGAAAGATCAGGAAGACGGCGGACAGAAGCAGGAAGAAACGCAGAAACAGACTAAAAAAGTGCTGGATGACGTAAAAGCAAAGGCTGATAAAGCGAAGAAAGAAAATAAAGATGACGATGATACCGAAGTGAAGTTTTTCCTCGTCGATTGGATTTCAGATCTATTTTCCTGAAGTAAAAGGCATAAATCCGGATTCGATTCATAGATTGGAAGAAAGAGTTGATCGAAACGGAGGGAAATATATGTTTTATCAGCTGAGAGTGGCAAGAGATCAAGATACGGAGGCGCTGGAGGCCTTTTTGAAAAAGGCTGATACGGCACATGCGGAAATCGATCAGCAGATCAGCCGGTTTATCGTACTGGAAGACAGCGAAAAAATGATTGCCGCCTGTCTCGGGATCGAAAAATTCAGCGGCGGAAAAGGGCTTCTCCGTTCACTCGTCATGTCGGACAGGCTGAATCAAAGCCATATCGTTACACTGTTTCAAAGTATGGATGTGCTGTGCAAAAAACATGAGATTCAAGATGTCTACTTAGTCGCCAATCAGCCCTCATCTGCTGAGTTTCTGAATGTGATGGGATTTGAAGCGTGCGCCGATGCGCCTGATGAACTGTATACGTCCGAACATTTCCGCAACTCGTTATGCACAGAAGGTTCGTTTTTAATGGTGAAAACCTCTGCCTGATCTAACTTATACACAAGGTTATCCACTTATTAAAAAGTGTTGTCCACAGTTTGTGGATAACACTTGTTTTATTAAAGGACATCTTTTATACTTTCAAAAGGAATACACGAGAGAAAATAAAGTTTTACCGCTTTAAAATAAGGAGTTTGGTTCTACATGAAAACAAGAAGATGGTTTGTGGATTGTTCCGCAGAATTATCCACAACCGATCCCCAGATTACACAAGCCGCGGAATTGCTGCGGCAGAATGAGGTTGTGGCTTTTCCGACAGAAACCGTTTACGGACTGGGCGCTAACGCTGAAAATACGGAAGCCGTAACGAAAATATATGAGGCGAAAGGAAGGCCGAGCGATAACCCGCTGATTGTGCATATATCCCATATCAGCCAGCTTGATCGTTTTATCAGCCATATTCCTGAGACGGCGAAAAAGCTTATGAAGCTATTCTGGCCGGGGGCGCTGACCCTTGTTCTGCCGTGTAAGCCCGGTGTGCTGTCACCCCGTGTCACCGCGGGACTTGAGACGGTAGCGGTCAGAATGCCAGATCATCCGGTAGCATTAGCCCTCATCAGCTCGGCCGGACTGCCGATCGCCGCGCCGAGCGCCAATTTATCAGGAAAACCGAGCCCGACGAAGGCCGAGCATGTAGCCCATGATTTAAACGGCCGCATTGCCGGTATTGTGGACGGCGGCGCGACGGGAATCGGAGTGGAATCAACCGTTCTGTCCTGTACGGGGAAACAGCCCGTGCTGCTTCGTCCGGGCGGCGTGACAAAAGAGCAGATTGAATCCGCCGCCGGTCCGGTTCTTGTGGATAAAGGGCTGACCGAAGAAGATGAGGTTCCTATTTCTCCCGGTATGAAATATACACATTACGCGCCTTCTGCGCCGATGGCTATTGCCGACGGCGGCGCCCGGAGAATTCAAGAACTGGCAGACGCATATAAAAGCCGGGGGAAACGAATCGGCATTCTGACAACAGAAGAGAACGCCGATAGTTACCAGGCTGATTATATCAAGGTCTGCGGCAGACGCGCCGACCTTGAAACAGTGGCGTCCGCCTTATACGATGCGCTCCGCAGTTTTGATGAAGCGGAAGTGGACATGATTATTTCTGAGTCCTTTCCGGATACCGGAGTGGGGCTTGCCATTATGAACAGGCTGATGAAAGCCGCAGGCGGCACCGTTATCCATTAACTTGTTCTACCCCCTATCGGACATGCATAAGCTAAACAAGCGGGCACGTCCAAGGGGGTTTTTATTTCATGTCGAATCTATTCATCGGGGAACTTGTCTCCTTAAGCATCATGGCATTTGCTTTAGGGACGGATGCCTTTTCCGTCGGGCTCGGAATGGGAATGATTCAGCTGAAGAAAAAACAAATTTTTCATATAGGGGTTGTCATCGGGCTGTTTCATGTCATGATGCCGCTTGCGGGAATGGCGGCCGGGCATCTGCTGTCCGGTTTTCTGGGGATGCTCGCCGTTTACATCGGCGGATCTCTTCTTTTCATTTTAGGGGTGCAGATGATCATCGCCGCGTTTAAACAATCAGACGGGCCGCTCATATCTCCGGCAGGATCGGGACTGTTGCTGTTTGCGGTCGGTGTCAGTCTGGACAGCTTTTCTGTCGGGCTCAGTCTCGGGATGAACGGTTCCAATCCGTTTCTGGCCGTTACGCTGTTCGGGGTTTTCAGCACCGTTTTAACATGGGCGGGCCTTTTGGCGGGAAGAAAGGTGCAGTCGTGGCTCGGCTCGTACAGCGAAGCGCTTGGCGGAGCCATTTTGATCGGATTCGGGCTGAAACTGCTTTTACCGGTATAAGATACGTAAAAAAAGAAACGAAGATGCCGTTTCTTTTTTCTTCATTTATAATAGGCAGTAAGAGGTGACGGACATGAAAATAATCTTTGTATGTACAGGCAATACGTGCCGCAGTCCTATGGCTGAGGCTCTTTTTAAATCCATTGCAGAAACGAAAGGGCTGGACGTCAGCGTAAGCTCGGCCGGCGTATTCGCGTCTCCGAACGGAAAAGCGTCAGCCCATGCCGTGGAAGCGCTGTTTGAAAAACGGATCGCTCTCAATCACAGTTCATCTCCCTTATCGGAAGAACATATCGAGACGGCTGATCTGGTGCTGGCGATGACGGAACAGCACAAACAGCTGATTGAAGGCCGATATCAAAACAGTCAGGGCAAAGTCTTTACCATTAAAGAATACGTAACGGGGGAAAACGGCGATATCTCTGACCCGTTCGGCGGTCCGCTTGATGTTTATAAACAGACGCGGGACGAACTGGAGGAGCTGCTGACCCTTTTGGCTGATCAATTGCTTGACGGAAAAAGCAAGTAATCTGTCAGAAAATCTGCAAACAGGTCATTTGCAAAACGAATGTGAAAGAGTAGAATGAAATCAACGGATTTCGTAATAAAAAGGACAAGCACACTGGGCTGTCTTCGCCCAGCCACACCTAGGAGGTAAATGAATGAAAGTAGCTATTGCGTCAGATCACGGCGGCGTCCATATCCGCGAAGAAATAAAAAGTCTTTTGGATGAATTGCAGATTGAATACATTGATATGGGCTGTGAATGCGGCGCCGGCTCTGTCGATTATTCAGACTACGCTTTTCCGGTAGCGGAAAAAGTGGTGAACGGCGAAGCTGACAGGGGAATTTTAATTTGCGGCACAGGCATCGGCATGAGCATCTCCGCAAATAAGGTAAAGGGCATACGCTGTGCGCTTGCCCATGACACCTTCAGCGCAAAAGCGACGCGTGAACACAATGACACGAATGTTCTTGCGATGGGCGAACGCGTCATCGGCCCGGGGCTGGCGCGCGAAATCGCAAAAGTCTGGCTGACGACTGAATTTACGGGCGGCCGCCACGAACGGCGGCTCGGCAAAATCGCAGATTACGAAGAAAAAAATCTGTAAGAGGTGCTGGACAATGGAAGAGATGAAGCAAAAATGGACGGACATGCTGACTGAGTTTCAAGAGCAGGCAGGACTGACGGACGGCAGTCTGCTGGTGATCGGGTGCAGTACAAGTGAAGCCGCCGGAAGCCGGATCGGCACCGCCGGAAGCGGGGATTGGGCTGAATTGATATACGGCGGACTTAACCGGTTTAAGGAAAAAACGGGTGTGCATCTTGCTTTTCAATGCTGCGAGCATTTAAACAGGGCGCTTGTCATTGAAGCGGAAACGGCCGAGCGGTTCAGGCTCCCCATTGTTTCAGCCGTTCCCGTCCCGAAAGCGGGCGGAGCGATGGCCTCTTATGCATATCGGCAGATGCGTTCTCCCGTGCTCGCCGAATCGATTCAGGCTGACGCCGGGATTGACATCGGTGATACGTTCATCGGCATGCATCTGAAACCCGTTGCCGTCCCTGTCCGGATATCAAGCCGTGAGCTTGGAGAAGCACATGTGACGATGGCCCGGACAAGGCCGAAGCTGATAGGCGGAATTCGCGCCGTTTATGAATGCGAATGATGAAAATACTTTTCCTGTATAATGTTCGTGTTTTCTAATTAAATTTTGTGATTTTTTTAAATAAGCTGTTACATTCACCTGAAAAACCATGTACAATAAGGGTGGTAAAAATAAAGAACAGGAAACGGATAGGAGAGGATCTCGCTGATGAAACATTTACCTGTACAAGACAAACAAGTGTTTAACGCCATCAAAGATGAGCGTAAGCGTCAACAGACTAAGATCGAATTAATTGCTTCTGAAAACTTCGTGACGGAAGCGGTAATGGAAGCACAAGGCTCTGTTTTAACAAACAAATATGCTGAAGGCTACCCCGGCAAACGCTACTACGGCGGCTGTGAGCATGTTGATGTCGTTGAGGACATCGCCCGCGACCGCGCGAAAGAGATTTTCGGAGCTGAGCATGTAAACGTTCAGCCGCACTCAGGCGCACAGGCGAACATGGCTGTTTACTTCACGATTTTAGAGCACGGCGACACGGTGCTCGGGATGAACCTCTCCCACGGCGGCCACTTAACACACGGAAGCCCGGTTAATTTCAGCGGCGTTCAATACAACTTTGTAGAATACGGTGTCGATAAAGACACGCAATATATAGATTATGAAGATGTGCGTGAAAAAGCGCTGGCGCATAAGCCGAAACTCATCGTTGCCGGAGCGAGCGCGTACCCCCGCACGATCGACTTTAAAAAATTCCGCGAAATCGCTGATGAAGTCGGCGCTTACTTCATGGTAGACATGGCGCATATCGCGGGTCTTGTCGCAGCCGGTCTTCATCCGAATCCGGTTCCTTACGCTGACTTTGTAACGACAACGACTCACAAAACACTTCGCGGACCCCGCGGAGGAATGATCCTTTGCCGTGAAGAGTTCGGCAAAAAGATTGATAAATCCATTTTCCCGGGAATCCAAGGCGGACCGCTTATGCATGTCATCGCGGCCAAAGCCGTTTCTTTCGGAGAAGTGCTTGAAGATGATTTCAAAACATATGCGCAAAACGTCATCTCGAACGCGAAGCGCCTGGCTGAGTCTCTGAACAAAGAGGGCATTCAGCTCGTATCAGGCGGAACGGATAACCACCTTGTGCTTGTCGACCTCCGCTCTCTCGGTCTGACCGGAAAAGTCGCTGAACACGTTCTTGATGAAATCGGCATTACATCTAATAAAAACGCGATCCCTTACGATCCGGAAAAACCGTTCGTCACAAGCGGAATCCGTCTTGGTACGGCAGCTGTGACAAGCCGCGGCTTTGACGGTGACGCGCTTGAAGAAGTCGGCGCCATCATCGGCCTCGCACTGAAAAATCATGAAGACGAAGCAAAACTTGAAGAAGCGAGACAGCGCGTATCTGCCTTGACTGAAAAGTTTTCTTTATATAAAGAACTGGACTATTAATAAGGAAGAAACCCGCCGGAACCTTAATCCGGCGGGTTTTTTTATGATTTTCTTGAAACTGTTTGTCTTTTTCTGTAGAATCAATAGAAGTGTGAAAAAGTCACTCGGACAACAAAAAAGGAGCTGAACACAGTATGGGAAAGGTTTACGTATTTGATCATCCTTTAATCCAGCATAAGCTGACATATATTCGGAATGAAAATACAGGCACAAAGGATTTCAGAGACCTTGTGGACGAAGTCGCGTCACTGATGGCGTTTGAAATTACACGTGATCTTCCTCTTAAAGAAGTGGAAGTGAAAACACCTGTTCAAACAGCGACTTCCAAAGTGATTTCAGGGAAGAAACTCGGTATCGTGCCGATCCTGAGAGCGGGTCTCGGAATGGTTGACGGCATGCTGAAATTAATCCCGGCCGCTAAAGTGGGACATGTCGGATTATACCGTGATCCGGAAACCTTAAAACCGGTGGAATACTATGTCAAGCTTCCTTCTGATGTAGAAGAACGCGAATTTATTGTCGTGGATCCGATGCTTGCTACGGGAGGTTCTGCGGTGGAAGCGATAAACAGCCTGAAAAAGCGCGGCGCGAGAAACATTCGTTTTATGTGTCTTGTAGCGGCTCCGGAAGGCGTGGAAGAACTGCAGAAACATCATTCTGACGTTGATATTTACATCGCCGCCCTTGATGAAAAACTGAATGAAAAAGGCTATATCGTTCCGGGCCTCGGTGACGCGGGTGACAGACTGTACGGAACCAAATAAATCGGAAAACCTCATTCAGGGGTTTTCTTTTTTTATCCAGATATTTGCTGAATGGGCAGAGTTCATACATTTATAGGTGAAATTGTGAACATTCTGTGTATGCTCCCGGTATAAAAAGTTTTTTAACTTTAAACAGATTGACACATGTTAGGGGCTATTGTATGCTAAACGAGGGTATTATGAGAAGGTTTTCATTCCTTTCATTTCTAGTATCCATCCTCATTTTAAATCCTCCAAAAAAACCCGTTATATGAGGATTTATCTAAGCGAATGAAACAGCATCCCGTGGCATCAGGAGGATGAGTGGTTTTTTCGAACAGGCCGTTTTGCGGACAAAAAAGGCCTTCTGCAAGGGTTAACCGCATGTTTTGCCGTATCCAGGAATTATATTACATTTTCATCAGGAGACAGATAGTTGATGGACGATCCCAATCTTACATTCAGCAGACAACGGAGATATGTATTTGTAATCTTAGCAATCTATTTGCTGGGATATGGTCTTACGGCGTATAAAACTGTTTTTTTAGGCCTCTTTTTGGGAACTGTTTTCAGTTTGTTTAATTTGTGGCTCTTGACCAGAAGAATGAATGCTTTTGACAAGGCCGTGGCGAAAGGAAAGTCCATACGATCACTCGGGAGCGCAGCGCGTTGGTGCAATGCGATACTTGCGATGGCTGTCGCCTTTAAATATCCCGATAAAGTCAGTGTGGCAAGTGTGATTATTGGATTAATGACAATTTATCCCGTCATTATGATAGATTCCATTATTCAGCTCAAACGTTCATCAATGGAAGAGAGGTGAAAACCCATTGAATCACGATTACAGAACTATTGATTTGTTTGGTCTTACTTTTAATCTGACAAACATTCTGATGATTACTGTGGCAAGTGTGATTGTGCTGCTGATTGCGATTCTCACTACGAGAACGCTGTCCATCCGTCCGGGAAAAGCCCAGAACTTCATGGAATGGATTGTTGATTTTGTCCGCAATATTATAGGCAGTACAATGGATTTAAAAACAGGGGCTAACTTCTTGGCGCTTGGTGTAACCTTGCTGATGTACATATTTGTATCAAATATGCTGGGGCTGCCGTTTTCTGTAACGGTCGGACACGAGCTTTGGTGGAAATCACCGACGGCCGATCCGGCTATTACTCTGACTCTAGCCGTTATGGTTGTGTCGTTAACGCACTATTACGGCGTGAAGATGAAAGGTTTGAAGGAATACTCTAAGGATTACCTCAGACCGGTTCCGCTTATGTTCCCGATGAAGATCATTGAGGAGTTTGCGAATACGCTGACACTCGGACTTCGTCTTTACGGTAACATTTTCGCCGGGGAAATTCTTCTTGGCCTGCTTGCGAATCTGGCGACGAATTTCTACTCAAACAGTTTCTTTCTCGGTTTGGTCGGCACAGTCGGAGCCATTATTCCGATGCTTGCATGGCAGGCGTTCAGCTTGTTCATCGGTACCATCCAGGCATTTATCTTTACGATGCTGACGATGGTGTACATGTCACACAAAATCAGTCATGATCATTAAAATCATATATCCATTCGGATAACATTTTAAAGGAGGAACTTTTTCATGAATTTAATAGCAGCTGCAATTGCAATCGGTTTAGGTGCACTTGGTGCAGGTATTGGTAACGGTCTGATCGTTTCACGTACGGTAGAGGGAATTGCCCGTCAGCCGGAAGCAGGAAAAGAACTTAGAACTCTTATGTTCATGGGTATCGCATTGGTTGAGGCCCTTCCGATTATCGCTGTCGTTATCGCGTTCTTAGCGTTCTTTGGCTAAGCAAAAAAGCCTTATATGAACTAAAAATGGCGAAGATCACTCTAAGAGAACCTTCGCCATTGCTTTATGTCTGATAAGCACGCCGTCCCGAAACGGCTTTTTATCAGCAGAGAAAACCTGCAGAAGGGAGTTGCCGTAGTAGATGTCTCAATTACCTCTTGAATTAGGACTGTCGTTTAACGGCGGAGATATCCTATTCCAATTGTTAGCTATGTTAGTTTTATTAGCGCTTCTCAAGAAATTCGCTCTTGGACCGCTATTAAATATAATGAAACAGCGTGAAGATCATATCGCCGGCGAAATTACGTCCGCTGAAGAAAGAAATAAAGAAGCGCAGAAGCTGATTGAAGAGCAACGCGTTCTTTTAAAAGAAGCGAAACAGGAATCACAATCACTCATTGAAAATGCGAAAAAACTGGGTGAAAAGCAGAAGGAAGACATTATCCAGGCTGCACGCGCCGAGTCTGAAAGATTGAAAGAAGCGGCGAGAACCGAAATTGTCAAAGAAAAAGAACAAGCGGTTTCCGCACTTCGCGAGCAAGTCGCATCACTTTCTGTCTTAATCGCATCGAAAGTGATTGAAAAAGAGCTTGATGAACAAGCCCAGGAACAACTGATTCAGGACTATCTTAAAGAGGTAGGAGAAAGCCGATGAGTGGATCTGCTGTCTCTAAACGATACGCGTCAGCGCTTTTCGACATTGCCGTTGAGACTTCTCAAATCAATGAAATCGAAGAAGAGCTTACCGTACTAAAAGAAGTGTTCCGGAACGAAGCCGGATTACAGGAAGTGTTAAGCCATCCGAAGGTATCGGCCGCTAAGAAAAAAGAGCTGATTCAGCAATCGTTCGGCGCACTGTCTGAGTCTGTGCTGCATACGATTTTTCTTCTGATTGACCGCCGCCGGTCTTCGGTTGTGCCTGATCTCACAGACGAGTTTATCAAACTTGCCAATCAGGCTCGTCAGACAGAGGACGCGGTTGTTTATTCAGTAAAACCGCTGTTAGAAGCGGAAATGTTATCATTGTCTCAAGTGTTTGCAAAAAAAGCCGGAATCGCTTCGCTCAGAATCAGAAATGAAGTGCAGACGGATTTAATAGGCGGCATTAAAGTCCGCATTGGAAACCGGATTTATGACGGAAGCGTAAGCGGAAAGCTTGAGCGCATGGAACGTCAACTTGCCGGAGGAAATCGATAGAAGGGGTGAAACCTAAGTGAGCATCAAAGCTGAAGAGATTAGCACGCTGATAAAGCAGCAAATTCAAAATTACCAATCTGAAATTGAAGTTCATGACGTAGGTACAGTCATCCAAGTCGGAGACGGTATTGCGCGTGTGCACGGCCTTGACAATTGTATGGCCGGTGAACTTGTTGAGTTTTCAAACGGCGTTTTGGGTATGGCTCAAAACCTTGAAGAATCCAACGTAGGTATCGTTATCTTAGGACCTTACAGAGATATCCGTGAAGGTGATGAGGTCAAAAGAACGGGCCGCATCATGGAAGTTCCTGTAGGTGAAGAATTAATCGGACGTATCGTCAACCCGCTCGGACAGCCGGTAGACGGACTGGGTCCGATTCTGACAAGCAAAACACGTCCGATCGAAAGCCAGGCTCCAGGCGTAATGGACCGTAAATCGGTACATGAGCCGCTGCAAACGGGTATCAAAGCGATCGACGCGTTAATTCCGATCGGCCGCGGACAGCGTGAGCTGATTATCGGTGACCGTCAGACAGGTAAAACATCTGTTGCGATTGATACAATCTTAAACCAAAAAGATCAAGACATGATCTGTGTGTACGTAGCGATCGGTCAAAAAGAATCTACAGTGCGCGGCGTGGTGGAAACACTTCGTAAGCATGGCGCGCTTGATTACACGATTGTCGTGACAGCGTCCGCTTCACAGCCGGCTCCGCTTCTGTACCTTGCACCGTATGCAGGGGTGACAATGGGTGAAGAATTCATGTACAACGGCAAGCACGTTCTCGTCGTATATGATGATTTATCCAAACAAGCGGCCGCTTACCGTGAGCTGTCATTGCTTCTTCGCCGTCCGCCGGGCCGTGAAGCATTCCCTGGGGATGTATTCTATCTTCACTCCCGTCTGCTTGAGCGCGCAGCCAAGCTGAGTGACGCAAAAGGTGCAGGATCAATTACGGCGCTGCCGTTCGTCGAAACACAAGCAGGAGATATCTCCGCTTATATCCCGACAAACGTCATTTCCATTACTGACGGACAGATTTTCCTTCAATCCGACCTATTCTTCTCAGGCGTGCGTCCTGCGATCAATGCCGGATTATCCGTATCCCGTGTCGGCGGATCAGCCCAAATCAAAGCGATGAAAAAGGTAGCGGGAACATTGCGTCTTGACCTGGCTTCATACCGTGAACTTGAAGCGTTCGCCCAATTCGGATCTGATCTTGACCAGGCGACTCAGGCGAAACTGAACCGCGGTGCGCGTACAGTTGAAGTGCTGAAGCAAGACTTGAATAAACCGCTTCCGGTTGAAAAACAGGTAGCCATTCTTTATGCGCTGACAAAAGGATATCTTGATGATATTCCGGTTGCGGATATCAGACGTTTTGAAGAAGAGTACTACATGTACCTTGATCAAAACCATAAAGATCTGCTTGACGGCATTGCGAAAACAGGAAACCTTCCTGCTGATGAAGACTTCAAAGCTGCAATCGAAGGCTTCAAACGCACATTTGCACCAAGCAACTAACCCTTAGAAGATGAGAGAAAAAGGTTCTCTTTTTCTCTCTTTTTACGCAAATGAAGAATAAAGGTGGTGAAATCTTTGGCCTCATTACGCGATATTAAGTCAAGGATCACGTCAACGAAAAAAACAAGCCAGATTACAAAAGCCATGCAGATGGTATCCGCTGCGAAGCTGAACCGTGCGGAAACCAACGCGAAGTCATTTGCTCCGTATATGGATAAGATCCAGGAGGTTGTGTTTAACGTCGGAAAAGGCGCGAAAAACGCGAAACACCCGATGCTTGTCTCAAGAGAAGTGAAAAAGACGGCGTATCTCGTCATTACGTCTGACCGCGGGCTTGCGGGTGCGTTTAACAGTTCGGTTTTGCGAAACGCTTACCGCACCATTCAAGAACGCCATCAGTCTAAAGATGAATACACGGTGATTGCAATCGGCAGAGTCGGCCGCGATTTCTTCAAAAAACGGGAAATGCCGATTTTGTCTGAGTTAGTGGGGCTTGGCGACGAGGTCACTTTTGCTCAGATTAAAGATTTGACCCGTCAGACGGTTCAAATGTTTATCGACGGCGCTTTTGATGAACTGCATTTGGTGTATAACCATTTCGTCAGTGCGATTTCACAGGAAGTGACGGAGAAAAAAGTGCTGCCTTTAACGGATTTCGGAACGAGCGGCGGGAAGCGCACGGCTTCATACGAGTTCGAACCGGATGAAGAAGAGGTGCTCGAAGTGCTGCTTCCTCAATATGCGGAAAGCTTAATTTACGGCGCGCTTCTTGACAGTAAAGCAAGTGAACACGCTGCGAGAATGACAGCAATGAAAAATGCGACTGATAATGCGAAAGAACTCATTGATTCACTTTCGCTTTCATATAACCGCGCGCGTCAAGCGGCGATTACACAAGAAATTACCGAAATTGTCGGCGGTGCAGCCGCTTTAGAATAGAAAGATTTTGTCAGGAGGGATAGCGATGAAGAAAGGACGCGTAAGTCAGGTGCTTGGACCGGTTGTCGACGTACGTTTCGAGGACGGCCACTTGCCTGCGATTTATAATGCGATTAAAGTTTCACAGCCAGCTACAGGCGAAAATGAAGTAGGCATCGACCTAACGCTAGAGGTTGCTCTTCATTTAGGCGATGATACAGTCCGTACAATTGCCATGGCATCTACGGACGGAATTCAGCGCGGAATGGAAGCTGTTGATACAGGTGCGCCAATTTCCGTTCCTGTCGGTGATGTGACTCTCGGACGCGTATTTAACGTACTGGGAGATAAAATTGATTTAAATGAACCGCTGCCTGCGGATGCTCAAAAGGACCCGATCCACAGATCAGCTCCTTCATTCGATGAGCTTTCAACTGAGGTTGAAATTCTTGAAACGGGAATTAAGGTTGTTGACCTGCTCGCTCCTTACATCAAGGGCGGTAAAATCGGATTGTTCGGCGGCGCCGGCGTAGGTAAAACCGTATTAATCCAGGAATTAATCAACAACATCGCGCAAGAGCACGGCGGTATTTCCGTATTCGCCGGTGTAGGAGAGCGTACTCGTGAAGGGAACGACCTTTTCTACGAAATGAGCGATTCAGGCGTTATCAAGAAAACAGCCATGGTCTTCGGACAAATGAACGAGCCGCCGGGCGCACGTATGCGTGTAGCATTGACGGGTCTTACAATGGCTGAGCATTTCCGTGATAAACAAGGACAGGACGTACTGTTCTTTATCGATAACATTTTCCGTTTCACACAAGCGGGTTCAGAGGTTTCCGCGCTTCTCGGCCGTATGCCTTCTGCGGTTGGTTATCAGCCGACGCTTGCGACAGAAATGGGTCAGCTTCAAGAGCGTATTACGTCTACAAACGTTGGTTCAGTTACATCTATCCAGGCGATCTACGTGCCTGCCGATGACTATACTGACCCGGCTCCGGCGACAACGTTCGCTCACTTGGATGCGACGACTAACCTTGAGCGTAAATTAACTGAAATGGGTATCTACCCTGCGGTTGATCCGCTGGCTTCCACTTCCCGCGCGCTTGCTCCGGAAATTGTCGGAGAAGAGCATTATGCGGTGGCGCGTGAAGTCCAGTCAACGCTTCAGCGTTACAAAGAACTTCAGGATATTATCGCGATTCTCGGTATGGACGAATTAGGTGAAGAAGACAAGCTTGTCGTTCACCGCGCACGCCGTATCCAGTTCTTCCTTTCTCAAAACTTCCACGTAGCTGAGCAGTTTACGGGACAAAAGGGTTCTTACGTGCCTGTTAAAGAAACGGTACGAGGCTTTAAAGAAATCCTTTCCGGTAAATATGACCATCTTCCGGAAGATGCATTCCGTCTTGTGGGACGCATTGAAGAAGTCATTGAGAATGCAAAAGAGATGGGTGTAGAAGTTTAATCTGGTCCTAGGAGGGTAAAAGCATGAAGACCGTTAAAGTCAATATCGTTACTCCCGACGGCCCAGTATATGATGCTGATATTGAAATGGTAAGTGTAAGAGCCGAGAGCGGTGATCTCGGTATCTTGCCTGGCCATATTCCGACCGTGGCTCCGCTTAAAATCGGCGCTGTCCGCCTTAAAAAAGACGGACAGACCGAATTGGCGGCTGTCAGCGGCGGATTTTTAGAAGTCCGTCCTGATCAGGTCACTATCCTTGCACAAGCCGCTGAAACAGCGGAAAGCATTGATAAAGAGCGCGCCCTTGCTGCGAAAAAGCGGGCGGAAGACCGTTTGAACAAACGATCAGATGATACTGACATTCGTCGGGCTGAGCTTGCGCTACAGCGGGCTGTAAACAGATTGGATGTTGCAGGAAACTAAAAAAGAATCCTTCTCGGCTGTCTGAGAAGGATTCTTTTTCTATATTAACGCATAAGAGATTCATAGACGCCGATAAGCGGATGATCCTCTTCTTTTTGCAGATATAAATGTTCGCAGCAGTTGTCGGTGTGCCACGTTTTGTTTCCTCTCCGCACACCCGTCGTATAGGCGCCGTCCGTATACGGATAAGGTTTGACGACCCATTCGGCATCGTCATGGTGTCTGATGGCGCAATCGATGACATACACACTGAGCATTTTCTCAAATTCGTCAATCGGCAGGTTCCAATCCGCCAAAAGCAGCTCTTGTATGCTGCGGAAGTAAAGAGCTTCCACTTCCAGCAGGCTGCCGCGTGAATAATCAAGAGAAATGTTGAAAAACTGACATAATTCTTTCAGTTCCTCTGTTTGAGACTGTCTATAATCATAGTAGAATGCTATCGCTTCCCACTCGTGGTCAAATACGGGAAGTGTTTCTCCATACTGCTTTTCCGGATGAAAAAAGGAATGATTCATATTCCCATCTCCTTTCCAAAAAAGTATATCATGCCGGAGAACGGACATTTAAGCGGGGATTGCCCCTAATTTTGGATAAAAATTCTGATGTAAAAATGATCATCTTTCTCTCTTCTTCTTATATAATAAGAGAGGATATGAGGGGCGGAAAAAATGAAAGGAGATGGGATTTGTGAATGTATTGGGGCAGCAGGCCGCAATCAGCATCCTGGTTCACCTGGTATGCATTGCGGTGACATGGTGGGCGCTTCAGGCCGTCAACTTTGATCCGCTGATCCGAAAAGGAAAAATAGTGCAGGCGAGGCTGCTGATCATTCTTCTTACCATTGCGATCGGTACGGCAGTCGCCAACTTCTTTTTAGATTATCTTACCTATTCGAAACAGCTTCCATACTTATTTTAAGATGTTTCGTCTGTTGAAATGAAGGGAATCGCTGGGTGAGAAACCAATTTTTCTTCACCCGCTTGGCGAGTTTTGACGAAGTTTTCCATGTATCGCTTTCCCCGGCTCCGGCAAAAATGGGAGTAAGGGGGAGAGATCGATATGAAGAAAAAAAGAGCAGGCCGCATCATCTTATTTTTTGTTTTTTTAAGCGCCTTAATAGCGGTATTTCATTCCATTCATGCAAGTGAGCTGTCTCCGCTTGCCCAGATTGCCGAAGGAATGGAGCGGCAGCAGGTCACTGTAGATGAATGGACGCTTCATGCGAAAGAAAATCTGAACCTGTCACTGAGTGAATTTGATGACAAGGTAAAAGAACTGAAGACGCAGTATCCGCAATATCATTGGGAATCCGCGCGGGAAGATAAAATCGTAAAGACCGTCGGCACGTATTCTGACAAAAAAAATCACACAACTTTTAAACTGCAGCTCGTCACTACCCTCAAAAACCAGAACCCAACTTCGTATTTATTATATGAGCAAATGAGCCCGGAGCAACCGGAAAACTGGAATGATACATATGAACAGTTTGAACGGCAGGCACATGACATATTTCAAAATAAAGTATTTATTTTTACTTGTCTAAAGGGTCATTTAAATGATAATATGAGTATTGTTTTGCAAAAAAAAGCAGAACAGCTCATGAAAGAATTTGAAGCAAGTCCAGTTGAACATGTAGTTGAGCCTCATTTCGTTTCTGTTTCTGCATTTACATATAAGTGGACAGATTACATCATGACATCGAAACATAAGATGAATGTGCAAGTTGCGCTTAGAAGTGCGGGAATGGGCGAAAAACATACCGTTACGGTTGGCACACCAATCGTGACGACTGAATATTAATATAGAGAATATAGGGACGCGGAGGGGAATACCTTGGAAAAAATCATCGTCCGCGGCGGTCAGAAGTTAAACGGCACAGTGAAAGTTGAAGGAGCAAAAAATGCCGTTTTACCAGTTATCGCTGCATCTTTATTAGCAAGTGAAGAAAAAAGCGTAATATGTGATGTACCTACGCTCTCCGATGTATATACAATTAATGAAGTGTTGCGTCATTTAGGAGCAGATGTGCATTTTGAGAATAATGAAGTTACCGTAAACGCTTCTTACGCTTTAGAAACAGAAGCACCTTTTGAATATGTGCGCAAAATGCGCGCGTCAGTGCTTGTTATGGGCCCTCTGTTAGCCCGTACGGGTCATTCAAGAGTAGCGCTTCCGGGCGGCTGCGCAATCGGCTCAAGACCGATTGATCAGCATTTAAAAGGCTTTGAAGCAATGGGTGCAAAAATCAAAGTAGGCAACGGCTTTATTGAAGCAGAAGTAGAAGGCCGTCTGCAGGGCGCAAAAATCTATTTAGATTTCCCAAGTGTGGGTGCGACAGAAAACTTGATTATGGCAGCTGCTTTAGCTGAAGGAACAACAACGCTTGAAAACGTGGCAAAAGAGCCTGAAATCGTTGACTTAGCGAACTATATCAATGCGATGGGCGGAAAAATCCGCGGAGCCGGCACAGGCACCATTAAAATTGAAGGTGTCGAGAAGCTTCACGGCGTAAGACACAACATCATTCCTGACCGTATTGAGGCGGGTACTTTCATGGTGGCTGCGGCTATCACGGAAGGAAATGTATTAGTGAAAGGTGCGGTTCCTGAGCATCTTACGTCTTTAATTGCGAAGATGGAAGAAATGGGAGTCAAAATTACGGATGAAGGAGAAGGCCTTCGTGTCATCGGTCCTGCCCAGCTGAAGCCGATCGACATTAAAACGATGCCTCACCCAGGATTCCCGACTGATATGCAGTCGCAAATGATGGCGCTGCTTCTCCGTGCGAGCGGAACAAGCATGATTACTGAAACTGTGTTTGAAAACCGTTTTATGCATGCTGAAGAATTCCGCCGGATGAATGGCGACATTAAAATTGAAGGACGTTCTGTGATCATTAACGGTCCTGTACAGCTGCAAGGCGCAGAAGTTGCCGCTACGGACCTGCGTGCGGGCGCGGCGCTGATTCTTGCGGGATTAGTGGCTGAAGGTCATACACGCGTCACGGAACTGAAGCACTTGGATCGCGGTTATGTGAATTTCCATAAAAAACTTGCGGCTCTCGGCGCTGACATCGAGCGTGTCGTTGATGAAACGGCCGCTGAACAAGAAAGCAAAGAAGTCGTAACTGACCTAAACGCATAATGGCTGTAAAAACAGTATGTCAATCTGGCATACTGTTTTTTTATGGTTTATCATCATTATTATGCTCTGATTTCCAAAAAAGAATACGTTTTTCGCGTGAAAAATGGAATAAAGATTCTGTCCAAAAGGAAGTCATATTAGCTTGTCCCTGCCCATAAGATGAAGTAGAGTCGAATCCCAAGCAGGAGGCAGCTGATATATGAAACCGATTGTATTTCTACTATCCGGGCTGTGTATACTTATTCTTCTAGTCCCCACCATTCTCGTCCTTCCGTTTCAGGCAGAAAAAGGAGCAGCCGTAAACAGAGAGCCCGGACACAAAACAGCACACACCACACGAGAAACAAAAGGAGCAGAAACATTGAAAGAATCACCTGTATCCATTCCGGTTTATCGGACATCCAATCATTCTGTAGAAAACATTCCGCTTGAAGAGTACGTGATCGGTGTCGTGGCTTCCGAAATGCCCGCAGATTTTAAACCGGAGGCCTTAAAAGCCCAGGCGCTCGCCGCCCGGACATTCATCGTCAGACTGATGGTCGCTGACTCAGCCGTCCAGGCGCCGAAAGGATCACTGGTGGATGATACGCAAATGTTCCAAGTCTATCAAAGCAAAAGCCAGCTGAAAAAAGAATGGGGTTCTAAGTACGCACACAACCTCAAGAAAATCACAAACGCGGTGGCCGGCACGCAAGGAAAGATTTTAACGTACGATAACAAGCCGATTGAGGCATCTTTCTTCTCTACGAGTAACGGGTATACGGAAAATGCGGAAGCCTATTGGACAAGCGCCATTCCTTATTTAAAAAGCGTGAAAAGTCCGTGGGATAAGCAATCGCCGAAATATCTTGCCACCCAGACCTTCAGTGTGCCGGAGTTTCAGCAAAAGCTCGGCGTACAGCTCTCAGGACAAAACACGGTGGGACAGATTACAGCCAGAACGCCGGGCCATCAAGTGGCAACGGCCGTCATCAACGGCAAAAAGCTGAAGGGAAGAGACATCCGGGAAAAACTCGGACTCCGTTCTGCCGACTTTGAATGGAAACGAAACGGCAGCAGCATCACCATTACGACAAAAGGATTCGGCCACGGCGTCGGCATGAGCCAGTACGGGGCCAATTACATGGCGGAGCAGGGAAAATCAGTGGCGGACATCGTCAAGCATTATTATCAGGGAGTGGACATTTCCGAAGCAGATTCATTTTTAAACAAATATATGGCGAAAAAATAGACGCTTTCATGAGCGTCTGTTTTTTTGAAAACTATTCCATAAACGGTAAAGCAACCAACAGACTCATATAACGAAAGCCTAAAGGCTGACAAATGTCGATTGAAGGCTGAGCGCCGGGTGTAAATCACTGATAAAAATGCCGCTTCTATGTGAATATACGCAAAAATAATGAGGAACGCCGTCCTATTTATTTCCCTTTTCATCTCATTTACGATAAATATTGTTCGGCGTTGAACGTAAATCTATTGAAAAGGGGAAAAAGCAATGAAAAAAACATTTTCACTCATACTCATGCTCGGATTGATGCTGACTGCTGCATCTCCTGCTTTTGCTGCCGAGAATGCAAACGAGAAGACTCTTTCATTTAAAAACAATACCGCCATTTTACTTGATGCGAGCGGCAGTATGGCAAAACGGATTGACGGTGTTTCTAAATACAACATGGCAAAAGAAGAAATTGTCCGTTTTGCGGATCAAATTAAATCTAAATCACAGGTCAGAATGACAGTTTTCGGTTCGGAAGGCAATAATAAAAACTCCGGAAAGGTTCAATCTTGTGAATCCATTCGCGGTGTGTACGGATTCCAAAGGTTTGACAGACAGAGCTTCCTTAACTCTCTTAACGGAATCGGGCCTACGGGCTGGACACCGATTGCAAAAGCATTAGAGGATGCGAAGGCTTCCTTTACCGGTTTGCACAAACTTGGCAGTAAATCCGTTTTCCTGTTGACGGACGGCGAGGAGACATGCGGAGGAGATCCTGTTAAGACAGCGAAAGAACTTCGCAAACAGCATATTAAAGTCAACGTGATCGGCTTTGACTTTAAGGAAGGCTTCAACGGCCAGCTTCACGAGATTGCCAAAGCGGGCGGAGGAAAATATTACGAAGCTCACAGCCAAAAGGATATGAACCGCATCTTTACAATGGCAGCGAGTTCATTAGCGGAATAAGAAAAGGTGCCGTTTATCGGCCCTTTTTTTTATTTTTATTTAACAAAAATTTCAAGAAAAGATGAAGAGAAAACTGTAAAAAGAATCAGATTCCGGACTTATATTACAAAAAGGGCGAAAAAGGCATTAAATCTGTCATCATTTATCCAATCTTTTTAGGATGATGCGCATAATTCTGTTCATTTTTAACGGCGTACAGCCGCTTATACAAAAGGAATCCCGCCCTATATCTTTTTGCATACACGTCATCTAGCATAGAGAAGAGCCGGGGGCCCATCGGCCAAAAACAAACGGAGAGGAATGAAGGAAATGAAAAAAATGTTCACTGCGGGGATTGTCGGACTTTTGACGCTTTCACTCGGATCACCTGTTTTTGCAGCTGAGAAAAAGCACGAAGAAACAAACGTTGCTGTGCTGTTTGATGCAAGCGGAAGCATGATACAAAAAACAGGGGGAGAGCGTAAAATAGATGTTGCGAAAGAGTCTGTCACTTCTTTTGCGGAAGTTCTTCCTGAAGACACGAATCTGATGCTTCGGGTATTCGGGCATAAGGGCAATAATAAAAACTCAGGCAAAGCCGTATCATGTAATGCGACAGAAACGTTATACGGCCTTCAGCCGTACGCCGTGACTCCATTTGAGCAATCACTCAGCAAGATTAAACCGACCGGCTGGACACCGATTGCGAAAGCGCTCTCTGATACGCGTGAAGAATTTGAGCGGGCCGGCGCCACAGGGAAAAACGTCGTATATCTGATCACAGACGGTGAAGAAACATGCGGCGGTAATCCTCAGGCCGAAATTCAAAAGCTCCGTAAAGCGAACGTCAACACGATCGTCAATATCATCGGCTTCAACTTCGGCATGAAAGGAAGCGAAAGCCTTGAAAAAGCGGCGGAAGCGGGAGGCGGCACATATGTCTCAGCTGACAGCGCGGACGAGTTCAAACAGGCTTGGGAAGACGCTGCAAAGGATTTAGCAAAAGAATAGGTTAAAAAAGGACGCCCGCGCGGCGTCTTTTTTGTTTAGAAAACGGAACCGCGGGAATGATACGGATAAAAGGAGATGAACGCTGTTGTTAAAAGGAGCAGGCATTATATTAGTGCTGGCGGCAGTCGTTTTTGTTCTGATGGGAATTTTTCTGAAGCTTGCCGCCTTCATATTCGTCAGTATATTGGCCATTATCGCCGCAGTTATTTTATTCACCATTCTGAGCAGACATCATCGCAATGAAACATAGAGTCCTAAGAGGGCTCTTTTTTTAAACCGCAAATTCGACAAAATACAGGGATTGTGGAAGAATAAAAGAGAAGGATACTGCGGAGGGGAAAACAGTGGATGAAAAAACAACAGCGGTTAGAGACATATACCGCTATGAAAAAGGGGTATTAACAAAGACGGCAGATCGGATGGTTTCAGAGTATCCGCTGACCGTCATGGTGAACGGACAGGAATTTGTTACGCTCGTCTGCACGCCTGACCATTTAGAGGAACTCGTCATCGGATTTCTCGCATCAGAAGGCGTCATTCGTTTTGAAAAAGAAATCAAAAGCTTTACTATAGATGAAAGTCTCGGGTTTGCATATGTTGAACTGACGAATCCCGGAGTGCTTGAGCAAAAAGACTATACGAAGAGGGTCATCGGTTCATGCTGCGGGAAAGGCCGCCATTTTTACTTTCAGCAGGATGTGAAAACGGCCAAAACCGCCGTCAGCCGTATCACTATAACTCCTGAGACGTGCCTTCGCCTGATGAAGGAGATGCAAAGAGGAAGCGGCACCTTCCAGGAAACGGGCGGCGTCCATAATGCGGCGCTGTGCGATACGGAAAAGCTGCTCTTCATGAGGACGGACATCGGGCGCCACAACGCGCTGGATAAGCTGTACGGCTGCTGTTTGAAAAACGGAATGCCGGTCCGTGACAAGCTGATCGTCTTCAGCGGCCGGATTTCCTCGGAGGTTTTATTAAAAGCCGCAAAAATCGGCGTGTCGATTGTCATTTCAAAATCGGCGCCGACGGAGCTCGCGCTGCAAATGGCGGAAGAGCTGAACATAACCGCGATAGGTTTTGTCAGAAACGGATCATTTAACGTATACACACATCCTGAACGGGTTGAACAATAGAAAGGGGTCTTGGGCTTATGAATACAGAAACGCGCCGGGTGACAGACAAAAGGGAAAGGCCGCTCAGGGATCTTCGTATCTCTGTAACCGACCGCTGCAACTTCAGATGCACGTACTGTATGCCAGCCGAATTATTCGGACCGGATTATCCATTTTTAAAAAAGACGGAATTGCTCTCCTTCGAGGAGCTTGAGCGGCTTGCGAAGCTGTTTGTCGGCCGCTTCGGCGTTGAAAAAATCAGGCTGACGGGCGGAGAGCCGCTCATGAGAAAAGATATGCCTGAATTGATCAAAAAACTTGCGCGCATCCCCGGACTTAAAGATATCGCGATGACGACAAACGGCTCTCTGCTTCCCGTGTATGCGGAAAAACTGAAGCAGGCGGGGCTGCATCGCGTGACAGTCAGCCTCGATTCTTTAGAGGATGAGCGGTTTAAGGCCATTAACGGCCGCGGGGTTTCGGTGAACAAGGTGCTTGAGGGCATTGAGGCGGCAAAAGCGGCCGGACTCGGTGTGAAAATCAACATGGTTGTTCAAAAGGGCGTCAATGAAAAAGATATCCTGCCGATGGCCCGCTATTTTAAAGAAAAGGGTCATATTCTCCGGTTTATTGAATTTATGGATGTAGGCAATACGAATCAATGGAATAAAAAAGATGTGATCACGAAGGCAGAGATTATTGATCTGATCAACCAGCACATGCCGACGGAGCCGATAGAAGCGAATTATAAAGGAGAGGTCGCTTCCAGGTTCCGCTATCTTGACGGTTCCGGCGAAATCGGCGTGATTTCCTCCGTCTCGGATGCATTCTGCGCCTCCTGCAACAGAGCGCGCCTGTCGGCGAGAGGCGAGCTGTTTACGTGCCTGTTTGCGTCAAGCGGCTATGATGTTCGGAAACTCGTGCGCGGCGGTCTGACCGATGATGAATTGACGGAATCCATCGCTTCTGTCTGGAGAAATCGCACGGATCAGTATTCAATTGACCGCGCGCTTTCTAAAACGGATGGGAAAAAGAAAGTGGAAATGTCTTATATAGGCGGATGAAGAAAAGCTTGCCCGGACAAGGGCAGGCTTTTTTATTCACAATATGAGAGCGGTCTGTTCAAAAAATACCGGTGACAGCCGAAATATATGATAGGAATTTTGATGCAGGACAATCAAGTTATGCAATTCCAAAGCCATACAATATGTTAAAATATAACCAATAGAAATTAGAAAAGGTTGTGAAAGGGGCATGACCGCATACGAGATTCCGTCATCTCAAGTTGGAGTCAAGATCAACAAATGGTACAAGCACATTTTAGCGTTTCAAGCGGCTGATGCCATAAAGCTGAAAGAGGAAATTGATGAGGATATACAACGTATGGAGGAAGACCAGCTGCTGCTGTTATATTATCAGCTGATCAGCTACCGCCATCATATTATGCTTGATTACGTCAAGCCGGAATGCACCGAACAATCACAGATTCAGTACAGCGAGCTGCAAAAGACGATCGAAAGCACGGACAGCATATCGGGACTGTCTGAGTATTATTTCCATTTGTTCAGAGGGATGTATGAATTCGATCACAATAACTATGTTGCGGCTATTTCTTTTTACCGGAAAGCGGAAAAACTCCTTTCATTTGTCGAGGATGATATAGAGAGGGCGGAATTCCATTTCAAGATGTCTGAAGTGTTTTATGTCATGAAGCAGACTCATTTTTCCATGAATCACGGGATTCAGGCGCTGGATACGTATATGAAACACGATTTCTACAGAGTGCGGAGAATTCAATGCCATTTCGTCATCTCAGGAAACTACATCGACTGCAAAAACTACGACAAAGCGCTTGAGCATTTAGACGAAGCCCTCCGCCTTTCTTTGCTTGAAGGACAGCCCCGCCTGATCGGGTCTTCGCTTTACAATCTGGGGAATTGTTATTCTGAAAAGCGAGATCTGGATGAAGCGGCCCGGTACTTTAGAAAAGCGGTTCCCGTTTTTGAAGAGCATCAGCTTGAACAGCTTCCGAAGGCGCTGTTCAGCTTAACGCACACCCTTTTCAGGCTGCATGATGACCAAGCGGCCCTTACCTATTATGAAAGAGGGGTCATGATCGCGAAAGAACGGGGCGATCGATTCAGTTTAGAGAAGTATAAGTTTTTACAAGCGCTTTATTTGGAGTCACTCAATATGGATTTAATCCATGAAGTGTTTGACTATATGAATGAAAAATCGCTGTATGTGTATATTGAAGATTTCGCCTTGGAGGCCGCCGTTTACACAAGCGCACATGAGCAATATAAAGAAGCGGCGTATTTTTATGAAAAAGCGATTCGCATGAGAGAAAACATTCAAAAAGAACAGTGTTTATACGATATATAATTTTCTTAACCATCTGATCAGCAGATGGTTATTTTTTTATGCACATCATAACGTTTGACCATAGAAAAAAACGGAAAAATCGCAAAAGAGAGAAAAAAGTATGATGGGAAGGAGGGATTTGTTGTTCGGATTCAATGATATGATAAAGTTTTTCGTATCATTTCTCATCATTCTGCCGATGGTGTCTGTCATTCATGTGTCGGGACACAGCTTTATGGCCATGCTGTTCGGAGGCAAGGCATCATTGGATATCGGAATGGGGAAACGTCTTTTAAAAGTAGGGCCGATTCAGGTTCGGCGTATCTACTTCATAGATTCTTTCTGCAAGTTCGGCGAATTGCGGATAGATAACCGTCTGACGAGCGCGCTCGTCTATTCCGGAGGCTGTCTGTTTAATCTCGCTTCTATCTTTTTAATAAATCTGCTGATCATAAAAGATGTCCTCGAGCCAAACTTATTTTTTTACCAATTTGTCTATTTTTCAACTTATTATGTTTTCTTTGCCCTTCTGCCGGTGCAATACGGGGATAATAAGCTGTCAGACGGATTGGCTGTTTACAAAGTGCTCCGCTACGGGGAACGCTGTGAAATCAATAATTGAGAGTTTACATGTTTGCTATCAGGCTGAAAGGGAAGAAAACAAGTACACAGAACAAAAAAGGAGCTGAAGAGATCATGAGTCAAGATAACGGTTTAAAAGACAAAGTAAAAGGCGGCATGAACAAAATGAAAGGGGAAGCAAAGGACAAAGCAGGCGACATGGCAAACAAGTCCGACTTAAAAGCGGAAGGTAAAAAAGACAAAGCGAAAGGCAGCCTGCAAAAGGGTGTCGGCAAAACGAAAGATAAACTCAGTGATGATTAATTTGATAGTGAAACACAGCAAAAGCCCAAAATATTTTGGGCTTTTTGTTATGAGAAATGACAAAAATTCCAGTTCATTTGGTTAATATTCACTAAATTTTTAAATATTCTATAAATTCCCCGGCAATTTCTTTATAATATTCACAAAGAATGTAACCTTTCTTCACATTTGATTAAACGTTTGTTGAAGAAAAAAATGAGAAATCGGTAATTTCTGCAAAAGGAATCGGGCCGTTCACCGTCGAATAACTTTTATCACTTAACATTTCATGAGGTGAAGGGGGTGACGGCCGCCTGCATCGTTTCGGTATGACCATGCGGATTGTGTTTGACTATCACTAAGGGGGAATACAGATGAAACTGACACCGGTTGAACAAGAAAAATTGCTTATTTTTACGGCGGGAGAGCTCGCTAAGCAGCGGAAGGCGCGCGGCGTTCTGCTGAATTATCCCGAAGCCGCCGCATATTTGACCTGTTATCTGATGGAAGGCGCGAGAGACGGAAAAAGCGTTGCTGAGCTGATGGAATCCGGCCGCAATGTATTGACGGAAAAAGACGTTATGGAAGGCGTTCCGGAAATGCTGGACAGCATTCAGGTGGAAGCGACGTTCCCGGACGGGGTTAAGCTTGTCACCGTTCATCAGCCGATCAAAGCGGAGGTGAAGTCATGAAGCCGGGAGCGATTCAAGTCGCAAAGGGGACCATCACCATTAACGAAGGCCGGAAGACGCTGGAGGTGTCAGTCACCAATAACGGAACACGGTCAGTGCAGGTAGGATCGCATTTTCATTTTGCCGAAGCCAACGGCGCCCTTTCCTTCAATCGGGACAAAGCAATCGGCATGCGCCTTGATATCCCGTCAGGCACATCTGTCCGTTTTGAACCGGGAGAAGAGAAAACCGTCACGCTCGTGGAAATCGGAGGGCGAAAAACGGTCAGAGGCCTCAACGGCATGGCCGATACGTATATGGATGAGCGGGGAAAAGAGAAGACTCTGTCAAATCTTAAAAAAGCCGGATGGATGGAGGAGGCGATCCGATGAAAATGTCACGTGAGCAATACGCAGAACTGTTCGGACCGACAACGGGAGACAAAGTCAGACTCGGAGATACGGATTTATGGATTGAAGTCGAAAAAGATTTCACGAATTACGGTGAAGAAATGATTTTCGGCGGAGGGAAAACAATCCGGGACGGCATGGGGCAGAACGGGCGTATCACCGGGAAAGACGGAGCGCTTGATCTGGTCATTACAAACGCGGTTATCCTGGATTATACCGGAATCGTCAAGGCGGATATCGGGGTGAAGGACGGCCGGATTGTCGGCGTCGGAAAAAGCGGCAACCCTGATATTATGGATGGGGTGGACCCGCACATGATTATCGGTGCCGGAACAGAAGTTATTTCCGGCGAAGGGAAAATCGTAACGGCCGGCGGGGTGGATACGCATATCCACTTTATCTGCCCGCAGCAGATGGAAGTCGCGCTTTCTTCAGGCGTGACCACGCTTCTCGGCGGCGGAACGGGTCCTGCGACGGGAAGTAAAGCGACGACTTGTACATCCGGTGCATGGTACATGTCGAGAATGCTGGAAGCGGCCGAGGAGTTTCCGATCAACGTCGGTTTCTTAGGAAAAGGGAATGCATCCGATAAAGCGCCGCTGATCGAGCAGGTGGAAGCAGGCGCGATCGGCCTGAAGCTGCATGAAGATTGGGGATCAACGCCAAGCGCCATTAAAGCTTGCATGGAAGCGGCGGATGAGGCGGACATTCAGGTGGCAATCCATACAGACACGATAAATGAAGCGGGCTTTTTAGAAAATACGCTTGATGCGATCGGCGACCGGGTTATCCATACATATCACATAGAGGGAGCCGGCGGAGGCCACGCACCGGATATTATGAAACTCGCATCTTACGCCAATATCCTGCCGTCCTCTACGACGCCGACGATCCCGTATACCGTCAACACGATGGACGAGCATCTTGATATGATGATGGTCTGCCATCATTTAGATTCAAAAGTGCCTGAAGACGTGGCGTTCAGTCATTCACGCATCAGAGCGGCCACCATTGCGGCGGAGGATATTCTGCACGATATCGGCGCGATCAGCATGACGTCATCTGACTCGCAGGCGATGGGCAGGGTGGGAGAAGTGATTATCCGGACATGGCAGGTGGCCGATAAAATGAAAAAACAGCGCGGCGCTCTATCAGGAGAAAACGGCAATGACAATGTGCGCGCCAAACGCTATATCGCCAAATACACGATCAACCCGGCCGTCACTCACGGCCTGAGCCATGAAGTCGGTTCCGTTGAAAAAGGAAAGCTCGCCGACCTTGTACTATGGGACCCGGTTTTCTTCGGCGTCAAACCTGAACTTGTGCTCAAAGGCGGCATGATCGCCCGCGCCCAGATGGGAGATCCGAATGCTTCCATTCCGACGCCTGAGCCCGTGTTTATGCGGCAGATGTACGCATCATACGGTAAAGCAAACCGAAATACCTCTATTACATTTATGTCCCAGGCCGGTATCGCAAACGGTGTGCCGGAAAAGCTCGGCCTTGAAAAAATGATTTCTCCCGTACGGAATATCCGTAAGCTGAGTAAGCTCGACATGAAGCTGAATGACGCGATGCCGAATATACAAGTCGATCCGAAAACCTATCAGGTGTTCGCCGACGGAGAAGAGCTGGCATGCCAGCCCGTCAGCTATGTTCCGCTCGGACAGCGTTATTTCTTATTTTAATCCCTCTTCGGCCGGTTTCCCGCCGGCCTGTTTACACCTCTATTGCCAACTTGATTTCATCCTGCCGCCCGTTTTAGTGTATATTAGTAGTTGACAAACAAATGAAATGTAACTATTGCGGTTACAACGGTGGTGAAAAACATGATTAACAGCCGTCTTGCTGTGGCCATTCACATTCTATCGCTGATCTCAACGGATGAACGGGCGTCATCGGATATGATTGCGGGCAGCGTAAACACCAATCCCGTCGTCGTGCGGAGAACGATCAGCCAGCTGAAAAAAGCGGGTATTCTGACATCCCGGGCGGGTGTTCCGGGAGCCAGCCTGAAAAAAGATCCGTCGGAGATCACCCTCTTAGAGGTTTACAGGGCGGTGCAGAATAAGGAAGAGCTTTTTGCGGTTCACGACAATCCGAACCCCGACTGTCCGGTCGGCAAAAATATTCAGCGCGCGCTCGATGAGACGTTCGGAAGCGTACAGCGGGCAATGGAGAATGAACTTGCGAGCAAGTCCCTTTATGATGTAATGAATCATCTCTTTTGTTAAAAAGAGATGGGTTCATGCCGCTAACGGTGTAACAAAAATGGTTACAAGGAATAATGAGGAAATCACGGTTTTGGCTCCATATTCAGACACGCCTGGATGCGGGATTGCGATCTGTTTAATGAAGAAATCCTTCGAAACTAAAGGAGGTGGTTACCGGGATATTTTTATTTCGCTTAAGACTTATGTGAAGGTGTCAGCTGTGAGCAAGTTAAACAAAAAATGATATCCTGCCTCCGATATTGCCAAAACCGTTCGCCTCTTAACAATCATTATAAAATTTCTCTAGGAACGATCAGCAGCCCGTTAGCTGCCCCTAATTAAAGATGAGCTGTTACCACACTGTTACATTAGAACTTCCGCTGCTTTTATATCCTTCTGTCGCTAAGACTTGATAAGCCCAATTACTGCCCAGATTCATTCCATGGCTCTTCCATGCGTTAACATGATTGCTGAAAGTGATTGCAGCGTTGCTTCCGGTCGGTCTCTTCGACTGGCGAACACTCCAGTACTGCGTAAAAGTAGTGTTATCGCCATCAATGGAAGGTGCGTTATAACGTGTTGTTGTATATATGTCATATGTACCTCCATCACTCTTTACAGTACCTTTATACGTTCCGGTAGGTCTGTAAGTACCCCATGAATCCACTACATAATATTCGATGAGAGGTGCTCTCGTCCAGCCATATAAAGTCAAATATCCATTGCCATTCGGCGCCCAGACTCCGGCATTATAGTTTATTGTTCTAAATGGCGAGCCTGTAGTCCAGCCTTTACCAACAACGAAATTTCCGGTATTAGACCAATTAACACTGTAATTCCCGCCAGATCCATTGACTGCGTTTACTGTTCCGCCCCCATCAGTCCAATTTTGCCAGTAATCTGTACCAGCTGCAGAGGCGGTTGCCGAAAACATGCTGATACTCATGAAAGCTGCCGTTAATCCAACTAAGAATTTCTTTTTAAACTTAAACATATGTTACCTCCTATACTATTTTTTCTGACTTTGACATGAGGCAGCACTCGTAAATATTTAACGAACGCCAACGCTTTTGATCGTTCCTTTCAATATAATAGCATGAATACATGAGTGAATATTAAGAACAATTGTAATTTAATTACAAAGACCCAAAAAACTGTATGATAAGTGGTCTTGTTCCATCAGGGCCTTTATCCTTATTTTGCAGAATCACAATTCTTGCTTCTAAACCTGATCAGGAACAGTCGAACAATTGAGTGATTTCAGTTGAAACTCTGAGGAAAAGCTTTATTTGAATAAACTTTTTTGAGCTGAAGCCGGAATGTCTGAAAGAATATTTGCAGACAGCTGCATCAGCTGCATCAGCTGCGCCATTATGCCATCGTCGTATTGGAAAATCCAAAACAGAAAAACTTTCCCGTTATCGAAGAAGCGGAATAAGAAAAAATCCCGGGCGGATGCGCCGGGATTTTCCTTTTTAATATGTATTGGCATCAATATTATTAAACACGCCGTCCACGATGCCGAGCGTCATGAGGACAATGAAGAGAACGATACCGAGAACGGACAAGCCGACCGTCACAATCAGGTAGATCCCCTGCATTTTCACGAACTTTGCATAATTCTCCAGCATATGTTCCTCTGTCAGTTCATTGAACTGCTCCGCCATCTGTCCCGCTTCATTTGCCGAGCGCATCAGAAAAATGCCGGCAATGATCTGCAGAACGCCGGGAATGGCTCCGATTAAAAAGAAAAACGCGCCCGACAGCGCCGCAAACGCACCCACGATAATAAATAAAATACCTGTCGCTTTTCCCCATTTCGAAATAGAAATAAGCGAACGATTCACTGATTCAGGTTTCAAACTATGGCACTCCTTTACAAAAAAATACTCACTTTTCATTTATACACTATTCGGTCATTCTTTTGAATATAAAATGTGTTTTTTCATGCCGTGTCCGTTTTTATATCAGAAAATTCCCGAGAAAACACCCCGGGAATTACAAAATCGGCGAAAGAAGTCTTGAAATCGATTCTTTAATGCGGATCCGCAGCGAACGCTCCTGATATTCTTCATACGTATATTTTCTGGAGACGAGCAGATCTTCTTTAAATGAGGAAATGAGTTTTTTCGCAATGGTGACGTCATAAATAAAGGCGTTGACTTCAAAATTAAGTCTGAAGCTTCTGACGTCGATATTCGCCGTACCGACTGAAGCCGTCTCATCATCGACGACAATCGTTTTTGCATGAATAAAGCCGTTATCGTAAATGTAGACTGAGGCTCCGGCTTTCAAAAGATCGCCGATGTAAGATAAAGTCGCCCAGTAAACGAAAGCGTGATCCGGCTTGTTCGGAATCATGATTTTGACGTCGATGCCTGACAGACAGGCGATCCTGAGGGCATCTAAAAGACTTGAGTCAGGAATAAAGTAAGGCGTCTGAATCAGGATTGACCGTTTGGCCGTTGAGATCATCTTGATATAGCCGTTTTTAATTTGTTCCCATTCTGAGTCCGGTCCGCTCGTGACAATCTGCATCCCGACATTGCCCTTCGGCTCGCATTCCGGAAAATGATTCGGAACGTATGTGAGCGTATGATGATGGGAGGCTTGGTTCCAATCGAGGATAAACCGTGTCTGAATGGCGTGTACCGCCGTGCCTTGAAGCCTGAGGTGCGTATCGCGCCAGTAGCCGAATTTCGGATTCAGGCCGAGATATTCATCTCCGACGTTAAAGCCGCCGACATAGCCGGTTTCGCCGTCAATGATGACGAGCTTGCGGTGATTCCGGTAATTGAGCCGCAAATTAATCGGACGAAGCCTGGAAGGAAAAAAGACTTCCACATGGCCGCCGGCGTCCCGCAGCGGTTTGAAGAATTTTTTTCTGAGTGATCTTGAACCGAGTTCATCATATAACACTCTGACTTTTACGCCTTCACGTGCTTTTTTCACTAAGGCATCGCGCAATTTTTTTCCCAGTTCATCACCTTTATAAATATAGTATTGAAGGTGAATGTGATCTTTTGCGTTGGAAATGTCCTTCATTAAGCGTTTGAACTTATCGCGCCCGTCCGTCAATATCTCCACCGAATTATCCTCTGTAAAGACTGCGTGGTTGTTCATGACAAGCATATAGATGAGGTCTTTATTATCCACAGTCGCCCTGTTGTTAAATTGGAATTGCCTCGACTTCAGATCCTTCAGCTGAGACTTCAGCAGCTTTTCAATCCCGATTTTTTTACGGTCTTCCCACTGAAACAGATGCTTGCGTCTCAGGTTATGGCCGAATAACAGGTATAAAATAAACCCTAAAATGGGAATAAAAAAAAGAACCAAGAGCCAAGCCCATGAAGCGCTGGCATCGCGTCTTTCTTTGAAAATCATGATGACGGCCAAAAGTATATTTAAAACGAAAAAAAATCCGAATAAAATAAATGAAATGCTCACTTTGCAACCCCGCTATATCATATTTATCAAGACTGTGCCCATTAGTATTCCGACAAGTGCAGCAATCTGATTCCCATTTCAAATTATAACATTGACATTTTGAAAGAATAAAGAGCCGGAATCAAAGATGAATGCAGTTTTCTTTCAAAGAAAGTTCCGGGTGCGGTAAAATATGCATATATGAAAAAGAAGACAAAAATGACAGCAAAGGGGAGAGGGCATGAAGCTGGAGCATGCGGAACAATTGCCGGGATTCATAAAAAAAGAAATTCAGAAAATACAAATCGCCATCGCGCCGCTGATGAAAAAAAGCATCATTTACCGTTTTCTTGCTTTCCCGCTCGCCGCTTTTAGTCTGTTTCATCTGGCATCGCTTTTGATTCAGGCCCCTTCCGGGAGAGGAGCTCTCGTATCGGCCGGCATTTTTGCCCTCCTTGCGGCTCTGGGTCTTGCGTTTTTTAAGGAAGCCGGCCATCAGCGGAAACAGGTGCAAAAAACGATCCGCCTTTATATGCTGAACAGAATCAGAAAAAGCGACATTCTGTCCGAGGAACGGAAAAGCGCCTATACCCGGCTGATTGCCGAGGAGCCGTCTGCGATGAAGAGCTTTATTGAATTTTTAACGGAAGAAGACCGGAAAAAAGAAATGCTTTATTAAAAAAGAGCTGACGCGCGATCAGCTCTTTTTGTCATTCAAACACCGGGTCGTTCTCATAGTAATATGAATCAGGCGTGTCATACGTATCAGTGCTGTGATAAGCGATAATTCCGATGACAGCGAAGATGACGACTAAAATAAAAGCGAGAATACCCAATACCACACTGGATGCCGCGTAAAAAAACTGCATTTTGATAAATGACGCGTAATGTGCAAGCATATTTTCTTCCGCGTTTTCTTCTAGTCCTTCCTGAAGGGCGGCAGCCGCTTTTGCCGAGCGCATCAGCATGACGCCGGAAATGATGAGCAGAACCCCCGGAATGGCTCCGAGCAGCGTCACAATGGCTGACAGAGCGGAAAGAGAGCCCGTGATGATCAGAAACACGGCGGTGATCTTTCCCCATTTGGCGATGTCGGCAAGGGAACGGGCTTTTTTATTGAGCGGCTGGTTTTCGTCTTTGTCTTTATCGATGGTGATCATGACAGTTCTCTCCCTAAAATGTTCAAGTCATATCGTTTTCCGTCCATTTCGGCGATACCCGGGAATACGCCCCATTCGGTAAAACCGAATTTTTCAAACAGCTTAATGCTCGGCACATTATGTCCGAAGATAAAAGCCATCAGGCTGCGGATGCCGATTGCCGGAGCGAGTGCCAGGGCTTCTTTCAGCAGAAAGCTTCCTGCTCCTTTGCCGCGGCAATCCTGATGCAGATAGATGCTGATCTCCGCCGTTTTGTCATAGGCCGGACGGCCGTAAAACGTTTCAAAGCTGATCCAGGCCGCCACTTTGCCGGTCTCATCTTCCGCGACCATCAGCGGGCGCCGGTCCGTGTGCCGCAAAAACCAATCCATCCGGTCTTCGGGCGTCACTTCTTCCGTATCAGCCGTTACCATTCGTGAGGCAATCGTCGAGTTGTATATGGCCACCACCGCATCTAAATCCTCCAATACGGCTTTGCGCAGGGTCAAATTCATATTCCGGGATCTCCCTTCACATTTCATTACATAATCAAGTGCAATCTGCACATACTATTTCCAAAAAAGTTTTTTATGGATGTGTATATATTTTCAGAAAAGTGTTCAGAATGTTGCTGAGGTGATGAACAAATGAGAGAGGAAGAAAAGAAAACTTCTCAAGTCAAAAAACTTCAGCGGTTTTTTCGCAAACGCTGGATATTCCCTGCAATCTACTTAGTCAGTGCGGCCGTCATTTTAACAGCTGTCCTTTGGTATCAATCCGTTTCGAATGATGTGAAGGACAATCTGACGAACAACGGAGGAAACTCCGCGTATGACAGCGGCAAAGACGATGCCGTCGAAGTAGGCAAGTCAATGGAAAACGTCGCAATGCCGGCTGCTCATTCTGAAAATGTTTCTGTTGTGAAAAAGTTTTATGAAACTGATGCCGCAAAAAAAGAGAAAGAAGCAGCACTTGTTAACTATAATAACACGTACAGCCTCAGTAAAGGAATTGACTTAGCTGAGAAAGACGGAAAATCATTTGATGTTTCTGCTTCTCTGAGCGGTACGGTTGTTAAAGCTGCTAAAGACCCGGTACTGGGATATGTGGTTGAAATTGAACACTCAGACGGCCTGTCTACTGTCTATCAGTCTTTATCTGAAGTCAGCGTGGATCAGGGCGACAAAGTAAAGCAGAACCAGGTCATCGGTAAATCCGGAAAAAACCTTTACAGTGAAGAAAGCGGAAATCACGTGCACTTTGAAATCCGCAAGGACGGCGTAGCGATGAACCCGCTCAATTTTATGGACAAGCCGGTAACATCTATTGAAAAAGCGGCGGCTGAAGAGAAAAACGCTGTGACAGAAGAAACGGAAGGGTCAATTCAGCAGTCTTCCGAGAAAAAAGATGTGACGCCTAAAAAAGAAACCGAAGAAAAACCAGGTGACAAAGAGGACGGCACAAAAGACAAGACAGATGGTAAAGATGACGGCTCAATGAAAGATTCGGGCAAGTAATCTTGATCCCAAAGCGCCTATCAGCTCAGATAGGCGCTTTTCATATTGCCGCATGTGCCTTTATACTAGTAGAAAACGAAGGAGATGCTGAATGAATAAATGTCTGGCGGCCGGGTGGCTCGTCTTTGTTTTCGTTTCGGCTTTGACGGAAAGCTTTCACGATATGATTGTGTCACAGACGGTGTCCTTCCGTTTCACGCCGCATCCGGATGTGTCCGGTTTCTTTGTGTTCGATATGGCGGAGCTCGCCATACCGGAAGCGGCGATTCAAAAGCTCGGGCACGCGTTTTCATTTTTTGTGCTCGCCTATTTGTTTTTCAGAGAGCGCAGGCGCATGAAGAGGGCGGTGCTGTATGCATTGGCCGCCGCTTTCCTGACAGAAATCGTCCAGCTCTTTTTCGGCAGAAACGGATGCCTCCGCGATGTGCTGATTGACAGTCTCGGCATTGCCGCATTCTGTGCTTTACAAAGGAAAAAGCATACAGCCAAACATACAAAAACCGGCAGTCTGTGACAGACGCCGGCTTTTTTTATATATTATGGTTTGTCGATTTGCTTTTATGAACGATACTTTCATAGATTCGCACGATCAGATCGACAATCGGACGAAGCACATTTGAAAATCTGAACAGCAGGAATCCGACAATGAGGGAAACGATAATGCTTCCGAGCACATCGATCGGATAATGGTGGCCGACCCAAATTCTTGAGAAGCCGGTCAAAAGGCCGAAAATCACAAGCGGCCAGCCGAGTTTTTTGTTGCGGAACAGAATCGCAATTGAAATCGCCAAAGCGCCTGTCGTATGGTCACTCGGAAATGAAGCATCCGCGGCATGAGGGATCAGCGTATGAACCGTATGTTCGACAAAGGGGCGCGGCTCGACATAGACTTTCGTGATGAGGTAGTTGACGATAAGCGCTGCAACACCCGTGAAGCCCGCGTACAGGGCGTTTTGTCTGCCTTTTGTGCTTCCGAACAGCCACATGGCAAGCAGGAAAAGGGCGTAGGCGTAAATGGCGTATTCCGTAATAAATACCATGATAGAGTCGAGAATGGCACTATGGTGCGACAAACCATTGATCGCTTTAAATAGTTCGTAATTCACAAATATCACCTTTTATCTTTATTTTATATGAACAGTGTAATGCTTTTTTCTATGAGACACAATTGGTATTAAAAATAATCATAAAAAAGTAAACAGAATGAAACGTGACTGTATTACTGTGCGTCAAGTATGCGGGAAAAGAATAGCCGAAGGAGTTTTGTCCGTTGCTGAAACGTTTGAAAAACGCCGATCTGCCGCTTGTGTTTGTCATTATGCTGCTTTGCGGATTCGGCTTGTTAATGGTGTACAGCGCCAGTGATGTGATGGGGTCTCAGCGGTACGGAGATCCATCCTATTTCTTCCATAAGCAGAGTGCCTCTTTACTGATCGGATTATGCTTATTTCTATTTGCCGCCTGTCTGCCGTATAAGCGGTATGCGCGGCTTGTACCGCTGTTTGTGGTCGGTTCGCTGGTATTGCTGCTGCTCGTATTGATACCGGGAATCGGGCTGGAGCGGAATTTTTCCCGCAGGTGGCTGGGAGCGGGCCCGCTTGTCGTACAGCCGTCTGAATTGGCGAAGATCGCCATGATTTTGTATTTCGCTTCGATTTATACGAAAAAGCAGCCGTACATTCATCAATTTGTGAAAGGGGTTCTGCCGCCTTTAGTGATTTTGGGGACCGCTTTTCTGCTGACATTGGCGGAGCCTGATTTAGGGACGGCTTCCTTAATCCTGGCGGCGTGCGGGTCGATTTTATTATGTGCCGGCTTGAAAAAGCGCCATCTGTTCGTGCTCGGCGCGACGGCGGTGTCCGGGGTTGTTTATCTCGCATTTTCGGCTTCCTATCGTGTGAAGCGCCTCGTTTCCTTTACCAATCCGTTTGGTGACGCGAACGGGGACGGCTATCAGCTGATTCAATCCTATTTTGCTATTTCCGGAGGCGGGTTTTTCGGAAGAGGGCTTGGAAACAGTGTTGAAAAAATGAACTATCTGCCTGAGGCGCATACCGATTTCATTATGGCCGTGATCAGCGAAGAGCTGGGGATATTCGGTGTTCTGATCGTTTTGGGATTATATTTTGCGTTAATGCTTCTCGGCGTAAAAACGGCCGTGCGGGCTGATGACCCGTTCGGGAAGCTTCTTGCCATCGGAATTACGTTTCAATTAATGTTTCAGGTTGTATTGAATTTGGGAGCGATGAGCGGACTTCTCCCGGTTACGGGTGTGCCGCTTCCGTTTATCAGCTACGGCGGTTCTTCATTAATTATGACGCTGTTTTTGTGCGGCATACTGGTCAATATCAGTACATATGCGAAAAAACAACCCGTACGGCATAAGCGGCCTGTCCCGCATGAAAAAAAGGTTTCTTCTTTTTAATGAAGCTGGAAAAAAACGCCCGGGACATTTCTGTCTCCGGGCGTTCTGCCTGTTTATAAAGCTCCTGGTCCTTCTTCTCCGGTGCGGATATTAATCGTGTTTCCGATTTCATAGACGAATATTTTGCCGTCTCCGGGCTCTCCCGTTTTCAGCACTTTTTTCGCCGTTTCCACGACTTGATCAACGGGGACCTTGCTGACAACGATTTCCACTTTCAGCCGTTCATACACATTGCTCTCAATTTTGACTCCGCGGTACAGTTCGGTGTGGGCTTTTTGAAGGCCGCAGCCGTGTACGTTGGAGAAGGTCAGCGATGTGACTCCGATTTTACCGAGTTCCTGTTTCAATGTTTCAAACTTAGCCGGACGCGTAACGATTTCTACCTTGAACATTTGACCGCTCATCTAAGCCACTCCTCACTTTATAAGTCCTGATATGCTTTTTCCCCGTGCATCGTTAAATCAAGCCCGAGTGACTCTTCTTCTTCACTGGCGCGAAGGGGAATGAACAGACCTACAATTTTAATGATAACGAAAGTGACAATAAATACAAATACATAGGTTGCCGCAATGGCTGCAATCTGCTTCCAGAGCAGTCCCGGATCGCCGTAAAACAGCCCGTTTGCCCCGCCGTCATTGACGGAAGTGGTTGCGAATAAACCGGTCGCGATGCCGCCCCATGTCCCGCCGATCCCATGCAGGCCGAAAGCGTCAAGCGCATCATCATAACCGAAAGTCTTTTTGAGCCAATAAACGCCCCAAAAGCAGACAAGCCCGCCGATGAAACCGATTACGATGGAAGAGAACGGCGTAACGAACCCGGCAGCCGGCGTAATGGCGACAAGCCCGGCGATTGCGCCTGATACAGCACCCAGCATGGTCGGTTTTTTATTCAGCATCCATTCGATTAAAATCCAGCCGATAATTCCGGCTGCAGCCGCGGTGTTTGTGTTAATGAAGGCAAACATCGCGATACTGTCAAGCGTGAGGGCGCTGCCGACATTGAAGCCGAACCATCCGAACCAGATGAGCGCTCCGCCCAAGAACGTGTAAATTAAGTTGTGAGGGGAAGCCGCCGTGCCGTCCTTGCGTTTCCCGAGCACAATCGCCAGCACAAGCCCGGCGACTCCGGAAGAAATGTGGACGACGTTTCCGCCTGCGAAGTCAAGAGCGCCCATTTGGCCGATCCAGCCGCCGCCCCATACCCAGTGCGCAACGGGCGTATATACGAGGGAAGCCCACAAAAAGGAAAATACAAGAAAAGCACTGAATCTCATGCGTTCAGCAAATGCTCCGGAAATAATGGCCGTCGTCAGTACGGCAAACGTCATTTGGAACATCATGAACAATGAATGCGGGATCGTATAACTGTAACTTCCGGGTTCAAAGCCGACCCCCTTCAGCCCTGCCCATTCAATCCCGCCAAGCCATGTATTCCCGGGGGCAAAAGCAAGTGAATATCCGTACAAAACCCAAACGACGGATACGATGGCGAGGGAAGAAAAACTGTGCATCGCCGTGCTGAGCACGTTTTTGCTTTTTACCATTCCGCCGTAAAACAAAGCCAGCCCGGGGGTCATCAGCCACACGAGTAAAGCGCAAAAGAACATAAATACTGTATCGCCCATCTGCATGTTGTATTCCTCCGTCTCATTCAGAATGTAATTGTGATTAATTCATTATTATAGAGAAAAAAGAACGATAAAACATTTTCGTGTAAGGTTATCTGACATGGTTTTTTGCGTTCATAATGCTGCTTTTTCAAATGGGTGCCGTGCGACTTTATATCCATAAAAAGAGCGCCGGAGCACGGCGGAAGAAATCCTGTCCGGGAAAGAGTAAAATAAACGGGGTGAGAAACACTAACTGCATCAGGAGGAATCATTATGACAACATCATTAAATCTGCAATTTGAAAAAACGGCTTTGGTCCTTATTGATTTACAAAAAGGCATTGTGCCGATGGATAAAAGCGGTACCGTTGTGCCGAACGCGAAAAAATTAATTGAGGTGTTCCGGGAAAAAGGCGGATTTATCAGCTTTGTGAACGTGGATTTTCATGACGGAGCGGATGCGCTGAAGCCGCTGACGGATGAAGAGGCGGCGGGCCATTCGGCTCCGCCGGCGGACTGGGCTGAATTTGTGCCTGACATCGGAGTGAAAGAAAATGATTATACGGTAACAAAACGGCAGTGGGGCGCGTTTTTCGGCACGGACCTGGACCTTCAGCTCAGAAGACGGGGGATCGACACGATTGTGTTATGCGGGATTGCGACAAACATCGGTGTGGAGAGCACGGCGCGAGAAGCTTTTCAGCTCGGGTATCAGCAAGTTTTCGTAACTGACGCGATGGCGACATTCAGCGATGAACAGCACGAAGCGACACTCAAGTTTATCTTCCCGAAAATCGGCAGAAGCCGGACGACGGAAGAATTTATCACACAGACAAAATGACAATCTCCAAAAAAAGCCGCGTCCTGTTCTTGACAGCCGTGGCTTCGGGGACGATGCTGAACCCATTGAACTCGTCGATGATTTCTCTTGCGCTTCACAGTATTCAGCATGAATTTCACCTGTCGTTTACAACGGTGTCCTGGCTGATATCGTCCTTTTATCTGGCCAGCGCGGTGGCGCAGCCTGTTACCGGGAAGCTCGGTGATATGCTCGGCAGGAAGAAGCTGTTTTTGATCGGGCTTCTGCTTGTTGCTGTCTCGGCGGTCGGCGCGCCGTTTGCGCCGACTTTTATGACTTTGCTGATCATGCGGCTTTTTCAATCGATCGGAAGCAGCGCGATATATCCGTCCGGCGTCGGATTGATCCGTTCAAATATACGGGAGAAGCAGGCTTCGGCGCTGGCCGTCCTGTCAATCTTTGCATCAGCCATGACGGCGCTCGGTCCGACTCTCGGCGGTTTTCTGATCGTTTGGGGAGGGTGGCCGGCAATCTTTTTTGTCCATCTGCCGTTTATCATTCTCAGCTTTTTTCTCGGAATGTATATGTTTCCGAAAGATGAAAAACGCGAGATCGGCGGCTTGAAAGGCGTGCTCCGCCAGCTTGATACGATCGGGATACTCCTGTTTGCCGGAGCGATTATCCTTCTCCTGTCGTTTTTATTGTCCTTCAGTACGAAGCCTCACTATACAGAAGGCGTATTCGGGCTTTTGTTTGTCGGGCTCTTTATCTGGCGCGAGCTGAAAACAGAGAAGCCGTTTATTGATGTCAGGCTGTTTAAAACGCATCGGAAACTATCGTCGGTGTATATTCAATTTATTTTGCTGAATATATTCTTTTACTGCATCTTTTTCGGGCTTCCGAGCTATTTTCAGGATGAAATGCATTTGTCCGTTCAGACAAGCGGGTTGATTATGCTGTTTATGTCGGGCATGAGTATTCTGGTGTCGCCTCTGACCGGAAAATGGATAGATAAGAAAGGGCTTCTTCAGCCGATTGTTGCCGGAACCTGCCTGACCGCGATCGGAGCGGTGCTGTTAACGTTTTTCTTTCTTCAGGCGCCCATGATAGGAAAAGGGCTGATCCTGTCCGTGCTGGGTGTCGGCTACGGCTTCGGAAATGTCACGTTTCAGGCGGCCATGCTGACAACGAGCCCCGCCGACATGGTCGGAACAACGTCCGGCCTGTTTCAGACCTGCCGGTATCTCGGTTCGATTTTGTCTTCTGTCATTTTGGGCATTCTTTTCGGAAAAGAAATTACCGCCGGCCATTTTCATATGCTTGGGACGATTCTTATCGTTGTCGGCGCTGTAAGCCTTTTGATGGCGTTCCGGTTTTCGGTTCTCCTCAAAAAAGCCTCTTAACAGGCGCAACAAAAAGAGACGGGCTCTCCCCGTCTCTTTTTTTGTGTAATGTGCTCAAAAATCAAAACGATTATTGTCGATAGCGACCAATGTTATTTACGGAATTTTCAGTTATATTTTTTTCACATGCGATGTAAGGAAAACGTACATGCGGGAGGGAGAAAATGAAAAAAACAACGAGTGATCGGCTAAGCAATAAAGATTTACTGCCTTTAGAAGACGGCGAACGGACATGGAAAGCGGTGAATTTTGCATCCATCTGGATGGGTTGTATTCATAATATCCCGACCTACGCGACTGTGGGCGGGCTCATTGCGATCGGTCTTTCTCCGTGGCAGGTGCTCGCCATTATCGTGACGGCGTCACTCATTTTGTTCGCCGCTTTGGCCTTGAACGGCCATGCCGGAACGAAATACGGACTGCCTTTTCCGGTCATTATCAGGGCTTCTTACGGAATATACGGCGCTAACATTCCGGCGCTTCTCAGGGCGTTTACAGCCATCATGTGGCTCGGAATTCAAACATTTGCCGGGAGCACGGCTTTACACATTCTGCTTTTGAACATATGGCCGGGCTGGGGGAGTCTCGGCGGAGATTGGAATATACTCGGGCTTCATCTGCCGGGTTTTCTGTCGTTCATTTTCTTTTGGGGCATTCATCTGCTTGTACTGCGGCACGGCATGGAATCGATCAAAAAATTTGAAGTGTGGGCGGGCCCGCTTGTTTATCTCGTCTTCGGCGGCATGGTCTGGTGGGCGATAGATATTGCCGGCGGGCTCGGACCGATTTACTCACAGCCGGGAAAGTTCCACACCTTTTCTGAAACGTTTTGGCCGTTTGCAGCAGGGGTGACGGGCATTATCGGAATATGGGCGACGCTGATCCTGAATATCCCTGACTTCACCCGGTTCGCCGCGTCGCAAAAAGAACAGATTCGCGGCCAGTTTTACGGGCTGCCGGGAACGTTTGCGCTGTTCGCGTTTGCAAGCATCACGGTGACATCAGGATCACAAGTAGCATTCGGAGAACCGATTTGGGATGTGGTGGAGATTTTGGCCCGGTTTGATAATCCTTTTGTTATCGCTCTTTCGGTCATCACACTTTGCATCGCCGCCGTCTCGGTTAACGTGGCGGCAAACATCGTGTCACCGGCCTATGACTTGGCGAATGTCCTGCCGAAGTATATTACATTCAGGAGGGGTGGGTATTTGACCGCCGTTTTGGCTCTGTTCACAATACCGTGGAAGCTGATGGAGAGCGCCACGAATGTTTATGCGTTTCTCGGACTCATCGGCGGGATGCTCGGACCGGTGGCCGGGGTGATGATGGCTGATTATTTTATCATCAGAAAAAGGCGGCTCTCAGTTGAAGACCTTTATTCGGAAACCGGACAGTACACTTATTACAAAGGCTATAATTACCGGGCCTTTGCCGCGACCTTTCTCGGCGCGTTTATTTCTTTAATCGGGATGTACGTCCCGGCGTTCGCCGGCATCTATGATATCTCCTGGTTTGCGGGTGTCATTTTGTCATGTCTCGGTTATACGGCGCTTATGTATATTCATCCTCCTTATGTAAAAGCGGCAAGACGAATCGCGCGGGAAAGAGCGGCCGAATAAAAAAAGCCGGGGCTGCCCCCGGCTTTTTGTCATATCATTCTGCGATTGAAACGTTTCCGTCCGCTTGAAGCGGCGTTCTTTTTTTCTGGCTCCAGCCATACAGGAGTAAAGCAATCAGGACGAACAGCCCTGCTGCCAGATAAATCGAATGGAATCCGGCCGAAGCGACGAAGAGGCCGAATACATAGGACCCGCCGGCAATCCCGCTGTCAAAGAAAGTGAAGAAGGTAGCCGTCGCAAAGCCTGAACGGTGTCCGGGCGAGTTCTGAATCGCCAGCGTCTGCATACACGGTACGATAGAGCCGTATCCGAGACCGATTACGGCACCGGATAAGAGAAGCATGAGGGCGCTGTTTGTCATCGCCAGCATGCAAAGCCCCGCGGAGAACACGATAATCGACGGATAGATGACGATTCCCGGCCCCACTCTGTCAAACAGCTTTCCTGTGAAAGGACGGGCGGCCATCATCGTCACGGCGAAACAGACGAAGAAATAGCCGCTGACATCCAACAGGTGGATCGTCTTTGCATAAACGGATAAATATGAAGTCACACTTGAATAACAGAAAGAAATGGACAACCCGACAATCGCGATTTTAAGCGCGCCTTTTTCAAACATGTCGGAGAAAGAAAAACGGAAGACAGTCGTTCCGCTGTTGTTTTGATCCGGCACACGAATCATAAAAGCAATCAGCAAGCCTAAAGAAACAAATACGGCAAAAATCGTAAAGAAAACCGGGAACGAAATGACTTTCACAAGACTCAGCCCGAGAAAAGGACCGATCGCCATGGCAAGGTTCATAGACATCGCGAAATAACCGAGCCCCTCGCCGCGCCGCTTGGCGGGAATAATGTCAGCGGCAATTGCGCCTGTGACCGTCGTTAAAATGCTGAACCAGATGCCTTGGAAAAAACGCAGTCCGAGCAGCAGATAGAAATTGTGTAGCGGCAAATACAGATAAGAAGACAGGGCGAACAGCGCCAAGGATACAATCGTCATTCTTTTCTTGCCGAACCGTTCAATAATCGCCCCTGAAAAAGGACGGGTAATAATAGCAGATAACAGGAACAGGCTGATCAAAAGCCCTCCTTGCGATTCACTGCCGCCAAGCTCCTGAATCATATAGATAGGCAGCACGGCCAAAAATGTATAAAAGAACACAAAGACAAATAAATTCACGAGTACGACCATAATAAAATCTTTGGTCCAGATCGAGTCAGATTTACTCAAAAGTACAGCACTTCCCTTTCTTTTCTATTTCGTTAAAAACACATTCAGAAACTCAGAAAAAGCTTCCTTATCTCCATCTTGGAAATCCGCAAGCATGTCTTCCTCGAACTTCAGCATCTCTTGATTGATGCTGTCGTATTTCAATTCAGCTTCCTTCGTCAGGACGACGAGCTTTTCCCGCTTGTCTTCTCCCTGTTCCCGCTGAATCCAGCCGTTTTCTTCAAGGCGTTTGATCGTTCTGGTAACGGTCGGCGCCTCTACGTTCAGATAGGACCAGATTTCTTTTTGGGTCATCGGTCCGATCGTTTTTAAGCAATATAGGATTGACCATTGAGAGGAGTACAGGCCGAATGGTTCCAGCCGTTCATTGGCTTTCTTCGTAATCAGGCGGGCGCATTGATTGATTTGGTGAATGAGGCGTCTGTTGACGTGGATCATTTCCGTTCTCCTTTTCAAAAAACTTACCTAAGTAACTAATTGTGCTGTTTCATTCTACAGCAGGATCGCGCGGATGTAAACCCCCCGATCAAAAAGCAGAAAATTATGACCCGCCCCTTGTCCTTATTGAGTTTTTAGCATATTCCCAATTCATTGCTAATACACTGTTACAAACCTATCAAAGAGAGTGTTTGAGGTGAGGGATCGTGGGCATATTTCTAAAACCTTCTTATATAATCGGACAACGAAGAAGCTGCATCATCAGTGAATCTGTTACAGAATACGGATCTCATTTCACACTTCTCACATCCAACTGGGGAGGTCGAGTGGTGTGCACGATTACATCAAAGAGCGAACAATCAAGATTGGTAAGTATATCGTGGAGACGAAAAAAACCGTTCGTGTCATTGCGAAAGAGTTTGGTGTTTCCAAAAGTACCGTACACAAAGATCTGACAGAGCGCCTGCCTGAAATCAATCCTGACTTGGCGAATGAAGTAAAAGAAATACTCGATTATCATAAATCCATCAGACATTTAAGAGGGGGAGAGGCGACGAAACTAAAGTACAAGAAGGATGAAATTCTTGAAGGGGAGCCCGTTCAGCAGCCGTAGCGTCTGACGTCTGCCGGGCCCTTTTTTCTCCTCCCGGGCGGTTTCGCGAATATCCGCAAAATTTTGTCAAGAACTTATATCGTTCAGCAGCTTTTTTTTGATAAATTATGATAATATATATAATTAGGGCACAATGTGGATATTTTACTGTGAAACAGATATCAAGGAGGATATAAATAGATGTTTGCAAGGGATATTGGAATTGACCTCGGTACTGCAAATGTACTGATCCATGTAAAAGGAAAAGGAATTGTTCTGAATGAGCCTTCCGTTGTGGCACTTGATAAAAACAGCGGCAAAGTGCTGGCTGTCGGTGAAGAAGCCAGACGAATGGTTGGACGTACACCTGGGAATATTGTTGCGATCCGTCCGCTGAAAGACGGCGTAATCGCAGACTTCGAAGTAACAGAAGCCATGCTGAAACATTTCATTAATAAGCTGAATGTAAAAGGACTTTTCTCAAAACCGCGCATGCTGATCTGCTGCCCGACGAATATTACATCCGTTGAGCAAAAAGCGATTAAAGAAGCAGCTGAAAAAAGCGGCGGAAAGCATGTGTACCTTGAAGAAGAACCGAAAGTTGCCGCTATCGGCGCGGGTATGGAAATCTTCCAGCCGAGCGGTAACATGGTTGTTGACATCGGAGGCGGTACGACAGATATCGCAGTTATTTCTATGGGCGATATTGTCACCTCCTCTTCTATTAAGATGGCTGGGGACAAGTTTGACATGGAAATCTTAAATTATATCAAACGCGAGTATAAGCTGCTGATCGGTGAACGTACCGCTGAAGATATTAAGGTGAAGGTCGCAACGGTTTTCCCAGACGCACGTCATGAAGAAATCACCATCCGCGGCCGTGACATGGTTTCCGGTCTGCCGAGAACGATTACAGTAAACAGCAAAGAAGTAGAAGAAGCCCTTCGTGAATCAGTTGCCGTCATTGTGCAGGCCGCCAAGCAGGTTCTTGAAAGAACACCGCCTGAATTGTCCGCTGACATCATCGACCGCGGCGTTATCATTACCGGCGGGGGAGCGCTGTTAAACGGGCTTGACCAGCTTCTTGCCGAAGAGCTGAGGGTGCCTGTTCTTGTTGCTGAGAACCCGATGGATTGTGTTGCGGTCGGAACCGGCGTCATGCTGGATAACATGGACAAGCTTCCAAAACGCAAACTGAGCTGATGATAAAACCTCATTCTGAAAAAGAATGGGGTTTTTTTCTGTCAAACCCTTCACGAACGGGAATGTAAATCCGATAATAAGAAAAATGCTGATTTTCATTATAGAACAAATGTTCCGGTGAGGCAACTGGAAATAATGCTATTTCAGAGGTGGAAGACTTGTTAAAAGGATTATATACCGCAACGTCCGCAATGATTACACAGCAGAGAAGAACGGAAATGCTGTCAAATAACATCGCAAACGCGAATACATCAGGGTACAAAGAGGATCAAGGTTCAATCCGCGCCTTTCCCGAGATGCTTCTGAGCCGAATAGAAGGCGACAAAAAAACGAAAATCGGCTCCGTCAACACAGGCGTATACATGCAGGAGCTGAAACCGTTGTTTACGCAGGGAAGCCTGAAAACGACCGATCAGCCGACGGATATCGCGCTTATGGAGAATCAGGTTCCCAAGAATGCCGAAACGAATGAAAACGCCGAGCTGTTTTATCCCGTGCAGACCGCAGGCGGCGTCCGCTATTCAAAAAGCAGCACTTTCTCATTAAATGAAAACAATCAGCTTACGATAAACGGAAACCTTGTGTTATCAACAAACGGACAGCCGATTACAGTCGACAATGAAAAATTCACCGTATCAGAAAACGGAACGGTCACGACAAACGGCCGGCCGGCGGGGCAGATTGATATCAGAATGGAAGAAGACGTGCGCAATCTGAAACGGGACGGCAATGACCTATACAGCACGGCCGACGGCTCTGAACTGTTGAGCGCGGCGGCGAATCCCCAAGTCTCGTATTCATTAAAGCAAGGCGTCTCGGAGCTTTCAAACGTGGACGTGACGAGCACGTATACAGAAATGACGGAAGCATACAGATCATTTGAAGCCAATCAGAAAGTCATTCAGGCTTACGATAAAAGCATGGATAAAGCCGCAAATGAAATCGGCAAAGTGTAACAAAATGGGGGACATTCAATTATGATGCTCAGATCAATGCTGACGGCTTCAACAGCCTTACATCAGCTTCAGCAGCAGATGGATACAGTCAGCAGCAACCTTTCAAACAGTGATACGACAGGCTATAAAGCGAGGGACTCCCGCTTTTCCGAGCTGATCAGACAGCAGTATGACCATATAGATGACAAAAAGGAAAATTCGCCGAACATGCGGAAAACGCCGCCCGGCCTGCGTCTCGGCGCCGGAACGGTCATGACTCCGCAGCTGGACTCAGGGCAGGGAAGCATCAAAAAAACCGACCGTGACCTTGATATCGCGTTCACATCACCTTATCAATATCTTCAGGCAGAAGCGGACGGACGGCGGGTGTATACAAGGGACGGCTCACTTTCCCTCAAGCCGGCCGGCGGAAATGACCGGCTGCTTCAGCTGATGACAGCGGGAGGCAATCCCATTCTCGATGAGAACGGTCAGCCCATACAAATTGACAGTTCGCTGACTCAGCTGAAAATCAGCAAAACCGGAACGCTGACTGCTTCAGACCAGGCGGGAACCCGTTCGCAGACGTTTAATCTCGGCATCGTCAATGTCAATAATCCTAAGGCGCTTCATGCGGAAGGGGATAATCTGTTTTCCGTAAACGGCGCGGGGGCTTCAGCGATTGAAGAGTTTACCGGCGCAAACCGGCAGGCAATCGGCATGGAGCAGGGCGCGCTTGAAAGTTCAAATGTCGATATGTCAAAAGAAATGACCGGCTTAATCGTGTCTCAGCGTTCCTATCAGCTGAACAGCCGCACGATTACATTGGGAGACCAAATGCTGGGCTTAATCAACTCAGTCAGATAAAAGAAGGGGCGTTTTGATCAGCCGCGCATGATAAAAAATGCGGCTTTCTCAAAATCGCCCTTTTTTTTGTAGTAATCAGTAATATCCTGAAGCAGCACTTCCAAATCCACCCACGCTTCAATTTTCTGCAGCTCCAGCACAAGCTTCTGCAATCGGTCGTACGGGTCCTCCTGGGCGGTGTACAGTATGTTGAGCGCGGTCAGCTTCAATTTCATAATCTTGTTCTGCACTTTTTCAGATATGTATAAACCTTTCTGCAGCACGGTTTGTCCTTCGGCGGCAGAGCCGGTTTTAAAAAGTGCTCTGACCGCTTCGTACACACAATGAAGGTAGGAAACGGGAGACTCTTTCTCGAAACGCTGATTGCCCAATACCTTTTTGTAAAAAGGGAGGGCCTCTTTATCTTTTTTCTGGGCGGTCTTTAAAAAACCAAAATTATAATAGGCGTGGCACAGCAGGTTATTGTCATTGATCCGGTCCGTTATCTTTATGGATTCATTGAAGAGCTGTTCTGCGTCGTCATAGCGTGCCTCGTCTATATAATTCACGGCGAGAAGCAGCCGGCAGCTGAGCGTTTTTTTGATGTAGCCGGCTTCATCTTGATAGATTTCCAGCGCTTTATTGACATATTGAATGGAGAGCGCAGGCGACTTCATCATGTAATATGCACCCGCTGTTTTATAATAAAATTCAGCGGCTTCGAAACGGTCCTGAATGGCCGGCAGGTACTGTTCAGCTTCTTTAAAGCGGCAGACAGCACGGTTCGGAGCGCCATTCACCATATGGAATAACCCTTTGAAAAAATAGAAATAATAAGTTAATTCATGATCCATCTCATCTTTGCGCCGCTTCAGCTCGCAGAACAGCTTATTCAGACCGTCTTTTTTCTCAAACAGCAGCTGAAACCGTGCGAAAAACAGCTGATATCTGAGTTTGAGCTTTGCATTCTTTTGTAATTTGGGGAGATGCTGATTGATTTGTTCGTGAAGGGAACGGGCTAGATCGAATTGGCGTTTTCCCATGGCGTCATACCACTCATTCAGCATCACCAGCGTACGTTTTTCAGTAAACTTAGCAATCATCTTCCAACCTCTTTGCATAGGGTAAAAGTCTTTATTTATCATAACACATTAATGGACGAGGCTCATTGCCAGCTGGTTACAGTTTACAGCGCGGTTGAAAAAGAAATTGATTCATAATATACTTCCAAATGTACAGATTGGTTGCCACATATGCCTTCTATACATACTATTGTCGATGAAGGAGATGTCAAGAGAATGCTTGATACTCAGCAAATTAAAGAAATTATTCCCCATCGCTATCCGTTTCTTCTGGTAGACAGAATTACGGAAGTCGAAGAAGGAAAACGGGCGGCGGGATATAAAAATGTGACGGCGAATGAAGATTTTTTCAACGGCCATTTTCCTGAATACCCTGTTATGCCGGGCGTATTAATCGTAGAGGCTTTGGCGCAGGTCGGAGCGGTTGCGATGCTGATTAAAGAAGAAAACCGGGGCAGACTCGCATTTTTTGCGGGGATTGATAACTGCCGTTTCAAAAAGCAGGTAAAACCGGGTGACAAGCTGGAGCTTGAGGTTGATATTACCCGCGCGCGCGGTACGATCGGACGCGGCAAAGGCGTTGCCAAAGTTGACGGCGAGCTCGTGTGTGAAGCTGAATTAACTTTTGCGCTCGGAGAATAAAAGCAAACAAATGGGCTTATAAAAAAGCCCATTTTGTATAGAAAGGGGTGAATGTAATGTGGTCAGAATTTAAAAGCTTTGCGATGCGGGGCAATATCATGGATCTGGCAATCGGTGTCGTCATCGGCGGCGCTTTCGGCAAAATCGTGACGTCGCTCGTTGAAGACATCATCATGCCGCTTGTCGGCCTGCTTCTTGGCGGTCTTGACTTTTCAGGGCTGGCCGTGACATTCGGCGATGCTCATATCAAGTACGGAAGCTTCATTCAAACGATTGTGAACTTCTTCATTATTTCATTTTCTATTTTTATCGTGATCCGCACAATAGGCAAGCTGAGACGTAAAAAAGAAGCAGAAGAAGAGGCTGAAGAAGCCGAGGAAACAGATCAGCAGACAGAACTGCTGACTGAAATCAGAGATCTGCTGAAACAGCGGGCTCCTCACAATGACTAGGGCACAAAAAAAGGCTGGATGATTAACGTCCGGCCTTTTTCATGATCATAATTTTTGTTTAAACGCTTCAATCAGCCGGCTGCCCGAGTAGCCTTCTTTCACGAGCGACTCCAGAATGCTTTCTGATCCGGGGTGGTTTCTTGACACCATTTGACCGTAAATTAAAACTTGTATACTTCTTTCCAGCTCGACGATATTTTTGATGCTTCCTGTCAGCTGGGCGGGGCGGTTGCTTTTTTTCGTAATCGTTACAAACACCTTCGCTTCTTTCTGGCTTTTCATCAGCATGTCAAAAAAAGAAAAGTGTTCGGCCGGGACCAGTGCTTCAATTAACCAGTGATTTTCTCCGTCCTCTTTGTTGATAATCAATCCGTCTAAAAGGGGAAACTGCTCAATCGGCTGATCGTCTTTATCTAAACGTTCCACATTCAGATCAACCAGTTTAAAGGTTTTCATCTCTTATTTTCACCCCTGTTGTCCATGTTTCGTTCATTTATTATAACACATATCATTTTTCCCGGGAAAATGCTGTAAGACATGCTTCATCATTTTTGTAGGCGGTCAACATTTAATCATTTCTATTTTTTCATTATAATGTAAAAGAATATGGTCATGGAGAGATGCTTATGAATCAATTGCGCCTGAAGGAAATCTATATAGAAGACGGTTCAAGGCGAAAAGACGATCATTCCTACTTGGTATGCAAAAAGGAAGATTGTGAGGTGCATCTTAACAGAAGGGGAAATGTCGTCTTTTTATATGAAACAAAAGACCGCATGGAACAGTATAAAATTCAGCTTTCACTGACTGATAAAAAGCTGAGTTTTTACTGGTTCGCATGGGACGGCGGAAAGTTTGTCCGCATGTTTGAGAAAGACTGGCTCAAAACGAAACTTTTCTCGCGGCTGCTCAAAAATACATATTACATAAGCGGCCAAAAACAAAAGTTTTTTTTATCAGAAAGAAAAACGAAAACATAAGAGCAGCCTGAACGGATAACGGCTTTTTCCGCTTTTTGCTTTCACGAGCCCTTGTACTACAATGAAGCCAGCCTCGAAAAAGAGAGGAGGATACGGCTTGTTTAACCACGTTATGCTTGTCGGCCGGCTGACGAAAGACCCGGAGCTCCGTTTTACAGCAGCGGGCATTCCCGTCGCACATATTACGTTGGCGGTAAACCGCAATTTTAAAAGCGCGTCGGGTGAAACCGGAACCGACTTCGTCAACTGCACCATCTGGAGAAAAAACGCTGAAAATACGGCATTGTACTGCCAAAAAGGGTCAATGGTCGGTGTAAGCGGCAGAATCCAGACGAGAAGCTATGAAAAGACAGACGGCGTAAAAGTTTATGTGACCGAGGTCATGGCTGATACCGTTCGGTTTATGGATCAAAAACGGAAAGAGCCGCTGGCTGAATAGCATGCTTTTTTCCTCGATTTCCCGCCTTTTTCAGCGGGCCCCGCAATACCTCCTTCCCACTCGCCAGTCGAAAGACTGGTTTTTTTGTGCGGGAGCTAAAAAATGGTTAAAAAGAAGTGATTTCGCTTATGAATACTTAAAAACATTGAATATATTGGGATAAAAACTTATAATTACTTACAGATAAGTGACGAAAAAGGGAATGAGGACGTGTATCAAGAAGAAAGACTGATTGCGATAATGGAATATTTGAAACAGCATCGGCGGATCACCGCTGAACAGATATGTTCGCTGCTTCATATTTCAAGAGATACCGCAAGAAGGGACCTTGTAAAGCTGAAAGAGCGCAGGGCCATTATCAGAACACGGGGCGGCGCGATTCTGCCGTCGGTGAATCAGGAAGTTCCGGGCTATTCGGGCCGGCTGAAAACCGTTTCTGAAGAGAAAAACAAAATCGGCAAGCTGGCCGCATCCCTGATCCATAAAGGAGACCGGATCATCCTGGACACATCGACAACCGTGCAGGCCTGCGCGGAGCATTTAAATGTCACCGGCTGCACTGTTATTACAAATTCGATCAATCAGGCCGATATCCTTTCCGCAAAAGAGGGAATTGATATTCACCTGCTCGGCGGAAAGCTCCAGAAGGAACACCGGTTTTTATACGGGGCTTCCGTTGTAGAAAAACTGGGGGATTATCACGCCGATAAGGTGCTGATCGGCGTTGTCGGCATCTCGGAAAACGGCCTGACGATTCCGCATGAAGAAGACGGCATGGTAAAGCGTAAAATGATCCGACAGGCGGAACAGGTGATTGCGCTGAGCGATCACTCCAAGCTTGGCCGTACGAGTTTTTATCAGTATGCAGCTCTGCATGAGATTGACCTGCTGATTACCGATCAGCTGCCTGATCAGGATTTTTGCGATCTGCTCGACCGGCACGGCGTAGAATTGCTTGTAACTGAATCTGAAGAAGAGGATGAGGACATGTGAAACTGATTGCCATAGATCTGGACGGCACACTGCTGAACAGCAGTCATCAAGTAAGCGATGAAAATGAGCGGGCTTTAAGGGAAGCCCGGCAAGCGGGAATTGAAATCGTGGTTTCCACGGGACGCGCGCATTTTGACGTGCACTCCATATTCGAACCGCTCGGCATAAAAACGTGGGTCATCAGCGCAAACGGAGCCGCCATTCATGCTCCTGACGGCAGCCTGTACCACTGTGATGCGATTGAAGAAACAAGAGCCCGCGGCATTTTGTCATGGCTTGAAGAGAATCAATATTACTATGAGGTGTTTACAAACAAAGCCATCTATACGCCTGAAACCGGCAGGCAGCTGCTCGAAATCGAAATGGACCGGGTGAAAAGCGCCAATCCGGAAACCGATCTTTCCGTTTTGGAACAGGCGGCTTCAGTGCAATACAGCCAGTCCGGTTTTGCTTACATTCATTCATACCGTGAGCTCTTTGAGAAAGAAGAGCATCTGGATTTTTATAATATTCTCGGATTTTCGTTTGATGAGCGGAAGCTGAAAGCGGGCTGGGACCGATTCAGCGGTCAGAAAGATCTCACCCTTGTCAGCTCTGCCGATCACAACTTCGAACTGGCGTCTCGAAACGCCTCTAAAGGGCAGGCGCTCAAACGGCTGGCGCAAAAGCTCGGCATTCCGATGGCTGAAACCGCCGCGGTCGGTGACAGCTTAAATGACTATTCAATGCTTCAGGCGGCCGGAAAAGGCATAGCGATGGGGAATGCGAGAGAAGATATTAAGGAGATCGCTGATGCCGTTACATTGACAAATGATCAAAACGGCGTTGCGCATATGATCAGGAATTTACTGTGAAAGGTATGGCGATACTGTTCATGACTGGCGTGACGCATTCATGGCAAATGCGGCGTAACAGTAAGGACGACATAAAAGACCGGCTCTTCTGAGAGAGCCGGCCTTTTTGCGTTTAATGTGATTGCGCCGATGCGCTGAGGGTGAATAATTCTTCAAGCTCAGCGGATGACAGCTCGGTAATCCAATTTTCACTTTGGATAATCTGATCGTTCAGCGTTTGTTTCGTTTCGAGCATGGCATCAATTTTTTCTTCAATCGTTCCCGTCGTAATGAGTTTGTGAACGTGGACGAACCGTTCCTGGCCGATTCGGTAGGCGCGGTCGGTCGCCTGGTTTTCCACCGCCGGATTCCACCATCTGTCATAGTGAATGACATGATTGGCAGCCGTCAGGTTCAGGCCGGTTCCGCCCGCTTTCAGTGACAAAATCAGCGTCGGGTATTCTTTCTTCTGGAACCGTTCGACGAGAGAATCGCGTTCCTGCTTGGATAGGCTTCCGTTTAAAAACTGAACCGGTTCTCCGAATGTTTTTTCCAGGAGGCGCTTCATCATATTGCCCATCTGAATGTATTGGGTGAAAATGAGGCAGCTTTCCCCTTGTCCGCGGATCACCGCCATTAAATCAAGCAGCTTTTCCAGTTTGACGGATCTCCCGTTTAACAGCTCTGTCTGTTCTTCCTTCAAATAGAGCGCAGGATGGTCGCATATTTGCTTCAAGCGGCCGAGCATGCTCAGAATCAGCGCTTTCCGCTGCATCCCGGTCAGAGAAGCCATATGTTCAAATGTATCTTTGACAAGCTGTTCATAAAGGGATGCCTGTTCGGCTGAGAGCGGGATAAACTCTTTTTGTTCCAGCTTGTCAGGAAGATTAAGCGCCACTTCTTCATCCCGTTTTGTCCGGCGCAGTAAAAACGGCCGGATTAACTGCTGAAGCTGGTTGATTCTTTTTTCGTCACGGTCTTTTTCAATCGGCAGCACATAGCGTTTATGAAAGCCGGTCAGACTGCCGAGATAGCCTTTGTTCATAAAATCAAAGATCGACCAAAGCTCTGTCAGGCGGTTTTCCATCGGTGTTCCGCTCAGCGCGATATGATGGACGCCTTTCAGCTTTCTGATCGCGCGGGACTGCTTCGTATGCGCGTTTTTAATATTTTGCGCTTCATCAAGGCAGATGGTGCTCCATGTCACGGAAGAAAGCTCTTCCTGATCGGCGTGCGACAGGCCGTAAGAAGTAAGAACGACGTCCGCGTCCTGATAGGCCGGGACAAATGCTTCCCCCTTCGGCCGGCGGGGACCGTAATGAAGCACGGCCTTCAGCTGCGGCGCGAAGGTCTGGAGCTCACGCTGCCAGTTGCCGAGCACCGATGTCGGCGCAATGATTAAGGCAGGCGCTTTTTGCCGGCCGCTTTCCTTCACATGGAGAAAATAAGCGATCATCTGAATCGTCTTTCCAAGTCCCATGTCATCTGCGAGACAGGCGCCGAAGCCGTTTTCCCGTAAAAACAGAAGCCAGTTCATGCCGTACATCTGATAAGGGCGGAGCTGGCCCTGAAACGCGGCGCTGACTTCATGTTCCGGCAGATCCCGGGCTTCCGTCAGTTTGCGGATCAGGCTTCTGAGCTGCTTTGATAATTCGATCTTGATCCCGGCAAATGCCGATGAGTCAATGATGTCTGTGTCCTCGGCTCCGTTTTCCCCGTGATCCATCAGTTCGCGCGCCAGCACGTCGGACATGTGGAGGCCCTCAGATTCCGCTTTTTCCATCAGTTTTTTCATCTGTTTAATAAATTGCGGATCAATTTTCACCCATTGGCCGCGGATGTTGACGAGACGTCTGTTGTTTGCGACAAGCTCATTGAATTCATCCTCTGTCAGCTCAATACCGTTTGTGGCGAATCTCCAGTTGAAATCAAGCAGAGCGTTCATGCCGACGAAGGACTCGCCCCGCGGCGAGGATGACACTTTCGCCTTGAGCATCATATTGCTGTCCCGGACAATCTGCCACCATGATGGGAGAAGAATCTCCACACCCATATCGACAAGCGTCTCACTCGCTTCCGATAAGAAGATCCAAGCCTCTTCTTCAGATATCAGCGTCGTTCCTGAATCAAACGAAAGCCAGGGAACCGTTCTGCGGAAGCGGTCCTGTTCGCGCGCGATTTTTCCGCTGTATGCCTGCCACGCTTTTTTCAGTCCCTTCAGTCCGTCAAAAAAGGTGATGGAGCCGGTTTTTTTCTCACGTAAAAACATTTCGATTTTCCAGTCGTCACCGTCGAAATCAGGCTCGTTTAATCGGAGCCCGACGGTAAACGGCGTCAGATCGTCATGCCAGCCGATTCCCTCGAGAAAATCATCTTCATCCAAAAAGGAGCCTTTAAACGTATGAACGGCCGGTGAGCGGGTTTCGATCCGCCGCCATTTTTCCAGCAGGTCATCATTGTACTGAATGTAGTCCTGGACCGCGGCTGAGAACCAGTCTGCCGTAAAGCCTTCCAGCAAAAGCTCGCGGTCTTTGAAGCGCAGGACGCCATTTTGCCAAGCCTCATAATCTGGAAGAAAATCGCCGTCGGCAATAAATTCGTATATCGTCGAAGCCGCTTCGATTAACGGTTCCGTTTCCTTTGTCAGCTGCACGGTGCTGAATGAATTGAACGAGTTTTTTCCGAGCAGCTCGACGGTCATCCACGGGCTGAGCAGAACGGCCGGAGTGCCGATGAAGCTGACGTCTTCAAGAAACGTTCCGTAAAAGGTGGACTCATGCCATTGGAACAAATGAGTCTTCATCTGACTGAGAGTAAGCGGCTGCTCCTTCTCATCATGGCTTGACAGCGTAAATGTCCAATCTTCCATTTGTTCTACATGAATGAAAATTTCCTTAAGACTCGCCATCAATCAACTTTCCTTTCTGCAATTCTTCTTGAAGGGCGCGCAGCCTCTTGTAGCTTGCGCTCAGCCGGCTGATATACCGCTCCCATACCTGCTGTTTTTTTGCCTTTTTATAAAGCGTCCGCAGTTTTTTCAGATGGCGCGCAGCCTCTTTATAGGCGCTGCGGTTTTTTTGGTCGATAAAAAAGGCCGCCGCCCGGTGATAGGAGGGGATGAGCGCTTCCGGATCACTGGCGGCAATTTCCTTCAGGATGTCCTTTTCGATTTCCCAGACGGAAAAACCGACGAGGCTGTGAATCTCCACCCACTCCGCGTACCGTCGTTTTTCGTACAGGTACTGGCTGTATTCGGTAAAGGTATAGGGAAGGCAGCCGGAAGCAAACCGTTCAAACAGCTGATCATCCCGTGAGTGCCGCGCATAATCCGCCAATAGCGCAAACAGCTCTCCGATAATGTCGCGCATTTCTTTAAACGGCTTATCAAGCTTCGTATAGTTGACGGCAAGCGGTTCGATCCGGCCATACCATGCTTTCAGCCGTTTCCAGTCTTTTTTCGCGGTGAGTTCACCGAGCCATTGAAAGGTATACGGCAGCGCTTCAGGAGGGAAGCGGGACATATCTTGGAAGACCGCTTCATCATCTTTTTGCAAAAAGGCCAGATGAAGCCGTCCGAACCGCACTTCCGGCGAAAAACGGCGCCCGCTTTCCTGTTCGAGAATCTCCTGTTCACGCGCAACCCATTTCGGCCGGTTCAAAAGCGCGCTCCACATTTCACCGAATACCCGGAGGCGTTCGTATTGAAAAAGCTCTTCTTTCACAAGCAGTCTGCGGAGCACCGGGGGCGTCCGGTCTAAAAAGGGATCGAGTGAAAAAGACAAAGCGTACGTTTTCAGTCTGTCAATGGAGGAATAAATCGTATCCATCAGCTGTTCCACGTATGGATTGATGCTGTAATAATCTTTTTCGGCATCCAATCTGCCTGACTCAATCAAAGTGAACATGTGAAGCCAGACGGCAAGCGCCGAATGAATCTGATATAAGCTTTTAAGCTCGGGTTTTTTCGGGGCGTGTTTTTTGAGCGCTGACAGATAGCCGTAATAAAGGCCCTGCATCGTCTGGCTTCCGGCCGGCGTCCGCGCCTCCCACAGCGAGAATTCCGAATCAAAAAAAGCGAGCCAGCTTGACAGCGACTCTTCATTCGGCAGCACTTTTTCCTGAAACTGCCGGCGGACAAGCTCCCTGCTGTCCTCAAGCTTTTCTCTTTCCAGCCAATGTTCGGTAAAGGTACCGACCCGCTCGAATTGGGCATATACGTAAAGAAAAACGGCCAGCACGTGGCGGCAGATCGCCTCAGACGGGCATGCGCAGCCGCTTTTCACCATGAAAAATAAGTTCAGCGTGACCCTTACAGGCACAACATCCTGCACATATGCGGAAATCTCTGTCGGGGTTTGAACCTGTATACGATAGACGGAATCCTGCCGATATAAAATGAGTGCTTTCTTCATCAGCTGAACATTGTCTTCATTGTAAGGAAGAAGTTCTTTAAGCTGTTCAGCCGCTGCGAGCACATCTTCTTTAGCAATCATATCCTGAAGCATGATTATCGCTCCTAACGAGTCACAAAATAAAAAGATTCCAATTCCTCTATTATATCGCAACACATGGCCCGGAAAAAGTTTTTCCTAAAAAAGGACATAAAAACCCGAATGTGTCGAATGATGTATTAGAGATTGCAAAACAGCACCCGACAGCATATAATAATCTTGTTTTCAATTTAATGGAAGCCGAAAGGAAACGAATGATGAAGAAAACGAAGTTAGATCAAGAGGAGTTTCTGAAGATTTTAATGCATGCGCACGACATTGGTGAGCAGTCCTCTGAGATGACCACAAAAGAAATGCTTGAGAATTTGATTTCTTATATTAAAAATGGATATGCAACATAAAATCCCGCAGGCTCTTGGCCGCGGGATTTTTTAATCTTCCTGTGACACCAGTATTTAAAGCGCTTACAAAATTAAAACAGATTGAAGTGATTGTCTATTTTTGTCGAATTTTGTCATTTGAAAAGGTTAGAAATGACAGTTTAAAACTGTATAATCGTAATTGGAAAAGATCATTGGAGGGAATGGGAATACGCGGAAAGTGATATGGAGGTTATATGGGAGAATCTACAAGCATAAAGGAAATATTCGCAATACTGAGAAAGCGTCTGCTGTTTATACTTATTATTACCGCGGCGGCATCTGCCGCAGGCGGACTCATCAGTTTCTTCGCTCTTACGCCGGTCTATGAAAACTCAACTCAAATTTTGGTCAGCCAATCCAAAAACAATCAAAAAGAAGTCCAATTCAATGATGTTCAAACCAACCTCCAATTAATCAACACGTATAATGTCATCATCAAAAGTCCGGTCATCCTCGATGAGGTGATTAAACAGCTGCATCTGTCCATGACTTCGAAAGAGCTGGAATCGAAAATCACGGTGTCCAGCGAGCAGGATTCACAAGTCGTGACGATTGCCGTGAGGGATACGGATGCTAAGCGGGCGGCCGTTATGGCAAATGCGGTTGCAGCCGTTTTTCAGGACAAGATCACCGCCATCATGAACGTGGATAATGTCAGCATCCTTTCAAAGGCCGAAGCGGCGGACAGCCAGTCACCGGCAGAGCCTAACCGTAAGCTGAACATCGCGATTGCGTTTGCCGCCGGACTTTTGGGCGGAATCGGTCTCGCCTTTTTGCTGGAACATCTGGATAATACGATCAAATCGGAAGAACAGCTGGAATCGCTGCTCGGCATCCCGATCCTGGGAACGGTTACTTCAATCAGTACTAAAGACAGCGTTGCCAAAAACTTGAGGATGGCGGAAACCAAACAAGCGGGGGGCGGACATGTTGACGCGTAAAAAAGACAAACCCGGAAAACGAAGCGTGATTGCGATGTCTGAACCGAAATCCATCAACTCAGAACAATATCGCACGATCCGCACAAACATTGAATTTTCTTCCGTTGATACGGAGGTGAAGTCCCTTTTGATCACATCCGCCGGTCCGGAAGAAGGAAAATCGACAACCGCGGCCAATCTTGCCGTCGTATTTGCACAGCAGGGGAAAAAAGTGCTTTTAATTGATGCGGATCTGCGCAAACCGACGGTTCATTTCACCTTCAAATTGGATAACGGAACCGGATTAACGTCACTGCTGTTAAAACAGATGCCGTTTCAGAAAGCCGTCCTGCCGGCTGATGAAGCAAACCTGGATATTTTAACGAGCGGGCCGATCCCGCCCAATCCGGCGGAGCTTTTATCGACGGGTGCCATGAAAGATCTTCTGTCAGAAGCCGCCGAAGTTTATGATAAGGTGATTTTGGATACGCCTCCCGTTTTGGCCGTAGCCGATACGAAAATATTAGGCAGCTACACTGACGGGGCCATTATGGTGATCTCAAGCGGGAAAACGGACAAGGAACAAGCGGCCAAGGCAAAAGAAGCGCTCGATTACTGCCCGTGCAAGCTCCTTGGGGCCGTGATGAACGGGAAGAAACAAACGAAACATTCGGACTACGCCTATTACGGACAATAATGTCATAATGGGCGCGGTCCATTCTTTTTAAGGAGGGATTGAAATATGATAGATATCCATTGTCACATCCTTCCTTCCATAGACGACGGCGCGGCGGATGATACAGAAAGCCTGAAGATGGCGAGAGAAGCGGTCAGACAGGGGATTGATACGATCATCGCGACGCCGCATCATGTGAAATACCGCTATGACACGGACCGGCATACGGTCAACGAAGCGGTCAGCCTGTTAAACAAACGTTTGAATAAGGAAGGCATTCCGCTGACTGTTCTGCCCGGCCAGGAAATCAGAACAGACGGAGATCTGCTGGCAGGTCTTCAAAGCGGCTCGCTTGTCCCGCTCCATGATACAAAGTATGTGCTGGCGGAATTTCCGGCGGATCATGTCCCGGCCTACGCTGAAAGGCTGTTTTATGAACTGCAGCTGAACGGATATGTCCCCGTCATCGCCCATCCGGAGCGGAACAGGGAAATTCGCGAAAACCCTTCCGTCCTATACAGTCTTGTGAAGAAAGGCGCGGCCGCCCAAGTGACGGCCGGCTGCATTGCCGGAGCATTCGGGCGGAAAGCGAAATCCTTTTCGCTGCAGCTGATTGAAGCGAATTTGATCCACTTTCTCGCATCTGACGCCCATAATCTCGGACCGAGAAATTTTTATTATCAGGAGGCGCTCGGCGTTCTGAAAAAAGAAGCAGGGGCGGAGCTGATTTACATGCTCACGGAAAATGCGGCGCTTCTCGCTGAAAACAAAGCCGTTTATAAGGAACCTCCGCTGCCTGTGGCCCGCCGTAAGCGCTGGGGTCTTTTTTAATCGTCGTCTCCATCCCGTTTAAATGAAGCATAAGCGGCTGTTTTGCAAGATGATTCTTTTATGCTTATGCTATTATCAGCGGCCGGCGCCGTTTTTTCCTATCATGACCTCAGGCTTCCGGCATTCAGCCGGCGCCGGGATCATATGATAATAACGGTAAGCTGCCCAGCAGCAATTTCTAAACGGTTGGGGGAACACGATGAAAATAACAGTGATCGGAACAGGCTACGTCGGTCTTGTGACAGGAGTGTCTCTTTCAGAAATCGGCCATGACGTAACATGCATAGATATTGACGAACGTAAGGTTGAGCAGATGAGAAAGGGGTTGTCCCCTATCTTTGAACCGGGCCTTGAAGATATGATGAAACGAAATATCGGCCGGCATCGGCTGGCATTTGAAACGAGCTACGAAAAAGGGCTTGCGGAAGCGGACGTTATTTTTATAGCGGTCGGAACGCCGCAAAAAGAAGACGGGCACGCAAACCTTACTTATATTGAAAATGTCGCCGAACGGATTGCCGAACATATTTCTAAAGATGCGATCGTCGTGACAAAAAGCACGGTTCCCGTGGGAACGAATGACAGGATCAGCGAAGTTATTCATTCACGGCTGAAAGCGGACGTGAACATTTCAATCGCCTCGAATCCGGAATTTCTCCGTGAAGGTTCGGCGATTCACGATACCTTTCACGGCGACCGCATCGTGATCGGGGCTGAAGACCGGCAGACGCGGGAAACGCTTGACCTGGTTTTCGCGCCGCTTGCGATTCCGGTATATCATACGGACATCAGAAGCGCTGAGATGATCAAATATGCGTCAAACGCATTTTTAGCGGCGAAAATCAGTTTTATTAATGAAATTTCTCATATATGTGAAAAAGTCGGTGCGGATGTGGAATCAGTCGCACACGGAATGGGATTGGATAAACGGATCGGCAATCAATTCTTAAGAGCCGGCATCGGTTACGGCGGTTCCTGCTTTCCGAAGGATACAAACGCCCTCGTGCAGATCGCGGGACATGTGGAGCATGATTTTGAATTGCTGAAGTCCGTCATTAAAGTCAACAATAACCAGCAGTCCATGCTGGTTGATAAAGTGCTGAACAGGCTCGGCGGTGTGACGGGGAAGACTATCGCGTTATTAGGGCTGTCTTTTAAGCCGAATACAGATGATATGCGGGATGCCCCGTCCATTGTCATTGCGGATCGTCTGGCGGCTCTTGACGCCCGGATGACAGCGTACGATCCGATCGCTTCATTCCGGGCTTCCGGGCTGCTTCCGGCTGAAGTTTCCTATCGGGAGTCCATAGAAGAAGCCGTCAGGGGAGCGGATGCCGTCCTGATTCTGACAGATTGGGAACAAATTAAACACTTCCCGCTTGAAGCGTACAAAGAGCTGATGGAAACCCCGGTTATTTTCGACGGGAGAAACTGCCACTCGCTTGAGGAAGCGGAACAGGCGGGCGTGGAATATATCTCAATCGGAAGAAGAGCCGTCGTGCCTCAGACTGATTCTGTCACTTGAAAGGCCGGCGGACCGCGCCGGCCTTTTATCATACAATCATTAGAGACGAAGGGGATATTAATCGTGGAAAAAACATGGAAACTGCCGAAGCAAATGGAATCATCCCGCGGTCTGCTGGAAACGTCAGCACGGCCTTTTATCAAACTGCACGTCAAAAAAGCTGAAACGGGGCGGTATGACAGTAAAATTGCCGGAGACCCCTATTTTCCGAAACATGAACCATATCCTAAAGATGAAAGCGGCAGGCCGATGAAGCTTCTCGCTCAAATCAATTTTGCGGATATGCCCGGACTCCCTGATTTTCCGGACACCGGCATTCTTCAGTTTTACATATCGGTCAGTGATGACGTATACGGTCTGAATTTTGACGACGGGTGCGCGCAAACGGGTTTCTGTGTCAAATATTTTGAATATGTGACAGCAGAAGAAGCGGAGCTCATGGATGATTTTTCTTTCGTTCAGGTTGAAGAGGAGTACGATTTTCCGATTCAATCAGAAGCCCTGATCACCCCTGAGCTGTCTGCTGAATGGGTGCTCCCGTCTGATTTTCAATTCAGGCAGTATGCCGGGATGGATGCCTTTGACTATTTCGAGCAGTTTGACGATGAGGTGTATGACGAATATACGGCGAACGCATTCGGCCATAAAATCGGCGGTTATGCGTCCTTCACCCAGGAAGATCCGCGGTCTTACTCCCATCAAAACCATACGATCCTGCTTTTGCAAATTGATTCAGATGATGACATTGATTCGATGTGGGGAGATGTGGGAATCGCCAATTTCTTTATCAGACCGGAAGATTTGAAGAAAAAAGATTTCTCAAACGTTTTGTACAACTGGGACTGCAGTTAACGACAGTATGATGATCATGATACAAGGCAAAGGAGACGGTTAATCACTGTCTCCTTTTTTTAGGGAATTTATCATGGATACATAGAGGAGATCAATGAATGGATATGCCGTTTATGTGAGTCTTTTGGCGTTAATGGTGAGCATCTCGGCTGCTGAAAATAAGCCATTTAACCTATTTAAGCTGCTTTCTGTCTATTTTAAAATATAATATATGGAAATATAGTATGGAAAAGTCTGTGCTTTTTGTACGACTTTTTGCGTAAGACGAGGTGAAAACAGATGAGCCATTCAAGCACATTAAGCCATATTAACAGCACGATCAGCCATAAACTGGGCGAGGTTGAACACCAAATTGATAAATTAAAAGAAGCGAAAAGAGAGATAGAATCTCTGCAGGAAGAGGGCGTATCTGAAATCAGGGACATCCTGAGGCCGCACCTGGACCATCATTGGACCGGCACTTTTGCTGAAGAATTTGATGACCGGCGCGATCAGGCCCATACAGAAGCATACAGAATCGTCACAGACAAATACGACGGTTATATTTACCGAATCGGCTTAAAGATGACACAGCTTGAAATTGAAAAAGGAGGGCTCCTTGCCGCCAGAAGCATTGCGAGAGAGGCAGAGCACCTGCTGACGCTGGGAGAAGAAGCCCTTGACACGGTCGGAGAAAAAATACAATCAATCAAAAGAAGCTGGAGTTGGTTTTAATGGCAGAAATAAAACTCAAATACGGAACCGTCATGAAGCAGCTTGAATCCGTCAGCAGCGCTTTGGAGGCCGTCTCGATCGGGAACGCCGGTTCAAACGGAAAAAACAAGCTCGACTATACCTCCAAATACCAATCCCGCGAGGCAAAGCTTGTATCGATGATCAGCGAATACAAGCAGGCCGTTCATAAGAATATCGCGGACGTTAAAGACAACGTAGATTCTTTGAAGGAACAGGACGAGGCGATCGCCGTAAAATAACGAAAGAAAGGACTTGCCGATGAGCAAAGTGTTTGAATCACAATCGTTAACGGACGAAGCAGATAAGAGAAAGAAACAATACGAAGCCCTTGAAGAGCAGCTGCGTGCGCTCAAACAAGCCTTTCAAGGCGTGGCCGATCTGGGTGATGCTTTGAAAGGGAAAGGCGCAGACAATATAAAAGATTTTTTTCAGGGACAAGCGGAAATCGCCGACAGCTGGCTGACGCTTGTCTCTGCTCAAATTGCGTTTTTAAATGGCATTTCAGGTGACATTAAAGATCAAGAACTCAGCGATACATATGTGGAGACTTCATTTTTGGAGCATGAGCTGCCCAACGCGGATTTGAAAGCTTCAGAGATTGTCTCCGCTCATAAAGCAGAAATCGATTCAATTTTGTCAGGCATCAGCGATATTATTCATCTCGACACATATACGCTGGATGATTACGCTGATAAAATGGGCGATGCCCAGAAAACCAGACGCGACACGATCACGGCAGTCGATACGCTTGATGAATCCCTGACCGCTGAATATCAAAACTTAGAATCTCTGGACAACGCAGTGCTCAGCAAATATTCTGTTCTCATGCAGGCCACCAGCAACGGGAAAAGCGCATCCCCTATGTACTATGACAAAAAAGCCTTCCACAGCAATGAAATCTACAAAAGCGTCACGGCGACAGAAAAACAGGGAACGGACTATATTGACGCAAAAGCCCAGCAGGCTGAAGCAAGACGGCTTCAGGAAAAGGCTGAAGAAGAAGCCAATAAACCATGGTACGAAAAAACATGGGACGGAATCTGCAACTTTACCGGCGAAGTCACCGGCTATTATGATTATAAAAGAGCAGCCGAAGGCGTTGATCCGGTGACCGGAGAAAGGCTCTCCACCGCAGAACGCGTCACAGCAGGAGCGATGGCCGCCGCCGGATTCATACCGGTCGTCGGCTGGGCGGGCCGCGCTTTCAAAGGCGGAAAAGCCATTTACAAAACCGGAAAAGCCGTCATTGCCGCAGAACATGCTTTAGATGCCTATAAAACAGGAAAATCCTTAGACATTCTCAAAATGACAGAAATGGGCGCATACGGCCTTGTCGCCTCAAACGGATTCTCCGAAGCCGTCACAGGCAGAGATATGTTCGGAAACAAAGTGTCCGAGGAGAAGCGGAAGCAAGGGGCACTGGAAGCTGCGCTGAGTTTGGTTGGAGCCGGTGCATTGGCGAAGCATGTAAACAAAGGCATACCGCTTGCAAAATCGCCACAAGCATCAAAAGTTGAAAAAGGAAAAAAGATTCTAGACCAAGTAAAAGAATTCAAAGTACCGACGAATGTAAAAATTCGTGTCCACAAGACTGTCACACCGGATGGCGAAACTTTCCCAATCATTCATGCTGATGTGAAAACGACTGCTGTGAAAGATCTTGGGATTGTGAAGATGGTTAGTGATGGCGTCCGTAAGGGAAAATCTCATAGTCCTAATATTTCTAAAAATCACGATAAAGTAGCGCATGATGGATATTATGGTCGCAAAGAATTTAGAACGATGCTTAATAATGCTTCGTTTACTCCGCATGGACATAAACATGTTAAGGCTAAAACACCTGAAGAAGCAAAACGTTTTAGTATGACAGGTAAAAAATCTGCTCAGTACTTACCAAATGTGAATAACAAAGCTTTAGAGAAAGAGGCACTTCTAAAAGGTCATATTATTGATAATGGAAATAACAACTATTATTTTATTTATGATGCAGGAAAAACAGTCGGTTATGATCTAGGTACACCAACAAGCTGGATTAGAGCGGAGTTTTCTGGTGGTGAATATCATGGTCATCCGATTGCTGGAAGTCGATTGGGTAAGTATTTAAAACAACTTGGTATTGATAAGTAATAGGAGGCTTTTATGAGAAAGATAAAAAAAATGCCAGAAGTAAGTTTACAATCCTTAAGGATTCCAAAAGGGTGGACCATAAATCAAAACAGTTTTAGAGAAATTGATCCGAAAAACCTAGATCCAGACGATGAAAAGTGGTTATTTTTTTCACAAGATTTATTGCAATTAACATACTCTCGTAAAAATTATTTACTTGATTTAGGGTGGTATCCAGATGCGGATGCTAATGGATTTTATCAACTAGTTTTGATACAAAATGAGGATTGGGATCAACCTGTGTGTGAATTTCAGTCAAATAGCCATATTGAAATAGTTGAAAATATAGAATCTTTATTAAACAAAGTTACGAATAATGAAATGTAGTTAAACATTCATTTAAACTATTAAAAAAGCTTGCAGGGCCTGAAGCTGCAAGTTTTTAAACTAGAATTTTTAAAGTGAAAATAAATACAAAAAAAAGACACTAGTTAACAAGAGGTAGGATTGATTTTAGATGCATGTTAAACAAATACATCTTTTCAAACTAAGCAAAGAAGAATTTGTTCAAACACAACAATCCCTAATACATAAAATCAACCTATCCCCCGTCATCCATCCAGACTCCGTCAACCTGCGCAGGCGTCGACCTCGCTTATTGGGATCAGGACGGGGAACCGTACGGCGTATGCAGTATCATCGTGATTGACGCTGATACAAAAGAAGTGATTGAAAAAGTGCACAGCATGGGGAAAATCAGCGTGCCGTATGTTTCCGGTTTTCTTGCGTTTCGCGAGCTGCCGCTGATCATTGAAGCGGCCGAAAAGCTGGAGGCGGAGCCGGATGTGTTTTTGTTTGATGGCAACGGGTATCTGCATTACAATCATATGGGCGTTGCCACCCATGCGGCTTTTTTTCTGGGTAAGCCTACAATTGGGATTGCGAAAACCTATCTCAAAATCAAAGGCTGCGATTTTGAGATGCCCGAAAATGAAGTCGGCGCCTACACCGATATTCTCATTGACGGCGAGGTATATGGCCGGGCGCTTCGGACACGGCGGGACGTGAAGCCTATCTTCTTGTCTTGCGGACATAACATTGATTTAGAAAGCAGCTATCAGATCACAATGAAAATGATCAATCGAGACAGCAGGCTGCCGATCCCTGTCCGTCTGGCTGACCTTGAAACGCATGTTTTGCGAACGTTTTATCGGAAAAATCACGTGTAACACTTGCAGTCCGGGAGGCTGCAAATGTTTTTTATTGATCAGGCCATCTGGGGGGATGACAGGAACCACATGTAAGAAGCATAGACGAAGAAACAGTTATCTATATCGAACAACATATCGGGACTGAAACAAAAAGCACCTGTCCAGGTGCTTTTTTCTATAAATGAGGAACCACAAGACCTCCATACAAAAACGCCGCGATAATCAGGAAGGCCGGATGCATCTTGAATTTTGTCAAGGCAAGGAGGGAAATCCCCGCAATCATTATCGCTTGAACCCAGCCGATCGCTTTGATGCCGTCTGCGCCGATTTGCCAGGTAAGAATGAGCATCATGACGGCGATGACAGGCTGGACGGACAGCGTCATACCTTTGATGACGGGAGATTGGCGGAAGCGCTGAATGATGCGCAAGAGGACGATCAATGCGAGCGCCGACGGTACGACGGTGGCGATCAGCGCAATCAGGAACCCGGGCCACCCGCCTGCGCTGTAGCCGACATACGCGGCGATTTTGGTGGCGATCGGGCCCGGCAATGCGTTCGCAAGCGCGAGCATATTTGAGAATTGATCGTTTGAGAGCCAGCTGTATCTGTTGACGACTTCTTCAAACATCAGCGGGATCGACGCCGGTCCGCCTCCATATCCGAGTACGTTTGCGGCAAAAAACGCCATAAATACATAAATCATGATCATGAGGCAGACATTCCTTTATCTTTTGAACGTTTATTTGTGATTTTGTCCTTTAATTTAAAATGAAACGCACCGTACGCTAAGAAAATGATAATGACAAAGCCGGGATTGATCTGTAACGTTTGCAGGCCGATAAAAGCGATGATAAAAAACAGAATGCCCGTGACCCAGCCGAAACCTTTTAGCGCTTTTTGGCCAAACTCGTACGCCATGATGCCGAGCATGACGGCGATCACCGGGGTGACGGCGCCAATCATGCCGGCAACAATTGCTGAGTGGCTTAAGACATTGACAGCGGCAAACAAGCCCGCCATAGCAAGGCATGTAGGCAGAATGTGGGCGAGGGTTGCCAAGATTGCGCCTAACGTGCCTTTCAGCTTGAAGCCCAGATACGCAGCCATTTTTGTGGCAATCGGTCCGGGAAGCGCATTAGCGATCGCTAATATTTCTCCGAATTCATCATCATCTATCCATTTGTACTTATTGACGGCTTCATGGCGGATGAGCGGGATCACCGACGGGCCGCCCCCGAATCCGAGAATGCCCGTTCGGACCATCGCCGCCGTAATGTCCCAATAGGGATGTTTCATGGCTATGTCCTCCTTACAGCTTCATGCCCGTTCTGCTTTTATACCGTTTAATCAGCATTTGGCAGTCGACGCTGACGACGCCTTTTTGCGTATAGAGCCGTTTTGTCAAAAACTCTTCCATCTCCTGATCATTTGCGAAAATGCCGTGCATATGCAGCTTGCTCGGTCCGGTCATATGATAAAGGCTTGTCACGGCCGGCTCCTTTTCAAGCTTTAATGCGGTTTCCTCCAAATACTGCGGCTCCACCTCCACATTAAAAAACACGGACACATGGCGGCCGATTTTCGCCGGGTTGATGACAGCGGTGAATTTTTCAATCACACCGGCATCCAGTAAATGCTGAATGCGGTGCTGAACCGCCACTCGCGACAGGTTAACCCGCTTTCCTACGTCTGTATAGGAAATCCTCCCTTCCTCGTGCAAAATCGAAAGAATCTGTTTATCCGTTTCATCAAGGACAAGATTCGGAATGCTGTATTCATGTTCCAACCCGCTTCACCTTCCTTCATTTGGTAAACATTATTGTATCATGAAACGTTACGGTATGAAGGAAGAAAATTTGTATTGTTTTCGATACGTAATGACTTAGAATTATTTCTTATCGAAAAGTAAATAGTGTGTGAGATTTTCTTTCAGGAATGTGGATGGCCGCGAAGCCGCTTTTTATAATTGAGAAAATTTGTAAAGGGGCTTGCCATGAATACTTCAACCATCGGAACGAAACAAATGGTCGTCAGTCCGCATTATCTCGCTTCTCAGGCGGGGGCCGGCATTCTGGAAAAGGGCGGAAACGCGTTTGACGCGGCAGTGGCGGTCAGCGCCTGTCTGGCAGTCGTGTATCCGCATATGACGGGTCTTGGCGGGGATTCATTTTGGCTCACTTACCATAAAGAAACGGGACGAATCAAAGCTTATAACGGGAGCGGCCGTTCAGGGAAGCATGTGACGAGAGACTTGTATCGGGGCAGAGAAGCGATCCCTCTGCGCGGGACAGAAAGCGCCATTACCGTTCCGGGAATGGCGGACAGCTGGGATGCCGTGCTTTCGGCGTACGGGCGTCTTTCGCTCGCTGAGGTGCTGAAGCCAGCTCTTGATTATGCGGCAAACGGATTTCCGGTGTCCGCCGACCAGTGCGCCCACACAGAACGTAATCTCGCTCTTTTAGCCTCGACGCCTTACACCTCGGCCATTTTTACGAGAAACAAAAAAGCGCCCATGCCCGGTGAACGGTTTGTCCAGAAGGATCTGGCGGCCAGCTTGGAGCAGCTTGCCGAGAAAGGCAGAGGCGCTTTTTATGAAGGAGATCTCGCTCAACGCATTACATCCTTTTTGCAAAACAACGGCGGCCGTCTGACACTTGATGACTTTAAAGCCCACCGCGGCGAGTGGACGAACCCGGTATCCTCCGATTACCGCGGGTGCAAAATCTATCAGGCTCCGCCGAATTCACAGGGTTTTACAGGCTTAATGACGCTCAATATATTGGAAAACTATGATTTTTCTCAGATCGAACACGGTTCCTTTGACTATTATCATCTGCTGATCGAGGCGCTGAAGAAGAGTTTTCAGCACCGGAATGAAGTGCTGACTGATCCGGCATTTTCTCATATTCCGCTGGATCGGCTGCTTGATAAACGGTATGCAAAGCAGCTTGCGGAAGAAATCGGTAACGTGGCTGCGCCGGCGGTAAGCCGGCCGGTCGGAAGCGACACAGCTTATGCCGCCGTCGCCGATGCGGAAGGAAATGCCGTTTCCTTTATTCAGAGCCTCTATTTCGAGTTCGGATCTGCCGTTACAGCGGGGGAGACGGGCATTCTGCTGCAAAACCGCGGGTCATTTTTTTCGCTGGACGGATCCCATGTCAATACACTTGAACCCTGCAAGCGGACGTTCCACACCCTCATGCCGGCGATGACCTGTAAAGAAGGAAAGCCTCACATCCTGTACGGAACCCAGGGAGGAGAAGGCCAGCCGCAAACTCAGACAGCGATGATTACGCGCATCATTGATTACAAAATGGACCCCCAGCAGGCGATCAATGAGCCGCGCTGGGTCTGGGGACGGACATGGGGAGAGGAGTATGAAGGGCTGAGGGTTGAAAGCAGAATCAGCCCTGAAACGAGAGAAGCCCTAAGGCAGAGCGGCCACCGCGTCGAGACCGTTGGTGATTTTGACGGGCTTATGGGCCATGCGGCAGCGATCGTCATTGATGAAGAAGGCTTTCTCCAAGGCGGGGCCGACCCGCGCGGCGACGGAGCGGCCGCAGGAGTATAGAGCTACGCTAACTGATGAAAAAAATAAGCACGCCAAGCGCGGCAGAAAGACCCGCGTAAAACGAATCGTACACATATTGCTTTTCCTCCCGCCGGTGCCGCCATTCCATTAAGCCGCTGCAGAAAAATAGCATGAAAACAACTCCCGCAAATCCGTACATTTCATTGAAAAAAGTCACCGCTGCGATGCCCGTAATAAGCAGTGTGATTTCGATTAATCGATGTGTGCCGTTTATCGGCTTCTGCTTTTTAACAGGCTTTGGCAAATTGAGAACTTTGACGGCAAATACTTGAAACATAAGGCTGAGCAAAATAAATACGGCTGAAAAAACCAGTAACTGAATGAAATCCATCGTCTGCCTCCTAAAAATGTGTCACTCGTTTCATACGGGTGAGGGCCTTGTAAGTTTCGGCATTCTATAAGACATTAGGCTGAGTTACATGGTAAAAGACTCAAAAAAGACCCCTTACGAAAGGGGTCTTTTTGACTAGTTTCTTCTATTATAATGGTTCCTGCTTCAGGTCGGGCGTACAAGTGTATATGTCTTCCCGAGTCTGGCGTATTCGTTCCCCGCGAGCCTTGCCGCAGGCTTCAGCTCATCTGTCCGTATGTAGCCTTTATCGGCGTCATATACTTGGTCATTCAAATGAAAACAAACGACTCTGCCGATGATGAGGTCTGTCGTCGTTTCTCCGCTGTCATTTTGGAACGGAAGATGGCGTTCGAGTATACATTCAAACCTCACTTTTGCTTCTTTTATACCGGGAACGCTGATGCAAGCGCTGTCTGTCACAGAAAAGTCTGTCATGCCAAGTTCACTGACATCAGGATCAAGCCTTGCCGCCGTTTTGTTAATGTCTTCAATAATGGACTCATCACTGACGTGCACCACGAATTCCCGATGAGCGATTGCGTTTCTCGCGGTGTCTTTCTGCCGACCGTCCGCGCGGCTGACTGAGATGGCCAGAAGCGGCGGTTCTGCGGAGACAACGTTATAGAAACTGAAGGGCGCCGCGTTTACGGCGCCGTTGATGGATGACCGCGTAGTGACAAATGCGATCGGCCGGGGAACAACTGTGCCCGAAAGCAATTTGTAAGTGTCTTTTGCGTTCAGTTCGTCTGCTCGTAAGATATGCATGATTTCGGCCGCCTTTCTTTATCGTATGACCTGATTATACAGAAAGAAAATTCGGAAACACAACAAAAGAAAACCGGCTGCATATCTTATCACGTGGCATATATCTGATTGAGGAAAAAGGCTTCCGTTTAGCCGGCAGCCTATTTACGAATGGTGTTACTTGTAGTTTTTCTTTACAACCCAGATGTTCCCGTCTTTCCAGTACTCTGTTTTGCTGCAGTAATCGTCTTTTTTGCAAGGGTCTTTTTTATGAGGACGATAAGTTTTTTTCTGCGTGCGTTTTTTCTTGCGGCGGCATGATTTTTTGTGGCTGCGAGATTTTTTGTGAGACCGGCATGATTTTTTACGGCTGCGAGATTTTTTGTGAGAGCGGGATTTTTTATGGCTGCGAGATTTTTTGTGAGAACGGGATTTTTTATGGCTGCGAGATTTTTTGTGAGAACGGGATTTTTTATGGCTGCGAGATCTTTTGTGAGAGCGGCACGATTTTTTATGACTGCGAGATTTTTTGTGAGAACGGGACTTTTTATGACTACGAGATTTTTTGTGAGAACGGGATTTTTTATGCTTGCGAGATTTTCTCTTCTTACTGCTTTTTGGTTCTTGGTACAAATAATCTTCCAATCCCTCGGTGCTTGCGGACTTTACTGCTTCTTCGATATCAGAATGGGAATAGTGGCCCATTTTGAAACCTCCTCATGATATATGTTTTAAGGATGCGATCCTTACTACCACATAGTACGCATGAATGAAAAAAGTGTATGTGTGATTCGCTGAGTTTTATATAAAAAGCACAGCCTAAATTAATACAGGGAGGTTTACCGATGAAAGACCAATCAACATTGCCTCTATACCAGCTGTTTATTCACCCGAAAGACTTAATGGAGCTGAAAAAAGACATTTGGGATGATGATCCGGTGCCCGCGGTGCTGAGAGTGAATCAAAAACGGCTTGACATTGATCTGGCGTACCGCGGCTCTCATATAAGAGATTTTAAGAAAAAATCGTATCATATCGCTTTTTATTCGCCGAAAACATTTCGCAGGGCGAAAGAGATACATTTAAACGCTGAATACAAAGATCCGTCGATGATGCGGAATAAGCTGTCTCTCGATTTCTTCGCGGAGCTTGGGACGCTGTCACCAAAGGCGAATTTCGTAACCCTGCAAATCAATGGCAGACATGAGGGGGTGTATCTTGAGCTGGAGTCAGTGGATGAATATTTTCTGGCGAAACGGAATTTGGCGGACGGCGCTGTTTTTTACGCGGTTGATGACGACGCCAATTTCTCCCTCGTCAGTGATCTGGAGCGGGATACGAAAACATCGCTCGAACTTGGTTATGAAAAGAAAACGGGAACGAAAGAAGACGATTTATACTTGCAGGATATGATCTATAAAATTAATACCGTGCCGAAGTCAGAGTTCAAGGGGGAGATCGTCAAACACTTGGACGTCGATAAGTATTTGCGGTGGCTTGCGGGCATCGTGTTTACCTCAAACTACGATGGATTTGTTCATAATTACGCTTTGTACCGGAATCATGAAACGGGACTTTTTGAAGTCATTCCGTGGGATTACGATGCGACGTGGGGAAGAGACATTCATGGTGATCGGATGGAGGCCGATTATGTCAGAATACAAGGGTTTAATACCTTGACTGCAAGGCTTCTGGATGAACCGTATTTCCGCAAAGCGTACAAACGGCTTTTGGAAGAGACGCTTCAGACCCGGTTTACCATTGAACATATGAAGCCGAAGGTCATGTCACTGTATGAGCAGATCAGGCCGCATGTCGCGAAGGATCCATATAAGAAAGAAGAGATTGATTGCTTTGACCGGGAGCCTGAAGTGATTTGCGAATACATTAAGGAGCGGTCAGCCTTCATCAGCAGTGAGTTAGAGCGGTGGAATATCTGATTTGGAAATGAAGAAAGATTTTTTACAAATAGGCTGGTGAATCAGTTCCCGAAAATAATCGTGATACGTATATATGCATTATGCTTTTTACATTATGAGAAAAATGACTAGGAGGACAATAGATGAAACGCAATACGAAGCGGCAGCGGTCTGATGACAACTTTTTGCATGCAATGGAAGGAAAAGTGATTACTGTCTACCGGGGAGGCCCGGAGTCCAAGACAGGGAGATTAGCAGACATTCAATCGGATTATATCGCTCTTCAGGTTGATAATAAAATCGTTTATTATCAATGGAAACACGTGAAAAGTGTGACGGAAAATACGAGTGAAACCGTATCGCCGGCCGAAGCGGCAGAATGTGAAAAAGCTGATGATTTTCAAGACCTGATCAGCCGGATGACCAATCGCACGGTGCAATTGAATCAGGGAGGTCCGGAATCGAAAAGAGGAAAGCTTCACGAAACAGGGGATGATTTTCTCGTGCTGGAAACAGAAGATGACGGAATTGTATATTTTAACGCCGACCATGTCAAAAGCATCAGCGCGGAACAAGAAGAGGACGGCCAAGAGGAGGAGCGCCCGGAATTTGAAATGGCTGATGATTTTCACGGCATATTTAAACGCCTGATCCACAAATGGGTATCCATCAACCGCGGAGGTCCTGAAGCAGTTGAAGGTATACTTGTGGATAATTCCGACGGCCACTACACTCTTGTGAAAGATAAAGAAGTGCTGCGGATCTATCCTTTTCATATCAAGAGCATCAGCGAAGGGGCAAAAGGAGCAGCTAAAAAAGAGGAGAATAAAGACGACGAGAATAAAGGTGAGAAAGAGAGCGCCGAAGAAGAAAAGCCGCATGAAGAAGAATCACGCGAAGAGCAGCGTACTTCCTCCAAAAAGTCGAAAAGATCATCAAGATCCGTTCGATCTTCAAAACGGGAGGAAGAGAACTCTTATAGCTACGCCACTGTATTAAGGACAATAGATTATCGGTGGAAACGCGGCCGTAAATGATTGGAAAGATTGTCCGTAAACGCGGGAGAGGGGGGAATGAAATGGCTGGATTAAGCAGATTTCTGGATAAACAAGTCGATATTGAGATATCGGGGAATACGACATTTTCAGGAACTCTTTTGGATATCGGTCAGGATATCATTGTGATTCATGACGGCCGGACGTTTCTTTATATTCCGCTGCTGCATCTTCAGAGGATGACATTGACGCTCCCGGACGAAGAGAATAAAGAACCGTACGCAAGAAAAAAAAGTCCGCATCCCGAAAAACAGGAACATTCCTTTTCTTACCGGAATACCCTCCAGCATATAAAAGGCAGATTCACAGAAATATTTGTTACGGGAGACCGTTCCATTCATGGGTATGTGACAAGTGTTTTAAATGATTATTTTGTTTTCTTCTCTCCGGTTTATAAGACTCTTTTCATCTCGATGCATCATTTGAAATGGCTGACACCCTATTCCGATGAGCAGACGCCGTATACATTAAACAGTTCAGAGCTGCCGGTTGTTCCCGCTAATGTGCCCCTTGTCCGGAATTTTGAGGAACAATTAAAAAGATATATCGGGAAGCTGATTATTCTGGATTTAGGAGATATACCGAATAAAGTGGGGCTGTTGCAGGATGTCTCAGATAATATTCTTGAATTGACCAATGCAGACGGCGATACTGTTTTTTGGAAATTGAATCATTTAAAAACCATGCACCTGCCATAAATGATAAAACTGCCTCTCTTATACAGCAGGCAGTTTTTTTTCATGGGAGCTAAAGGTAAATCCAACTGATCCAAACATATAAAACGGTAATGGTAAACACGACAGTGAGAGGGACAACGATAATGGTCGTTTTGATATATTCTGACCAAGAAACTTTTTCGCCGTGCTGTCTGATGATATGCATCCAGATCAGCGTGGCTAATGTCCCGATCGGCAGAAGCAATGATCCGATATCACTGCCGATAATATTAGCCAGATAAATGATTTTTACGGTTAATGGGTCGATGGACATTTCAGTTAAGGTCAAAGTGCTGATCATTAAGGCGGGATGGTTATTGAACAAATTAGAGAGGACGGATGTAGCAATGCCCATAATAGATGCAGCGTGGGCAATGCTTTGTGAGACATAAGGCTCAATAGACTGAACAAGCAGCGCCGTCAGTCCGATATTATGCAGTCCGTAGATGATAATGTACATAGTGAAGGCAAAAATAAAGATATGCCAAGGCGCTTTCCTTAATAAATCTGCCGGTCCGATTTTTAAATAAAACCATCTCCAGCCAAGCAGGATGACTGAACTGATGACAGCCACGAGCGAAACGGATATGCCGTTGTAAGAAGCTGCAAACAGACTGATCCGGACGAACAATACAAATGCCAAAACACAAAACATGATGTTCGTACGGCTGTTTTGGGTCGGGTCTGGCGGAGGCTGAAGCGGATGATATCGTTTGTGTTCCAGCGAGTCAAAATGAACCGGAATATCGGGGAGCTGTTTCGGCAAACGGCGGTAAAAAACGGCAAACAGCAGAAAGGCCATAAACACCAGTCCCAGCGTGCCGGGGATAAACATCATATTGGTGTACAAATAAAGGTCCATGCCTATCATTTTGAGAGAAATTAAATTGACGATATTACTGACGCCGATCGGGGTGCTTGCGGCTGTCGCAATTAATACGCCGCTTATTAAATACGGTGTTTTCTGATGTCTTTTAAGTCCGAGATATTGTAAGACCAATAGTAAAATAGGAGTGGTGATTAAGACGCTGCCGTCATTATTCAGAAAGAGCGTCATTGAAAAACAGAGCAGGTTGGTCAGCCAAAAAAGCCGGATGCCCGATCCCTTGGCGCGGTGAAGCAGTTTGGCCGCCGCCCAGTTAAAAAAACCGAAGCTTTCCAGCGCGATTGCCATAATCATTGTGGAGATAATGGTTATTGATGCTCCGGTGACTTTTGACCCTATATCCCCCAAATCATGAAAGGAAACGGTTCCGCATAACAAAACGAGAATGGCGCCCAGCGACGCCGGAACGGCTTCATTTAATCCCCCGGGTCTCCAAAATATAAAAATAATGCTCACAAAGAAAGAAATCAGGGTCAAAATGACGGTAATATGTGTAATGTGTTCTGCCTCCTTTTAGATGGGTCATTGCCGCCCCGTTATTTTTATCCCTCCTGATCAGTTGTACTGTATGTATACGGGTACAGGTCGTAAGGTGTACTGAGCGTTTCTACCAATTTAGTAAAAATCCATAAAAGCACAAAAAAAGAGGCTGCTTTCGGCGGCCCTCTTTTTTATGCATTTTCCTTATCCGCCTGCAATAAAGCCTGGCGTTTATTCATAATATCCAGAAAATGTTTCAGAATCGGATTTTGATTATCCTTGCGGTAGGCAATGACCCATTCGGCCGTGAGCTGCACCTGATTAATGCCGCGGTAGGCGACTTCGAGATTAAACAGCTTTTTAGCAGAAGAAGGCACGAAGGTTACACCGATGCCGGCACTAACCAATCCGATCACCATTTGATACTCCGTCGCTTCCTGAACGATTTTCGGTTTGAAGCCCGCCTGCTCGCAGTAGTTTACAAACTCTAGGTATAAAGTCGGCCATGTTTCTTTCGACAGTGTGATAATCGGTTCATTTTTTAAATCCTGAATGTCGATTGTCTGTTTAGCGGTAAGCGGGTGCTGCTTCGGCAAAGCCAGAATGCACGGGCTGCTCTGCACCTTTTCCATATGTAACGCGGAATGCTGTAAAGGCGGATGAAGGATGCCGATATCAATGTTCCCCTTCAGAAGTTCTTCCTGCTGTCTGAAAGAAGAAATTTCACGCAGATCAAGCTTGACGGAGGGGAATTTTTCGCGGAATTCCCGAATGATCGGCGGCAGAAATTCATATGTGGCCGAGCCGACAAAACCGACGACAAGGCGGCCGAGCTCTCCCCGCGCCGTTCTCTGCGCCATTTCAATCGCTTTGTCTATTTCTTCGATCGCGTTTCTGCTGTGTTTTAAAAAACTTTCTCCGGCAGCTGAAAGCTCTACAACCCGTTTCGTGCGCTTTAATAAGGTCACGCCGACTTCCTTCTCAAGCTGTTTGATCTGCTGGCTGAGAGGCGGCTGTGTCATATTTAACCGAAGCGCAGCTTTGCCGAAATGAAGTTCTTCGGCAACGGCAATAAAGTATTGAAGATGGCGAAGCTCCATCCTTATCCATTCCTTTCTCTTTGTTAATTATTCGTGAAACATATTAATCATACGGCGAATTGATATTGGAGGTCAATTTCCAAAGAGTGTATAGTGAATAATATCACAAATTACTTAAAATTTTATATTTAATATGCATAATAAGGAGTGAGGGTGTTGGCAAAAGCAACAAATGAACTAAAAACCTCTGGAAAAAATCGGGGGGCGGAGCTTGTTGTTGATTGCTTAGTGGAGCAAGGTGTCACACATGTTTTTGGCATTCCGGGTGCAAAAATTGATGCAGTATTTGATGCGTTAAAAGATAAAGGACCTGAACTGGTTTTATGCCGTCACGAACAGAACGCTGCATTTATGGCTGCGGCTGTCGGAAGACTGACTGGAAAACCAGGCGTTTGTCTCGTTACTTCAGGCCCGGGGGCATCCAACTTGGCGACCGGCTTGTTAACGGCTAATACAGAAGGTGATCCGGTAGTGGCGCTGGCGGGTAACGTAATTCGCGCCGACCGGTTAAAACGGACACACCAATCATTGGACAATGCGGCGCTATTTCAGCCGATTACAAAATACAGTGTAGAAGTACAGGAAACAGGGAATATACCAGAAGCGGTAACAAACGCCTTCAGGGCAGCGTCAGCAGGTCAGGCAGGCGCGGCTTTCGTGAGCTTTCCGCAGGATGTTGTGAATGAAATCACAAATGTGAAAAACGTACGCAGCGTGCCGGCGCCGAAACAAGGCCCTGCACCGGAAGAAGCGGTCAGCGCGGCTATCGCGAAAATCCAGACGGCAAAACTTCCCGTTCTGTTAGTCGGCATGAAAGGCGGAAGACCGGAGGCGGTAAAACAAATCCGCAAACTGCTTGCCAAAACAAAACTGCCTTTCGTAGAAACGTACCAAGGGGCCGGCACATTGTCCAGAGAGCTGGAAGACCAATATTTCGGCCGGATCGGACTGTTCCGCAACCAGCCGGGCGATCTTCTGCTTGAACAGGCGGATGTCGTATTAACGATCGGTTATGATCCGATTGAATACGATCCGAAGTTCTGGAACGTAAACGGTGACCGTGCTATTATCCATCTTGACGAAATCCAGGCCGATATCGATCATGCCTATCAGCCGGAATTAGAATTATTAGGCGATATCGCCGCTACGGTTAAACAAATTGAACACGACGCTGTGACATTTGATATGGGCAGCCGTGAACAAGAAGTGCTGAGCGAATTAAAACAGATGCTCACAGACAGCGAGAAGGCGCCAAGCGACCATAAATCCGACAGAGTGCATCCTCTGCAAATCGTCCAAGAACTGCGCAATGCAATTGATGACGACGTAACCGTCACTTGCGATATCGGTTCTCACGCGATCTGGATGTCCCGCTACTTCCGCGCTTATGAGCCGCTGAAACTGTTGATCAGCAACGGCATGCAGACATTGGGCGTAGCGCTTCCTTGGGCGATTGCCGCCACATTGGTGAATCCGGGTGAAAAAGTCGTATCCGTTTCAGGAGACGGAGGATTCCTGTTCTCTGCAATGGAATTGGAAACGGCAGTCCGCTTAAAAGCGCCGATCGTTCACCTTGTATGGAATGACAGCACATATGATATGGTCGCATTCCAGCAAATGAAAAAATATAACCGTACATCATGCGTAGATTTCGGAAACATTGACATCGTAAAATATGCAGAAAGCTTCGGCGCCACCGGCTTGCGCGTTGAGTCACCGGAACAGCTGGCAGACGTGCTGCAAAAAGGCTTGAACACAGAAGGCCCTGTCATCATTGACATTCCTGTCGATTACAGTGACAATGTCCATTTATCAAGCGACATGCTTCCGAAGCAATTCAAAGAAAAAATGAAAGCAAAAGCTCTCTAGCACTCTGCGCACCATGACCTGTTTTCTAAAACAGCCCAATTTAAAAGGAGTGAAGGGAATATGAAAAACGCAAGCGACATCCATATGATGAGCCGCGGAGAAAAAGGCTCACCTGAGGATCAGATCTATCAAGTATCAACAATGACATCTCTGCTGGACGGAGTATATGACGGAGATTTTGATATGGCTGACATTCCGAAGTTCGGTGATTTCGGAATCGGCACGTTCAATAAACTGGACGGCGAATTAATCGGATTTGACGGAGAATTTTACCGTCTGCGCGGCGACGGAACGGCTACGCCTGTTAAAGGCGGAGACCTGTCACCATTCTGCTCATTCACATTTTTCACGCCGGATATGACGCATACGATCGACGGCGAAATGACCCGTGAAGAATTCGAGCAGGAAATCGCCAGCCTTCTGCCTAGTAAAAACTTATTTTATGCGATCCGTTTGGACGGCGTATTTAAAAAGGTGCAGACAAGAACGGTAGAACGCCAGGAGAAACCGTACGTTCCGATGATCGAAGCGGTAAAAACACAGCCTGTGTTCAACTTTGACGACATTCAGGGTACAATCGCCGGCTTCTGGACGCCGGGTTACGCAAACGGCATTGCTGTTTCCGGATATCACCTGCACTTCATTGATGAAGGACGCAATTCCGGCGGACACGTGTTTGACTATGTCATTAAAGATTGTAAAGTGACCATTTCTCAAAAAATGAATATGAACCTCAAGCTTCCGAATACGGCGGACTTTTTCAACGCAAATTTAGATAATCCGAATTTTGCGAAGGATATCGAAACAACCGAAGGAAGCCCGGAATAAATTAAAAAAGAAAGCCTTATTTTTCTCGGGGGCTTTCTTTTTATTTGGCTGAACCGGCAAAGATTAGGTAAAATACAGTCAAAAGGGAAAGGTGTGGTAGCTGTGAAAGTATTGGTATTAGCGGTTCATCCTGACATGGACAACTCAGCGGTCAATAAGGCGTGGACAGAAGAATTAAAAAATCATGATGAAATCACGGTCCGTGAGCTTTATAAAGAATATCCGGACGGGAAAATAGATGCGGAAAAGGAACGGCAGCTGTGTGAACAGTATGACCGGATCGTATTTCAATTCCCGCTGTATTGGTACAGTGCGCCTCCGCTTTTAAAAACATGGATGGATCATGTGCTGGCGTATGGCTGGGCTTACGGCTCCAAAGGAAAGGCGCTGCACGGCAAAGAATTGCTGCTGGCTGTTTCCGTAGGTGCCGGAGAGGATGCATATCAGGCAGGCGGGTCTAACCATTTTTCACTGAGCGAGCTCTTAAGGCCGTTTCAGGCAATGGCTAATTTTACGGGTATGACCTATTTGCCGGCTTTCGCGATGTACGGGGTTAGCAGCGCCGATGCTGCGGCTATCCGTGACAATGCCAAACGCCTGGCGGATTACATAAAGAAGCCATTTTAGAGTCGTATGCATTCATCTTCATCCGACAATATTTCCTGAGAAATATTTCGAACCTTAGACGTTTCTGACTGCTCAAGAAAGAAAAAACGGATTTCGCGCTGAATTTGCGAAATCCGTTTTGATATTATGTCAGTTTTTGCAGATCTTTTGTGCTGATATATCCCGTTGCGCCCCCGTAATCGACAAGCGCCCAGCCGAAGTCAATGCCGCCGCCGGCTGTCTTTTTCCATCCGAGGAAAGAAACGCTCGTGTTTTTAGCAAGGGAAGCTTTGACCGCTTGTTTGTCTGTATATACTTTTGTTTTTGCCGTTGTTTTTACGGTTGTTGCTTCTTTAACAATATAATGAGTAGATACAAATCCTGTTTTTCCGTTTTTATAATGTACTTTTGCCCAGTCAGCGTTCTGGAATGAAACGATCTTTAAGCTGTCGCCTAAATGAAGGGTATCAGCTCTCGGACTGGCTGCTGATGCTTTTGTTCTGACGTTCAATGCTTCCGCGGAAACGAGATAAGAGTCAAGCGGGTAGCTGTACAGATCGTCAATTTTGACCGCTTCTTGCGCGTGTGTCTCGGGAAGAGGCGTTATTCCGGCAGCTGAAGCCGCTGTTATTCCCGCTGCAAGGGTCAGAATGGATGCCGCTTTGGCTGTTTTCTTCATCTGTATCTCTCCTTTTACTTCATCCTTTCACGTTTTACCGGAAGTCTAAACATCGGCCGGTTATTTTTGTGTTTGAAGTTTCAATGGAGCGGAAATGGTTTTTTTGACTTTTTCTCCTTTGAGCACCTGCTCCGCCGCTTCGGCCGCCAGTTTTCCGATCAGCTCCGGCTGCTGGGCGACCGTGGCTGTCAGCTTTCCGTTTTTAATGGAAGAAATCGCATCTTTATTTCCGTCGAAACCGACGACCAGAATGTGTTTGCCTGAGCTGTTAATCGCTTCGAGCGCGCCGAGTGCCATTTCATCATTATGGGCGAACACGGCTTTAATATCCGGATGTCCCTGCAGCAGGTTTTCCATGACGGTCAATCCTTTTGTACGGTCAAAATCCGCCGCTTGCTTTGTTACGACATCCAGCTTTTTGTCGGCAATATGATGAAAGCCCGTTCCGCGTTCCCGTGTCGCGGATGCGCCCGGCACCCCTTGTAATTCAGCCACTTTGGCGCCTTTTCCGAGCTGATCGGCGAGGTAGTCAGCCGCCATTTCTCCTCCTTTGACATTGTCAGAGGCGACAAGCGTTTCGACTTTGCCGTGTTCGGCTGAACGATCAAGCGCAATGACGGGAATGCCGAGGGAATTTGCCGATTCGACGGCTGTTGAAATCGCTGATGAATCGGTCGGGTTGATCAGCAGCGCATCGACTCCCTGCTGGATCAAATCTTCTACGTCATTTGACTGTTTAGATGAATCATTTTGGGCATCGACAATAATGACCTTCATGCCCCGTTTTTTGGCTTCCTTTACAACGCCTTCTTTTAATGAAACGAAGAACGGATTGTTCAATGTGGAGACGGAGAGCCCGATAGTGAATTCTTTTTTATGTTTTGTGTTTGACGGTTTTGCCCATTGTGGCGGTTCAAGTGAACAGGCGGACAGCAAAAACAGTGATAATGCCGCGATCGTGATGATGGCTTTCTTCATAATGGTCCTCCTACTATGCCGATTTTTTGCGGTCCAGCAGCACCGCGATTAAAATGACGATTCCTTTGACGACGAGCTGATAAAAAGATGATACGCCGAGAAGGTTCAAGCCGTTGTTCAGCGTACCGATAATCAAAACCCCGATCAGTGTACCGATGATGCGCCCTCGACCGCCGGACAGGCTCGTTCCGCCGAGAACGACCGCTGCGATGGCGTCCAGCTCGTATGATTCCCCGGCCGTCGGCTGTGCGGAATTTAAGCGTGATGTCAGAATCGCTCCCGCCAGCGCCGATAATAAACCTGTCAGAGAATAGATCATGATCTTGATGCGGGGCACTTTGATTCCCGATATCAGCGCCGCTTTCTCATTGCCGCCGATGGCGTATGTCCGGCGGCCGAACGGTGTTTTGTGCAGAAGAACCCACAGGGTTGCAAATGCAATCAGCATCGTAATGGCAGGTACGGGAATGCCGAGAAAATAACCGCGCCCGAATAATTGAAATGCGTAACTTGAACCGAGTCCCGTAATCGGATTTCCGTCCGTATAGACGAGGGTCAGTCCGCGAAAGACGGTCATTGTCGCCAAAGTGGCGATGAACGGCGCCATTTTTCCTTTTGTGATTAATAATCCGTTTATCATGCCGAGTACGGCGCCGATTACGCAGCCGATGATGACGGCTAAGATCGGGTCGATGCCTGAGACCATCATACCTGCGACCAATGCGCTCGATAAGGCGAGGATGGCTCCGACAGAGAGATCAATGCCTCCCGTTAAAATGACAAACGTCATTCCGAATGCAATCAGAGCGTTAATCGCAACCTGCCGAAGAAGGTTGAGAATATTGAGGGGTTCAAGAAAACTCGGGTTTAAAACGGAAACGATCAGCACAAGAATCAGTAAGCCGAGAAACGGACCGAGTTTTTGTGTGAAGGTGTGAATGGAAAATCGCTTTTGTTCAGTTGATGTCATTGGTTCAGTTTTCATACTGCTGCCCTCCCGTGGCAAGTGTCATGATGTGTTCTTGTGTTGCGCCGGCCGCATTGATTTCTCCGCTGATGCGCCCTTCGTGGACGACGATGATTCTGTCACTCATGCCGAGAACTTCCGGCAGCTCGGAAGACACCATGATGATGGCGACTCCGCGATCGGTCAGTTCATTCATTAATGAATAGATTTCCCTTTTCGCGCCTACGTCGACGCCTCTTGTCGGTTCATCAAGGATGAGAACTTTCGGGCCGATTCCGATCCATTTGGCGATGACGACTTTTTGCTGATTTCCTCCTGATAAATGCCGGGCGGCGGTTTCCGGAGATGCGGTCTTAATGGTCAGACGCTTGATGAGCAGCTCAACGAACTCCGCCTCGCGTTTTCGGTCAATGATGCCTTTCGGAGAGAAGCTGGTCAGGTTCGGCAATGAGATATTTTCACGAATGGACGTATCCAGCAGCAGCCCTTCATCTTTGCGGTTCTCCGTAATCAGGCCGAGTCCCTTACGGATGGCATCGTACGGACCCCGAATGCCGGTTTTTCGGCCGGAAATCCAGATCTCTCCGGAATCGAGCCTGTCAATTCCGAACAGCGCCCTCATGATTTCTGTCCGTCCGGCACCCATTAAGCCGGAAACGCCGAGGATTTCTCCGGCGCTCACATGGAAACTGATCTGTGAAAAGCTTCCTTTTTTTGAGGCGTTTTTCACTTCGAGCACCTTATCGCCGAGTGACGGCGTGCGAGTCGGATACCGATCGGTCAGCTCCCGCCCGACCATTTTTTTGACCACTTCATCAAAATTAGTTCCTTTAATATGCGCCGTATCGACAGTGAGGCCGTCCCGCATAATGGTGATCCGGTCGCAAATCGAAAATATCTCTTCCATTCGGTGCGAAATATAGACGATGGATACGCCGTCCCGCTTTAACGCCGTCATCACGTCAAACAGTTTGCTGATTTCCCGTTCGGTCAGCGCCGCGGTCGGTTCGTCCATAATAATGACTTCGGCGTTTGTCATCAGCGCTTTGGCAATCTCAATCATCTGCTGCTGTCCGACGGAACATTGTCCGGCTTCCCGGTCAAGAGGAAGAGAGACTCCCAGTTTTTCAAGCTGTGATTTTGCTAGCGCTTTCATTTTCTTCGTTTCCAAAACGCCGAACGCCGTCGTCAGCTCTTTGCCGATAAAAAGGTTTTCAAGCACCGTCATGTCCGGCCATATATTCAGTTCCTGATGGATAAAGGCGATTCCGTGCTTTTCGGCTTCCTTTGGATTGGAGAAGCTCATATTTGTTCCGTTTATCGTAATGTTTCCCTTGTCGAGCCGGTAGAGCCCGGTGAGCAGATTCATTAACGTCGATTTGCCCGCTCCGTTTTCTCCCATTAAAGCGTGGATTTCTCCCGGCAGAAGCTCAAATGAGACGCCGGAGAGCACTTGGTTTTTGCCGAATGCTTTATGAATGTCTGTCATGCCGATGTGCATGCTGGATCCCTTCTTTCTAGAAAATCACACCCGCCTGCAGGATGCAGTTGGCGTATGGTGTCATTTCACCCGTTCGGATGACGGCTTTTGCTTTCTGTGTGAGCCGTTTGAATTCCTCATGGGACATGTACTCGATCGTCTGCGCTGAGAAATGGCTTTCTATGAAACTTGCATTCTCAGGATTTGCGTCTTTGATCTCGGAAGCGGCGATCACCTTTTCGACTGCCATCTCCCCGGCTACCAGGCTGGTCACGTCCCGAAAGGCGGGAACGCCCGCCGTTAAGGACAAATCAATTTTAGGGACGCCGTCAGGGACGGGGAGACCCGCATCGGCGATTGCGATGAGGTCTGTATGCCCGAGATCGGCTAATACTTTGGCAATGTGGCTGTTTAACATTCCGTGTTTTTTCATGACAGCAGCTCCTCAACTTCTTTTCTGGCCGGCATCCCGCCTTGGGCGCCGAAGTGCTGCACAGACAGGGAGGCGGCGCGGTTGGCAAACAGGAGCGCTTGCTCAATGTCCCGTCCTTCCGCGAGTGCGACGGCAAGTGCCGCATTAAAGGTATCGCCGGCTCCCGTCGTGTCGACCGCTTCTGCAGGGAAGGCGGGAACAAGCCGTTCCGCGGTGCCGTCTGAGTAGCGCACGCCTTGTTTTCCTTCGGTAATGAACAGTTTGCCGGGATAGCCGGCGAGCGCTTCTTCTTTCGTCCGGTCAGGAAATAAAATGGACGCTTCATGTTCGTTCGGCGTAAGATATGCGGCATCCTCAATCGTCGATTGTTTCAGCGGCCGGGCCGGCGCGGGATTCAGGATAACCGGAATTTGCTGCGCGCGGCAGTAGCTGCACACTTCTTCAACGGTTTCTTCAGGAATCTCCTGCTGGATCAGCACGATATCAATGCCGGGAAGTTTTGCCAGCGCACTTTTGGCATAATCGGGGGAGATGTCATCGTTTGCGCCTTTTACGACGACGATGCTGTTGTCTCCTTCTGCGAGCACAATATGAGCCGTTCCGCTTTTTTTATGTGTAACCGTTTCCATATAGTCCGTATTGACACCGTTTGCCTTCAGGTTTTCAATAATCGCTTTTCCGTAGCTGTCATTGCCTGCTTTTCCTACCATATATACGTTTGCGCCCAGGCGGGAAGCGGCTACGGCCTGATTTGCGCCTTTTCCTCCGGGCACGGTTTGAAAGTCTGTGCCCAGTACGGTTTCTCCGGCTTTCGGACGCCGTTCGGATGTGACGACCAGATCCATAGAACAGCTTCCGATAACACAAATTTCACTCATGGTGATCATCCTTTCTCGTCGTTTGTCTTCTTATGTAAGTCACGGGCATTTGAATGGCCGTCTCTTTCGGCGGCTCTTTCTTTATCAATTGCAGCAGCAGGTTTGCCGCTTGTTTTCCCATCTCATATGCAGGCTGGCGGATGGTTGAAAGCGGCGGAAACAAAAGCCTGCTCTGCGGAATATCGTCGTATCCGATGATCTGAATCTCCTCCGGAACTTTTTTGCCGAGCCGCAGCGCCTCATGGAGGACGGCAGCCGCCGCAATGTCGTTGCTGGCAATGACTCCGTCGGTTTCAGGGTATGCTGCAAACAATTCTTCTGCTAAAATGGCGGCATCCTTGATGGAAAATGAAGCGGCGGAGATGACATTGAACTGCGCGTTCGCTTTTTGCAGCACGTTAAGTGCGCCGTTAAAACGTTCCTGAGCGGTCGAAAGGTGGGCTGGGCCTTTGACAAGCGTGATGCTTGTGCTTTTGCCGCGAAGCATTTCCTCAGCCGCCCGTTTTCCGCCTGCCCGCCCGTCACTGAATACGGATGGGGCGCCTTCTTTTGTCCGGTCCAGAAATACGACCGGGTAAAGGCTGCCGCTGTATTCGGGAAGGTCGGGGTAATGGGTGGCCGCCAAAATACCGGCAACTTGATTTTGTTTAAATGTTTGCAGGTAGTCGAGTTCTTTTTCCAATTCTTCATCGCTGTTGCCGATGATCAGCCGGTATCCTTCCCGCTGCAACTCGTCTTCAGCGCCGCGGGCAAGCTGAGGGAAAAAGGGATTCGTAATATCCGGAAGCAAGAGCCCGACCAGTCTGGATTCTCTTTTATAAAGAGAGCGGGCAACTTCATTCGGATAATAATTCAGCTTCTCCATGGCAAGCATGACCTTCGTTCGTGTATCTTCATGCACGTAGCCGTTGTCATTGAGGACACGCGAGACCGTGGCAACAGAGACGCCGGCAGCGCCTGCGACATCTTTAATCGTTGCCAACAAACACTCCTCCTTCACTTATGTAACCGTTTACATAAAAAGAGTAACACGAATCATTTCGGTTGGCAACAAAAAAAGAGACCGGGGTCTCTTTTAGTTCACGATGCCGATTTGTGAGATATTCACTTTGATATCAGGGATGATCTCGATGGAAGGATAGACCTTACGCCAATTAAGCCGCTTGCCCCGCTCATAATAATGGGTTTGATATTTCCGGCCGATGCCGAGGATATCCGAGTTGTGCTCCTGAATATGGCTGATCACCGATCTGGCCTGGCTGTTCAAATTTGCTGAGGCTTGTTTGTTTATTTGGTCGATTGCCGTATAAGAATTCAGCTTGTCCTTTGGATATTCCAAGACGCGTGCATTCAGTTTTAAACGGATTTTCACTTTTATATGCTGCGGATCTGTATCTATAAATACAATCTTTCGCGTGGCATCCGTGATGCCGAGAGAAAGATAATTTTCAATATCCATTTTGTATTTGTCCCACAGCTTCAGATTAATATTAGCCGATTTATTAAATTGCCCGCTTAAAAGGGTCAGGAGGGTTGAATCCTGACCGAGCACCTCAGTCACTTTCCGCTGGCCGCTGAACAGGGCAGAACCCTCTATCTTTATCGTCTGTCCGTTAATCGATAAATAAGGTAGGGCGAAATCCTTATCAGCCGTCAGCATGCTTGAACGGATGGATTGCAAATTCTCCATGCTGATATTTGATTCCGCATTAGCGCTTGTTAATAAATTCGTTAAATACTTGCTGACGATCAATTTCTGCCGGACGATCAGCTTCAGCACTTCAATCGCCTCGCCGTCTTTTACAACCGCCGGATGAGCGAGAAGCGGGCTTTTCGGATCTCTGTAAAAGACATCGAGATAAGGAAAAAGCGGTTTTTCCGCCATTTTCTCACCGATTAATAAGACTCTTTGCTTGGACGTGTCAATGCGCTGGTCGACAAGCTTATCCAATTGAAACCGCGCTTCACGGATGGTGTGCCCGGAAGCGCTGAGCACCGTCGTAATGAATGAGCCGCCCGTTTCCTGTTCCGCCTGGGAGGACTGAACCTTCCGATAGGTGATGCCGATTTTATTTTTACCGTCATGATCAACATCAAGGCTTGCGGTCAGCACGAGAGAAATATCTTTCAGCAAATTTTGATCCCAGCAGCCCGCAAGTGTCAGGCTTGCGCACATGAGACTGATAAGAACCGCTTTTTTAATGCGCATGGCGGACACCCTTTTTGCGTACAAGGATAATCAATACCATAAACAAAGGAAACAAATACACAAACACAATATCGGAAATGCGGAAAAACTGATCCAGCTGCTGTATCGTTTTATCTGTGCTTGTGGCCCAAATAGACAGAAGGAAGACGAGCAGGGCCAGCGGATAAACAAACCGGCTGTGATCTTTTTGATTGAACAGCTTGGCAATGCCGGTGCTTGCCAAGTAAAACACGTTGGCCAGCGTTGAAAAGACGGTCACGAACCAAAACGTCAAAAAGAGCAGATCCGTCCGTTCGATAATTCTGAATGAAACGGTTTTTAACAGGTACAGCACAGGCTCCGGGATCATTTTTATTTCTTCGGGGCTGATTGTGACAAAGCAAGTAAGGGTGATATACAGGTAATAAAGGATAATCAAGATGTTTGAAATCGTCAGTATTTTGTAGCGCTGGCTGACGGTGCAGTTGATTAGGGGCCCGATCACGAGCGCCGCCTGAAAGCCGGTAATGCTGACAAGTGTTTGCTGCACCCCGGTAAGCATGTCTTTTGCGGTTCCGTGAAAAATCGGCATAATGTATGTGATATCGGCTTTTCCCAGCGTGTATAAAAGCGGCAGAGAGATCAGCAGCAAAAACGGCGTTAAAATAAAGCTGAACCTGGCGATCGCATTCAGCGGAGCCTGGGCGATATAGACAGAACCGAGGATCAGCATTAAGCTGATCACCCAATTCGGAGTCTGAGGGAGCACCCAGATATCCAATATCCGTGTAAATACAGAAAGAATGAGCGTGCAGAGAAACGCGAAATATAAAATATACAGCACCTGCACCCCTTTGCCGGCAAGTGTTCCGAACACCTCCTCCAGCATTTCGTACAGGTTCAGCTTCGGAAACCGGTGAAATAATATCATATACAGGCTGAATGTAAGCTGGACGAGCAATCCGGTAAGCAGAATGGAAATCCATCCGCTGCTTCCCGATTTCATCATCAGTAAATGGGGCAACGCCAAAATGCCGATGCTGATCTGCGTCTGATTAATGAAAAACACGCCTTGAAGCCGGCTTATTTTTTTAGGCTTCATCTTTTCTCCACCCCCGAACATGTTTCATCTGCTTTGAGTCTTGCGGTCTCAAATAAAAAGGCCTTCTTTTAATAAACCAAGCCGGCAGCCGGATAAATGCATCCTTCAAGTCGCTGAAATGAAACGGCGTCAGAGATGATAAATAAGGGACGCCGAGTGATTCAAGCTTGCACAGGTTCATCAGAATAAGCCCGAAGCCGAGTGCAATGCCGATAAAACCGAACGAGGATGCCAGAAACATAAGCGGAAATCTGAGCGTTCGGATGGACGTGCTCATTTCATATGAAGGAAGCACAAAAGAAGAAACGGCCGTAACGGCTACGACGATAATCATCATATTAGAAATGAGTCCCGCCTGAACGACTGCGTCACCGATCACGAGACCGCCGACAATGCCGATCGTCTGACTGATCGGTTTCGGCAGCCTGATACCGGCTTCGCGGATCAGTTCAATCGTAATCTCCATAATCATGGCTTCTATCAGCGGAGGGAAGGGAATATCAACAATTGAATTTTTCATGGTGATAATCAGATCGTTGGGAATGACTTCAAAATGAAACGCAATCAGCGCGATATAAAAAGCGGGCAGCGTAATCGCGATCATAAAGGCGAAAAATCTCAGCACTCTTAAAAAACTGGCGGAAATCCACCTCGTGCTGTAGTCATCCGGAGATTGAAAAAAAGAAAAGAATGTGATCGGCGCAATCAAAGCCGACGGACTCCCGTCCATCATGATCAGTACACAGCCTTCCATCACGCATGCTTTTGCTTTATCCGGCCGTTCCGTATGAATGATCTGCGGAAAAATGGAAAACGAATTATCTTCTATTGATTCCTCGATAATCCCGGGCGCAAGCACGCTGTCTATACGCAAGTATGACAGGCGCCGCTTCACTTCCTCGACAATCTCCGGATTGGCGATATTCTCAACAAAGATAACCGCAACCTTTGATTTGGCTCTTTCCCCGATATCCATATAATGAACGGAGAGATGGCGATCCTGTATGTGAAACCGCAGCTGATGAATGTTCGTTTCCAAACTTTCCACAAACCCGTCATGGGCGCCGCGGACGATACTTTCAGATTCGGGTTCCATAATGGAACGCAGCGGATTCTGCCCGACGGAAAACAGCTTCGCTTTTCTCGATGCATCGCTGAGAAAAACAACCTGTCCGGCCAAAATCCCGTCAATGAGTTTTCTGGTTTCATCCGTTTCCGCACTGCTGACGGCATTCATCGTTTCCTCAAGCGGGCCGTTCTGCAGGGTGTCGCTTAACAGAAACTCATTCAGCTTCTGTTCTTCTATCATCTGTTCAATATAAAAGAAAGCGGTATGACGGTCCTGCAGTTTGATCCTTCGTATTTTAAAATCACCGCAAACACACATCAGCTCCTGCATTTCCCGTACAGCCGATTCAAAATCGCCGGGAATCCGTTTGTTTTGTTTATCCGCAGACATCAGACCGCCTCCTTCCCCGGTTATCTGTAGTTTTCAGCGGGTATTCCTTTTTTATGCATTTTATAAAATAGAGGAGTTCCTCGATGTTTTACCAAGAACTTCACAATTATGGATGAATATTTCTTGAACGAATATAAAGATTTATTAAAATTATTTCAAAAGAGTGATAAACGTCCTGTAAATGGTTTAAAAGGAGAAAGGCTTTCCGCATATAAAATGTGTATTTCTTGTAAACACTCCGGACCCGTCTTTTTCTGTCATGTACCAGTCATTCCGCTAGTTATTTTGGAATGGGACTGAAAGCAGGATACGGGGGAAAAATGAATGACTTTAAGACCTTATCCTTAACAAAACAGGCAGTCTGCACACAGCGGACAGAGAGTCCCGAAACGTATGCGCAGTGCGAAAAACGCTGATACAAACGGGCTGGAAAAGATGGATTATCATTACATCTTTTTCTTCCGGAACGCGAATAGTTCCATTGATCCAAATGAATTTCTGCGTGAAAATGTAAACGCATTCATTTTTCTTTTGAAAAATTGAAGTAAGGTTGAAGTCCTGCCTATTCCCAAAAAAAGCAATTCGATAATAGGAAGAATAGCGTCACTAATAGAGAAGTTTGGCTCAGTGAAAGCGGGAAGATTATGTTACATAATGCCGATTGAGAATTCATAGTGAAGCTATATACTGATGAATGAATTTATCAATACAGAAGGAGATGTCAAAAATCAATGTGGTTACTCATTATAGCCTGTGCTGCCGTACTAATCATCGGAATCATTGAAAAAAGGCGGCATCAGAAGAATATCGATGCTCTGCCAGTACGCGTCAATATTAATGGTATCCGCGGAAAGTCAACCGTAACGAGGCTGACGACCGGAATACTGATGGAGGCGGGCTACAAAACAGTCGGAAAAACGACGGGAACAGATGCAAGGATGATCTATTGGGATACACCTGAGGAGAAACCGATCAAACGGAAACCGCAGGGCCCGAATATCGGCGAGCAAAAAGAAGTAATGAAGGAAACCGTAGAACGGGGCGCCAATGCCATTGTCAGTGAATGTATGGCGGTAAACCCGGATTATCAGATTATCTTTCAGGAAGAACTCCTTCAAGCCAACATCGGCGTCATCGTGAATGTGCTTGAAGACCATATGGACGTCATGGGGCCGACGCTTGATGAAATCGCTGAAGCATTTACCGCGACGATACCGTATAACGGTCACCTTGTCATTACAGACAGTGAATACACAGACTTCTTTAAAGAAAAAGCCGCAGAGCGGAATACCGAGGTCATTATTGCGGATAACTCTAAAATTACAGATGAATACCTTCGAAAATTTGAATATATGGTCTTTCCTGATAACGCTTCCCTTGCGCTCGGCGTTGCCCAGGCTCTTGGGATAGATGAAGAAACGGCGTTTAAAGGAATGCTGAATGCGCCGCCTGATCCTGGCGCCATGAGAATCCTGCCGCTGCTCAGCACGAAGGAGCCCGGTCATTTCGTAAACGGCTTTGCCGCAAATGATGCATCTTCTACTTTAAATATATGGAAACGTGTAAAGGAAATCGGCTACCCGACAGATGAACCGATCGTTATCATGAACTGCCGCGCCGACCGTGTGGACAGAACGATTCAGTTCGCAAACGACGTGCTTCCGTACATTAAAACGAAGGAACTCATACTCATCGGCGAGACGACAGAACCGATCGTCAGAGCTTATGAAGAAGGCAAGATTCCTGCCGATACATTGCACGATCTGGAATATAAATCAACAGACGAAATCATGGACGTGCTGAAAACAAGAATGCAAAACCGTGTCATATATGGCGTCGGCAATATCCACGGTTCAGCGGAACCATTAATTGAAAAAATTCAAGAGTATAAGGTGAAACAGCTCGTTAGCTAGGAGGAAAAGGATAAATGTTCGGATCAGATTTATACATCTCACTTATTTTAGGCGTGTTAATCAGTTTAATTTTCGCGGAAAAAACAGGTATCGTACCTGCCGGTTTAGTCGTGCCGGGTTATTTAGGGCTCGTTTTTAACCAGCCGGTCTTTATTTTACTCGTATTGTTAGTGAGTCTTCTTACATACGTGATCGTCAAATACGGTTTATCCAGATTTATGATTTTGTACGGACGCAGAAAATTCGCAGCTATGCTGATAACGGGAATCTGCTTAAAAATCGCCCTTGATTTCCTTTACCCGATCGTACCGTTTGAGATATCAGAATTCCGAGGAATCGGTATCATCGTACCGGGTCTGATCGCCAATACCATTCAGAAACAGGGATTAACGATTACATTTGCCAGCACGCTGTTCTTAAGCGGCGCAACTTTTGCCATTATGTTTGCTTACTACTTAATCTAATGTAAGGTGTGTCAAACGATGAAAAAACAATTAAGCTTTCAAGAAAAACTGCTGAAGCTGACCAAACAGCAGAAAAAGAAGACCAATCTTCACGTTTTTATCGCGCTGCCGATCGTCTTTTGCCTGATGTTCGTCTGCATCCTGACAGGGAAGGCGGAAACGCCGAGTGTGAAAAGAAATGCCGATGACCTTGTATCAGCCTCATTCGTCGGAGATATTATGATGGGCCGGAATGTCGAGAAAGTGACAAAGCATAAAGGCACGGAGAGTGTCTTCCGTTACGCAAAGCCATTCTTCGAAGCATCCGACTATGTGTCGGGGAACTTTGAAAACCCGGTTACATATAAAAAGAACTACAAAGAAGCAGAAAAAAATATCCACCTTCAGTCAAACAAAGATGCCGTAAAAGTATTGAAGGACATGAATTTCACCGTGCTCACGGCAGCCAACAACCATGCGATGGATTACGGCCCTCAAGGAATGCGGGATACGGTTGAAGAGTTTTCAAAGCAAAATCTTGAACTTGTCGGCGCGGGCCTCACGCTGAAGGAAGCCGAGCAGAACATTTCGTATCAAGATGTAAACGGAATCAAAATCGCAACACTGGGTTTCACTGATGTTTCCGGAAAAGGCTTTGCAGCTAAACGAAATGCGCCGGGTGTGCTTCCGGCCGATCCAGAGCTGTTTATTCCGATGATTTCTAAAGCCAAAAAGAAAGCCGATCTTGTCATTGTTCAAACACACTGGGGACAGGAATACGATAATGATCCGAATGACAGACAGCGCCAATTGGCAAGAGCAATGTCAGATGCCGGAGCGGATATTATCGTCGGACACCATCCGCACGTGCTAGAACCGATCGAAATGTACCACGGCACTGTTATTTTCTACAGCCTGGGCAACTTCGTATTCGACCAGGGGTGGACAAGAACGAGAGACACGGCGCTTGTTCAATATCATCTGCAGAAAAACGGCACGGGACGCTTTGAAGTCACGCCGATGAATATTCATGAAGCAACGCCTGCACCGGTTAAAAAAGGCAGCATCAATCATAAAACAATCGTACGTGAACTGACGAAAGAATCGAATTTCAAGTGGAGCGTCAAGGATGGAAAATTAACGTTTGATGTGGATCACAGCGATATCTTAAAAAAGAAAGCGGAGTGAAAAACAAATGAAAATCATTAAAGCGGGATGGCCGTTTGCCGCGATCATTATGGTATTTATGTTTATGTCAGCGTTTAAATACAATGATCAGCTCACAGATCAGGAAAAACAAAAAATTGACACGGAAATGCAAAAAATTCAGCAAGAGGACACAGCGGGCGCAAAATAAGCGCATGATTCCGCTTGCCGGCATATTGTTTGTTCCGAATCCAGTAAAGAATGCCCATAACGGGCATTCTTTTTTTGTGTGCTCTCCTAAACATTTGTTAAAAGTTACCGATGTAAAAACTACTAAAAATGAGGAGAGTGAATAGAAAACATGCTCACAAGCTGGAGGAAGTACATCCTTGCCGGCCTTATGATTTGTCTTGTGGCACCCGCAGTAACGAGAACGGAAATTGCTGAAGCGGATTCTCAAGTTTCTGTCCTGATGGTTTCAGACGCGCAAAAACTTGTCGGAAATAAATATGTTTACGGAGGCGAAGAGCCTGAGGACGGTTTTGACCCGTCCGGATTGATGCATTATCTTTTCACCAGGCAGAACATCCATCTGCCGAGAACGGTCAGTGATCAATGGAAGATTGGAACCGCCGTCAAAGAAAATGACCTTTTACCGGGAGATCTTGTGTTTTTCAAAAAGTCGGATTCAACACAAAACGCGCCCGTCCATGACGGTCTTTATATCGGAAACGGAGAGATGATACACAGTTCTCCGTCAGAAGGCGTAACCGTCACACGGTTTCAAAAAAGCAGTTATTGGATGAATTTATATCTTGGCGCAAAGCGGATGACAAAAGATCCGGAACTGGCTGATGACCCGATCGTTCAGGAGGCAGCCCGTTACCTCGACATTCCGTATGTATTCGGCGGAAGCACGCCCGAGGAGGGATTCGACTGTTCGGGGCTGGTCCAATATGTTTTTGAAAACAAGCTTCACATTTACCTGCCGAGATCAGCGGAACAGCAGTGGCTGGTCGGTGAGAAAATCAAACTGAGCGGCATAAAGCCCGGGGACGTGATTTATTTCAGCGACACGTATAAAAAAGGAATTTCCCATGCGGGCATTTATGCGGGAGAGGGAAGGTTCATCCAAGCGAGCCGCTCCGCAAAAGTCACCATTTCTTACTTGTCGGAAGATTACTGGAAAAAACATTTTACAGGGGTGCGCCGATTCAGCAATTTAGCCATTTCTAAAGAAAATCCCGTTGTGTCCACAGCGGCCGATCATATCGGAATTTCTTATCTGAAAGGCGGCGTTTCACCGGAAACCGGCTTTGATACGGCGGGATTTGTTCAATACATCTATCAAAAAGCGAAAGGAATCAGCCTGCCGCGTTATGCGGACAAGCAGATGCAGGCGGGCGTTCCGGTCGATAAACAAGATCTGAAGCCCGGCGATCTGGTCTTCTTTAAAGCGGAAAGCCTGAATCCGGCCATTTATATCGGGAACGGACAAGTGATTCATGTCACCGTGTCCGCAGGCGTTACCATAACAAATATGAACACAAGCGCTTATTGGAAGGACAAATATGCGGGCGGCATCCGGCTTCCGTAAAAAAAGACGTCAGAGAGTGTCTCTGACGTCTTTTTCTTTTACCGTTTCGGCGCTCTGTATCCGGCCGCTACCGCATCCTCTACGGAACAGAACATTTCCGCGGGATCTGTCGTCCGGTCGTAGTATGTACTTCCCGGCGTGTGATAAATGCCGTTCCGGCTGCCTTTAATGTCGCATCCCTGTGAGGTGCCGGCTGCTTTCGTTTCGGCATGTCCGCCGGAGGAAGGGGCGTTGTTTTGCGCCGTTTCCGTGTTTTCGGATGTTTTTGTTTCTGCTTTCTGCCGCTTTAAAGTTTTATTTTCTGACTGAAGCGTTTCAGCGGTCTTTTCGAGCTTCTTTTGTGAATTTTTTAATGTCTCATTGTCTTGTTTGAGTGATTTGTTTGTTTTTTTCAGCTCGCTTATCTCTTGGCTGAGTTTGCTGAGTTTTTCTTCATTGCCGGCTTCGGCTTCGGATTTCTCCTTTTCGGCCGCGGCACTGATGCTTTCATATTTTTTCTCAAGCGCCTGGTGTTCCTTCGTTAGTTTTTGATAAGCGGTATCAAGGGTGCTGTATTTCTCCTCTGCCTTCACGGCCGAGGCGTCCGGCTCTGCGAGGGAGGCGCCGGTCAGAAGCAGGATAAATCCGCCGATGAGAAGGGGCCAAAACAGCTTTTTTGAAAAACGTTTTTCTTTTTTGGCAGCTTTGCATATGAGGTGGAAAATTCCGTATCCGACTGCGCAGAGAAAAGCTAAACATCCTATGATAGCGATTGCATTCGACATCATGAAACTCCTTTTTTCTTTATCTTACAATTTATTTTCATTTTTGGGAATTTCTTTTTTGGGAAACGTGAAAAGCCAGGCCGTGAAAGACCTGGCTTTTTCCTTTTATTGATCGTTGTCGAGAAGCCGGTTGATGAAATATGCGACGCCGTTTTCATCGTTGCTTTTTGTAATATACGTGCTTTTTTCCTTCAGTTCATCAATCGCATTGCCCATGGCGATGCGATTTCCCGCCGCTTCAAACATGGAGAAATCATTCGGGCTGTCGCCGATGGCGTAAATATCTTGTTTTTCAATTCCGTACAGTGAGGCAAGCTCCGTCAGAGCACGTCCCTTTCCGGAACCGGCAGGGAGGATTTCGATAATGTGTTTTCCGGAAGATGTCTGGGATAATTTCGGATGATGTGTAATTTCTTCTTTGGCGTTTCTCAGTTTTTCCATATCAAAAGAGAAACAAAGAAGCTTGTAAACATGTTCGTCTCCGTTAAAAATCGCCTGTATATCCTGTACGGGTTTAATGCCGAATTGTTTGAACTGCGTCTTTGCGCCCTCCCATAATGTATGAATATCTTCCTTAGGATTGGCGCTTTTCAGAATATCCAGTTCTGCCTGCAGTTTGGACTCGCCGTCAAATGGGGACAGCAGATGATCATCTGTATAGACCTCAAAGTAAATGTCTTTGTCCGTTAAATAAGCGGCGATATCCTTCCCGGCCTGCTGATCCATTAAGAGCCGGCTGACGAGGCGGTATCCTTTGTCATGGACTGTCCCGCCGTTTGCCGCAATGATCGGAATATCTAAATCCTTCAAGAGCGCTTTTACATCAAACGTGGCTCTGCCCGTGCAGATGGCCACGAGAATGCCCGCTTCATCCGCTCTTTGTAAAGCCGCTCTGTTTTCCGGAGAAATCACACTGTCCGAGTTCAGTAATGTGCCGTCTAAGTCAATGGCTATCAATTTCATATGTATGGATGCCCTCCTTAAAAATAAAGCTGCTTCATGTAGTATGTTCAGCTTTGTGCGAAATCAGCAGAAAGCCGTCAGTTAAAGGCTATACCTTCATGTCCTTTTTTTCAACAGAAAAACGGCGGGATTTGCTAATCCTGCCGTGACGTCTTACGCGTTTAAATCATTTTTTAATTTTGTTTTTACTTCTTGAAGGTTTTCCTCATTCAGCTTGAAGTAATAAATATTTTTGCCGTACTGAGGAGTGTAAATATAGCTGTCTGAACCTGTCAGCTGCAAAGAATCCACCGATTTCAGCGATGTGATAAACGGGAACAGACCGATGGCGTCATTAAGAGATAAGTTCATTTTTAAGTTTTTCCCTAAGCTGTCGACGATATCGTCATAAGAAGGGATCGAGCTTAACGATTTAGATTTTTTAATAATGGCGCTCAGCACTTCCATCTGTCTTTGTCCGCGCATCAGATCGGTGTCCGCTTTGCGTGTTCTTACATAAGCCAGTGCCTGCTCACCGTCAAGCGTCTGGACGCCCGGCTTCAGCACGACTTTTCCTTTTGTATCGACTTTAATACGATCGGCAATTTTCTGGCTTTTCACATTTACCGTAACGCCGTTCAACTCATTGACGACATCGCGGAACGCGTCGAAGTTGCTCTCAACCACATAATCTACCGGAATATCAAGCATGTTTTCTACTGTTTTATAAGTTAAATTATAACCGCCGTAAGCATGTGCGTGCGCGAATTTGTCATAGCCGTGTCCCGGGATGTTGACATAGGAATCCCGCGGAATGCTGAGCATCGTCGCTGTTTTCTTTTTCCGGTTGAAGGTGACGAGCACGTTGGCGTCACTTCTTGCGTCATCTACTGATTCGCCCTTATTGTCACGGGCGTCTATTCCTAAAAGCAATACGGTGAAAGAATCCTTCTTCGGGTCAAATTCTTTGATCCGTTTTACGGACTGGTCGCCGCGGTCAAGGCTGACGTGCGCTTCTTTGGTCGCATTATTCAATTTCACAAATGCGTAGGTGCCGACGGAACCGGCGATCACCAATAAGAAAGCGGCGAATACCAGTACAAATTTCACCCATTTTCTGAGGCGTCTTTTCTTTTTTCTGCGTTGAGATCGTTCTTCCATATCATTACCTCTCGTTTCTATTCTTTGTGAAGCGTACCATAATTGTTGACTTGGAGCAACTCTGCAAATGAGAAAATTCCAAATCTTTCTCTCTATTTCGACAACATCTACTGTTATTTTTGCATCAGGTTCACATTATATTGGACGGCAGGAAGCGGGAAATGTTTCGTCGCTTTGTAAAAAATAATTAGTAAAATAATGGATATTAACGGTGCGGAAGGTTTGAAACGGACGGAAACAGGCAAAAGAAGCAGTAGAACAATTCCGCGCGGATACAGCGTTGGATGAAGGGAGTCTATAACATGAAAAGCATACACTCGAATAAATGGCTCTATTTTTTCGGCGCACTCGGCGGCGCGTTATACGGATATGATACCGGAGTCATTTCCGGAGCTATTTTATTTATGAAAAAAGAACTGGGACTGAACGCCTTTACAGAAGGCCTCGTCGTCAGTTCGTTATTGGCGGGGGCGATTCTCGGATCGGGATTCGCCGGCAAACTGACCGACCGGTTCGGCAGGCGGAAGGCCATCATGGGAGCGGCGCTGCTGTTTTGTATAGGCGGTTTAGGAGTCGCTTTTGCCCCGAATACAGAGGTGATGGTTCTTTTCCGGATCATTCTCGGACTGGCTGTCGGAACATCTACAACGATCGTTCCGCTCTATTTATCGGAGCTGGCTCCGAAGCATAAACGAGGGGCGCTTTCTTCGCTGAATCAGCTGATGATTACGGTCGGAATCCTCGTTTCTTATATCGTGAACTATATATTTGCCGATGCAGGCGCTTGGCGCTGGATGCTTGGACTTGCGGTTGTGCCGTCAGTCATTCTGCTGATCGGAATCCTATTTATGCCGGAAAGCCCGCGCTGGCTGTTTACGATCGGCAAAGAAGAGAAAGCAAGAGAAATCCTTTCATCATTGCGGGGAACGAAGAATATTGATGATGAGATTGATCAGATGAAAGAAGCGGAAAAGGAAAACGAAGGCGGCTTGAAAGAATTGTTTGAGCCGTGGGTGAGACCCGCGCTGATTGCCGGCCTCGGACTTGCCTTTTTGCAGCAATTCATCGGGACAAATACAATTATTTATTACGCCCCTAAAACATTTACCAGTGTGGGGTTCGGCAATTCCGCGTCTATATTGGGAACGGTCGGAATCGGCGCCGTCAATGTCATCATGACGCTTGCGGCTATTAAAGTCATTGATAAAATTGGCCGGAAGCCGCTGCTGCTGGCCGGAAATGCGGGCATGGTCATCAGTCTGCTCGTATTGGCCGCGGTCAATCTTTTCTTTGAACATTCAGCAGCCGCATCATGGACAACGGTGATTTGTTTAGGCCTGTTTATCATTGTATTTGCGGTCAGCTGGGGGCCTGCTGTGTGGGTCATGCTTCCTGAATTATTCCCGCTGCATGTCCGGGGTATCGGGACGGGTGTCTCCACTTTAATGCTGCATGCCGGAACATTGATTGTCTCATTAACCTATCCGATGTTAATGGAAGCAGTCGGCATCAGCTATTTATTTCTCATTTATGCCGCGATCGGGATACTGGCATTCCTGTTCGTCCGGTTTAAAGTGACCGAGACGAAGGGGAAAAGCCTTGAAGAAATTGAGCAGGATCTGAAAAGCCGTAACGGAGGCTCGGGATCAGAATCAAATCGGCGGACAGTTCATCCGTAATATTCAGTTTTAGGGGGCGGTTATTCACCGGCCCCTAAAAACGGATGCCGTGCGGGCGCCCGGTCACATAAATGACGGGGATATGTCATACGTTGTATAAAGTCACGATAAAGGCGGGGATGCCGGTGAAAACGAGTATTATTATCCTTACATATAATGAACTTGAGCTGACGAAAAAATGTCTGGCCAGCATTGAACGATACACCGACAAAGATAAGATTGAACTGATTATAGTTGACAACGGTTCCTCAGACGGAACGAGAGAATACATATCAAATCTGCCTGACGTCAAAGTCATCCTAAATGAAAAAAACCTCGGGTTCGCCAAGGGGTGCAACCAGGGAATCGAAGCGGCAGGGGGAGAAAATCTGCTGTTTCTGAACAACGATACGATGGTCACGAAAAATTGGCTCACCTCCATGCTGAGGGTGCTGTATCAATCTGAAAAAACCGGTATGGTCGGGCCCGTCAGCAACTATGTCAGCGGCGCGCAAATGATCCACGACGCGTATCAATCGCTTGATGAGCTGGAGCCATTCGCGGAGGCATATTGCGCACGGGAAAAGCATCATACAAAGCGGGTGCTGCGCCTTGTCGGTTTCTGTCTTCTGGTGAAAAGAAGCGTCATTGAAGACATCGGCCCGTTCGATGAACAATTCGGATACGGTTCTTTTGAAGATGATGACCTATGTCTGCGCGCCCTGCAAAAAGGCTACAGCCTGCACATCGCCCTCGATGCCTTTGTGCATCACCACGGGCACGCGACGTTTACGGCTAATCAGGATATCAATATCAATCAGTTATATTCGGAGAACCGCCAGCGTTTTACGGAAAAATGGGGCACTGATTTTACGTACTTTACTCATCCGAGACCGGAAATTGCGGAGCTCGTTCCCCGGGAGGCGAAACGGATACTTGATGTCGGCTGCGGCGCGGGGGCTACGGGGCTGGAACTTCAAAACAGACAGCCTTGCGAACTGTACGGAATAGAACTGCACCCGCTGGCGGCGCAAGCGGCAAAAGGACACTATGAAGCGGTTCTGCAGGAAGATGTCGAAGAAGTGAAGCTGCCTTATCCGGAGGGTTTTTTTGATTGCATCATTTTCGCCGACATCCTTGAGCACTTAAAAGACCCGTGGCGCGTCATTGAAACGTACTCATCCTATTTGTCGCCTGCCGGATCAATCGTTTGCAGCATTCCGAATATTTCCCACGCCGAAGCGCTGTTTCCGCTTCTGCTCGGTGACTGGACATACAGAGACGCCGGCATTCTCGACCGCACCCACTTACGGTTTTTTACGCCGCAGACGGTGCGCACGCTCTTTCCGGAAGAGACATTTGCTGTGAAAAAGCAGTCCTATACGTATGTTCACGTGGATGAGCGGGTGCAGCTGTTTTTACAGGAAATCACACGAATGGCGCAATCGATGCAATTTCCGGTGATACAGCTGCCCGAACAAAGCCGGATTTATCAGATTCTCCTCCGTGTCGAAAAAACAGGCTGAAGGCTACCGTCCCATCGTTCCGAAGTTGGTAATCTGAATGGAAACATCATAGTCAAAGGCCGCTTCGGAGAAGGTCTCATCCCAATGATGCTTTACTTTCTTCCAATAGTCGGGATATTGAATGCGGACTCTGTCAGAAAAGAATACAGGGTCCGTTTCATATTGATTCTGCAGCTTATCGATGACTTCTTTCACATCGCTTTTCAGTTTTTTTTCGAAAATCTTTTCCAGCCCGTTTAAATAGTGCTGATCGAATGAATCTTCTCCGGCATATTGGTCCTCTGACAAAAGTCCTTTTGTTTTTACCGCTACATGAAATGACAGCTTCCCGTTTTTCAGCCTGGGAGTGATGGCGGATGTTGATTTTTTGATCTCGAAGGTAATCGGGTGCCCCCCTTTATCCAAAGCGGGCAGCACGCCGCCCCGTATCGTCCCCATCAGCCAATTCAGGCTCTGTATTTCGTATGATGACAGAAAGCCCGCCAATCTGTTTTGTTTTGCGTTTTTGATAATGGCCGCTCCGTCATACACCGTTTTTCCTTTTTGATTGCTGACGGCCTGAATGAGAAAACTGAGTTTATTATGGCAGTAAATCGAAGCTCTCCCGATTCGGAGCGGTTTTAAAATCTTCCCGTTGTAGCCGCCGTTGTTCGTAAGGTCGATCAGCTTTTCCGCGGCCATGGGCTGCTGCTGATTCGGCGTCGGCTCCGTCAGAATATCGGACGCTTTTCCTCTTGCCGCGAAGAGATAGCTGCTCCGCCTTAATTCATCATCGCGGATAAAATGATTCATCATCTGCAGTATATTTTGGTCGGCCAGCAATTTGTCGCTGAATATCAGCACTTTTAAATGATCGCTGTAAACAGGCGGATCTTTTAAAGAGACTTCACTGACGGCTTCAAGAATGGTATCCCCCCGCGTCGTCACATTGACAAACACGGGCCGGCCGGAAGCCTGGCTGTTTTCACTTTGGGGCAGCAGGTTTTGATAGGTTAATTTATATCGGCGGTCACTCGTCTCGTCTATCGCCAGTCCCCGGGCGAAAGATAGCTTTTCGACTTCCTTCGCGTCCCAGCATCCTGAAAGCGTCATCAGTATGAAAAGCGCCGCCGTCCATTTTATGAAAAGTGTCATGACGTCTGTTTCCTCCCGGCTATTTTTTTCATCCAGCTGACAAACCAGATGAGAAAAGGAATCATAATGACGGCAAAAAACGTATACCCGAGAATATTCGCGAATGCAAACACACTGTTGATATCATCGGGGTACATTGAAAGGCCGAATGTCACTGCCAATAAGCCTCCCAGCAGCCAGGCATTGTTTTTATTTTTCAGTTTGAAAATGGTGTTTAATCCGAGATGCGCCCCTTTAAAAGAACCGAGCATACAGGTGAACTGCTGGCATGTCCACGTAATTAAAAGAAAGATATCAAACCGCGCTATGAAAATGCCCCGGATTTCCAAGGCATGAATCAGGGAAATGGTCGGATACGTCACCGTTTTGGCTTCAGCGACCGACATACAGCCGATGACGACAAGCAGCGTAAAGCTGTAAAAAATGCTCGCGCCTGCGATGCCGAAGACAGCCGCCTTTTTCGCCTGCTTCGGGTTTTTCATAAACGGCACCAGATAAAGAATCACCTCAAGTCCCGAAAAATACAGAAGGGTCCGCGGAAACAGCTCAAAAAAGCTTTTGTAGCCTCCTTCCATGACCGGGCGGACGAAATCCAGCTTAAAAAGTCTCAAACTGAATATGAGCAGCGTAATCAGAATGACGATCGCAATCGGAAACAGATAGGCATAAAGCTTTGAAATGGGATAGACCCCGCCGGTCACATGGTAAATGCCGACCGCCAGAAAGATGAATATGACGACACCCATCGGCGTATTTTTCAGTAAAAAGTAATTGATGACTTCACCGAGAAAACGGGCTTGAAAACAGACGGTGACGACAAAATAACAGCTGATGAATAAATTCAAAAGAGAACCGATAGCGCGGCCCATGATGCTTTGATTCAGCTCATAAATGGTTTCCCCGCTGTTTTTCTGCAAAAACGGCATAAAGAGCAGGACGATGCCGATAAACACGACACTCTGCACAAGAATAATGATCCATCCGCTCGGACTGTCCGCTGTTGCGGCGGAGCGCGGCAGTGTTAACACGCCCGCTCCGATCATTGTTCCGCTTACCATGAGAAGTGTCTGCATAAACGACAGCTTGTCTTCCGGTTTTTTCATGGGGATCACCTTTGCTTGATTTTATCTTTCGTCTCTTTTCTGGTCGGCCGTTTTTTCAAAAGAGGCGTCGGCAGTCTGACGATCGTATCTTTTAAGTCTTGGCCAGGCTGCGCCATGATCGGAATAAGATAGTCCTGACCGAAGCTTTTCAGGCGCATCAGATGGCCGATGACAAGCAGATAGCACATGATCAGTCCGTATAAACCTAAAATCGCCGACAGAATCATTGAAAAAATACGGATGAGCCTCAGCGGAAAATTGAACGCATAGGAGGGCGCCGTAAAAGAAGCCAATGCCGTAACGGATACGACAATGACCATCATCGCGCTGACGATGTTCGCCTGAACGGCGGCCTGCCCGATCACCACGCCTCCGATCAGGCCGATCGTCTGTCCGATCGGCTTCGGCAGCCTGAGTCCGGCTTCTCTGATCATCTCGATCGTAAAAATCATGATGAACGCTTCAACAAAAGGAGGGAACGGGACATTCAATCTGCTTCCGGCAATCGTAACCGCCATTCTCGTCGGTAAGAGCCCCGTGTGAAACGTAACGAGCGATATGTAAAGGCCGGGTAAATAAATCGTGATTAAAATGCATGTATACCGAAGCAGCCTGAGAAAGGTAACCGGAACCCACCGCTGATTATAATCGTCAGGGGAGTGGATAAATTCATCAACGGTAGCCGGCACCAAAAGGGTAAAAGGCGTTCCGTCTACAAGAATGGAAACCCTTCCTTCCAAAAGAGCGCCCATAACCCGGTCGGGCCGTTCGGTCGTCAAGACGGTCGGGAAAATGGAGTACGTGTTATCTTCAATAAGCTGCTCGATCGCTCCTGATTCCGGAATGTCGTCAATGGTGATGGACTCCAGTCTTTTCATCACTTCTTTTACGACATCATCAGGCGCGATATCCCGAATGTAGGCAACGGCGATCCGCTTTTTTGTCCGTTCGCCGAGTGTGATCTCTTTGATCTGGAGGTTGGGATCACCGGATTGCTCGCGCAAAAGCGCCGTGTTCGTCCGAAGCTTTTCGACAAAACCTATCCTCGGCCCCCGTTCAAGCACTTCAGAAGACGGTTCTTCAATATCACGCATTTTAAATGTTTCCGTCTCAAACGAAAGAGCTTCCTCCCACCCCTCCGCCAGCAAAACCGATTTGCCGGAGAAAATGTCTGCCTCCGCGTCCTTAAGTGAAGAAAGCCGGGTATGACGATAGCCGAAAGAGATGGATGACGGCGGTGTTTCAGCCGGTTCCTCTTGATGCCGGGCGGCCGCCTGCACGGGCGAAATAATATATTCCGCAAGCAATTGATTGTCGGTCAGTCCGTCTATATAGATAAGACAGGCGTCACATTTGCCGTTTCCGTACGTAAACGAATAAAACATCATGTCATCGCTTTGGCCGAACCGTTTTTTCAGCACTTCAAGGTTTTTGCCGAGCTCCGCATGTATCGTCACAATGTTCCCCCCTTTCCATCAGTTATTTTAATTTGCGACAAACAAGGCATTTTATTCTGGAATAGGAAATGACTGAGCATTCCGCCCCATCCGAATGGTATAATGAGCAGGTCAGCCATTTTATACATATTGTTTTTAACCGCGGCTCCCTCCGTGTTTTAAAAAAGACACAGGGGGAATGGGATATGAGCCGCTTTTTAAGGGGAGGGGAACGAACATGACGCAAGAGCCGATTTTTTTACAGCCTGTATGTAAAGAAAAACTATGGGGCGGCACGCTATTACGCGAACGATTCGGATATGACATACCTTCAGAAACAACCGGCGAATGCTGGGCGATATCAGCCCATCCGCACGGAATGAGCACGGTCAAAAGCGGTCCGTATCAAGGGAAAACCTTGATGGAACTGTGGGATCAGCATAGAGAATTATTCGGCGGAACGGAAGGGGACCGGTTTCCGCTGCTGACGAAAATACTGGACGTCAAACATCATCAGTCTGTTAAAGTCCATCCTGACGATTATGACGCCGAGGAGCATGGACAGGGTGAAACGGGGAAGTCTGAGTGCTGGTACATTATCGACTGTAAAGAAAATGCGGAAATCATATACGGTCACACGGCCCGTTCGAAAGCGGAACTTGTCACCATGATTAACAGCGGTGACTGGGAAGGCCTGCTGCGCCGTGTGAAAATCAAACCCGGCGATTTTTATTATGTGCCGAGCGGAACCATCCATGCCATTTGCGCGGGGGCGCTCGTGCTTGAAACACAGCAGAATTCAGAGGCCGCCTACCGGATATATGATTACGGGCGTACAGATCAAAACGGCCAGGCGCGTGAGCTGCATATCCGCGATGCCGTCAACGCCGCCACCGTTCCTCATGTGGACGGATTTTTAGATGAATCAACTGAAACGAGAAAAGGCGTCACCATCAAAACCTTTGTGCAGGGAGAATATTTTTCTGTATACAAATGGGATATCAGCGGGACGGCGGAAATGACCCAGGACGCTCCGTTTATGCTGTGCAGCGTCACAGAAGGAAGCGGCTCCATCCTCTGTGAAGGCAAGTCCGCCAAGCTTGAAAAAGGCGCGCATTTCATACTGCCGGATCAGATGCCTGACTTTACGATAAACGGAGATTGCACGATCATCGTTTCTCATATATAAAACCAAACTTAATCCCAGCTCTGGGATTAAGTTTTTTTTATTTGGAAAATTGGGTGATTTCTCTCTGTAAAAATGAAGAAGGCCGGCCGATAAATAAACTAGTTTGATAGAAACCAATTGAATCAGAAAGAGGAGAAGGAATGAAAAAGAGATTCGTTGCACCTATGTTATTGTCCGCCGTTTTCCTTATCTTTTGCACCCTTACACAGCCCGCAGAGGCCGCATACAGCGACTACTCCGTTTACGAGCTGGAAACGAAGCAGCAATTTGCTTCTGAGAACGAGGCGCTTCAAGCGGCAGCGAAATTGAAAAAGGATACGGGGTGGCAGGCTGACGCAAAGAAAGCCGGAAATACGCCGCTCACTTATCAAATCTCAGCTTCAGGATTACACGATGAAACGGATGCGAAAACCGTGCTGAAAGATTTTACGAAGCAGACGGGCGTGGCCGGCACTTACAGCGCAAGCGGAAGCAAACTGCCGTACGTGACCGTCACATCAGGCGTTCTATCAGACGAGCGGCAGACGAAAAATCTTCTTGCCGAACTGACGAAAAAAACGGGCGTGACCGGCGCCGTCAAGCCGGCGGGGACAAAACAGCCGTACATGCAGGTCGTGACTGCTGAGATGGCGGCCGAAGCGGACGCAAAAGCGCTCTCGCAAGCGTTGACGAAGCAGACGGGCGTGAAAGCGTCATACCGTCAGATCAAACGGGAAACAGCCCGGTTTCAGATCCAATCAGGAACAATCTCCGGCGATCAAAAAGCCGCTCAAATCCAAACTGATTTTCAAAAGGAAACAGGATTGCAGGCGTCGCTGAAAGTCACGGCAAAGGCCAGTCCGAATATCACCGTGACAGCCTCTGACATTTCAAATGCAAATGATGCGGCAGGTTTAGCGAAACAGCTGCAGCAGAAAACGGGCGTCAAAGGGAATGTTCAAAAGTATGCCCATAGCAAAACAGCAACCGTGTACAACGTGCAGTCAGGATATTTTAACGGAGTAAGCGCCGTACAAAATGCTATCACCCAAATCAAGAAGAATACGGGTGTCAGCGGAAACTATCAAAAAGCCGGCAAGAAAAATAATTACACGGTCGCGATGAGCGGACTGACGGCTAAGCAGCTGCAAAGTGTTCAAGCTTTCTTTAAAAAGAAAAAATGGCATTGCGACGCATCGCCTGTCAAAAAGACAGCATCAGTGTCCGTTTATCGGATCACGGCAGGGCAGCTTACCGCTGCACAGGCAGATCAAGCGGAGGCGTTTTTCCGCCAGCAGCATGTAAAGACGGCAAGAACAGCGGCGGGAAAAACAGCAGAAAACGAATATCAGCTGCTTTCTCAGCAGACGGCAGACCAGTCGAGGATAAAAAAAGGATTGAATCTGCTGGCGGGATATAAACTGACCGCCATTTCAAAAACAATATCCAAGCAGACGGACACAACGTACGAAGTCACAACCGAATCACTGCTTGATACGGCAAAGATCAATCGTTCGCTGGACTTTTTCAAAGGGAAAAAAGTATCCGCCTCCGCACAGAAAACAGGTGAAGCAGCGTATACACAATTCAGAATTGAAACGGCACCGCTGCTTAAAAAGGAAGACATTGACCGCGTGACTGCTTTTTTCAAGCAAAACAAAGCGGCCGGCACTGTGAAGGAGACGGGGAAAACCGGCTCTGCACAGTACGTCATCAAAACCGAAACATTCAGCAGTAAAACCGTTTTAAATAAAAGCATGAGCTTTTTCAGCGCCAAACAATTACAGGCCGGCTATACGAGTGAAAGCCATCCGGTTTATGAACTCCGCATTCGCGATCAATTCACGGGAGCGCAGTCAGCGGACGCCGCCTCCCAAAAGCTGAAAAAGCTGTACGGATGGACGATGGCTATTTTGAAAATAAAAAACGGACCGCAAATCATGAATACCAATTACAACATCTCGCTGGCAGATATGGTCAAAAAACAAATGACAGTCAGCCCGCAGACTGATGCCGCGGCTTATGCATCGCTTACGTACATCAATACGGCCTCCGGAACGGTCACAGCCGACGTCCTGAACGTCCGGTCAACCCCGGAAGTCAGCTCCGGCAATATTATCGGGCAGTTGAAAAAAGGCGATAAAGTCAGCATCACAGGCCAGACAAACGGCTGGGCCAAACTCAGCATGGGCTGGAGAAACGCCAGCAGTGACGAAGTCGGGCAGTATGTCAATCCGGCTCACTTCGCACAAGACAGCAAGTATTACTTTCAATTTCTGAAGCTCTCTCAGACAGCCGGACTGAACGCATCGGAACTGAATCAAAAAGTACTGGTCAATAAAGGAATACTGACAGGGAAAGGCCAGGCCTTTATTACAGCCGCCGGCAAATACAGCATCAATGAAGTGTATTTGATTTCGCATGCTTTGCTTGAAACGGGCAATGGCACGTCAGAGCTTGCGAACGGCATTATGTATAATGGTAAAAAGGTTTACAACATGTACGGCATCGGGGCTTATGACAGCAACCCGAATTACTACGGCGCACAATACGCGTATAATCAAGGCTGGTTTACACCGGAAGCCGCGATTATCGGCGGAGCCCAATTTATCGGTGCGTCTTATATTCACAATCCTTCATACGAGCAGGATACGCTGTATAAAATGAGGTGGTCTCCAGCCGCGGCCCATCAATATGCGACAGACATCGGCTGGGCGTATAAGCAGGTAAACCGCATGTACAGCTTATACTCACTGCTGGATGACTATACGCTTTACTATGATGTTCCCGTGTATATGAAAGTATAAAAAAAGGGCTGAAGTGTATGCTTCAGCCCTTTCTTCATGCAAAAAACACCCGCCGTCGGATTCAGGCAGGTGCTTCAGCACAATTCTTCATTTTTGTTTCCGCAAATTTCAATAACGCTTCACTCGAATTCCCATCTGAATACATATTCCATTTGTCTGAGAACCGCTTCATTTCTTCTGCACGAAATGGCTTTTTCGTCATTTCCTCCAGAAGGGCTTCGCTGTCATGACAAGCCTTTCCTGGAATGACGGAAGTATAATTGTCGATTAAACCGCGTTTTCGATCATATTCCTCCAGATCATATGTGAAAAAGAAAATCGGTTTATTTAAGAGCGCGAATTCAAAAGGCACGGAAGAGTAATCCGTAATTAAAATATCAGCCGCTTTCAAGAGATCATGAAGACGCATGTCAGACACGTTCTTGATCAGTTCGCTTTCAAACGAAGCCGAAATCTGATGCAAAACGGCAGGGTGAAGCTTTACAAGCAGCATATACTCTCCGTTTAACGCGTTTGTGAGCTGTTCTTCGGTGAATGGCAGCCGAAAGGATTGCATATCATAATCCCTGAATGTCGGTGCGTACAGGATGATTTTTTTCGGCCATTTGTGCTTCAGTTCGGGCTTGTGTTCTTCATAATAGACGTCAGTCAGGGGGACACCCGTTTTTAACAGCTGGCCGTCCCGTATGCCGAACGACTTTTTAAAAACGTCAGCCATCGCGTCTGAACCGACGGTGACAAAGTCAAACGAGCGGTACACTTTTTTAAACCGGCTGATATCTGATGCCGGACGGTTTTGATTCGTCACATCCTCAAGGCCGAACTTTTTCAAAGAGCCGTTCGCATGCCACACCTGAATGCATGTCGTTTGCGGCCGGCGGTTTAAGACGCTTGTCATGAGGAAATAGTTATCCGTTATCACCGCTTTGCTCTTAAAAAGGATCAAAACAGCCTTCAAAAGATGCAGCGGATGTTTTTCGTTCAGATAAAAAGAGCCGATACCTTCCAGCTCTTTTTTCAGACTGACGGCATGTCTCGTATACAAAACCGTCATTTCATAAGAAAGCGATTCAGCGTGCGCTTTGTAAGAACGGATGAGAGCCTGCGCATTCTCTTCAAAAGATACCAGCAGGGTCAGGTGGTTCTTGGGCTTTACAGGCTTGAACAAAACGCCGAGAACAGACAGATATATAGAATAAAAAGCGGCGAATAAAGATCGCAAGTTCATAGATTACCAATCTCTTTTGCTGTTTTATTTGTTTAAAGCTGTTTCGTTTGATCTTCGGCCTGCTTGGAATACAGGCTTTTATTTGATTTATTATTTCTCAAAACGGTAAAAGCATACTTCGGAATGTTCAGCATCCTTTTCCATCTCCACGGATTCGTCACCAGTCTGTACAGCCATTCCAGATTCGTTTTGATCATCCATTCAGGGGCGCGTTTCACCGTTCCGCTGAACACATCAAAGCTTCCGCCCAAACCGATCGATACAGCCTGAGGGAAAAGATGTTTGTATTCATAAATAAATTGTTCCTGATGGGGATATCCTAAGGCGACAAACACGAGATCGGGTTTCGCCCGGGAAATCTGTTTGGCGACGAAGCGTTTATCCGCTTCATAACCGTTGCTGGCTCCGACAACCTCAATATTCGGATACTCTTTGCTGATCCGGTTCAAAACGGCGTCAAGCACGTCTTGCTTAGCTCCGTATAAAAATATTTTTTTAGACTGCCGGTTTGCGAGGCCGAGCAGCGCAAGAAACACATCGAATCCCGCAATTCTTGATTTCAGCGGGTGCTGCGTCAAACGTGACATTAACACGACGCCGATACCATCCGGCAGGACGAAATCCGCGGAAGAAATGACTTGATGATAACCTTTGTCTTTCGCCGCAGCGTATCCGATCTCAGGATTGACCGTCGCAATGACGGCTCCTTGCTTTTGTGCGATATAATAAGTGTCTAAATATGAAATAAACTCCTGTAAATTTCCATTAACGTAAGAAAGGTTGTGCACCATTTCAGTCTGCATCTGCCGTCCTCCTTTTTGTACGGGATTTTCTTTCACTTTTTCGTGACTTAGGCTAAGCTTTATTTTAACATAATACCTTCAGATAAACTTAACAATAGTTTTACAAAAATATAAATAAGATAACAATTTCTTTAATCATACGCGCAAAAACCCTGCTAAACTCCTATTGTAATAACATTTGTTAATAAGTGGAATGTAACTTCGTTTTACATTGGCTTAACCTTTTCAGGGCTATGTGATATAATGAGGTTCCATGAGTACGAAATTGGCACTTTAGTGATTAAGGATACAGCTGCGCAGCATTTCAGAGCAGTTGCTTGTTATACGTATGATGATAGAAAGGAGCTTTTGTTTCATGAAGAAGGTCATTACTTACGGAACGTTTGATTTACTGCATTGGGGTCATATTAAACTGCTTGAGCGCGCAAAGCAGCTTGGAGATTACCTTGTTGTTGCCATCTCAACAGACGAGTTCAACCTGCAAAAACAAAAAAAGGCCTACCACAGCTATGAACACAGAAAGCTGATTCTGGAAACGATCCGTTATGTCGACGAAGTCATTCCGGAAAACAGCTGGGATCAAAAAGTACGTGACGTAGCGGATCACAACATCGACGTGTTCGTAATGGGAGACGATTGGGAAGGCAAATTCGATTTCCTTAAAGATCAATGCGAAGTCATCTACCTCCCTAGAACCGAAGGCATTTCCACCACACAGATTAAAAAAGAAATTGCCGGGGTGTAATTGAAACATTCGGATATACAGATGATAAAGAAGTACTCCCTCCGGATAGGGAGTACTTCTTGTAATATAAGGTTATTTTCGCTATATTTGTTATGCGCTTTTGAAAAAAAGCTAGACAATAAGAGGAGAATTTAAAGATGAATCTTAGTAACTTTTTTAAGTTGAATAAAAAAGAGTCCAAGCCGTCCGTAGAAGAACGCGAATATACCATTTTAAACAAAGAAGCATTGGCGGAAGAGAAGAAGGTAGCGGTAGTCGTTCCTGTTTATAATGCAGAAGAATATGTAAGGAAAACAGTTGATTCAGTGATCCTTCAAAACATCGGCTTTCAGCATATTTCTTTAATTCTTGTCGATGATTGCTCTACTGATGATTCCAGAAACATCCTGACTGAGTACGCCGAGTTGTATGAAAATATTACAGTCGTCTTTTTGAAAGACAACACGGGAACCCCGGCTTATCCGAGAAACTTGGGGATTGAGCTGGCAAATGCAAAGTACATTACATTTTTGGATGCGGATGATTGGTTTGCGCCGAACGGAGTTAAAATCTTATTCGACATGCTTGAAAGAGATCAGGTAAATTATGCGGTCGGAAAAACGATCGAAATGCAGGTGAACGGTCAAAAAACGATCGGGAAACATGAGTCTTCTCTGAACAGAGCGAAGGTATCGCCTTTTTCAATCCGGCATATTTTCTATCATCTCGGCCCGCGGGCAAGAATGATGAACTTACAATTTCTAAAAGATAATGATATCAGATATCCGGAAATGAAATTTGCTGAAGATAAGCAATTTTTTATGGATGTTCTTTTGGCGTGCGGAGATATTTCAACGTCAACCGAGCCGGTCTATTATCTGAACAGAATGGACAATAATGAGTCGCTGACAAAGCAGACTAATATAATGGAAAAAACCGACACGAACATAGCCGTAATGAAGTATATTCTGAACAAAAAATTAGATACTGAAAAAGAGAAGATGGCAATGAACCGCCTGATCGAATTCGATTCCATTACGCGTCTTTTCGATCGGATGCACTTCCTGAAAAGCGAAAACAAAGAAGCCTACTACAATAAATTCAATGAAATTCTGAATGTGTTAAAGAAGACGAAATACGATATTTCCGAGACATTTTTTCATCCGATTCATAAAACAGCCTACCGTCTGCTGACTCAAAAACGGTATGATGAGGTCGAAAAGCTGTTCCGCTGGTCCAAAAAAGAGCCCGATAAAAACATCGTGACGCAAGGCGGACTGGCTTATTTAGAAAGCCCGCTGACGGATGAAGAAAATAAACTGGTCGAACTTCGCATGCATGGAGAAACGGAAAGCGCGGTGTTCGCCGATCATAAATTCACCGTTACGTTCCGCTTGTTCGGACAGGACAGAAATAATGCCCAATATATTCAGTTTCAGCACAGAGATAATATGAAAGTATTCCACCAGTTTCCGGTTCAGTCACTGGGAGACGGGCGGTACGTCCTTGAAATCCCGTTACGTGACATTGAAAAAGTCGGACTTGGCGGTTATATTATGTATGTCATTTATAACGATTATGAACGTGTCATGTTAAACAGAGACGACGGTGAAAAGGTGACGGCAGAAGCGAACGGACTGCAATATCAATTCTACCGGACGGTGAAGGAGAACCTTTCACTGAAAGTAACAAAATGATGATTGTGATTGGATATGTTTAATTGAAACAGAGGAGTAGACTTATTTTATGGGTATAGAAAATCCTGTCAGATACAAGTTAAAACATCTTAACATAAAGGAAGAGACATTCAGCATTACGATATCCTGTGAAAATGTCACTGCAGGGGAAGAGCCTTCTCTTCAGATTATAAATCGTAAGACAAAAGCGGAACTTTCCGTCCCTCTGAAACGGTTGGCCGGAGAAGGCGGGGAGTACCATGCTGTCATGAGCACGGATCTGCTTTCTGACCATACGGACGGCAAAGGATGTCTGGATTTCTATGTCTCCTTTATCAATGATGACAGTGATATCAGTAAAAAACGGTTAAAATCCAGCCTTGAACCTATTGAACTGTCTTCTTATAAAGATGAGGCTCATCATATGTTCTTTTTCCCTTACACGACGAAGAAAGGGAATTTCTCCTTAAAGCTGCTGCAGAAAAAGTTTGTCACGCGGATTGATGAAATGGAGCTCGAATCTGACGGCAGCTTACATCTGAAAGGTTTTGCATTCCGGCTGAATGCGGCAGAAACCTTAAAGATAAAAGAAAAAAACCTGATTCTTAAAATGAAAAAAGGAAAAGAAGAGGAGCCTCTCATTCTGAAGTATCCGCTTCACGACGTGCCGAGACACGACCTTGATGAATATGTTCAGGACACAACGATGCTTGACACGATAGGCTTTGATACAAAAATTGATTTGAATGCTGTTTATAAAGAATTGAATCAGCAGCTAACCTTTCAATTCCATATTCAATTCATTTTTGAAGATGCCGGGACGGGTGAAGAGATTATCACCAACAGCAAACCGTTAAAGGTTCTGAAATCTGAACAAGTAAACCCTAACCAATTCACGATCCTGAAAACGGAGAAAGGGCCTGCCAGATTTCACGTTTTCACGAAAAAGAAAACGAAAAATCTCCACCTGAGAATGAACGATTACAGCTTCAGCACCCGCGTGGAGTATTTTGTGAAAGGAAAGCTGAAACGGGGCGCTTCCTTTGTACGCAAGAGAAAGAATAAGCTGAAAAAGTTCATTGAGAAAAGAATACAAAACACTTATAAAGCGGGATTCAGGGTTGCGGGGAAACTGCCTGTCAAACAGAAATTTGTCATGTTTGAAAGCTTTGCCGGAAAACAGTACAGCTGCAACCCGCGGGCGATTTATGAATACATGAGCAAAGAGATGCCGGAATACCGTCTCTGCTGGAGTGTAAACCCCGCTTACTCACAGACATTTAAAGATAAAGGAATTCCTTATATCGAACGCTTTACGTTCAAATGGCTGTTTGCCATGGCAAGAGCCGAGTACTGGGTTGTCAACAGCCGTATGCCGCTGTGGATTCCGAAACCTGAGCATACGACATATGTCCAGACATGGCATGGCACGCCTTTAAAGCGCCTTGCCGTAGATATGGATGAAGTGCATATGCCGGGAACAAACACTGAAAAATACAAGCGCAACTTTACGACAGAGGCTTCAAAGTGGGATTACCTGATTTCACCGAACGCATATTCAACCGAAATATTCGCCCGGGCGTTTCAGTTTAATAAAACCATGATTGAATCGGGATATCCGCGGAATGACTTCCTTCAAACGGATAACAGCCCTTCTGTCATCAAAGCGCTGAAAGAAAAAATGAATCTTCCGCAAGATAAAAAAGTGATTATCTACGCACCGACATGGCGGGATGACCAATTTTATAAGAAGGGAAAATACAAGTTTGACCTTGATTTAGACCTTCATCAATTGAGAGAAGCGATCGGCGATCGTTATGTCATTATTTTAAGAATGCATTATCTCGTGGCGGAAAACTTTGATCTCGGACCGTATGAAGGATTTGCGTATGATTTCTCCAGCTACGAAGATATCCGTGAGCTGTATATGGTCTCTGATTTACTCATAACGGACTATTCCTCTGTCTTTTTTGACTATGCAAATCTGAAAAGACCGATGCTGTTTTATGTGCCTGATATCGAAACGTACCGGGATAAACTGAGAGGGTTTTACTTTGACTTTGAAAAAGAAGCGCCCGGCCCGCTTGTCAAAGAAACAGGTGACGTTATCAAATGGGTCAATGAAACGGAATCAGATGATTATAGGCTTCCGGATTCATTCGGGCCTTTTTACGAGAAGTTCTGTTATTTAGAAACCGGGGAATCGTCTGAAAAAGCCGTAAAAGTGATTTTCGGGGACAAGTAAATAAGTGCAAAAAAGCATAATTTAACCACGTTAATTATGCTTTTTTGCTTAAGTGACGGCATGTTGCGCTCATGGGACTCAGGCTTGTTATGAAGTGAAAAATACATCGTAATCTGTTACAATTATGAGCGGTGCTTTTGTAAGTCAAAGCTATTACCTAAAACTTACGACTAAGGAAGATTAGAATGAATGCATTGGTAAAAATTCTGAAAGAGCAATTCAACTCATTTCCGCTGATTATGCGGCTTGCAGTGTACGAAACGAAATCAAAGTATCAAGTGAACTATTTGGGTATATTGTGGCAGTTTCTCAACCCTATGATTCAAATGCTGGCTTACTGGTTCGTATTTGGTCTCGGGATTCGCGGCGGACATGATATGGTGCTTGGAAATGGAGACAGCGTACCGTTCATCGTCTGGATGCTGGCCGGCTTAATTCCTTGGTTCTTTATCAGTCCGACGATACTGGATGCATCTAACAGCGTTTTTAAACGGATAAATTTAGTGTCGAAAATGAACTTTCCGATCAGTTCACTGCCTTCTGTAGTGATAGCATCGAATTTATTCAGTTACTTTGTGATGATGGCGATTTATATTATTGTGCTGCTGAGCAACGGACTGTTTCCGACGCTTCACTGGCTGCAATATATTTATTACTTGTTTTGCATGATCAGTTTTATGTTTGCTTTCGGCCTGTTTAATTCAACCATCAGCGTTTTAATCAGGGACTATCAGTTTTTGCTTCAAGCCGTCACAAGGCTGCTCTTTTTTCTTCTGCCGATTTTCTGGGACATTGCGGAGAAATTCGGAAACAGACCTGAAGTTTTGACCATCTTGAAGTTAAACCCTCTTTTCTATATTATCGAGGGCTTTAGAGACAGCTTTATGGAAGGGCAGTGGTTTTTCCACGATGTGAAATACACGCTGTATTTCTGGTTCGTCACACTGCTGTTATTAACAGTCGGTTCACTTCTTCATATGAAATTCAGAGATAAGTTTGTTGACTTTCTTTAATATAGTAAGGAGATTATACGATGAAACTAAAAGTTTCGTTCAGAAATGTTTCAAAACAGTATTTTCTATATAAAAAACAGTCTGACAAAATTAAAGGACTGTTTTTCCCAAACAGAAATCAAAAAGGTTTTTTCGCTGTCCGAAATGTTTCTTTTGACGTCTATGAAGGGGAAACGATCGGATTCGTAGGGATCAACGGGTCTGGAAAATCAACGATGTCCAATCTGCTTGCAAAGATCATTCCGCCGACAAGCGGGGAGATTGACATGAACGGGCAGCCGTCTTTAATCGCGATTTCTGCCGGATTAAACAATCAATTAAGCGGTAAAGACAACATTCGTTTAAAATGCTTGATGATGGGTCTCAACAATCGGCAGATAGACGAGCTTTATGAAAAAATCGTTGAATTCGCGGATATCGGCGACTTTATAGATCAGCCTGTTAAAAGCTATTCAAGCGGTATGAAATCCCGTCTCGGTTTTGCCATATCGGCGCATATGGACCCTGACATCCTTATTATTGATGAGGCGCTCTCAGTAGGGGACCAGACTTTCTATCAGAAATGTGTGGACCGCATTACGGAGTTTAAAGAACGCGGCAAAACGATCTTTTTCGTCAGTCATTCCATCGGACAGATTGAGAAAATGTGTGATCGGGTGGCTTGGATGCATTACGGCGAAATGCGCATGTTCGACGAAACGAAAGCCGTTGTGAAAGAATATAAAGCTTTTGTGGATTGGTTCAACAAGCTTTCAAAGAAAGAAAAGAAGAAATATCAAAACGAGCAGATTGAAGGCAGAACGCGGGCAGCCGAGGAACAGAAAATCAGTCAGGCGCAGCAAAAGAAAGCGAAGCCCAAATTCATTGCCAATACGATACAGATTACGCTGCTTGCATTGCTGGCTGTCGGCGCAGGCGCTTCGATGTTTTCAGACAAGCCTCTGCGTGCGATTACATCTTTCGGTGACGTCAAACAGAGCGATGCCGGCCTTTATGAGTCTGTGAATAAACCTGCTTTGGTAAAAGCTGAAAAGGCGGACCTTTATACTGAAAAAGATATAAAAGGAAAAGCCTCCGCAAGTGTAAATTTCGGCACGAAGGTGCAGGTAGAAGCCGAAAATAACCAGGCGGCCAAAGTGAAATTAAACGATAAAGAGTACTTTATGAAAAAGACTGATCTGTATAAAGTGAACGCTTTAAAAAAGACGGATGTTCAGCTTAATGATTTCAGCGGCAGTTTATCAAGCCAAACAGCAGAAGAGTTTCTCTCATATCTCAATAAAAGCCGGGACGATGTACAGAGTAAATTGAAAAATCCAGCTGCCGGACAAACGGCTGACGGACGGAACGTATTAAAAACATCCGATGCAAAAACGGATGTAGTGATTGACAAGGATACAGTCTCCGAAGTGGTTTTTCATTTATCGCGTCCCGCAGACATCTCAGCTTTAAGTGAAAAAGGCGGCAGCAAAATCAATCAGAATTTGCTCATGCTTAAAAACCAGGAATATACTTTCTCTGTGAACAATGCTGATCAAACATTGACCGTAACGTCTAAAAAGTAAAGATCACATAAAAAAGCTGCCGGATTCGGCAGCTTTTTCTATTCGTCAGCTTCTTCTTTTTCAAGAAGATCCTTCATGAACGGAATTAATTTATGGCGGATATCCTGATCCTGTAAGGCAAATTCAAGCGTCGTCTCGATAAATCCGAGTTTTTCACCGACATCGTAACGTTTTCCTTCGAAATCATAAGCGAAGACACGCTGAATGTCATTGAGCTTTTGGATGGCGTCCGTTAATTGGATTTCTCCTCCTGCACCGACTTCCTGCTGTTCCAGGTACATGAAAATTTCAGGAGTGAAAACGTATCTTCCTAAAATAGCCAAGTTGGAAGGAGCTGTGCCCGGTTCAGGCTTCTCTACAAAATTTTTGACCTGGTAACGGCGGCCTTCATTTGTTAACGGATCGATAATTCCGTAGCGGTGTGTGTCGCTTTCAGGAACTTGCTGAACACCGATGATTGAAGACAATGTTTTTTCGTATTCATCCATCAGCTGACGAAGTCCCGGTTTTTCAGCCTGGACAATATCATCGCCGAGAAGAACGGCGAAAGGTTCATCGCCGATGAAGTTGCGTGCGCACCAAACGGCATGACCGAGTCCTTTTGGCTCTTTTTGGCGAATATAGTGGATATCCGCAATATTTGACGATTTTTTCACTTTTTGAAGCAGTTCGATTTTCCCTTTTTCTTCTAAATTGCGTTCCAGTTCAGGGGCATTGTCGAAATGGTCTTCTATTGCTCTTTTTCCTTTTCCGGTTACGATAATAATATCTTCGATGCCGGATTCGACAGCTTCTTCGATAATATACTGAATTGTCGGCTTATCAACGATTGGAAGCATTTCTTTAGGCATTGCTTTTGTGGCCGGCAAAAAACGAGTGCCTAAACCTGCTGCCGGAATAATGGCTTTGCGTACTTTCTTCACTGAATAACACCATCCTTGTTTCTGCAAAATCTTTTTTTCAGAACTATAACCTAGTCTTTTTCCACTTTACCACAATTGATTAAAATTCACACCTTTTAATCCGCTTTCAAAGAGTCTTGTAACGGTTTTTGCTTTGTTTGCCATTAAGCTTTACAATATCTAAGAAACGGCATAAATGTGTTAACATGAAGGGATATCCGACATATAAAACGAGGTGCAGACAAACCGTTGAAAAAACTAAAAGTAATGACCGTATTCGGTACAAGACCTGAAGCAATTAAAATGGCTCCGCTCGTATTAGAGCTTGAAAAATATCAGGAAATTGATTCGCTGGTGACTGTAACCGCGCAGCACAGACAGATGCTGGATCAAGTGCTTGAAGCATTCAGCATTACGCCTGATTTTGATTTGAATATTATGAAAGAGCGTCAAACGCTTTCAGAAATTACATCTCATGCTTTGCTGAAACTGGACAAGCTGTTCCAAGAAGTAAAACCAGATATCGTTTTGGTCCACGGAGATACGACGACAACGTTCGCCGGAAGCCTTGCCGCCTTTTATCATCAAATCGCCGTCGGCCATGTGGAAGCCGGTCTGCGTACGCATAATAAATACTCTCCTTTCCCTGAGGAAATCAATCGGCAGATGACGGGCGTGATGGCTGATGTGAATTTTGCGCCGACAAGCCAGGCCGAGCAGAATCTGCTTTCTGAAAATAAAAAGCCGGATTCTATATTTGTCACGGGAAATACAGCGATAGACGCGCTTCAAACGACAGTGCGGGAAGATTATTTTCATCCGATTTTTGACAAGCTGGAAGGAAGCAGGATGATTCTTTTAACAGCGCACAGACGTGAAAATTTAGGCAGGCCGATGGAACAGATGTTTAAGGCCGTCAGAAGAGTCGTTGAAGAGTTTGAGGACGTACAAGTCGTTTATCCCGTTCATTTGAATCCCGCAGTTCGTGAGGCCGCAGAAGCCCATTTCGCTGATTCGGACAGGGTGCACTTAATAGAACCTCTGGAGGTCGTGGATTTCCATAACTTCGCTGCGAAAGCAAGTTTCATTTTGACCGACTCAGGCGGGGTTCAGGAGGAAGCGCCTTCTCTCGGAAAGCCGGTCTTGGTGCTTAGGGACACAACCGAGCGCCCCGAAGGAGTGAAAGCCGGGACATTAAAGCTGGCGGGTACAGATGAAGAAACGGTGTATCAGCTGACAAAACAGCTCTTAACCGATCAGGCTGAATATGAACGGATGTCAAAGGCGTCAAACCCTTATGGTGACGGATCGGCTTCAAAACGGATTGTGGAAGAACTGCTTTATCGGTACGGCTATAGAAAAACCCGTCCGCAGCCTTTTACAGAATAAAAAAACTCTGCATCATATGCAGAGTTTTTTATTATTTCAGGCTTTCTTTTAATTCTTTTTTGACTGAAGCGAGGCTTGCTTCATCTAATTTGTAATAATAGATATTGTTGATTCTCGTTCCCGTTCCCTTCAGTTCATGCTGAGTGACTTTGCTGCGGGCGTTTTTATAGTCAGTCATAACCGTCCACATATCATCGAATGACATGTTTGTTTTCATATTGTTTTCAATGACCTTAAACATATCTCCGAATTTCGTGACAGACGAGATGTTTGCCCCTTTAGAAATAATCCCTTCAATCACTTGGCGCTGGCGCTGCTGCCTGCCGAAATCCCCCCGGGGATCTTCTTTTCTCATACGCGTGTAGGCAAGTGCTTCTTCGCCGTTCAGGCTGATGTTCCCCGTTCCGAAAGAGTGCCCGTCGTAGTTGAAGGCAAACGTGCTGTTCACCGTAATCCCGCCGAGTGTATCCACGGTATCTTTGAAGCTCTCCATGTTTACTTTCACAAAATAATCTACCGGCACGTCAAGCAGGTCCTCGACGGTATCCGCGGCCATCTGCGTTCCGCCGAAAGCATAGGAGTGGTTGATTTTATCCATCGTACCTTTGCCGGAGATTTTCGTATACGTATCACGCGGAATGCTGACCATTTCTGTTGTATTCGTTTTAGGATTGACGGTCATATAAATCATCGTATCCGCGCGCCCTTTGTCATTTTTCCGCTCATCGACGCCCATGATTAAAACAGAAATCGGATCCTTCTTTCCGAGATCTATATCCGTGTCACGTTTGTCCGATTTTTTCAAGTCTTCCTGAATGCTTGCCACCGTTGAAGCCGCTTTGTGCCACAAGTAGTAGACGTAGCCTCCTGATGATAAAACTAACAGCCCGATGATTGTTACGATTGTCAGAAGAACTTTTTTCTTCTTTCTTTTTCGTTCAGCTCTCATTTGTCATCACCTTTTCTATTAACTTTCCTGATACAATTTACTAATCTTTATAAACCCAGTCATATTTTTACTTATAACCATGTAATAGACGAAATTCTTAAAAAAAGGTTACAAAAAGACCTTAAAATTACCTTAAAAAAAAGTTAGTATAAGACGATACATAAAGATGAGGTGAAAAAAATGAAAAAAACTATTGCAGCTTCGTTCTTAATACTGCTTTTTTCTGTTGTATTGGCAGCGTGCGGAACGGCGGATCAATCAAAGAAGGGAAGCGGTTCTTCGGAGAACCAGGCTCAAAAAGAAACGGCATATTATGTCGGTATGGCGGATACGCACACAATTGAAGTAAAAGTGGATGATCAGCCCGTCAGCTTTGAATTTTCTGATGACTTCTCTGATGTTCTGAATAAATTCAGCGAAAATGACAAAGTCAGCATTACGTATTTCACAAATGATAAAGGCCAAAAAGAGATCAAGGAAATCGAGAAAGCAAAATAATACACCATGATCAGCAAAAGGCGGGATAAAAATTGAAGAAAACAATATGGGCTGTCTGTTTTTCTGTGATATTCAGCCTGGCTTTATTACCGGAAAGCACTTTTGCGTCCAGTTCTGATATCTCAGTAAAACTGACGAATTATATTGGTAATAAATCGACTCTGAATATCGAACCTTCAGGAACTTATAAACTGACGGGAAGCGATGTCTCCTCCGTTGCCAGATTGGGAGGCGCGTCCAAATATGATACGGCTAACGCTGCGACATCCAAGTATTGGAAAAACCCATCCAACGTAGTCGTCGTTAATACGGATGCTTATTTTGCGGACACGCTTTCCGTCATTCCTTTAGCGAATAAACTGAAAGCGCCTGTTCTGCTGACTGAAGCGAAAAAACTGAGCAGCAGCACAGAAGCGCAAATCAAGAAATTCAGTCCGGATAATATTTTAATCATCGGCGGAACGAACAGTATTTCGTCAGCCGCGGAAAAGACATTGAAGAAATACGGCCGTACGAAACGGATCAGCGGAAAAAACAGATATGATCTGTCCAAAAATATTGCGGCCGAAATGGGCAGCTATGACCAGGCGGTCGTAGTAACGGGGGATGTATATACGGATGCGCTGGCAATCGCGCCTTATGCTGCGCAAAACGGCTATCCGATTCTCCTGACGAAAAAAGACTCCCTTCCGAGCTACAATCTGCCTAAAAAAGTGATCATCATGGGAGGCACTTCAAGCGTCAGCAAAGATGTGGAGAATCAAATTAAAAAGAAGGCCTCGGTCACCAAAAGAATTACCGGATCAAACAGATATCAAATATCAGCAAACGCAGTCACTTCGCTCGGCATGGATGCAAGCAAAACGGTGGCTGCCAACGGGACTAAATTAGCGGACATCGTTGTCGGATCAAATATTGCCGCCGCAAATCACATGCCGCTTGTATACATCAAAAAAAGCGAAACACCCGCCGAAGAGGCCAGCCTTTTTAAAACGAAAGGCACCTATTCTTATACATTAATAGGCAGCGCAAATTCAATTGCCGATTCAGTTAAGGCTGCTTACGCAAAAGAGTTTTATCTCGTAAACGGAAAGACATACCGTATTGAAACGTCCGGCGGCAAATTAGGCGTTGCAGGCATTAACAGCGGAAAAACGTCTTTCAAGGCGGTTCCTGAAAAATATTCAACAGCAAACACAATCAGCATTGACGGGAAGCCATATCTGGGGAATATGAGTTTCACTGCGGAATCCGGCAAATATGTAAGACCTGTTAATGAAAACATTCCTTTTGAGGATTATCTGAAAGGTGTCCTGCCGAATGAAATGCCGGGAAGCTGGCCGACAGAAGCGCTGAAAGCCCAGGCTGTTGCTGCCCGCACCTACTCTATCGGCAAGATGGGACAAACAGTCGCGGATACAACGGCCTTTCAGGTTTACGGGGGATACAGCTGGTATCCAAACGCCACCGCAGCCGTTAACGGAACAAAAGGGAAAGTGCTCACTTATTCCGGCAGATTGATAGATGCCACTTACTCATCAAGCAATGGCGGTTACATGGAATCCGGCGATGAAGTGTGGGGATCGAAAGTGCCGTATTTAGTAGCCAAAAAGGATACAAAAGATCCGGAAATCAGCTGGTCTTTAACATTGCAGAAGCAGCAGCTGCCAGCGGGTCTGGATATGAAAAATCCCGCATCCTGGTGGTCTAAAACAAACGAAGCAAATGCTGCGCAGCTCAACGGAATAAAAAATTGGCTGATGAAAAATAAAGAAACCAATGCAAGTTCCATAAAAATTGCAAGCATCTCTGATCTCTCGCTCACCGGAAAAACAAAAGGCCAGCGCGCGGAAGACGCCGCGGTGAAGGTCACGTACCATGTGAATGACAAGTCGAAGGGCTATGTCATGAACAAGACTGCATCTGTTGAGGTGAAAGCGTCTGAACTCAGGACGATGATCGGAGCTTCATCTTTTAAAAGCACATACGCCAGTGCGTCCGGTAATTCTTCGCAAATCACGATATCAGGAAAGGGATACGGTCACGGCGTAGGAATGAGTCAATACGGAGCAAAAGAAAGAGCGGAGGCCGGAGAGCCGTATACTTCTATTCTTGCGTTCTATTATCCTAATACAGCACTTACAAACTACTAAACTTCTGTGGAGGAGATCGGATTGAAATTCATCATAAAATGTCTCCCCGTCTTTATTCTCGGGGTCATTCTATTTGTCCCTTCCGCTTTGGCTGACAACACGGTTAAAAGGATCGGCGGAAGCACCCGGTATGATACGGCTGTACTGGCGGCAAAACAATCATGGGGTGAAGCGAAAACGGTCATTATCACCGGCGGAACTTCATATGCCGATGCAATTGCCGCTGCGCCGCTTTCATATCAAAAAAATGCGCCGCTGCTGTTTACAAATAAAGATCAGCTGTCTGCCGGCACAAAAAAGGGATTAATTGATTTAAAAACGAAAAATGTGATTATCGTAGGCGGCACACCTGCCGTTTCGAAAAATACTGAAAATCAAATTGCTAAATTAGGCATCAGTGTCAAACGATTATCAGGGAGCACGAGATATGCCACAGCCGCAAAAGTGGCGGGTGAAATGACAAGATCTTCTACAGCCCTTGTGGTCAACGGGTTTGTTGATGCAGATGGAATGGCTGCGATTTCTTATGCGTCCGCTAAAAAATATCCGGTTTTATTCACTAATGATTCGACATTAAATGGTTCTACGTCCAATGCGATCAAAAGCTTGGGGATTAAAAACACGATTGTCATCGGCGGGACAAGCAGCATCAGCAGCTCACTTTACAATAAACTGCCGAACCCTTCAAGAATCAGCGGCAAAAACCGCTATAACCTGTCTGTGAATCTTGCAAAAAAGACAGGCTTAAGCACAGGCTATACGTTTGTTACCAATGGCTTTAAAGAGGCGGATACCATCGTCGGAGGCGTGCTGAGCGCCAAACAGGGAAGAGTTCACCTGCTGACGAATGGAGACAGTCTGTCAAAAGACGTCCGGACGTATATCGGAAGTAAAAACATCACCAGCTTCACTGTCATAGGAAGTGCTTCATCTTTAAGCAACAATGCCGCGTCACAGCTTAAAAATCCGGTTGTCGGCAAAACGGTCTTTATTGATCCGGGGCATGGCTATCAGGATTCAGGTGCAACCGGAAACGGCTTGCTTGAGAAAAATGTAAACCTTGATATCGCTACGCGTCTTAACAATCAATTATACGGCGCGGGCGCGCTTACTGTAATGTCGAGGAAGGGTGACACCTTTGACTCGCTTGAGGAGAGAGTGAACAAAGGGGCGAAGGCGAACGCCGATATTTTCATCAGCGTCCATGCGAACGCAAATGATAACAGCAGTGCAAACGGTACGGAGACGTATTATGATAAAACGTACCAATCCGCAAACAGTCTGAGGCTTGCCCAAAATATTCAGCCGAGAATGGTTTCTGCTCTCGGCACGCGTGACCGCAGTGTGAAAACTGCCGGATTTTACGTCATTAAGTATTCTAAAATGCCGAGTGTCTTGTTAGAAACCGGTTTTGTCACAAGCCCGATTGATGCCAATATTTTAAAACAATCAACGAAAAAGGACAGACTCGCGGCGGGGATCACCCAAGGCGTTTCCTCCTATTTCCGATAATTTTTTCATGGAAACAGACCGGTTCATACCGGTCTGTTTTTTTATTTTTCATTATGCTTTGTCTCAAATATGGATATGAATAGATTTACAATAAAAAAACAATAATCGAAACATTCTAATAAACATTAACGCTTCCTTTACTTCCAATTAACATCCATCTGCTAAACTCACGGCATAGGTCATCAAACATCCCAACAAATCGTGAGGTGTGTGTCAGTGGGAGCAGAGAAAAGCATGAATGTAAATAATAACTATGCAGTGCGGCAGGGGACTTCCGCTGCCGTTACGGAAAGAACGGCCCGTTATTTGGCTTTTAAGCGATTCATGGACATTGTGTTTGCGCTTGCGGGGCTCTTGGCGGCGCTCCCGGTGATGGGCCTGTTCTCCATACTGATTCGTTTGGAGTCGCCCGGCCCGGCTTTTTATAAGCAGGAGCGGGTAGGCAAAGACGGGAAGCCATTTTATTTGTATAAGCTCCGCTCTATGAAAATAGATGCTGAAAAATCGGGGGCGGTCTGGGCGCTGAAAAAGGATCCCCGCGTGACAAAGGTCGGCGCTTTTATCAGAAGGACCCGTATTGATGAGCTGCCGCAGCTGGTAAATGTGCTTCGGGGAGAAATGAGCCTGATCGGCCCGCGTCCCGAGCGTCCCGTGTTTACGGAACAGTTTCAGGCTGAGATTCCGGGGTTTACGGAGCGGCTGGCCGTTAAGCCGGGATTAAGCGGCTGGGCGCAGGTCAACGGGGGATATGACATGACACCGAGGGAAAAACTAATGTTTGACTTATATTATATCCGCAACCTGACCTTTTCATTGGAACTGAAGATTATGCTCAAAACGTGCAAAGTGATCTGGACCGGTGACGGGGCGCGATAAAAATTCTAGTCAGCAGACAAAAAAGTAGGGAAAACGATGCCTAGTATTACAAATCAAATCTTGAGCGGCGCCAAATGGACAAGTATTTCGACAGCGTGTATTACGGTCATTCAAATCGTCCAATTCGCCCTGCTCGGGCGGGTCATGTCACTGGCTGAATTCGGCCTTGTCGGCATGATCACAACGGTAGTGGTGTTTGCCCAAATTGCGCTGGATATGGGTTTTGGCGCCGCGCTCATTCAAAAAGATCATGTGACTGATAAACAGATGTCTTCCTTGTACTGGCTGAATATCATAACGGGGCTTGCGCTGTTTGCGCTGCTGTTTTTCAGCAGTCCGCTCATCGCCGATTTTTATCGGCGGGAGGAGCTTGTCTATTTAATCCGCGTGCTGGCCGTTATGTTTTTAATCGCGCCGATCGGTCAGCAATACCAGTATATGCTGCAAAAAGCGCTGGCATTTAACACGTTAAGCAAGATTGAAATCTTTTCAAATGTGCTGTCCTTCGTGTATTTGGCGGCCGCGGTTTTTTATACGGACCCGATTCTCGCCTATGTGATTTCTCAGGTGCTGCTGCAATCGTCGAAAGGGATTCTGTACTGGATGGCCTGCAGAAAAACATGGAGACCGGCGTTGGTTTTTGATCTGAAAGGAATGAAAGGCTTCTTTTCTTTCGGGGCCTTTCAGCTGTCTTCCCGGCTTGTGAACCGGCTCGGAGCGAATATTGATATGATTCTGATCGGCAGTTTTATCGGCGCTGAGGCGCTCGGCATTTACAATCTGGCCTACCAGATTGTCACGCTTCCGGTATTAAAAATTAATCCGATCATTACGAGAGTCGCGTTTCCCGTCTTTGCGAAAAACAAGCATGAAAACAGCGTTATCAGAGAAGGATTTCTCAATATGACCAAAATACTCGCGCTGATATCCTTTCCGCTTTTGCTCGGTTTGGTTTCAGTGTCGGATGCATTCGTGGCTTCGGTATTCGGAGAAAAATGGCTGGCGGCTGTCCCGGTTTTAAACGTTCTCGCCATCGTCGGGATATTAAGGGTTCTGATGAATCCGAACGGATCTGTGCTGCTCGCAAAAGGGCGGGCCGATCTGGCGTTTTATTGGGACGCCGGGGTGATGCTGCTGTATGGTGCATCTTTGTACGCCGCCGTGCTGTCCGGAAATCTCTTGACGGTAGCCTGGACGTACGCTTTCATCAGCATCCTGAATTTCCTGATCGGGCGCTGGCTGTTGGCATATGTCATTAAGCTGCGGCTGTCGGCTTACTTCAAAGCCGTGGCCAAACCGTTTCTGCTTACGGCGGCAATGGGTGTCATCGCCTTTACAGCCAGCTTCGGCACGGAGCGGATCAGCCTTGATGTCAAGCTGCGGCTGGCGATCTCCGTAGCCTGCGGCGCGTTGTGTTATTTATTCCTGTTAGGAAAAGCTTATCCGCATATGAAAAGTAAATTAAGAAAAGGACGTTTGCTATGAAGGTATTGTGGATGACAAGTGTCTATCCGAGCAGTGAGAAGCCGGGAGAAGGCGTTTTTCATGAGACGCAGGCCCAAGAACTGAGAAAGCTTGGCGCGGAGATGACCGTCATTTGTCCGCGGCCGAAACTCGCCGCGCCATTCCGGGTGCTGAAAAAGACGTATCGGCAAAAGGATATCAGGCCGGCGCATGAATGGCGGAAAGGCGTGTCCGTCCACCGGCCGTTTTATCAGGCGGTTCCCGGGCAGCTGAAATGGGCGCAGCCGCATAAAAGAATGGCGGAATCCATTCATTCCGAAATTAAAAATCATGGCCTGAAGCCCGATCTGATTCACGCGCATTTCGCCATGCCGTCAGGCGGAGCGGCCGCCATTGTGTCAAAGGCTTTAGGCATTCCGTATGTGCTGACCTTGCATGGCAGTGATGTCAATGTCTATCCGCATTACAGCAAAAGCGCTCATCGCGCATTTACATTTGCGGTGCGGGAAGCAGCCGATATTTACGCTGTGAGCGGCAGTCTGCGGGAACAAATGAAAAAGCTTATCGAAGCGGAGTGCACCGTGCTTCCGATCGGCATCACGCTTGACGCCTTCCGAAAAAGGAACGAGACGAAAGAAGCCGTCAGAAAACGGCTCGGCCTTCCTCCGGATAAAAAACTGATCGTGTTCATCGGCAGGCTTGTCAAAGAGAAAGGCGTTTTCGACTTATCAAAAGCCGCTCAGTCATTGGATGAAAGATATGAAGCCGTCTTTGTCGGTGACGGTCCCGCCGCATCTTCATTGCGTGAAGCCGCTCATATCGTCACGGGGCAAGTGCCGAACGACAAGGTACAGGACTATCTGCTGGCTTCGGATGTAATGGCGCTGCCGTCCTACAGCGAAGGCATGCCGACTGTGGTCATTGAGGCGCTCGCTCTGAAGGTGCCGGTGATCTGCACCGATGTCGGAGGATTAGCTTCTTTATTCGGGAAACACCGGGGGTTGCTGATCAAGCCGGGTTCACCTGAGACGCTTGCAGAATCGATTCTGCAATATGACGAAGGAGAGGCTTGGACGCCGCAAACAGCCGAGGAACTTTATCAAACCGTCCGCACGTATTTTGACGCAAGCCAAAACGCGAAAGCGCTGAAAGAGAAATACCGATCCGTAATGAACCGGGCCGGGCAAGAGGAGAACCTTTCGAAAGAGGGATGAAGCTGTGAAAAAAATCGCTGTATTAGGAACAGGGTATGTAGGTCTTGTATCTGGAACTTGTTTTGCGGAAATCGGCCATCATGTGACTTGCTGTGACATCAATGAAGCGAAAATCAGAAGCTTGCAAAACGGAGTCATCCCGATATATGAACCGGGGCTTGAGGAATTAGCCGAAAAAAATGTCAGTGCCGGGCGCTTATCCTTTACGGCCGGCACTGAGCCGGCTGTGAAAGCCGCTGATATCATCTATATCGCCGTCGGTACGCCGATGTCAAAGACGGGTGAAGCCGATTTGACCTACATTAAGGCAGCGGCGCAAACAATCGGAGAACAGCTGAACGGATACAAAATCATTGTCACCAAAAGCACTGTTCCGGTCGGGACAGGAAAGCTCGTTTACCAAATCGTCAGCGAAGCGTCAAAGGGAAAATATCCGTTTGATGTCGCGTCAAATCCTGAATTCCTCCGCGAAGGTTCGGCGGTGCGGGATACGATGCAGATGGAGCGGGCGGTCATCGGCGCCACAAGCGAACATGCCGCTTCGGTCATTGAAGAGCTTCATAAGCCGTTCCGTACGAAGATCGTAAAGACCAATCTTGAAAGCGCGGAAATGATTAAGTATGCCGCAAATGCTTTTTTAGCCGCCAAAATATCTTTTATTAACGATATCGCCAATATTTGCGAACGTGTCGGGGCGGACATTTCCCACGTGTCAGAAGGCGTCGGTCTTGACAGCCGGATCGGGAATAAATTTCTCCAGGCGGGCATCGGATTCGGCGGATCCTGCTTTCCGAAGGATACAACGGCTTTATTGCATATCGCAAACGCCGCCGGCTATCCGTTTCAAATGATGGAAGCCGTCATTGAAACCAATCAGAAGCAGCGGGTCCGTATTACGGAAAAATTGAACCGCGCCATCGGTCCCTTAAAAGGGAAAACCGTGGCCGTACTGGGGCTGGCCTTTAAACCGCACACAAATGACGTCCGCTCTGCCCCGGCTCTTGATATCATCACAAGTCTTAAAGAGCAGGGCGCTCACGTGAAAGCGTATGATCCGATCGCGATTCCCGAAGCGTCAGCGATATTAGGAGACGGCGGCATTGAATATCACACAGAGCTGTACAGTGCCATCAAAAACGCGGACGCATGCCTGATTACAACAGATTGGCCGGAAGTCAAGGAGATGGATCTTCAGAGAGTGAAGCAGCTGCTCAAACAGCCGGTCATCATTGACGGCAGAAATATGTTTCCGTTGGAATATATGAGGGTTTCAGGATTCACTTATCATTCCGTCGGACGTCCGGCGGTTCATGCCGATCGGCAAATAAAAGAACTGGCAAGATAGAAAAAGATTGTCTTCAGGCTCTCGGCAGCCCGGCTCGGCTGCCGGTTTTGGAAAGGGGTTTGCCATGTGAGTATCAAACGTTCAGCGGCACATGTTCTTGTGCTGCTTGCCGCTCTCATTACAGGAGGATTCATCATGCTGGAGGCGGTCAGGGCGGATGCCGGCTTCGGAAAAATCACCGTGCTGCTGTTTGCCGCCATGATCGGCTTTGCCGGACTTGCTTTGCTATCCGCCTTTACAACAAACGGTCAGATGTTTATGGGGCTCATTTATATACTGATCGCGTGTACATTTTTAAACCAGGCCTTCTTTGCGGTCCATCTCGGATTTTTCAGCTTATTTATATACCGGCTGTTATTAATCGGAGCGGGCGCCCTTCACGTCGCCGGCATCCTGACAAACCGCCATCATATTGACAGATGGAATCGGGTGAATGTAAAAGGGGTTCTGATGTTTTTCGCCTTATGGTTTACATACGGTCTCCTATCGTTATTGTGGGCAAAATCCGTGACGTACGGGATTAAATATTTAGCTTTAATGGGAATGGGCATGTTTTTGATTTATCTTATTGTCATGTTCATTCAGCGCTTTGATCAGCTGATGGTTTTTTACGGCATATGGCTTGTGATGACCATTTTTGTGATGGCGATCGGCTTTTACAACCATTTTACACACCACCATCTGCCGAGCTCCACGCTTTATAACGGCCCGCAGTACAAACAGCATTATCCGACGTCCGTTTTCTTTAATCAAAATGATTTCGCGACGTTTTTGTGCATCAGTTTCTTTCTGTATGCAGCGGCGGTGAAAAATATGAAAAACGGCTATGTGAAGGCCGTCAGCCTGCTCGTTGCGATCTGCGCTTTGTATTTAATCATTTTGACCGGTTCGCGCGCGAGTCTGCTGGGCATATGCGCGGGAGCGGCTGTATACGTCTTCATCCTGCTGCCTTCCCTGTTGAAAAAGCTCGCGCTGTACGCAGCGGGAGCGGGTGCGGCGCTGTTTGCGGTTTTATTTGCGGGCCGTATCACCAATGCCGTCTTGAATCTGTTTTCAGCTCCGCAGGCGATGCCGGGACAGCAACCGCTTCCTTCCAACCTTGCGAGGGCGAATCTTTTAAAAAACGCCTTTCACTATGTGATTGATTCCTGGGGGTTCGGAGTGGGTGCCGGAAACGTCTCTTACTATTTAAAAGCGGAGCCCGTTTATGATACGGGCGGCGTAGTTGAGGTGCACAACTGGCTCGTCGAGATTATGGCGAACTTCGGCGTTCTTACGATGCTCGGTTACCTGACAGTCTATTTGTTCCTTTTTTGGACACTTTATAAATGTCATGAAAGAAAATCGGAAAATCAGTCAAGACTGATCACAGAAGGACTTATCACGGCGATGGCCGGTTTTTTGGTAAGCAGCATCAGCCCAAGCTCCGTATCAAATTTATTTTTCCACTGGGTATTTCTCTCGCTCGTGATCGCGGCGGTCAATATATTGAGGCGTTTACAAAAGGAGCCTGCCGTCACGGCGTACTATGAAAAACAGGGAGATGCGAGATGAAGGATATGTTGACAAGAATAACCCGGCGTATCAAAAAGAATATCATTTGGATCATTGCGCTGCCCGTTGTGTTAGGGGCAGCGGGATATGTATTGCCGTCAAAAATCAGCGGGGGCAGCAGTTTTACATCAGAAGCCGCGATCGCCGCGGGAAATTATGATCATCCGCTTTATAACAATACAAAAGAAATCCCGCTCCTTTTGACGAGCGATGCCTTTTTAAAGCAGGCTTTGCCTGATAAAACAGACGAAGAAAGAGCGGCCGTGAAAAGTAAACTGACTGTCGAAACACAATCAGATTCATTGATCACGGTCAGCTACAGCGGCCAAAACAAACAGGAGACCGAATCGGTGTTTCAAGCCGTCATAAAAACTTTTCTGAAGAATGATCAGGACCTGTTTGAAAAACGGGCAAAAGTAGTGCGGCAGAGTATTGCTGCGCTTGAAGGAGAAACCGTCAGCGCGGACGCCAAAGTGGATAAGGAACGATTTTTATACGAATTGAAAAATACGCAGCTGAACCTGAAAGCGGCCGGCATCATCAATTCAGAGCCGATGAATGAAACGGCGGGACAAGGCATGCCGCCGAAAAAGAAAGCGGTTCTGGGCGTTTTAATCGGCATTGCAGTTGCATTTATGTTCATTGTCATTCCTGAGTTTTTTAGAGAGTCCTTGTAAAAATCTGCGATGGAGATGTGACCATGACAAACTGGAAACCTTTCGTATCTGTCATTACACCGTCTTATAATGCAAGTGAATATATCGAAGACACGATTCAGTCTGTTTTACATCAAAGCCACCCGCATTGGGAAATGATTATCGCGGATGATTGTTCAACGGACGGAACGAGAGATATTTTACGGCAATATGAACAAAAGGATGAGCGGATCCGCGTCGTTTATTTAGATAAAAACGGGGGAGCCGCAGCTGCCAGAAATACAGCCCTTAAACATGCCAAGGGCCGTTATGTCGCATTTCTGGACAGCGATGACAGATGGAAAAAGGAAAAGCTTCAAAAACAGCTTGCGTTTATGGCAGAGCGGTCCTGCGCTTTTTCATTTACGGGCTACAGCGTCATGGAGCAGGACGGAACGCCGACGGACAAAACGATTCAAGCCCCTGAAAGCCTGTCATATGATGAAGCTTTAAAAAACACGATTATCGGATGTTTAACGGTCATGATTGACAGAGAGCAGACGGGGCAGATTCAAATGCCTGATATCAGAACGCGGCAGGATTTAGCGACATGGCTTTCCCTGCTGAAAAGGGGATTTACGGCTTACGGCCTGAATGAGTGCCTTTCAGAATACAGGCTTGTGCAGAATTCGATTTCAAGCAACAAGTGGAAAGCCGCAAAAAAAACGTGGTTTGTTTATAGAGAAATTGAGCGCCTGCATTTTATCAAGGCTTCGTGGTGTTTTATGCAATATGCAAAAAACGCGGTCTTGAAAAGACTGTAGGCGTCAGAGGAGCTGGGTGATGAAGGTGGAACCGATTATTCACGTAATCGTCGGAGCGGCGGAATGGGGGCATGACCGTTTGAGATACAGACGGCACCGGCTGGCTGAATTTCTCGCCCGGCAAAAAGAAACGAAAAGCGTCATTTGGGTATGCCCGTCTCCGCGAGCCAATGATGGTCAAATGGCCGGGATCGCCGAGGGAATCCGGCAGTTCACTGTAAAGGATCTCATGCAGCAAAAAGCTTTCCGCTTCGGCAGGTATACAGACATGTGCTACAGGCATAAGCTTTCACCATTGGTGAACATGCTGAAGGAAGAAGGAGAAGGGGCCCGCTGCTGCTTATGGTACACCTTCCCCGGTTTTCCGCTGCTGGCAGATCTGTTTCCTTGGGATGAAGTGATTTACGATTGCAGTGATCTGTGGGCCGCTCCGATCAGCGGCCGGTCCGGGGTGCTGTCAAATGTTAGAAGAAACATCATTAAACAGGCGGAAATGAGAATCATTCAGCGTGCCGATTCCATTACGTGTACATCTGACTGTCTGCACCGGGAGGTCGGAAAAAAGCTGGAGAATCCGCACCAGAAAGTGTTCACCATTGAAAACGGAGTGGAATATGACCTGTTTTCACGGGAAAATAAACAGCCGGATGAAGACATTTTACGGGGACGGAACGGAACGGTTCTCGGTTTTATCGGCGGAATCAAACCGAAGCTCGATTTTGCGCTTATGGCGGAAACGGCAGATGTGAGGCCTGACTGGACGATTTTATTGGTAGGCCCGAACACGGCTCAGGACGATCCGGATTTCAAGTCGCTTCTGGAGCGTCCGAATGTCATCTGGACGGGACCTGCCGCGCCGAATGAAGTGCCGTCCTATATGCAGCTTGTCGACATCGGCATCATGCCGTATAAAAATTCACCTTATAATGACGCGGTATTTCCGCTTAAGCTTTTTGAATTTTTAGCCGCCGGGAAACCGGTTGTCGGCTGCAACCTTTCTTCTACGTCAAAAATCAAAAGGCCTTTCGTCTATGAATACGTTGAAGGCAGTGACCCCGCAGATTTCATCGCGGCCTGCGACGCGCTTCTGGCAGCGGACCGCAGCGGATCATATGAGGCTTTGCGCCGTGAATTGGCCCGGAGACGGGATTGGAATGTTTTATTCGGCCGAATGCTCGAATGCACGGGTATATTGAAAAATGCGCAATCCCATTAAAAGGGAAAGCGCATTTTTTGATTTGCGTGTTTCTTTTTGATGATGCTTGTTATAATAACTAGTAAGAATTATAATGGAAGGAACGGTTCAATATCAGAAAAGACTTCATATAATTCCAAAGGAGACTTCTTTATGCTTGACGAACGCATGTTTCGCATAGTTGTTGCGTTTTTTGTCTCTCTGCTAACGGTTTTAATCCTAACTCCTATCGTAAAAAAAATTGCGATCAAAATAGGTGCAGTTGACCAGCCCAGCAACCGAAAAGTACATGATAAAATAATGCCCCGTATGGGCGGCCTGGCCATCTTTATCGGCGTAGCGGCGGGGGTGCTCGCGGCCGGTATATATAATGAAACGAAAATGACCGC